>NZ_CP042382.1:0-1260397 GCF_007954585.1 Pistricoccus aurantiacus
GCTGCCGTGCATGGCCACCGCTTCCGGCGGCGGCTGCAGGCCCATGCCGGAAATGCCGAAGATCACCATGGGAATCGACGGCGGTATGACTACCCCCAGCCCGCCGGAGGACGCCGTGACGGCAGAAGCGTAGCCGCGGTCATAGCCGCGATTGGCCATGGCGGGAATCATCAGCATACCCACCGCCGCGGTGGTGGCAGGGCCAGAGCCGGAAATGGCGCCGAAGAACATGCAGGCGAATACCGTCGCCGCACCCAACCCGCCGGTTACCGGGCCGGCGAAGGCCTCGGCAATATCCACCAGGCGCTTGGAAATGCCCGCCGCTTCCATCAAGGCACCGGCCAGGATGAACGCCGGCAAGGCCATCAGCGGAAACGAGCCCACGGAGGTAAAGGCGATCTGCACGAAGGCCATGGGATTCTCGCCGATGGCGAGATAGGTGGCCAGGGCGGCTACCCCGAGAGAGACGGTGATCGGCGCACCCAGTAACAGCAGCAGCAGGAAGCTGCCGAACAGAATATAGATGATGGTGGAATCCATGCTTATCGCTCCTCGCCGTCGACGGGCCTGGTAGGCTCACCACCGGGACGCTTCAACTCTTCGAGCTGCTGGGATTCCGGATCGACGGGGTCCACCTTCTTGACGAATCTCAGATAATTGTTCTGGATGATGCGTATCGACATGGCAACGAAGGCGATGGGCAGGATCAGGTAGAAATACTTCATCGGAACCCCCAGGGTCTGGGACTTCCAGAACAGGTTCATCTTGTTGAACACGAAGTCGTAGCTCAGGTAGATGAAGACGCCATTGAATCCCAGCCAGATGATATCCGTGAGCAAGGCGCAGTAGCGCTCGACGGCCTTGGGCAGGAACTTGAATTGAAAGGTGACTCGGTTATGCGCCGATAGCTTGGCGGCATAGACCGCCCCCAGGTAGGCGAACCACACGAAGGCGTAGGTGGCAAGCTCGTCCCCCCAGGCCAGGGAGTCGGCGAACAGGTTGCGCAGGACGATCTGCACGAACAGCAGAACGACGAAGGTCACCAGGAGAAACTGGCAAAGATAGTTCTCCAGGTTATCAATGATCTTGAAGATAACGTGTTTCATGAAGCTACTCCTCCCAGCGGGCAACGAGTTCTTGATACAGCCTTCACCGTACCGGTCTTGAAAACCGGTACGGCAACGGTTGAGCTGCTAGATAAGCACGTTACTTGGAGGGGGCGGGCTCGCGTCCCAATGCCTCAAGGGCCTGATCGAGTTTTTCCTTGCCGCCGATGCTGTCGTAGAAGTCCGGCCAGATCTGAGTCGCCTGCTCGATCCACTCCTTCTCGTCGTTGGCCGGCTCGGTAATGGTCATGCCGTGTTCGTTGACCAGCTTGTCCTTGATATCCGCCTCGGTTTCCAGAAGGTACTCGAAGCTGTGCTCCGTGGCTTCCTTACCGGCGTCAAGCACCGCTTGCTGCATCTCCGGATCCAGGCTCTGGAACTGGCCTTCCCCCATGATCAAGGGCTCGAGAGAGAACACATAGCAACTATCGGTGACGTGGTCCTGCACCTCGTAGAATTTCATGGCATCGATGGTGATATAAGGATTATCCTGCCCATCCACTACGCCTTGCTGCAAGGCGGTAAAGGTTTCGGACCAGGCTAGTGGGTTAGGGTTGACTCCCCAGGCCTGATAGGCGGCGATCATGATCTCGTTCTTGGGCACGCGAATGACCAGGCCATCGAGATCTTCCGGCGTCGCGACAGGCTTCACGGAGTTGGTCAGGCGCCGGCAGCCAGAATAAGCCCAGCCGAGAATGCGTACCCCAGCGTCACGAATGGTGTTCTCCGTCATTTGATCGCCAATTTCGCCTTGGGTGAGTTTCTTGGCATCCTCGGCGCTCTGAATGACATAGGGCAAGGTCAGCACGCCCACGGTAGGAGAAAACGGCGTGATGTTGTTGATGGCGACGATCGATAGATCCAGCATGCCCATGCTGGCGTTGTTGACCGTATCCTGTTCGCTGCCCAGCTGACTGTTGGGAAAGATATTGACCTTGATGTCACCATCGGTCTTTTCCTCGATCAGCTCGGCGAACTTGGTTCCCAGTTCGTACTGCGTCCCGCCGGCGGCGTCACCAGTTGCCATCTTCCAGGTAGCGGCCATGGCACTGGCGCTCAAGGCCAGGGTAACGGCGGAGATAGCGGCGGGAAGCATCATCTTTTTCATTTTCATATCAACCTTAGACCTTGTTTTTGTGTGTTTGCACAGCAGCGGTAACTTGTACGCACAAGCTGATATCGTCTCCAGCACCAGTTGAAGGCTTTCTTTTGGGCCAGATGGATAGCAGGCTTTTCACATACATCGCTCGGCGAAATTGGTTTCCACTTAATCCTGTCAACGCTATCGACCAGTCAATGGTCGGATGAGCGAGTCAAGAGTCATGCCTCAGGAGCGGGCTCGCGTCCCAATGCCTCAAGGGCCTGATCGAGTTTTTCCTTGCCGCCGATGCTGTCGTAGAAGTCCGGCCAGATCTGAGTCGCCTGCTCGATCCACTCCTTCTCGTCGTTGGCCGGCTCGGTAATGGTCATGCCGTGTTCGTTGACCAGCTTGTCCTTGATATCCGCCTCGGTTTCCAGAAGGTACTCGAAGCTGTGCTCCGTGGCTTCCTTACCGGCGTCAAGCACCGCTTGCTGCATCTCCGGATTCAGGCTCTGGAACTGACCTTCCCCCATGATCAAGGGCTCGAGCAAGAACACATAGCAACTATCGGTGGCGTGATTCTGCACTTCGTAGAATTTCATCGCGTCAATGGTGATATAGGGAGTGTCCTGTCCGTCCACCACGCCCTGCTGCAAGGCAGTGAAGGTTTCCGTCCAGGCCAAGGGGTTGGGGTTGACGCCCCAGGCCTGGTAGGCGGCGATCATGATTTCGTTCTTGGGTACGCGAATCACCAGTCCCTCAAGATCCTCGGGGCTCTCCACGGGCTTGACCGAGTTGGTCAAGCGCCGGCATCCGGCGTAGGACCAGCTGACAATGCGCACCCCGGCGTCGCGAATGGTGTTCTCCGTCATTTGATCGCCGATTTCGCCTTGAGTGAGTTTCTTGGCGTCCTCAGCGTTCTGGATGACATAGGGCAGGGTCAGCACACCCACCGTTGGCGAGAAGGGCGTGATATTATTGATGGCAAGAATCGACATATCCACCAGGCCCATGCTGGCGTTGTTGACCGTATCCTGCTCGCTGCCCAGCTGGCCGTTGGGAAAGAGATCAACCTTGATATCGCCACCGGACTTTTCCTCGATCAACTCGGCGAACTTGGCTCCCAGTTCGTACTGCGTCCCGCCGGCGGCGTCGCCGATAGCCATCTTCCAAGTGGCGGCCATGGCATTGCTGCTCAGTGCCAAGCCAAGGGCGGATATAGCGGCGGGAAGCATCATCTTTTTCATTTTCATATTAATCTCTAAGCCTTGTTTTTATTGAAGCTTGGTTTTCACAACCCATTACCTGAACACCTGTATGCATCACCTCCTTGGGCCACTAATACCGGTTTTCGATTTAGTACCAGTTGTCGATTTCTGCTTGGCTAGCCTTCACCTTCCTCATAGCATCAAGGGTTTTTGCAGATCCAGCGAACAAAAAGACTTACGTCTAATCAACGCTAATAGTCCCATGGCTAACATATGCGGGATGTTTCCCTGGCGTGATACGCTTATTTATTCTTCTGTCATCCATTGCGCTTGGGGCTTGGCGTCTACGCCAAGCGCCTTCTCTTGGAGTCGCAGCAAGCCATGAGTCAGCTACTCTTTTATCTGGATCACCACTCGCCCGCCAGCCTGCAGCAGCAGCTTCGCGAGCAGATCGCTCGCGCGATTCTCGACGGCCATCTGCCGCTGGACCGCGCCCTGCCCTCAAGTCGCGGGCTGGCTCGCGAACTTCGTATCGCGCGCAATACGGTGATGCTGGTCTATGAGCAACTGCTCGACGACGGCTATCTTATCGCCAAGCGACGCAGCGGCTATTACGTCAATCCCGAGATTCTGGCGGGCCGGGCAAGCCGCCCGCAGCGCCTGAACGATATCGACGCGGAGCGCCTGCCCTGGGAAGCTCTGCTGACCATGTATCCTTCTCGGCAGCGCACTATCTGCAAGCCTGGCGATTGGCCCAGCTATGACTATCCCTTTCTTTACGGGCAGATCGACCCGGCGCTTTTCCCTACCCAGCACTGGCGGGAGTGCAGTCGCGACTCGATGAGCGTACCCGCCATTCGCAGCTGGGCGGTGGATCATCTCAACAATGACGACCCCCTGCTGATCGAACAGATTCATACCCGGCTGCTGCCCCGGCGCGGAGTCTTCGTATCGAAAGACGAGATTCTCGTCACCGTGGGCGCTCAGCAGGCGCTATGGATCACTGGCATGCTGCTATTGAAGGCGGGGCGGCGTTTCGCCATGGAAAACCCTGGCTACGTGGACATGTACAACATCGCCAGCATGTTCACGAACGATATCCTGCTGATGCCGGTGGACGACCAGGGCATGCGCCTGGAACCGAGCATCGAGGGCTGCGATCTGCTTTATGTCACCCCGAGCCATCAGTCGCCCACCACGGTCACCATGCCGCTGGCTCGGCGTCGCCAGCTGCTGGACATGGCGGAGCTGGGCAACTTTCTGATCATCGAAGACGATTACGAGAGCGAAACCAACTATCTGGATAATCCCACCCCCGCTCTGAAAAGTCTCGATAAGCATAACCGGGTCATCTACGTCGGCAGCCTGTCGAAAACCTTGGCCCCCGGGCTTCGGCTGGGCTATATGGTAGGACCTCCAGCGTTGATTCGCGAAGCCCGCGCCCTGCGTCGCCTGATGCTACGCCATCCGCCCACCAATAATCAGCGCGCCGTGGCGCTGTTTCTCGAGCGTGGCTATCACGATGCGCTATTGCGCCAGATGCACCGTACCTACCATCGGCGCTGGCAGCACATGCACGACGCCTTGGCGGAGCATTTGCCCAACGCCAGGATTCCCTCGATCTACGGCGGATCCTGTTTCTGGATTCAAGGACCATTGGGACTCGACTGCGGCTTGCTGAGCGACCTGGCGAAAGAACAGGGCATCCTGATCGAACGAGGCGATATTCACTTCTTCGATCAGCCGTCCACCGAGTACTTCCGCCTGGGCTTCTCCGCCATCGCGGAATCGCGCATCGCCCCGGGGATCGAGCGGCTGGCGAAGCTGCTACCCGCAGCCATACGGCCATAAAAAACCGGCCCTCTTTTTCAGAGAGCCGGTTCGATACGGATTGGCGTCGGCTTTCTTTCCTGAGTCAGCCGAAAGCCGCCGTCAGATCTTCTCGTCCTTCAAGCCATACCACCGATACAGGAAACGCTGTCCGAACCGCCGGAAAGGCGCGAATACCGGTGACTCAACCTTCTCGAACAGATTCGGGTGCGGCAGCTTGGAGGTGAAGATCGGCATATCCAGCTCCTTGCCTTTACCAGCAATCCACTGGGCCAGTCGCCGCCCCGCCTGAGAAGAGTACATGACGCCGTTACCGCCATAGCCCAAAGCGTAATAGACGGTTTCCTTGGCCTCCGGCTGGAAGATGCGCGGCATCATGTCGTGACTGACGTCCACCCAGCCCCACCAGGAGAAGTCGATTTGAATGTCTTTCAGCGCCGGAAACTTGCGATGCATGTCGCTGATCAGCATTGATTCGTACTTCTTGTTCGGCGCGTCGCGGCCGGTGATGGCGCTGCGACTGCCGATCTGCACCCGGTTATCCGGCAGGCGGCGATAGTAGTGACGCAGAATCCGCGTATCGGTGATGACCTGCTTGGTCTGGAAATTGCAGGCCTCGATTTCCTTATCCGTCAGCACTCGCGTGACGATGGAATTCGACAGGATCGGCAGCAGGCGATTCTTGAGCTGCGGATGCAGGCTCTGAGAGGTATAGCCACCGGTGGCGATACCCACCGCCTTGGCCTTCACCACCCCACCCGGCGTCTTCAGGTAATGCACGCCGTTCTTGGTCTCGAAACCCTGTACCGGACTCTGAGGATGGATCTTGGCGCCCAGGGCGCGGGCCTTCTTGTGATAGCCAAAGGCCAGCTTGGCGGCGTGGATGCCGATGCCTTCCGGCTCGTGCATGGCGCCGGCGGCTTCCTTGTCATCCACCCAGTCGCGCTTGACGTCCGTGGCACTCAGAATCTGGGCGTCATAGTTGAACTCGTCCCGCAGCAGCTTGGCTTCCTTCTCCAGGGTCGGCATGACCTTGTCCCGGTGGGCGATATACAGGTGCCCGCCCGGCTGTGGCTCGCAGTCGATGTCCTTGATCAACTCCTTGAAATTCTCCATGGCATCGATGCATTCCTGATGCAGCTGATGCGCGACCTTCAAGCCATAGCGGGAAATCCACTGGGAACGCTTCAGGCGTCCAGTGGCGCACTGAGCTTGACCGCCGTTGCGGGTGGTACAACCCCAGCTGGTACGGTTGGCTTCCAGCACATGGGCCTTGATGCCATGCTGTTCCGCCAGGAAGATCGCCGCGGTCAAGCCGGTAAAGCCCGCGCCGATGATCGCCACGTCCACTTCGATGTCATGCTCTATCGGTCCGTCGTCTTCCGGTGGCTCGCCGCCGGTGGCCACCCAGTAGGTCGGCGCGTAATCCTTGCCCACCCCAGGCGTTGCATCCTTGAGGGGATCGTAGGAGGGATCGAAAGGTTGGGAAGCGGCGGTACGCTTGCCTTGAACTGCTGATTGAGTTGTCGTATCCATGATCAAACTCCTGCCGCCTGAGGCGGAGAACCTGAGCGCTACTGCAAATCGCTCTAATGATATCGTTGTATTTAGGTCACCTTGATCTGCTTCGTTTCGATCGGCGGACGGATTGATCAGCTGATCGCCGGACGATTCTTGCGGAAGGCGTTCTTCACGGCGATCTTGCCGTCCCGGAAGGTGAAGGCGTCGATCATGCGCGCCTCGGAGCGAGCGCCGTCGGTGGTGGTGCCCTTATAGGTGGTTTCGGAGAAGCCGTGATCTTCTACCGCGTAATGCTCTCCATCGACCCACTGGGCATCCGGAGCATTCTTCCAGGCGCCTTCCAGCGCCTGGCGCACCTCGTCCTGACCGGTGAAGGTCTTGCCCATCAGGTCCGGTCCGGCAATGGCATGAAAGACACAGTCGTCGGTCATCATGCTCATGACCTTGTCAATATCGTGATCGTTCAGGGCTTGGCTAAAGGCTTTCAACAGGTCAACGTTGGACTGACTCATGATCAACTCCCGATGTTGTTGTGGTTTAACAGACGGTAATGGACGTACAAGGGTGAATAGACAGTATCGACAACTGCCCTTGGCATCACGAAGGTAGACCCTGTGACGGACAAGACCAAGCGCCAGATGCCAGGAAGCCATTGGTCCAGACGATCGCCATGACAACCGCTTGGAATAATTTTCATGGGTCTTCCATCAAACCCTCCGGTAACAAGACGACTCTCGCCAGTATAGTAGGAATTATGTGATTTACCCGGCTAACGATGGGTGCCTGGCTTCGATAGTCGAGGCGGACAGATGAAAAGGCTCGGGATCAAGAATCGGCACGCGGTCGAGAAGCTGATCCACCAGCAGCCGTGTCGCCGCTGGCGCCAGTACCAGGCCGTTGCGATAGTGGCCCGCATTGACGAAGAGCCCATCGATCCCGGGAACGGCGCCGATGAACGGCATGCCATCCGGCGCCCCCGGGCGCAGCCCCGCCCAGTGATGCTCGATCTCGCACTTTGCCAGTTCCGGCACCATCGCTACCGCACTGTCGAGTAGCGACGCCTTCGCGTCATCGGTTGCGCTTTTATCGAAGTCCTTTTCCTCCAGGGTGGATCCAATCAGCAAACGCCCGTCCGAGCGGGGAATCAGGTAGCGACCGTCCATCAGCACCACTCGCTCCACCAGCATGCGATCGTGCTTGGGGGGTGTCTTGAAGATCATCATCTGCCCTTTGACCGGGCGCACCGGCAGCTCGACTCCCAATGACTTCAACAGCTTGCCGGTCCAGGCGCCGCCGCAAACAACCACCCGCCCTGCCGAGAAAACACCTCGAGAGGTTTCCACTCCCTCGAGTCGATCCCGTTGCAAGCGAAACCCATTGACCTGCGTGTTTTCCTCAAGCCGTACTCGGGAATGTGATGCCAGCCTTGCGCGCAAAGCCTGGCCAAGCCGCGGATTGCGAATGCTGCCCAAGGTCGGCATCCACAGGGCCTTGTCAAAGCCCGAGGCCAGATAGGGCTCCTTGTCGTACAGAAAATTCGCGCTCACCTGCTCCAGCGGTTTTTCCACACGGGCCGCCCAGGCCTTTGCCTCCACCTCGTCGTCCACGAGAAGATATAGCAATCCTTTCTGCCGATACTCCGGGTCGATACCGGTTTCCTCGATCAGCTGTCTTGCAAGCGCCGGATAGTAACCCTCGGACCAGCGGGAAAGCTGCGAGATCGGCTCCAGATGCCGCCAGGGATAAAGCGGCGAGACGATACCGCCGCCGGCCCAGGAGGCTTCATTGGCACAACGCCCACGCTCGATCAGAGTGACATTGCATCCCGCGTCCGCCAGCTGCCAGGCGCTCATCATGCCAATCACGCCGCCGCCGATAATCAGGAAATCGTTCATCGGTCAAATCGCTGCCCTTTTGAATAGTCGTTCTCAAAACAAGAAAACCCCGGCCTAGCGAAGTTGCCTTCACCGGACCGGGGCCTTTTAGCGCGGTTTCGCTACATCCACTCGACTCACTCAACGACACCGCGCTCTGGTACGCCTCGCCTATCGAGAGCGTCCCATCAGGTCTTACTTAGACATAGCCCTGTTAGACATAGCCCTGTTAGACATAATCCTGATACTTCTCGAGCAGCCGCACCGGCTTCTTCAAGGCATCCCGACGGAACGGGTCGCCCAGCTCGCGGGTACACATGATCTCGACGATGCAGGTCTTACCCTCGTTCATCTGCATGTCGATGGCCTTCTTGAAGGCCGGGCCCACGTCCTCGAGCTTGTCCACCACCATGCCTTCGGCGCCCATCGCGCGACCGATCTCGGCGAAGCTCTCGTTTTCCAGCTCCCCGGCCACGAAGCGACGCCCGTAGAAGTCCACCTGGTTCTTCTTCTCCGCGCCCCACTGGCGGTTGTGGAAGACGATGGCGGTCACCGGGATGTTATGACGCACGCAGGTCATGGTTTCCATCAGGCTCATGCCCCAGGCGCCGTCACCGCAGTAGGACACCGCGGGACGCTCCGGCGCGGCCACCTTGGCACCGATGATCGTCGGGAAGGCGTAGCCGCAGTTGCCGAAGCTCATCGGCGCGAAGAAGCTGCGAGGCTTTTCAAAGCGCAGGTAGCTGTTGGCCACGGAGTTGATGTTGCCGATGTCCGTGGAGACCATGACATCCTTCGGCATGGCTTTCTCGAGCTCGCGCAGCACCTGACGCGGGTGCAGGTACTCGCCGCCGGAGAACGGGGTTTCCTTCTTGTTCTCTTCGATGACGTCGAGGCTGTAGTCATCCTTCTCGTGAGTCCACTCGTCGAGTTCCTTCTCCCAGGCGTCCTGCTCGCTCTTGATGGTCTGGGCGCGCTCATCCTTGTTGCTGTCGCAGGCCAGGTCGCGGCCCTGCAGGCGCTCGGTCAGGGCGATGGCGGCTTCCTTGGCGTCGCCGCAGATGCCCACGGAGATCTTCTTGACCAGCCCGAGCATCTTGTGGTCGGCGTCGATCTGGATGATCTTGGCGTCCTTCGGCCAGTAGTCCATGCCGTGCTGGGGCAAGGTGCCGAAGGGCCCGAGACGAGTACCCAGGGCGACCACCACGTCCGCCTGGGCCATCAGCTTCATCGAGGCCTTGGAGCCTTGATAGCCCAGCGGGCCGCACCACAGCGGGTGGCTGGCGGGGAAGGAGTCGTTGTGCAGGTAGCTGTTGACCACTGGGGCATTGAGCCGCTCGGCCAGCGCCTGGCATTCCTCGACGCCGTCCGCCATCACCACGCCGCCGCCGGAGATGATCACCGGGAACTGGGCCTTGGCCAGCAGGTCCGCGGCTTCGTCCAGACTCTTGTGGCCACCCGGACCGCGGTCGAGGCGCATCGGGCGGGGAATCTCCACCTCGATCTCGCCGTAGAAGTAGTCCCGCGGAATGTTGAGCTGGGTCGGGCCGATCTCGGACATGGCGCGGTCGAAGCAGCGCCCGGTGAATTCCGCCATGCGCGCCGGGTGGGTGACGTGGCCCTGGTACTTGGTGAACTCCTGGAACATCGGCAGTTGGTTGCATTCCTGGAAGCCGCCCAGGCCGATGCCCATGGTGCCGGTTTCCGGGGTGATGATGACCACCGGGGTATGGGCCCAGAAGGCCGCGGCGATGGCGGTCACGCTATTGGAGATGCCGGGGCCGTTCTGGCCGATCAGCACGCCGTGACGGCCGGACGCGCGGGCGTAACCGTCCGCCATGTGGCCAGAGCCCTGCTCGTGGACCACCGGAATCAGGCGGATGCCCGCCGGGGCGAAGATGTCCATGGCATCCATGAACGCCGAGCCCATGATGCCGAACATGTCGGTCACGCCGTTGGCGACCAGGGTTTCGACGAAGGCTTCCGAGGGCGTCATCTTCTGCACGCCTTCCACGACCTGACGGGTATCTTTTCTGTCCTGGGTGCTCATGGGGTTCCTCCGAGCAGAACACTTGTTATCGCGATGCTGCTCTTAGACAAAATAAAGCAGCGATGATTGACATTATATTCACTTAACGGAACAATCCATTCCGATTATCGGAATGCGTCGCAAGTCTAGAAGCAAACATGAGCGTCGTCAACCTGCCTGATATTCCAATATTTCAAAAACCGGTATGTTTTGCATCACTAAAAGAAACTGAGCTAGCATACCTTCGAAAACGGGCAAACCCGCCCATTTGCTCCATAATAGTAGAAGGCTGCTTTCTTGCACGGCGAGAATCACATCGATATGCCGCCCTGACGACTCGAGGAGACTAGCGTGACGGAAATGTACAAAGAGAAACCCGACCAGATGGTATCCGTACGCACGCTGTTCGGAATCGACAGCGACCTGGAAGTGCCGGCGTTCAGCAAACGGGATGAGTACGTGCCGGAAATCGACTCGGCCTATCGCTTCAATCCGGATGTCACCCTGGCAATACTGGCCGGATTTACTCGGGATCGTCGGGTGATGGTGCAAGGGCTTCACGGCACCGGCAAATCGACCCATATCGAACAGGTCGCCGCTCGGCTCAACTGGCCCTGCCTGCGGGTCAATCTGGACGGTCATATCAGTCGCCTGGACCTGGTGGGCAAGGACACCATCGTCATCCGCGACGGCCTGCAGGTAACGGAGTTTCAGGAAGGCATCGTGCCCTGGTCGCTGCAGCGTCCGGTAGCGCTGATCTTCGACGAATACGACGCCGGTCGCCCGGACGTGATGTTCGTCATCCAGCGCATCCTGGAGCGAGACGGCAGTTTCACCCTGCTCGACCAGAACCGGGTCATTCATCCTCATCCGTATTTTCGGCTGTTCGCCACCGCCAACACCGTGGGCCTGGGCAACTTGAGCGGCATGTATCACGGCACCCAGGTGCTCAACCATGCTCAGATCGACCGCTGGAACATCGTCGCCAAGCTCGATTACCTGCCTCGGGAGGAAGAGATCGAGATCGTCGTCGCCCGTGTGCCCAGCAAGAACACGGAACGAGGCCGCAAACTGATCGATTCCATGGTGGCGGTGGCGGACCTGACCCGCAAGGGTTTTGCCGCCGGCGATCTTTCCACCCTGATGTCACCGCGCACGGTGATCACCTGGGCGGAGAACTGCGAAATCTTTCGCAACCCGGCCCGAGCCTTCCGGCTGTCGTTTCTCAACAAGTGCGACGAGGCGGAGCGCCCCTTGGTGGCGGAATACTACCAGCGCTGCTTCGGCGAGGAGCTTTCCTCCTCCTATCTCAATAGCGAGGAAAACCTGAGCAATCTCGGCAGCGAGGAAGGAGCCGCCTCGTGATTTCCGTGCAGCAGCTGGCAAGGCGCCAGCAGCGTATCGAAGAGCTTTGCAGCGCCTCCCTGCGGGCGCTCACCGGCGACCGCGATCTGCACTATCGCGGCCATCGCCTGCACCACGCGGGCAAGCCGATTCCCGTACACGTGCCGCATCTGCGCCTGGCGGATGACAGCCTGGACTTCGTCGCCTATCGCGGCGTCGCCGACGCCACGGCGCTGCGCCTGCTGCACAGCGACCCAAAGCTGCACCGTTCATTGTGTCCGGAAGACCCCATCGCTCGACTGATCTTCGAACTGCTCGAGCAGCTCAGAGTCGAATCCCTGGTACCCAGCGACATGCCCGGCATGGCGCGTAATATCGAGCAGCGTTTCAGCGAATGGACGGATGACTTTCACAACTCGCGGCTGACCGAAGGCATCATCGGCCGTCTGGCCTACGCGGTAGCGCTGATCTGCTGGTCGCGGATCAATGCAAAGCCCTTGGCGGATGAAACCGGCGATTTGATCGAAACCACTCGGGGCCGCCTGGTGCCGGTCATCGGCCACGCCCTGGCCGGACTGCGGCGCACACGCCAGGATCAGGCCGCCTTCGCCGAGCATGCCCTGGAAATCGCCCGGGTCACCGCCAGCATGGTGCAACAGGCCCGGGACGAACTGGGTGGCAATGAAGAACAGAAAGACGACGACAATCCCCCGCCCTTTTCCCTGATGCTGGATTTCGACGAGGAAGAGGAGGAAGGTTTCACCACCGCGCTCTCCGGCGACAGCAAGGCCTTCAGCGAAGCGGATCAGCAATATCGTATCTTTACCAACGCCTATGACAGCGAGGTCTACGCCGGCGAGGCGGTGCGGGAGGCGCAGTTGGAGGAGTTTCGCGCACGCCTGGATCGCGGCCTTCAGGATGTCGGAGTCAACGTGCGTCGTCTCGGTCGGATATTCGCCGCTCAACTGAGCGAGCCGGAACGAGACGGCTGGAGCTTCGGTGAAGAAGAAGGCCATATCGACGGTCGGCGTCTGGCGCAGTTGGTCAGTTCTCCCACGGAGCGCCGGCTGTTCCGGCTCGAGCAGTACAAGCCCCACACTAACTGCGTGGTAAGCTTCCTCATCGACTGTTCCGGCTCGATGAAGACCTACAGCTTTCCCCTGGCGATGACCCTGGACCTCCTGACCCGCAGCCTCGACATGGCCGGAGTCACCACGGAAATACTCGGCTTCACTACCGGCGCCTGGAACGGCGGGCGCGCCCAGCAGGACTGGCTGCGCCAAGGACGCCCCCATCATCCCGGGCGACTCAACGAGGTGCGCTACCTGATCTTCAAGGAGGCCGCCCAGCAGTGGCGACGTACTCGGCGCAATATTGGCGCCCTGCTCAGGTTCGACCTGTACCGGGAAGGCATCGACGGCGAAGCGGTGGACTGGGCCTGCGCCCGCCTGCTGGGACGAGACGAGACCCGGCGTATTCTCGTGGTGGTCTCCGACGGCTGCCCCATGGATACCGCGACCAATCTGGCCAACGACAAGTTCTATCTGGATAACCACCTGAAGAACGTGGTGGCCCGACACGAACGCCAGGGCACCATCGAGATTCGCGGCCTCGGCGTCGGTCTCGACCTGAGCCCTTTCTACAGCAACAGCCTGGCGGTGGATCTCGCCCGCCCGCTGGACAACGAGCTATTCTTCGAGATCAGCCAGCTGATCACCGGGCATCTGCGGCAGCGCTGAGGGCCGGGGCCAAGGCATTATCAAGCGAGGAGCTTACCAAGTTCCGGCAGAATCAAACTGGCGCCGATGCCCAGTAGTACCAGGAACACCAGCCGGCGCATGGTTCGAGCGGAGAGGGGCGGCGGAAAACGTCGCCCCAGATAAGTGGCCAGCGCGATCAAGGGGATTCCCCAGGCGGTCAGCAGCAGTACCTGGGCATCGAGACCGCCCTGCCAGCCGACAAACAGGGTACGCATCAGCGCGGAGATGGCAAAGAACATGATCAGCATGTTGCGGATGCTGATCAGTGAAAAGGGCTGCCGGTAGCACTGATAGATCAGCGGCGGCCCGGCGATGCCGAACAGGCCACCGCATAGGCCAGACAACAAGCCGCTGACGAAGAAGCTCGACTTGCCCGACGGCTCGCCCTGGCGGCTGGGCCGCATGATCAGGCTGGCGCCGCCGTAGATGATGATCGCTCCCAGCGCCAGACGCAGCAGGGTCGAGGCACTCTCGCTCAGATAGCCGAGCAGCAGCACCCCGGCGAGAATCGACGGAACGAGCGCAACGATTACCGCCCCGGCCGCCGGCCAATGCACGTGCTGAAGCTTGCCCGGCAACGCTACCGCACTATTGACCAGAGTCATCAGGCTGACCACCGCCGCCACCGTTGCCACGGACGCGATCCCCAGGGCGCTGGTGACGCCGATCACGATCATGCCCAGTCCGAAGCCGGTCACGGTCTGAAAGTAGCCGGCAACGAAGGCCACCAGCAGATAAGGCCCCAGGGTTTCAATGCTCATGGCGAGTGCGCTTTCGCATCGCCGCATGTCCTGAAGACGTCCTTCACGAGCCGGTCTCTTGAGTGGCGGCCTGAACCGCGGTGACCGCGATCACGTTGTAGACGTCCTCGGCGCTGCAGCCTCGGGACAGGTCGTTGGCGGGCTTGGCCAGGCCTTGCAGCAGAGGGCCGATGGCCTTGGCGCCCCCGATGCGCTCGGCAAGCTTGTAGCCGATATTGCCTGCCTCCAGGCTGGGGAAGACCAACACGTTGGCCTCTCCCTTGACCCGAGATTCCGGCAGCTTGCGCCTGGCGATGTCCGGCACGATGGCGGCGTCGAGCTGCACGTCTTCATCGATGGCCAGCCCCGGGCGCTCTGCCTTCACCTGCCGCGCCGCTTCGACCACCTTGTCCACCGCCGGATGCTTGGCGCTGCCGCTGGTCGAGAACGACAGCATCGC
This sequence comes from Pistricoccus aurantiacus, assembly GCF_007954585.1. Classification (GTDB taxonomy): domain Bacteria; phylum Pseudomonadota; class Gammaproteobacteria; order Pseudomonadales; family Halomonadaceae; genus Pistricoccus; species Pistricoccus aurantiacus. Next base: position 14,954 of record NZ_CP042382.1, read on the forward strand.
CACCCGCGGCTCCTCATCGAGCAGGGCCTTCGCGCTATCCGCGGCGGCCAAGGCAATGTTGGCCAACTCCTGGGCATTCGGCGCGATTACCAGGCCGCAGTCCGAGAAGATCATGCCTCCCTGACGGGGATGATGCGGCTCTTCCAGAATCATCAGAAAGAAGCTCGACACCAGAGGCGTGCCGGGCTTGACCCCTACCAGTTGGATGGCGCTGCGGACCACGTCCGCGGTAGTATGCACCGCCCCGGCCACGCTGCCGTCCGCATGGCCTTCCCGCACCATCAGATCGGCGAATACCAGGGGCTTGAGCACTTCCTGCCGGGCCTTGTCCTGGGTCATGCCCTTCTTCTGGCGCAGCTGGAAAAGCGCCTCCGCCAGTTCATCCGCCAGCGCCGCCTCTTGCGGGTCAAGCACTTCGACCGCGGCGAGATCGCGATTGATCTCCGCAGCGGTCTTCTCGATGGCCGTGCGGTCGCCGACCAGGGTAATACGCGCCAGGCCGTCTTTCGCGGCCCGGGTGGCGGCTTCCAGAACCCGCGCATCGTCGCCTTCGCACAGCACGATATGCCGCTTGGCCTTTTTTGCGCGCTGCATGATGTGTTCGAGGGCTTGCATCGTTGGCATCTCCTTTGTAATAAAACCCATGCCGATGAGCATACACAATATCGCCCCCGAGGCAGACTCCGCTGCTTCGGGGGCGATTTCAGTACAGGTCATCCCGCCTCATAAGAAAAGGGATGATTCATGTCTTGTTAGAAATCGTCTTGTTTAGACACCTTCCTGATTAGACATAGCCCTGTTAGACATAATCCTGATACTTCTCGAGCAGCCGCACCGGCTTCTTCAAGGCATCCCGACGGAACGGGTCGCCCAGCTCGCGGGTACACATGATCTCGACGATGCAGGTCTTACCCTCGTTCATCTGCATGTCGATGGCCTTCTTGAAGGCCGGGCCCACGTCCTCGAGCTTGTCCACCACCATGCCTTCGGCGCCCATCGCGCGACCGATCTCGGCGAAGCTCTCGTTTTCCAGCTCCCCGGCCACGAAGCGACGCCCGTAGAAGTCCACCTGGTTCTTCTTCTCCGCGCCCCACTGGCGGTTGTGGAAGACGATGGCGGTCACCGGGATGTTATGACGCACGCAGGTCATGGTTTCCATCAGGCTCATGCCCCAGGCGCCGTCACCGCAGTAGGACACCGCGGGACGCTCCGGCGCGGCCACCTTGGCACCGATGATCGTCGGGAAGGCGTAGCCGCAGTTGCCGAAGCTCATCGGCGCGAAGAAGCTGCGAGGCTTTTCAAAGCGCAGGTAGCTGTTGGCCACGGAGTTGATGTTGCCGATGTCCGTGGAGACCATGACATCCTTCGGCATGGCTTTCTCGAGCTCGCGCAGCACCTGACGCGGGTGCAGGTACTCGCCGCCGGAGAACGGGGTTTCCTTCTTGTTCTCTTCGATGACGTCGAGGCTGTAGTCATCCTTCTCGTGAGTCCACTCGTCGAGTTCCTTCTCCCAGGCGTCCTGCTCGCTCTTGATGGTCTGGGCGCGCTCATCCTTGTTGCTGTCGCAGGCCAGGTCGCGGCCCTGCAGGCGCTCGGTCAGGGCGATGGCGGCTTCCTTGGCGTCGCCGCAGATGCCCACGGAGATCTTCTTGACCAGCCCGAGCATCTTGTGGTCGGCGTCGATCTGGATGATCTTGGCGTCCTTCGGCCAGTAGTCCATGCCGTGCTGGGGCAAGGTGCCGAAGGGCCCGAGACGAGTACCCAGGGCGACCACCACGTCCGCCTGGGCCATCAGCTTCATCGAGGCCTTGGAGCCTTGATAGCCCAGCGGGCCGCACCACAGCGGGTGGCTGGCGGGGAAGGAGTCGTTGTGCAGGTAGCTGTTGACCACTGGGGCATTGAGCCGCTCGGCCAGCGCCTGGCATTCCTCGACGCCGTCCGCCATCACCACGCCGCCGCCGGAGATGATCACCGGGAACTGGGCCTTGGCCAGCAGGTCCGCGGCTTCGTCCAGACTCTTGTGGCCACCCGGACCGCGGTCGAGGCGCATCGGGCGGGGAATCTCCACCTCGATCTCGCCGTAGAAGTAGTCCCGCGGAATGTTGAGCTGGGTCGGGCCGATCTCGGACATGGCGCGGTCGAAGCAGCGCCCGGTGAATTCCGCCATGCGCGCCGGGTGGGTGACGTGGCCCTGGTACTTGGTGAACTCCTGGAACATCGGCAGTTGGTTGCATTCCTGGAAGCCGCCCAGGCCGATGCCCATGGTGCCGGTTTCCGGGGTGATGATGACCACCGGGGTATGGGCCCAGAAGGCCGCGGCGATGGCGGTCACGCTATTGGAGATGCCGGGGCCGTTCTGGCCGATCAGCACGCCGTGACGGCCGGACGCGCGGGCGTAACCGTCCGCCATGTGGCCAGAGCCCTGCTCGTGGACCACCGGAATCAGGCGGATGCCCGCCGGGGCGAAGATGTCCATGGCATCCATGAACGCCGAGCCCATGATGCCGAACATGTCGGTCACGCCGTTGGCGACCAGGGTTTCGACGAAGGCTTCCGAGGGCGTCATCTTCTGCACGCCTTCCACGACCTGACGGGTATCTTTTCTGTCCTGGGTGCTCATGGGGTTCCTCCGAGCAGAACACTTATATTTGGGATATTTCATTCCGTTTTCCGGAACTTGATCGAACTGTAGGCATAGTTCCCCTTGGAGTCAATGCAATATTTCAAAAAATGATACAGTTTTAACCAATTACAGGGATTGCTATATTGTCTATCCGAACACAGCTGTCATGCACCGGTCCCAACCAAGAGAATCCAGTATGAAAAACGACGTGGCCAGACTCGACGGCGACACGCCCACGATGCGGCTTCTGTCGCTGCTGGAACTGATCGCCGAGAAGGATCAGTTCTTCACCTTGCAGGGGCTGGTGGAGGAAACCGGCCTGCCCAAGCCCACCCTGCATCGCATGCTACAACAGCTCGAAGCCGCCGGCATGCTGCAGCGGGACGGTGACAACCGTCAGTATGGCACCGGCATAAGGCTGAGGCGCCTGGCGGAAAACCTGCTGCTCAACAACACGGTGCACGGGGCGCGCCACGGGGTTCTCAGCCAGCTGGTGGACGAGATCGGGGAGAGCTGCAACATCACCGCGCTCTCTGGTAACGAGGTGCTCTATCTGGACCGGGTCGAGACCACCGCGCCGCTACGTTTCTATCTGCATCCTGGCTCTCGGGTGCCGGTACACTGCTCCGCCAGCGGCAAGCTGTTCATGGCGCAGATGGGCCCTTCCCAGCGCAAACGCCTGCTGGCTCATGGCACTCTCGAGCGCTTCACCCCGAAAACCCTGACGGACATGGACGATCTGGAGAAGGAAATCGAGCATGTGCGCCGGAACGGCTATGCCTTCGACGACGAAGAGTTTCTGCCAGGCCTTCTATGTATCGCCGTGCTGGTGCCCAGTCCTCGCGGGCGCTCCAATCTTGGCATCGCCGTACAGGCCCCCAGCATGCGTTTGACCAAGGACAAGGCCCTGACCTTCCTGCCGGCCCTGGAGCGCGCCGCGAGCGCGATCGCCGCCATCGATCAGGATGCCGACTCGGACAACCATCGGTCGGCTTGAGCCGTGTCGGTTACGCAAGCTTTCGGTATCAATGGTTATCCAGCATCTGGTGACCTCCATTGTCCAAACCGCTCACTACGAGATGATCTGGAATGGAACGATTGTTGGGATTAGCCGTATCTCCAAGCCGTGACGAGCGTTCGCTCGGCGATAGATCCGAAAGTATCGAAAAGATAACGCCAGCAGAGAGATGTTCTGATCAAGTTGTAGCGGAATACTCTTCGACCGCAGTACCTACCTGTCGCACTTTAGTAGCTCCTTAACCACTTCAACAAACCGAGCTACTGCCTGGTTGACGCTACTCGATGACCAGGCCATCTCCGTGACCAGTTCCGTGCCGCTGTCAGCAAGCGGCCGTATGGCGATACCCGGCCGATCGTAATTGAGATGACAGTCCGGATAGAGGGTGACGCCCATCCGTGCGGCTACCAGGCCAAAAATGCTGTCGCTGTTCGGTGCCTCGCGCGCGATCCTGGGCACGAAGCCTGCTTGCAGGCACAGGGCTTGAATCTGCGGCACCATGTGTCGCCACTGATGCATCTCACCCAGTACAAACGGCTCGTCGGATAGCGTCTGTATCGGCACCGCTTTCAAAGCGGCAAGCCGATGATTATCAGGCAACACCGCAACAAAAGGCGTCTGGTGCACGCGGCAGTGCTGCAAGTCTTTTCCGCTCACCGGCCCGGTCAAGAAACCCAGGTCCAGGCGTTCGCTGGCAAGATCCTCAAGCTGTTCGTGAGAGTTGCGCCGAATCAAATCGATATTCACCTCGGGCAAGACCTCATGAAAAGCCGCCAGGATCATCGGTAAGCGACCATTGATGGCGAAATCGGTGTAGCCGATCACCAGCTGTCCCGTTTCCCCCAAGTGCGCTTTGACGGCCCGCCGTTCAGCGCGCTCCATGGCCCGCTGAGCAACACGGCACTCCTCCAGAAACAGGCTTCCAGCGGTGGTCAAGGCGACATGCCGACGACTGCGCTGCAGCAACACCACTCCCAATTGCTCTTCGAGTTGCCGTATCGCCCGGCTGAGCACCGGCTGTGCAATATGCAGGCGTTCCCCGGCCCGGCGAAAATGTAGTTCCTCCGCCACCGCGATGAAATAACGAATGTACGGTTGCAAGTGCTTCATCACTGATACCCTGGAAGCATCAAAGAATGCAATATTGATATTATACGGATCATAGTGGCTACACTACCTTGATGAGAGACGCGGCTTTCTTTATCGCGTCTTCGGTGACATCAAAACAATTTATAAGAGAAGCACTATGACCGAAAAACTTAGGATAAATCAGGACCGCCTTTGGCAGCGACTGATGCGCATGGCGGAAATCGGCGCCACGCCCGCAGGCGGCAGCTGCCGGGTCGCGCTTACCGAGGAGGATCGTCAAGGCCGCGATCTGTTCATCGAGTGGTGCCGCACGCTTGGCTGCGAGATTCGCATCGACCGCATGGGCAATATCTTCGCGCAGCGCCCCGGTACCGACCCGCAACGCCTACCGATCGCCTGCGGCAGCCATCTCGATACCCAGCCCCATGGCGGCAAATTCGACGGCGTCTACGGCGTGTTGGCCGGCGTGGAAATTTTCGAGACGCTGAACGATCAAGGTATCGAAACCGCCGCGCCGCTGGAAATTTGTGTTTGGACCAACGAAGAAGGCGCGCGCTTTGCCCCGCCCATGATTTCCTCAGGGGTGTTTGGGGGTACCTACGAGCTTGATTACGGGCTAAGCCGTCAGGATGCCGATGGCATCACGCTTGGCGAAGCGTTGGAAAGCATCGGTTATGCGGGAACGCTTCCCTGTGGCGGCCATCGGCTCGGTGCTTTTCTCGAAGCGCATATCGAGCAAGGTCCGGTTCTAGAGCGTCAGGCAGAGACCATTGGTGTGGTTACTGGCGTACAAGGCTCCCGCTGGTATCGAGTGACATTCCACGGCCAGGACGCGCATACGGGATCCACCCCCATGGCGGGTCGACGCGACGCCTTGGTCAGTGCTGCCCATGCCATCCAGGCGGTCAGGGATATTGCGGAGCAACAGGCGCCGTCCGCGGTCGCGACTGTAGGACGTATCGACTGTTCACCCAACTCTCACAACACGATTCCCGGTGAGGTGGCACTCACCGTCGATATGCGCCATGCCACGATCGATACACTCGACATCATGGAAACCCAACTCCACAAAGCCGTGAACGTGGCAGCGCAGCAGGAAGGCACAGACATCGAGATACAGCGGATAATGGCTACGCCACCTGTTCACTTCGATGCGCGCTGCATCGAGGCCGTCGCTGAAGCAGCCAGCAAGTTAGGCTACCCGCATAGACGCATGCTCTCCGGTGCGGGTCACGATGCCTGCCATGTTGCCCGAGTGGCGCCCACCAGCATGATATTCGTCCCTTGTGCCGGTGGTCTCAGTCACAACGAGGCGGAAAGCGCAACTCCCGAAGATCTCGCCGCAGGCGCTAATGTGTTGCTGCATGCCTTGCTCGAACTCGCGCAATAGCTGGATGCGTACTTAACACTCATCAACAAGTGGTTGCATTAAAAATCGCTATTCACCAGCAAGTGTATTTATAAAATCAAGATACTTTAGTGAACCGTAGTTACGCCAATATACAACAACATAAAGCGGAGACTCACTTTATGGCCTGGTACACGACTTATACCATAGCTTACTTTATATTCATGTTCGCAATAGGAGCTTATTATTTTACCAAAGTAAAAACATCGGATGCTTATCTCATTGCCGGCTGGAACATGGGATTCTGGAATATTACCGGTACTATTATCAGTACGAACTGCGGTGCCGCCGTGTTTATCGGTTGGGTAGGCATGGGCTTCACCGTCGGCATGTCAGGGTATTTCAAGTTCGCTCTCCCTGCCGTTCTTTTTAGCATGTTACTTATCCTATTCTTCAGCAAACCACTAAGAAGACAAAGACTTTACACACTGGCAGATCTATTTAGCGAGCGCTTTGGTGAAAAAGCGGGAATATTGCCTTCAATATTTTCCGCCTTTGTATATTCTGTACCTACTACTGCTCTGCAAATAGTCGGCATGAGCACGATTTTCAATATTATCTTTGACATTCCGCTCAATTACGGCATCGCCTTATCCTTCGCGCTGATTCTTGGATTCACGATTCTGGGTGGACTCGTGGCCACAATCGTCACGGATGCGATACAAAGCGTCATCGTTATCGTGGGTATTGTTCTGCTGGCCATTTCCGCCATAATGTTCGGTGATGGCTTTGAAAATATTATCGAGAATACCCCCGCTGAATACTTGAGCCCTTTAGGTGCTGAGGGATTAAGCGACGTCCTGATATTTGCCCTTACCGTAGGGCCTTTCTATCTTGTTTGGCAGTCAACATGGCAAAGAATATTTGCCTCTCGCACCGAAGATATAGCAATAAAAGCTGGCTTGACGGGATACGGAGTCGTACTACTTATTGCTGTTCTACCGTACATGATAGGTGTCATTGCTCGCCAGTTTGTGCCTCTCGACATGCGGCCTGATTTAATTTTTTCCTATGTGACGGTAGAGCTCTTGCATCCTGCCATTGGAGGCATCGTAATAATGGGATTATTATCGGCCCTGATGACCGGCGCGGACTCCTTCATTCTGCAGGGCAGCTCCAACCTGGCCCAGGATTTCTATCATCGTCTGATCAATCCCGTGGCAAATGAAAAGCAAAAAATGTTTGCAGCACGCCTTAGCGTTGTTCTCATTTCCCTGCTGGCGGTACTGGTCGCCTATCTCATGACCGATATCATCGGCATGTACCAATGGGCACTGCGCATATCCGCTACTACATTGGTCATTCCCTTCCTGGCGGTGATGTTCTGGCGTCGAGCCACCGGTATAGCCTGTTTACTGAGTATGACGTTGGCTGCCATCATTACCGTACTGTGGCCCTTCTTGAGCACAAGCATTGACCCGGTTTTTCCAGGATTCTTGGTTTCGCTGACAGTTCTCGTTGGCGTAAGCCTTGTTACCGATCATGCCAAGGACGAGAGCGTCAAGGCCGTCTATTGGGAAGATCTTCCTACCGCGACTTCAAGGCTGCATCCCGGCGATAAACCCACCGCACCGGTCAATCCCTGATTCAGTGAAAGCGAGCACAACAATGACGACAATCTATTCCGCCAAGCGCATCATTACCATGAATCCCTCCCAGCCGGAGGCCACTCACATCGCCGTGCGTGATGGACGCATCCTGGCTGTAGGAACCCAGGAAGCCATGCAGGACTTCCATGACGCCAATCACGACTCACGGTTTGAAAACGACATTCTCCTGCCGGGCTTCGTCGAAGGACATAGCCATGCGCTGGAAGGCGCCTTGTGGAACTACGGTTACCTGGGATATTTCGGACGCACCGATGCGGATGGGCGCCACTGGGAAGGCCTGCGCAGCATCGAGGCGATGCAGCAACGGCTGAAGGAGTATGCCGCTACGGTGGATGAGACATCGCCAGTCATCGCATGGGGCTTCGATCCGGTGTACTTCCCCGGTGAACGACTGGATCGTCATGCACTGGATATTGCGGTCAGCGAGCGGCCGGTGGTGATGTTTCATGCCAACCTTCACGTCCTGACGGTGAATACTGCCATGCTCCAGTTGGCTGGCATCGATCAAGTCGAGGGCATCGAGGGCATTCGCTTGGGCGATGATGGCAAACCCGACGGCGAACTGCAGGAAATGGCCGCCATGCATGTAGTGTTCGACGCCTTGGGGTTTAGTGTTTTCGATCTGGTGGCCTCTACCGAAACCTTGAAACGCTACGCGCGTATCGCGCGGCGCAGCGGCGTGACCACCATTACCGATCTCTACAATCCCTTGACCGACGAAGGGGTGAGCGCCCTGGAAGCGGTCACTGCCGACGACCGCTATCCGGTACGAATGGTACCGGCCATGGCGGCCCTGAACTGGTCGCCGGAAGAGGGTATGGCAAGACTGCGCGACTGTCAGCACCGGGGCAACGACAAGCTCTATTTCGGTCCGGTCAAGCTGATGACCGACGGTTCGATCCAAGGCTACACCGCGCGACTTAAGTGGCCCTATTATCATGATGGCAGTCCCAACGGTATCTGGAACGCCCCGCCGCAACAGTTGAAGGACATCGTCCACCACTACCATCAGGCCGGCATTCAGTTGCATATTCACTGCAACGGTGACGAGTCCGTGGAGCTGATGCTCGACGCCATCGAGGAAGCCCAGGAGCTCTGGCCGCGATTCGACCACCGCCACACCCTGCAGCACTGTCAGATCATGGATCATGCCCAGCTGCGCCGCGCTGCTCGGCTTGGTGTGTGCTTGAATATCTTCGCCAATCACCTGTATTACTGGGGTGATATTCACCGGACTCGCACCCTGGGCTTCGAGCGCTGCCAGCGTCTGGAGCCCCTGGCTTCCACCCGGCGCTTGAATATTCCGCTGGCCATTCATAGCGATGCCCCGGTCACGCCGCTCGGGCCGCTCTTTACCGCCTGGTGTGCGGTGATGCGCCGTAGCGCTTCCGGCATTCAGCTCGGCGAACAGGAAAAGCTCACCGTCCCGCAGGCCCTGGAGGCGATCACCCTCGGCGCCGCCTATACGCTGCGGCTGGATCATCTGGTCGGCAGCCTGGAGATCGGCAAGTTCGCCGATATTACCGTACTCGAGGAAGATCCGCTGACCTGTGAGCCGGACCGACTCAAGGATATCCGCGTGAAGGCCACGGTCCTGGGAGGCGAGGTACATGACGACTGAGTACGCGCCGATCCCCGTGACGGTGATCGGTGGCTTTCTCGGCGCGGGCAAGACCACTTACCTCAACCGCCTGATCCAAGGCGGTTTGCCCCCGGACGTCCTGATCATCGTCAACGATTTCGGCGACATCAATATCGACGCGGCGCTGATTGATTATCAGGATGACAATGTCATGCAACTCAGCAACGGCTGTATCTGCTGCACCCTGGGCGGCACCTTGGCGGAACAGCTCGCTCAGGCGCTGCGTATCCGTGCCGCGCCCGGGGCGATACTGATCGAGGCAAGCGGCGTGGCGGACCCGGCGCGTATCGCCGATATCGCCCGCCTCTCTCGCCGACTACGCCTGGCCGAAGTGGTATGTCTTATCGACGGCTCTCAAGCACGGCGGCACGCGACGGACCCGCTGGTGGGCGATGCCTGGCGCGCTCAGGTTCTGGCGGCGGATACTCTACAGGTCAACCGCCTGGCTCCCGGCGACAAGCGCGAACTCGAGCAGTGGCTAAGCGATTTCAATCCCCGCGCTCGCATCGAGTGCGAGACAGAAGAAGCGCCAGCCGATACTCCTGTTCAGCCGTCCCTCTCTCCTCGCCCGTCAAGCCCTGCGTCTAATCGCACCGCGTCGCATGGCCATTGGCACACCTTCAGCCTCTCCGGCCGAGGAAGCATCGACAAGGCGCGGCTTGCAGCGTTGATCGAGGCGTATCGGGATGTGCTCTTTCGTGCCAAGGGCTTCATGCTCGCCGAAAGCACGGACGACATCGAGCTGTTGCAGTTCAGCGGCGACCGGCTGCACTGGCAACCCGCGCTGCGCGCGCCTGGGGAAACCCGGCTCGTCTTCATCGGAATCGCGGGAGAACGCTTCAGTGCTTTCGAGCAGGCCGTGAAGACACTGTTGGAAAACCCTTCCTCATCGGCCAGCTCGGAATAACCTCTACGTGGAACCTCCTAAGTTTCGCATCCTAACAAACAAGACGGACCGCGAATTAGGCACGGTTCAACTGCTTACTATTTGCTGAAGGTTAGCCGACCCACTGTGTCGCTTGCGCGAAAACCATGAAGCCCAGCGAGATCAGCACCCAAACGCAGAACAGCGGGAAAAAGAACTTGACCCACTTCTGCCACGGCACCCCGGCGATGGCCAAGGTGGCCATGAAATAGCCGGAGGTCGGGTAAAGTATATTGCCGATGCCATCACCCAGTTGGTAGGCGAATACCGCCGTCTGGCGTGTCACACCGACAAGATCGGAAAGCGGCGCCATGATCGGCATGGTCACCAGTGCCTGTCCGCTGCCGGAGGGGACGACGAAGTTGAAGCCGAGCTGTGCGAGATACATGCCAATGGCCGAAAACAGCGAAGGCAGCTCGCCGACCAGGTTGCCCAGACCATAGACCAGGGTATCCATGATCTGGCCGTCTTCCAGTACAACAGCGACGCCGCGGGCGATGCCGGCAATCATGGCCCCTACCAACACATCCCGAAAGCCCTTATTGAAGCCTTCGCAAATCTCTTCGATGTTGAGCCCCGCGATCACACCGACGACGATGCCCATGATGATGAACAGACCGGCCATCTCCATCATGAACCAGCCTTGTGCCAACACGCCATAGACCAGCAAGATGAGGAAGGCGAAGGTAGCAAACGCAGCCCATTTTTGGCGCGTGTTGGCGGTCAAGGCGCCTTCATCGGTAGCGTGCTGGAAATGGGAACGTTTTTCTGCCTCCGCTTCGTCATCGGCCATCAGGCTGAACGATGAATCTTGACGCACCTTACGCGCATAGCGCATGACGAAGAAGACGGCGACAGACAGAAAGACGATGAAGGCTAAAACGCGCAAACCAAAGCCCGAATACAAGGGCAGATTGGAGAGCTGCTGGCCGAGACCGGTATTGATGGGATTGAGCACCCCCGTCGTGAAGCCCGCCGTGGTCGCACACAAGGCCACCGCCGCCGCAGTGACCGAATCGAAGCGCAGCGCGATCATCAGCGGCAGGATGACCGGCACATAGACCAGAGCGAGTTCTTGAGTGCCGATGAGCGTTGCGATTATGGCAAACACCGTCATCAATATCGGAATCAAGACCAGGCTCCGATGAGCGAAGCGGCGACTCAGCTTGTCGACGCCTATCTCGATGATGCCGGTGCGATGGAGCACCATGAACATGCCACCGATCATGAAGGTAAAAAACACCACCTGGCCCGCACTCATCAGGCCGTTAGGGATGGCCAGCATGAAATCGACGAAACCTACCGGGGAGGCATCAATGAACTGAAAGGAATCTGCATCGATGGTGATGCGACCATTGGGACCGGGAATACGTTCGTACATGCCCGCCGGCACAAAATAGGTGGCGATCGAGGCGATCGCAATGAATACAAACAGGATGGCGTAGATATGCGGCATTTGAAACGACCGCTTTCTGCCGGTGATGGGGCTTGCTTCGTCGTTATTATTAGGCGTCCGAGACATTGGCTGGCCTTATGGGATGATGGTTGTAACCCTTCAAGAGGAACAAGAGGCGTGAGCGGGATTCGCTCCCCGTACAGCTCGAGTCAAGGCGCAAGACGATCCTCTTATGCTTGTGCATCTTTATCGTTGCTGATTAAAGCTCATTTAGCCCGGATATTGCACCGGGCCGGCCAGACGCTCCCAGATTCCAGGCTCGGTGGGGATGATGGCGATCGGGGTTGAGATTGGCTATTTCTTGATCAATTTCCTGGCTTCAGGGCGCACTTCCCCCAACCCCCATGTCTTTTCTGTGCCGGGGACAGCACGCTGCGACGCTATCCCGGCACCAACTTGCTGGCCAGCGTCAGGAAAAGGTCTTGCTCGGGATACTGGCTGCTCAGCATCAACCGGATAGTGCGCGTGTTGCGGGTAATGACGGCGCCGATCTTCAGCAGCTTCAGGCGGATGGTGTTGACCTGGGCTTGGGCGAAGGCGGTGCGTTTGAGGTAAACCCGACGCATCCGTTCCAGCAGCAGGTAGGCCAGCCCCGAGAGCAGCAGCCGGTACTGGTTGGGCCACCACTCGTGACAACTGGTGCGGTCGGAGAACAGGAACTGCTGCTCCTTGATGCGGTTCTCCATCTCGCCCCGGGCGCAGTAGCGATTATCGTAGAGCCATTCGGCGCTGCAACCCCGCAGGTTGGTGACCACATAGCGGGTGTTGAAGCCGCGCCGTGTGGTCTCGGACTTGACGATCACCTGTCGTCGGCGTTTGTTCCAACTGCCGGCGGCGTACTTGATGAAGCCGAAGACACGCTGCTTCTCCCAGGTCTTCTCGAAGCGGATGGCCGACGCGTAGTCGATGTCTAGAGCCAGCTTGGCCAGGCGCTGGTTGCCGGCGATGCCGATGATGTAATCGACGCCGTGGCGGTCGCACCAATTGAGGATCAGCGGGCGGCAGAAGCCGCTGTCGCCACGGAAGACGATCTTCACATCGGGCCATGCCTGGCGCAGCCGCCGGACCAGCAGAGCGAGGATGGCACCGGCGTGGTGAGCGGCATCCAGCGAGGCCGGGCGCAGGTAGCTGACCAGCAGCTGATCACCACAGAACACGAACAGCGGCAGGAAGATGTAATGGTCGTAGTAGCCGTTGAAGTGCCGCCCGAGCTGCTGGCCGTGCACCCGGTCATCGGTGGCATCGAAGTCGAGGTAGAGCGGCTTCTTGGGCGGCTGCCGGAACGAACGGATGAACTGCTCGATCATCTCCTCGTGGATGGCGACCGCCCAATCCCGGCCGGCCTGCTGTTCGAAGCGACACAGGGTCGACTGGCTGGCCAGCACGCCATCAGTATTGACGGCGGTCTGTAGGGCGATGTCATGACGCAGGGCATGGTGGTCGTTGAGATCTTCATAGCCCATCGCCAGGCCGAACACGCGTTGCCGGACCAGAGTTTCGGTGCGATGCAGGCAGCGCTGCGGGTCACGATCATCGCTGATCCGGCGGGCGACGGCGCGAGTCAGGCCCACCTCACGATCCATCTGCCGCAGCAGCAGGATGCCGCCGTCGGAGGTGACGTCACCGCCATCGAAGCTGGCGAGGATCTGACGGCCTTTGCAGCGTGGAAAGGCGGCGGTCGGCGTGGTACATTTTGTCATGGCGGCTGAGTCGGTTGGTTCTTGTATAGGAGCTTGAATTATAACCGATTTTCAGCCGCTTTTTGCATGTCTGGTGCAATATCCGGGTTAGGGAAATGTCTCCATCCTTGACGGGTTATCAATGATCATTATTAACCCCGCAGTCAAATTGATCGTCTTGTTCTATATATAGTCACCGCTCCACACTGGCGCAGATGCATGAATCTGCTGGTGCCGCGCGGGCTCGCACCGACTGACCGGTCGGCGGCGGGATGCTACCTAGTCCTGGCCTCAACGTCGATTTTTTTGTTATCCGGCAAACCCAATCGGCCCCAGCATTTCGATCAGCCACTGAAAACCTAGACTCGCGAGTATCAGCAATATCAGCGTGGTTAACAGCGCTACCCAGGACCAGCCGCCCAGCGTATGGACTTCCCCTTGCGGTGTCTTGAACATGGTCAGGGCGATCACGCGCAGGTAATAGTAAAGCGATACCACCGTATTGATGGCGGCGACTACGGCGAGCCAGGTGTAGCCCGCCTCGATGGTTACCTCGAAGAGCAGAAACTTGCCGAAGAAGCCTACCAGAGGCGGGATCCCCACCAGGGAGAGCAGCGAGACAATCAGCGCGGCGGTGGCAAGCGGTTGGCGACGGGACAGGCCATGATAATGCTCGAATTCCGTGCGCCCGCGCAGATGGGTTACCACTGCAAAAGCCAAAAGGTTGGCCAAGGCATAGGCGACGAGAAAGGCCAGCAGCGCCGGCAAGGCGGCCACGCCACTTCCCACCACCACGATTGCCATCAACATATAGCCGGATTGAGATACCGATGACCAACCCAGCAGCCGCCGCAGATCCGTCTGCCTGAGCGCCGCCAGATTGCCCAAGGTCATGGTCGCCACGGAAATCAGCGCGATAATCCCGGGCCAGGCTAGGTCTTGCGGCAGGAGTGTCAAGAAGCGCGCCAGGGCCACCGCCGCGCCGATCTTCGGCGCTACGGTGAGAAATGCCGCGATAGGTGCGGGAGCGCCCTGAGCCACGTCCGGCATCCAGGCGTGGGCCGGTACCGCGCCAAGCTTGTAGGTCAACCCCAGGACGATACAGGCCACCGCCACGCTTAGCGCGATCGAGTCCGTGCCGGCCTGGAATACGTTCGCGGCCTTGGCATAGTCCGTATCTCCCACCAGGCCGAACAGGATGACCACGCCGATCACCAGCAGCGCATTGGCCAAAGCGCCGATCAGGAAGTACTTCATCGCCGCCTCCAGGGCGGGGGGAAAGCCGCGATGATAGGCCGCCAGCGGGTAGCTCGCCGCGGAGGACAGGAGCACCCCCACCACCAGTTCCATGGCGTCATTGGCGGAGGCCATCATGATCATGCCCAGCAGCGAGAACAGGCATAGCGCGTAATACTCGCCGTGGCGCCGGTCGCTGCGCATCCAGTCCGGCGACAGCGCCACCACCACCGCGCCGCTGAATAGGATCAGCAGCTTGGCGGCAACGGCTACGCCGTCCAGCGCCCAGACCCCGGAGAAGGTCAGACGTGGCGGCGCCCCCCACTGCAAGACACTGAACCAGGCCGCCAGGGCCAGCGCGATCAGCGCCAGTACCGCTGACCACCTCTGCAAGCGCTGAGGCGTAAAGGCGGCGAACAGCACGATGGTCACGGCACCCAACAGCAGAACGATTTCCGGCAGCAGATCACCGATGGGCATCAGCGACCTCCGATCAGCAAGGCGCTGGCGCCGTCGATCACTTCAAGCAGGAAGCTCGGATAGACGCCGATGATCACGATGCCCAATCCCAGCACACCCAGCACCGTTGCCTCGATTCGATTCAGCTCGGTGAACTGGCCAAGGTGTACCGGCAGGCGGCCGAAGAACAGCCGACGCAGCAGGTCCAGGAAGAGCCCGGCAGTGATCAGGATACCCAGCACCGCGAGAACCGCCAGCCAGGGGTAGACCGCGAAGGTACCGGCGAAGATCTGAAACTCCGCGACGAAGCCCGCAAGCCCGGGCATGCCCAGGCTGGCAAAAGCCGCGAGTACCGTCAGACCGGTCAACAGTGGCGCCTGATGGGCCAGGCCGCCGTAATAGTCCAGATCGTACTCGCCGGTGCGCTGCCAGAAGCTGCCGCAGATGAGAAACAGCGCCCCGGTGATCAGACCGTGAGCGACCATTTCCACCGTGGCCCCGGTCAGCGCCAGCTGCTTCGCCATCAGGTTGTCGCTGAAACTTGCCGCCACCGCGATGCCCAGTACCGTGTAGCCCATGTGATTGATCGAGGTATAGGCGATGCGTCGCTTGAGGTTGCGCTGGCCCAGCGCCACCAGGGCCCCGTAAATAATCGCCACCAAGGCGATGATGCCGACCACCAGAGCGTAGCGCTGGAAGGTATCCGGCAGCATGGCCAGCGGCAGGCGCACCATGCCGTAGGTGCCCATCTTGAGCAGCACGCCGGCGAGAATCGCCGAGGCCGGCCCGGGGGCGTCCACATGGGCCTGGGGCAGCCAGGTATGCAGCGGCACCAGCGGTGTCTTGATCGCCAGGCCCAGCATCAGGCCGAGAAAGACCAGCCCGGCGTAGAGGCCGCCCCCCGCCAGGGGCTGCTGTTCGATGATCAGGCGCATGTCGAAGCTCGGCGCATCCAGTGACAGATAGAGCCCGATGATCGCCAGCAACAACGCCAGGGAACCGGCGAAGGTGAACAGGAAGAAGGTCAAGGCGGAGAGCTGGGGTTTGCCATGACCCCAGCGTCCGATCAGGAAATACATACCCACCAGGCTGAGATCGAAGAACACATAGAACAGCAGCAGATCCAGCACCAGGAACACCGCCAGGGACGTCGCCATCAGGAACAGCATCCAGCCATAGTACTGACGCGGCTGACCCTTGGTATCCACCGGATAGGCGATGGAAGCCAGAAACACCAGGGCGCTCATGGTCACCACAGCCAAGGCGATGCCGTCCACCCCGACCCGGTAACCCACGCCGATGGAAGGCACCCAGGGCACGTCCAGCACGTGCTGGAAAAGCGGTCCGCCGGAGTCGAAGCCCAGCCAGGCCCAGACCAGCATGGCCAGGGAAAGCGCTGCCACCAGGGTGGCGAAGAGCCGCGGACCGCCGGCGCTCCAGCGCGGCACGAAGGCCAGCAATAGCGCACCCAGTAACGGCAAGGTCCAAGCGAGTGTCAGAATCACGAGTCGTCTCCCTACGAGCTTTTCTTATAAAGCAGCGCCAAGCAAAAGGATCAGCAGTAAAACGGCAAAGCCAATGGCGATGCCCGCATAATAGTGATGAGTCTGGCCGGTCTGGGCCTGGCGCGCCCAGTGACCACCGCGCCTAACCAGCCCGGTCAGTGAACCGGGCAGCCGCCAGGACAGGGCTTCGCCGGAGGTGGCGTTAAGTCGTGCCGCCCATGTAGCGGACCGTGCGCTGCCGCGTAGACTGGCATCGACAATTTCATCATCACTTCGCGCCAGTCCCAGGGCGGTGCGTCTCGCCCACGCCGCCGAGGCAAAGGTGGCCGCCTCCAGCACCTGGGCGTCGAAACGCGCCAGCCGGTGGGCGAGCTTCATCACGGCGTCGCCGATCTCTCGGGTCAGGGGCACCAGTTCCCACCAACGGGCTGCGGACTGCGCCCAGTCCTGCTGCTGCAAGGCCTCGTCGCGCCGTACCAGGGCAGCCCCCAGAAGGATACCCAGCACCACCAGGATCAGGGACAGGACGAGCAACCAGAAGTGGCTGTCCACCTGCGGCAGCCCCAGCCCCCACTGGAGCCAGGACTGGGCCTCCGGCCACCAGAGGATCGACAATGCCAGGGTTACCGCAGCCAACAACGCCACCGCCAGCCGTTCGCCCCCGTTGATGCGAGGCGGCCCCTGCTCGCGTCGGCTGGAGCGCCCGAACATGGCGAACTGAAAACGGCTAGCGTAGGTGGCGCTGAGTCCGCCAGCCAAGGCGACTCCCAAGGCGAGCCATAAAGAATCCTTGTAAGCGACGGAGACGATCTGCTCCTTGGTCCAGGCCGCTCCAAGAGGCGCGAGTCCCGCCAGAGCCAGGGCGAGAATGGCGCTGAGCAAGGCAACGCCCGGCAGCCGAATGCCCAGGCGCATCCTTGCGAGTTGATAGCTTCCCGTCTGACGCTCCGCGGTTCCGGTCGCCAGAAAGAGGCCCGCCTTGAAGAAGCCATGAGCCAGGAAGTGCAACAGCGCCACGCTGGGATAGCCAACCCCTACCGCGACCCACATCAGCCCGTACTGAGCGGAGGTGGAGGCCGCCAGCAGCTTCTTGGCATGGCCTTGCACGATGCTCACGACGCCACCGGCCAGGGCGGTGATCAGCCCGATGGCGACGATCGTCGGCATCAGCCAGCTCACCTGAGTGAGCAGCGGCTGCACCCGCGCCAGCAGATAGAGGCCCGCCGCTACCAGGGTCGCCGCGTGCAGCAAGGCGGAAACCGGCATCGGGCCGGCCATGGCGGCGAACAACCAGGCGGAGAACGGTACCTGGGCGGACTTGGCCACCGCCGCCAGCAGGATTCCCGCCGCTGCTATTTGCATCAGGCTGCTGTCCAGGCCGGGAAGCGCCTGATAACCGAAGCCGCCGCTGCCGGCGAAGACCGCCGCCGCGGCGATATAGAGCCCCAGATCGCCGAAACGGGTGACGATAAAGGCTTGAATGGCATCCTTTGGAGCGCTCTTGTCCTGCCAATAGTGGGAAATCAGCGCCCAGGAGCAGGCGCCGATCAGCTCCCAGCCCACCAGCAGGGTCAGCAAGTCTTCCGCCAGTATCAGGAGTTCCATGGCGCCGACGAAGGCGGTCATGATCGCCAGCAGGCGTCCCAGGGGCGGGCGCTCGTGAAAGCCCGCGAACAGCAGGATGGGGAATGCGATCAGCGGTACCGCCAGGGCAACGATACGGCTTAGCGGCGTCAGCTCCAGCTGCAGTACCAGCACCGAGTTGAGAGCATAGCTTCCCCGCCACTCATTGCCGATCGCCAGGGCAACGAGCGCCACTACCCCCGTCACCGCAAGCAAGGCCAGCAGCGTCACCCATACACGCCCGCCGCGACGACCGCTGAAATAGACCAGCGGCGCGGCGAGAATCGGCAGTAATGGCACCATCCATAGCATCATGTTTCAGCCTTTAAGATCGGCAATAGACTCCGTGGTATCCGCCTGCTTGCCACGGTACACCGCCACCACCAAGGCAAACCCTACCGCCATCTCGATGGCCATCACCGCCATGACGACGATGGTCAAGAGCTGTCCTTCCGGCACCCCGGCGCCGCTCATGGCCCAGAAGCCCACCGCGGCGAGCATCACCCCGTTGAGAATCAGCTCGAGTCCCATCATCAGCATCACGAAGGACTGCTGAGACAGTGCCCCGTAGATGCCGATGCCGATCAAGGCCGCCGCCAGCAGCAGTACCGTGGTCAATGTCATGGCGTTCTCCTTTCAGTGGCAGTGATGTCCACCGCCGTCGTCATCATCCTCTTGCGGCATTCCCGCCGGGTCACCGCCGGGCTCAAGCCCAGGCGGCATGGAGCCCTCCTGGGCGGAGCCGAAGCGCCCGCGCTGGCTCGACAGCACTACCACGCCGATCATGGTGGCCAGCAGCACCACGCCGGCGGATTCGAAGATCAGCATGGAGTCCCCGAGCAGTTCTTCACCCAGGGACTGCACCTCCTTGAGATCCGCAGGCAAGGGCTGATCGGGAAAGGTGGCCAGCAGCGCCATGGCGCCCAGTATTACGAAGCTGACAATACCCGCGCCGATGGAAAGCTTGTGCTGGTGCACCATCATCATCGGGTTGAGTCCCGCCGGGTTCATCATGAACATCACCATGAACAGCGCCATGACCATCATCTCGACGCCCATCATGAAGAACATCGCCACCCCCAGATACATGGCGGAGAGCAGCAGCATGATCGCCCCCACGGCGATAAAGGACAGCAGCAGAAAGAAGGAAGCGCGCACCATGGAATCCGTGCGAAACACTCGCCAGCCGGTATAGACCGCGAACAGCGCCAGCAGGATAAAAGCAATATCCACGAAGAGAGAGCCACTCATAGCAGCGCCTCCACCCCGGCCCAGATCAGATCGATGAAGGAAAGCGGCAGCAGCACCACCCACATCAGGCTGACGCAGCGCTCCGGGGTAATGCGGGCGAAGACGCGGCTAAGCCAGGCCAGCACCGCCAGCACCGCCAGCATCTTGAGCGCCACCCACAGCGGCCCGGGCAGCCAAGGCCCCAACCAGCCGCCGAGAAAGGCGGTGGTGGCGATACCGCTGAAGGCCACCAGCATAGCGCTTCTGGCAAACTCCCAGACCAGCCGCTGAGGGCCGGACACGTCCGCGCTGGTGCCGCCGGCCAGATCCGTGGAATCCGCCAGGTTGAAGGGCCCGCGAAAGGTGATGGCGAGCCCCACGATCAGAAACAGCGGCAGGCCCAGGGGCTGGCGCAGCACGTTCCAGAGTTCTTCCTGGGAAGCCACCACCTGGGTCAGCGCCAGGGACTCCGCCGGCAACGCCACGCCGATCAGCACGAACATGCTGATCAGGATGTAGGAAAGCCCCAGGGCCACGTAGCGATAGGCGCCGATCAAGGTCAGGTGGGTATTGGCGGACCAGCCCTGCAGAAAAATTACCACCGTGGCCAGCGCCTCGACGCTGCCCCAGAGCACCAGGCTGGTGACGATATCCGTGGCCACCCAGTCCCGGGACCAGGGCACCAGGGCCAGGCCGATGGCGGCCAAGGATAAATAGAGCGCCGGGGCCAGCCGCCAGCCCCATTGATCCGGCGCCTCCGTCATGTTGGTCTGCTGCTTGAGCAGCCAGGTGGCTCGGCTCAAGGGCGAGATCCAGACGCTTTGCGCTTGAGCCAGGCCGAAGGATCGCGCCGCCAGGCCGTCCAGCACCACAAGGCAATAAGGGCCGATCACCAGGGCGGCGAATACCAGCAGCAAGGGCCAGATCAGCTGATCGAGGATCATGCGGCCTCCCCTTCTTGCTCTTGAGCCTCATCAGACCATTGGGAAACCGCCGCCAGGTCGAGACTGGCGACGGTGGCCAGGGCCTCCCCCCATTCCAGTCCCGGCAGCAGGTCTGCCAGCAGCGAGCTGGCGTCTCTCGGCAGCTCGTCGCCCCCTGCACCGCGCGGGGTTTCCAGCACCTCGCGATTGGCGGTAACAACGTTGTCTTTTTGAGCTAATTCGACGAGCCGCAGGGACTGAGCGACTTCCGCCAGCCGCTGTCGCCAGCGGGTCCGGGTATCGCCTTCCTGCTGGGTGATCACGGAAAAATCCAGACGACGATAGGCCTCGTCATCGAGTCGCGCATCCTGGTCGATGCCCGCGGCCCGAGCGGCGAAGCCACCCAGCGACTCCGCCTGCTCTTTGCTCAGTGCGCCGCGCTGCGGCAGGTGCAAGGCAAGGAAACCCCGGCGTTTCAGGCGCCCTTGGAGCACCTTGAAGCGTTTTTCCAGCGCGCTGATTTCCGCCGACTCGCAAGTCTCCGCCAGGCGCAGCGCATCAAGTGCCAGGTCCTCAAGCCCTGCCAGATGCAGGGCATGAAAAAGCACCCGTAGATGATAACGTGCCCGCTCTCGCTCCAGGGTCGCGATGGAAACGGCTCGTTCGCGGGCCTCGAAGAATACCGGCGCCAGAACGCGAGGAAAGGGCGACGACTGAACGGCGAACTGCTGGACGATATCCCCCTGCAGGGTCACTTCCGCCTCGAGCCCCGCCGGCCACAGGGGAAAGAACGGCCCCAGGCGAAAGGTCAGAATATCCAGGGCCAGGCCGTCGCGCAGATCATCCGTAGGCGGCATGGCCATAGGTCGCCCGTAGGGCACGCCGCCCATCATGCCCTCCCCGCCGTGGCCGTCGTCGCCCAACCCTTTCCAGGGGTTGGGCGGCTCGTCCGGCAGCAGCCGAGGCGATGCGCCGAGTTCACCACAAAGCGTCTTGCGATGGGCGTCCACCAGGGCATCCGGCAGCGCTTCCAGGGAATCCACCCTGGCGACATCGGCCTGCTGCAGTTCCAGCAGCGGCTCGCTTTGATACCAGAGCGTGGCAAAGGGCGCGGGAAGCTGGTCATGAATCCGGCGCAGGGATTCCTGCATCTCCGGCGGCACTCCACCGGCCACCAGCAGAAGCGACGCATGGCGCGGCGAATCCACCAGCTTGATGCGCGGGTCCAGGGCCAGCCGGTAGAACGCCTCCTCTCCCCGCATTCCCAAGGCGGGAAATACCGTCGCCGGGCCGCGAGCCGCCAACCGAGTAAGCCAACTTATTGCCACTTGAACACCCCCTCCCGCCAGCCGTAGAGAATGCCCACGGAGAGAATGGTCAGGAACATGCCCATTTCCATCACCGCCGTTAAGCCCTTCTGCACGTAGACCACCGCCCAGGGATACATGAACATCATCTCCATCTCAAAGGCGATGAGCAGCAGCGTCATGGGGTAGTAGCGAACGTGATAGCGGCTCCAGGCGTGGGTATCGGGAAGGCCGCCGCCGAGAAAGGGCGCGCGCTGGGGATAGGTGGGCATGGCCTGATGGCGGCTCGGCCACCATTGCAGCAGCAGGCCGCCGCCGAGGCTGACAAGCAAGATAAGCAGAAGTGCGAGCAATTCCATGGTTACCCCGCTCAATCGATGGATCGTCCTTGTTCCATTACCTACTAACTCTAATGTAATTCAGCCTAGCACAAGGTGAACAGCCTTTCCTGAAACCAAGTTGAACAGGGTAATTCTCTGATATTCAGCCTTGATTCAGGAAGCTCCTTTATAACGTCCCCTGTTATTCATCGAAACGAGCATTTCTCATCATGCGCAAGACACTACTGGCAATCGCTATTGGCTTATCCACTACCGCCGTCCTGGCGGCCGGTCAGCATGGCGGTGGCCATCAGGACGCCTTATCAGCGGAGGTTGGCCGCACTATCGCTTTCGAAGCCGGCGACATGTGGTTCGATCCAGAAACACTGGATATTGCCCCGGGCGAAACGGTGGCATTCGAAATCAGCAATACCGGCAATATTGAGCACGAATTCGTGATCGGCGATGCCGCCGCCCAGGCAGAGCACCGGGAGATGATGCGCCAGATGCCATCGTCCGGCGGCCACGACATGTCAGCCGGACACCATACAGGTGGCCATGGCAATGAGATGCCTGCGGTGACCATCGCCCCGGGGGAAACCGCTACCCTGGTGTGGACCGCTCCACAAGACACTCGTAAAGTGGAATTCGCCTGTAATATTCCCGGTCACTATGAATCCGGCATGAAGGGCGATATTCATATTCAGGGATAAACCATGAAGCTATTGCTTCTTGAAGACGACGATCTG
This sequence comes from Pistricoccus aurantiacus, assembly GCF_007954585.1. GTDB lineage: Bacteria > Pseudomonadota > Gammaproteobacteria > Pseudomonadales > Halomonadaceae > Pistricoccus > Pistricoccus aurantiacus. The sequence continues at coordinate 37,756 of NZ_CP042382.1, forward strand.
CTGGCGGATAGCCTGGCGGAAACCCTGCAAGATAAAGGTTATAGCGTCGATACCGCTGCTCGAATACGGGTGGCGGAATCCCTGATGGCCAGCGAGGATTACGCCTTGGTGATTCTCGATCTCGGTTTGCCTGACGGCTCTGGCCTGGATCTGCTCGAACACTGGCGGAAACAGGGTCGAGATTTACCGGTGCTGGCACTGACGGCGCGAGATACCTGGGAAGATAAGGTCATCGGTCTGCGTCGGGGGGCGGATGACTACCTGACCAAACCCTTCCATGAGGCGGAGCTTCTAGCTCGGCTGCACGCCCTGCTGCGCCGACGCTCCGGTAGCACTACCTCGATTATCGAGGTCAACGGGATATCGCTTGACGAGCATACCCAGCGCGTGAGCACTGATCGGGCGTCCTGGCATGACTTGACCGCCACGGAGTTTCGGCTCTTGCGCTACCTGATGCATCATCCCAACCGGGTACATTCCAAGGAGCGGCTGCTCGACCAGCTCTACTCCCTGGAGCAGGACGCGCCGGCGCCCAACCTGGTGGAAGTGTATATCGGCCGACTGCGCCGACTTCTGGGCAAGCAACGGATTCAGACTCGGCGCGGCCAGGGCTATGTCTTCGTTGCGCCTTGATCCGCGCAGCCTGCGTTTTCGCCTGCTGGTCTGGCTCGGCGGCATTGCGCTGATCGTGGTGGGCATCACCTGGATATTGCACGGCATCCTGCTCAACGACCTCGCCCGGGATTTTCTTGGCGATCGTCTACGTCAGGAGGCCAGTTTCATCGTGAAGCGTCTGAATCAGGATTCCCTCTCGAACCAATCCTGGCCGGATTCCTCGAGCCCCGCTTCCCAAGTCTTTCATCACCTTTATGCCCTTCGCCTGGGGGATAGCATCAATTCATCGCATCCTCGCTGGCTGCCGCATCTCGAACCCTACCTGCAAACCGCCAAAGAGGGGCTGCTTGAGCTGCACTGGCGGGATCGACATCTGCTGATCTATCGTGTGGCCTTTACCTTGGACGGCCAACAGGGTGTCTTGTTGATTGGCGAAGACTTGGCTCAGATTGAAGCGGGGCTAGCTACCTTGCACCGATGGGTAGCGGCTATCGCCGGTCTGGTGCTGGCGCTCTTGATTCTACTCAACCTGGTGGCGGTCAATCGTGGGCTAAGGCCCTTGGCCGCCTTGCAACGCCAGCTGGAGGAGCTGCGCAACGGCCAACGCCGACGCCTGGCCTTCGAGTTGCCCTCGGAGCTCGATCCGCTGGTCAACCAGCTCAATCGTTTCATGGACGAGCAAGATAAACGGCTCAAGCGTTCCCGGGAATCCGTCGCCAACCTTTCCCATGCGCTGAAAACACCCTTGGCCGCGGTGATCCAGGCACTGCGCGGCTCGCGGCTCATCGACAGCCAACGCCGTGCCAAGATGCTTGTCCGCCTGGAGGACATGCACGCACAGTTGGAAGCGGAACTGCGCCGCTCGCGTATCGCCGGCCCCTATACTGGCCAGCGTACCTTTATCAAGCGCGAAGCTGAACAGTTGATCGACATGTTCGGTGCCCTCTATCCCGACAAGCATTTTTCGCTGACCACGGACTTCGCAACGGCGCCCCCCGGGCAAGACGTGATGGTCAGTGTCGAGCGTCAGGACTTCACGGAGATACTGGGCATCCTGCTCGACAACGCCGGCAAATGGGCCAAACATGACGTGCATTGCCATTTGACCTATAACACCCAGTTGACCATACGCATTCGGGATGACGGGGCAGGCGTCGCTCCACAGCATATCCCCCAGCTTGGCCAGCGCGGCCTGCGTCTGGACGAAGGGCGTCCCGGCCATGGATTGGGGCTTTCCATTCTGCGTCAACTGATCGAGCAATATAGCGGCAGGCTCTGCTTCGAGACTGCCAAGACCGGTGGCTTGGAAGTGATCGTCATTCTACCCACATAGTAATACCGCACGTCCGCACTCAGCATGGATTCAGCTTGCTCCGGCATGATGTGGCCAAACAACGTCCTTTTTGGCTACAGGAGTCCTGCATGGCTACCACGAAGCCGCTTGAGCTTCCCGGTTTATCGCGTCGTCAACTGCTCAAGGGCGCCTCCGCCCTGGGGTTGAGTACCGCCGCCCTCGGATTGCGCCCGGTCTGGGCCAATCCCTGGGGGCAAACCCATTCCTATGCCCAAGGCACGGCTATCGGACCCAACGTTTCCTTGGCGATTCGCCGCGAATCTTTGCCAGTCGCCGGCCAATCGGCGCGGCCCATTACCATCAACCACTCAAGCCCCGGGCCCTTGATCCGCCTGCGGGAAGGCGAAGACGCGGTGCTGAGCGTCACCAACCTGCTCGACGAGGATACATCCATTCATTGGCACGGCATGATCCTGCCCCCGAGCATGGATGGTGTACCCGGGGTCAGCTTTGCCGGCATTGCCCCCGGCGAAACCTTTACCTACCGCTTTCCGGTCCGCCAGCACGGCACCTACTGGTATCACAGCCACTCCGGCCTACAGGAGCAGCTTGGTCATGCAGGCCCGCTGATCATCGATGCACAGGAGCGCGAGCCGTTTCGTTACGAACGAGAGCATGTGGTACTGCTGACCGACTGGTCCTTCGAGGAACCGGCGGACATCTTTCGCCATCTGAAGCTGGGCGAAGGCTACTACAACTTCCAGGAACGCACCGTTGCGGACTTCTTCCGCGATGTGGAGAAAAACGGCTTTGCCGACACCGCCGCCCAGCGCGCCATGTGGGCCAAGATGCGCATGAGTTCCCGGGATATCGCCGATGTCACCGGTCACACTTACACTTATCTGATCAACGGCCATTCCCCCAGCGACAATTGGACTGCCCTGTTCAAGCCTGGTGAGACGCTGCGCCTGCGGGTGATCAATGGTTCGGCGATGAGCTACTTCGATGTGCGCATTCCCGGGCTCAAGATGACCGTGGTGGCCGCGGATGGCCAACCGGTACAGCCGGTGCCCGTCGATGAATTCCGCATTGGCATCGCCGAGACCTACGATGTGCTGGTCACCCCCCAGGAGGACAGCGCCTATACCTTGTTCGCCGAGTCCATGGACCGCAGCGGCCATGCTCACTGCACCTTGGCGACACGACTCGGCATGGTCGCCGCCATTCCGGAACGACGCCGGATCGCCGATCGCGGCATGGAAGCCATGGGTGCCCACGGCGGAATGGAGATGGCGGGCATGGATCATTCGGGCCTGTCAGGTATGCAAGGCATGGATCACTCGAGCATGTCAGGCATTCAGGACATGGACCATTCAAGCATGTCTGGTATGCAGGATATGGATCACTCGGGCATGTCGGGCATGCAGAACATGGCCTCCGGTGAAACCACCGGCCTATTGCCCGTGGGTGCCGCCCAGCCTGGCTCACGCTACGATCAGCCGGGTATCGGGCTCGATCCCAGGGAGCGCCGGGTGCTGGTCTATCGCGATCTCAGGGCTTTTGCCCCCTGGCCGGACCGACGCCCGCCGAGTCGCGAACTGGAGCTTCTCCTGACCGGCAATATGGAGCGCTACATGTGGTCCTTCGATGGCAAGAAATTCAGTGAGGTCGACGGCCCCATTCGCTTCTACAAGGACGAGCGGCTGCGATTGATTCTGTTCAACGACACCATGATGGAACACCCCATTCACCTGCACGGCATGTGGATGGAGCTGGAAAACGGCGCCGGTGAACTGATTCCCCGCAAGCACACCCTGAACGTCAAGCCCGGCGAGCGGGTCTCCGCCCTGATCACCGCGGACGCGGAAGGCAGCTGGGCCTTCCATTGCCACCTGCTCTATCACATGGATGCCGGCATGTTCCGGGTCGTCAAGGTCGCTTGAGGAAACGTCATGAAATCAGGAAACGCATTTATCGGTGCCGGCACCTTGCCGGTCGTGCTGACCACTCTGCTGACCGCCACCCCAGCCACGGCCCAGGAAGGCTATGATGCGCCGGCCAGTTGGCCATCGCCGATCACCGAACACCCGATTGCCACGCTCTTGGTCGATCGTCTGGAATACGCCTCGCCGGACAAGGGCAAGGACGCCCTGGTCTGGGACTTCCAGGCCTGGTACGGCGGCGACGTCAATCGGCTGTACCTAGAAGGTGAAGGCGAAAATGCCCAAGGAGACGGTGAAGACGCGGAGTTCGAAAGCCTGGACCTTCTGTATAGCCGCCTGATCGCCGACTTCTGGGAGCTGCAGGGCGGTATCGGCTATCAGGGAGGTATCGCCTCGAACGACCATCCCGAACGCTACTTTGGCGTCATCAGCCTGCTCGGCTTCGCCCCCTACCGCTTCGAGACCGATCTCGATTTGCGCGTCAGCGACGAAGGCGATGTCTCCGCCAGCCTGGAAAGCGAATACGACCTACGCCTCACGCAGCGAATGTTCCTGCAACCACGTCTGGAGGTCGTCGCCGCCGCAAGTGAAGTCCCGGAATTTGGCGTGGGTGAAGGACTGAATACGCTACGCACCGGTATGCGCCTTCGTTATGAAATATCCCGCAAGTTCGCCCCTTACATCGGTGGCTACTGGCAGAAAGCCTACGGCGATACGGCGGACCTGGCCCGGGCCGCTGGGGATGCCACGGAAGATACCGGCATCGTCGTCGGCGTCCGAATGTGGTTCTGACGTTTATCAAGCAAAGCGTACACCATCAGGTTCGAGCCTTTGGTGGCTCGCCCTTTGGATGCGAATTTTCCAGATATTCAGCTTGGTTTCAGCTACACAGCCTACGTTCAACGTCAGGGGGAGGAGAAAACGCAGTTGACGAGACAAGAAGAGGAACTAGTCGAAAGATCGAACGTATAAAAAAAGGAGAAGCGCGAAAAAGCCAGCTTTGCGTGATGTGGAGACGCCCTGCACCAAGGAGGTACTAGCATGTTATCCAAAGAAATGTTTAAGCAGCTCGGTATCATCGGCGTGGCCTGTGTGAACTGGACCCCGAAATTTGGACAGGTGCCTAAGCTCTGATTCATCATCTCCCTCAGGAGGAGAATCATGAGCAAGAAACGCCAACAGTACAGCGCTTCATTCAAGTCCAAGGTTGCCCTGGCCGCTCTCAAGGGTGACCAGACCACTTCCGAGATCGCCGCCCGTTTCCAGATCCATCCGACCATGGTCAGCACCTGGAAACGCGAGCTGCTGGAAAATGCCCCTGACCTCTTCGAAGGCAAGAAGAAGGCTGGCAAGCCGTCCAACGAGCCCAACACCGATGAACTCTATCGCGAGATCGGCCGGTTGACGGTGGAACGCGATTTTTTATCGCGCAAGCTCGATCAGTAAGTCGTCGACGCCGGTTGGCGATGATCGAGCGCGACCACCCTGATATCAGCATGACGCGCCAATGTGAATTGCTCAAATTGAGCCGCTCATCGGTGTACTACCGTCCTCGGCAACAGCGTCAGAAGGATTTGAATCTCATGTATCTACTTGATCAGCAACATCTGGAAACGCCGTATTACGGGTCTCGCAAAATGCGGGCGTTCCTGCAGCGCCAGGGCTATCAGGTAAACCGCAAGCGAGTCCAGCGACTGATGCGCACCATGGGCCTGCAGGCGGTATACCCGCGTCCGAGAACCAGCATTCCCGGCGAGGGGCACAAGGTTTATCCCTACCTGCTCAAAGGGCGCCGGATCGACCGGCCCAACCAGGTGTGGGCCGCCGATATCACGTATGCGCCGCTGGCCCGGGGCTTCATGTACCTGGTGGCCATCATGGACTGGCACACTCGCAAGGTGCTGTCCTGGCGCGTCTCGAACACCCTGGACGCTGACTTCTGCGTTGATGCTCTGGAGGAGGCCCTGCAACGTCATGGAACGCCGGAAATCTTCAACACGGATCAGGGTGTCCAGTTCACCAGTGAAGCCTTCACCGATGTTCTCAAGCATCATGGCATCCGGATCAGCATGGACGGCAAGGGCTGCTACCATGACAATATCTTCGTGGAACGCCTCTGGCGCAGTGTCAAACATGAGTGCATCTACCTCACCGCCTTCGAGGATGGGCGACACTTGAGACAGGCGCTTAACCGGTACTTCCGGCACTACAATCAGGAGCGGTTCCATCAGAGCCATGATTATCAAACACCCGACGAGGTGTATTACCAGCCATCCGTGACCCTGGCAGCTTGAGCCGGGTAAACAAAGAGGTCAGAGCTTAGTAACACCTTCAAGCTGTCCAGCTGATGGGGTCCACCTCACAGACGCGATGTCTCCAGAAGCCGAGGCGACCGAATCCGCCGCCAACCCGCAAGCCAAAGGCAACCAGGAAGATGAACTCAACCAAGGTCAAGGTGCTGCTACCAGCGGTAGCGAGGATACCCCTTCTCTAGACTATGAGTCCGACAAAGACGAGACGTCTCCAGAAGCCGAGGCCACCGATTCCGCCGCCAACCCTGAGCAATGAGGTAAGTTGCAGGCCCTGTCGAAGCAGAGACGTTCCATCCGAATGATCACCGCTTTGACAGGGCTTTTTTGGCCTTCAAACATCCCTATTCTTAGCCAACATAACGCCATTTCTACATTAAAACAGTCATAAAAACAGCATGATAGCTCTACCAAGCCTTCATCGGAGGAAGCCTAATGCGAGTGCTATACGGAATGTTATTGATGCTCCTGTTACTGGTCGTCGCCGGTATCCTTTTCATCTACAGCGGCTTTTACAACGTCGCCGCCAGCGTTCCTCACGCGGCACTGACGAGGTGGGCGACCCATACCACCATGCATTATTCCGTCGAGGCGCGCAGCGATGCTATCCGCGTACCCAACCTCGACGATTCTCAAATGATTGCTCGGGGCGCGCGTACCTACGAGGAGATGTGTGTCGCTTGTCACCTCAAGCCGGGAACCGATAGCACCGCGCTGCATAAAGGGCTTAACCCCCCGCCTCCCAACCTGACTGAAGAAGATGATTGGGCACCCGCGGAACAATTCTGGATTATCGACCACGGTATCAAGATGTCCGGCATGCCGGCCTGGGGCGAAAGCCATGCAGACAAGGAAATCTGGGAGGTGGTGGCGTTCTTGCAGCGCCTGCCCGAACTTTCCGAGCAGCAATATATCGAGCTAGCCAACCCCGAGAAGGAAGGAGGTGCGATATGACCGACACTCCTCATCATCAAGAGCGCCGACGCTTGCTGCAAGCCATGGCGGCAACCGGCCTACTGGCAGGACTCGAAACGTTCCTGCCTGGCTATGCCCGCGCCGGTGCGGGGGCCGAGCGCCACCTCGCCGGGGATGCCCGCGTACCCGGGGGAAGGCCACGCTCGGTTACCCAGGATTTCTATATACGCCGCGAAGGCATCGGTATCGCCGGCGGCCACGCGCCCTCGGCGATCACCATCAACCACTCCATCCCTGGGCCGCTGCTCGAGCTCTGGGAGGGGCACGAGGCCCGGCTGCGCGTACACAACCTGATGAACGAATCCACCTCCATCCACTGGCACGGTATTCTGTTGCCTTTTCAGATGGATGGTGTGCCCGGTGTGGCCTTCCCGGGTATCCAACCCGGTGACAGTTTCGAGGCCCGTTTCCCGGTGCGCCAGTACGGCACCTACTGGTACCACAGCCACACGGGGCTTCAGGAGCAGATCGGACAGACCGGGCCGATCGTCATTCATCCCGCCGAGCCGGACTCCATTCAGGCGGATCGCGATTACGTGGTCGTGCTCAACGACTGGACCTTCGAGGATCCCGCCCGAGTAATGGCCCAGCTCAAGAAGATGAGCGGCTACTACAATTTCAACAAGCGCACCGTGGAAGACTTCGTGGAAGACGTGGCCCGCTCGGGCTGGGCGAAGACCCTGAAGGATCGGCAAGCCTGGGGCAAGATGCGTATGAACCCTCGAGGTATCGCCGATGTCACCGGTCACACCTACAGCTACCTGATGAATGGCCTGCATCCGGAGGCCAACTGGAACGCCCTGTTCCGGCCCGGCGAGCGGATACGCCTGCGAGTGATCAATGCTTCATCGATGACGTATTTCAATTTCCGCATTCCGGGATTGCCGCTGACCGTGGTGGCGGCGGATGGCCCAAGCATCGAGCCGGTGGAAACCGACGAGTTCCAGATCGGCGTCGCCGAAACCTACGATATCGTCGTCGAGCCAAGAGAAGACAAGGCCTACACCTTGATGGCGGAATCCATGGACCGCAGCGGCTATGCCCGCGGTACCCTGGCGCCGCGCCTGGGCATGAGCGCGCCGGTGCCGGCGCTGCGCGCCCAGCCCCAGCGCACCCTGGTGGACATGGGCATGAAGCGCAACATGCTGATCATGGGGCCGGGGAAAAAGCCCAATACCCGCCTGGAGGGCGATAGCGTTGCCATCAAGGAAGCGGCGGGGCCGGTGGTGGCCCAGCATGGCCCGGACCACCATGGCGCAGGCAACGCCACCATCGCCAAGGTTCAGCGCCGACGCCTCGGCGAGCGGGGGGCGGGGCTCGAGGACGTCGCGCATCGGGTGCTGACTTACAGTCAGCTGCGCAGCATCGAGCCGATGAGCGACAAGCGTGCACCGACGCATACCGTGGAGCTTCATCTCACCGGCAACATGAACAGCTACATGTGGTCCTTCGATGGCGTGGAGTACTCGGACTCCAAGGTGATCGATTTCCCCTACGGCGAGCGGGTGCGTTTGATCATGGTCAACGACACCATGATGGAGCATCCCATGCACCTGCACGGGATGTTTATGGAACTCGAGAACGGCCAGGGCGAGCATTTGCCCAAGAAACACACCATCAGCGTCCGGGCGGGGGAGCGAGTCTCGCTATTGATCAGCGCCGTCGAGCCAGGGCGCTGGGCGTTTCATTGCCACCTGCTTTATCACCTCGAACGCGGCATGTTCCGCGTGGTACGTGTCAGCAACTTGCCGGGAGCCGACAATGCTTAAGCAATCATGGGTGCCTTCTTTGCTGTTTGTCACCGGTCTGGGACTGGCCGGCACCGTACAGGCCGATTCCCACGGCAAGGCGAGCCTGGACAGCGTCGTGCCGGAGGGGCCGATCGAGCCCTCGAGCGGTGCGCCAAAAGGCTGGAAAGAAAAGCCGACCATGGACGACAAGATTCTTGCGTTTTCGCGTCTCGATCGCTTCGAGTACGGCGACAGCGAGGATGGCCAGACCTACCTATGGGACGCCCAGGGCTGGATCGGCGGCGACTACCACAAGTTCTGGTGGGAAACCGAGGGCGAGGGACCCGTGGGCGATGGTTCCATCGAAGCCAGCCAGTTCGAGGCGAGCTATGCCTACAAGATATGGCCTTATTGGCATGTGCAAGGCGGGGTGCGCTATGACACCAATCCCAACCCCGACCGCGGGTTCCTGATGCTGGGACTCGAAGGGCTGGCGCCTTACTGGTTCGAAACCGACCTGGAAGCCTACCTCAGCGAGGATGGCGACGTCAGCGCCAGCGCCGAGTTCGAGTACGACCTGCTGCTCACCCAGCGGCTGGTACTGCAGCCGCGAATCGGTATCAAGGCCTCGGCCCAGGACGAGCCCGAGTACGACCTGGGCAGCGGGATCACCAGTACCGAGATGGGCCTGCGGCTGCGCTACGAGATACGCCGGGAGTTCGCGCCCTATATCGGTGTGCGCTGGGATCGGAAGTACGGCGAGACCAAGGACATCGCCGAGGAAATGGGTGAACCAACTTTCTCGACGGCCTTCGTGATAGGGTTGCGCGCTTGGTATTGAACCACGCCTAACCCGGATATTGCACCGGGCCGGCCAGACGCTCCCAGATTCCAGGCTCGGTGGGGATGATGGCGATCGGGGTTGAGATTGGCTATTTCTTGATCAATTTCCTGGCTTCAGGGCGCACTTCCCCCAACCCCCATGTCTTTTCTGTGCCGGGGACAGCACGCTGCGACGCTATCCCGGCACCAACTTGCTGGCCAGCGTCAGGAAAAGGTCTTGCTCGGGATACTGGCTGCTCAGCATCAACCGGATAGTGCGCGTGTTGCGGGTAATGACGGCGCCGATCTTCAGCAGCTTCAGGCGGATGGTGTTGACCTGGGCTTGGGCGAAGGCGGTGCGTTTGAGGTAAACCCGACGCATCCGTTCCAGCAGCAGGTAGGCCAGCCCCGAGAGCAGCAGCCGGTACTGGTTGGGCCACCACTCGTGACAACTGGTGCGGTCGGAGAACAGGAACTGCTGCTCCTTGATGCGGTTCTCCATCTCGCCCCGGGCGCAGTAGCGATTATCGTAGAGCCATTCGGCGCTGCAACCCCGCAGGTTGGTGACCACATAGCGGGTGTTGAAGCCGCGCCGTGTGGTCTCGGACTTGACGATCACCTGTCGTCGGCGTTTGTTCCAACTGCCGGCGGCGTACTTGATGAAGCCGAAGACACGCTGCTTCTCCCAGGTCTTCTCGAAGCGGATGGCCGACGCGTAGTCGATGTCTAGAGCCAGCTTGGCCAGGCGCTGGTTGCCGGCGATGCCGATGATGTAATCGACGCCGTGGCGGTCGCACCAATTGAGGATCAGCGGGCGGCAGAAGCCGCTGTCGCCACGGAAGACGATCTTCACATCGGGCCATGCCTGGCGCAGCCGCCGGACCAGCAGAGCGAGGATGGCACCGGCGTGGTGAGCGGCATCCAGCGAGGCCGGGCGCAGGTAGCTGACCAGCAGCTGATCACCACAGAACACGAACAGCGGCAGGAAGATGTAATGGTCGTAGTAGCCGTTGAAGTGCCGCCCGAGCTGCTGGCCGTGCACCCGGTCATCGGTGGCATCGAAGTCGAGGTAGAGCGGCTTCTTGGGCGGCTGCCGGAACGAACGGATGAACTGCTCGATCATCTCCTCGTGGATGGCGACCGCCCAATCCCGGCCGGCCTGCTGTTCGAAGCGACACAGGGTCGACTGGCTGGCCAGCACGCCATCAGTATTGACGGCGGTCTGTAGGGCGATGTCATGACGCAGGGCATGGTGGTCGTTGAGATCTTCATAGCCCATCGCCAGGCCGAACACGCGTTGCCGGACCAGAGTTTCGGTGCGATGCAGGCAGCGCTGCGGGTCACGATCATCGCTGATCCGGCGGGCGACGGCGCGAGTCAGGCCCACCTCACGATCCATCTGCCGCAGCAGCAGGATGCCGCCGTCGGAGGTGACGTCACCGCCATCGAAGCTGGCGAGGATCTGACGGCCTTTGCAGCGTGGAAAGGCGGCGGTCGGCGTGGTACATTTTGTCATGGCGGCTGAGTCGGTTGGTTCTTGTATAGGAGCTTGAATTATAACCGATTTTCAGCCGCTTTTTGCATGTCTGGTGCAATATCCGGGCTAACGCTCCCTTCTTTCATGAACCACCCAGACAGATTCCTCTAATGGCGAGTCGGTCTGGGTGTCACTTGTGCTTAATCGCTTTCCCCTCGCCTGCCTTCGCTTTCAGAATATTCCCCTTCGCAGTGACAAAGAGCCAAACGGCTTGCGGTTCAAGGATCGTCACCCAAAATACCCTTGGAAGGGTCCAAGATCCTACGAAGCCTCAAAAATAATCCAGCTCAAACACCAAAGCCTGAATGCTGGAAAGCAATCAAAGCGTAATTGGATCATGGCACTCATTATAAGAATGGGTCGGGGGATTGCCGCTACAATGCGCTTCGTAACGAGTACTGATCCCTCTGCTTTTAAACTTCCATTATTATCTTGGCCTGCCTCAATGTTATGGCTGCCAAAATCCGCTAGGTCATGACGATCCGCTTACCTTAAGTAATTTTTTCATCCCATTCTTCCTTCTTTCAGCGTAGCTTCAGGAAGAGCCTGCATAGTACCCCTGTACTGAAAAAACAGGAGGTTCACCATGATGTCACTCAAGCAACTCGCTGCCATTAGTGTTTCAATTATCGGCTTATCTTCCGCTTCACTAGCGCTGGCTGATATGCCCTATGAAAACAAGGCGGGTCAGTCTGCGCAGATGACCCATGACATGCAACGTCAAAACGAATCAGCCGCTTCAGCAAACGGTACATGGAATAAAAAAAGTCAAACAGGGAATACCAGCCATCGGGGTAACAAGTTTGTCGAATCGTTTCGGCAAAGCAATACCCTGGGACAAAGCGATGCGATATCAAAAACTCGGCCATACGCTTCGCTTAACAAGAACTATGAGCCAAGCCCCAAGCCTTCTTTAAAAGCAGACACTTCCACTTATCACGATAACAAGGACAGGATAGGTCGTCGTCTCGACTGGTGATAAGGCAACGAAGGTCGAGCCTAAAAAAAGCAAAAATTGCCCTGGTATGACTCAATATGCCCGGTAGAGTAAGGAGGACAGTGAGACGACTCTCCTCCTTAATAGATTGATTTGATACATCTCTATTAGTCACCATCCTGGCCTAGCCGTCATACCGGACATTAAAACCGATAATTCATTTCACAGGATCAAGGCCAGGGAACAACATCTATGAAGCAATGCTTGAACACGTCGGTACTGACGTTACTGATGGGTATCGCCGTCGCGATACCCGCTTGGGGTGAGGAAGACGGTCTCGAGCTGTCACAGGCGATTGCAATCGCCCAGGCTCGCGATCCCTGGCTGAGCGGCAGTCAATACACCCAGGACGCACTGGAAGCCGAGGCAACCTCGGCTGGCACACTACCCGACCCCGTCGTGTCTCTCTCTGCAGCCAACCTGCCTGTCGATACCTTCGATACCGGTCAAGAAGGCATGACGCAATTCAGTGTCGGTATCACCCAGATGTTCCCACGCGGTGACACCTTGGCACTGTTGGAACGGCAGAAGCGCCAGCTCGGACGTCAGCACCCCTTCATGAGGCAGGATCGCAAAGCGAAGGTAGCGGCGACGGTAAGCCAGCTATGGCTCGAGGCTTACCAGTCACAACAGACCATCATGCTCATCGAGAAAGATAGGGATCTTTTCGAGCAGCTCGTCGATGTGACCCAGATCAACTACGCCTCGGCGCTGGGAGCGGCACGTCAACAGGATGTGATTCGCGCCCAACTGGAGTTGATCCGACTGGATGATCGCCTGACATCACTGAATCAGCAGATGGAAGCGTCCAAGCAGCTCTTGTCGGAATGGATAGGCCAGGAAGCCGTCTCACAACCGCTTGTTAGCGAGTTGCCCGAGCTTACCTTGGCCATGCCAAAGCTCGCCCAAGCATCGACACAGCTTTCCAGACAAGAAGCGGGGCAGGTGTTGGTGCGTCACCCTGCCGTTAAAGCCCTGGATATGGAGATCGAAGCGGTAAAAACCGGTATCGACCTGGCCTATCAGAAATACCGGCCGGAATGGAGTGTGATGGCAAAATATGGTTATCGAGATGCGGATCCTCAAGGAAACGAGAGAGCGGATCTTTTCACCGCTGGGGTGGCTTTCGACCTCCCTGTTTTTACGCAAAAGAAACAAGACAAGGAAGTGGTAGCGGCGACTGCAAGAGCGGAATCCATCAAGACGGATAAAGCCCTCCTGCTGAGAAATATGCTGGCCAAGCTCGAGCAGAGCAAGGTCAAATTGATTCGCTTGAATGAACGCATGGCCCTCTATAACAAGCGGCTTATCCCCCAACTCAATGAGCAAGCGGAAGCGTCCCTTGAGGCCTATAACAATGACGACGGCGACTTTGCCGAGGCGGTAAGAGCCTATATCGACGAGCTTGATACCAAGATCGAATTTCTCAATATTGCGGTCGCACGCCAGCAGTTGATCGCCGCAATTAATTATTACCTCGCAGGCATTGAATAACCATTTAGTGTTTTTTGATCAAGAGGTCGCTATGAAAAGAATCGTGCTGTATGTGCTGTTGTTGATGGTGGGGGCCGCGCTTGGCGTCGCGGGATATGGCGCTTATGCGACGCTGATGAAAGAGCCCTTGGCCGAGGAGCAGGAGAGTCAGGAGCCCCTTTATTGGGTGGCACCCATGGATCCCAATTACAAGCGAGACAAGCCGGGAAAATCTCCCATGGGGATGGATTTGATTCCCGTCTATGAAGAAGAAACTACAGCGCAAGACGACGGTGCCGGGGTCGTGCGTATTTCACCGGCTGTCGAAAACAACCTGGGTGTACGCACGGCCCAGGTAAAGAAAGGCGTTTTCGATTCGGAGATAAGAACGATCGGCTATGTGAAGTACGACGAAGACCAATTGGTGCATATCCACCCGCGGGTCGAAGGTTGGATAGAAAAACTGTATGTCAAGTCGGAAGGTGATCCGGTTAAAAAAGGTGAGCCGCTTTACGATATCTATTCCCCTACCCTGGTGAACGCGCAAGAAGAGCTAGTGTTGGCCATCAATCGCGGCAATCCGCGACTGATACAGGCCGCGGAAGAACGACTGGAAGCGTTACAGGTGCCTGCTTCTACGATTCGATCAGTCAAGGCCTCGAAGCGGGTCAATCAGTCCGTGACCCTTTTCGCCCCGCAGGATGGGGTCATCGATAACCTGAATGTCCGTGAGGGGTTCTTCGTCCAACCTGGCACCACCATGTTGTCGATCGGTGCATTGGAGGAAGTCTGGGTAGTGGGCGAAGTATTCGAGCGACAGGCGGCGCTCGTCGAAGAGGGTGATGAAGTCACGCTCACCTCGGAGTATCTGCCCGGGGAGACCTGGAACGGCACGGTGGATTACATCTATCCGACGTTGAATAGCAAGACTCGCACGGCCCAGGTCAGGACGCGGCTCGACAATAGCGACAGGCTGCTCAAGCCCAACATGTTCATGCAACTGGCGATTCATAGCCGCGGCGATAACACCGCCCAGCAGATCCCTCGAGAGGCGCTTATCCGTACCGGTGGGCAGAACCGGGTCGTTCTGGCCCTGGGGGGTGGCAAGTTCAAGTCGGTCGAGGTGAAAGTCGGTCGCGTCGGTGAGGATATCGTCGAGATTCTCGACGGGCTGTCGGTCGGTGAGCGCATCGTCACCTCCGCGCAGTTCCTGCTGGATTCCGAATCCAGCAAGACCTCGGATTTCCTGCGTATGAACCATGACGAAAGCGTCACCGCTCAGGCCCAGGAGGAAATGGATCAGGACGACCACGCGGGAATGGGTCACGTGATGGAAGGCGATACCACCCAAGCCCAGGAAGAAATGGATCAGGACGAGCACACGGGAATGGATCACTCCAACTCCATGGAAAGCGATAGCGAATAAGGAAAGGCACCATGATTGAATCTATTATTCGCTGGTCCATCAGCAATCGCTTTTTCGTGTTGCTGGCCACCTTCATCGTGATCGGTGGCGGACTATTTTCCCTGAAGAATACCCCTGTCGATGCGCTTCCCGATCTGTCCGATGTCCAGGTGATCGTCAAGACGAGTTACCCCGGCCAGGCACCTCAGGTGGTGGAAGATCAGGTCACCTACCCGCTGACCACTGCGATGCTGTCGGTACCGGGGGCGGTGACGGTACGCGGCTACTCGTTCTTCGGTGACTCTTACGTCTATGTGATCTTCGACGAAGAGACCGACCCCTACTGGGCCCGCAGCCGTGTCCTGGAATACCTGAGTCAGGTGGCGCCGACGCTGCCTTCCAACGCCCGACCGCAACTCGGCCCGGATGCCACCGGCGTGGGCTGGGTCTATCTCTACGCCCTGGTGGACAGGACCGGTGAACACGACATCAGCCAGCTGCGCAGCCTGCAGGACTGGTTCCTCAAGTACGAGCTGCAAACCGTGCCGGGGGTATCCGAGGTTGCGGCCATCGGCGGCATGGTCAAGCAATACCAGGTGCAGGTCGACCCGGAAAAGCTACGGGCCTTCGACATTCCGCTGTCGAAAATCCAGGTGGCGATCGAGCGGGGCAATCAGGAAGTCGGCGCCTCGGTGGTGGAAATGGCCGAGGCCGAATACATGATTCGCGCTACCGGCTATATCCAGAGCGTCGAGGATCTTGCCGGCATTCCCCTGGGATTGGACGCCAACGGCACGCCGCTGCTGTTGAAGGATGTGGCTGACATCAGCTTGGGGCCCCAGATGCGTCGCGGTCTGGCGGAGCTCAATGGCGAAGGCGAAACCGTCGGCGGCATTGTGGTCATGCGTTTCGGTGAGAACGCGCAAACGACTATCAAGGGGGTCAAGGCCAAGCTCGAGGAGCTCAAGCAAGGCCTGCCCGAGGGGGTCGAGATCGTTCCTGTCTACGACCGCTCCGGCCTGATCGATAGCGCGGTAGAGAATCTCGGGTACAAGTTGTTGGAAGAGTTTATCGTCGTCGCCCTGGTGTGCGTGGTCTTTCTTTTCCATGTCCGCTCTTCTCTGGTGGCCATCGTCAGTCTGCCCGTGGGCATCCTGGCTGCCTTTATCGTCATGCACCTGCAAGGCATCAACGCCAATATCATGTCCCTCGGCGGTATCGCCATCGCCATCGGCGCCATGATCGATGGCGCCATCGTGATGATCGAAAACATGCACAAGCACATGGAGCGAACGCCGCTGACCCGGGAGAACCGCTGGAGAATCGTGGCGGAGTCCGCCAGCGAAGTGGGTCCGGCGCTGTTCTTCAGCTTGCTGATCATCACCGTCAGCTTCGTGCCGGTGTTCACCCTGGAGGCCCAGGAAGGTCGTATGTTCTCGCCGCTGGCCTTCACCAAGACCTATGCCATGGCGGCCTCGGCCGCCCTGGCCGTGACCCTGGTGCCGGTGCTGATGGGCTACTTCATCCGCGGCAAGGTGTTGCCGGAACACAAGAACCCAATCAACCGGCTGCTGATTGCCCTGTACATGCCGGTATTGCGCGGGGTCTTGCGTTTCCCCAAGTCGACCCTGGCCGGCGCGGTGGTCGTCGCCGTGATCGGGCTCTGGCCGGCGACCCAGATCGGCAGTGAGTTTATTCCTGATTTGGATGAAGGCGACTTGATGTACATGCCCACCACCTATCCGGGCATCTCCATCGGCAAGGCGCGCGAACTGCTGCAGCAGATGGACAAGCTGATCTATACCGTCCCGGAGGTAAAAACGGTATTCGGCAAGATCGGGCGTGCCGAAACCGCCACGGATCCGGCGCCGCTCACCATGATCGAAACGTTCATCCAGCTCAAGCCTCGGGAGGAGTGGCGGGAAGGCATGACCACCGAGAAGCTCAAGCAGGAACTGGATAGCCTGGTGAAGTTCCCGGGGGTGACGAACGCTTGGGTGATGCCGATCAAGACGCGCATCGACATGCTGGCCACCGGTATCAAGACCCCGGTGGGCATCAAGGTCGCCGGCCCCGACTTGAAGACCATCCAGGGCATCGGCCAGCAGCTCGAGACGATCCTCGCCGATGTGCCGGGTACCGCGTCGGTGTATTCGGAGCGGGTCGCCGGCGGTCGTTACATCAAGGCGGATATCGACCGTGAAAAGGCCGCTCGCTACGGGCTCAATATCGCCGACGTGCAGCAGGTCGTCTCGACGGCGATCGGTGGCATGAATGTCACGCAAACGGTGGAAGGACTGGAGCGCTATCCGGTTAATCTGCGCTATCCCCAGGATTACCGCAGCTCTCCCGAGCAGCTCTCCCTGCTGCCGATCGTCACCCCGGACGGCCAGCGTATTTCGCTGGGCGATGTGGCGGCGGTCGTGGTGGAGGACGGGCCGCCAGGCATCAAGAGCGAGAACGCCCGCCTCAATGGCTGGACCTTCGTCGATATCGCGGACGTGGATATCGGCA
The DNA here is from genome assembly GCF_007954585.1 of Pistricoccus aurantiacus. Taxonomy (GTDB): domain Bacteria; phylum Pseudomonadota; class Gammaproteobacteria; order Pseudomonadales; family Halomonadaceae; genus Pistricoccus; species Pistricoccus aurantiacus. The sequence continues at coordinate 55,370 of NZ_CP042382.1, forward strand.
GTTATGTGCAGCAGGCTCAAGAAGTGGTGCGTGACGAGCTCGACCTGCCTGCCGGTTACTCCGTCACCTGGTCCGGCCAGTACGAGTACATGCAGCGCGCCAAGGCCAAGCTGACCTATGTCGTGCCCCTGACCTTGGCCATCATCATCATATTGCTGTACATGAACTTCCGGAGCTTCACTGAAGTGGCCATCATCATGGGTACCTTGCCACTGGCGATGGTGGGCAGCATCCTGCTGATGTACCTGCTGGGCTACAATTTCTCCGTGGCCGTTGGGGTCGGCTTCATCGCCCTGGCCGGGGTCGCCGTCGAGATCGGCGTCATCATGCTGGTCTACCTGAATCAGGCCTACCGCGAGATGCTGGAACGGTGTCGTCATCATGAGGTGGAACCGCGAGCGGAGACATTGCGCCATGCGGTGCTGCATGGCGCCGGGTTGCGCGTTCGCCCAGTGATGATGACCGCCGCCGCCGTCATTATGGGCCTGCTACCCATCATGTATGGCTCGGGTACGGGCTCCGAGGTGATGAGGCGGATCGCCGCCCCGATGGTCGGGGGAATGATAAGCGCGGTGCTGCTGACACTGTTGGTATTGCCGGCGGCGTATTTCCTGTGGAAAAAAGCGCCTCTCAAGTAACCGCTAGCGAGATAATTGGTGGCGGTCAGGGTCTCGCGACCTTGACCGCGCCTGACGGCAGAAAAGGGGAAGTACTGATGACTCGGCAGCTGGAAGAGGAAGATCGACGAGCCCTCCCCTCTTCCCGCTTCCGTTGGCAGCGAATCGTCCTGGGTGCCACCCTACTTGCCGTTTTTCTCGCCACGACGCTCGTGTTGTGGCGTACCGGCGTACTGGACGTCTTGCTCGACGGCGAGACCCTCGAACAGGCAGTGGGACGCCTTGGCCCCTTCGGACCGACACTGGTCATGGGCCTGATGGCGCTAGCCATCGTCATGAGCCCGATCCCCAGCGCCCCGATCGCGCTGGCCGCCGGTGCGGCTTATGGTCATGTCTGGGGCACCCTTTACGTGGCCATCGGCGCCGAGGCTGGCGCGCTAATCGCCTTCGCCATCGCGCGCCTTATCGGTTATGACGCCTTGAAAGCCTGGTTGGGTAAACGGCCCTCACCGGGATGGCTTGACCGCTTTATCACCTCGCAAAATGCCTTGATGACCATCGTGTTCGTCTCGCGACTGATGCCTTTCCTATCCTTCGACCTCATCAGCTATGCTGCTGGGCTGACGCCGCTCAAACTCTGGCGCTTCGCGCTTGCTACCTTGATGGGCATCTTGCCGGCGAGCTTTCTGCTGGCCCACTTCGGAGACGAGTTTGCCTCCGGCGATTTGCAACGTGTTGGGCTGACGGTGCTTGCCCTCGGTGGCATCACCCTGCTTCCCGTGGCCTGGAAGGTGGCGCCCTCACGCTATCGAAGGGCCTTGAAGCAGTGGCTGCATCTGGGGTAGCAGACAGAGAAATGCCCCGGTAATAATCATCACCGGGGCGCTACGTGGGTGAGTTGACGGCTATTCGCTATCGTTCTGCATGTCTTGCAGGGCCTGCATGTGCTCCATCATCTGCTGCTGCATGCCCTGCATCATGTTCATGCGCTGCTGCATCATTTCCTGACGTTGCTCGGGGTCCATGTTCTGCATGTTCTGGCCCATGCCGCCACTCATCATGCCACCCATGGACTGGTGCATCTGCTGCATTTGCTGCATGTGCTGTTGCATCAATTGCTGACGCTGCTGCGGATCCTGCGTGTTGTGGAGTTGCTGCATCGTGCCTTGCATCGCCTGCATACGCTGCTGCATGTCGCCCTGATCCATCATCCCCATGCCTTGACTCATGCCTCGACTCATGCCTTGTTTCATCCCTGGGCCAGCGTCTTGCTGGTTGGATGAAGCCTCCTGCTGGGCATGGGCCAAGGGCAAGGTCAACAAGGCCGCCATGACACCGGTGAAGACGTACTTTTTCATAACACTCTCCTTTGCTTTGAATGGCTTTATAACCAAGCACTCTCAGGTTAGATGTTATATCTGAAAATAAACTGAAAGTGCTGAACAGAATATTGATTTTTGTCAGGTTGAGCCGAGAGCATCACCCGCTGCACTCCTTTTCGCGATTCGATTGTCGGATAGATTAGAGCCCACCCCTATCGAGCCATGCATCGTAGATTCGCTTGTTCCATTTGCTCTGGAAGTAGGCGATGGTGGCTTTCTTTTCTTCCTTGGAGAGCTTGTCCTCGAACGCTGGCATTTGTCCCCCTATGGGGGCGCCGCCCTGATTGATGGTACGCATCAACATGTCGCGGGAGTGGTGCCAGGCGTGAGCGGAGCCATTGAGGGGCGGGGGCGGATAGGAACCATCGGCTGATGGCTTTCTCCAATTGAAGGTTCCTTGCGCGCTCCTGCCATGACATTCAGCACAATTTTCCACGAATACTGTTTTTCCTCGGTCGACTTGAGACTGGGTATACCATCGCCCATCCACTTTTTCTTCTCCGCAACCACTAAGCACTAATCCTGAAAAAAGCAGCAATGATGCCTTTGACATTCGCATCGTTTTCCACTCCTTTGCTCTTCCTATCAAGAAAATAATTTGACCCAAATTAGACGAAAACTACATACGTGGCATCGAAGAATCAAGCATATAAAACTATACGCATGACTCTTGATACAGGGTGAATGGCAGATTTTTTGCAACTTAGCAATGCGACAAGGGGTAACACTCATCGCTGTTCAGCGTTAATTCAGCCTGGCCGCATAGGCTAGTACTACTGTGTCACAAATAACGCCATCGGCTATGCAAGATCGTCATGAGACCTTGGGCCAGGTGCCAGCGCAGCGTGGTGATGGAATCACGCACGTGGCGCTGGGCGCGTTGTACGACCCCGAGGGCAGCACCCTTTGGGTAAGGTAGGTGCCGAGAATCGCTTGATTTTTTTTTGATCACGAGAGGACAAGCGTTCAGCGACCAGAAAGCCGTACGCGGCGATGCAGAGGCTGGCGTGATGGTGGAAACCGCGCCAGTTGCGTCCCTCATAGTGATCCAGACCGAACTCCTGCTTGAGTTCCTGATAGTCGCGCTCGATTCGCCAACGCGCCTTGGCGGTGGCCACCAGCATCGTCAATGGCATATCCGCTGGCTGGTTGCTCAACCAATACTTCGCCGGCTCACCGGCCCCTCGAGGCCATTCGATCAGCAGCCATTCCGGTTCACGATACTGCATGCCCCGCGCCACTCGTACGCGAACGGCGGCGAAGCGGGACGTCAACAGTCGGTTGCTACCCTCCCGCCACGTCACGTCCTGGTAGTCGGTGGCGTCCAGCGAGTGGGCCAGGGCCTCCGCCGAAACCGGGTGATGATCCGTGGTCTGTTGCCAGCGGGTAGGCGGTCGCCCCATTCCTGACCATTGAGGTGGCAGGGGCTCGGTACCGGGCGCCCAGACGCTGAGATCGTCGCGAATGCCCACGCAGTAGGTCAGGCTCCACGCCGCGAGCTTTTCTCGCCACGCCGTGACCTTGCCGTAGGCGGCATCCGCCAGCACGATGCCAGCATCCAGCGTCTCACGAACCTGCTGCAAGGCGATCTCCGGCTTGGTGGCAAAGGTGACATCGGATGGGACACCGGCGCAGTGACAGCGGTCCGAATCATCCGTCCACGAGGCCGGTAAGTAGAGGCGCCACGCCACCGGCAGGCTGGCCTGCTCTGTAGCGACCGACAAACTGACGGCGACCTGGCAGTTGTCCTGCTTGCCGATCTCGCCACAGTACTGACGACTGACGCCCACCGAATGCCGACCCTTCTTGCGAATGCTGGTGTCGTCGATGATCCAATAGGGCGTCGTGCCAGGCAGCAGGTGGGGCAAGACCCACTGCGCCACCCCAGTCAGCAGCGCGCGATCCGACCACGGCGCCTTGGCCACCAAGTGATGGAGGGCCTGGTGGCGTGCCTGGACATGTTCCGGATCGACACTGGCGGCAATCGGCTCGATGCTCTTGCGGGGCAGCGGCAGCATCAGGCCATAACAGTAGTCCTTGAAGCTCGGCACGCGGTCGGCATGGCCCAGCTTGGGGGCCAGCTCGTCCAGGTAGGCATTGAAGCGGTCGTGAAGGGGATGATGAGGCATCGGCATCACCGTTAACCTGAGGTCGACACCGCATCATCATAACAAGCCATTTTATGACACAGTAGTACTAGCTATTGACAAGGATCAAGAGAAGCCCATTTGTACCCTTTTCCGCTTGTCCCTTGGGTGACCCATAGGTTCTAGCCTGAACATAAGCTCGCTTGTACAACACCGCACGAGGCTAAGGGTAAAGGAGAAAAGTGATGAACGAACTGGTGTATTTCATGCTCTGGGCAGGAATCATCTTCCTGATGATGCGCTTTGGTTGCGGCGCTCATGTGATGGGCCATGGGCGCGGTAAAGCCAAGCATGGCAAGGGGGCGCCGGAGCATCAGTCGTCCACCGAAGAGCTGCTCTGGATTCCGCCAGCCAACGACGTGGACCCCGTGTGCGGCGAAACCGTCAGCACCGAAAAAGCCAAGCCAAGCGTCCACGACGGCCATGTCTATTACTTTTGCTCGCGTGACTGCCGTGAACGCTTCGAGGCCGCCCCTGAGCAATATCTCGCCGGTGATGAAACCAAGCATCCGCCTGCCCAACCGGAGAACGAGCATGCCTGACGTCGATACTGCTTCGAGCGCCAAGTCCCAGCCGCGTTATGGCACACCCTTGCCGGTTCAAGCCGTGCCTCGGGTTCCGGTGATCGCCTTGGGGATGAGCCTGGGGCTGTTCCTGGCCGTGACCTTCATCCTGTGCGTGGGTTTCGGCCTGCTGTTTCCCGACCGGGCGATGTATGAGAGCTGGTTGCGCCTGTTGCCTGGCTTCACCTGGCTGAGCTGGCCAAGTTTCTTCCTGGGCTTGGCGGAAAGCTTCGGTTACGGCTGGTACGTGGCGTTGGTCTTTGGCCCCCTCTACAACTTCTTTGCCACACGCCTCTTGGCCAAACACCTCAAGCGACGTGCCTAAGCCATGAACGAATCCATCAATCATACCGGGACCTGGGGCCTTGCGCTGATCGTCATCGTCTTGGTGTCCTGGTTCTTCTATCGCTATTTCGCCCCGAAGAACTGGCGCGAATGGGCCGGTGCCGGCGCGGTGCAGGCCTTCATCATCGCGCTCTACGCCGAGATGTATGGCTTTCCACTGACCATCTACCTGCTGGTGCGTTTCTTCGGCCTGGATAGCGACTATGTCAGCGCCAGTCTCTGGTCGACGCTGGTGGGGCTGGGAGAAACCGGCATGCTGATCTCCATGCTGCTCGGTTACGGCCTGGCGTTTACCGGCATCGGGATATTCATCCAAGGCTGGCGGCAAGTGTACAAGGCGCGACGCGAGGACCATCTGGTGACCGGCGGACTGTATGCCCTCGTACGCCATCCCCAATACACCGGTTTGTTCGTCGCCTTGTTCGGCGAAGGCGTGGTGCATTGGCCAACGCTCTTCTCGGTCGGTCTGTTTCCGGTGATCGTACTTGCCTATGTCTGGCTGGCCCACCGCGAGGAAAAGTAGATGCTGGCCCGGTTCGGCGACGCCTACCGTGCCTATCAGCACCGGGTACCGATGTTTATACCTCGCTGGGGTCAGTGGCGGGAACTGGCGGATACCTCGCGATAAGCCGAGGTTTCACTGATGCTTACGCAATTAATACCCAGAAAAGGCCGAACGCACTGTAACGCTTAGCACGCTGAACCGTCTATTGGGTTACCAAGAACATTGCTAGCGGCACGGACGCTTCCGTAGAACATGTGTTTGAAATCTGATTTTTAAAATTGAGAGTTGAAATTCAAGTGGGAGACAACGATGCAAGTCGAAACATTGAGCGACGTCCTGGATTGGACGAAAGCGATCCACACCAACCTGGCGGATTGCCTGAACCACTGTGGCGAGGGCACCGAGAGTGAACGGCTCAAGATGCTGCTGGATTATCTCGCCCATCATGAACGGGAACTCAGCCGCGTTCTCGAACTGACCAAGCAGCATGCCACCCCGGCGGCACTCAATACCTGGTGTTATGAATATTTCGAGAAGTATCCGGTCAAGCCCCACGAGGAATGCCACGCCGAGTTTCGCGATATGGATACGCGCCAAGTTGTCGCCACCCTGCTCGCCGCGCATGAAAAGATCATTGGTTTATATCGCTACTTGCATTCGCGTGCCGAAGTGACCTCGACCCGCGAGCTGCTCGAGCAGCTCATGGAGCTCGAAGAACACGAAGCCATGCGTATCGCTCGTGACACGGCAAGGATGGAGGACTTGTGATACCCCCTCAAGCTTCTCATCTCAAGGCAAGCGTTCAGCGTTGATTCAGTTCTACTGCATAGGCTGACAGTTGACCGGGGTCAAGCGTGGCATGCATCCAGGACGTCCTAGCTTGACCCTTGGGTAACCCATAGGTTTTAGCCTGATATCAGGACTTGTCGATAGGGTTACCACAAGAAGGAGATCCAACTATGTGGGGAAATATGATGGCGCATATGGGGAACTACGGCTGGGGGCACATGCTTTTTGGCGGACTCATGATGGTGCTGTTCTGGGGCACCGTCATTGCCTTGGCGGTTTTTCTGGTGCGCGGCTTGGTTCGAGGCCGGGACAATGCCATTTCTCACCAGCGACCAACCGCGCTTGAACTTCTGCAAGAGCGCTACGCTCGAGGCGAAATCGACCAGCAGGAATACGAGCAACGCAAGCGCGATCTTATGCATTGATGCTGTTGTAGTCTGCGTCAATGCGCTCACCAGAAGAGGGGCTACCTAATGATACAGCACGAGCACTGCCATCACACTGATCGTGATGAAGTCGTCGCGTCGGTGCGCGGCGGCAAGTACGACAAGGTGCCCGCCGGGCATGTCGGCGCCGTCTACACCTGCCCGATGCACCCCGAGGTGCGGCAGACCAAGCACGGTGCCTGCCCGCTGTGTGGCATGGGGCTGGAGCTGGAATCGACGGCGGTCGACGACGAGGGGCCGAATCCCGAGCTGGTGGATTTCACCCGCCGTTTCTGGGTCGCGGCCGTTCTCACGCTCCCGGTGCTGGTGCTGGCGATGTCGCCCTACCTGGGCATTACGGCGATCCGCGACTTCTTCGGTGAACGGGGCGCGATGTGGCTCGAACTGGCGCTCAGCACCCCGGTGATCCTGTGGTCGGGCTGGCCGTTCTTCGTGCGCGGCTGGAACTCGTTTCGCACCATGAACCTCAACATGTTCAGCCTGATCGCCATGGGGGTCGGCGCGGCCTTTGTCTTCTCGACCATCGCGGTGCTGGCGCCGGGCATCTTCCCCGAGGGCTTTCGCCGGGAGGACGGCACCGTCGGGGTCTATTTCGAGGCCGCGGCGGTCATCGTCGCCCTGGTGCTGCTGGGCCAGGTGATGGAGCTGCGCGCCCGGGAAGGCACCGGCAAGGCGATCCGCGCGCTGCTGGACATGGCCGCCAAGACCGCCCGGGTGATCCGCCCCGATGGCAGCGAAGAAGAGATCCCGCTGGAAGACGTGCAGGTGGGCGATCGCCTGCGGGTGCGCCCCGGCGACAAGGTACCGGTGGACGGCGTGGTGGTCGAGGGCCGCTCTTCCATCGACGAATCGATGATCTCCGGCGAGCCAATTCCGGTGGAAAAAACCAAGGACGATAAGGTCACCGGGGCCACCATCAACGGCACCGGGAGTCTGATCATGGAGGCCACCCGGGTCGGTGCCGATACCATGCTCAGCCAGATCGTCGAGATGGTGGCGAATGCCCAGCGCTCGCGGGCGCCGATCCAGAAATTCGCCGACAAGGTGGCGGGCAAGTTCGTCCCGGCGGTGATCCTCATCGCGATCATTTCCTTTGTTTCCTGGGCGATCTGGGGACCGGCCCCGGCGATGGCCTACGGGCTGGTCTCGGCGGTGGCGGTGCTGATCATCGCCTGCCCCTGCGCCCTGGGGCTCGCCACGCCGATGTCGATCATGACGGCCACCGGGCGTGGCGCGCAGGCGGGCGTGCTGATCAAGAACGCCGAGGCGCTGGAGCGTTTCGCCAAGGTCGATACGCTGATGGTCGACAAGACCGGCACCCTGACCGAAGGCAAGCCCAAGCTCGTTGCCGTACTCCCCGAAGAGGGCCATGACGAGGCCGAGGTGCTGCGCCTGGCCGCGACGCTAGAAAAGGGCTCCGAGCACCCGCTGGCCGAGGCCATCGTCGCCGGCGCCGAGGCGCGCGGCGTCACGCTGGGCAAGGCCGATGATTTCGAGGCCGTGACTGGCATGGGCGTCAAGGGCGTGGTCGACGGCAAGCCGGTGGCGCTGGGCAATGCCAGGTTGATGGCCGAACTGGGCCTCGACGGCGGCAAGCTGGCGGACACCGCCAATGCCCGCCGGGACGAGGGCGAGACGGTAATGTTCGTGGTGCTCGACGGCGCCATCGCCGGCCTGGTCAGCGTCGCCGACCCGGTGAAGGCAACCACGCCCGACGCCCTCAAGGCGCTGCACAAACTCGGCTTTCGCATCCTCATGGCCACCGGCGACAACGAGCGCACCGCGAAAGCGGTGGCCGGGCGCCTGGGCATCGACGAGATCCGCGCCGACGTGCTGCCCGAGGACAAGGCCCGCATCATCAAGGAGCTGCAGGCCGAAGGCCGCAAGGTCGCCATGGCGGGCGACGGGGTCAACGACGCCCCCGCGCTGGCCCAAGCCGATGTCGGCATCGCCATGGGCACCGGCGCCGACGTGGCGATCGAAAGCGCGAGTTTCACGCTAGTCCAGGGCAATCTCGACGGCATCGTGCGCGCCCGCAAACTGTCGCTGGCCACCATGCGCAACATCAAGCAGAACCTGTTCTTCGCGCTGATCTATAACGGAGCCGGCGTGCCGATCGCGGCTGGGGTTCTTTATCCGTTCCTCGGCATCCTTATCTCGCCGATGTTCGCCGCCTTCGCGATGACCGCGTCGTCCCTGTCGGTGGTCCTGAACGCGTTGCGACTGCGCCGGGTGAGGATCTGATCATGAATGATGTGACGTCTTTTCCGCCGATGGAGCTGCTCGCCCACCAGACCGACCTGTGGCGGCGCGGCGTGCGCTACCTAGATACCCTACGCGAGCGCGCCGACAACATGCTCGAGCATGAACGGGCCGGCAAGCCACCGCTGCTCGACTTCGACTACGAGACGATACTGGACGGCCGCCGACTGGAGCGCCCCGCCAACTACGCCCTGCTGCGCATCACCCGGGTCGGCGAGGAGTGCCTGGAAAACTGCCTCGACGAGACCCAGCCGCCGGTGATGGTCGTCGACCCCCGCGCCGGCCATGGCCCGGGCATCGGCGGTTTCAAACAAGACTCCGAAGTGGGCATGGCGCTGCACGAAGGGCACCCGGTCTACTTCGTGATCTTCTTCCCCGAGCCCATGCCCGGCCAGACGCTGGAGGATGTGCAGCACGTCCTGCGACGCTTCGTCGAGACGCTGGCCGAGCGCCATCCCGGCAAGCCGCCGGTGCTCTACGGCAACTGCCAGGCGGGCTGGGCCATCACGCTGCTCTCGGCTGATTGCGAGGGCCTGGTCGGACCGGCGGTGCTCAACGGCTCGCCGCTGTCCTACTGGTCCGGCGAGTCCGGGGTCAATCCCATGCGCCTCGCCGGCGGGCTGCTGGGTGGCGCCTGGATGGCGCATCTGCTGGCGGATCTGGGGGACGGACGCTTCGACGGCGCCCATCTGGCGACCAACTTCGAGAGCCTCAAGCCGGCCAACACCTTGTGGCAGAAGGACTACCAGCTGTTCGCCGACATCGACGGCCAGCGCGAGCGGTTCCTGGAATTCGAGCGCTGGTGGACCGGCTTCTATAGCCTGAGCAAGGACGAGATCACCGCCATCGTCGGGAATCTCTTTGTCGGTAACCAGCTGGAACGTGGCGAGTTTGAAATCTGTCCCGGCTGTACCGTCGACCTCACGCGCATCCGCAACCCCCTGGTGATCTTCGCCTCCAGCGGCGACAACATCACCCCACCGCACCAGGCGCTCAACTGGATCCCGGCGGTGTACCCGGACACCGAGGCACTCAAGGCCGCCGGCCAGCGCATCGTCTATCTGCTCAACCCCCACGTGGGCCATCTGGGCATCTTCGTTTCCGCCAAGGTCGCACGGCTGGAGCACCGGGCGATACTCGAGAGCGTCTCGGAGCTCAATGACCTTGCCCCCGGGCTCTACGAGATGAAGATCGATAATCCCACCGGCGACCCAGACTGTCACAAGCCGCAGTTCCAGGTGCGTTTTGAGGAACGTCGCGTGGAAGATCTGGATTACCCCGACCAGACGCCGGCGTTCGAGCAGGTAAAAGCCCTCTCCAAGCACAACGTGGCCCTCTACGAGACCTTCGTCGGCCCCTGGGTGCGGCTGGTCACCACTCCCTGGTCGGCCGAGATGCTGCGTCAACTGCATTCGGCCCGAACCGACCGGCTGATGTTCTCGGAGCGCTTCGCGCCCTGGATGGGCGGCGTGAAGTGGCTGGTCGAAAGGGTGGAGACCACACCAACGCCGGTCGATAGCAGCAGCCCCTACCGGCAATGGGAAACATTGATGAGCGATGCGATCGCCTCGAACCTGGAACTGGCCGGCACGGTGCGCGATGGCTTCAGCGAGCTGCTTTTCACCGGACTCTATGGCTGGGCATGGCCCAATGGCGAGAAACGCTTACCGATCAGCAAAAGACAGGAGATCCGTCATGCATAGCGAACACCGTCTCGGCGTCAAGGAGGTCAACCTGGTCACGCGAAAGCTGAAGCTCGAACCCAGCGATCACCAGGATCTACAGCAGGCGATCGAGGAAATCGATCGGCTTTACGGTCTCGATAGCGTGTCGTTGGATGACCGCAAGCGAATGCTTCACCTGGCCTATGACGCCTCACGACTCTGTATCGAGGGTATCGAAAAGATCCTGACCAGGCATTCGATCGAGATCAGCCATGGCTGGTGGAACCGCTACAAGAAAGACCACTACCGATTCGTCGACCAAAACATCAAGGACAATGCCGCCAAGGAACCCTGGAGCTGTCATTAGACAGCGTCTTGGCGAGTAAGAGTTGTACCGGGGATAAAGGGGTTAGCCCCGCCTCGGGTCGATACATAAGGGAGATTCGACATGAAGCGCTTGTGGTTGTCCGTTGGCACGCTGTTGCTTGGCCTTCCCGTGGTTTTTCCGGCGCAGGCCGAGCCTTATGGCGACTCCTTCTGGCACCCTGCCTGGGGCTGGGGACATATGTTCTTCGGCGGTCTCATGATGATCGTCTTCTGGGGAGGCCTCATCGCCCTGGTAGTGCTGCTGGTTCGATGGTTGAGCCGTAACGATACATCGGCGTCGGATCCTTCGCGACGTCCAACCCCCTTGGAAATCCTGCAGGAGCGCTACGCCCGCGGCGAGATAGACAAGCAGGAATACGAAGAGCGTAAGAAGGATCTTTCGCGCTGAGCGTCAGGCAATTTGCAAAGCGATGTGGCGTCTGGAAGGCAAAAAGCGAGTTTTCGGTCATGATTCTTAGGAGTGATATTGGCATGAAGAGATTCGAACGTACCCGACTGTTGCGCGCCATGGCCGGTCTTGCCGTTGCAAGCTTGGCCATGCCGCTCATGGCCGATGAATCGAGCGCCTATATTCCGTTGGGTAACGCAGATCAAGTTGCGATTATCGATACCGACAGCTATCAGGTAAGCGGCCAGGCCCAGGGAGTCGTCAACTCCCACGGGTCCGACCTGACGCCGGATGGCCGATTCCTGGTGGCCGGTAGCCTGACTCCCCGCGAGAGCGGGAAAACGCCGTCGAAGCCGGTGGGTGTCTCGGCGGACGAACACGCGGCGCACCATGGTGGCGGCGGTGATACGGCCGCCTCATCGAGTACCCCGGGCACGCTGTACCTGATTGACACCACAAGCAAGGAGGTCGTCCGCCAATTTGACGTGCCTGGCCCGGTTCATCATGTATTGGTGACCGCCGACGGGCGCTACGCCGTATCGACCCATCCCATGGGCGGCGGTATCAGCGTCGTTTCCCTGGAGAGCGGCGAGTTGGTCGCCAGCCTGGCGACGGGGCCGGCGCCGAACTACATGGTCCAGAATCCGCAGAATCGGTCCCTCTACGTCAGCAACTCCGGCAACGGGACGATCAGCGAGATCGATACCGAGAACTGGTTCGTCAGGAAAAACATGCGCTTGGAGGGTAGTCCCGAGCATATGGTGCTGGACAGTGAGCGTGGGCGGCTATACGCCAACGACGCGGCCGAGGGGCAAGCGGTCGCCCTCGATCTTGAATCCGGCGACGTGGTGGCGCAATACCCGATCGGATCGAAGCCTCACGGTATCGACCTGTCGGCGGATCTTGGCACCCTTTACGTCACCAGCCAGGGGGACAATCGCCTGGTAGCCGTGAGTCTTGCCGATGGCAGGATGCGAGAGAGGGAGCTTGCTCCGGCGCCTTATCATCTCGCTATCAGCCCGGTCGATGGAAAGCTGTTGATATCAAGTCGCGAGAAGCCCCAGCTCTGGGTGGTGGACCAGCGCACCCTGGATACTCTCGAAACGGTTCCACTCGCGGGGGTAGGCCACCAGATCGCCGTGGGGGAAACTACGAATTGAACACCGATTTCCTTGTAGCTGCCATTTGTTTGACTGCGACCAATCCTTTCACTTCAAGCTTTCAGCCTCGATTTAGGAAGCCCCGTATGGAGAGCATGGAGGTCGACGACCGATATCGAAAGGCCATGGTGCTGGGCATGCTGGAGCATCTGAAGCAGTGCGATGCCGATATCACCTATCGGCGTTCCTGCCATCGGCAACTGCACCTGGGTCTGCCCCAAGAGGCTCAAATTCATGAAGGCGATTGGACGAATCAAGCACATGCTGGCCAGGCATGGTGTTTGAGTTCGACGACGCCCCTCATTTCCTCGTTGATGCGGATGACACGCACGCCCGGGCGCCAGAGAATAAATATCCATTCTGGTCATATTCGCCACGCAGCCGACTGTCATAGCCCAGCACGTATGCCGACACTATTACTCAGCAAGTTGCAAACATTGCCGTGATACCGCTCCTTGCAAGGCTGGGGTTAGATTGCGGGGCACATTCGGCCCACTCGCTCAGCCCCTTAGCCCGACTCGTTCTTGACAAGACTTCCATGGTTTGCCGTGGAACCACAACAACACTGCGAGGTACAAAAATGGACAAGGCTCGCCTTGAAGGAAAGAATTGCCTGATCACAGGTGCTGCACGTGGCATGGGTGCTGCCGTTGCCGAACACTATGCCGCACAGGGCGCCAATATCTGCGTGGCCGACCTCAACCTCGAAGGCTGTGAGGGGGTCGTGGCGCGTATCAAGGAAAAGGGTGGAAAGGCCATCGCCGTGAAGCTGAACGTCACGGAGCGTGACCAGATGCGGGCGGCCGTGAAGGCCACTGTGGACGCCTTTGGCAGCCTCAACGTCATGATCAACAACGCCGGAATCAACAAGCCGCTGATGTTTCTCGACGTTACCGAAGAGAACTGGCACCAGATCATGGATATCAACGCCCTGGGCTGTCTCATCGGCATGCAGGAAGCTGCCAAGCAGATGATCAAGCAAGGCAAGGATGGAGGGCCCTACAAGATCATCAATGTCGGCTCGATCCTTTCACGACAGGCATTTGATGATGTCGTGCCCTATTCCTGCAGCAAGCATGCCGTTCTCGCCATGATCAACGGCGGGGCCAAGGCGCTTGTAGATCACAACATCACCGTCAATGGTTATGGTCCCGGCGTAGTGCGGACAGAATTGTGGGAGCAACTGGACAAGGATCTCGTCAGTATCGGAAAGTTCAAGAACCAAGGACAATCCATGGATGAGTTGGCAGAAAAAATGATTCTGATGAAACGTTACTCTTATCCGGAAGATGTGGTGGGAACGGCCTCCTTCCTCGCGAGCCCGGAGTCGGACTACATGACCGGGCAATTGCTGATGATCGATGGGGGCATGGTTATCCAGTAACTGAAATGGTCCAATCGCCGAATCTAGAAGGCGTCAGGAATCTGCCTTTCATCCCAACAGCTTGTCGGCTTTCTTCTGTGCCGATGTCAGCGCTTGTTTGATTGAGCACCGATCCGACAACACGTCATGAATCTCCTGGCCGGCGATGGTTATGATCGACGCCATGTGAGGAACGGGAGGGCGTGGCCAGGCCTGGAGGATGTTGTTACGAGCCATCTCGTCCACCACACCGATGACCGGCGACAGCGACGAGACCTCCGGGTCGCGACTGACGCTGAAGCGCGGCGTGACCAGGCTGCCGTTCATGATATAGAGCTTCGACAGGCTGGCGGAGGTCAGCGATTGCAGGGCCGCCCAGACAGCTTCCACGCGTTCCTCGGACAGATTGGATGGTATGGCCAGCGCATAGCCCCCGATCGGTGTGATGGGGAGGCCATGGTTCCCGACCGGGTGGGGAAGATAGCCGGTATTGCCCCAGGCCGGTGACTTCTGGTTGAGTTCAAACAGTGGGGCAAGCAGCGTGTAATTATAGGCCATGCAGGATTCACCCGAGGCATAAGATTGAGCACGCTCGTACCACGCCATGTTGAGGATGTTCGGTGGCGAATATTTCAGGATATCCAGCATGTATTCGCAGGCGCGAAAGGCCGCATCCGACTGGAACATCGGCCGGAGTTGCTCACCCGAAACATCCTGAAAGTCATACCCGCCCGGGATACGGCGAAGATTGATGATCGGTTGACCAAACTTCGCCATCAGGAAGGTGAAGGTATGGCCCAGCGGTGTGCCCCTGGCGGCGTTCCAGGCGATGCCGTACCGACCACTGCTGCGGCCGATCATCAGTTTGGTGACCTCGTCCTCGTTGGTATCGACGGTGTTCACAGTGCCGTTGTACTCACCGTCCCGAAGCACCGAGATCCGCTGCGAAAGATGAAAGATCTCGTCCATACGGTGGGAGATGTAGACGATGCCGACCCCCTGCTCACGCAGGGTATTGATGATGTCGTAGAGCACCGGCTTCTCGTGGTCGGTGAGCGACGCCGTCGGCTCATCGAAGACCACCACTTTAGGTGTGAACACCAGGGCGCGTGCAATCTCGACCATCTGCTTCTTGGCGATGGAGAGATCGCTCACCATGTCCTTCGAACTGAAGGAGCACTTCAGACGATCGAGGATTTCCGTACTTTCCCGGTGCAGGGTCTTCCAGTCGATCCGGTTCCCCCACTTCTTGGGTAGATTACCCAGGAAAATGTTCTCGGCCACGGACATATCCGGTACCAGTGACTGCTCCTGGTGGATCAGCACGATACCGCTCTGCTTGGCCTTCTTGGGATTGTCAAAGACCTTCTTTTTACCCTCGAGAAGAATCTTGCCGCCATTGGGCTTGTGCTTGCCGGCCAGCACCTTCATTAGCGTCGACTTGCCCGCTCCGTTTTCGCCCAGCAGTGCGTGGACCTCGCCGGCCCGGACATCGAAGCTGACCTTGTTGAGCGCGATCACTCCCGGGAATCTCTTGGTGATGTCCACCAGAGAAAGGATGGGGATTTCCTTGTGCCCAGGCGCCCCCGAGGTGTGTGTCACAGTTGCAGTGCTCATGCCTGCACCCCCTTGGAAGACTTGAGGTTGATCTTCTGGTCGATGATCAGCACCGTGATCAGGATCACCCCGAGGATGACCAGCACGTAGAAGGCGGGGACCTGCATCATGTTCATGCCGTTGCGCAGGATCCCAATGGCCAGCACGCCTCCCAGGGTGCCGGTGATGCTACCGTGGCCGCCGGTGAGCTTGGTGCCGCCGAGCACGACGGCGGTGATGGTCCAGAGTTCGTAGTCACGGCCGAGGTTGGGCGTCGAGGCGCCCATCTGGGTGGCCAGCAGGACACCGGCAAGGGCCGCGAAGAAGCCGACGATCATGAAGTTGATCATCATGTTGCGGCCGATCCGGATGCCGGCATCCAGGGCCGCCTCGGGATTGCCCCCCACGGCAAAGGTGTTGCGGCCATGACCGGTCTTCTTGAGCACCAGGTGCATTACCAGGGTGCAAAGCAGGAAGATGATGGCCAACACAGGGATGGGGCCGATGGTGCTGGCACCGAAGTCCGAGAAGGCGAAGTTGCTGGCGTAGAAGGACTGTTCCTCGGTATAGACGAAAATCAGCCCCCGCACTCCGATCATCGCGCCGAGTGTGACGATGAAGGCATTGACCCCGGTCTTCCAGACGAGCAGGCCATTGAGGGCACCCAGCACCACGCCCGTGGCAATGGCGGCCAGCACCGCCACGGTCAGGCCATAGTCCTGCAGGCCTACCGAGAGCGACGCCGCCAGCCCCAGCGTAGCTCCCACGGAGAGGTCAATGTTGCCGTTGATCATCACGTAGGTCATGCCCAGTGCGAGCAGCCCGATGGTGGAGGTCTGAACGAGGATATTCGTCAGGTTGCCCACGGACAGGAAGTAGTCGGACGTGAAACTGAAGAAAATGGTGACGGCGATGACGAAGACCCATATCGGCTGGATGAACGCACCACCGCTAATGAAACGCTTCATATCAATCATGGTGTTCACCCTATCAGGAGTGACGGGTCAGCAGACGCTTGCGCTTGTTGGCAAGGTCCAGCCATACCGCGAGGATGATGATGACCCAGGTCACGAGCCACTGGGTATAGTAGGGGTAGCCCAGCAGCAACAGGCCGTTCTGGATGAAGCCAAGGATCAGCACCCCGATGACCGTCTTCCAGATGCTGCCGGCGCCGCCCAGCAAACTGGTGCCACCCAGGATGATGCCGGCCAGCACTAGCAACTCGTATCCCTGCCCCACGTTGTTCTGGGAGCCCATGACCCGCGATCCGAGCACCAGGGCGGCACAGGCCACGCAGAAGGCCGAGATCAGATAAGTGCTGAACACGCACCAGTTCTTGCGGATGCCGGAATAGACGGCTGCCACGGGATTACCGCCGATGGCGAAGATGCGTCGGCCGTAGCCAGTGATGGACATGACGACCTGAACGATGATGGCCAGCAGGGCGAAGATGATGACCGGTACCGCGATGCCCAGCAGGTACCCCCGCCCGAACACGCTGAACCATGTCTCGCTCTGATTGGCAATATCGACGTTCTGGCCACCGCTGTAGATCAGCACCAGGCCCTGGGTCGCCGAGAGCATCGCCAGGGTGACGATGAGCGAGTTGAGTCGCATGAACCCCACCAAGAAGCCGTTCACGGCCCCGAGCATCAGGGTCAGCGCGAACATCACAAGGATGGCGCCGATCGGGCCGATCTTGTCATGGAGATCCACCACCAGGACGGTAGCAAACGACAGCATTGATCCCACCGAGAGGTCGAGGTTGCCGCCAATGATCACCACGGTGACACCGACCGCGATGATACCGATGATCGACGCCTGCCGGACCACCGTCATGATGTTCGACTGGGAAAGAAACTGTTCGGAAAACAGCGAGAATGCAAACATGCAGATCAGAAAGAACACCAGGATTCCCTGAGCCGAGAGGAAGTTCAGGAGACCGGCCTTGTGTTTCTTGCTGAGCATGAAGCCTTGCTTGACGTGTTCTGCGGAAGCCATATCACTCACCTGTATGGGCGCAACCTTGTTCCAAAGGTCATCGTTTGTCCGTCCAGTGGGCTGACTTTCCCTGTACCGCATTGATACAGGAAAAAGGGCAGGGCACTGGGGCCATCCATCATGGCCAACGGACTGTCTTTGGCGAAACGATGCGGCGTATGACGTTCAGAGACCTCATGCGCCTCGGCGCAAGCCTTCAGAATACCGGCTTGTCGAACTCGGTCAGATTGTCGGCCGTGATCTTGGGGGTCTCGAAGAAATTCATCTTCGGAACCTCTTTTCCCTCCAGGATGTCGAGTGCCGTCTGAAGGGCCGCTTCGGCATCATCGACCGGGGATTGGTAGATGGAGCCGTAGTACTCGCCGCGCTCGATGGCCTCGTAACCCACGGCGAAGTTGGTGGCACCGATGAAGGCGATATCCCTTGCCCTGCCGGCACTCTTGGCCGCGTTCAGGGCACCGACCCCCATGTTGTCGTCGCCGGCATAGACGCCATCGATGTCATCATATTTAGTGAGGAAGTTTTCCATGACCCGCTGGGCCTTCTCGCGGTTCCAGTCGCCCGGCTGGGTCTCGAGGATCTCGACGTCGGGGCAGCTTTCGGCCAACCGGTCTTCGAAGCCCTTCGAGCGCTCCATGGCAGTGGTATAGCCGGGCTGGCCGGCGATCTGGACGATCTGTCCTTCGCCCCCCAAGGCCTCACACATCATCTCGGCGGAGGAGGCCCCCTGCTGGACGTTATCGGGGCCCGAGAAGGCGGCGATAAACTCGAGGCCCGCCTCGGCGATCTTGGAGTTGGTCACCACGACCGGGATGCCCGCCCGGTGAGCTTGGCGAAGGGTGGGGATCACCGCCTGACCGTTGGTTGGCCAGATGATGATGGCATCGACCCGCTGCTGTATCAGGTTGCGAACCTGACCGATCTGGCGAGCGACATCGCCCCCCGCATCGAGCACAACAACATCGACATTGTCACTCCTTTCGGCGGCTGCCTCAAAGGCACTTTCATAGGTAGTCTGGTAGCTGTCGACACCGACATTGTTCTGGGTGATGCCGATCCGGTAGGTCTCTTCTGCCTGGACGGTAGTTGCTGTTGACAAAAGAACTGACGTGACTAAAACCGTTTTCTTAAACATGGCGCTTTCTCACCTTTTTTGTAGTATTTGTTCATTTACATACGAGGCATGCACGCTGTGCCATCGAGCTTAGTGCTGGGCTCTACCCGGCGCAATGCGCCCCCAGGCACGAAATGTCCAATCTGGTTTTTTCGCCATGCTGGCTGATGACATCGCCTTTAACACCCCAATAAAAGGCCCCGCTTGTGATGACTGGCGGGGCCTTTTGTCTCGAAGGAGGAAGAGAGGTGGTGGTTTATGCCACTGGCGTCAGCCACTCGGCACCTGGGTATGCCCCAGGGGGCTCAACCCGATGAAGGCGATTGGAAACATTCAAGCCATGCTTGCCAGGTACGGTGTTGAGCCATCAACTTAGGCTCAAGCTCAGAAAAGAAGCAAAGCACCCGAAGCTATAAATCAGCGCAATCTGATGGGATAAGTAAGGCCATCGTAACTAGGAGCCAGCAAATGTCATTCTCGCCCTTTTACCTGGGGCTTCTAGGTATCGCGACCGGGCTGAGCGCTGCCTGGCGGGAGGGCTATTTGCTCTGGAAGTAGGCGATGGTAGCCTTCCTGTCTTTCGTGGAAAGCTTGTCTTCGAACGCTGGCATTTGCCCCCGACGGGGGTGCCGCCCTGATTGATGGTATGCATCAGCATATCGAAAGAATGGTGCCAGGCGTGGGCGGAACCATTCAGCGGCGGAGGTGGATAGGAGCCATCTTCTTGAGGCCTTCTCTAATTGAAGTTTCCTTGAGCGCTTCTACCATGGCATTCGGCACAGTTTTCCAAGAATACTTCTTTTCCTCGGTCGACCTGAGCTTGGTTGTACCACCGCCCTGCCACTTTTTCTTCACCGCACCCGCTGATCAATAGCCCCAGAAACAGGGCGGTCTGTCACGGCTAGGGGCACATTCTGCTTGGGGGACTCATGATGATGCTGTTCTGGGGCGCCATTATCACTCTGGTCGTTTTTTCGTACGCTGCCTGACCCAACGTCGGAAAAAAGCCGTTTCTCGGCAACGTCCAACCGCACTTGAGCTTTTGCAGGAGCGTTACGCTCGGGGCGAGATCGACAGGCGTGAATACGAGGAACGCAAGGCTGAAGCTCGAATCCAGCAATTCTCGAAACCTTGGCAGGCGATCAAGGAAATCGATCAACTCTATGACGCCTCACGACTCTCTATCGAGGGTATTGAAAAGATCCTGACCAGGCATTCGATCGGAGATTAGCCACGGCTGGTGGAACCGCTCCAAGAAAGATCACTACCGGTTCGTCGACCAAAACATCCCGCCAAGAACCCCTGGAACTGTTATTGATCCCGGTCATCGGTCAAGACACCGAGCAGCCGTTCATCAGGGGGTAAAGCAATGTCGATGATGCCGGGCCCGATTCGCTTCGCGAACGGATCATCGTGGATGATCATTGCCCTCTTGACCCTGTCAAACCGCCTGGCCTGACCCATTGACCCTTTTCGTCGCTTCCATAGGCTGATAGCGCGACCAGACGACCAGTGCCATACCGGCGATAAGCATCGGGAGCGTCAGCAGCTGCCCCATGGTCAACCAGTCGAAAGCGATGAAGCCCACTTGAGGGTCGGGCTGGCGCACGAATTCCACCGCAAAGCGGAAGGCCCCGTACAGTAGCAGGAATAGGCCGGAGACCAGGCCACGCTGGCGCTGCTGTCGCGAGAACCACCACAGCACGACGAATAACACTACACCCTCCAGAGCAAACTCATAGAGTGCCGAAGGATGCCGTGGCTCCGGCCCTAGGTGGGCGAAAGCCATGGCCCAGGGCAGCTCGCTGACGCGACCGGGCAACTCGTGATTGATGAAGTTGCCGAGACGGCCGGCACCGAGACCGATCGGCACCAGTGGCGCGATGAAGTCGCTCACCTGAAGGAAAGCCAGGTGATGCTTGCGGGCGAAGACCACTATCGCTATCAATACCCCTACTAGCCCCCCATGAAAGCTCATGCCGCCCTCCCATACCTTAAATAGCCATAAGGGGTCGGCCAGCAATTGCTCGAGTCCGTAGAAGAGCACATAACCGAGGCGCCCTCCGATCACCACGCCCAAGGCACCATAAAAGAGCAGATCGCCGATATCATCGTGCTTCAAACCCACACGATGGGCACGCCTTCGCCCTAGCCACCAGGCGGCGATAAAGCCAACGACATACATGAGGCCATACCAATGGATCTGCAGTGGTCCAAGAGAGATGGCCACAGGATCGATCGTAGGATACTGGATCATATATCACCTTTGTTTCATTCAATATGCCGTTGATCTGGCTTGACGCAATTGACTATATGTTCCTCTCCTGAGCGCAGGCTGAATGCCTTCTGTCGTGAGACCCAATCTCGAGGCCGGCAGTTGATATGAACGAGTTCCCTTTTCAGTCTTGGTTGTTTCCACGGCATCCCAAGAGACCGACAGGCTTTTCACCCATTTCTTCCCATCGATGAAGAAGAGGCCGAAGGCTGGAGCCAATGTCACCCGAACGGTCTCATCGTCACCACGGCAAAAGACGCCTCAGCCATTCCTGCTGATGCCCAGGTGTTTCGCTACCGGGAACATTGGTTGGTGCTGCGTGAAGCCCGTCATTATCTGGCCTCTTCACCAGTCGCCG
This sequence comes from Pistricoccus aurantiacus, assembly GCF_007954585.1. Lineage (GTDB taxonomy): Bacteria > Pseudomonadota > Gammaproteobacteria > Pseudomonadales > Halomonadaceae > Pistricoccus > Pistricoccus aurantiacus. Next base: position 76,732 of record NZ_CP042382.1, read on the forward strand.
GGACAGAGGAGCCCAGCGGCAAAGTTATCCGCTCCGTGTTCGCTGGAATTGTTCCACCTTGAAAGCGATAGCCCAGCAGCCGCATGGCGTTCAGGGTCACCAGCACCGTCGCGCCGGTATCCGCCATCACGGCGATCCACATGCCGGTAATGCCCAGCGCCGTGGATACTAGAAAGATCGCCTTCAATCCCAGCGCCAGGGCGACGTTGGTCTTGACGTTACGCAGGGTTGCCCGGGACAGGTCGATCAGTTCGGCAATGCCAGTAACGCGGTTCTTGAGCAGGGCCGCATCCGCGGTTTCAAGCGCCACGTCGGTACCCCCGCCCATGGCGATACCCACCTCCGCCTGAGCCAGTGCCGGCGCATCGTTGATACCATCGCCGACCTTGCCGACCGGTCCGAGCCCATCTGCTTGCCACTCGCGAATTCGCCGGGCCTTGTCCTCGGGCATCAGCTCGCCATGGGCCTCGATTCCCAGTGTATCGCCGATGGCCACGGCGGTACGCGCATTGTCGCCGCTGAGCATCACCGCCCGCACACCGAGGCGCGACAGGGCCAAGAGTCCTTCCCGGGCGTCTTCGCGAGGCTCGTCGCGCACGGCGATCATGCCCAATGCACACTCGCCCTCGACCAGGACGGCGAGGCTCTTGCCCGCCTGCTCCAGAGTCGCGATGCGCTGCGATCGATCATCGGGCAACGTCGACAGTTCCTGCAGATGGCGAGGCGTGACCAGGGCCAGGTCGCGCCCCTCGACTCGCCCGGCGACCCCACGTCCGGCCAGAGCGCGTCCTTCACTCACCTCGATGGATGAGAGCCCAAGCTGCTCGGTGCGCGCCAGGATCGCCGTGGCGATGGGATGGCTGGAGCCGCGTTCCAGGGCTGCGGCAAGCCTCAGGACGTCGTTCTCATCCTGTCCGCGCGTCCAGCTTTCCACGTCGGTGACCTTGGGGGTACCGGCGGTAAGCGTGCCGGTCTTGTCCAGCGCCACCAGGCGCAGCTTGCCCAGCTGCTCGAGCACGGCGCCACCCTTGATCAGCAGCCCATGGCGTGCGCCGGTCGAGAGGCCCGCGGCAATCGCCGCGGGTGTCGAGATCACCAGGGCACAGGGACAGGCGATCAGCAGCAGGGCCAGGGCACGGTAAACCGATTCCGACCAGGGCATCGCCGAAACCAGCGGCGGCACCACCGCCATCAACAGGGCCAGACCCACCACCGCCGGCATATAGTAGTAGGCGAAGCGGTCGATGAAGCGGGCCACCGGCGCCTTGGCGGCCTGGGCTTCCTCCACCAGGCGGATGACCCGGGCGATGGTGTTGTCCTCGGCGCCACGAGTGACCTCCACCTCCAGGGCGGCGTCGAGGTTCACCGTGCCGGCGAAGACCTCGTCGCCGAGCGCGCGGGATCGCGGCACGGACTCACCGTTCACCGGTGACTCATCGATGTCGGACTCCCCGGCCAGGATGCGGCCATCGCAGGGCACGCGGTCCCCGGGGCGTATCAGCACCCGTTGACCAATCCGCAGCGAGGCCGCCGACACCTCGCGAACCTCGCCATTCTCCATTAATCTCGCCGTCGACGGGGTCAGATCCGCCAGGGCCGAGATACTGCGCCGCGCCCGGGACGCGGCCACGCCCTCCAGCAACTCGCCCACGGCGAACAGGAACACCACCACCGCCGCCTCGGCGGCGGCACCGATGGCCAGCGCCCCCAGGGCCGCGATGCTCATCAGCATCTCGATGGTGAAAGGGTTGCGTACCCTCAGCGCCCGCCAGGCCCCTTGTAGAATGGGCACCAGGCCCACCAGAGTGGCCGCCACGAAGGGCCAATCACCTAGGGCGGGCCAGATCATCCGGAGAGTGAAGGCAAGGACCAGAAGTCCCCCGCTCGCCAATACCAGACGTCCCTTGGCGGTATGCCACCATGAAGCAGAGGCCGAAGAGGTATCGGCTCCATCCTCATCGCTCCTGACGGCATAGCCCAGCTCGCCGATGGTCCGCTCGATCACCTGACGAGAGGGGGAAGCTCCTTGGCGGGGATGAACCTTCACCGAGCCGGTCACCGCGCTGGCCGACACCTCCTCGACGTCCTCCAACCGGCCCAGCGCCGCCTCAACCTTGCGCTCGCAGCCGCCGCAGTCCATGCCCTCGACTCGCAGGGTTAGCACGGCTGGGGCGTCTTGATACGTTGCGTTGCTCATGGCATCGCTCCCGGGATTGATCTATCGTGCCATCAATCCTAATCCCTGTAGCGACTATAGGTTCAAGCCATGTCCGATGATGTGACACACCACACCACCACTAGCCTTTCGATCGGTATCGGTGACTTGGCGCGACACTCCGGCTGCAAGCCTGAGACGGTACGCTATTACGAGCGTATCGGGCTGTTGCCCAAAGCGACGCGCAGCGAAGGGGGCCAGCGGCGTTATGACGCGCGGGCTGTCCGGCGGCTGACGTTCATCCGCCATGCCCGGGATTTCGGCTTTTCCATAGAGGCGGTGCGGGAGCTGCTGAAGATGGCGGATCACCCGGAGATGCCCTGCGACGAGGTCGATGCCCTCGCCAAGCACCATCTGGCGGAGGTGGAGTCTCGCCTGCAGCGGCTCAAAGCGCTACGCGATGAATTAAAGCGTATGGTGACCCAATGCGAGGGCGGCAGGGTCGAAAGCTGTCATATCATCGAGGTGCTCAGCGATCATCGCCTTTGCCATCAGCGGGGCGAGCATGGGGGGAGCAGCGCGCTGAGGTAGACTTTACACTGGCCGTAGGCCAGGTTCTCGCCGTGGAAGCTTGGCCGATCTACCAGATCCCCAGGTGATCAAACAGGATAGAGGTGCCGATACCGATCAGTATCAAGCCGCCAAGGAGTTCGGCGCGACGGCCAATCAATGCACCCAACCGCTTGCCCAGCATCACGCCGATGGTAGCCATCAGGGTGGTGGCAAGGCCGATGGCCAAGGCGGTGACCAGAATATTGATGTCGTCTATGAACGCCAGTCCGATGCCTACAGCAAGCGCGTCGATACTTGTGGCGACGGCAGTAGCGGCGAGCAGCCACCAGTTGTGTCGGCGAGGCGACGCGGATGTCACCGCAGGCTCGGATGCGGTGAGTCCGGCCAGGATCATACGACCGCCGAGCAACAACAGAATGGCAAAGATCACCCAGTGGTCCCAATTCACGATATAGCGAGAGGCGCCGTAGCCTAGCACCCAGCCGATCAGCGGGGTGGTCCCTTCGATGACACCGAAGAGTAAGCCAGTGCGTAGCGCCTCGCGAAAACGAGGATGCTCAAGGGTGGCACCTTTGCCAATCGCAGCAGCAAAGGCGTCGGTAGACATGGAAAAGGCCAGCAGGGTGGTGGAAAGCAGTGACATTCGGGGCCGTATCCAGGCCGGGCAATACACCATGACGATACGGCGCGCCCGGCCTGAGGCATCGTACCGTCGATGGTCTCACCAACCCGAAGGTACACCTGCCACGGCTTCTGGCCGATCGTGTTGACAGGTATGCTCGCGATGACAGTGCGAGCCGGCTACTCCCCAGCGAGGGCTGGGAGAACTAGGATCTGTTGCCCCATCGCTCTCCGCGAACAGGAGTTTATCAACTTCCGTAGATCCTTGGTAGATACCCGAAAAACCGGCCTGTTCAATATGGACTCATTCCTGGTCGATCCGTTATCACCTGACCCTTACTATCACTACTCATAGATAGATTGACCATGAAACTCTTCCGGAGTCGCCGTCATCGGTCTGATCGTCAACGGCGTATCGGCCTGGATACTGGGCGGAGAGAATCACGGCCATGGTCATAATCATGGTCACGATGCCCATGACCATCATCATCACGAGCATCATGATCACAACCGACGAGCCGCCTACTTCCACGTACTCGCCGATGCCTTGACCTCAGTACTGGCGATTGGCGCCTTGTTGGCTGGAAAGTACGCGGGCTGGAACTGGATGGACCCAACCATGGATATCGTCGGCGCGGTACTCATCACCCGCTGGTCATGGCTTCTGTTGAAGGATACCTCTAGCGTGCTGCTCGATCAGCAGTGCAGCGACTTGGAGGAAGACGTCAGACGCTCCATCGAGAATGACAATGCGCGAATCAGCGACCTGCATCTCTGGGTCATTGGACCCAATATTCACGCCGCCATCGTTTCGATCGTGTCTCATGACCCGGAATCGCCTGGCGTTTACAAGCAGCGCATTCAAGATCAATGCCTGTCGTTGGTGCACGTGACCGTCGAGATACAGCGCTGCATCGACGATCCTAAGGCCGACGCCAAAGCAAGGTTCGCTAGCTGAACGCGAAAGAGTCGTGATAAACAGTTTTGGTAGGGGCATGAGCAGGCGCTTAGACAAACAATCGATCCGCCGAGACACCAGCATTCAGCCTTGATTCAGAAAAGGTACTTAAACTAGCGCTATCCAATCATTAGGGTCCTTTTCATGAAAACCAACATGACTGCCTTGCTTACCTCCGGTCTATTGCTGCTCGGTGCAGCTGGCGTACAGGCCGCGATTCCCGATACCGCCACGCTGTACAAAAGCCCCTCCTGCCTATGCTGCGATGGTTATGCTGAGCATTTGGAGTCCAAGGGGATTGACGTCGAGGTTATTGACGATCAGGAACTCCGCCAGATCAAGATGGATGCGGGGATTCCTTATGGCCAAGGTTCATGTCACACGGTCATGCTCGGCGACTACGTTATCGAAGGGCATGTACCCTTCGCGGCTCTCGAGAAGCTGTTCGAGGAGCGCCCGGATGTCGATGGCATCGGTCTAGCCGGCATGCCCCAGGGCACCCCTGGCATGCCCGGTCCTCAGCAGGCACCTTACGAGATCATGAGTTTCAAGGATCGAGAGGCGTCACCGTTTCTGACGCTCTGATTCGAGGTCGACTTGGATACCCTGTCTTCCATCGGCCTGCTGGGGGCGCTTGTCGGCGGGCTGCTTTCTTTCTTCTCCCCCTGCACCCTGCCGCTGCTGCCGGCCTACCTATCAGTGGTCACCGGGGGCAGCGCCGGCAAACAGGACAAGCGGCTCGAGGCGCTGATCCTGAGCATGTTCTTCGTGCTCGGGTTCAGCGTGGTGTTTATCCTGCTGGGGCTTGGCGCCAGCAGCATCGGCCAGCTGCTGCGCGGCTATCGTCAGGAGCTCAACTGGATTACCGGCAGCGTGGTGATCCTTCTCGGGCTATTCATGACCGGGGTACTGCGCATGCCCCTTTTCCAGCGCAGCTTCCTGCAGTTCACGCCCAATTTCCAAGGGGGTTCGCCCCTGGCGGCGACGACGTTTGGTGTCTCCTTCGCCATCGGCTGGACCCCCTGTATCGGTCCCATTCTCGGGGCCATTCTGATGGCGACCTCCAACGCCGCAAATGCCCAGGCGGGCATGGTCTATCTCAGCGCCTACTCCCTGGGCATGGCGATTCCCTTCCTGGTCAGCACGTTACTGGTCAATCGCTTTAGTCGGCATAGCCGCCGGCTCGGCAAATGGAGCGCTTACGCGCGACCGATCGCTGGCGGCATTTTGATCCTGATGGGCCTCGCCATCGTCAGCGGGACTCTGACGCGGCTGGCGAGCTGGCTCGTGGACTGGTTTCCGTTTCTTGCCAGGATCGGTTGAAACCGGTTTCAACTGAAAAGCTTATCGAAACCGGTAACCTGGTTAACCCATTGCGTAAAAAAGCCTTTCGCGCAAATTGCAGCCGTCGTGACGGATCACTACTTTTAAATGTTGAGCGAAGAATCTTTCATTCCACTCGACGGATAAAAAGGATCATTTCATGGCGAAAGGAAAAGGCGCTTCCAGCCAGCATCGCGGCCGTCAGGCCAAGCGGCCCGGAGAAATTCCCAAGCACGGGTGGATGGACATTCTATGGCGGGTCAAGGACGAAATCTCCAACGACAACGTCTCCATCGTCGCGGCGGGGATCGCCTTCTATGGACTGCTGGCCTTCGTGCCCGCCATCGTGGCGCTGATGTCGATCTGGGCCTTGCTGTTCGATCCTCAGCAGGCCATGTCGCAGATCAACTCCTTCAGTCAAGTGCTTCCCCAGGAGGCGGCGGACATCATCAAGCAGCAGGCGCAGAAGGCCAGTTCCCAGGCGGGCACCGGCATGAGCCTGGCGGCCATCGGCGGTATTCTGCTAGCCATCTACAGCACTTCCAAGGGCATCAATGCGCTGATGGAAGGGCTCAATATCATCTACGACGAGGAAGAGACACGCGGGCTGGTCAAGAAGACCTTGGTCAAGCTGGTGCTGACCTTCGGCGCCATTCTGATGACCCTCGTCACCCTGGCCACGGTGGTGGCGCTTCCGGCGGTCGTCGACTTCCTTGGGCTTGGCGATACCCTTTCCACGGTGGTCAATCTGGCCCGTTGGCCGATCCTGATGATCGTGCTGATGATCGCCCTGGCAATTCTCTACCGCTATGCCCCGGATCGGGACAAACCCCGCTGGCAGTGGCTCAGCGTCGGATCAGTCGTGGCGATCGTATTATGGATCATCGGTTCCATCGGATTCTCCATCTATGTACGCAACTTCGGCAGCTACAACGAAACCTACGGCGCCTTGGGGGCGGTGGTGATCCTGCTGATGTGGTTCTGGCTTTCCGGATTCATCATCCTGCTAGGAGCGGAGCTCAACAGCGAAATGGAACGCCAGACGAAACACGACACCACGACGGGAACGCAACGGCCCTTGGGTGAACGTGGCGCCTACGCCGCGGATACGGTGGGCGAACAGAAAGAATAGTCTTGAAAAATCAGGCCCCGCGATGGCGGGGCCTGATAAGTTTTGAGCATCCTGCGGCGTTTCGGTATCAGAAATGCCATTCCAGGTTGAAGGTCAGCGCATCCGTATCCACACCATCCTTCTCATCCGGATTGCCGAACTTGTTGCGCCAGTATTCGTAACCGACCCCGGCCCAGAGGTTGTTTTCCTGCTGCCAGACCACCTTGCCCACATCCAGCATCACGGAGGTGCGCATCAGCTGTTCCTGCTCGGTGTCGTCATTGAAATAGTCTTCGCCTTTCTCGCCGTTATAGCTGTAGAACCCCTGAAACTTCATCGAGGTGTCGCCCAGGGCGAAAGGGATACCCCATACCAGGTTGATCTGGTAGTAGGGATCAAAATCGATATCGTCGGTGAAACCGGGCTGGGCGCAGATATCCAGACCGCAGTGGTTCCATTCCTTGGCGTACAGCAGACTCAGGTCGACGAAGCCCTTGGGCACATCGAACTTGAAGGTGGGGCCAAGCAACAGCAGGCGCTTGCGCGGGGCGAAGGCGGTATTCTTGGTATTGAGGTCGAAGCCGCCGGTCAGCGCCATATCCTTGACCGGCCCGAAGGCCAGCGGATTACCGAAGACCTTGCCGTAATGCAGTTGGGTGCGAAAGGTCAGGTAGGCTTCCAGCGCTCCGTCGTCGCTGTTGTTGGCGGGATCGTTGCTGTCGGACTGCAACATGTCCAGATTGAAGAAATTCTGACCGTAGGCATAGCCGCTGGCATGGGTCAGGCTCAACACATGCTTTTCGATGTCCTTGTCGTTTCCCGGCTCGGCAAACTGAGTACCATAGCGATAGCCGATGGCGGTATCGCTCCAGGTCATGGCCTGAGCTGCGGAAGCAGCAACGGTAAGTGCCAGCGCCGTTCCCGCGACCAGCGGCTTGAAAGCAGGTGTCATGGATTATCTCCGAGTATTGTCATTATCATCTGTTGTTATCATCAAGGCGCCTTGTTGTTGTTTAAGCGCGCTAATTGCAGTCTAGAGAACTGAGGAAAAATGAGAACAGACAGGCTTTTATAGCCTGCATCAAGAAGACCATATATAAGAAAAAATTCACTTAGGGGGCTTCATGGCCAATCGACTCAAGGAACCGCTGGATACCTATCTGCTGCGTGTGCTCTGTCTGCTGCTGAGCGAGCGCAGCGTGTCGCGCACGGCGATCCGCATGAATCAATCCCAACCCGCCATCAGCGCAGCGCTGAAAAAACTGCGGGAAATTCTCGACGATGCCCTGCTGGTGCGTGAAAAGGGCGGCATGGTACCCACGGAACGCGCCCTGGAGCTGTTGCCCCACGCCCGCAGCGCCCTGGTGGAGATCGACAAGCTGACCCAGGAGCCCGCCAGCTTCGACGCCGCTTCCAGCAAGCAGCAGTTTCGGGTCGGCGCACCGGACTACATGGCACCATTATTCACCGCTATCGCCGTGGCCCGCTTTCATCGGGAGGCGCCTCAGGCGCAGCTTTCCCTGCAGGTCATGGGGCCGGACTACGACTTCGAGGATGCCCTGGCCCAAGGGGAGCTGGATATCGTCATCGGCAACTGGCCGGAGCCGCCGGAGCGCATGCACCTGGCGCGGCTGCTGGACGACGACATCGTCTGCCTGGTGTCCTCGGACAACCCGTTGGCAAAGAAGGGATTAAGCAAGGAAGACTATCTGGAGGCCGGGCATATCGTGCCAATGCGCTACTCCTTGAGCCAACGGGGGATGATCGAAAGCCGCCTGGCAAGTCTCAGAGAAAAGCGCCGGGAAGTGATCGCGGTTCAGTCCTTCAGCCTCGCCCCCTATCTATTGCAGAAGACGAACCTGATCTTCACCACCAGCGAGCATTTCGCGCGCTTCTACGCGGATCAGCTCGGGCTGACTATCCTGCCCTCTCCCATCGACTACCCACAGATGCGTTTCTATCAACTGTGGCACGATCGCACCCATCATTCCCCGGCCCACCGCTGGCTGCGCAAGCTTTTCTCCGACGCGGGCCGGCAGGTTCAGTAGCGGCTTACTGTTCAGGTTTGAAGCTGAAGCGGGGCTGGGGTGCTCCGGGCAGCAAGGCAGCGCAGTCGTCAATCCGTTTCAGCAGCTGTTGGTGGGTGGGCGCCAACAGGTTGACATGGCCGAGCTTGCGGCCCGCCCGCTCGCTCTTGCCGTAGCGATGCAGGTGGGCATCCTCCAGCGCCAATAGCGCCTGTAGATCCCCCTCCCGGCCGATCACGTTGACCATGCAGGTGGGCATTCGCGCTCGGGTATCGCCAAGAGGAAGCCCCTGGATCGCCCGCAGGTGATTCTCGAACTGGCTGGTCACCGCGCCGTTCTGGCTCCAGTGGCCGGAGTTGTGCACCCGGGGCGCCATCTCGTTGGCGAGCAGTCCGCCGTCCCGGGTCTGGAAAAACTCCAGCGCCAGCACGCCCACGTAATCGAGCTCGTCCAGCAGCGCGCGAATATAGTCCTCGGCGGTCTGCTGAACCGTATCGCTCAAGTCCGGCAGGGGCGCCAGGGAATAGCGCAGAATGCCGTCCACGTGGACGTTTTCCGCCATCGGATAGAACACCACTTCGCCGTTTCGGCCACGCACCGCAATGATCGACACCTCGCGAACAAAATCCACGAAGGCCTCGATGATAAGCTGGGAATGGCCGATCTCTTTCCAAGCTTTTTGTGCCTCAGCAGGGCCCCGCAGCACGCTCTGGCCCTTGCCGTCGTAGCCCTCGGTGACGGACTTGGCCACCACCGGGCAGCCCAGTTCCCGGGCGGCGATTTCGAGAGCCTCGGCGCTATCCACCAGCCGATAGGCGGGGGTAGGAATGTTCAGGCGGTCGAACAGGGCCTTTTCCTCGCCGCGATGCTGGCAGACCCCCAGCGCTCGGCTGTTGGGGTAGACCGGCTTTTGCGTTTCGATCTCCTGCACCAAGGACAACGGCAGGTGCTCGAATTCGAAGGTGACCAGATCCACCTTGGCGAGAAAGTCGTCGAGCTGGCGCCGACGAGCCTCCTCTTTCGAGTCGAGAATCATCACGTCACCGATGCCCGCGCTGGGATGGCCCGTGGTATCCAGGAAGACGAAGCGATTGGCCAGCGGGTATCCCGCCAGCGCCAGCATGCGCCCCAATTGCCCTGCCCCCAGTACGCCTATCGTTGCGTTACTCACTCGTCACCCCTTGCGTTGTCGATTGCTGATTCATCGCTGGCTGTGCGCCTTCATGCGCTTCGCGGGTCTGGACTCGCCAGCACCTTGTCCGTCTGCTCACGGCGAAACGCCTCCACCGCCTGGCGAATGGTCGCGTCCTGATTGCCCAGAATCTGCGCGGCGAGGAGCCCCGCGTTGGTGGCCCCTGCCTTGCCGATAGCCAGGGTGCCCACCGCCACGCCGCCGGGCATCTGCACGATGGAAAGCAAGGAATCCAGCCCCTTGAGCGCCTTGGACTCCACCGGCACACCGAGTACCGGAAGCGCGGTCTGGGAAGCCACCATGCCCGGCAGATGGGCGGCGCCGCCGGCTCCGGCGATGATCACCTGGAGGCCGCGCTCGGCGGCACTCTTGGCGTATTCGAACAGCAGATCCGGCGTACGATGGGCGGAGACCACCTGGGTCTCGTAATCGACTCCCAGACGTTCGAGCATTTCGACCGCGTGCTGCATGATCGGCCAGTCCGAGGTCGATCCCATGATGACACCGACTCGCGGTGACGGGTTTGCTGCCTGCATGGCTTGCTCCAAGCAAATAAGGAAAGTGTAGCCGCTGGAAAACCGCGCAGCATAGCGGCTGATGCTCGGGAGACCAAGTCACGAGGAAGCGCTTTATTGCTCGAGGGCAGTATCTCGCAATATTTGGATACGCTATTAGACAAATTTCGCGGATTATTCAGTGGAAACTCCTGGAAAAACCTTGCATGCTGACCCTATCGTCAGCCAAACCTACGGAGCCTCATGAGCACGGCACGATTAACGACCGGTTGGGACGCCCTAGAGTCAATTCCCACGGCACCCGACCTGAACGTTCGAGAACTGGAAAAACGCACGCGCCTGATGCGCGTGGTCACGAGACAGATCGCGATTTCAGATCTCCCCAACCGCAAGATTGCCCAACGCGCGGGCATCCCTCCCCAACGGCTGAGTGACCTCTTGGCCGGCAAGATCGAACAGTTCAGCGTCGTCGAACTCAAGGCGCTAAAACACTCCATGGAAGACGTCGATGCTTCCCAAGAGGACGATGCGATAACTCCACCCTAGACTTATCGATCTTGCACACTCACTTTCCCTACATATCGACAGATGTCGAACGCTGATCGTTCGCTCGTGCTGATCGGTGGCGGTCATAGTCATGTCGAGGTCATTCGACGACTGGGTCTTCATCCGCCGCCGCGCACGCAGCTGATACTGATCAGCCGGGAGCGTTACACGCCTTACTCCGGCATGCTGCCGGGCTTTGTTGCCGGCCATTACCGCTTCTCGGACATGCATATCGACCTGGCGCGGCTTTGCGAGCGCGCCGGGGCGACCTTTATCCAAGACGCGGCAATCGGCCTGAACCGGACGGAGCGCCGGGTGCGTTGTCAGCGACATTCCCCAGTGGCTTACGATTTTTTGTCTCTGGATATCGGCTCGACGCCGCAGGCCATTCCCGGCGATAGCGACAACGCGGTGGCGGTCAAGCCGATACCGCGCTTTCGCGAGCGCTGGCTTGCCCTGCTCGAGCGCATTCAGGATTTGCGGGAGCCAAGAGAGCCGCTGTCCATCGCCATCGTCGGCGGCGGCGCCGCGGGGGTCGAACTTATCCTGGCCATGCACTATCGTTTCAATCAGCTTGAGCGACCCGGCCTGCAGGCCCCACCCCGCTTTTCGCTGTTTACTCGTAGCACGGATATCCTGCCGACCCATAACGCCTTGGTACGGCGCCAATTCCGCCGCCTGCTGGCCAAGCGAAACATCGAACTGCATACCGGTTGCGAGATTCGAAAGGTAGCTAATGGTTGGCTGGAAGACGGCAACGGCAGGCGCCACCCGGCGGACGAAACCCTCTGGGTCACCGGCGCCCAGGGCGCGCCCTGGCTGATGGAAACCGGCCTGGCCTTGGACAGTGCCGGTTTTATCCAGGTCGGCCCGACCCTGCAGAGCGTCAGCGACCCACGTATCCTCGCCGCGGGGGATATCGCCAGTCTGGTCGATCATCCGCGGGAGAAGGCTGGCGTCATCGCCGTGCACCAGGGGCCGCCGCTGGCCCGCAACCTGCTGGCGGCGCTCACCGGCAACGACCTCACCCCCTATCATCCCCAGCGTCATTGGCTGTCACTGATCAGCACCGGCGATCGTTATGCGGTAGCTTCGAAAGGCCGATGGTACCTGGCAGGCCGCTGGGTGTGGCGCTGGAAAGATTATATCGATCGACGCTTCATGGCGCGTTATCAAGACGGCTAAATTAGTCAATGACAGCATCATTGATATTTAAAAATCGCGGACTCCTATCACGTTGATGTGAAAACCTTGATGATACGGACCTATTTTTTCTGTTCAACCGGTTGGCGCAAAACGACGAGAAGTCCTATCATTTGAATAAACTTGCCTAGCAGATAGCAGCTACTCCTGGACGACAAGTTGCTCGGTAAAAATTAAAGTTTGTAACCATGCTCATGGGATATCTGCATAAATCCCCCCGATAAGCCCAGCGTTTAATTTTATTGAAGAGAGTTTTTACCAATGGAACCGTTATCACCGATAAAATCCGTCAGCGCATTTGAAATAATAAAAGTCGGGATTGGCCCCTCAAGCTCTCACACCATGGGGCCCTGGTGCGCCGCCGAGCGCTTTATCAAATTTATAAAATCCAGGACTGACATACAGAAAGTCGATGAAATCACTACCTATCTGTTTGGCTCACTGGCAAAGACCGGCGTAGGCCATGGAACTGATATCGCGGTAATCATGGGGCTATCGGGGGAAGATTATACTCAAATCGATACCGATACGATTCCTCAAAGGATCGAAACCATAAAGCGCTCAAACACGCTGAAGTTGAATAGAGAAAAAGATATTCCGTTTGAATACCATAAACATATTGTATTCGATTTCGATCATTCCCTGGACTTCCATCCCAACGGCATGCGGTTCTCGGCGAAATTATCCAATGGCGAATCACTGGAAGCAGAGTATTTCTCTATCGGGGGAGGATTCGTGGTATGCGAGAATGATGAAGAAATCAACAACAATGCGATAAAAACGCCCTATCCCTGCCATTCCGCGGCAAAAATACTTGAAAACTGCAGCAAGTTGAACATGAGGGTTTCCGAGCTGGTATTCCTGAATGAACAGGCATGGAGGAAACCGGAAGATATCAGGGCGCAGGCACTTTATATCTGGGACGAAATAAAGAGCTGTATCTTCAGAGGAGTCAACAAGACGGGAACGCTTCCCGGCGGAATAGGCGTCAGGCGACGAGCGGCGGAATTGAGCCAACGACTGCTTGCAGGAAAAACATTCACTCAAACGGAAGATTGGATGAGCGCCATCAAGGAAGGACCAAGGGATTTCAACACCGTCAATAAATGGGTAAGCGCTTTTGCGCTGGCGGTGAATGAAGAAAATGCCTCATTCGGAAGAATCATCACCGCTCCGACCAATGGAGCCTCAGGCGTGATCCCGGCGGTAATGATGTACGCCTACTGCTTCACGCCGGATTTTGATGAAGACAAGGTCGTGGACTTTATCCTGACCGCAGGGGAGATAGGCACGCTCTACAAGAAGGGCGCGACCATATCCGCCGCCATGGGGGGATGCCAGGCGGAGATCGGTGTTTCCAGCTCAATGGCGGCGGGAGCGCTGGCAGAAATTCTGGGCGGCACGAAGGAACAGGTCACGCAGGCAGCGGAAATAGCGATGGAGCATCATCTGGGGATGACCTGTGATCCTATTCGCGGCCTGGTGCAAATCCCATGCATCGAGCGTAATACCATGGGTGCCATAAAGGCCATTACCGCAGCCAATATTGCACTGGAGGAAGATTCAAGCGGCGCACGCATTTCGTTGGATGATGTCATCAAGAGCATGTGGGAAACCGCGCAAGACATGAATAGCAAGTACAAGGAGACCTCTGAAGCAGGCCTGGCAAATATTCCCATCAATGTCGCCGAGTGTTGAACGCCGTACGGCTTGCGCTGCCGGCGGATTGCCAGGCGATGGCCCCGAAAGGCCGGCGGTGTCTGGCGAGCCGTTGGCTATAGCGTTGGAAGGATCATTTCGAACGACCCTCTAATAGCTCAATATCGGGGCTGATTATCGTTTACGCGTACCGGGTTATTTAAGTTAGCCCAAAACCTATTACTTTCCTCACTTTATTCGCCCTTCTTGATCCGGATCAAGACCTGTTGCGCGGCATGGGATTAGATTGGTAGCCACTACTAATAGCTATCAACTATTAATAAAACCGCGCTATCGGTGCAGCCCGCGAACCGCGGCATCCGACTCACGGAGGCCTTATGGACCCCATTCGACGTTCTCTTCTCGGCCAGCTGGCAAAGCTTACCGCCGGGGCGGCCTTGGTGCCGCTTTCCAGCGTGGCCAGCGCCGGCATCAACGATCAGCCGCCACGACGCGGCGGCGATCCGACGAAGCGCTACGGAATGCTGATCGACCTGCGCCGCTGCATCGGCTGCCAGGCCTGCACCGTCTCCTGCCATATCGAAAACGCCGCGCCTTTAGGCAACTTTCGCACCATCGTTTCCCAGTTCGAGGTGGAGCACGAGGAAACCGGCGAGCTGGCCACCTTCATGCTGCCAAGACTCTGCAACCATTGCGAGAACCCGCCCTGCGTGCCGGTCTGCCCGGTGCAGGCGACCTTTCAGCGGGAAGACGGCATCGTGGTGGTGGACAGCGACCGTTGCGTCGGCTGCGCCTACTGTGTCAACGCCTGTCCCTACGATGCCCGTTTCATCAATTCGCGCACCCAGACCGCGGACAAGTGCACCTTCTGCGCTCATCGCCTGGAGGCCAATCTGCTGCCGGCCTGCGTGGAATCCTGCGTCGGCGGGGCACGGATCATCGGCGACATGCGCGATCCGGACAGCGAGATCAGCCGACTGATCAAGGAACACAGGGATGAACTAATGGTGCTCAAGCCGGAGAAGAACACCCTGCCCCAGGTGTTCTATCTCGGCATGGACGAGCGCTTCACCACTCGCCCGGACGATGCCAAGGCGGGTATCTGGGATGTACGTAACGAGCAAGGCAAGGAGATCGGTTATGAATTTGCAAGCCATTGAGGTCCTGGTCCCACGTTACGGCATCGCCTGGTACCCCTGGGCGGTGCAGTACTTCTTCCTGATCGCGCTTTCCTACGCCAGCCTGTGGCTGACGGTGCCGGGATTGATCTTCAACAAGCCGCGCTGGTTGCCCACCGCCCGAATCGCCATGCTGGTCTGCGTCAGCACCACCCTGGTGGGGCCGGTGGCGCTGCTCGCCGACCTGCATCAGCCGCTGCGTTTCTGGCATTTCTATGGCTATCCGGCGCCCTGGTCCTGGATGTCCCTGGGCAGCTTTATCCTGCCCCTCTACTTGGGAGCGGTGATCGTCTTCGCCTGGATGGGCTGGCGCCCGGCCCTGAAGGAACGCAGCCGCGAGAACGACGGCTGGTTCACCAAGGTCGCCGGCTGGCTCTCCTGGGGCGACTGGCAGATCCCCCGCCCGCTGGTGGTGCTGGTAGGTCTCGGCGCCCTGGCGCTGTCCTTGGGCATCGTCGTCTATACCGGAGCCGAGATAGCCATCGTTCGCGCCCGGCCCCTGTGGCATACCTACTGGCTGCCGTTCGCCTTTGCCGCCACCGGCATGATCGGCGCCTGCGGCCTGGTGATGCTGCTCAATCGCATCAGCCAGGCGCGTAACGCGGAGGTCAACCGCCAGATGCTTGGCGTGCTGATCGGCGCCTGTGTCCTCATGGGCTTCGTCGCCTTCACTTGGTTCCTGGACGGAGTCAACGCGGTGGACAGCTCCGTGGCCGCTGCGCTGGACTCCGTCAAGCATAGCCCCCAGTGGCGCGCCACCGCCCTCTGGGCCGGCGTCTCCGGCATCCTGCTGTTCGGCCTGGCCATTCTGCTGCGCCTGCGCCGCAATCTGTGGCCCTGGGGCTGGCTACTGGGTCTGCTGGCGATACACGTGGCCTGGATGTTCCGCTGGGTAGTGCTGATGAACGTCCAGACCGTGGCTCGCAACAGCGCCGGCGCCCATGAGTACCACGTCGCCTTCGGCTCCTACGGCTTCCTCGGCATCCTCGGCACCTTCGGCCTGTGGCTCGCCGCCATCCTGATCATCGACCTGTTCATTCCCTGGCGCGGCAACGAAGCCAAGGCGGTGAACGACCGGTCAACATCCTCTTCTTCTGACGTATCTCAAGGAGCACCTAGCCATGGATAAGTCACGTCGTCGTCTCCTCAAGGGCGCCGTCGCCGCCGGCGGCGCCGCGACCTTCGCCGCCGGCTACTCCGGTCCCTTGATCAAGATGGGCAAGGGCGTCACCGGCAGCGCCGGGGAAACGCCCAGGCATAATATCTACGGCGACGCCCTGGCCCCGGAATACAGCGTGGACGCCAAGAGCGGCGAGCTGACCCTGAATCCGGATCAGCGCACCGCCTTCACCATCTGCTACGGCTGCACCACCCAATGCGGCGTGCGGGTCCGGGTGGACAACAATACCGACGAGGTACTGCGGGTCATCGGCAACCCCTATCACCCGCTCTCTTCCGAGCCTCATCTGCCCATGAAGACCCCGGTGGCGGAAGCGCTCAAGCAAGTCAGCGGCTATCAGGAGCAGGGCCTGGCCGGGCGTTCCACCGCCTGCGCCCGGGGCAATGCGATGATGGCGCAGATCACCAGCCCTTTTCGCATCACCGACTGCCTGAAGCGGGTCGGCGAGCGTGGCAGCCACCGCTGGGAAAAGATTTCCTTCGAAAAATTGATCGAGGAAGTCTGTGAAGGCGGCGACCTGTTCGGCGAGGGTCAGGTAGACGGCCTGCGCGCCATCCACAATCACGACGAATTGATCGATCCGGACAACCCGGAGTACGGGCCCAAGGCCAATCAGCTGCTGATGATGGAGGCCACGGATTACGGTCGGTCAGCGCTTTTGAAACGCTTCGGCTTCAACGCCTTCGGCACCCGCAACTACGGCCACCACGGCTCCTACTGCGGCCTGGCATTCCGCATGGGCTCCGGCTCCCTGATGAACGATCTCGACAAGAACGCCCACGTCAAGCCGGACTACGTCAATGCCAAGTTCGCCCTGTTCATCGGCACCGCCCCGAGCCAGGCGGGCAATCCCTTCAAGCGTCAGGGCCGACTACTGGCGGAGGCACGCTCTTTGGGCAAGCTGGACTATATCGTCGTCGATCCGGCCCTCAACGCCACCGCCTCTCATGCTTCTCTGGATCGCAGCCGCTGGATCCCCATTCTCCCGGGCACCGATAGCGCCTTCGCCATGGCCCTGATCCAGTGGCTGCTGGAAAACGAGGCCTACGCCGCGGATTACCTGGCCATCCCGGATCAGAAGGCCGCGGAGGCCGCCGGTGAACTGGGTCATACCAACGCCACCCACCTGGTGATCGAGACCGAGGAGCATCCGCGCCGAGGCCATTTCCTGCGCCGTTCGGATCTCGGTGAGGTGGAAGCGGACAGCGAAGAAGACGAGCTGCTGGTCGTCGACTCTCAAGGCCAGCTGGCTCGGGCCTCCCACACGGACAAGGCCAGCCTGTTCGTCGACAGGACGGTTCAGACGCCCCAGGGTGAAGTACAGGTCAAGAGCAGCCTGACCAAGCTCAAGGACGCCGCCGGCGAGCACTCCTTGCAGGAATACGCGGAGCACTGCGGCATTCCCCCAAGTCAGATCAAGCATATCGCCGAACGCTTCGCTGCCTACGGACGCGACGCGGTGGCGGACTGTCACGGCGGCATGATGTCTTCCAACGGCTTCTACGCCGCCTACGGTATTCAGATGCTCAACCTGCTCGCGGGCAACATGAACCGCCAGGGCGGCTCCGCCCACGGGGGTGGCAAGTTCAACGGCATGTCCGACGGCCCGCGCTATGATCTGGAAAGCTTCCCGAATATGCGCAAGCCCCAGGGCGTTTTCGTTTCACGTTCGCGCTTCGCCTACGAGGACACCTCGGAATACAAGCGCAAGGTAGCCGCCGGCGAGAACCCCTATCCGGCCAAGGCACCCTGGCGTTCGCTGGCGCCGCCGATCCTTACCGAACAGCTGGCTTCGGCGCTGGACGGCTACCCTTACCCGATCAAGGCGGTGATCGGCTGCATGGCCAACCCCTTCTACGGCCAGGCGGGCATCGAGCCGCTGATCATCGACAAGTTCAAGGATCCCAAGCATCTGGGGCTCTATGTGGCGGTGGACGGCTTCATCAACGAGACCAACCGCTACGCGGACTACATCGTGCCGGACTCGGTGATGTACGAAGTCTGGGGGTTTACCGGCGCCTGGAGCGGCGTGCTCAGCAAGATGACCACCGCCTGCTGGCCGATCGTCGAACCGCGCCAGCAGAAGACCGAGGACGGCGAGCCGGTGAGCATGGACAGCTTCTTCATCGCCGTTGCCAAGCGCCTTGGCCTGCCGGGGTTTGGCGACAACGCCATTCCCGGCGCGGACGGCAAGGTTTACCCGCTCGACCGAGCGGAGGACTACTACCTACGCGCCGCCGCCAATATCGCCTTCATGAACGAGCCGCTGCCCGCGGCCAGCGAAAGCGACATTCTGCACGGCGGCGTTCAGCCGCTGCTGTCGAAACTCGAGCGCACGCTTCCCGCAGCCGAGCGCGGCCCGGTGGCTTATCTGTACTCTCGAGGCGGCCGCTTCCAGGATCACGACGAGGTGTATGTCAAAAACGACAAGCTCGGCAATGCCTGGACCAAGCCGCTTTGCGTCTACAACGAACAGGTCGGCACCGCCATCGACAGCCAGAACGGCAGGCCGTACATCGGCACGCCCTGTCTGCGCCTGCCGCAGCTCAGCGACGGTCGCGGGCTGCGGGAGGTATTCAGCGAAAGCGACTGGCCGCTGCTGGCGTTCTCCTACAAGTCCAACATCATGAACTCCTACGCCATCGGCCTGGAACGGCTGCGCATGATCAAGCCCTACAACCCGGTTTTGATGCATACGGAAGACGCCAAGGCGAGGGGTATTTCCCATGGCGACACGGTGCGTATTTCCAGCCCCGGCGGTGAAGTGATCGGCCTGGCACTGGTCAGCGAGGGGGTGATGAAAGGCGCGCTGGGCATCGAGCACAGCTACGGCCACACCGAACTCGGCGGCAGCGAGCACGTCATCGACGGCGAGGCCATGGAGTCCCTGGAATGGGTTCGCGCCGGGGTCAATATCAACGACCTCGGCTTCGCCGACCCCACCCGCAAGGTGATGGGCACCTGGCTTGAAGGCGTCAGCGGCGCCAGTATCCGACAGGGGCTGCCGATTCAGGTCGAACGTATGGAGGCTTGAAGGCGCTTTTCACGAGAGCTTTTAACTAAAACCGGGAAGCGGTCCGAAAGGGCCGCTTTTTTAGTTTATGTCTTTTGTGATGATGCTAGTACTACAGTTGCAGATAATCGCTGAGCGGCATGGATACCACAGCCCCTATTGCCCGCAGTCGTCTCACCCAGTGATGATACTGGGCGATGCGCTGATGCCACCGACGCCAGAGGGACCAGCGCAAGGCACTCTCAATTCCTCGTCGTCGCCAGGCAACGGCAGTGAGACACAGCCATCGCCGCATTTCGGCCAGAGAGAGGACCACGGGCCTTGCCCACCCAGGCTCAGCAACAGGCTTTTTTTCAACTGGCGACGGCGCAGCGTGACCAGCAAGGCATAGGCGGCCATCACCCGCGTGATATGACGATGCCAGCCTGTCCACGTCCGTACTTCATACTGATCCAGGCCCAGTTGGGACTTGCTCTCCTGGAAACAGCGCTCGATATTCCACCGCGCCCCGGCGGCCAACGTCAGATCCGCCAGTGACGTGCCCTCGGGGGCGAAAGTGAGGTATGCCGTCATCGCCCGCTTATCCTCCAGAGAGCGCCGTACCAACACCCCACGCTACCACCCTTGGAATGGCCCCGGATTGATGGCCAGAAACGCCCAGTCAGACAGCCGCGGTCCCTGGCTCCCGGCGCCCGCGCTAAGCCGGGTCCAGTCGAACTCGGCATTCTCCTGCAATACCGTCAGCAGATCACCGACCTTGCGTTGCTCCAGTCCCCGCCACACATGGGTCTTGCGGCTGACCGCCATCACGTAGCCCTGGTCGCGTTCCTCCAGGGCCCAGCGTAGCTGAAAGGACTCGCCATAAACGGCATCGCCTGTCACCCAGCGGGCCGTAACCCCGCTGTCCAGCGCATGGACCAGCATGTCCCGGGCCAGTGCCGTCTTGGGCTTGTGACCCACCGTCTCGGGAATGCCCGCCTGGCGGCAGCGTTTGCGATCCTCTGCCCAATCCCGAGGAAGGAACAGAGTGCGATCGATCAGGCCCTGACCCCAGCAGCTGGCATAACCGAGAAACACGCCGATCTGACAGTTTTCGATCCGGCCGGCGGTCCCGCTGTACTGGCGCTTGACGCCTGCCGAATGCCGGCCCTTCTTGAGGAATCCCGTCTCATCGACCACCAGCACCCCATCATCATCGCGCAAGGCCTGGTAGACGCGTTGTTGTACGGCATCGCGGGCCCCGTCTTCGTCCCAGCGAGCGCGGTTGATCAGATGCTGGAAGCCGTAGGGGCGTGTGTCGCCCTGGTGCTCGGCCAGTTGCCAGCTGTTGCGTCGTTCGATGTCTCCCAGCAAGCCGCGCAGATACGCACCCAGGCGTTCTCTTGCCTCGGCACGCTTGACATAACCGCCCAGTTCCGCCACCCAGGAAGACAGTTCCGATTCCCAGACATGGGCTTGCTCACGCAGACCCTCAGGGGTCAGGAGGTCATTCAGCATGGCATACCTCACTCACGATTAGGTGACCAACAAAGTATAGCGTTTATCTACAACCGTAGTACTAGAGCGCGCCTTGCCGGGGCCAGCAGCACCCAAGCATGCCATCAAGCGAGTCGATCGGTTGCTGGGTAATCCTCACCTCCATCAGGAACGCCCTCTGTTTTATTGGCTCGTGGCGTCGCTGCTGATCGGGCACACGACCCGTCCACGGATTCTGGTGGAGTGGTCACCGATCGATGACCGTAGCCAGTGGTTCTTGCTGCGAGCTGCCGTGCCATTTGCCGGGCGTTCGCTACCGATTTTCGAAAAGGTCCACCACAAGGATGGCTGCCAACACTGTGAAGCGTACTTACTCACGGCCTTGGCCGAGATCCTGCCGACCGATGCAACGCCGATCCTCGTCACCGATGCGGGCTTTCACAACCCCTGGTTCAAGGCAGTCGAGGCGCGAGGCTGGTACTACGTTGGCGGGGTTCGAAGCCCTACTCGCTGCCAGGTGCCGGGAGACGAGTGGCAGCCTGTGGCAGATCTGTTTTCGCAGGCGGCATCGGTGCCGCGCGCGCTGGGCGCCGTCAAGATCGCCGAGAGCAATCCGCTGACTGCCCACCTGGTGCTCTACCACCGGCCACCGCAGGGGCGAAAGCATCGCAATAAGCGAGGCCAAGTCTCTCAAGATAGCCGCAGCCGGGCGATTGCCCAGCGTCAGAAGGAACCTTAGGTGCTGATCAGCAACCTGCCGGAGCGTTCAACGCTGGCGGACAAGGTGGTGGCTAGTTATCGGCAGCGCATGCAGATTGACGAAGGGTTTCGGGACATCAAGAGCCCCTTGTTTGGCCTGGGCTTCGGCATGCACCAGTCTCGCCAGGGCAAGCGCATCGAAATCCTGCTGCTGATCGCGATGCTGGCCAATGTCGTCATGATGGTTGCCGGCCTGTATGTCCGTGACAGTGGTCAATAGCGGCGCTATCAGAGCAACAGTATCCAGCACCGGAACGTGCTCTCCGCGTGGCGATTAGGTCTGGAATGGCTGCGGCGTCATCGTGTTGGTGCTGTCCCTTGGTCCTCTTGGAAAATGCTTCAAGCCAGCCTCGAGGAGGAGGCCAGGGGGCAGGCCTTATGCGGCGGATAGCCGGCGTTCGTGGGGATTCCTCAAGGTCTGTCCCCGATTGGTTGCCATTCCAGCAGACTCTGTCACGCTTCTACTGGTGACGAACGCCGCATGAACGCGGCGTTAAGGCTGGTGTCAGGTCAACCCAGCAGAATGTGAACAAACCCAGGCGGAGTTTGTTCATGCCCAACCTACGTACTAGCGTCATCCTATTGCTGCTTTTGACCGTTCAGTTCAGTTTCTGGACCTCGGGGCTGAGTTATGAGCAGTTTCTGACACTCAGTGGCTACCTTGCTATCAATTTTATGTCCATCACCATGGTGCTGGCTACCCGGCCTGGGTGGCTGGAATCCCCCTTGGGGGGCCTGGATAGCATGTATCAATTGCATAAATGGACCGGTATTCTGGCCGTTATTTCGGCGCTGGCACACTGGCTGATCGAAATGGGGGATGATGGCCTCGAAGCCCTGTTTGGCACGGATCGGAGCTTGCGGGAAGCAGACTTTTCCGGTCTGCTGGACAGCCTTCAGGGTGGTGCTGAAGATCTAGGCGAACCTGGCCTGTATTTGCTGCTGTTTCTGGTTGTCATTACCCTGATCCGTTGGTTGCCCTACTGTTACTGGCGTTACCTGCACCGGGTGATGCCCTTGATTTATCTGACACTGGCCGCCCATGCCATGTTGTTGGCTCCGCTGAATTGGTGGCAACAACCGACCGGCTGGCTGATGGCACTGTTGATCGTGGGTGGCGCCACCGCGAGTCTGCAATCACTGACCGGACAAATCGGAAGGAGTCGCCGCTACAAGGGGCTGGTTCAGGCCGTCAAGCAGACATCAGCCCATATCACGGAGGTCGTCTGTGACATGGGCAAGCAGTGGCCTGGGCATCGAGCCGGACAATTCGCCCTGGTGACATTCGACCGGATCGAAGGGGCGCATCCTTTCAGCCTCTCTAGTGCTGACAATGACAGCGGTCAGCTCAGCTTTCAGATCAAGGCGTTGGGAGACTATACCCGCAAGATCCCGCAGCATCTACGTAGTGGTCAGGCTGTTACACTCGAAGGCCCCTATGGTCGTTTTAATCTTAACAGCGGCAGAACAAACGCCCAGCAGATCTGGGTGGCGGGCGGCATCGGTATCACACCGTTTCTGGCTGCATTGGAAAACCGCCTGATTAATGCCGAACAAGAACATCCGGCAGTCACACTCCATTATTGCACTGCCGGAGCCGTGAATGACCCAATGGTGGCTCGCCTGCAACAACTGACGAAGCAACTTGCGGACATATCACTGCACATCCACGACAGCCTGCAGGGGCAGCGATTGACTGTGAGCCAACTGCAGATCCATGACTACAAGGTGGATATCTGGTTTTGCGGGCCGCAAGGCCTGGCAAAAGCCCTGCGAAACGGACTGAAGCAACAGTCCATTTCCTTACGCTTTCATCAGGAGAGTTTTGAGTTTCGTTGAAATAAGGTTCCCTTCCGGCCCTAATGCCAGTCAGCTAACGCTGACTGGCATTTCTCTTGATAGGGTACTTCCGACCGATCATAGAGACCACTTATCCTTGCAGAACTACGTTCAATTTATCCTAATGATGAAGTTTTTCGTTCAAATTTTGCTACGAAAACATTTGATACGTCAAACAGCAGAAATAAACAAATTGTTCGTTATATATTGGCCAAAATTGATGCGCAAAAACTGAAAAAGCTTTCTCAATGCCATCACCTGAAATCACTATTGAACATGTTCTACCTGAGAATCCTTCCGATAATTGGCCCGAATTTAATGACGTGGCTGCTGCTGCAGAAGTCTACCGAATCGGCAATATTACTTTGCTCGAAGAAGGATTGAATTGCGAAGCGGGCAATCATACCTATG
Organism: Pistricoccus aurantiacus; assembly: GCF_007954585.1. Lineage (GTDB taxonomy): Bacteria > Pseudomonadota > Gammaproteobacteria > Pseudomonadales > Halomonadaceae > Pistricoccus > Pistricoccus aurantiacus. The sequence continues at coordinate 100,471 of NZ_CP042382.1, forward strand.
AAGTCAAAGCGCCATCTTATCGCGCAGCGCCATAGAATCGACCTCGAGTCTCCCCGAGACTCACGCTGTTTGGAATGAGGATACTATCAATAATCGCCAGAGATCCTTAGCGCATTTAGCCACAGCGGTATGGCGGGTTGCTCAACTTCATTAAATTTGGAAGTATATTGCTCGGGTAGAGCCCCGATATTCAGCGAAAAATGCCACTTATATGATGCAAAACAGTTCCTGACTATAAAAAATATCAGCCATCTTTAGCAACAATGTGCTCAGCGAGCATCTGACTTCCGCTCTAGATGGCTACCCCTACCAACCAAGGCAATAATCGACAAGTTTAAGAATTCTATAGATCTTAGTGTCTACGTTGTGATGGACGACTTCATCAACGAAACCAACCGCTATGCGGATTTGCAGTTAATATCCATCTCGCTGCTCCTAAATAAATTGAGCAAGGAGACCAAATGCTGCCATCAAGAGATGGCTCTTATGGCTTAACCTATCATCTGACCTTTTACATCAAGCCTCTTACACCTAACTTCCAAGCAGTTTCGAAATTTCTCGCTCGCCCATGCGATCGAAGTCTTCGGGTATCTGGAACTGCCCTTTCAGAAAACCCAGGCGCTTCTGCTTACTCGGTTCAGGGCTATCGATAGCGGTAACTCGGGCAACAGATTTACCCGCCTTGGTGATAATGAAGGGTTCGCCTTTCGCCGCTTTTTCGACAAGTTGAGAAAGACGAGCACTGGCCTCGTGAATATTGATGGTTTTCATAAAACCTCTATTGATTAGATAAAACTTAGTTTTATCTACCTAGTTTAACAAGATTCAATTTAGTCCCGTTTTACCCAAACGATAATGGCTCTCTTCCTCTTTCCGCCAAGCACAGGAAACTTCATAAAAAAACTTCATTTTTCGTTTTGCCTGCCGATGGAAGAAAGGCGTCGACGAATCACCAAGCCTCGTCGAGTAAAATATAACGGAGACAAGGGAAAACGAATGAAAAAGCTGAAACTTGCCGCTGCCATCGCCACTCTCGCCATGCTGACCGGTTGCGCCAGTATCGTGGGTGATAAAGATCAAACCGTCAACATCAGCAGCAGCCCCAGCCAAGCCAATGTAGTGATCACCGATGAGCGTAGTGCGCATGTTCACACGGCCACGACTCCCACCACGGTACAATTGAAAAAAGCCGATGGTTCCTATTTTGGCGGCAAGACCTATACCGTGGAAATTTCGAAGGATGGCTATGCAAGCCGCACCATGATGATCAATTCCACTCCCAACGGCTGGTACATCGGCGGTAATCTGCTGTTTGGCGGCCTGATCGGCTGGCTGATCGTCGATCCGTTGACCGGCGCCATGTATAACTTGTCCCCGGATAGTCTAAATATCTCCTTGGGGGACAACGTCGTCGCCAACGACGACGGCGACTCTGCGATTACGCTGGTGCTGATGGAAGACGTACCGGAAAGCCTGCATAGCGACATGCGCTATGTCGGCCAGCTTTGATAGAAACAGCGAATACCGCCGCGGCGGTATGCAGAAGTATCCACTGGCAAAAGGTAACCAGGCCTTCTAGGTTTAGGTGAGAGGCCCGACATAGGGATCGGGTCTTGAAGCCAAACAAGGAGGATGTATGGCAGCTGACAAGCCAGAAAACGAGAAAGCCAGTATTCCCGAACCCGGCGACGAGGGGGAACCAGGTACGCCGGGCACCGGAGAAGACGTATGCCCGCGCTGCAACGGCACCGGCAAGGTCGACGGCGAGCAGTGCGCCGACTGCGGCGGTTCGGGCTATATCGTCAAAGGTATCGGCGGCGCTTGATGGCGTTCGATCTGAAAACCGCTCGAACTATAAAGTTCGGGCGGTTTTTTGTCATACTGACGCCATTCCGATATTCAACGACCTTATGACCCATGCCTCATTTACTTACCCACCGCCAGCGCGTTTCCAACCTGAGTTCCAGCGACTCGAATAGCCACTCCCACGAAATCTGGCAGACGGTCAACGCTGTCAGCTATCAGCTGGGGGGCCTGGCTTTCATCGCCGGCAGTATCTTCTTCTTTCCGGCGCTTCAGACGTATCTGATCTTCGGCGACTGGCTATTCTTCATAGGATCGTTACTTTATCTGATGGTGACGGGTCACGATCTGCTCGAGGTGCTCAAGTACTGGCGCAAGCATCAAACCGACACCTTCAGCGATTATATCGAGTACGTCTCGGCCTGGGCCTGCGTGCTCGGATCGGCGCTGTTCGCGGTAGGCAGCCTGTGCTTTTTTCCCTCCATTGAAGCCATTGCGCTAGGCAGCTGGAGCTTCATCATCGGCTCGATACTGTTCGTGATCGGCGGTTTCGTGAATCTTCTACAGGTGGTCGAAGCGCCGTCAATGCTCTACATGCAGCTGTTCAACATCACCGTGGCTCAATTCATTCTTGGCTCGGGGCTGTTCACGGTGGCCTCGATTCCCTATCTATGGCAATTTCCCAGCGATCCGGAGCGGCAGATTACCGCCTATGCCGCCTCCCAGTTCCTGTTTGCCAGCGTGCTGTTCTTTATCGGCGGCATGAGCATCTACTACCGCAAGCTTATGCGTAAGCAACTGCTGGCTTCCTGTCACGCCAGCGGACTCGGCACCATGTTCATCAGCGCACTGCGCAAGGAAGATGAGCGAGCGAGCAAGGAACACTCTTCGTCGTCTCGATAGTTCTCAAGCGGGTATGCTTTAGCGATGCGTCAGCGCTACGGAACATGGCATGGCCACTATCGACCTCGACACTTTCTGTCACCGTCGAAAGCGATTGGCTGCACTTGGTCAGCATCCTAAAACGGATGAGGCCAACTGGAGCGCCATCACTTTATTCGCGACTACCTGCTGGCGGATATGCCCTCCATTTCCTAAAGGCTTTTTTAAGATGCTACTTGCGCCGAAACCCCGCCTGCATCAACTCCAGCATCGAGGCAATGCCATCAGGATTCGTGCCTCGAAATAGCCATCCAGGGACTGCAGAAGCATGATAGTAATTCTCTCAACCCATCACTGCCTGGATCACTTTATGCAGGCGATGCAGGTTGATCTGCTGGGGTACCAGCACGCGGCGCCAGACCAGAGCCTCGATATAAAGCAATTCGATGCGTAGGCACGTATCAGGCATGAAACTCTTCTACTCGATTCTTGAATCAGGGCATGGCGCTCTTCCCTTATTGGCGCACGCGACGATTAAACCTTAGACCCCTCGCTCTCCCGCTGCCCACCAGCATTCCCAAGGTAATCAGCCCGGCGGCCAGCGCCAATAGTGGTGTCGATTCAGCGTAACCCGTCAGGATCAGTACCACCGTGGAAAGTAGCGGAGTGAAATAGGCCAGCAGCCCGAGCAGACGTAGGTCGCCATGCTTGATGCCCAGGTCCCAGGTGAAGAATGCGCTGCCCACCGGTCCCAGGCCCAGACCGAGCACCCCAAACCAACCGATGCCCTGCGGCCAGCGTGTCGGTTCGAAGAGCCAATGGCAGAGCGCGGCAAGCAGCGCAGTGGCCAGGCAGAAACCGCCCACCGCTGCGGTCGGCACGCTACGGGTCGCGCGTGACAGCACCGAATAGCCGCTCCATAGAAAGGCGCAGGCAAATGCCGCCGTGTAGCCCAGAATACTTCCCCCGGCATTGACATCGCCGCCTACCAGCAAAGCTGCGCCGATAAACCCCAGAACGCTGCCGATCACGTGTATGAGGCGCAAGCGCTCACCGGGCAACAGCGCGACGAAAAGCACGATCAACAGCGGCCATAAGTAACTGATCAGTCCGGCATTGGCCGGCGGCGCGTTCTGCTGGGCGACGAAGTAGAGCGCGTGATAGCCGAATAGCCCACCGACCCCCAGCGCCCATATCGCCGGCGGCTGCTTGAGTGGAACCAGTAGGGATTTCCCGCGCAGTTTTAGCCAGATGGCGAAACAGACAAAGGCGATGCCGAAGGCCAAGGCGGTAAGCAGGAACGGCGGCACCGGGCCTGCCAGCTGAGTCAAGGCCGCCAACAGCGCCCAGTTAAGGATCGTGGTGGCACCGATAACGGTGGCGCGACTATCGGGAGCGGGTTGCAGCATGATTTTTGTCGGCATCAAGCGGCAGATGAACGACAGCCCCACGTAGCCCCCGCTCATCCGCCCATAGCTTGCCGAGAGTGATCGGCAGCGTGAAACGCCGCCGACCGCCGCCCCCGGGGTTGAACCACAGCCGTCCGTCTCGCCATTCGTTGCGCGGCTTGTGGGAATGACCGTGAAGCACGGCGTCACAAGATATATCGGTGTTGAAGTCGGCGATATTATGCACCAGGTGCAGCCGCCAGCCGTTGACGAGAATATCCAGCGTCCAGGGAGTCGTTTCCGTCCAGTCCTGGGTGTCGATATTGCCGCGCACTACGAGAAGCTCTGCCATCTCCGCCAGACGCTTGAGGATAAAGGGCTTGCCCACGTCGCCGAGATGCAGGATCAGCTCGCAATCCTCGAGCAGCGGCAGCGCCTCGTCCCATAGGGTGCCGTGGGTGTCGGCGATCACCCCGATAGGGGTACCAATGTCGAAGCGCTCAAGATTCACTTGGCTATTCCGGCAGGTCGGTTACCGCGCCGAGGGAGGCGGAGCTGACGGTCTTGGCGTACTTGGCCAGCACACCCCGCCGATAGCGCGGCTGGGGCTGCTGCCAGGCGCTTCGGCGACGCTTCATTTCCGTATCGTCGATCTTGAGATCGATACTGTCGGCGACGGCGTCGATGACGATTTCGTCGCCATCTTCCACCAAGGCCAGGGGGCCGCCGTCGAAGGCTTCCGGGGTGATATGCCCCACCACGAAGCCGTGGCTGCCGCCGGAGAAGCGCCCGTCGGTGATCAGCGCCACCTCGCTGCCCAGCCCCCGGCCCATGATCGCCGAGGTGGGGGAAAGCATCTCGCGCATGCCCGGCCCGCCGCGCGGCCCTTCGTAGCGAATCACCAGCACGTCCCCGGCGACCACGGTACCGTCCAGGATGCGCTCTTGAGCTTCCTCTTCGGAGCCGAACACCCGGGCGCGGCCGGAAAAGTGGGTGCCTTCCTTGCCGGTGATCTTGGCTACCGCCCCTTCCGGGGCGAGGTTGCCGTAGAGAATCCGCAGATGACTCTCGCCCTTGATCGGTTTGTCCAGGGGCATGATGATTTGCTGATTTTCAGGATAGGGCGCGGCGTCCGCCAGATTTTCCGCCAGGGTTTGGCCGGTCACCGTCAGGCAGTCGCCGTGCAGAAGTCCCGCGTCGAGCAGCATCTTCATCAACGGCTGAATGCCGCCGATTTCCACCAGCTCGCTCATCATGTAATGACCGCTGGGGCGCAGATCGGCGAGTACCGGCACCCGTTTGCCGATGGCGGTGAAGTCGTCCAGGCCCAGCTCGACGCCGATGGCGTTGGCCATGGCGATCAGGTGCAGCACCGCGTTGGTGGAGCCACCGAGCGCGATAATTACCGTAATGGCATTCTCGAACGCTTCGCGAGTCATGATATCGCTGGGCTTGATATCCCGCTCCAGCAGTTCGAGTACCGCGGCCCCGGCGGCCTTGCAGTCCTCGCGCTTGTTATCGGAGACGGCGTTCTGCGCCGAGGAGTTGGGCAGGCTCATGCCCAGCGCCTCGATGGCGGAGGCCATGGTATTGGCGGTATACATGCCGCCGCAGGCGCCGGGGCCGGGAATGGCGGTTTCCTCCACCTGCTTGACGTCGATCAGCGACATGTCACCCTTGGCGTGCGCCCCCACCGCCTCGAACACGGAGATGATATCCGTATGTCCCGCCCCAGGCAGGATGGTACCGCCGTAGACGAACACACCGGGCCGGTTCAGCCGCGCCAGGCCGATCAGGCAGCCCGGCATGTTCTTGTCGCAGCCGCCGATGGCCACCAGGCCGTCGAAACCCTCGCAGCCGGCCACGGTCTCGATGGAATCCGCGATCACCTCCCGGGACACCAGGGAATACTTCATGCCCTCGGTGCCGTTGGCGATACCGTCGGAAATGGTGATGGTATTGAAGATCATACCCTTGCCGCCGGCCTCGTCCGCACCGGTTCGGGCGACGTCCGCCAACTCGTTGATATGGCTGTTGCAGGGGGTGACCATACTCCAGGTGGAGGCGATGCCTACCTGGGGCTTCTTGAAATCCGCGTCCTCGAAACCTACCGCTCGCAGCATGGCGCGGCTGGCGGACTTGTTCACGCCATCCACCACCGGGGCGGAATGGCGACGACGAGAATCCGGGGAAGATGCTTCACTCATGGCGGCGTTTCCAAATGTCTGATCGGTAGCTTCGAGTCTGGAAGCCCGCTTCGGGAGTTGCAACTCCTGTTGCCTTGACCGCCCGGAAACTATCGAAATAACGGAAACAGGCCGTGCATGAAACGGCTTAGGGGGGAATCCGCACCGTAGACGGCGCTCAAGTGGCGATCCGCCTCTTCCAACTGGCCGGCCAGGTGCCCGCGGACTTCCTCCGGACCGAGCAGGCTGACCAGGGTGGTCTTGTCCCGATCCTGATGAACGTCCTTGCCCTGGGCCGCACCGCCGTCGCTGAGGTCGTCGCAAAGCTGATAGGCTTGCCCCAAGGCCAAGGCAAAACGGTCGAGATGCTCGATCACCGTCTCGTCTGCCCCGGCGGCCAGCGCCGCCATATACATAGCAGCCTGAAACAGCACGCCGGTCTTGCGAGTATTGGTCGCCATCACCGCCTCGATGGAGCGCACATGACAGGCTTCATGAAGATCCTCGTACTGGCCCTTGACGAGGCCCTGGATGCCCACGGCTCGACTGAGGCGCTCAACCATTTGCGTGCGCTGCTGGGCGAATAAACCCGTTGATTCCGCCACCACGCCGGAGGCTCGACTCAACAGGGCCACCACCGCCAGCATGGCGACATCCTCGCCATATAAACGATGCATGGTCGGGCGCCCCCGCCGCAGGCTAGCGTCATCCATGCAGGGCAGATCGTCGAGTATCAACGAAGCGGTATGGATCATCTCCACCGCGCAACCGAGGTCGAGCAGCGCCGGCAGACCGCCGCCCAGTTCTCGGCCCGCCAGGATCAAGAGAATCGGCCGCACCCGCCTGCCCGGCGCCAGCAAGCTGTCCCGCATCGCTCGAAATACCGGATCATCATCGCTGGCGGACTCGGCCAGCAGTGTCTCGAGACGACGATCGACCCGGCAGCGAAGCTCGATGAGCGATTTTTGCTCAGGACTCTCGACGGCGGGGGTGGCAATGGATGAAGCCATGGGCAAGACTCCCGGGTCTTATGTAAAGCGGTTGTTCAAGGGGCTGCCTGTTGAATAAGCTAGCGTTTCGTACAATGTTTGCATAACTTTAGATAGTATCTTGTACGATGGCAATTTAATGTATTTTCCTGGCAGGAGCGCAACATGGCGAGTGACGACCTGGTGAAACGCAAGAACGATCATCTCGATATCGTGCTGGACGCTCGCCGCGCCGACGCGCCGACGGCCACGGGTTTCGCCGATTATCGCTTCGCTCACTGCGCCTTGCCACAGCTGCATCTGGACGATATCGATCTAAGCACTCGACTTTTCCATAAGCCATTGAGCGCGCCATTTTTGATCAGTTCCATGACCGGCGGCGCGGCCCGAGCCAAAACCATCAACCGGCATCTAGCGGAAGCGGCTCAGCATCTGGGCATCGCCCTGGCTATCGGCTCTCAGAGAATTGCGCTGCAATCCGGCAACGATCACGGTCTGACTCGGGAGTTACGGCAGGTCGCTCCCGATATTCCTCTGCTCGGCAATATCGGCGCGGGACAGCTGCGGGAGCGCGAAGGCCTCGACTGGGCGCGCCGCGCGGTGGAGATGATCGAGGCGGACGCCTTGATCGTGCATATCAACCCCTTGCAGGAAGCGGTGCAAGGCGGCGGCGACCGTGACTGGCGAGGCGTGCGCCAGGCGATCGGCGCCCTGGTCAAGGTGCTCGAGGTACCGGTGGTGGTCAAGGAAGTGGGCGCGGGCATCTCCCCCGCGATCGCCCGAGCGCTGATGGAGGAAGGAGTCTCGGTGATCGACGTGGCCGGCGCCGGCGGCACCAGTTGGGCCGCGGTAGAAGCGGAGCGCGCCACAAGCGAGACGCAGCGCAAGATCGCCATGGCCTTCGCCGGCTGGGGAATTCCTACCGCCCAGGCTATCCAGACGGTGCGCCAGGCGCTGCCGGATACTCCCCTGATCGCTTCCGGCGGCATTCGCGACGGCGTGGACGCCGCCAAGGCAATACGGCTAGGGGCGGATCTGGTGGGCCAGGCCGCCGCGGTGCTCCATAGCGCCACGGCGTCCAGCCAGGCGGTGATCGAGCACTTCGAAACTGTCATCCAGCAGCTGCGCATCGCCTGCTTCTGCACCGGCAGCTTGGATCTGGCGGCGCTGCGCCAGGCGCCGCTCATCGAGACAGGATTCAACAAAACTCCAGGCGAACTCATGGAAGAACCCCATGGCTAAGCATATCGGCGTGATCGCCCCTGCCCTACCAAGTCATTTCAGTGCCCTGCAGGCACTGGCCTGTGAACTGATCGAACGCGGCCACCGGGTGACGTTCCTGCATCAGCCGGAGGCTAGCCGCTGGCTAAGCGACTCGCGAATCGGCTTTCAGCCGCTAGGAGAATCAAGCCATCCCCCGGGCTCCCTGGACGAAACCCTGCGCCTGGCCGCCAACCCCGGCGGCCCGCTGGGGCTCAAGCGGCTGATCCAGGACATGAGCCGCACCACGGAGATGCTTTGTCGAGAAGCCCCCAAGGCAATCGAGACGCTCCAGATCGATGCTCTGCTTTGCGATCAGATGGAAGCCGCCGGCGGGCTGGTCGGCGAGGCAATGGGACTGCCTTATATTTCCGTGGCCTGCGCGCTGCCGATCAATCGCGAACCCGGGCTGCCGCTGCCGGTGATGCCCATGAGCTATCAGGACGACCCGCGGCGCCAGCGAATTTACGCGGGCAGCGAGCGAGTCTATGACGACCTGATGAACCCCCTTCGTCGCGTCGTCGCTCGCCACGCCGCCGCCTTCGGGCTGTCTCCGCGAGAAGGTCTGCATGAATGCCTGTCGCCTTATGCCCAGATCAGTCAGACGGTAAGCGGTTTCGACTTTCCCCGTCGCGCCTTGCCGAAAGATTTCTATCATGTGGGGCCGCTGCGAGCGGCGCCGACGGAAGAACCCGATCTGGCCATTCCCATCGCCCAGGATCGTCCGCTGGTCTTCGCTTCTCTCGGCACGCTTCAGGGTCATCGCTTCGGTGTTTTTCGACGTATCGCCCGGGCCTGCCGACGTATCGAAGTACAGCTGCTGCTGGCCCACTGCGGCGGCTTGAATTCCAATCAAGAACAAGTACTCGAACGTGAAGGCGCGACCTGGGTGCGGGATTTCGTACCCCAGCGCGCCGCTCTGGCCCGAGCCAACGCGGTGGTTTCCCACGGCGGCCTGAATACGGTGATGGATGCCCTGCTCGCTCATACCCCCATCCTCGTTTTGCCGCTGGCCTTCGATCAGCCCGGGGTAGCGGCGCGGGTGGTCCACGCCGGGGTAGGCCTCAAGGCCTCGGCGCGTTTCTCGAATCAGCGTGCCTTGAGCGACAAGCTCGAAACGCTGTTGACCTATTCCCGCTTCGCCCACCCCTTGGAGCGCCTGAGCGACGAGGTCAAGGCCGCCGGTGGCGTGCCCCGAGCGGCGACTATCGTTGAGAAGGTCATCGACGGCGACCCGGCGATTTCACCTCATGCATCTGCCCACGAGAGCCTGGCATGAAAGCGCCGGATCTGATCCTGGTAGGCGGCGGCCTGGCCAACGGCCTGATCGCACTGCGGCTGAAACAGGCACGCCCGGAACTGCGCCTGCTGATGCTGGAAAGCGAAAGCCAGCCCGGCGGCAATCACACCTGGTCGTTTCACGACGGCGATCTGTCAAAGGCCCAGCATGCCTGGCTGGCGTCCCTGGTGGGCTGTCGCTGGCCCCGCCATCGAGTGATCTTTCCGGACCGCAAACGCCTGTTGAGCGGCGGCTACGCCAGTATTTTTTCCACGGATTTCGCCGGAGCCTTGAAAGAAGCTCTCGGGAAAAACCTCTGGGTCGATACGCCGGTGGCAAGCCTATCCCCCGAGTCCGTGGAGCTCGAAGACGGCCGCATCCTGCAGGCGCCGGCGGTGATCGATGGCCGCGGGCCCAAGGAAAGTCAGCATCTGACCCTGGGCTATCAGGCGTTTCTCGGCCGGGAAGTGCGACTGGAACGGCCCCACGGCCTGCAGGAACCGATCATCATGGACGCCAGCGTTCCCCAGGGCGACGGCTACCGTTTCGTCTATGTGCTGCCCTTCAGCCGGGATACCCTGCTGATCGAGGATACCCACTACGTGGACCGGCCGGCGGATGACGCCACGAAACTGCGGAAGCACATCGACGCCTATGCGCGAGATCACGGCTGGAGGGTTGCCGAAACGCTGCGGGAGGAAAACGGCGTGCTGCCGATCACCCTGGCGGGAGATTTTTACGCCTTCTGGCGAGACGCCCAGGGTCAGCCCAGAAGCGGCCTGCGGGCGGGGCTTTTCCACCCGACCACCGGCTACTCGCTACCTCATGCGGTACGCTTGGCGGAGCATATCGCGAGCCTCGAAAATCTCGGCGCGAAATCCCTGTTCCAGGCCATCCACGCCTTCGCCGCACAGGAATGGCGGCGCCAAGGCTACTTTCGCCTGCTCAATCGCATGTTGTTCATGGCCGGCCGCCCGGACCGGCGCTGGCAGGTCATGCAGCGCTTCTACGGTCTGCGGGAGCCGCTGATCGAGCGCTTCTACGCCGGGCGTCTGACCTGGGCCGACAAGGCGCGCATCCTGACGGGCAAGCCCCCGGTGCCCCTGGGCGAGGCTCTCAAGGCGGTTCGGCTGAACTCGCCGCAAAGGATTGCATCCACCCCTTTTGGAAAACATTCATGACCCAACCCAAACGCGCCCTGGTCATCGGCGCCGGCTTCGGCGGCCTGGCCTTGGCGATTCGTCTGCAGGCCGGCGGCTACCAGACCACCCTGCTGGAAAAGCGCGACAAGCCCGGCGGCCGCGCCTATGTTTATGAAGACAAGGGTTTCACCTTCGACGCCGGCCCCACGGTGATCACTGATCCGTCCGCCTTGGAAGAGCTCTTCACCCTGGCGGACAGGCGCCTTTCGGATTACGTCGAGCTATTGCCGGTCACGCCCTTCTACCGGCTCTGCTGGGAAGACGCCCCGGCCTTCGACTACGTCAACGATCAGGAATCCCTGGACCGGCAGATCGCCGAACGCAATCCCAAGGACGTGGAGGGCTATCGGCGCTTCCTGGACTATTCCAAGGCGGTCTTCGAGGAAGGCTATCGCAAGCTCGGCGCCGTGCCATTTCTCTCCTTTCGCGACATGCTTTCCGCCGGCCCGCAGCTGGCCAGGCTTCAGGCCTGGCGCAGCGTCTATTCCATGGTCTCGAAGTTCATCGAAGACCCGCATCTGCGCCAGGCCTTCTCCTTTCATTCCCTGCTGGTGGGGGGCAACCCTTTCGCTACCTCCTCCATCTATACTTTGATTCATGCTCTGGAGCGCCAATGGGGGGTGTGGTTTCCCAAGGGCGGCACCGGCGCCTTGGTGCAGGGCATGGTCAAGCTGTTCGAGGATCTCGGCGGGCGGCTTGAGCTGAACGCGGAAGTGGCGCGAATCGAAACCGAGGGCGATCGGGTGAGCGGCGTCACCCTGGGAGATGGCCGGCACTTTCCGACGGATACGCTGGCCTCCAACGCGGACGTGATGCACACCTATGCCAAGCTGCTGGGTGAGCATACCCGTGGCGCCGGCCAAGCCAAATCGCTGAGCCGCAAGCGATTCAGCATGTCGCTGTTCGTGATCTATTTCGGCCTCGACAAGCCATCCCAGGGCCTGGAGCATCACACCGTCTGCTTCGGTCCCCGCTACAAGGAGCTGATCGACGAGATCTTCAACGCGGAAACCCTGGCGGACGACTTCTCCCTGTACCTGCATTCCCCCTGCGTCACCGACCCGAGTCTCGCGCCGGAAGGCTGCAGCGCTCATTACGTGCTGGCACCGGTACCGCATCTGGGCAAGGCGAAAATCGACTGGGAAACCCAGGGCCCGATATATCGTGACCGTATCCTCGACTACCTGGAACGACATTACATCCCGGGGCTGCGGGAGCACCTGGTGACCTGCCGGCACTTCACCCCGCTGGATTTTCGCGAGGAGCTCAACGCCCACCTGGGCTCCGCTTTTTCCTTGGAGCCGATTCTGACCCAGAGCGCCTGGTTCCGACCTCACAACCGCGACGCCAAGATCGGCAATCTTTACATGGTAGGCGCCGGCACCCATCCCGGCGCCGGGGTGCCCGGGGTGATCGGATCCGCCAAGGCTACCGCAGGCCTGATGTTGGAACGCCTCAATGACGGTACGCCACAATGACGGATAAGCTGGGCCAACACGCTGCACAGACCATCGCCGTCGGTTCCAAGAGTTTTGCCACCGCCGCCAGATTGTTCGATCCGCAGACCCGGCGCAGTGCCCTGATGCTTTACGCCTGGTGTCGCCACTGCGACGACGTGATCGACGATCAGCAGCTGGGTTTTCAGACATCGACAAGGTCACTGCAAACCAGCGAGTCCCGCCTGGAAGAACTTCGTCGCTTGACCCGCCAGGCCTATGCGGGAGAACCCATGGAAAGTCCGGCCTTCGCCGCCTTTCAGGAAGTCGCCCTCGAACACGAGATCCCCGAGCGGCATCCCCTGGCACACCTGGACGGCTTCGCCATGGACGTGGCGGAGCGGCGCTATATCACGCTCGACGACACCCTGAGCTATTGCTACCACGTGGCCGGCGTAGTGGGAGTGATGATGGCCTGGATCATGGGCGCGAAAGATGATGCGACCCTGGACCGAGCCTGCGACCTGGGCCTGGCCTTTCAGTTGACCAATATTGCCAGGGATATCGTCGAGGACGCGGAAATAGGCCGCTGCTACCTACCGGAGCAGTGGCTGGAGGAAGCCGGCATTCCACAAGAAGAGATCGCTTCACCTCAACATCGTGAAGCGCTTTCGAAACTCGCTGTGCGGCTAGTTGATACGGCGGAACCCTACTATGACTCGGCTCACGGCGGCCTGACGGCGCTTTCGCCGCGCTGCGCCTGGGCCATCGCCACCGCCTTGGGCGTCTATCGGGAAATAGGCATGAAAGTGAAAGCGCGAGGCGCTCGCGCCTGGGATAAACGCATTTCTACCAGCAAGATGGATAAAACGCGTCTGCTATCCGGCGGGCTAGCTCAGGCGCTGGCGTCGCGCTGGCGAACACCGGAGCCGCGACCGGACCAGCTTTGGCAGCGGCCTCGTTAGCGAGCGTTTTTCAAGGGCCCGCCGTGCTTCTCGCGCAGTTGGCGCTTGAGAGTGCCGATAGGCGGCGCCACCAGGAAACCGAAGGACACGCAGCCTTCCCTGCCCTTTACCGCATGGTGCATGCGATGGGCCTGATACAGCCGCTTCAGGTAGCCCTTGCGTGGTACGTAGCGAAACGGCCAGCGCTGATGCACCAGCCCATCGTGGGCAAGGAAATAGAGCGCGCCGTACAAGGTCATGCCGGCGCCTATCCACTGCAGCGGATACCAGCCCGCGGTGCCCAGGGCGATCAGCAGAATGGCGATTCCGGCGAATACCACCGCGTAGAGATCGTTCTTCTCGAACCACCCCGTTCGCGGTTCGTGGTGGGAACGATGCCAACCCCAGCCCCAGCCGTGCATGATGTATTTATGCGCGTACCAGGCGAAGGCTTCCATACCGGCCACCGTCGCCAGCAGGATCAGCGTATTCATCAGCAGATTCATGATCGATACTCCTCCAGCGTCCGGCGCAGCGCCTCGGCGGACTCGAATTCGCGACGCTCCTGTACCTTCATGTCGTCGAGATCCAGCCAGAGCACCGTGTCGCCGTTGCCCAGATGCTGCGGCGCGACTTGGCTTTCACGGTCGAGCAGGACGCGATAGTTGGCCGAACGCATCGCCGGCACCAGCACGAGCTTGGCCACCAGGCCGGGTATGCGCGAAATATCCGCCACATAAAGCGTATTACGCGCTTCCAGATAGCCCTCGGGACTATCTTTTAACGCCTCGTCCATCACTTCCGCCGCCTTGCGACTGCTGGCGACGAGCAGCAGACTCGTCTGCTCGTCGAGATTTACGGAGTCGCCAAACTGATCTTTCAGGGTCCAAGGCGCAAGCCGCTCACCCACCTCGACGGCCTGAGCCATCGTACTGACCAGGAAAATTCCGATCGAGAAAAGCGATAAGACAAGATAATGTTTCATGAAGGTACTCTTGTTAACAACGGAGAATATCAAATATTAAAAATTATGAATATTAAGAACGATGAAACGATCCCGGGAGCATTTTTTAGATGGTGGTCGTGCAGCTTCAAAGCTTGCAAACCAAAGACTTTTTTGATGGATAAAAGGAAAAACTACCTGTAGAGGCCTCTTTCTCCGCCCATCAGACTAACCATAATCCAAGTATAAAGATGTTTTACGCCTTCAAACCAGATCTTGCCATGTCATTTAATGAAGCCAAGAAACACGCCCAGCGTTTTTCAGCCAGTACTTGTAGGAAGCCTGCGATAGAAGGATGCCCTTAAGGGAAGATCAGCCGGGCAATGATTCACGTTGACCTCTTGCCCTATGCTTCAGCAATCAATGAGGTCAACCCGGATACACGGCATCGTGGAAGGCTCTTTCCTTGGCTACCGTTTCTCGAAAGCGCCTGGCCATCCGTGTAAAGGCCTCGTCGTCGAGATCGATTGCCGTTTCGTGCAGTCGCCGACGCAGCCAGCTCACGAACGCTCTGAAGTCAGGATTGTCGTGTAGGTCGATCCACTCGCCTTGCAACGGGTGTAGCCCATCAACCCGGGTGATCCGGGTGGCCCATTCCAGGTAAATCCACTCCGTGACCACCAATACCGCCAGTATCTCCGCATAGCTGCCCTGCATGCCGGTATCTTGCAGAAGGCGTCGAAAGTCCTGGGTGGCTTCCAGATAATTCGGTGTGCTGCGAGCCCGCTCCGAAACTTCAAAGGTCTCGAAGGTACGCAGGAATACGCTGTTCTCGTCACTGGTCAGCATGCCCATGAACCGACCCAGCACAACGCGATCTTCCATACTTGGAGCACGACCAATGGCATGGCCGATCAGCGCGGTAAAAGGATCAACGAACCCATAGTCCTGCACCATATAGGCGGCGAAAACCTCGTCAAAAAGCCGCCCTTCGGCCAAGGCATCGAATAGTGGATGATTCACCGTGGCGGACCAGTCCGGCTCGCTTGTCTCGCGCAGCCAGTCGCTGATCGACGCTTCCTTACGGCCGGCAGCCCAATCGCTCCAGGTCCTGCGTGTGGTCATCAGGTATCTCCTCTAACAGCCAAAAGGATATAAACGCTTTATTTTTCTCTCGGTATCCGGCCCATCAGATAGAACTCCGCGTTGGGCGGCGTGCCGGTAAGGTTCACCAGCCGGTTGGACATGCCGAAGAAGCCGGCCACGGCGCCGATATCCCAGATATCGTCCAGAGTGAACTCTGCCTCGAACAGGCGAGTTTGCCAGTCATCGTTCAGCTCGCCTTGCTGGGTGCCGATATACAGCGCGAAATCCAGCATGGCCCGATGGCGCTCGCTGAGCGGCGCGGTGCGATGATTGATCGCCACCTGATCCGCCAGCAGCGGGTCCTTGCTGTAAATGCGCACCAGGGCCCCGTGGGCCACCACGCAATACAGACAGCGATTGCGGGCGCTGGTGGCCACCACGATCATCTCCTTTTCCGCCTTGGTCAGGGTATCGGATTCTCGCTCCATGATGGCGTCGTGATAGGCGAAGAAGGCGCGAAACTCCTCCGGCCGATGCGCCAGCATCAGAAAGACATTGGGCACGAAGCCTGCCTTTTCTTGAACGGCGAGGATGGTGGCGCGAATATCCTCCGGCAGATCGTCGAGGGTTTCGGGAACAGGGAAGCGGCTGAGAGAATGGCTCATGTAAGGACTCCTTGAAAACAGAGTGCTGCCGAAACGTCGCTCATTCGAGTGAACCTTAACGTAAGCATTATGTTCGTGCGCTTGGGGCCTGTCAGATACTATACGGGCCGCGCCTGCTCGAACAGCTCCGCCGGAATCGGATACTCGAGCTCCCAGGTCATTTGTATCGGCCGGTTCCCCTGATAATGCTTGAGCGCCTTGACCGGGCCAAGAAAGATGAAAGGCGCCGTCTCTCCTTCAATACGCTTATGCATCCGGGCAAAGAAGAGAATGGTATTGCCGTACTCTTGGAAGCGAAGAAAATCCTGGCCAGTGGGACTGTCTTGAGTCACTGTCGAACGACTTTCCCAATGCAGCAGCGTACGGCTGATCGGGTAATCGTGGTAGCGCGTCGTAGGCGAGAAATCGCTCTCGTCTTTCTGAAAGGTGACCAACATCACGTAGGCTTTCAAAGGCTTGGCATGAAGCATGCCCTGCCCCATGGGACCGGGTTTTTCCAGACTGGCTAACCCCAGCGCCGCCTTGATCTCGGCTGTGCCGTAGGCACCGTGCAACAAAAGTCCACAGTCGAACGGTAATACAATCCGCTTGAGTGGAACTGTCTGCCGGGACCGACGCCAAGCGGCAATTTCTGCGGCATCCGAGGCAATGCTGGGATTGGCTTGCCACTTCGACAATGACTCTTCGAGGTTCGCCACACCGGCTAGCTCTCCCTTTTTCCCCCACAACACATAATGAAGCGCTGTCATCAGTTTCTCGCTATAACGTCCACGAGATTCATGGACGCTGGAATCCTGGGCGATGGATTCGATGGCATCGAGCAGCTGCGGATCAGTCCGCAGTGCAATACGCGGTAACGCCTTCCTCGCCTGAGCCAGATTCGCATCATTAGGTATGGGCTGGCGAAGTGCCATGGCCTTCCACTCGGACCAGCTGCGACGAGACAATACCTGTATGGGGGAGAGTCCGCTGACATCGAGGAAGCGGCCGAAGGTTAGCGGCTGGTTCACTTCCTGCGACCAGGTGCGGATAGTCTCCGGAATGAAATGGTTGAGGTTATCGAGAACTTCACGAATCTTACCCAACACCCGCTCTCGCGCCACCCGTTCGAGCTGAATGCTGCAGCCTGGAGGAAGGCCCGGAAAGTCCGCTTCGACTTCACGATCCAGACGCTGGCGTTGACCGGAAAGCAAAGCGGTAAATCGGGTATCAAGCCGATAGCGACGATGAGTTTGGCCGACGAAGTCGAGGACGGTGAGACACTCCTTTCCCGGGGCGTGACGCAGCCCCCGTCCCAGCTGCTGCAGAAACACTGTCAGGCTTTCGGTGGGCCTGAGAAACATCACCAGGTTGATGTCCGGAACATCCACCCCTTCACTGAGCACATCGACAGTGAACAGAAAAGGCAAGCGGCCTTCACGAAATTCACGAATGCGTTCGGTGCGACTCTCGGCAGGCGTATCACCTAACAGTACCGATGCATGTAGCCCTGCCTGATTAAACTGCTTCGCCATGTACCGGGCGTGGCGTACCCCCGCACAAAAACCGATCGCACGCACTTCCGAAAGGTCTGGCTGATAGCGCCGTAGCGCTTGAAGCACGGTGTCCACCCGCTGCCGAGCGCGGAAATCATCGCCGGTCAGCAGATTCTCCAATTGGCCAACATCATAGCGACCATTGCGCCACAAGCTCTCATCGCTGAGATCGATGCTGTCGCTGATACCGAAATAGTGAAATGGACAGAGCAGCTTTTCTTCCAGCGCCTCTGGCAGACGAATCTCGGCGGCTAACCCGTCATCGAAATCCGGCAATATGCTGCTGCCATCCATACGCTCCGGAGTAGCAGTCAGGCCAAGCAGCCACAGTGGCTGCAGCGTTTCGAAAAACTCCCGATAGCTGCTGGCAGCGCCATGGTGCGCCTCATCGACGATGACATAATGAAAATGCTGACTACCCAGTTTTACCCAAGGTCGCTGTCGATTCAGGGTCTGGATTGAAGCAAACAGATAACGAAATTCGTCAGGCTCATGACCCCCGACCCAGAGCTCGCCGAAGTTCTGATCGCGTAGCACCGTGCGAAAGCAGGCCAGCGCCTGTTCGAGTATTTCGCGACGATGAGCGACAAACAGCAGCGGTACTTTACGACGTTTATGCTCGCAGACACGACAATAATCCAGTGCCGATATCACCGTCTTGCCCGTCCCCGTCGCAGCAACAATCAGATTGCGATAGGAGCCGCGCTGTCGAGTCGCGTCCAGAGCCTCAAGGATACGCAGTTGAAACGGCCGCGGCGTGATCTCCGCGAAGAAGGCAGCGCCGCTGTTGTCGCGCGCCTTGTGCGCGGCAATTGCCTGCCGAAAGCGACGGAAGTCGCATTCAGTAAAGGGCTCGAATTCATCGCTTTCCCAATAAGCGGAAAACTCGGCGGCAAAGCGTTCCAGGATATGCGCCATGTCCTGAGCGGTTGCCTTGACCGTCCATTCAAGGCCTTGAGTCATTGCCGAATGCGACATGTTGGCCGAGCCTATATAGGCAGTGGAATAGCCGCTGTCGCGCAGGAAGTGATAGGCCTTGGCATGCAGCCGAGTGCCGCCAGTGTCGTAGGACACGCGCACGGTGACGTTGGATTGGCCTGCCAACCACTCCAGCGCTGCCGGATCGCTGGCTCCCATATAGCTGGTCGAGATAAGGCGTATCGGTACGCCACGTTCGGCAAGATGCTCGAAAGCCGGCATCAGCAGACGAAGCCCTGACCACTTGATAAAGGAGACCAGGATATCGACTCCATCTGCGGTCGCCATTTCTGCACGCAGTTCGTGCTCCAGGGGCGGATCGTGACCAAGACCGGTCAGCAGCGCACTAGTGGCAAGCGGCGTCTGTGGACGCGCAAGCTTTCCGGCATCAGCGCCTATCGACGTCATTACCGGCTTATTGACGCTGAGCAGACGCTTGCGAGTCAGATACTCAAGACCATCGGTAGCAGCCAATAGCTCGATAAGACGATTCAGGAGCGGAATTCGCTGATCGACATTCGAGATGCGCAGCGCCTGGACGAGCAATTGGCCGACAAATTGAGCGTATACATGGGGTGCAGTCTCATCGTCGAGCGCTCGCAGTATCGGTTTCAGTTCCGGATGAGCGGCAAGATGCTGTGCCAACTCTTCATCCAGCAACCGCTCATAAAGACCTGCAGGTAGCTGATCCATGCCAGACTCTCTTTGTCTGTTTCCCGCTATTTATCGGCATTCTATGCGCTACACCTTATAAGATTGAGTCAAGACAGTATGAATATCATAGTTTATCTTTCTCTCAATAATTGTCATCTCATCTGTTGCTTATGCGAAAAATAGCAACTAATGTGTTGCTATTCAGTGAAAAAGCAACACATGAGTTGATAATCCATGATCTTGCTCGAGCAGATAAAGTCACGCCGTCTGCAGCTAGGCTTGAAGCAGAGTGATATGCGGATGCGCCTGGGCATGTCCCGGCAGCAGTACCAACGGCTTGAAGCCAGTGGCAATCCCCGTTTGAACACGCTCGAACTGGTTGCCAAGGGCCTCAACGCCGAGTTGATGCTGATACCTCAGGATAAACGCGAAGCGGTGCTTGCTGTGCTGGCGAAAAGCACTCCATCCGATCAGAGGGGCCATGCGCAAACGCCACCTGAAGAGACTGGCGATCCCCTGATCGATGATCCCTGGAGGGGGCTGCTGGAGGAAAACGAATGAATGCAGCTTTGAAAGTGACGTCTCCATGGACCGATTAAGCGTCCTACTGCTGACGTTGCATGATCACCTGGTGGGTCACCTTGTCGGTTACAGAAGCGGCAGAAATATCCTTCTCTTTGCAGAAGAGTTCGCGCATGATCCAACGCGGCCGACACTCAGCCTGATTACCCACCCACGTTTTCCGAAATCCCCGGAGCTACTGAGGCGAGACTGGCTCAGACACCAACGGCTGCATCCCCTGCTGTCCAACCTGTTGCCGGAAGGCGCATTGCGCGAACTCCTGGCGCAAGGTCTGAAGACTCACATCGATCACGAATTCGAGCTGCTGGCCTGGCTTGGACGAGACCTTCCAGGCGCCCTGATTGCGACACCAATGGCACCCGACGAAGTGCCGGAGACACTGCTGCGTCGCCTGGCGTTCGCAGATCCGGCGGGTATCGAACGGATAGAACCCATTGATCTTGCCAGCAGGTTCTCTCTTGCGGGCATTCAGATGAAGTTCTCCATGAAGGAGAAAGACGGCCGATACAATCTTGCCCAAGGAGGCGCCGATTCAGCGCAAACCGAGCTCGGCGACTGGATCATCAAGACGCCCTCCACCCGTCACGCTCAGGTTCCCCTGAACGAATACTCCGCAATGACACTGGCTGCCTTGGCTGGCATTGATATTCCGGAAATTCGCTTGATCAAGCTGGATCAGCTGGAGAATCTTCCACCTATCAACTTGCCTCAGGAAACCCAGGCATTCGCCATTAGGCGCTTCGATCGCAGGCAGACCAAAGGACAAATCGAACGTATCCACATGGAAGACTTTGCCCAGGTGCTGGTGAAATATCCCAAGGAAAAATATGGCGCGGCAAACTATGAACAAATCGGCCGCATCCTGTATCAGTATTCCGGGGATGGCATCGCCGATGTGCAGCAGCTTGCTCGACGATTGCTGGTCAATATCCTGCTGGCCAACGGTGATGCGCATTTGAAGAACTGGAGTTTGCTGTACGATGATCGCGTTACACCGAGGCTTTCCTCGGCTTACGACATCCTGACAACGCGGGTCTACATCGACGGTGAAAGAAACGCCGCGCTCAACCTTGCGGGAAATAAGGACTGGTACTTGGCGTCGATGAACAGCTTTCGTCGCTGGGCGGATAAATCCGCCATTCCCTGGCGGCTGATCAAGCCCCATCTCGATGATACGTTGGACAGGGCACGCACACTTTGGCCGGAAGCCCTGCAACAGCAACCCATGCTGGAACGCCATAAAGACGCGCTAAGAATCCACTGGCAGCAGTTGCATGCTGACTTTCGAATTCGCACCGGCGCGACCGGTCCAATCAAGAGGCCTTGACCGGTTAGCAGTAATATAGCCCCGCCTCAACCGAGACGAGGCCACACCAGGCAGATTCTCGACGCGATCACATCGAGATCGTGCTGTTGATCCCGCCGGAAATATTCTCCGGCTCGAACCAGCGGGCAGTGACGGTCTTGGTCTGGGTCCAGAACCGGATCGCCTGCTTACCGTTGGGGCCGAGATCGCCGAGCTTGGAGCCTCGAGAACCGGTGAAGCTGAAGTAGGCCACCGGCACCGGAATCGGCACGTTGATGCCCACCTGGCCCACGTCGATTTCCGTCTCGAAGCGCCTAGCCGCCCAGCCGGAGTTGGTGAAGATCGAGGTGCCGTTGCCATTGGGATTGGCGTTGACGAACTCGATGGCTTCATCCAAGGTTTCGACCCCCACTACGCAGAGCACCGGGCCAAAGATTTCCTCCTGATAGATCGCCATGTCCGCTTTCACGTCGCTGAATACCGTGGGGCCGACGAAATTGCCCTCCGGGTAGCCCTCGACTTCGTAGCCGCGACCGTCCACGGCCAGGGTCGCGCCTTCCTGTGCGCCTTTCTCGATCAGACCCAGCACTCGATCCCGAGCCTGGGGGGAAACCAACGGGCCGAGATCCGCATCCCGCTGGGAGCCGGGGCCGACGGTCATGTTGCGCGCGCCCTCGACGATATCCTCGAGCCACTTTCGTGCTTCGCCCACCAGCACCACCACGGAGTTGGCCATGCAGCGCTGGCCGGCGGCGCCGAAAGCGGAGCCCAGCAGGTTGTCGATGGCCTGGCTGCGATTGGCGTCCGGCATCACCACGCAATGGTTCTTGGCACCCATCATCGCCTGCACCCGCTTGCCCGCCTGGCTGCCACGCTGATAGACGTGAGTACCCACCTTGGTTGAGCCGATAAAGGAAATCGCCTTGATATCCGGATGATCGCAGAGCTGATTGACCACGTCCGGCCCACCGTGGACCACGTTGAGTACCCCTTCCGGCAACCCCGCTTCATGAGCCAGTTCCACCAGACGCATGGTGGAACTCGGGTCCTGCTCCGAGGGCTTGAGCACGAAGGTGTTGCCGGTGGCCACCGCCAGCGGGAACATGAAACAGGGCAGCATGATCGGGAAGTTGAAGGCGGTAATCCCGGCGCCCACCCCGAGCGGCTGATTCAGGGTATAGACATCCACCTCGTTGGCGGCGTTTTCCGCCACCTCGCCCAACTGCAGCGACGGAATCGCGCAGGCGTGCTCCACCACTTCCAGCCCGCGACCCACTTCTCCCGCCGCGTCCGGCAGGGTCTTGCCGTGCTCCAGGGTGATCAATTCCGCCAGTTCATCCGTATGCTCGCGAATCAATGCCTGAAACTTGAGCATGATTCGCTGGCGCTTGGCCAGGGGCACCTTGCGCCAGGTCTTGAAAGCCTGCCTAGCGCTGGTCACCGCCCGCTCGACTTCCTCTTCCGTGCAAAACGGCACCCGGGCCACCACTTCCTGGGTGGCGGGATTGAGCACGTCCTGCCATTCGCTGCTGCTGGAGGCCACGGCCTGACCGTCGATATACAGTGGTATCTCTCGAACCGACATGATGATGACTCCTTGGCGAATCTCGCATGAAATCCGATCAATAAATTTATCGCATGTGCTTGCGGATTTGGCCGGCAAGCGACATACGCATATCTCGAGTGTAGCCTGCGAAGAACCGTGCTGTGCATGGGACTTGCGGATAAGAGAGGAGTACATTGACGCGATCATTGTCGCTTGTGATAGCAGGAACTAGTATTACCGTATTACCCCCCAAATAGTTTTGGGACTGCCATGACAATATTGACCAGCAAGCTTACCGGCAAGTATCAAGCTACCATTCCCGACGCCGTGCGCAAGGCACTGAATCTCAAGGCCGGCGACGCCATCGCCTTCGAGATCGATAATGGCGAGATTCGCCTGCGCAAGGCGCGGCCCATCGACCTGGCCTTCGCTCATGCGTTAGAAGGGACACTGAGTGAATGGGAATTCAGTGCGGACGAGGAAGCCTACAGTGAGCTTTGAAGCGTTCGATGTCGTGGTTGTTCCTTTCCCTTTCACTGATAAAACCACTACCAAGCGCCGCCCGTCACTGGTGTTGTCCTCCGCCGAATTCAATCAGACAGTTAGCCCGAAAATTGCACCAGACTGGCCAGCGACTCTTAGATACTGGGCTCGGTGAGGGTGATGGCTCTCACGGCCTGAAATTGGCTAGTTCTTGAACAATTTCATGGTCTCCGGGCGCACTTCCCCCTACCCCCTGTGTTTTCTGTGCCGGGGACAGCACGCCGCAGCGCTATCCCGGCACCAGCTTGCTGACCAGTTTCAGGAACAGGTCTTGTTCCGAGCACTGACTGTTCAACATCAGCCGGATAGTGCGGGTGTTGCGGGTGATGACGGCGCCGATCTTCAACAGCTTCAGGCGGATGGTATTGACCTGCGCCTGGGCGAAGGCGGTGCGCTTCAGGTAAATCCGACGCAGCCGCTCCAGCAGCAGGTAGGCGAGCCCCGAGAGCAGCAGGCGGTACTGGTTCGGCCACCACGCGTGGCAGCTGGTCCGGTCGGAGAACAGGAACTGCTGCTCCTTGATCCGATTCTCCATCTCGCCCCGGGCGCAGTAGCGGTGGTCGTAGAGCCACTCGGCGCTGCAGCCGCGCAGGCTGGTGACCACATAGCGCGTGTTGAACCCGCGCCGGCTGGTCTCGGATTTGACGATCACCTTGCGTTGACGCGCGTTCCAGCTCTTGGCCGCGTACTCGATAAAGCCGAACACACGCTGCTTCTCCCAGCTCTCCTCAAAGCGGATGGCCGACGCGTAGTCGGTGTCCAATGCCCGCTTGGCCAGGCGCTTGTTGCCGGCGATGCCGATGATGTAATCGACATCGTGACGGTCACACCAGTTGAGGATCAGCGGGCGGCAGAAGCCGCTGTCACCGCGGAACACGATCCGTACCTCAGGCCACGCTTGACGCAGCCGCCGGACCAGCAGCGCCAGGACGGCGCCGGCATGATGGGCGGCATCCCGCGAGGCCGGGCGCAGATAGCTGGCCAGCAGCTGATCACCGCAGAACACGAACAGCGGCAGGAAGATGTAGTGGTCGTAGTAACCGGAGAAGTGCCGCCCGAGCTGCTCGCCGTGCACGCGATCGTCGGTGGCATCAAAGTCGAGGTAGAGCGGCTTCTTGGGTGGCTTGCGGAAGGAACGGATGAACTGCTCGATGAGCTCCTCATGAATAGCCACCGCCCAGTCTCGGTTGGCCTGTTGCTCGAAGCGACACAGGGTGGACTGGCTGGCCAGCACGCCATCGGTATCGACGGCGGTCTGCAGAGCGACGTCATGGCGCAGCGCGTGGTGATCATTGAGATCTTCGTAGCCCAGGGCCAGGCCGAAGACACGCTGACGGACCAAGGTTTGCGTGCGGTGGTGGCAGCGTTGAGGATCACGCTCATCGGTCAGCCGGCGGGCCACGGCGCGTGTCAGGCTCATCTCACGGTCGAGCTGACGCAACAACAAGATGCCGCCGTCGGAAGTGACATCGCCGCCATCGAAACTGGCGACGATCCGACGGCCTTTACAGCGTGGAAAGGAAGCGGAGGGCATGGTACATTTTGTCATGGCGGCTGAGTCGGCTGGTTCTTGTGTAGGAGCTTGAATTATAACCGATTTTCAGCCGTCTTTTTCATGTCTGGTGCAATTTTCGGGTTAGTCAGGCAGTCATGGCGATGATCACCAGCGCCAAGAACTCCGCATGACCGTTGGACATGGAGATCCAGGATCTCGATATCGCCGGCTTGCCTTCTCCTTCCATCGTTCGGATGAAGCTTTTTACTCTCGAAACCCGGCTCGTTCTACGTAAGGCTGGTCAATTAGGTGAAAAAGATCGACAGCATATTGCCTCTATTCTTCAGCAACTGCTTCCCCTCTGATAAACACTTCAGTTCCGTTTCCGGCGAGTTTTCTGGTCGCCCCGCGTTACACTGACCCCATGAATATCGCAGCCACGCCAAAAGACGACGCCTTGCTGACGCCGGAACGTTGTCACCGGGCCCGCCTCGCCCGGGACGCCCGTTTCGATGGCCGTTTCTTCACCGCAGTGACGACCACCGGTATCTACTGTCGGCCGATCTGTCCCGCCACGCCGCCGCTGGAGCGCAACGTCGTCTATTTCGAAAGCGCCGTCACCGCCGCTCAAGCGGGTTATCGCCCTTGCCTGCGCTGCCGGCCGGACAGCGCCCCGGACTCCCCTGCCTGGCGTGGCACGCAAACCACCCTGGAGCGCGCTCTGCGGCTGATCGACGAAGGCGCCTTGCAGAACGGCTCGGTAGCGCAACTGTGCGAGCGCCTGGGTATCGGCGAGCGTTATCTACGCCGACTCTTTCGCGAGCGCTTCGGGGTCTCGCCGAAGGCCTACGCCCTTTATCGCCAGAGCCTGTTCGCCAAACAGCTGCTGCATCAAACCCGGCTTCCCGTCACGGAAATCGCCCACGCCAGCGGATTCAACAGTCTGCGACGCTTCAACGATGCCTTTCAGCGCCATATCGGCTTGAGTCCGCGGGCGGTACGCCGCGAATCCGGCGAAGGCGACTCGAAACTCAGCCTTCACCTGGCCTATCGCCCGCCCTATGCCTGGTCGGCGGTGCGTGACTTCTTTATCCCCCGCCTGATTCCCGGGATGGAATGGGTCGACGAGAACCGCTATGGCCGCTGTATCCAGTGGGGAAGTGCCAAGGGCCACTTTACCGCTACCCATGAACCGCAGCGTCATGGTTTTCGTGTCGAACTCGAACTCAGCGATCTGCGGGCGCTCCCGCCGGTGGTACGCCGGATTCGCCAGCTGCTCGACCTGGACGCGGACACTCGAACCATCGAAGCTCACCTTGCGGCTACCGTGCCGCAGCTCACGCTGGTGGAAGGCCTGCGCCTGCCCGGGGTCTGGAACCTGTTCGAAGCCGGAGTCCGAGCCATCCTCGGACAGCATATTTCCGAAGCCGTCGCCCGCAACCTGACCGAGACCCTGGTAACCACCCTTGGCGAGCCGCTGGAAGATTCCACCGGCCAGGCGCGCTATCTGTTCCCCACGCCGGAGCGAATCGACGCCAGCGATCTGGCCTTTCTGGGCATGCCAAGCGCCCGTCGCGCCACCCTGAAACGCTTCGCCGACTGGTATTACCAGTCGGAATCGCCGGACGATTCGAAAGCCTGGATAGCGCTCAAGGGCATCGGCCCCTGGACCGCGGACTACGCAGCCCTGCGCGGGTTGTCCCATCCGGATATCTGGCTGGGCGGCGACCTGGGGGTTCGCAAGGCGTCGAAACTGCTGGACGACTTCGACCCGGCTATTGCCGCTCCCTGGCGTAGCTACCTCACTCTTCAACTTTGGCAACATCTTTGGAGGAGTCATTAAGATGAACGTGGACTATTTCCAACCGCCCGGTGAGTCGCCGATTGGTCTGCTGAAGATTCGCGCCACTGACAAAGGACTGACGGAAATCGACTTTGTGGAGGCTCGCGATGAAACGCCCCGCCCCAATGCGATGACCCAGCAATGCCAGACGCAGCTGGCGGAATATTTCGCAGGCAGGCGGCGTGAGTTCGATCTACCCTTGACGCCTCAGGGAACTGAATTTCAGCAGCAGGTATGGAGGGCGCTGCGGGAGATTCCCTACGGCCAGACCTGCAGCTACTCTTCCCTGGCGGAAACGCTGAACCGCTCTGGCGCCCAGCGCGCGGTAGGTGCCGCCAACGGCAAGAACCCGATTTCCATCGTGGTGCCCTGTCACCGGGTCATCGGCCGCAGCGGTCGCCTGACCGGCTACGCCGGCGGCTTGGAGCGTAAGGAATGGCTGTTGATGCATGAACGCAAGCACTAAGAAAGGCGATATGTCACGCCGCCTGCCGATAGTCTTCGGCCTGCTGCTGCTCGCGGGCCTGTCCTGGGTGAGCATTCCCCAGGAGCTGGCCACCGCCGCCATCGACGACGCCCTGGGCGGCGCCTTCTCCGCTTTCGCCATCGCCAAGGGCCTGAACGCCAGCATTTCAGTGTTGCAAAGCTCAACCCTGGACTTTCAGGTCTTCCAGGTCTCCGTAGGCGAGGCGCTGGACCCGGCCAACGACATGATCGAGCGCTTCTCCTGGGTGATGTTCGCCGCCAGCGGCTCCCTGGCGCTGCAGAAACTGCTGCTGGGGATTTCCGCCAGCCCTATCATCAAGGGTCTGCTGACCGGGGTCTGCCTGATCGGCGTCGTCCTGATCGCTTTCGGCCGCAAACGCTGGCAGCCGCCGCTGTTCAAGACGCTGATGGTGGCGGTCATGCTGCGTTTTGCCGTGGTGCTGGTCGCCCTGGCCAGCGGCCTGGCGGAGCAGGCCTTTCTCGAGGAGCCGCGCACCGCCACCATGGCGGAACTGCAAAGCAGCCAGGAAGAACTCGAAACCCTGGCGGAAAAGCGCATCGCCCAAGGTAACGATAAAGACGAAAGCTGGTGGAAAAACCTCACCGGCCGGGTCGGTAGCCTGGTCGGCAACCCGGTGGACGGTATGCGCGAACGCTTCGACGCCATCACCGATCAGGTCATCGACCTGACGATGATCTTTATCACCCAGACGATGCTGTTTCCTTTGGCGTTTCTATATCTGCTGTATCGGTTGGCGAAGCGGCTTTTTGATTATCGCTAGATTGACAGTCTTTGCATTTCTCAAGGGGTTGCGCAAAAATACACAACATGAAAAGCGCAGACGTTATCAAACGGTTGAAAGCCGAAGGCTGGCAACACGTCGGTGGCAAAGGCGATCACATGAAATTCAAGCATCCGGCGCGATCCGGCCATGTAGTCGTTCCCCATCCTCGCAAAGACATCGCTACCGGAACTCTGCGTAACATCTATCGTCAAGCCGGTTGGGCCTGGAGGTGAGCATGCTTTACCCCGTTTACGTTCATAAGGATGCCGACAGCGCCTACGGCATTACCTTTCCGGATTTCCCGGGATGCTTTTCCGCAGCGGACGAACTGGCCGACCTCCCGCGCATGGCGCAAGAAGCCGTCGAAGTATATTTTGAAGGCGAGAATCTACCTATTCCTGCACCTTCGACTCCAGAAGACTGGCAGGATGACGAACGCTTTCAGAATGGCTACTGGATGCTGCTCGATATCGATCTGTCGAGAATCAGCACCCGTGCGGTACGGGTAAACGTCAGCCTACCGGAATGGCTGGTCGCTCGGATCGACGAAGCCGCCGGTGAGCGTCATCTCAGCCGCTCGGCTTTTCTGGCTCTGGCCGCGCAGCGTGAAATGGCTCAAACCCAATAAGAAGCCCTCTCGATTCTGATCCGCCGGCTGATCCGGGGTCGGCTAGACCGACCCCGGCACCGGTCAATGACTAGTTACGGCGATCCTCACCGCGACGCTGCTCCATGCGCTCCCGGCGCTGGTCCTTCATTTCCTGGCGCTCGGCCTGCATCTTGGCCCAGATCTCGCGCTGCTCCTCGTTCAGCACATCGTAGATGGCGGCATAGGTATCCGCACGTGACTGAATGCGCTGCCGTGCCATTTCCGCGGCCCGGTCCGTGGCCTCTTCGACCATGGACTGGTAGTCACTGCTGGTCGGGTCGCCACTGAACAGCTGCGGGCGGTCCTGGTCTTTTTTCTGCTGACGCTGTTCACGACGCTCGTCGCGCTGCTTGTCGAAGATATCGCGCATCGCGTCGCGCTGATCCTCGCTTAAACTGAGGCGGGTTGCCATGTGCTCGAAGCGATGCTGGCTCATCTTGCCCTGAGAGCCGTGCATCATGCCGCCCCGCTTGCCGCCTTGGCAGTCGCGCTGGGAGTGCTTGCTATAGCCATCGCCAGGGCCTCCGCTGCCTCCACCGGACCAGGCCAGGGCCATTGGGCTAGCGCTCAGGGCGGCGGCGATGGCCAGGGGCAGAATCAGCTTGCGTGTGGATAAATGTTTCATGTTGCTCTCCTCGTGATTCTCGATGGGCCAGGGTATTCGTCCTGGATCGAGTACAGCTTACCGCTCGGGATGTCAGATGCCGTCAGGGCGATGTAAAGATTGGGTAAAGGCCGAGAATGACGGCGATGGAGCACGATACAATCGCGGCAGGCTTCAAGTGAGGAACAGTGAGTGCAGAGCCGCATTTTACTCATCGAGGACGACGACGAACTGCGCGAACTACTGGCGCGCTATCTAGGCGGGCAGGGGTTGAACGTACAAGAGGCGGCCAATGGCCGCGACGGGCTGGCGCTTGCTCAGGAGGAGCTTGTCGATCTGGTGGTGCTGGACATCATGCTGCCGGATATCAACGGCCTGGAAGTATTGCGCCGCCTGCGTGGCCGAACCCGCCTGCCGGTGATCCTGCTCACGGCCCGGGGTGAGGAGACCGATCGCATCGTCGGCTTCGAGGTCGGTGCGGACGACTATATTCCAAAGCCCTGCAATCCGCGGGAGCTGGTCGCGCGTATCCAGGCCATCCTGCGGCGCGTCGCCTGGGACCGGGAAACCGATATCGACGACGCCCAGATCGTCGGCGATCTGCGGGTGGAACCGGATCAGCGCCGAGTCTTCCAGAACGAACAGCCGCTGGATCTGACCGCCACGGAATATGAAATCCTCCAGGTACTGCTGAGCCGAGCCGGTTCGGTGGTGCGCAAGACCGATCTGATGCAGTGGGCCCTGGGGCGGCGCTTGACCCCGCATGATCGTACCCTGGACATGCACGTCAGCAATCTGCGTCGCAAGTTGGGCGATCAGGGAGAATCCCGCATCGAGACGGTGCGCGGGCTAGGCTACAGCTACCGGAGCCCGGCATGAAAAAGCGCATCACCTGGCCGCTGTTCTGGCGCATCTTTCTGCTGATCTGGATCGCCATGGCCACGGCGGTAATAGCCAGCAACCTGGCGCTGCGAGAAATGGCGCGCCGGGAGCGTATTCAGCTCGAGCAGCGGGACGACCTGGTAAGTCTCGCCCGGCAGGCGGCAGAACTCGAAGCCGCCGGACAGCGGCGTTCCGCTCATCGGCTTCTGCGCCAGGCGGGGCAGCGTTTGCAGCTGCATCTATTCCTGCTGGAAGACGGCGAGGCCGGCGATTCCATGGGGCATCCGCGCCACCGCCAGGAGCGTTACCCGCAACGCCCGGCGGTTATTGCTACGCCAGATGGGTACCAGCTACTGGCCTGGTCCCGGGGCGGACCTGGTGGCGGAAGGGGCTGGCTCGATCCGCGCTGGTTTCGTTCCCTGGAGCTGGGCCTGACTTTTTTTCTGATCACTCTCGCCTGCTGGTGGATCGCTCGCCATATCAGCCGGCCGCTGCGCCAGATGGAAACCGCTGCGCGGGCCATCGCCGAGGGCGATACCTCCCTGCGGGTAGCCACTCCTGTCGCCAATCGACGCGACGAGATCGGCGCCTTGGCGAGCGCCTTCAACGCCATGACGGCCCGATTGGAGGCGCTTCTGACCCGCCAGCGACAGCTGGTGCGGGATATTTCCCACGACCTGCGCACCCCTTTGGCGCGCCAGCGGGTGGCTATCGAACTGGCCGCGGACGCCGGCCAGGAACCAGAGCTGATGACGACGATTCTGCGTCAGAACGAGCGCCTGGAAGCGATGACCGCGCAGCTTCTCACCCTGTATCGGGTGAGCGATAAAGGCGGGGCGATCGAGCGGCAATCACTGCGCTTTGTCGACTTGGTGGAGGAAGTATTGGACGGTGCGGCGGATTACGCCGCTCAGCGCGGCGTAGTCTGTCGCTTGAGCATGACCGACGAGGCGCGTGGAGCAAGAGTGCTCGGTGATCGCGAGCTGCTTTATCGCGCTCTGGACAACCTGCTGCAGAACGCCCTGGATCATACCCTCAGGGAAGGTGAGGTCCATATCAGGGCGGCTATCGAGAACCAGCGGCTGGTCTGTGAAATTCAGGATAGCGGCCCGGGCGTACCGGAAGAAGCGCTGTCCAAGCTGTTCGAGCCTTTCTTCCGCTCGGATCAGGCCCGGAGTGGCAAGGGCTGGGGGCTAGGACTCGCCATCGCCAAGGATATCCTCAAGGCTCACGGAGGAAGCATCGAGGCCATAAATGACGCTTCGAGCGGACTGACGATCAAGCTGGCTATACCGCTTCGATCACGATATGCACCTTCCGTCTAGTACTTTCTCCCAAGAGCCGTGGATGACATCGTGATTTGAGGTAGCCCATTTTGATGAAACTCGCCAGAAGCCTCTGACTGTCAGAGGCTTCTGGCTATGATAAACATCAATGTTTTCAATGATGCTGGGTTTGATAAGGTAGTGTCGCCAGCCTCAGCTGGGCAGGAACTCGCGCCCCCAACCTTCGCCGGCGATCTTGCGTTCAATCATCGAGTCGATGTCAGCCATGCCATACCCCAGGCTCTCCAGGACTGGCCGGGTCGAGGCACCAAACCGTTCGGTTTCCGTCGGCGCGAATATCGGCGCCTGCGTGGGCCGAATCGAGTAGTGATCGATCTGCGTGATGCAGTGACCGCTGGGGTGATCGGCATAGACCGAGAAGGCGTAGCTGCCCTGATCGACCCCGACTCGACCGTCCGCGGCCCGACTGTATTGCGCCCGCAGCTGCTCGATGCCGAGGGGTTGCGCCGCGGCGATATCGGCAGCCTGCAGCACCTCTACCCAGTACGCCGTCGGTGCCTGCCGGAAGGCGGCGGTCAGGAAGTCGGCGATATTATCGGCCTCGGCTATCCCCCCCAATCCCTCGATACGCTTCAGCCGGGGCAGCTCGGAACGGTTCGAATCCAGGTAGAGCCAGCCGTCGCGGGTAGCATAGAAGTGCGAGAGCGCATCGTAGCCCAAGGCTTCCCGACCGGAGGGTTCGTCGAAGGGACCGCGCCCGGTATAGTCGAAGGCGAAGGGGATCTGCGCCAGGTTGGTGATCGCCGACAGCGACGTTCTGGCACGGGTCGCTTCACCGGTCTTGTGCTGGTGGTAGAGCGCGACCGCCATGCCCAGGCCGGCGGCGAACCCGCAGTTGACGTCCAGCGTTCCCAGGTGGGCGTGTTCTTCCGGGGTGTCCGGCCCGCCGAACCGGCTCATGATGCCGCTGTGCGCCTGAATGATGTCGTCATAGCCGATGTAATCCGTCTTGGGACCGCGACGCGGGCCGCCGAGACAATCCAGCCGACAGAACAGTACGCCCGGATTGATCGCCTGCAGGCTGTCGTGGTCGAGGCCCAGCGACTTCATCTGGCGTTCCGGGGCATTGATCACCACCATATCGACACTTTTTACCAGCCGGTTGAAGACGTCCCGCCCTTCGCTACTCATGATGTCGACAAGTGCGCTTTTCTTGCCCATGCCGCACTGGAAGGTGAACAGCGTGCCGATCAACGGATCGTAGAGCGGCTTGACCGGGTCCAGCTTGATCACCTCGGCACCGAAGCGGGTCAGGAAGGCGGTGGAATGCGGGCCGGCGATAACGTTGGTCAGGTCCAGCACCCGCAACCCCTCGAGCCAGCCCTGCTGGCGAGCCGGGCCGATGTCCGCGCCCTGCGGACAGGTGAGCGTTTCCTGGGCCGCGACGGCACTCAATTCGGCCAGGGCTTCCTCGAAACCGACCTGCTTCCTGGGCTGCGGCGTCAGCATTTGTTCGGCACAGCTTTCCAGCCAGGCGATCGGTCCCGGTTGCTTCATGCGGCCAAACTCCGGGTCGTCGACCTCGACGATCAGGCCGGCCGTGTTGGTGTGCTCGTCGTTGACCCACTCCCGGGTGGTGCGGTGCGGTGCGCCGGGGATGCCGCTTTCACCGAAGATGACGCCCCACTCGGCGGAGGTCTTGGTCAGGAAGGCCTGCTTCATCTTGGCCGAGATGATATCGGCCCACTTCTTGGGCAGCGGGTACACGCCGATGGAGGTTTCACCCTCCCATTCGCTGATCGGCAGGTGAAGATCTTCGACCTCCGGCAGGCCCTCGGCCACCAGTTCCTCATAGAGCCCCAGCGCCTCGAGGGCGCGACGAGCGTGATTACGATGTGACGGACAGACACAGTAGAACATGCGCCCATCCGCACATTCGTAGGTGCGATAGAAGGGATCCAGATACTCCTGCAGGTCGGCATAGCTGACATCCATCGGAATATTATTTGCTTTCCGATATTCGATCTCCTCCTCGCGCATGGTCTTGTAGCGCTCGGGCAGCCCGTCGATCACGATGGAGTTGTAAGACAGCCCTTCCATCAGCGCCGCCGCGATGGGCACCTCGATGACGTCGCCGCGCCCGGTTTTCTCACGCTCCAGCAGCGCCATCACCACGGCGCTGGCCGCCAGGGTAGTGGCGTAGGCGGAACCCAGCGGCAGCGGAGAAAAGCTGGGATTGAGCCCCATCAGCACGCGGTTGAAGCCCATGTCGGTAAAAGCGCCGGAAGTGGCGGCGACAACGGCTTCCGTGGCCTTCCATTCACGACGCAACTGGTCGTTGCTGGCGAACCCCGGCATCGACAGCGTGATCAACTCCGGACGCTCGGCCTGCAGCCGGTCGAAATCCAGCCCCAGACGCTGCATGACGCCGGGCCGAAAGCTTTCGATGACGACGTCGGCCTTGGCAACCAACGCCAGGGCCTGCTCTAGGCCGGCTGCGGTTTTCATATCCAGGCGCAGGCAGCGCTTGTTCCTGTGCAGAATCGCATTGGCCGGATGATCCCACTGCGGTCCTTGTGGCGGGTCGACATGTACCACGGTCGCGCCGAGATCCGCCAGCACCATGGCCGTAGCGGGCCCGGCAATTTGCTGGCCAAAATCGACGACGCGGACACCGGTTAAGGGAAGAAGCTTGCTGGTTTTCATGATGGTTTATTCCCAAAAAAGCCTGGAACTGGCTGCAAGGACACTCAAGAAAGAGAAGCAGTTAATGTCTACTCCTCTTCACCTGATCGACAATCGCGATACTAGAATTTGCAGCCTGGCCTAACCAGCAATAAAAAATAGCCCTGAGGCATAAGTTTTCTGATAGCGAAGTAGCATCGTATTGCCGATATCAATGCCTAGTCTTTGCCATATTGATTCACATCCAACCCATAAATTTTTTTTACCCTCAGGATATTCTTTCATTGCTTGTCATCGCTGTCTCCTTTCACAAGAATGGATAGCATGCCGCATGGATTGGCAGCTGAAGTATCACTACAACCAATTGAATAAAATGAAATTTTCCAGACCACCATAATCATCGATGCAGTACGCTTTAGATGACAACAACAAGCGCTCTGAGCCAATCTCACCAGAGCAACAGAGGAGGATCATGCGTCATGCACAACTATAAAGAATCGATGCGAAAGACCGGTCTGTTGGCGGGAACTCACCCCGTCATGGCACTCGGCTCGGCCCTGTTGGTCATGGCTTTCGTTGCCTTTACCGTTACTAATCCTGAGTATGCGGGGTCCGTTTATAGCGCCGCCAAGAAATTTATCGCCTCGACATTTAGCTGGTACTACATTGCCTTAATAAGCTTCACTCTATTTTTTGCTATCTGGATCATCTTCAGCCGATTTGGGAATATCCGGCTAGGCAAGGAAGGGGAAAGACCCGAGTTTAGTAACTTCGCCTGGTTCTCGATGCTGTTCGGCGCCGGTATCGGTATCGGCATTCTATTCTGGAGTATTGCCGAGCCCATCTATCACTTCCAAAGCAACCCCTTCATCACGGACGATCAGGCGATGGGCGTCGAAGCGGCTCAGATAGCAATGCGTATCGCCATCTTTCATTGGGGGCTGCACGGTTGGGGGCTATTTGCCGTGATCGGCTTGGTCTTGGCTTACTTTTCCTACCGCAAGGGGTTACCGCTTTCCATTCGCTCCAGCCTGTATCCGATCTTCGGTGAGCGCATCTACGGTCCCATCGGCCATACGGTGGATCTATTGGCGGTATTCGGCACCCTGTTTGGTATCGCCACGTCGCTGGGGATGGGCGCACAGCAGATCAATGCGGGACTCCAGTACCTGATCGGCTTCGAGGTATCGACCTCCCATCAAGTGATGCTGATCGTCATTATTTCGGCTATCGCTACCGTCTCGGTGGTGACCGGCGTCAACAAGGGAATTCGCATCCTCAGCGTGCTGAATATGCAGCTGACAGGCGTCATCCTGGCACTATTTCTTGTCTTCGGCCCTACCGCCTACCTGCTGGGCGCCTTCTTCACCAACGTGGGGGACTATCTGTTTCATGCCACCGAGCTGGGGCTATGGGTGGATCCCGACCCCGAGAGTCAGTGGCAGGGGGCATGGACCATCTTCTACTGGGGCTGGTGGATCGCCTGGGCACCCTTCGTCGGCATGTTCATCGCCCGCATCTCCCGGGGACGCACGATTCGCGAATTCGTGCTCGGCGTGCTGATCGCACCGACACTCCTGGGCGCTCTGTGGATCACCGTCTTCGGTAACACCGCCATGTTCATGGAGCTTTACGGCAACGGCGGCGTGATCGCCGCGGTCAACGACGACGTCACCATGGCGCTGTTCAAGACCATCGAGCTGATGGGACTGGGGCAGGCTCTTACCCTGCTGTTTGCCACGATCTGTACCGTCATGCTGGTGACTTACTTCGTCACCTCCGCGGATTCCGCCGCGCTGGTGATCTGTACCCTGGTCGCCATGGGTGACGAACATCCGCCGACACGGTTACGGATGTTCTGGGGCATGGCGATTGGCGCGGTTGCCGCGGTGTTGTTGCTCGCCGGGGGCCTGGAAGCCTTGCAGACCGCCTCGATCGTCGCCGCCTTGCCGTGCTCGGTAGTGGTGTTACTCGCCATCTACGGCCTCTGCAAGGCGCTACGCGAGGAGGCACCATCCGAGAAAAGCGCGCCGCAGGTAAGTGCCAAGCCGTCTATCGAAACCCATCCTGCCGCCGATGAGGCCCGGGAGGCTATCAGTGCGCATTACTGACCGCAGGACCTCTGCAATGAACGGCCCTCGTGCTGTCTTGCATGGCCACCATCGACAAACCAGCAATATTGGAGTCACCATGTCTACGCAAGTCATTCTTCCTCGCATCATGCAGGTCGGCGAGAACGCCAGTCAGGAAGTGCCCACTGTATTGGCGAGTCTCGGCTGCCAACGCCCCCTCATCATCACCGACAAGATGATGGTGCAACTGGGTTACGTCGATCGGCTCAAGGATACCCTCGTCGGCCACAAGATTGCCGCGGACGTCTTCGCCGATACCGTCCCCGAGCCCACCGTGGGCTCCATCCAGGCCGGGGTGGACAAGGCACGTCAGGGCGATTACGACAGTATCATCGCCCTGGGGGGCGGCAGCCCCATCGACAGCGCCAAGGCGATCGCCATCCTGGCCAAGCATGGCGGTGAGATGCGCGACTACAAGTTTCCCCGCCAGGTGATCGAGTCGGGGCTGCCCATCATCGCGGTGCCCACCACCGCAGGCACCGGCTCCGAGGTGACCCGCTTCACCATCATCACTGACGAGACCTGCGACGAGAAGATGTTGTGCGTCGGGATCGGCTTCATGCCGGTGGCGGCCCTGATCGACTATCGCCTGACCCTGAGCCTGCCGCCGCGCACGACCGCGGATACCGGGCTCGATGCCCTGACTCACGCGATCGAGGCCTATGTCAGCAAGAAGGGTAACCCCTACAGCGACAGCCAGGCACTCTCGGCGATGCGCCTGATCGGCCCCCACCTGCGCCGCGCCTATCATCAAGGCACGGACCGAGAGGCCCGGGAGGCGATGATGCTGGGTTCCACCCTGGCCGGCGTGGCATTTTCCAACGCCTCGGTGGCCTTGGTGCACGGCATGAGCCGTCCCATCGGCGCCCATTTCCATGTGCCCCACGGTCTGTCCAACGCCATGCTCTTGCCCAGCGTGACCGCCTTCTCACTGTCGGCCGCCGCCGAGCGCTATGCCGACTGTGCCCGTGCCATCGGCGTGGCCGGCGAGCAAGACACTACCGACGGTGCCAATCGCAAACTGCTCGACGAACTCAAGGCCCTCAATGACGAGCTCCAAGTGCCCACGCCTGAGCAGTTCGGCATCGAACGCCAACGCTTCTTCGAGGTGATGCCCAGCATGGCGGAACAGGCGCTGGCCTCGGGCTCGCCCGGCAATAACCCGCGTGTGCCCGACGCCGACGAGATCGTCGAGATCTACCGGCAGCTCTGGTGAACACCCAACCCTTACCCAAACTTCAACAAGAGGAAACCTCATGACTCTCGTAGGACACTTGATCAACGGCCGTGTCGTCACCGACGGTACGCGCAGCCAGGCGGTATTCAACCCCGCCACCGGCGAAGCCGCCAAGCAGGTCGACCTGGCCTCCCAGGCAACCGTGGAGCAAGCCATTAGCGCCGCCCAGGCGGCATTCCCCGGCTGGCGCAATACGCCGCCCCTGAAGCGGGCGCGAGTCATGTTTCGCTTCAAGGAACTGCTGGAGAAGCACGCCGACGATATCTGCGCCTTGATCGGCGAGGAGCATGGCAAGATCGCCCACGACGCCCTGGGCGAGTTGCAGCGCGGCATCGAGAACGTCGAATATGCCTGTGGCGCCCCCGAACTGCTCAAGGGCGAACACAGCAAGAACGTGGGCCCCGGCATCGACTCCTGGAGCGAGTTTCAGCCTCTGGGAGTCGTCGCCGGCATCACGCCGTTCAACTTCCCGGCGATGGTACCGCTGTGGATGTTCCCGATGGCGATCGTCTGCGGCAACTGCTTCGTGCTCAAGCCCTCCGAGCGTGATCCCAGCGCCACCCTGTATATCGCTCAGCTGCTCCAGGAAGCCGGCCTGCCGGATGGCGTCATGAACGTCGTCAACGGCGACAAGGAAGCCGTCGATACCCTGCTGCATGACGCCCGGGTCGAGGCGGTGAGCTTCGTCGGCTCGACACCGATCGCCGAATATATCTATGCCACCGCCACCGCGAACGGCAAGCGCTGCCAGGCCCTCGGCGGGGCCAAGAATCATGCCATCGTGATGCCCGACGCGGACATGGACAACGCGGTCAACCAGCTGGTCGGCGCGGCCTTCGGCTCCTCCGGCGAACGCTGCATGGCGCTATCAGTGGCGGTCGCCGTCGGCGACGCCGCCGCCGATGCCTTGGTCTCGCGGATGCAGGAAGCGATGACGCGCCTGAAGGTCGGGTCCTGCGCGGATAGTGGCAACGACTTCGGCCCGCTGATCACTCAGGCCCACCGGGAAAAGGTCGTCGGCTACATCGACAGCGCCGAAGCGCAGGGCGCCACCATCGTGGTCGATGGCCGCAAACCCCAGGTCGCCGGATATGAAGAGGGTTTCTTCGTCGGCGGCACCCTGATCGATCATGTCACTCCCGAGATGACCAGCTACCGAGAGGAGATCTTCGGCCCGGTGCTACAGGTGATCCGCGTCGATAGCATGCAGGAAGCCATGGCGCTGATCGATGCCCACGAATACGGCAACGGCACCTGTATCTTCACCCGCGATGGCGAAGCCGCGCGCTACTTCTCCGACAACATCAAGGTCGGCATGGTCGGGATCAACGTACCGCTGCCGGTGCCCGTCGCCTACCACAGCTTCGGCGGCTGGAAGCGCTCGCTGTTCGGCGACCTGCACGCCTATGGCCCCGATGCGGTACGCTTCTACACCCGTCGCAAGACCATCACCCAGCGTTGGCCCTCCGCCAGCGTGCGCGAAGGCGCGGAGTTCTCCATGCCGACCATGAAGTAACGCGCTTTCCATCGACACCAAGCGTCACGTCCGGCCCCTGGGCTGCTCTTTTCAACTTGAAAGGCGCAGCCTTTTTTCATCCTAAGATGCCGGCACCTGCTGACCTGGCTACGGGGGCCTGATAATTTTACAAAAGTACCATTCCGCTGCCCGAAGGTTGACGCAGACCCATGAAGAAAAGGCTTCCTCCCTTAAACTGGCTACGCTCCTTCGAAGCGGCCGCGCGCCATCTGAGCTTCACCCGGGCGGCGAGCGAACTCCACCTGACCCAGGCAGCCATCAGCCAGCAGATCAAAGGGTTGGAGTCACAGCTAGGCACCCCCCTATTCAAGCGCCTACCCCGCGGGCTGGCGCTGTCCGATGCGGGACTGGCCTATCTGCCGGCCATCCATGAGGCTATTGAACGCTTGAGCGCGGCCACCGACGATATCTTCGGCCAGGGGCGCCCCAAGCTGATCACCGT
The DNA here is from genome assembly GCF_007954585.1 of Pistricoccus aurantiacus. Taxonomy (GTDB): domain Bacteria; phylum Pseudomonadota; class Gammaproteobacteria; order Pseudomonadales; family Halomonadaceae; genus Pistricoccus; species Pistricoccus aurantiacus. The sequence continues at coordinate 139,741 of NZ_CP042382.1, forward strand.
CAGGGTCAATCTGGTCTTCTTCACCAGCTGGCTCGCCCCACGTCTGGAGCGCTTTCGGGCCTTGCACCCCAACATCGGGCTGCGTTTTACCAGCAATATCTGGGCTGGTGAAGGCTATAAGGATGCGGACATGGAGATCCGCTACGGTCAGGGTTCTTGGCCGGGGATGACGTCCGAACGGCTCACCTGGGATGAGCTGTTTCCGGTATGCAGCCCCTCACTCTATACGGGTGAGGCACCACCGGACTCTCTCGAGACCTTGGCCAACCATACGCTGCTGCACGTGATCGGCTATGAGGAGGGTTGGGGGTACTGGCTGAAAAAGACGGGGCTCAGCCATCTCGATACCGCGCAAGGTCTCCAGTTCGACACGCTGATTGCCGCGCTGGAGGTCGCCGCCCAAGGGCTGGGATTTGCCCTGGGGCGCAGCTCGCTGGTGGAGGGCATGATCGCCAGCGGACGACTGATCGCACCCTTCACACCACGCATCGCCACCTCGGAGGCTTTTCACCTGGTGTATCCGGATCGCCCCTATTTGCATCCTCATGCAGAGCTATTTCGCGCCTGGTTATTGCAGGAAACCGAAAACCAATTCTCAGACTCAAACTCCTAGCCTCCTGCTTGGCACTACAGCTTCAGTACTACAGTTGGAGATAAGCGCTATACATCGTTGATCGACTGTCCGTGAACGAGGCATTTGATGACGGCCAGTCGCAAGACATCTATATGGCTGGGAATAATAGAGCAACACAAGGACTTGTTTATCAGGGATCGGTAGAGAAGATACCCTCACCTCAGGCATCATAAGGGCCTTGTGTTACCTTTTGTGAAAATCCCATGCCCTTGTCCGACCCTTTTACCGGCGACCTTTTCGAGCACCTCGCGCCCGACGACGATGCCCTGACGCCGGGTTTCATGGTGATCCACGGCAACCGCCTGGAGGATCTGCGCAATCTGGCGGTGACCTGGATGCGCTGTCATCCCCTGGCGCCGCTGGAAAACGAAACGATCCTGGTGCAGAGCAACGGCATCAGCCAGTGGCTCAAGCTGGCCCTGGCCCAGGACGAGGCCCAGGGCGGCTGTGGTATCGCCGCCTCTCTGGAGCTGGTGCTGCCGGCGCGGTTTCTGTGGCAGGCCTATCGAGCGATGCTTGGCGAGGACACGGTGCCGGCGACTTCCTCCTTCGACAAGTCCCGGCTGGTCTGGCGGCTGATGCGCTTATTGCCCGCCTGGCTCAAGGAGCCGGACTTCGCTCCCCTGGCGCGGTTTCTCGACGGCGATGCGGACCTGCGCAAGCGCCATCAGCTGGCGGAGCGACTGGCGGATCTGTTCGACCAGTATCAGGTCTACCGGGCGGACTGGCTGGACGCCTGGGCGAAGGACCAGGACGTGCTGATCGACGCTCGCGGCCAACTGAGGCCCCTGGCGCCGGAGCAGCGCTGGCAGGCCCGACTGTGGCGGGCGCTGATCGAGGACGTCAGTGAAAACGAGGCCGGCACCAGCCGAGCCGCGGTGCATCGACGCTTTCTTACCGCCGCGGAGTCCCGGCGGGAGCGCCCGCCAGAGCTGCCTCGCCGCGTCCTGGTGTTCGGCATCTCGTCCCTGCCCAGCCAGACCCTGGAAGCCCTGGCGGCCATGGCGCGTTTCAGCCAGGTGGTGCTCTGCGTGCACAACCCCTGCCAGCACTACTGGGCGGATATCATCGAGCACCGCGACCTGCTGCGCGCCGAACGCTATCGCCAGCGGCTCAAGCCCGGCATGCCCCGGGATATCGACGAGACGGAGCTTCATCTGCATGCCCAGCCCCTGCTGGCGGCCTGGGGCAAGCAGGGCCGGGACTACCTGCGCCTGCTGGATGAGTTCGACGAGCACAGCCGCTATCGCCAGCTGTTCGAGCGGGAGGCGCTGCGTATCGACCTGTTCGAGTCCTATCTGCAGGACGACGCAGGCTGCCTGCTTCAGCAGCTGCAAGAGGATATTCGCGAGCTGCGGCCCCTGGCCGAGACTCGCGACTGCTGGCCGGCGGTGGACCCGGATCGCGATCATTCCATCGCCTTTCATATCGCCCACAGCCCGCTGCGGGAAGTGGAGATTCTTCACGATCAGCTGCTGGCGGCTTTCGGCGCGGATTCCAGCCTGCGGCCCCGGGACATCATCGTCATGGTGCCGGATATCGCCAGCTACGCCGCCCCGGTGCAGGCGGTATTCGGCCGCCTGGAGCGGGACGACCCCCGCTATATTCCCTTCACCCTGTCCGACCAGGCGAGCCGCCATCGCCATCCGCTGTTGATCGCCCTGGAAAAGCTCCTGCATCTGCCGGAGCTGCGCCTGAGCGTCAGCGACCTGCTGGATCTGCTGGAAGCCCCCGCCCTGCGCGCTCGTTTCGGCATCGCGGAAAGCCAGCTGCCCGTTCTGACCCGCTGGATCGAGGACGCGGGCATCCGCTGGGGGCTGGACGCCCGCCAGCGGGAGCACCTGGAGCTGCCTGCGGGGCTCGATCACAATACCTGGCGCTTCGGCCTGCGCCGTCTGCTGCTGGGCTATGCGGTGGGCGCGAATGAATCCCCTTGGCGGGATATCGAGCCCTTCGACGATATCGGCGGTCTGGAAGCGGCGCTGGTCGGCCCCTTGATGGCGCTGCTGGACACCCTGGACGCTCACTGGCAGGCGCTCAAGGAACCCGCCCCGGTGGAGGAGTGGTGCCAGCGGCTGCGGGAACTACTGGATAGCTTCTTCCTCGCCGAGGAGGAAGCGGACCTCTTGATGCTGGCCCGGCTGGAGCAGGCCCTGGAAACCTGGCAGGAAGGCGCGGAAGAGGCGCGACTGGAAGAGCCATTGCCGCTGTGCGTGGTGCGGGAGCACTGGCTTTCCCAGATCGATGACGGCGGTCTTACCCAGCGTTTCCAGGCCGGGGCGGTCAACGTGGCCACCCTGATGCCCATGCGCGCCATTCCCTTCCGTCAGGTCTATCTGCTGGGCATGAACGACGAGGAGTATCCGCGACGCCATCCGCCGCTGGATTTCGACCTGATGGGCCAGGACTATCGGCCCGGGGACCGCTCCCGCCGGGAGGACGACCGCTATCTGTTCCTGGAGGCGCTGCTTTCCGCCCGGGAGCGTTTCAGCGTCAGCTGGGTGGGTCGCAGCATCGTCGACAACAGCGAAAAGCCGCCCTCGGTGCTGCTGGGTCAGCTGCGGGATCACCTGGCCCAGGGCTGGCGGCTGGCGAGAAGCGAACAGGAATCCGGCAAGGCGCTGGTGGAAGCCTTGACCACGGCGCACCCGCTGCAGCCCTTCAGTCGCGCCTACTTTACTAACGACTCCGGCAGCGATTCGCGGCTTTTCACCTATGCCCGGGAATGGCAGACGGTGCATCAGGCAGCGGCGGAGCCCGCAAGCGATCTCCCGCTTGACTATTTCGTACAGGAAACTCCGCTGACCCTGGGCCAGCTGGGGGCCTTCCTGACCAGCCCGATCCAGGCCTTTTATACCCAGCGGCTCGCGGTGTTCATGGGACTGCCGGAAACCGGCCGACAGGATCAGGAACCCTTCGACCTGAACGGCCTGGAGCACTGGCAGCTCAGCCAGACCCTGATCGAGGCCCAGCGCTTCGCCGTTGACAGCGGCGACTGCCGGGAGACCGCCCTGTTCGATACCCTGGAGCGCTTGCAGCGCCAAGGCCGCCTGGCGGTGGGCGGCTTCGGCGAGCGCATGCGGGAAAACCTGATCGAGCCCATGGAAAAACTCTTCAACGAGTACGCCAAGATACTTGATGCCTGGCCGTATCCCGTGGAAGAACCCCAGGGGTTTTCCTTGCAGCTAGGCGACGATCTTCTGCTGGAGGACTGGCTGGAAGACCTGCGCCGCAACCCGGCCGGCGACTACTGCCGGGTACTGCTGCTCTCCAGCAGCCTGATCCGGAAGAGCAAGTACCACTGGAAGCACTGGCTGCGCCCCTGGGTCGTGCATCTGGTGGGCCAGATCGCCCTGGGCCCGATGACCACCCGACTGATCTCCAAGGCCGGCCACGGCACCTTCGAACCCTTGGAAGCAGAGGCCGCTCAAGCACAGTTGGATACCTTGGTCGACGCCTGGCGCCAGGGCATGTGCCAGCCCCTGCCGCTGCCCCGGGATACCGCCTTCGCCTGGCTGGAAGCCGGGGGCGACGAGGCCTGCATGCGCCGCTGCCTGGCGGGAGAGCTGGAAAACAACAAGCCTTGGTGGGCCTGTCGCAGAGAATTCGAGGGCAGCGGTTTTTCCCAGGGCGAGATCGATCGGGAAGCCGGCCTGGCCCGGCAATGGCCGAGCTTCGAAGCGCTGATGCATAACCAGGGGGAGGCTTTCAGCGAATGGTGCGAACGGCTCTACGCGCCGCTTTATCGCACCGTCAAGGTGCCGGGGAAAAAATCATGAATCCCGTTCTTCTCGACCCCATCGAGCAACCCCTGATCGGCAGCCACCTGATCGAGGCCAGCGCCGGCACCGGCAAGACCTTTACCATCGCGCTCCTGTACCTGCGTCTGGTGCTCGGCCCCCAAGACGAGACGGACAGCGCCAACTTTCCGCGCCCCCTGACCCCGCCGGACATTTTAGTCGTCACCTTCACCAACGCCGCCACCCAGGAACTACGGGAGCGCATTCGCGAGCGGCTGGTGGAAGCCGCCCTGATCTTTCAGGAAGCGCAGGCCCTCGACGAGGGCGACCCGCTGGCACGGCTGCGGGACAGCTACCCCCGGGAGCACTGGCCGCGCTGCGCGAGGCGGCTGCAGCTCGCCGCCCAGTGGATGGACGAGGCGGCGGTCTCCACCATCCACAGCTGGTGCTATCGCATGCTGCGGGAGCACGCCTTCGAGAGCGGCAGCCTGTTCGCTCTCAATCTGGAGACGGACCAGAGCGAGCTGGAGGCGGACGTCGCCCGGGACTATTGGCGCAGCTTCTATTATCCCCTGGATCGGGACGGGCTCGGCGAGATCCTCAAGCACTGGAAGACCCCCCAGGAACTGAACGCGGACGTGCTGCGGCTGCGGGATCATCGCTCGCTACTCTCCCCGGCGGCGCCCCCGGATCAGATCATCGCCCATACGCAACGGCAAACCCGGCAACGCCTGGAAGCGCTCAAGGCCCCCTGGCCCGCCTGGCTCGACGATCTGGAAGCGATCTTCGAGGAAGCCGCCGGCCGGAAAGCCTTCAAGGGCCAGAGTTTCAACAGCAGAAGCCGCGCTGGCTGGCTGGGGGCGCTGCGGGACTGGGCGCGGGACCCGGAGCAAATCAAGCCAGATCTGACGGAGGCGGCCCGGAAGCGCCTGACGCCCCAGGGCATGGCGGAGATCTGGCAGAAAGGCGAGCCGCCGAGTCATCCGGCCCTGGCCGCCCTGGAAGCGCTACCGGAGGAGCTTGCTGCCCTGCCGGACCCGCACCCGGCGCTGCTCGCCCATGCGGTACACTGGATGGCGGCGCGCCGGGAGCAGGTGCAGCACCGCCGGGCGGAGATGAACCATCAGGATCTGCTGACCCAGCTGGATCGCGCCCTGGTCAGCCCGGAGGGCGACCGACTGGCGGCGCAGATGCGGCGTCAGTTTCCCGTGGCCCTGGTGGATGAGTTCCAGGACACGGACCCGATTCAGTATCGGCTCTTCGACCGGGTCTACCGGCTGGAAGACAACACCACCGACAGCCTTATCCTGCTGATCGGCGATCCCAAGCAGGCGATCTACGGCTTTCGCGGCGCGGATATCCACACCTATCTTCAGGCCCGACAAGCGACGAAGGAACGGCTGGTCACCCTGGGCACCAACTACCGCTCAAGTCGCGCCTTGGTGGAAGCGGTCAACCGCTGCTTCGCCTTCGCCGACGCCCATCCCCAGGGCGCCTTCCTGTTCAAGGGCCGGGACAACAACCCGCTGCCCTTCCAGCCGGTGGCCGCCAAGGGCCGCAAGGATCGGCTGGTGCAAAACGGTGGACCGCTGCCCGCCCTGACCTGCTGGCGGCTGGACGCCCTGGAACCCCTGAGCAAGACCGCCTATCTGAACGAGATGAGCGAGCGCTGCGCCAGCCATATCGCCGGGCTGCTCAACGACCGGAGCGCCGGCTTTCTAGAGGACGACCGGCTCACGCCCTTGGCCCCCTCGGACCTGGCGGTGCTGGTCAACAGCGGCAACGAGGCCAGCATCGTTCGCAACGCCCTGGACCGGCGCGGCATCAAGAGCGTCTATCTCTCGGACAAGGAGAGCGTCTTTCAAAGCCCCGCCTGCACGGAGCTGGAAACCTGGCTGCGGGCGGTGAGCGTACCGGAGAACGACCGCGCCCTGCGCGCCGCCCTGTCCACCCCCAGTTTGGGACTGAGCCTCACGGAACTCGACGCCCTGAACGGCGCCCAAGGTCGTCACGAGCTGGCCTGGGAGGAGCGGGTGCTGCAGTTTCGCGGCTATCACCGGCTCTGGCAGCGCCAGGGAGTGCTGCCCATGCTGCGCCGGCTGCTGGCGGATTTCGACGTGGCCCAGCGGCTGCTGGCAAGCACCGGCGGCGAGCGCCAACTGACGGATCTCCTGCACCTCGGGGAGCTGCTGCAGGAAGCCAGCCAGGAGCTGGACGGGGAATACGCGCTGATTCGCTACCTGGCGGAGGCCCGGGCCGCGCCGGAGCAGCAGGAGGTGCACCGTCAGCGTCTGGAAAGCGACGCGGCGCTGGTGCAGGTGATCACCATTCACAAATCCAAGGGGCTCGAGTATCCGCTGGTCTTCCTGCCCTTTATCGCCGGCTTTCGGGTCAAGGAGAAGAAGGACGCCCCCATCCTCTGGCACGACGAGCAAGGCCGCCTGCAGCTGGCCCTGGACGGCCGGGAGGAGCATCAGCGGGAACTGGCGGACCGGGAGCGGCTGGCGGAGGACCTGCGCAAGCTCTACGTCGCCCTGACCCGGGCGCGCCACGCCACCTGGCTGGGCCTGGCGCCGCTCAAGGAGATGCACCGGGGCGCCCTGGGATATCTGCTGGCCGGCGGCAGTCCTATCGTTCCGGAACAGTTCGACGAACTGCTGCAGACCCTGCGCGGGGATTGCGAGGCCATCCATATCGCGCCGGCGCCGACCATCGAGCAGCGCAGCGTCTCCCGGCAGTCGCAGACGACGCCCCTGGCCCCGGCCCGCCGACCTACGCGCCCCGCTCGGGAGCACTGGTGGATCGCCAGCTATTCCGCCCTGCGCCTGGGCGCCTATTCGCAAGTGGAGCGCAGCGACGCCTTTACCCTGCTCGAACCCCTGGGGGAAGAGGATTCAGCCAGCCCCCTCGCCCGACCCGAACCCACCACGCCCCTGGAAGCCACCACCCGGGAAATGCTCGACGAGCCGCCGGAAGAACTCGCGCCGCCGGTTCAGCAAACCGGTTTATTGCATCGCTTTCCCCGCGGACCCGGGCCCGGCACCTTCCTGCACGGTCTGCTGGAATGGGCGGGGCGCCAGGGTTTTGGCCGGGTGCTCGACCAGCCGGCGCTGATGGAGGATACCCTGGCCCGCCGGGCCAACCTGCGGGGCTGGAGTCACTGGATTCCGGAGCTGCGGGACTGGTTGCTTCGCCTGCTCGACCGCACCTTTCCGCTTCCGAACGGTCAGCGTCTGCGCCTGGCGGAACTGGAGTGTTATCAGGTGGAGATGGAGTTCTGGTTCGCCACTCATCGGGTGGATACCCAGCGCCTGGACGCCCTGGTCAGCGCCCATATCCTGCCCGGCCAGCCGCGCCCGGTGCTGGAGCAGGACAGCCTCAACGGCATGCTCAAGGGTTTTATCGACCTGGTGTTCGAACGGGACGGCCGCTACTACCTGCTGGACTGGAAATCCAACCAGCTGGGGCCGAGCGACGACGCCTATACCGAGGACGCCATGGATCAGGCGGTGCTGGACAAGCGCTACGACCTGCAATATTGCCTCTATCTGCTGGCGCTGCATCGGCTGCTCAAGTCGCGGCTGGGCGCGGGTTACGACTATAAGCGCCATATCGGCGGGGTGCTGTATGTCTTCCTGCGCGGTGTCGACGCCCCCAGCGCCGGGCTGCACCGGCAGTGCCCGCCCAAGGCGTTGATCGAAGCGCTGGATAAACTGTTTCGCGCTCCCGTCGATGCGACGACTGATAGCAGCTACAGCTCCTTCCGAATCTTGCAGAGTGAGTAAAAAAAGAATAATTATTATTCATGAATGAATTTGAATTCGACGAAGCCAAAAGCCAGACCAACCTGGCAAGCACGGTATCGATTTCGTTGCTGCCCAAGAGCTGTGGAAAGATCCATACCTGCTGGAGATTCGCGCAAAATCCGAGGATGAGCAGAGGTTTCTGCTGATCGGCAAGATTGGCGAGAAACACTGGTCGGCTGTCGTTACCTATAGAGATGATCGTATTCGTCTGATTTCAGTCAGACGTTCCCGCAAGAAGGAGGTTGAGCTCTATGAAAGCTAAAGACTTCGACAAAAAATTCGAGGAAGAGCAGGAAGATATTATTGATGACCTGGATCTTTCTTCTGCTCGCCGTATCAATCAGGACCAAAAGCGGATCAACGTCGATTTCCCGGCTTGGGTTGTGGAATCATTGGACCGCGAGGCTGCGCGCATTGGCGTTACCCGCCAGTCGATCATCAAGGTGTGGCTGGTAGAGCGCCTTCAGGCAGAAGCCGCTAACAAGCCGCTCAATGGTGACGCCGCAGGCGGCGCCCATTAGCGGAGCAATACGATGCAAGGAGCCGAGGCATGACGGCGCCCCATCCCGCGCTTTCCTCCAGGAGAGAACTGCTGGCCCTGCTGGACGCCTGGGTCGAACGCGGCTGGCTGCGCGCCATCGATCGCGCCTTCGCGGTGTTCCTGCATCGGGAATGCGAAAACACGTCGCCGCTGTTGCTGCTGGCGGCGGCCCTGGCCAGCCATCAGTTGGGGCGCGGCCATGTGTGTCTCGATCTGGCCCAGACCCTGCGCGACCCGGACCTGGCGCTATCCCTGCCCCCGGAAGGCGACGATCTTCCTGAGCCGCCGCCGCTGCCCAGCGCGCTGCTGCAGGGCTTGACCGCCGCCGATTGGCGGACCGCCCTCGAACGCCCGGAATTGGTGGAAGACGGCCCCGGCGCCACGCCGCTGGTGTTGAGCGCGGGCCGGCTCTACCTGCGGCGCTTCTGGCGCTACGAGCAGCAGATTCACCAGAGCCTGAACCAGCGCCTGAGCCACACGCCTGAATTCTCCGCTGACCAGCGGCGGATCCTTGGCGACACCTTGGCAACGCTGTTTCCTCGGCGAACCGGTCAACTGGACTGGCAGCAGCTTGCCTGCGCCTTGGCGGCCCGCTCGCGGTTTTCGATCATCACCGGCGGCCCGGGCACCGGCAAGACCACCACCGTGGTCAAGCTGTTGGCGCTGCTGCAGGCGATGCAACTCATGCAGACTAGGCAGCTTGGCGAGGAAAACGCTCGACCGCTGCGTATTCGTCTGGCCGCCCCCACCGGCAAGGCCGCCGCCCGGCTCAACGAGTCCATCGCTAGTCAAGTAGCGGCACTGCCGCTTGAATCGACTTTTCCTAATCGTAAAGCGGGTGCTGATCAACGCGTAGCGAGCGATGGTGAGGCAAGGCGAAGCTCGACGAAAACGCGGAGTTTACAAGGTGTAAATGAGCAGTTTAACCGGGCTCGCGGCGAGGAGAGCTTCAACACCGCATCACCGAGCGCAGCAGCGTTGAGAGCGGCTATTCCGACGGAAGTGACAACTCTCCATCGCCTCTTGGGCGCTCGACCGGATACCCGACATTTCCGCCATCATGCCCGTAATCCGCTGGCGCTAGACGTGCTGGTGGTGGACGAGGCGTCCATGGTGGATATCGAGATGATGGCGGCGCTGCTGGCGGCGCTGCCTTCCCGGGCGCGGCTGATCCTGCTCGGTGACAAGGACCAGCTGGCCTCGGTGGAAGCCGGCTCGGTGCTCGGCGATCTCTGCGCCCGAGCAGAAGGCGCCCACTACACCCCGGCCACTGCCGCCTGGCTGGCGGAGACCACCGGTCAGGCGATCCCGGAAATCTATCTCGACATTCAAGGTCAGCCCCTGGATCAGGCCATCGCCATGCTGCGGGTCAGCCACCGCTTCAGCGGGGAAAGCGGCATCGGCAAGCTGGCGGAGGCCATCAACGCGCCGCTCGCGATAGAAGAGCGCTGGCAGCGCATCCGACAGGTATGGGACGCCGACTTCGCGGATATCCGCCATCTACGCATCAAAGAACCGGAGGATTCTGCGTTCGCGGAGCTGATCATCGACGGCGGCTATCGTCATTATCTCGACACTCTGCACGAGAAACGCCCGGCCATCGACGCGGATCAAGCCACCTATGACGGCTGGGCGCGGCAGGTGTTAGAGGCCCACGGCAGCTTTCAACTGCTCTGCGCCCTGCGCCGTGGTAACTGGGGAATAGAAGGACTCAACGAGCGGGTTCGGGAACTGCTGGAACAGGAACGGCTGATCGACAGCGCGGCGGGCAAGCAGGGCTGGTATCTCGGACGCCCGGTGCTGGTCACCCGCAATGACTACGGCCTGGGGCTGATGAACGGGGATATCGGCATCACCCTCGCCCTGCCCCATCCGCATCAGACGGATAAGCTGGTGCTGAGAGTCGCCTTCCCCGCCAACGACGGCAGCGGCCGCATCCAATGGGTGCTGCCCTCCCGGCTGCAAGCGGTGGAAACCGTCTACGCCATGACGGTGCACAAATCCCAGGGCTCGGAATTTCTTCACACCGCCCTGGTACTCCCGGACCGCCCCAACCCCATCCTCACCCGGGAACTGATCTATACCGGCATCACCCGCGCCAAACACCGCCTGACCCTGGTGGAAAGCGGCCGAGGGATGCTCAAGGAAGCGGTGTCGAGGAAAGTGATGCGGGTCAGTGGGTTGGGGGGGAAGGTGAGATAGCTTCCTGTTCTCCAGGGAGGCTGCATGGAGTGACGGCATTTGGCCAAGAGCAAGCCAATATAGAATCTTAACGCCAAGCAAAGCGGCTGGTAAAAGCCGTCCGGTAACAAACCTCAGGCCTACACAACATCAGACAATTTGGAGCGCAACGAAAAATTATTCTACTTTTTTGCGATTGCTAGAGAGCATTTTGGCGTGCCACCCATTGTGTATGCTCGCGGGAGAAAGCCAACTCTGCTTCATTAATAAACTCTGATAAATCTTCTTCGGAGTCTATTTCCTGTAAGCGTCCTTGGATTATCCCAATTTCGTGTGCTGTTAATGTGTATGCGGAAGCTAACTCATTGAACTTCTTGATTTGCATCCAGCCGATAATTGACGATGCCAATACAATTAGTGGTTCGAATGGCCAAAACTGCCACTCTGGAAATGATGGGCGAAGGATTAGCAAAGCAATTGCAGCTCCGTAGGTCGCCGTACAGGCAAAGACCCAGCGCGATGCAGCTTTCTTATTGTCTCTCGCCTTTTTGGTATACCACGTTCGTTGCTCCCTAATACGGTTTTCCATATAAAACTGCTTACGATCCTTGACCGATAGCGCTCTAATATCATCCATCGAACTCGTAATCTGATCATCTGCAGCTGAGTCAGGGGGGATACGATCTCCGATATAGCGGTTGGCTCGCAAGATTTCCCGTAGATGATTTCTGAACTCGGCTCGTATTACTCGGACATCAGTAACGCTCTCAAATGGAGCCGATCTTATACAATAACGCCAAGTCGATGTTTTAATTGACTCCGCCAATGCTCGTCCCTTATACCAATCTTGCTCCGGTTTAGTCTTGAACCGATAGAGCAATAAAGCAGCAAGTGCAATAAATACTATCGTGTATATCGATTGAACTTCCCGACTAGGGCTAGCAATCATCGAAAGAGCCGCAGCTACGATTAGAAGACAGTATTCAGATTTCAGAAAACGGTGATATCGATTCTGAGCTGTTTTGGACAAGTCGTTAGCGGCTTTATATAGCGCAGGGTATTCTAAGGCCGGGGTTGTCAAGGAGTAATCTCCCTAATTCCTGCAACGATAGATGCAGAGTTCCAGCTAACCATCTTATTCGCCGCCAACGACACACTCGTAGGCGTTCGTTCTGCATCCCATGGAATAATACCAAGGATGGGTTTGCCTAGAAACTTGGCAAAGTCTATTTCGAACTGAATCCAATTACTATGAGCTGCGTACATCCCAGCCAGCACAACTACACACTGGGTAGGACGAATCTGCTGGCGAAGCTCCTCTTCGAGTGAACGAGTAGACATATGCTCAAATTTTTTGGCAACTGGTACAGAATAGTTTGTCCAAGAAAAACGGGGCGCGGCGTTCAGAAATTTGATCGCACGCTCATATCGTTCGCCATAGCGCCATGCGTGACTGATAAAAAGTCTATAGTTGTGCAGATAAGGCATAGTTTACCTCCAAGTCATTGTATTCTACGGTGTTTGGTTTAATTCTCTCTAACGCAGAGCACAGCAGCGCCACATCAGTGGCGCCTGCGGCCGTAGGTCGCGTACTGGTACGACTGGTTAAATACTTTCATTTTGTCTTTTTCCAGGGTTTAGACGAGGTGACTCCCTGCAAACCGCTCATTACGCTCCTACTGTCTAACAAGGTAGTTGGCTGCCTCTTGACCTTCTTTTTCTTAGGCTTTTTTACTTCCATTCCCAATTTTATTTTTAAAAGTCGCCTCGCATTCGCTGCAGAAAATGCAACTAGACTATCAATTTTTAACCCTGAGTTATCGTAGGCAACTGCTTCAAATACAGATCCTTTTTTCTTTACAACTATATCCACATCCATTTATACACCTAACCCGGATATTGCACCAGACATGCAAAAAGCGGCTGAAAATCGGTTATAATTCAAGCTCCTATACAAGAACCAACCGACTCAGCCGCCATGACAAAATGTACCACGCCGACCGCCGCCTTTCCACGCTGCAAAGGCCGTCAGATCCTCGCCAGCTTCGATGGCGGTGACGTCACCTCCGACGGCGGCATCCTGCTGCTGCGGCAGATGGATCGTGAGGTGGGCCTGACTCGCGCCGTCGCCCGCCGGATCAGCGATGATCGTGACCCGCAGCGCTGCCTGCATCGCACCGAAACTCTGGTCCGGCAACGCGTGTTCGGCCTGGCGATGGGCTATGAAGATCTCAACGACCACCATGCCCTGCGTCATGACATCGCCCTACAGACCGCCGTCAATACTGATGGCGTGCTGGCCAGCCAGTCGACCCTGTGTCGCTTCGAACAGCAGGCCGGCCGGGATTGGGCGGTCGCCATCCACGAGGAGATGATCGAGCAGTTCATCCGTTCGTTCCGGCAGCCGCCCAAGAAGCCGCTCTACCTCGACTTCGATGCCACCGATGACCGGGTGCACGGCCAGCAGCTCGGGCGGCACTTCAACGGCTACTACGACCATTACATCTTCCTGCCGCTGTTCGTGTTCTGTGGTGATCAGCTGCTGGTCAGCTACCTGCGCCCGGCCTCGCTGGATGCCGCTCACCACGCCGGTGCCATCCTCGCTCTGCTGGTCCGGCGGCTGCGCCAGGCATGGCCCGATGTGAAGATCGTCTTCCGTGGCGACAGCGGCTTCTGCCGCCCGCTGATCCTCAATTGGTGCGACCGCCACGGCGTCGATTACATCATCGGCATCGCCGGCAACCAGCGCCTGGCCAAGCTGGCTCTAGACATCGACTACGCGTCGGCCATCCGCTTCGAGAAGACCTGGGAGAAGCAGCGTGTCTTCGGCTTCATCAAGTACGCCGCCGGCAGTTGGAACAAACGCCGACGACAGGTGATCGTCAAGTCCGAGACCACACGGCGCGGCTTCAACACCCGCTATGTGGTCACCAACCTGCGGGGTTGCAGCGCCGAATGGCTCTACGATAATCGCTACTGCGCCCGGGGCGAGATGGAGAACCGCATCAAGGAGCAGCAGTTCCTGTTCTCCGACCGCACCAGTTGTCACGAGTGGTGGCCCAACCAGTACCGGCTGCTGCTCTCGGGGCTGGCCTACCTGCTGCTGGAACGGATGCGTCGGGTTTACCTCAAACGCACCGCCTTCGCCCAAGCCCAGGTCAACACCATCCGCCTGAAGCTGCTGAAGATCGGCGCCGTCATTACCCGCAACACGCGCACTATCCGGTTGATGCTGAGCAGCCAGTATCCCGAGCAAGACCTTTTCCTGACGCTGGCCAGCAAGTTGGTGCCGGGATAGCGTCGCAGCGTGCTGTCCCCGGCACAGAAAAGACATGGGGGTTGGGGGAAGTGCGCCCTGAAGCCAGGAAATTGATCAAGAAATAGCCAATCTCAACCCCGATCGCCATCATCCCCACCGAGCCTGGAATCTGGGAGCGTCTGGCCGGCCCGGTGCAATATCCGGGCTAACAGCAATCAAGCAGATCGCTTCGATATTGCAGAAACCTGGCCGCTCCGGGATTAAGGTTTCTAATTCTCAAAAACGCCTGCATAATGTTCTATAAAACAATAGCTTAACTAGCCACTTACTGGCTGCCATGTAATCATTTGACTTCTGTGGTCTGTGCATACAATCACACTGTATAAAAATATAGCTTTCATTGGCGTCTGATTCATAGACCGGAAGCCGCTTCGGTAGCGCGCATCGGGTTGCGCGCGGTCTCGAACTCCGTTTTTTACGGAGTTCCTTATTCCAGCTCTTCAGCACTGCTACCGCAGTGGTTACTGTGACCGCCCTGCGCTAGATTCGAAAAAGCTGCCGATTACTTCACAGTTACCCTACGTATCTTTTTGTATCTCAATCAGCTTAGCACCATAGCGGGGTATGTCACCTACTTTGAAGCAATTTATTCGTCATTTTGATTTAGCCAGTGGCCATGAGGCCGGCTCAGTACCTATGCTGAGGGTCGATAAGGCGCTACAGAAAAGGAGCCGAGATGACATCCACAACGAATTCTCACCGACGCGGCGGCAGGTGGCCGATCATGATCGCTTGGCTGGCGGTCATTCTATTGCTCGCGACGGCGGTGGTGATGGGCGGCTCGGGGCCGGCTTATCAGAAGGACTGGATATCCCTGGGCGAGGCGTTCACGTATTTGCGCCGGGGGGCGTATCTGGCCATTGGTGCGGGGGCGGTGGGTCTGGTGGCGTTGATCGTTGCCGGGTTCTGTCGGCGCTGGGGTCCAGCCCTGATCGGCGGGTTAGTGAGCCTGGCGGTAGTGGGAATGCTGGTAGTGCCAGTACAGATGATGCAGCGCTCCCAGAGCGTGCCGCCGATTCACGATATCACCACGGATCTCGAGAATCCGCCTGCCTTTGAAGCACTGGCTGCCGCTCGGGAAGCCGCGCCCAATGCGGTGAATCATCCTGGCGAGGACACCGCTCGCCAGCAGCGCGACGCCTACCCGGCGATCCAGCCGGTTGTCTTCGAACAGCCGCTAGCAAATGTCATGCAGGCTGCGGAGGAAACCGCTCAGGCGCAGGGTTGGGAAATCGCTTCTGTCACCGAGAACAAGATCGAAGCCACTGCCACCACCCGCTGGTTCGGCTTCAAGGATGACGTGGTGATTCGCCTGACGGAGACCGACGAAGGGGTACGAGTGGATATGCGCTCCGCTTCCCGATTCGGCGCGAGCGACGTGGGTACCAACGCAGCGCGGATTCAGGCCTATCTGGAGGCGTTGAAAAGTTCGTTACGAGGGTAATCAAAACCCTTACGAGCCTCCCTTTACATTGCGATAGCTGAGTAACGTCAACTGCTTGACCATCTTGAATTTATAGATCCGTAGGGCTCCAGTTTGCCGGCTTCTCGTTCCGCCTTGGCGATGATGGCCTGTATGACAAATTCGTAGGGCAGATCAGGATTATCCTCCATCATTTCGCCGATTCTGGCCCAGTGCTCTATCTGTTTAGGCGTGCTGCGGTTCAAGGCCTTGGCTTTAACAGCAGCTTTTATTACCAGTTCCTGGTCGAGGCGCACGCTGGATGTGCTCATCGTATACCTCCTATGCAACTCACATCGTATTGTTCCTTGGCGAGTATAAACACAGTGCCGTAAGCTGCGACGCCATCATGTACACCAGGAGAACCATCCCGTGAACCCCGAAGACCTGGAACGCCTGGTCACCCTGAAGATGCCTTTCGGCAAGTACGAGGGCACCTTGATCGCCGATCTGCCTGGCCCTTATCTCAACTGGTTCGCCCGCAAGGGCTTTCCCGAGGGCCAGATCGGTCGGCTATTACATCTGATGCACGAGATCGATCACAACGGCTTGAAGGAGCTGCTGGAGCCGCTGCGGGCGAGACAGTGAGCACGAAACGTATTGGGCACCGGACTTGCGAGGAGGTGCTTATTCCTCGAGCACCTTTTCCATTTCTCGTGCCGATTCGCGCATGATGGGTACGAGTTCCAGGAGTTTTTCAAGCGGCTGGCGCATGCAGGGGGCGTGGATGGCCAGGCAGGCCAGCACTCGGTTGGAAGGATCGTGAATCGGTACCGCCACCGCCACCATGCCTTCGATGAATTCCTCGTTGTCGGTGCTGACCCGCTCTCTTTCGATGTGCTTGAGACTTTCTTCCAGGGCTTCCGGCGTCACCAGGGTATGCGGCGTATAGGGGGCCAGCGTGAGACTGTCGATCAAGCCCTGGCGCTGCTTCGGGGGCATCGTCGCCAGAAACAGCTTGCCGCTGGAGGTGCAGTGCAACGGTAACCGGGAACCCGGGGCCAACTGAACCCGCACCGGCCAGTTGGTTTCGATGCGGTCGAAATAGATGACCTCGTGTTCATCGCGCACGGTCAGATTGCAGGTTTCGCCGACGCGCTCGGACAACCGCTTGAGCACCGCGCGTATGGAGGCGTTGACGCTGGGATTGGAAAGCGCGCCGAAGGCCATGCGCTTTAAGCGAGGTCCGGGAATGAGATGGCGCCCGGACAGGTCGCGCCTGATCAACCCCTCCTGTTCCAGTTGTCCCAAAAGCCGATGGGCGGTTGGTTTGGTGATATCCAGACGCTTGCCCAGCTCCGCGGCGGTCAGGGTCCCTTCTCCCTTGATCACCTCTTCCATCAGGGCGATGGCTCTCAGCAGCGTGGAGTTTGTCGATAGCGACATGGCAATCCCTTGTCCTGTGCGAAACACCAATAGTACCGCGGCCGGGTGGCCGCGGTAAGGAACCTGTCTTTCAGTACGGTACGATAATCAGCCTCCACCAAACTGCACGAGGAAGAGCGACAACATGGGCCAGAAGGCGATTGCCAGCCAGCTCAGTACTAGCACGACGAAATAAGGCATCACGAACTTGACCAGCCGCAGATAGGGAATGCCGGTGATGCTGCTCGCCACGTAGAGATTCAGCCCGAAAGGCGGTGTGATGAAGCCGATGGCCGCGCCTACCAGGAAGATCACCGAGAAGTGGATCGGATCGACTCCGACATTCTGGGCGATGGGTGCCAAGATCGGCGCCAGGATGATGGTGATCGGCAAGCTTTCCAGCACCATGCCCGCCACCAGGATGATCGCCATGCAGATCCCCAGCACCACATAGTAGTTGCCGATGCCGAGCAGCAGTTCGTTGAGCAGTTGCCCCACCCCGAGTACCGACAGCAGCTGCTGCATGACCACGGAAATGGCGATCAAGGGCGCCAGCATGCCGGCGATCTGGCCCGAGCGCAGCAGGATGGCCGGCAGGTTCCTGAACTTGATTTCCCGAGTGACCAGCAGCCCCGCGATCAGCGTGAAGCCGACGGTGACCGCCGCCGCCTCGGTGGGCGAAAACAGTCCGGAATAGATGCCGTAGAGCACCACGCCGATGGTCACGAAGCCCAGATACGCCTTGCCCGCGTGGCGCAGACTGTTGCCCAGGCGGAAGGGAATCAGAGTGCCCCAGCGGTTACGCCGGGAAATCCAGTTGCAGGCCAGCATCATCACCAGCACCATCAGCGCCCCGGGCACCATGCCGGCTATGAAAAGCTCGCTGATCGAGAGGTTCATCATGAAACCGTAGACGATGAAGATGATACTTGGCGGGATGATGATGCCCACGGTGCCACCGGAAGCGGCGGTGGCGGCGGCGAAGCGTTCGTCGTAGCCGTTCTTGACCATCTCCGGATGCATGATCGAGCCGATGGTCGCCGTGGTACCGGCGTTCGAGCCGGAGATCGCCGCGAACATGCCGCAAGCCCCCAGCGCCGCCATGCCCATGCCGCCACGCATCCATCCCACCACGGAATAGGCGAAGTCCGACAGTCGCTTGGCGATGCCCGCGGCGTTGATCAGGTCACCGGTCAGAATGAACAGCGGCAGCGCCAGGAGCCCGAAGAAGCGCAGTCCCTGAAACAACGTGACACCGATATTGGCCAGGCTGAAATCGATGATGATGCTGACGCCCACCACCCATAGCCCGATGACCAGAAAGATCGGCACGCCGAGAAGAAAGAGCCCCACGATCACGAAAGTGGCGAGGCCGATTAAGCTACCGTCTGTCATGACAGCCTCCTTTAATCCATGATCGCGGGTTGCAGATTGAACGGCTTGCCGCGCTTGTAACGCCAGATGTCTTGATACAGGTTCTGCAGGACACGAAAGAGCAGTAATACCCAGGCCAGCGGCGTCGCCAGGTAGAACCACCACTGCATGACGCTGTTGGTGCCGGTGACGATGGCAAAATTGTCGTAGGCCAGGGTCACCTGCTGGGTCGAGTAGTAGATGACCAGGATGCCGAAGCCGATCCACAGCACCGCATCCAGGATCAGACAGAGAAACTGTCCGAAATAAGGCAGCCGCATGCGCAGTTCGTTGAGGGAAAGATGGCTGCGCCGTTTGACGTTGAGCGAGGCGCCGAACCAGGTCAGCCACAGAAACAGCAGGATCGGAATACTGGTACTCCAGGCCGCCTGCTGGTTGAAAAAGAAGCGGCGGATCACCTCGACGAAGATGATCCCCGCCATCCCGGAGTAGGCGATCAGAATGATCACCTTCTCCAGGTTTTCATCTATCCACAGCAAGGGCTTGAGCCAGGCCGGACGTACCGGGCCCGGCGTGTTGTCGTCATGGGTCATGGGAGTCTCCCGGTTATCCGCGCCACCAGCGATTCGGCTTCACGTTGACCGCGGCCATGTCTTTGGGAATCTCCCGAGCGATACCGTGAATCTCCTGATAGACATCGATACCACCGGCCCAGCCGTTCAAGCGCTCGCGCCACTGCTCCCAAGGCTTGGGATTGAACTCCGGCGCGCACATCTCCGCGGCCTGCTGGCGCACCTCATCGGAAAGCGGTGCCACCCGCACGTTGTTCTTGGCGAAGACGGTGCCAGGTATGGGGGTTTCCGCCGCCCCGACGATCTGAGTACGCCCTGCCTCGTTCATGCCCTGAGTGAATATCTGCGCGGTGTAGGCGGACTCCATCACCTGGTCCTGCAAGTCGCTGCCCAGCTTGTCGAACACCGGCAGACTCATGGCGGTATGTTCCGTACCCGCGAAGAACTGCAGATCCACCGCCTGAGAAACCACCGGCGCCATGCCGGCGTAAGCCACCGCCGCCATCCAGGTCTCGGCACCGTCCAGCAAACCCTGACGCAACCCGTCCAAGGTTTCTTCCCAGGCCACCGGCACCGGATTGAGGTTGAGCTGCTGCATGGCGATACGTCCCATCTGGGTACCCGTCACCCGATTCTTGGTTCCCTGAATATCCTCGAGCTTGGTTACCAGCGGCTTGTCCTTCCACTTGAGACCCATCATCAGGCCGCGCAGGTCGCAGTGAGTGAACAGGAACTGGATGTTGTGACGCTGGCGCAAGGGTTCGCGCAGCAGTTTTTCGCTGCGCGGATCGTAGAAGAAATGAAACATCGACGCGGTGGAAGGGAACATGTAGGCGAAATCGAGCACGTTGTAATAAGGTGCGCCGCCGGCGGAATTCTGGGTCGAGGCGGAGAACATGTCGACGATGCCCTGCTGGGTCTTGCTGACGCAGTCGAGCTGGTTGCACACCTCGTTGCTACCCATGAACTCGACGCGGATCGCGCCGTTGGTACGGGCCTCCAGATCCCGGGCGAAGAACAGCTGGCCTGATTTCTGGAGATCCAGGTTGCGTTCGTTGAAGCCCGAGGCGCCGAAACGCAGGGTATGTTTCGGCGTGGTCTGGCTGCGCTTTTTTTCTTCCTGCTCCGCGGCCCTGGCAAGACTGCTGGTGGTCAAGGCAGCGCCCAGGCCGGAGGCCGCCAACAGCGTCGACGTCAAGCCGAAGCGGCCTGAAATATTCATGAAGTCTCGCCGGGTGAGCTTCCCAAATTGTTGATTTTTCATATAAAACTCCACTTTCATGGTTGTTGTATTGTCTCGTGCCGCTTCCATCAAGCTAGGCCAGTTCACGACCGCATGCAAATAATTTTGATAATTTTTGTCTCTAAATTGACAAACAAATGATTATGACAAATATTGTTGAGACAATTAATCTCATAAAACCAGGTGATCTTCATGTCTTCCCAAGCCTCCCGCGCCTCTTCTCATCAGTCGCCGTCTCGCGATAGCGAATACGATTACATCGTCATTGGCGCCGGGTCCGCCGGTTGTGTCATGGCCAACCGGTTGAGCGAAGATCCGGAGACTAGCGTCCTGCTGCTGGAGGCGGGAGGAAGGGACTGGAACCCGTGGATTCACGTTCCCGTGGGCTACTTCAAGACCATGCACAATCCGGCCACGGACTGGTGTTACATGACGGAGCCGGATGCAGGCATCGCCAACCGGCAACTGCAATGGCCCCGGGGCAAGGTGCTGGGCGGGTCGAGTTCCCTCAACGGTCTTCTGTACATTCGCGGCCAGCGGCAGGACTACGACGACTGGGCGCAACAGGGTAACGAGGGCTGGGACTACGCTTCCGTACTGCCCTATTTCAAGAAATCCGAACGCCAGTCCCGTGGCGAGGACGACTACCACGGCGTGGATGGCCCCTTGCGTGTGTCAGACCTGCGGCTGCGACGCGAAATCGCCGAACGTTTCATCGAGGCCGCAAAAGCCATCGGTATTCCCGAGAATCAGGACGCCAATGGCAAGGAGCAGGAGGGGGTGGGCTATTTTCAGCAGACCGCCTACAAGGGCTTTCGCTGGAGTACCGCCAAGGCGTTCCTGCGCCCGGCGCGCAAGCGCAAGAATCTCACCGTGATGACCCGGGCCCAGACCAAGAAGCTGCTGCTGGACAACAAGCGCGCCTACGGGGTCGTCTTTCAACAGCGCGACGAGGAAAAAACCGTCCGCGCCAGAAAGGAAATCATTCTGAGCAGCGGTGCCATCGGTTCACCACAAATTTTGCAAAATTCTGGAATCGGCGATCCGGAGCATCTGCAAGACGTAGGCGTCGAATGCGTGCACGAGTTGCCCGGGGTCGGGGAAAACCTGCAGGACCATCTGCAGGTTCGCCTGGTCTTCAAGACGAGTTGCAGCACCCTCAATGACGAAGTTCGCCATCCTTTGAAACAGTTCATGGTAGGAACCCAGTATGCCTTTACTCGTACCGGCCCGCTGACCCTGGCAGCCAGTCAGGTCTATATATTTACCAAATCACGCGAGGGACTGGATCGACCGGACATTCAGTTCCACATGCAGCCATTAAGCGCCGATAAACCCGCGGAAGGCGTACATCCCTTCTCTGCCTTTACCTCATCGGTTTGTCAGTTGCGTCCGCATAGTCGTGGCCGCGTCCGAATCACCAGTTCGGATCCAATGAAATACCCTGCCATCCATCCCAATTACTTGAGTGCCGAGGAAGACCAAAAAGTGGTGGTAGATGCCGTTAAGGTGGCCCGCAGAATCGCCGAAGCAAAACCCTTGGCGGAAGTGATCACTGGAGAATACGTTCCCGGGGAGCAATTCCAGACCGACGAGGAATTGCTGGATGCGGCGCGTCAGTTCAGCCAGACCATTTATCACCCCGTCGGGACCTGCAAGATGGGTAGCGACGACATGGCGGTGGTGGATGCCCAGCTTCGTGTCCATGGTCTGAAGGGCCTGCGTGTGGTAGATGCCTCCATCATGCCGACGATCGTTTCCGGCAATACCAACGCCCCCACTATCATGATCGCCGAGAAAGCCGCCGACATGATCAAGAAAGACGCGGTGTGAAAGCCTGCAACTGAACCTTCTACAACCACCGCTTGCGCCGAAACAGCCAGACCAGGCTCAAGGCGGTGATAGCCATCACCCCGAGTAAGACGAAGTAGCCGTAGCGGTAGGTCAGCTCAGGCATATAGACGAAGTTCATGCCGTAGAGGCCGGCGAGGAAACTGAGCGGCACGAAGATCGCGGTGATCACCGTCAGTACCTGCATGGTGAGGTTGAGCTGGTGGGAGGATAGCGACATGTAACCGTCGATCAGGTCGCTGCAGATCTCATAGTACATGTTGGTCAGGCTGTACAGCCGTTCGAAACGCTCGTGCACGTCGTTGATGGCGTGTTCCGTGTCCTCGTCGTTCCGGGGCAGGTGCTCGTAGTCGAAGTTCTGCAGTTCCTGGGTGATCGCCAGGTGATAGTTGAAGACGCGACGCATCTTCAGCAGCCGGGAGCGATAGCCGATGATGCGCTTCATCAGGGTGTCGGTGCCGTTGTCGACCAGCTCGTCTTCCAGCACGCTGAGCTGGGTTTCGAATTCGAGCAGGCTTTCCTGGTAGAAGCCGGCGGAAATGTACATGACCTTCAGGGCGATATGGCCGGGGGATTTTTTCAGCAGGACGCTGCCATCCTGGCTCAGCATTCGGTCGATGCTCATGGCCAGGCTGGGATGCAGGCTGATCAGGTAGCGCTCGCCGATGAAGAAGGAAATCTGCTGCGGCTGGTAGTTGAGCTCCGCGTCGAAGGACGAGACGCCGCGATAGATGATCAGGGTGTGGGTCTCGAATTCCTCGACTTTCGGCGGGTGCCGGTCCTTGTGGGCATCGATGATCGCCAGGGGATGGCACTCGAAGCTCTCGAGCAGCGCCTGCTCGTCTTCCAGAGGCTCTCCTTGCAGATCGATCCAGATACGGCTTTGCGGATCGCTGCGCCAGCGCTCGATCAGCTCTTTCCCGCCGGTGTGGGACCGGCCCTCTCCGGTGATCAACAAGGTACGAATCATAAGCCCTGCCCTGCCTGCTAACGAAAAAACGCCGCCATGGAAGGCGGCGTTCGGTATTGAATACTGCTTGAGCGCATCAGGCAAGGGCGGTTATTTGCAAAGTTGGCGCTATCGCTCGGGGCTGAACCGTCGACTGGCCCAAGCGGAGGCGCTGTAAACCCTTCCATGGGCGCTACTTTTGCCATCCATGGCAAAAGACCTCCTTTTGGGCCAGTCCCCGGCGCCCCTTGCCACATCCAGCTGTGTCTCTTCGAGCTATTTGCGATACCGCGACAACAGCTCACGTAGAATGCCGGGCACTTCCTTTTCCGCCCGGGAGAGCCAGTCCTTGACCTCGTTGACGGGAATATCCTCCCAGGGGCGGGAGGAGCGCCTGCCTTCGCGCCTGCCGTTCCACTGTTGGCCCCTATCCTCTTGCTGTCGATCGTCCCGCGGATTATCGCTGTCTTCCCACTGACGGGAGGAAGCGGAGGCTTGTTCCCTGGGCTCCTTGCCTTCGAGACAGCGGCGCAGGTCTTCCGCATCGAGACGATATTTCGCCATCAGAGCGCGAATGCCGTCCTGGCTCAGCAGGCAGGCGATCAACCGGCGCCAGGCGGCTTCGTCGTCGCCGGGCCTGGCAGTCGGTGCTTCTTCCTCGGGCTTTTCATCAGGCTTTTCACTAATGGAAGGCGCCGGCCTGTCGTTGCGCAATATCGCCGCGGTCAGCAGCTGCTCCCGAGTGAAGGGCAAGCCCCGGCGGCTCTTGCCGCTGGCGCGAAGGCATATTCGATAAAGTCCGTGCATGGAAGTGGGCAGCACTGCTTCGAAAATCCCCGGCTCGACTTCATCGAGCGGTAGTTCCAGGCGACCATGATCCGGGCGCTCGATTTCCGCCACTATTCGGGCGCGCCGCTCCAGGGGTAGATCGTACTCGGTGAGCACGGCGCTGATACCGCACAGGCCGCCGGGGGCGAGACTTTCCTGATCGAGACGCGCCCGCATTCTCAGGTTCGAGTAGGCGTGCACGGAAAGGCTGTAGCGCACACCCCGAGGAACTTTTTGTTCGCCCTGCTCCGCCAGGTAGCGCTTCCACCGCTTCATGTCGATCTCGAGCACCGCCTGCCAGGTGCCCGCCCGGGCCGAATGCTCCCCCACCGGCAGCGGCAGGCCGAAGCGATAGAAGGCCATGTTGGTGCCTACCGCGTAGGTGGCACCGCTGGTGGTGGCGACGCCGGGATTGAGCACTTCCCCCTCCGGGGTTTCGAGCCAGTAGCGCAACAATGGCAAATCCGTGAGCAGGATCACCGTCGCCTCCACATCCGCCTCGGTCAGTTGGAAGGGAATGCGCTGCTTGGCGCCGGGAGCGATGCTGCCGCTGGGGTCGCGGACAATATCGCCCCGGGTCATGCCGGCAAGAATCTGGAGGAAGTACTTGGTCAGGCGAAAATGATCGTCGATCCCGCTGTCGAGCCGGCCTGTCAGCAGCAGATAGCCGTCCCGCTCGCCCGCCAGGGCCATCAACCCGGCGGTGCTGACCTGACTTTCATTGCCCAGACCGATGGCGAAGGTACGCTCGTCGATGGCGCCGGAGGCATCCGCAATGCTCAGGGGCCGATTCTCGATGCCGTCGGTGAAGACGACGATCGCCTTCTCGTCGTAACCTGTTATCGGTGCCAGCACATTCCGAGCCATCATCAGGCCGTCACCGATGGAGGTATGACCCGTCGGGTTGGCGGCATGAGCCAGAACGGCGTTGCGGGCGGCTTGGCGTCCCGGGTCCGCTACCTCGTCTGCGATGATGGGCGTGATGTCCAGACCCGGGTAGCTGGCATTGCCCACCGAGTAGGCGTCGTGATCGAAGCGCACCAGGCCCAGGGCGTTGCCAGGAGGAACCAGCTCGACGAAGCGTGCCGCCGCTTCGCGCAATACCTCTAGTCGGCTGGCGCCGAGCGCGCCGGCGGGAGCGTTCATGCTGGCGGACTGATCCAGGGCCAGCATCACCGCGACCTTGGCCCGCGCCTTTGTATTGGCGCGGATCGCCACCTCCCATTTTTCATCCGTGGCGTCGCAGCGTAGCCGCACGGTGCCTGTGGCCACGTCGCCGTCATTGGTGCCGGTATAGGAAATCCATACCCGGGCGTGGGCGGGAGTTTCAACGTCCGGACGCGGGTCCGCTTCTCCGCTGGTTGGCCCCATGGGGGTGCCGAAGGCGGTGTCCGGCGGTCCGGAGGTGACCCTGGGCCCCTCGATGATTCGTACCGAAGCAGATCGGCAGCCGGTGACCTCGAAGTCGATGGCCCGGTATGTGGTCAGCCCTTCCGGCACGTCAAGAAAGTCGATCTCCAGAGGCGCCGGGGCGGTGACCCGCAGCGGCCAGGTCAGGCACGGCGCTTGAAGCAGAAAACGCAAAAGCCCCGAGGACACCTCGCGAATCACGTCTTCCGCTTCGCTCCAGGGCGGGCGGAACTCGGTGCCGGTTTCCAGGGTAAAGGCGTAGACCTTAGGTTTGAGTGGATCGAGCAGATGCCGGGCGTAGACGTAGTCGGTGCTGGTCCCGGTGGTCGGGTAGAGCCCGAAGGAAAGCCCCGGGGAATAGTGGCGCCCGTTCACCGCTTCGATGCCCAGGCGAAGCTCCTCGGATAACGCCTGATACAGACTCAGATCATTTGTCTCGATGTATTCCCGATAGGCGTCCCCCGGCACGCCGCGCTCGCCGTCGTAGGCCGGGTTGAGGAAACTCATCGCCGGATCATGGGTCTGGTTCTCGTCGTGACCCCAGTTGTAGAGAATCAACTCCGAATAGCTGTGAATGTCGAAGAACCAGCGGATTTGCGGATGCGTATCGAGCATCCAGATGATATTTCGGGTCTCCTGCTCCGAGTTCGGTGAGGGGCCGTGATAGACCAGGCTACAGGGGTCCGTAGAGATCGCCGAGGTATCCGCTGCTGGAGACAACTGAACGGGAAAATTGAACAGGAAATCGTAGTTGCGGTTGAGATCGACGCCGATGCAGTCCGGAGCGCCGCCGCTTTGGGTGGGATTGCGATTGCGTCGCCAACCCCCCGCTCCGCCGATCTCGTCCACCGCCTGGCTGTAGTGCAGGCCGTCCGGATTGGCCGTGGGCAGCACATAGAGATGGTAGCTCTCCATGATCTGGCGAATCTCCGCGGGGCTGTAGCTCACCGGGCCGTAGGAAAGGCCGGTGCCCAGATCGAAGGCTTCGAGCAGATCCGCCGCCAGGGACAGGCAGATTTCCGGCGGCATCCATTCCCGAGCGTGAAGCCCGCCGAGCAGAAACACCGCCGGGCGCGGGCCTTCCGCTCCCAGACGAACTGCGTAGACATTGCGCCCCTGCACCGTCGCATGAGGCAGCGTCATCAACCGGCAGGTGTCGGGATAGGCATCGGCAAGCGCCGCCAGACCGCTCTCGAATTCACTCAGATTATGGTAGGCCATGGCTCAGTCCTTGACGCCGACCCCGTGGGGCACGCTGCTATCTTCGAGGTAACGATTGCGCTTGCTGAGCTGCACTGCGCGGGCGGGAGTCTCGCGGGGAGATCGTACCTCGATGCTAGCCTGGGGGGAGACATCAGAGCGGGATAGCGCCTCGGAAAGATCATCCAGCACATGACGGCGAGCGATGATTTCCGCCGCATAGCTGCCGTCATCCCGGCGATGAGGGCCGCGTCCCACCAGTTCGATCTCGCGACCTTCGAGAAGATCGAGCATGGCTTGTCCGCTGGCGGTGACGAGGCGTGCCTGATGCAGAACGGCCTCGGGAGCCTGGGATTCCGGTGCGGCGGGAGGCAAGTCAACCATGGAATGCTCCTCGGTTCTCTCCAGTTTCCCCTTCGCCCAAGAGACAGCGTTGCTGGAGGCAAGAACATGGGAAGGATATTACAAGTCTAGCCCATTCCCGCCGCTCGTGAGGTACCTTCGAACATTCTTTTAGGATGCTGCTTTATCAGGCTTTTGCTTCATAACTTGCTTTCAAACGATAGAATTCGGCGACGATGGCGTTCATTGCTTCAGGGTCGTAATCACACAGGCCGCTGACCACCAGTTTCTTGGAGCCGCTGCCGATGATTCGTCCCGCGGAGGTCATGCGAAATTCGAGCAGCGCCTCGCCGCGCTTGCCGATGACCTCGAAGGAGGAACCTGCAAATTCGAGCCCCGGCTCCTGCATGGCCAAGTGCTCGAGAGCAAAGCCCATGCTGTTGTAGATCACCAGCGGGCGCTGAGGATTGAACATGACGCCCTTGTCTTCCATCAACGGCTTCAGATAGTGCGGAAAGTTCTTTCCCGAAAAGGCCACGTAGCGCTGGGTAAAGGCTGCGACAGCGGCTTCGTCATGCGTCACATCGCCACTGCACTCGACTTCCAGATAGACCTTGCCTGAGGTATCGGCAACACGAATCATCCCTGCTTCGTCTCGCTGGAAATCAAGACCGACGCCGGCGCCCACCATACTGCAGAACCGAAAACTCATGCGCTGGAACAAGCCGAAACGCTCAAGCACCAGCGCAAAAAGCAGATCGCCAGGCACGCAGAAGCGCCGGGCATCAGGATTGTGGATCGGGTTGTAGTCACCGGCGATTCGTTTGGCGAAATGGCTCGCCTGATCCGCATCAATAGTGATGCGTCCATCACGGATCGTGTAAAACTCGTCAAGAAACATTGCAAAATTTGCCTGAATGCTGAAAACGGCAAGCCAGAATGGAAGCCAACGCCCTAGTTCGCTATTGAATTTCTTGCACCATGCCGATAGGCGCCCTGCGGATCAAGAAAGGCAGGTTGTACCACAGCTTAGGCGAAGGTTGACAGGACATTGTGCCCTCGATCGGTATAGTCTGATGCACGTCAAATTAGCCTATCCGGTGAACATGCTAGCATCCCGGTCACCCCAACCTGCCAAATCGATACGCATACCAATGAAAAATCTCCATTTTATCTTCAACCCTCCACCTAGAGTCTTCGTTTGCCTCTGCCTGTTCATGGCAGCTTTCGTCTTCAGCACTTCGGCATTCGCCATTACCGGCGAACTGGATCTGACCGGCTCATTGGTTGGAGGCATCTGCGTTGGCATCTTCATCATTGCCTATCTACTGGTAATGGGCGAAGAGAAGCTGCATATGCGCAAGTCCAAGCCAGTATTGGTGGCGGCGGGCATCATTTGGGGACTGATCGGCTGGGTCTACGTCAATGCGGGGCTGCCGGATGCAGCGGAGGAAGCGTTCAGCGAAACCTTGCTGGAATACACCGAGCTGATGCTGTTTCTTCTCGTGGCGATGACCTATATCAATGCCATGGAGGAGAGACGTGTTTTCGATGCCTTGCGCGCCTGGATCGTCAAGAAAGGCTTCAGCTATCGTTCGCTGTTCTGGATTACCGGCCTGCTCGCCTTCGTTATCTCGCCGGTCGCCGACAACCTGACGACCGCGCTACTGATGTGTGCGGTGGTGACCAAGGTGGCGGAAGGCGACAAGAAGTTCATCAATCTCTGCGCGATCAATATTGTTATCGCAGCCAACGCGGGCGGCGCCTTCAGCCCCTTCGGCGATATCACCACTCTGATGGTCTGGCAGGCAGGAATCGTGGAATTCCATGAATTCTTCGAGCTCTTTGTTCCATCGCTGGTCAACTATCTGATTCCCGCGATTGCCATGAGCTTTTTTATCCAGAACCGCCAGCCGGATGCCTTGCGGGAGGAAGTGGAGCTCAAGCGCGGTGCCTTTCGTATCATCGGCTTGTTTCTGCTGACCGTGGCGACGGCGGTGGCTTGTCATATCTTTCTGCATCTACCGCCGGTGCTGGGCATGATGACTGGGCTAGGCTATCTGCAGTTCTTCGGCTATTACCTGCGCCGGAGCCTGCCGCGCTCTCTGGCGCGCAAGCGCACGCGCTATCTGCAGCGAGGCGATCAGAAAAAGCTCGAGCGCCTAGGCAGCGTAGTGCCCTTCGACGTGTTCAGCCGTGTCGCGCGCTCCGAATGGGATACCCTGCTGTTCTTTTACGGCGTGGTGATGTGCGTGGGCGGACTGGGCTTTCTCGGCTATCTGGCCTCGCTATCGGATCTGCTCTATACCCAATGGGACGCGACCTGGGCCAACGTCATACTGGGACTGGTTTCCGCCGTCGTCGATAATATTCCCGTCATGTTCGCAGTACTGACCATGCAGCCGGACATGTCTCATGGGCATTGGCTCTTGATCACTCTCACCGCCGGCGTGGGTGGCAGCCTGCTATCAATAGGCTCCGCCGCTGGCGTTGCCCTGATGGGCCAGGCTCGGGGTTATTACACCTTCATGGGCCATCTCAAATGGGCGCCGGTCATATTGCTGGGCTATATTGCCAGTGTTCTGATGCACCTGTGGTTGAACGCGGCGAGCTTTACCCTTTCCGGCTAGCCAGCCGTCATCGATCAATAAAAATGCAAATCAACCTCCTTGTCGGGCAAAACCACCAAGGAGGTTTTTTATATCGATACTCGAATTAGAAGAATATGTCCGCCTCTGTTTCCGAGAATCGTGCCACCTGCGCAACGGGCAGCTTAGAAAAGTCAAGTCTTATATTCCGAATTAGACATACTAA
This sequence comes from Pistricoccus aurantiacus, assembly GCF_007954585.1. Classification (GTDB taxonomy): domain Bacteria; phylum Pseudomonadota; class Gammaproteobacteria; order Pseudomonadales; family Halomonadaceae; genus Pistricoccus; species Pistricoccus aurantiacus. The sequence goes on from NZ_CP042382.1 coordinate 169,372, forward strand.
AGATGTCATTTTTTCCGTACCCTTAACCATTACAATTAGATACCATACCCATGGGCTGAACAATGTGCAGGATAGCGGGACGGGGGCACTACCAGCAATTATAATGATAATTTACTTAATTAGAGAAATACGATCATTAGCTGTCTGGGTGTGCCGCCTATCCGCTCTGCTGAATAGGCGGCGTGACGGCTGATGGCGACCTCGGCGATACGCTTGATCTACCTGATGGTAGCCATGCTGCTGTGGGCAACCGGACTGCAAGCTGACGAGGACGATCTCGTGCTGATCGCCAACCCCAGCGTCGAGACTCATCAGCTCAACCGAGACACGGCGCGTGCCATGTTCGCGATGCGCCAACGCACCTGGCCGGACGGCCAGGCCGCTAGAGTTTTCGTCCTGCCCAACGACGATCAGAGTCACGAGCGCTTTGTCAAGCAGTTCCTGAATGTTTATCCACACCAGTTGCAAATGGCCTGGGACCGGGTGGTGTTCTCGGGTACCGGCCAGGCACCTACTCAGGTAGATACGGAAGCACAGATGCTGGAGCAAGTCGCCTCGACTCCCGGAGGCATAGGATACATTGAAAAAAAACACCTGGACGATCGCGTTAATGTCATACCCCTGGACTAACTCCATCATGAAAGCCTGCTTAGCCTTATGGCTCATGCTGGCAAGCGTTTCTAACGCCTGGGCCAACGGCGCGCTCGATACCCTTCAGGTGCACGGTTTTCTCTCTCAGGCATTGATCGTTACCGATGAAAACAGCTTCTTTGGCCCGAGTAGCGAGGGCGGCGGCAGCTGGCAATTCACCGAACTTGGCGCCAACGTATCGCTGAGACCCCACGAGGACATTCTGCTAGCGGCTCAAGTACTCAGCCGCCGGGCCGGCGGCGATGCTAGCGACGCCAGCCCGGAGCTCGACTACGCGGTTCTCGACTATCAGCCCATTACCACTCAGCAGCGCACCGTCGGCGTCCAGTTAGGGCGCTTTAAAAACCCTTACGGCTTTTATAATCAGACCCGAGACGTCGCTTTTACACGTCCTAGTATTCTGCTACCCCAGTCGATCTATTTCGATCGCAGCCGGTCATTAGCGCTTTCCGGCGATGGTATCAATGTCTATTGGGAAGAGCGTATTCCCACCGGGACGTTCCATGCTCAGTTAGGCCTTGGTTATCCACAGAAAACGAATAGCAAAGAGCTAAACTTGGGACTAACGGAGGAACAGGCCGATCCCCGTTTTTCTACCGTGGGTCAGCTACGTTATGAACATGGTGGAGGTAATTTTATTGCTGCCTTAAGTGCTGCCAGCATTAACTACAAGCTTCAAATAGAAAACGCTGAAAGATCAAGTAGAGAGAATTTACGCCTCACGCCATGGATAATATCTCTTCAATATAATGCGGCGGATTGGAGTTTGACGGGAGAGTATGGTCTAAGAAAGCTATCTCTTCCTAATGCAATTAACTTACAAGGCGACTCGGATATTACAAGTGAAAGCTGGTATGTGCAGTATATACGGCGTATGGATAACAACTGGCGCTGGCTGATTCGTTACGACGACCTGGCCAATAATCGCGACGATCGCTCCGGTAATGCATACGAAGCCAGCGGCGCAGGTCCCGACCATTCCCAGTACGCTCGCGATATCACCTTGGGCGCCCAGTGGGATATTCATCCTCAAGTCATGTTGGCCGCCGAGTACCATCATGTGAACGGCACCGGTTGGCTGTCTCTGCAGGACAATCCCGACCCTGACGAAACAAAAGCACGCTGGAATATGCTGCTTTTCCAGCTGTCGCTACGTTTCTAGGAAGACAGCAATATGGGCATTTTACGACGACGGCTTTCGGTAATTCCTGGAAACCCATGAGTTCTAGATCCCCAAATATCTGGCGATTCAGCCTGACCTGGCGTGTCATCGCCTTGACCAGCCTGTTATTGCTGGGCCTGGCTACCCTGTTTACCTTTGTCAGCCGTAACAACTTGATCCAACTGTTCGAAGATTCTCGAACGGCATACCACGAACGCCAAATAGGTGAAATTCAATTAGCTCTTAGCCGTTCCGCGGACGCCCTGCGCCAACTAGCAGCGTTAGTTGCAGCCTCAGCGCCACTCGGTTCGGCCTTGGTCGAGGGTGACCCAGAGCTGGTTGCCGATGCGTTTTCCGCGGAATGGCCGGCCTTGCAGCTGGAAACGGGTATCGACGAGCTAAGAGTTTTTGCTGCGGACGGTCGGAATATGGCTACTTGGGGAGAAGGGCTCATCGATGACACCCCGTTCGCCGAGGAATGGGCCAAACAGGTGATCGATACCGAGCAACCCCTGACCGAACTCCGCTGCGCCCTCACCTGCCAGCAATACGCGGCGGTGCCCATTCTGGTCAACGGCAAAAGCCTGGGCACGGTCGTTGCGTCACGCTCGCTGATCGACGTCATTCGGCAGACCAAGCAGGTCTCCGGTAGCGATGTTGCATTGATGATCGCCGATACGCTAACCCCCCTGAGCGTCGCCCCAGAACGCAATATTGAGCCTTGGAGCGGCCATCTCGTCGCCTTGACTCAGTACCGTAATACTCTGCCGATTATTCAATATGCCGCCAAACAGGCGTCCTTGAAACGCCTGACCTCCGCGCCTCTTCAACTCGCCTACCAGCAGGGTAGCTACGAAATCATGGCATATCGCTTGACGGAGGCAACCCAGCTCGACAACCAAAGCTACCTGCTGCTGATCTCCGATGTTTCGGCTCAGCTTGCCGTCATCAATCGCAACACTCGAAACTTTCTATTGATCGCGGTAGCCGGCTGGCTGGCCGCAGAGCTATTACTGCTTTTCATCCTGTGGAAACCGACCGCTCGCCTACGGCGGTTATCTCGCGTGCTGCCGGCACTGGCGGAGCGAGGATTCGATACCGTGCGCGCCAAGATCCCTCGACCGCGTCATCGCTTTGCAGATGAAATCGATGTCATGGAAACGACGACCCTGGATCTTTCCGATCAGTTGGAGTCCCTGGAACAGACGGTGTATTCCAGAAGCAAGGAACTCGCCGAACGGATACAGGAACTTGCCAGGGAGCGTGATTTTATCGGTAGCCTGCTGGATACCGCGGAAGTCTTTATTCTAGCGAAGGATGGAGAGGGCCGTATCACCTTGGCCAACGAGCACGCTCAAACGGTCCTCGGTCTTGATCAGAATGCGTTACTTGGAAAATGCTTCGATGAATTCTTTAAAAGTAATACAGCAATGTCCATCGGCGATTCAGCGCTATTACTGGATGCGGCTTCACCGAACTCGGTGTATCGGCAGATTGAAGAAACCACCCTCTTCATCCAGAACAAGCAGCCATGCACCATTGCATGGAGCCACGCAATACTGAATAACGCACCGGACGGCATCAGCACCAGTATTTCCGTGGGTCTCGATATTACCGCGCGCAAGCTTGCAGAATCTCGCCTGACCTGGCTAGTTCAGCGGGACCCATTGACGGAGCTTTACAATCGCCGCTATTTCCAGGAGGCATTGGGAAAAGCCTTGAGCGTCCAACAATCCGGCATCCTGCTGTTCCTGGATCTGGACCAATTCAGAGACGTCAACGAACTCAGCGGTCATAACACCGGCGATAAACTATTAAAGCTTGTGGCCAAAGCGCTTCAACGCGAATTCAGCTATGAAGGCGTTGTCGCGCGTCTAGGCGGTGATGAATTCGCGCTACTGGTCGAAGGAATAGATACAGAACAAGGTATCGCCATTGCAAAACGAATCAATCAGGTACTTGAAGGCATCAGCCTGACCATATCGGGTCGTCATCATCGTGCTCTGGCCAGCATCGGCATCGCCAGCTACCCGGAGCACGGCACCACGCCGGCGGAACTGATGGCCAACGCGGACATGGCAATGTATCAAGCGAAAAGTAACGGACTTCAACGCTGGCATCTACTCACGACACCGGAAGACGCGCGAGAGCAGCTACAAAACCGAGTCTACTGGACGGAATGCCTACGTCACGCCCTTGTCAATGATGGCTTCGAACTATTCGTTCAACCTATCGTTCAGTTGAAGGATGGTGAGGCGCGTCACTATGAAGTACTGCTGCGCATGCTCGACAAGCATGGAAATCTTATCTCCCCTCAACATTTTATTCCGATAGCTGAACAGAGCGGTCAGATCATCGCCCTGGATCGCTGGGTACTTCGCAAGAGCCTGAAACTTCTACATGCGATAGCCGACAGGAATGTGAGCCTCGCCGTTAATCTCTCCGGTCAGACGCTTCACGACGATAGCTTGAAACAATATCTGGCGGATGAGCTAGCCGCCAGCGGTGCAAACCCGCATCGGCTGATACTCGAAGTAACAGAAACTGCCGCCGTGACGGATTTTTCTATCGCCAGGGGCGTATTGCAAGGCATACGCGAGCTGGGCTGCCGTACCGCACTGGACGACTTTGGTGTCGGCTTCAGCGGCTTCAATTATCTGGGCCAGCTGCCGGTCGACTATATCAAGATCGACGGCTCTTTTATTCATACGCTGCGAACCAGTTCCGAGAGCCAGGTGATTGTCAAAGCGATCGCGGATATCGCCAACGGTTTCAACAAGCTTACCATTGCCGAATTTGTCGACAACGAAGCTCTGATTCCGATGCTAAAAGAGTATGGAATCACCTATGGACAAGGTTTTTATCTTGGACGCCCTCAACCTTTGAACAAAGTATTCGACATATCAATGAAAGACATACACAGGATTTCAAGTAGTAAAAAAAACTACTCTTAGAATCTAAGTAAAAGCATACTAATTACCTCAAAAAGGAAAACTGAGAATGAAAGAATTAGAAAAAAAGGAGGTGTTGATCAAAAAAAGTAGAAATAATTACTTTCAAAGCTTCAGCAGAAATTTCAAATTTAAACTAGCAATCAGTCAAGAAGATAAGAATCGTGTTTACGGTTTGCGCTATAAGGTTTTTTGTCAGGAGCTGAAAGGAGATATGCCACAAGATAGAATACGTGGCCTTGAGTACGATCATTATGACCTACGATCTATACTTTGTTTTATCGAGCATGCGAGAACCGGGATTATTGCAGGGTGTATGCGTCTAATCATGCCCTGCATCAAAGATCCTTGTAACCTGCAACGTCTTTCACTCGAGGATCTTGTCCCAGCTGAAAGTTATGTCAGCAAACTTAACCCTTATATAATACCTCGCAACGAGCTTTGCGAAGTTTCCAGACTTGCCATTTCTCCTCTATTTAGAAAAAATAGTAAAAAAAACCTGTGCAATCAAACAGAAGTTAATGAGCTATTTACCCAAAAAGAAATCGAAGATTTTTCTTATTTAGTTGTTGGCTTATTCTTGGCGACCTATGCTCTAGTAGGCCTGACAAATAGACGTCACGTTTATGCTTTTATGGAAGAAAGATTGCCACGCCTTCTCTCACGCTCTGGATTTTATTTTGATGGAGTTAGCAAGACAATTGAATTTCACGGAAAACGCAAGGTATTTTATATAGATCATTCTCAGGCAGAAAAAGAAATGCATGAGTCTTTAAAACCGTTGTATAAACGTATCTGGCAAGAGTTAGAACCGCAGCTTGCTATTCTGATGAAAAAACAACCCAAATTAGCAAACGCAAGCTCTCCTTTAGCTGCTTTGGTTAAAGCATCAGTCTGATCAACGCTTCCTACGCCGAGATTGTTCCGGCCGAATCATCTTGACTCGTGCTTTTCGCCGAGTGGGCAAGGATAAACCGGTCTCGGCTTCTTTTTTCGGCGCCTCGGGGCTTTCCACCCAGGCGAAGGTGGGCAGGGAAAGCCCCCAATATATTGCCGCAAGGCGCATGCCTAGCGTGGTGGCTAGCGCCAGACCGATGGCAGGCACGTGATTCAATCCGACGGTAAACAGACCGGCATAGACGACGCCACCGGCAATCGAGGCGGTGGCGTAGATTTCCTGACGTAGCACCATCGGCACGCGATGCGCCAGCAAATCCCGGGTCATTCCGCCAGCCACTCCGGTCATCAATCCCATCAGTACCGCAACGATACCGGCGTGGCCCAGCACCAGCGCCTTGTGAGAGCCGATTACCGTGAACAACGCCAGCCCAAAAGCATCCGTTACCGGAAGGAAAGTGCGCGTCAAGCGATGGATATAGTGAAACCCGAGAATGGACAGGGACACCGTGGCCAGTATGACCCAGAGATAGCTCGGCGCCGCCACCCAGAAAACCGGCACGCCTAGCACCAGATCCCGCAGAGTGCCGCCGCCGATTCCGGTTACCGCCCCCAGCACCAGCATGCCGAAGGGATCCATGCGCGACTGGCAGGCGATGATCACGCCGGAAAAGGCGAATATCGTGACGCCGGCCAGATCCAGCCAATAGATCAACCCGCTCATGGCTCTTCCTCCAACTTAATTTACCGCTCTGGGCTTGTCTGACCTAACCCAATAACAAGGTATCATCGTCGACCTTCCCGCCCTTGGCACGCTCGAACAGCTTGAGCAGATCCGGCACGTCCAGAATCTTGCGCTCGTCTCCGCTGACATCGAAGACCACTCGGCCTTGATCCATCATGATGGTGCGATCTCCCACGTCCAGGGCCTGACGCATGCTGTGGGTGACCATCAGGGCGGTCAGGGACTGCTCGCGAATGATCTCCGCGGAAAGCGTCAGCACGAAGGCGGCAATGCGCGGGTCCAGCGCTGCGGTATGCTCGTCCAGCAGCAGGATTTCCATGGGCTGCAACGCCGCCATCAACAGGCTGACCGCCTGACGCTGTCCGCCGGATAACAGCCCGATGCTGTCATGCAGCCGATTCTCCAGTCCCAGCCCCAGCCGTGCCAGATTATCGCGAAAGCGCTGGCGCAGCGCCCTGTCGAGAGTACTCCCAAGACGCCTGCGTCGCCCCCGGGCGCAGGCCAGGGCCAGGTTCTCTTCCAGGGTCAGGCTGGCGCAGGTACCCGCCAGGGGATCCTGATAGACCCGAGCCACCAGGCCGGCCCGGCGAAAGGTGGGCAGCCGCGTGACGTCCTTATTGCCGATACAAACCTTGCCCCGCTCGGCCATCACTTCCCCAGCCAGCACGTTGAGCAGGGTGGACTTGCCCGCGCCGTTGCCGCCAATCACCGTGACGAAATCGCCGTTGGCGATTTTCAGATCGATGCCCTTGAGCACCGGATTCTCCAGCGGCGTGCCCGGGTTGAAGGTGACGTGGATATCCTCGAGTTCGATCATGCGCGCCGCCTCCGCTTGAATCTTGGCAATACCAGGGCGAAGCCCACCAGCAAGGCGGTGACCAGGTTCAAATCCTGGGCCTCGAGGCCGATGAAATCCGCGCTGAGCGCCAGCGCCACCATGATCCGGTAGAGAATCGAACCGAAGATGCAGGCCAGGGTCGCCATGAAGATACTCCGCCCGGGCAACAGCGACTGACCGCCGATCACCGCCGCCAGCCCCACCACGATGGTGCCGACCCCCATGGTCACGTCCGCGCTCCCCTGGCTTTGAGCAAAAAGCGCGCCCCCCAGGGCTACAAGCGCATTGGAAAGCGCCATGCCCATCAGCACCATGCGGTCCGTATTGATGCCGTTGCCGGAGGCCATACGGGGATTTTCCCCAGTGGCGCGCATTGCCAGCCCCACTTCGCTATTGAGAAAGCGATTGAGCAGCGCGGTCACCAAGGCGAGGCCCACCAGAATAGCCAAGGGATAAAGGATATAGCGGCTGACCGGCAGCGTATCCAGCGGCGTGAAGACGGTTTCTTCCGTCAGCAGCGCGATATTAGGCCGTCCCATGATGCGCAGATTGACGGAATACAGCGCGATCATGGTCAGAATACTGGCCAGCAGATTGAGAATATTCAGCTTGACCGCCATCCAGGCGGTGATGATACCCGCCAGACTCCCGGCAAGCATGGCAAACAGAATGCCTATCCAGGGATTGCCTCCCCCGACGATCCACACCGCCGCCACTGCCGCACCCAAGGGAAAGCTGCCGTCCACGGTCAGATCGGGAAACTCCAGTACCCGAAAGGAAAGATAAACCCCCAGCGCGACGAAGCCGAAGATCAGCCCCAGTTCCAGGGCGCCAAGAAATGCAATCAGACTCATTGACTATCCATAAGAGACAAGCCATGACAGAGAAAGAGGGAGCTTGGCTCCCTCTGAAATGGCGTTTCCAAGGTGAAGAGTTATTCGATGATCTTGACCGCGCGTTCTTTCAGCGCCTCGGGAAGCTCGTAGCCGATGGCATCCGCGGCGTTCTGATTGAGCATCAGTTCGAGTTTTTCCACGGTGCCTACTGGCAGTGATCCTGCCTTTTCGCCTTCGAGCACCTTGGCGATCAACTCCCCGGTCTGGCGCCCCATATCGTAGTAACTGAAGCCGAGTGCCGCCAGGGCACCACGCTCCACGGAGGCGTTATCGCCGGTGAAGACCGGAATGTCCGCGTCGTAACCGACCTTGATGACTCCCTCAAGGGCGGACACCACGGTATTATCCACTGGTACGTAGATCGCGTCCGCCCGGCCCGCCAGGCTACGCGCCGCCCCCATCACTTCCGACGTCCTGGACGCACTGGCTTCCACCAGTTGCATATCCATTTCCTTGGTCAGTTGCTTGAGCGTCTCGATCTGGGAAACCGAATTGGCCTCCCCTGGGTTGTAGATCACCCCCAGGCGCTTGGCGTCCGGGAACATTTCCTGAATCAGTTCGAGCTGCTGCTCGAGCGGCGGCGCATCGATGACCCCGGTGATATTACCGCCGGGATTCTGCATGTCGTTGACCAGCTTGGCCGCCAGGGGATCCGTTACCGCGGTAAAGACAATCGGTGTATCCCGCAGCGCCGCGGCAGCGGATTGAGCGGAAGGCGTGCTGATCGCCAGCACCACGTCCGGATTCTGTCCAGCAAACTTGCGCGCGATCTGAGCGGCGATGGCGGTATTGCCCTGGGCGTTCTGGAAATCCACCTCGAGATTGTCGCCTTCCTTGTAGCCGCGCTCGGCGAGCTCATCCAGCGCCCCCTGCCGGCTGGCATCCAGGGAAGGATGCTCGACGATCTGAGTGATGCCAAGCGTGTAGGTCTGCGCCTGAGCGCCTCCCGCCAGCAGCAGGGAACCCAGCACCACGCCCAATAATTTACGTTTTATCAATATATTAGATCCCATATCGCCCCCTGATTGACGTGAGCCGCTAGCGCCAAGACGCTGAATCGGCCACAAGATGTTTCTAGTTGTATCTGTTTACCCAGCCACCATACCGCGCGGCTCGGGCCTAGCCAAGCACGCCGCTGTCAACGCGACCAATCGTTAGCACGGCCCTATTCGGCGTCACGCCGAGGGAAGCGCTTTAGCTGCATTTCCTGCAGACGACTCAGCGTGCGTCGGAAGGGAAAGGTCAGATAGCCTTCCGAGTACAACTCATCCAAGGCAACCTCTGCCTCGATATACAGTGGAATTCCTCGGTCGTAACATTCATCCACCAAGGCAATGAACCGGCGGACGCTATCGTCTTGTGAAGCGAGTGGCGGCAAGTGACGATCGCCGGTCGCCACCTGTACCGGGGCATCCTCCGTACCTCGTGCGATCCGGCCTGCCTGAGTCTTGCCCTCTAGCCGGGGTACCTCGCTCAGCAGCAGATGATCATAGCGTTCACCGAGGGTGATAAAATCCAGCGCCGACAGCGTCTGCTCGCACAGCGCCGCGAAGCGACACCACAGCACCGTCTCGCTGCGGCGAATCACCGGAATTCGACGGTTTCCCAGCTCGATCGGGTGATCCCAGGCGGGCCTTCCGGCATTCAACTCCTCGAATACCGCCGCCAGCGGGCTGGGCCTGCCTTCCTCGATCACCCAGTAACGGCAATGACTCGCGCCGGGATGCAACCGGTGATCCTGGCCGCCGTCCACGTTGACTACCCGAGTGTGGCGCTTGATCGCCTCGATGGCCGGCAGGAAACGCTCGCGGTTGAAGCCATCCGCGTAAAGCTGATCCGGCGCCTGATTGGAGGTCGCCACCAGCACTACACCCCGGGCGAACAAGGCCTCGAACAGCCGTCCCAGCAGCATGGCATCGGCGATATCCTCGACCTGCAGCTCATCGAGACACAGCACCCGCCATTTCTCGTTCAGCTCCCGGGCCAACAGATCGAGGGGGTTGGCGCTGCCGGAGAAATGAAAGAGACGCCGATGCACCCAGCGCATGAAGTGGTGAAAGTGCTGGCGCCAGGCAGGCAACTCGAGACCCGCATGAAAGCGGTCCATCAGCCAGGTCTTTCCGCGCCCCACCGGCCCCCAGAGATAAACCCCGTTGATACGCTCGTCGAAAGACGCCTGGTGGAGCGCCCGGCGACAGTCGGTCAGTTGGATCGCCGCCCCACGCTGGGCGGCATCCGGCTGAAAAAGACCGCGCTCGACGGCGCGGTCATAGATCTCTAATGGAGATGGCTTACTCATGATGACGGTGGAAAGCTGACAGGAGCCTATTGCACCGTCTCCTGCTCACCGAAGCGGCCGGCGAACAGGACGGAACTCAGATAACGCTCCGCCGCGTCCGGCAGCACCACGACGATATTCTTGCCGCGATGCTGGGCCTGCTGACCGACCCGCACCGCCGCCGCCACCGCGGCGCCACAGGAAATCCCGCACAGGATGCCTTCTTCCTGCATCAGCCGGTGGGTCATGGCGATGGCGTCTTCGTTGCTCACGGTCTCGACCTGATCCACCTGGCTCATATCCAGGTTCTTGGGCACGAATCCCGCACCCAGCCCCTGAATCTTGTGGGGAGACGGCGTGAGTTCCTCGCCGTTGCGGGTCTGGCTGATGACCGGCGAGTCCGTCGGTTCCACCGCCACCACGGTGATCGGCTTTCCCTGAGCCTGCTTGATATAACGGGATACCCCGGTCAGGGTACCGCCGGTGCCCACGCCGGCGACCAGGATATCGATCTCGCCGTCCGTATCGTTCCAGATTTCCGGCCCGGTGGTGGTCTCGTGAATCTTGGGATTGGCCGGATTCTCGAACTGCTGGGGCAGGAAGTACTTGTCCGGCTCCGCCGCCGCCATATCTTCTGCCTTGGCGATGGCGCCGGACATGCCCTTGGCGGGCTCCGTCAGTACCAGTTCCGCTCCTAGCGCCTTGAGCACCTGGCGCCGCTCCAGGCTCATGGAGGCGGGCATGGTCAGCACGATGGGATAGCCTCGAGCGGCGGCGACGAAGGCCAGGGCGATGCCGGTATTACCGCTGGTCGGCTCGATGATGGTCATGCCCGGCTTGAGCACGCCGCGCTCTTCTGCGTCCCAGATCATCGAAGCGCCGATACGGCACTTGACGCTATAGGCCGGATTGCGTCCTTCGATCTTGGCCCAGATGGTCGCGCCGTCGTTGACTCGATTGAGCCGCACCAGCGGCGTATTGCCGATGGCCTGAGAATTGTCGTCGTAGATACGTGCCATGAAACCCTCCTGATAAGAACGCCTGTGACCAGGACATGAGAAGCATCATAGCACTCGCCGACCCGGCCGGTGGAAGCGATCAGGCGCCCTGCTGAAAGGGATAGACGGAGCCGATCTCGAGAATCCCGGTCAGCTCGTCCAGGGCCGCCAGGGTTTCCCGGGCCAACTGTGGATCCGCCAGGTATTCCGGCGCCAGCTCTTCCCGATAGTGACGCTCGACCCAGCCCACCAGTTCAGCGTACAGGTCATCGTTCAGCAGCACCCGGCCGGAAAGCGCCCGGCGCTCCGCCTCGCTCAACACCACCCGCAGCCGCAGACAGGCCGGGCCGCCGCCGTTACGCATGCTTTGCTTGACGTCCTTGACCAGCACCTCGCCGATGGGGTTGGGCCCCGCCAGCAGCAGATCCTGAATGGTGCGCCATACGCCGTCATTGGTCTGGCATTCCCCAGGCACTACCAGGGTCATGGAGCCGTCCGCGTTGGCCAGCAACTGAGAGTTGAAAAGGTAGGTCGCCACTGCGTCTTCGAGACTCACCGCCTCCTCGGGCACTCGTACTGGAATCAACGGCGTTCCCAGCTTGGCGCGCAGTTCATCCAAGGTCCGCTCTTCGTCGAGAAACGCCATCTCGTGATAGAGCAGCACCGGCCCGTTACCCACGCTGATCACGTCGTTATGAAACACCCCGGCGTCGATGGCCCGAGGATGCTGCTGGGCAAAGACGACTTGTCGTTCTTCCAGACCGTGCTGGCGGGCGATGGCCTGGCTCGCCTCCCGGGTCTGGCGAGCCGGGTAGCGACTCGGCGCCACGGCACCGCCCAAGGCCTGGCGACCGTAGACGAACAGATGTATCCCGGAAGCGCCATAATCGTCGCCAACCAGATCGCAAAAGCGCGTGTGATTGGCGGCGCCCTCGTCGGCAAACGCAGGCGTCGCCGGCAAGGCGGGATGATGGGCAAAATGCGCCTCGTCCTTGAAGATCGCCGCCAGCACCTGGCCGGTAGTGCGGGGCTCCAGGAAGCGATGAAAACTCGATTGCAGATTGGCGGGGGTGAAATGCACCCGGCCATCGCGCACGTCTGCGCTAGGCGTCACCGTCGCCGCGTTGGCGGTCCACATGCTGGAGGCGGAACAGGCCGCCCGCAAAAGCTGCGGCGCTTCCTTGGCGGCGCGCTCCAGTACCGTGGAATCGCTGCCCTGAAAGCCGAGATCACGAAGCGCGTCCAGGTCCGGGCGCTGCTGGGGCGGCAGTACGCCCTGGGCATAGCCCGCTTCCATCAGCGACTTCATCTTCGCCAAGCCCTGCAGGGCGGCTTCCCGGGGTCGGGATACTTGCCCCCCGTGAGCCATGGACGCAACGTTGCCGTGAGCCAGGCCGGAATAGTTATGAGTCGGTCCGACCAGGCCATCGAAATTGATTTCTTTGGTGCTCATAACGTCAGCCCCGGCGGTAGTTGATCCGGCATCGCCAGAGTCTCCGCTTCCATGGACGCCACCGGATAGGCGCAGTAGTCCGCCGCATAGTAGGCGCTGGGGCGATGGTTGCCGCTTTCTCCCACGCCGCCGAAGGGCGCGTCTCCGGAAGCGCCGGTGGTCTGACGATTCCAGTTGACGATGCCCGCGCGAATGCGCAGCAGGAAGTCGTCCCAGTCGTCACGCTCACCGCCGATCAGCCCGGCGGAAAGCCCGTAGCGGGTATCGTTGGCAAGCGCGATGGCCTCGTCCCAGTTTCGATAGCGATAGACCTTGAGCAGCGGGCCGAAATGCTCCTCGTCCGGAATCTCCAGGCCGGTCACGTCCAGCAGCGCCGGAGACAGTAGGCTGGTGCCCTCCTCCAGGCGCCGCATGCGCACCAGCACCGTGGCGCCCTGGGCCTCCAGCGCCTGCTGGGCGGAAAGCAAGCCTTCCGCCGCCTGAGAGCTGACCAGGCCAGCATAGAACGGCGGCGGCTCGCTGAACTGTCCGGCAACATGAAGTTGCCGCATGGCGGTGATCAGGGCCTCGAGCAGCCGATCGCCGACCTCGCCTTTCGGCACGATCAAGCGGCGGGCGCAGGTGCAGCGCTGTCCGCCGGACAGGAACGCGGATTGCAGGATGGTCAGCACCGCGGCCGCCTGATCCGGCACGCTCCTGATCACCAGCGGATTGTTACCGCCAAGCTCCAGGGCAAGAATCTTGTCGAGCTGCCCGGCAAACTGGCGGTGAAGCATGCCTCCCACCTTGGCGCTGCCGGTAAACAGCAGTCCGTCGATATCCGGCGACCCGGCCAGAGCCTGACCCACCGAAACGGCACCTTGCACCAGATTGAGAACGCCGCTCGGCAGACCAGCTTCCTGCCAGCACTGCAGGGTCAGGTCCGCGGTAAGCGGCGTCTGCTCGCTGGGCTTGAACACCACGCAGTTGCCCGCCAGCAGCGCCGGGACGATATGGCCGTTGGGCAGGTGGCCGGGGAAATTGTAGGGGCCGAAGACCGCCATCACCCCGTGGGGCCGATGTCTCAAGACGGCCTTGGCACCGGCAACCTCCTTCTCCCGCTGGCCGGTGCGCTCCCGGTAGGCGGCAATCGACAGAGCTACCTTGCCGATCATTGCCCCCACTTCGGTACGCGCTTCCCACAAGGGCTTGCCGGTTTCCCCGGCAATGGCCCGGGCCAGGGGCTCCTTGCGAGCTTCCAGCACCTCGCGAAAGCACTCCACCAACGCCTGACGCGCTTCGAAGGGGCGCCTTGCCCAGTCCGGGAAGGCTCCCCGGGCGGCGATAATCGCTGAAGTCACCTGATCGCTGCTGGCGCCGGCTCCTTGCCACAGCGCATCGCCGGAGACCGGATCCCGTTTGGTGAAGGACTTCGCATTGCCCATGACCCAGTCGTTGCCGATCAGTAGTTGTTGCTTGGGTTGCATTTTTCCTCCTGGTCCTTCTGGGCTTCTAGGTTTCGAGCACACGCAGCGTATCGCCGCTGCGGACGTTCAGGCGCTTCGCTTCCTGTTCCGTGAGCGTGATCACGCCCTCATCGCCGGGGCCGCGGTCCAGCCAGGCGGCGCGAAAATCCAGCATGTTGGTGGTGGCCGCCAACCAGCTCGGTCGTTCCTCTCCAGGTTTTGATTTCTCTACTATCTCGACCTGACAGCGTCGGGACACCCGTATCGCCCGCACGTCGTCGATATAGGCCTCCACCGTGGGGCCACCGTCGAAGATATCGATATAGCCTTCCCAGCGCAGCCCCTCCTTCTTGAGCATTTCCAGGGCCGGGCGGGTCTGCTCGTGGACCTGGCCGATACAGGCCCGGGCTTCCTCGGAAAGAAAGGGCGTATAGATCGGGAACTTCGGCATCAACTCGCCGATGAAGCTCTTCTGGCCAAGGCCGGTCAGACGATCCGCTTCCTCGAAGTCCAGCGGGAAGAAATGGCTGCCTAGACACTGCCAGAACGGACTCTTGCCCTCCGCGTTGAAGACGCCGCGCATTTCCGCCAGCACCTTGTCCGGGAAGCGGTCGCGAAACTCCGCCATGAACAGCCACCGCGCCTTGGACAGCAGCGCGCCGTTGCGCTGATGCCGCCGGTCGACGCCGCGATATTCCGGGCGCAAAAACAGCGAGGCGACTTCCGCGTTGCCAGTATGGTCCGAGCTCAGAAACAGGGTATCAATGGTGCGATGCAGATCGAGCTGTACCGAGGAGTGCGCCAGGGTGCCCAGATGATAATGATAGAAGGGAATCTCTCGACCTACCTGGGCCTCGATGGCGCAGCAGCCGGCGAGCTCGCCCTCCTCTTCGTCTTCCAGCACGAAGAAATACAGCCGGTCGTCTACCGGGGTGCGTTCCTCGAAGGCCTGGGCGGCGGTTTCGATCTTTCTGGCCAGGAATTCCCGGTTGTCCGGCAGGGAGGTAAAGCCGACGCCGGTCTGCCGAGCCAGCACCTGCAGGCCGTCCAGATCGCCCCGGGCAATGGGTCGAATGCGCATCACAGCTCTCCTTTGTCCGGGGCAGTGGGCAGATCCAGCGGCGCGGCAAGGATCGCGCGGCCCTCCTCGACTCCGAGCACCTCCGCATGCTCTGGCGACAGCATCAGTTGCCCGGTAGGTGATAACGCGTAGGGTGCCACCACGCAGCGAAAGTCCTCGCGCTTCTGATTGGCCACCAGCGCCGGCTCCGTGTCCGGCAGGGATTCTTCCGGGCGAATCCGTACCGGATGCCAGCTCGCCCGGCGCAGGGTTTCCAGACGAAAGCGCTCGCCCTTGACCACCGGTCCCGCATCGAAGATATCCACATGGCGGGAGCGCTGGAAACCCTCCGCGAGCATCTCCGCCAGGGCGCGCTCGTGCTGAGGATGCTCACGGCCAATGGCCGCCCGGGCCTGGGACGTGAGCAGCGGCAGATAAAGCGGAAACTGCGGCATTACCTCGGCGATGAAGCTTTTCGATCGCACCCCGGCGATATGATTGATCTCCTCGTAATTACGCACGAAGAAATGCCGCCCGACGCTGTTCCAGAACGGCGATTCCCCTTGGGCGTCCAGAAAGCCGGGGAACGCCACCGCCAGCATCTCCGCGAAGCGCTCCGGATACTGAGCGATGAACATCAGCCGTGACCGGCGCAGCAGGCTTTCCGCGCTGGTGCCTTGATAGCCCGGATCCAGGGACAGCGCGCACAGCAGTGTGGCATCGGAGACCTCGTGAGACAGGGCCAGGGTCTGCACCTCCCGACGCACGTTGAGCTGCTGGGAGGCGTGAATCAGGGTTTCCTGACGGTAGGTGTAGTAGGCGTCCCGGGCCCCGGCCAGGGCCCGAAGGGTGGCGGTACCCACCACCGTCTGACGCTCCCGATCCTCGAGGACGAAGGTGTAATGCTCGTCGCCGGGAAACTCCACCTCCCGGCGGAAGGCATCGTTCGAGCGGGAGATACGCTCCTCGAGTCGGTCCCTATGCGCCGGCAGGTTGGTCAGCCGTGGTATCGCTACCTCTGCCAGCCGCTCCAGGGCCGGCAGGTCCGTATGCCGGGCCGGGCGCACCATCAGGACGGCGGTGAGTGAAGCCTGGGGAGTTCGCTCACGCATAAGCGGTTATCCCTTGACGACGAGCTTGGCGATGGCTCGCTCCAGTCGCGCCATGCCCTCACTGATGTCTTCCTCGGGAATCACCAGGGAGGGCGCCAGGCGCAGCACATTGGGACCGGCGATAAGCGCCATCATGCCCTCCTCGATGGCCAGGGGCAGGATGTCCTTGGCGCGACCTTCGTAATCCGGCGTCATCTGAGCGCCCATCAGCAGGCCCATACCGCGAATTTCCTGAAATACGCCATGCTGGCGATTGATGGTCTCCAGATGCTCCCGAATCAGTTCGTGACGCTTGGCGACGCCTTCCAGCACTTCCGGGGTATCGATATGCTCCACCGCTGCCAGGGCCACCGCGGAGGCCAGCGCGTTGCCTCCATAGGTGGAGCCGTGAGTGCCCAAGGTGAACACCTTAGCCACCTTATCGGTGGTCAGCATCGCCGCCACCGGGAAGCCGCCCCCCAAGGACTTGGCGCTGGTCAGAATGTCCGGGATCACACCGTAATGCATGTAGGCATACAGCTTGCCTGTACGTCCGGCGCCGGTCTGCACCTCGTCGAAGATCAAAAGCGCTTCGTGCTCGTCGCACAATTCGCGCAGCCCTTCGAGGAATTCCTGGGTCGCCGGAACGATACCGCCTTCGCCCTGCATGGGTTCGACCATCACCGCGCAGGTGTCGTCCCCCATCAGCTCGCGTGCCTGATCGAGGTTGTTGAACTCCGCGTGCAGGATGCCTCCGGGCACCGGACCGAAGCCTTGGGAATACTTGGGCTGGCCGCCAACGCTGACGGTAAAGAAGGTGCGCCCGTGGAAGGACTGACGAAAGGAAATGATCTTGTCCTTGTGCTCGCCGAAGGTGTCATGGGCATAGCGCCGGGCCAGCTTGAGCGCCGCCTCGTTGGCTTCGCCGCCGGAGGAGCATAGATAAACCTTATCGGCGAAGGTACGCTCCACCAGGGATTTGGCAAGCTTCAACGCCGGCTCGTTGGTATAGACGTTGGACAGGTGCCACAGCCTGTCCGCCTGTTCCTTGAGTGCCCCCACCAGCACCGGATGGCAATGGCCCAGCGCGTTGACCGCGATACCACCGGCGAAGTCGATGTATTCGCGACCTTCCTGATCCCACAGACGGCTCCCCGCGCCACGCACGGGTATCACCTGTTGCGGGGCATAGTTGGGCACCATGTAGCGATCGAAATCTTCACGGCTCGGCGTCGTGCTCATACCGGCATTCTCCCTATCAATTAACAAATGCTTGATCATCGAGTATAGGTAGTCTACTCCAGACGCGCATTTCAGTAATGAGTCAACGAATCACGAATCGCGGTTACACTGGCTGTCTGTTAGCGCCATCGGGAATTCAGTTTGCCATGTTCAACACCACCGCCTGGAACCGTCTGCGTTATTCACTTTATGCGCCGATTTATGATCTGGTGGCGGATTGAACAGCGCCGCGGATGAAAAAATGGCAACATGACTGCAATACGCCTTGGAGCCTGACATGCGCCGCCTTGACCATGACACGAAAGAAGCTGTCCAGCGCTTTCTCGCTTTGATAGCCAGTCATTACGACATGGCCGGAGCCATCGTCTATGGCAGCCGTGCACGGGGTACGCACCGTCCCGACAGCGATGCGGATGTTGCCGTGTTGTTGAAGGGAAAGCCCCAACGATTCTTGACCACTAAGCTTGCGATGGCAGACATAGCCTTTGACATACTGCTGGAAACAGGCGTCAACATTTCTCCGCTACCGATATGGCTCGAAGAATGGGAGCATCCCGAGAACTACTCGAACCCTGCCCTGCTTCAAAATATCGTTAGAGAGGGAATTCGTCTGTGAGCAGTCAGTTGACTCCAACTGCTTTGATGACCAAGGCGAGTCGTGCTTGCGCTTCCGCAAACGTCCTGCTCGAGCTGGGTGATGTGGATGGCGCCTGCAACCGAGCCTACTATGCCATGTTCGATGCGGCTCGGGCTGCTCTGCTGGCATCCAATGCGCCGATCAAATCCGATATTGGCAGGACTCACAAAGGCCTTCTCAATGCCTTCAGCGATCACCTCATCAAAAATGGACCGATTCCTAGGGAAATGGGTCGGCTTCTGAAACGTGCCGAGGAAACTCGCCTGATTGCCGACTACAGAAGCGACTCGGTGGAATTGAATGACGCAATGCAGTTGGTAGAGCAGGCCGAAACCTTCGTCGCGGCTATGCAAGCCAAGTTTATATCCGACGCTATCGACAGTGATAATTGATGCAATGCGGCCATAAGGGACCTGACAAAAACTTTCAATATGCTCTAAACCCCAAACCCAGCGGGTACACGAAGATGCTCAACACCACCGCCTGGAACCGTCTGCGTTATTCACTTTATGCGCCAATCTACGATCTGGTAGCGGACCGGGCCTTTCGTCGGGCCCGCAAACGCGCCTTGGGCGCGGTGGATTTTCAGGCGGGTCAGCGAGTGCTGATCGTTGGGGCGGGCACCGGTCTCGATTTGCCTTATTTGCCACGAGATATCGAACTGCACGGCACCGACCTCTCGCCGGCGATGGTCAGGCGTTTCAAGGCGCGGGCGGAACATCTAGGCTTCGATTTCACCGCCCGAGCGATGGATGCGGAATTCCTCGATTATCCGGAGGGTTATTTCGACGTGGTGATCATGCATCTGATTCTGGCGGTAATGCCGAACCCGAAGCGCGGTATAAGCGAAGCTTACCGAGTGCTGGCGAAAGACGGCCAACTTTGCGTGATGGACAAGTTTCAGCCGGATAACCGGGCCGCGGGCTGGGGACGCCGGGCGCTCAACACGGTCTCAAGCGCCATCGCCACGGATATCACTCGCCAGGCGCGGCCTTTGCTGGAAGGCGCGGGCTTTGTTATCGAGCGGGACGAGCCGGTAATGATGGGGCAGCTGTTTCGCGCGCTGCTGGCACACAAGTCAGGAGCCGCCGCGGGGTGAGCGCCGAGTGGCTCGACGCTTGCCGGAGCCCTTGAATGCCGGCTTCCTGGTCAACGGACCTTTCTTCCCCGATGCTTCCCGCTTGCCAGAAGACTGGCGCTTGGTCGCACTCCGCCTGGGGGACGCCGCTCCAGGCTTGATCGTTGCCTTGCGCTTCGGTCGCGAAGCTTCCTCGGTCTTGCTGGAATTACCCAGTAGGCCCTCCAGGGTCGTCATTTCCGCAGGGCTCAGTTCACGCCATTGCCCTGTCGCCAGCCGGCCCAGTCGGATATTCATCAAGCGTACTCGCTTGAGATGCGTGACCTCGAAGCCCAGATATTCCGTCATGCGACGAATCTGGCGATTGAGACCCTGGGTCAGCACGATGGTAAAGCTGTTACTGCCGGTCTGGCGAACCTCGCAGGGCTGAGTGACGGTGCCGAGGATGGGAATGCCCGACCCCATGCGTTCGACGAAATCCGCTCCGATCGGGCGGTCGACGCGCACCTGGTACTCCTTCTCGTGAGCGTTGCCGGCACGCAGGATCTTGTTGACGATATCACCGTCGTTGGTCAACAGAATCAAGCCCTGGGAAGGTTTGTCGAGGCGTCCGATGGGAAAGATCCGCTGCGGATAGTTGACCGCATCGACGATATTCTCCGGCACTTCCGGGTCGGTGGTGCAGGTAATGCCCACCGGCT
Source organism: Pistricoccus aurantiacus (assembly GCF_007954585.1). GTDB lineage: Bacteria > Pseudomonadota > Gammaproteobacteria > Pseudomonadales > Halomonadaceae > Pistricoccus > Pistricoccus aurantiacus. Next base: position 189,495 of record NZ_CP042382.1, read on the forward strand.
TGTTGTAAAGTAGGTAGACCGGCCTGGGCTTGGCCCGCAGCGGTTTGCCCCGCACCGTCACCCGATCGGAAGCATTGACGCGCATGCCCATCTCGGCCTTGCGCCCGTTGACTTTCACCGCGCCCTCTTCGATCAGCCGATCCGCCTCGCGTCGCGAAACGATCCCGGCTTCGCTGATGAACTTGTTGAGGCGTGTATCGCCGCTTTCCTGGGGCATGCGGAGTATCCGAGAGTAGTGGTCGAGTATCGGGGATTGAAACAGTGACGAGATATCCGCCGATCACGAGTGCACATTCGTGATCGGCGGAGAATATGGCAAACCTCAGAGACTCATGACGACGAAAAAGATCGCCACTAGAACCACCAGGGCCACGGAAAGGGGCAGCAGCCATATCAGGCTGCCTGCCGCCTGCCTGGCTTCATGCTGCTCCTCGTCCGGCTCTAGGTGCTCGAAGTCTTCCGGTTCGTTGACCTCTCTGAGATGCTGGAGCTCTTCTTGCGGCGTTTGACTCTCATTCTTGTGGTTATCCATCCGCCCACCTCCGCTGGTTTAAAAGAAGTGATGCGCTGTCAGTCGAGGGTGACGACATCGAATTCCACGACCGGGTTCACGTCCGCGTCGTAATCCACGTCATCACGCTCGAAACCGAACAGCTTGAGAAACTCATGCTTGTAACCAGCATAGTCGGTAATCGAGAACAGGTTGTCGCTGGTGACCTGAGGCCACAAATCCCGACAGGCCTGCTGCACGTCCTCGCGCAGTTCCCAGTCATCCAGTCGCAGCCGCCCTGCCTCATCCGTCTCCGGCGCGTTCTTGGCGTAAAGCTGCTCGCCAAACAGCCGATTGAGTTGGTCGATGGTGCCTTCGTGCAGCCCCTGTTCCTTCATGATGCGATAGACCATGGCGATATACAGCGGCATCACCGGAATGGCGGCGCTGGCCTGGGTCACCACGGATTTGAGCACCGCCACGTTGGCGCTACCGCCGCTTTTCTTGAGCCGAGCATCGATTTCCCTCGCGGCCCGATCCAGGTCTTCCTTGGCCTTGCCCAAGGCGCCATGCCAGTAGATCGGCCAGGTGATCTCGGTACCAATGTAGCTGAAGGCCACGCTGCGCGCCCCGTCCGCAAGAACGCCGGCCTGATCCAGGGCATCGATCCACAGCTCCCAATCCTCACCGCCCATCACTGCGATGGTATCGTCGATTTCCTGCTGGGTGGCGGGTTCGACTTCCGCCTCGATGATGGCGTCCTTGTTGGTGTCGATGGCAGTGGCGCGATAGGTTTCGCCGATGGGCTTGAGGGCAGAGCGCTTGAGCTCCCCGGAATCCGGCAGCTTGCGTACCGGCGACGCCAGGGAATAGATCACCAGATCCACCTGGCCGAGATCCTGCTTGATCAGCTCGATGGCCTTTTCCCGCGCCGCGTGGGAGAAGGCGTCGCCGTTGATCGACTTGCTGTAGAGCCCTTCCGCCTTGGCGAACTTGTCGAAGGCGGCTGAGTTGTACCAGCCCGCGGTGCCAGGCTTCTTCTCCGTCCCGGGCTTTTCGAAGAACACGCCCAGCGTATCGGCGCTGTAGCCGAAAGCCGCGGTGACCCGTGCCGCCAGGCCATAGCCGCTGGAAGCCCCGATCACCAGTACCTTCCTGGGGCCCTGATCCCTGTCCAAGCCGCGCTGACGTGTCGCCTGAATCTGTTCGAGCACGTTCTTCTCGCAGCCGACGGGATGGGTGGTGGTGCAGATGAAACCGCGAACCTTGGGTTTGATGATCACGCGAAACCTCACAAGCCGTTCATTGAAATGCCGTTCCTGCATTCTAGCGGCTCGATTCGGCGCTGTCCGCCTTGGGCTTGAGAGTAGTGCTCGAGAGTAGCGCTTGGGAGCAGGGCTCGAGAGTGACGCTTGAGAGTCGAAAAATCATGGCGCAAGATGCGATCACTTCATCGAATTCCACCGGGAGGAACCCATGGAGAAGCCACCCATGGACAGTCAAAGCCTGGTCGACCGACGCGGTGAACTGTGGCTGGCGCTGGCGCCCTTGTGGCTGGAGCGGGAGCCTCGGGAAAGCGATTAGGCCCACATGGTCGAAGTGATCGAGCGCCATCACCTGACGCTCAAGCAGTTGGAGTGGATCTTTCGCCTGGAACTGGCGCCGGTGCTGGCGCGTCACCAGGTGTCCGTGGCCGGCGAATGGCGAACCTTCAACGACCGCAAGCTGATGGGCCAGCTAGTTGCCCACAACAAGCGACTCACCGGCTGGCGGCTGGGCTTCTGGACGCTATTTTCCGGCTTGACCACCATGATGACCCGCCATCGCTGGAACGAACTGATGATGCGGCTGATGGAAAAGCGCGAGCTGGATGCCCCGCAGTAGATAAGACGCGCGAGCTTAGGTACCCGATGGAGAAAACGGCGCCTCCAAGGCGCGCTCCAGGTCGTCACGCATGACCTCGGCGTCGTCCTTGGGGCCGTAGCGTTTGAGAACGCGACCATCCCGCCCCACCAGGAACTTGGTGAAATTCCACTTGATCATGGTGGTGCCAAGCACCCCCGGCGCTTCGCGACGCAGCAGGCGAAACAGCGGATGAGCTCTGGGGCCATTGACCTTGACCTTTTCCATCAGGGGAAAGGTCACGCCATATTCGCGCTCGCCGAAGGCGCAGAAATCGAAGGCTGACTCCGGGGATTGACGTGCGAACTGATTGCAGGGAAACCCCAGCACCGTGAAGCCTTGACGATGATAGCGCCGATACAGGCCCTCCAATTCCTTGAGCTGGGGAGTAAAACCACAATGGCTGGCCACATTCACCACCAGCAGCACCTGGCCGCGCAAGGCGCGCAGATTGAAAGGCTCGCCGGAATGGGTGTAACAATCGACATCGTGGATACGCATATGAAAAACATTATCCTAGGTGAAATATTACGATGACACGACTTCTCGATTCTCGCCAGCGCGAGATATCGGACAATATACAAAATCCTGTTAAAACCCTCGAAAAGTGCTGATGCCAGCACCAGGCGACGTTCCGTATTGACCGGATCGAGGGGGATGGCCATGCTCAATAACACCCGCTTGAAGGAAACCGAGCCATGAGCCATTACGCCCCTCGGGAGCAGCTTGCCACCCATTCAGTGACCAATCAGCCGCCGCTGCCGGCGGATCAGAACTTCTTTACCTTGGATATTCCTCTGCGCGAGGCACTGCAGCGCGAAGCGCCGGCTTGGGTAAGCGAGCGCCTTGAACCGCTAGGCGCTCAGGTGGGCAGTCGTCATGGTCAAGCCCTGGGAGAAGCCGCCAATCGTCATCCGCCGGAGCTCAGACTGTTCGATCGCCATGGACGCCGTCTGGATGAGGTCGTCTATCATCCCGCCTACCATGAACTGATGCATCTGGCCTGCGATCACGGCTGGCAGGCGGTGGCCTGGGAAAAGGAGCATCAGGGCGGCCATCAGGCGCACCTGGCGGCGCTGTACTTGCTGACCCAGGCGGAACCGGGATTTTGCTGCCCGGTCACCATGACACACGCCTCCATTCCGGCGCTGCGACGCCAGCCCGAGGTCCATGAACGCTGGGCACCCAGGATACTGGCCCGGGGTTACGATGGCCGCGCCGTGCCCGTGGAAGACAAGCCCGCGGCGACCATCGGCATGGCAATGACGGAAAAACAGGGCGGCAGCGATGTGCGCCTCAACACGACTCGGGCGGAGACAGACGGCGAGAACGTGCGCCTGACTGGCCACAAGTGGTTCTGCAGCGCCCCGATGTCCGACGCCTTCCTGACCCTGGCCCAGACCGACGCCGGTCTGGGCTGCTTTCTAGTGCCGCGCTTTACCCCGGACGGCGAGCGCAACGCCATCGAGATTCAGCGTCTCAAGGACAAATGCGGCAACCGTGCCAACGCCTCCGCGGAAATCGAATATCGCCGCGCCTGGGCCCAGCCCATCGGCGAGCCGGGTCGAGGCATCGCCACCATTCTGGAAATGGTTCAGCAGACCCGCATTGACGCGGCCACCGCCCCCGTGGGCATGATGCGTCAGGCTTTAGTAGAAGCCTGGCATCATGTGCGCGGCCGCCAGGCCTTCGGCAAGTGTCTGGCGGAGCAGCCCTTGATGCGGATGGTGATCGCCGATCTGGCTCTGGAGGTCGAAGCCGGCGTAGCGCTTTGCCTGCGTATCGGTCGCGCCTTCGACACTCCGCATAGCGAACGGGATCGCGGCCTGGCTCGACTGCTGCCGGCGCTCGCCAAGTACTGGCACAATCGACGGGGGCCGGGCTTCATGGCGGAGGCCATGGAATGTCTGGGCGGTGTCGGCTACGTGGAGGAAACGCCCCTGGCGCGGCTGTACCGTGAGGCGCCGGTCAACTCGATCTGGGAAGGCTCCGGCAACGTCATCTGTCTGGACGTGCTGCGGGTACTGGGTCGTCATCCGGAGAGCGTCGAGGCTCTGCGCGCGGAACTGAACGAGGCTCGGGGCCGGCAGCCGGACTACGATCGAGCGCTCGAAGAGCTTGAAACGCGGCTTAACGCCTCGCCGGATACGCTGGCGCCGCAAGGGCGCTGGATCGCCCAGCGCATGGCTCAGTGCCTGCAGGGATCGCTGTTATTACGTCATGCACCACCGGCGGTCGGTGAGACATTTTGTGCCAGTCGTCTCGGCCAGACCGTCAGCCCTGCCTATGGCATCCTGCCGAACGGGGCGCCCTTGCAGGACATCCTGGCGCGCATTCTACCTGGATGACGTCTTGGGGGAATTCAATAAGTTAAGCTCAAGCTGAACTGTTTATTGCTGCCGTCTCAATCACTAACTTCGATAAAGGAAATATCACCATGCGTTTCAAACCCACCTGCCTGACCGTTCTGGCCCTGACTGCTTCCCTGAGCGCCGGCGCTGCTCTGTCCCAAGAGTTCCAGCTCGACGACCTGCATGTCGCCAATCCTTTTGCGCTGCCTGCGCCTCCTGGCGCGCATAACGGCGCGGCCTACGTGGCGATCAGCGTGGAAGGTGACAGCCCGGCGACGCTGGTCGGTGCCACCAGCCCGGTGGGCGACAGGGTCGAGATTCACGACATGGTCATGGAAGGCGACATGATGAAAATGCGCCGAGTGGACAAGCTTACCGTCGAGCCCGGCGACACCTTGATCATGCGCCCGGGGGGCGGCTATCACCTGATGCTGCTGGGCCTGCAAGAATCGCTGACGGAAGGCGACTCCTTTCCGATGACCCTGGAATTTGCCGAACGCGGAGAGCTCGATGTAGAAGTGAAGGTTCAAACCGCGGAACAAGCCAGCAGCGATGCGGATGAGCACTATCATCAATAAGCTCAGGATTCGCTGGAGCGACAGACACGGCGTCAAGGCGAGTCATCGACCGTTTCGAGACGCTCCAGGGTCAACTTGCGCCCGTTATCCAAGCCGAACCGGCCGACAACCCGTACCTCTTGACCGAGGTACGGCGCAATCTGCTCCTGGGGAAGTATTTCCACCCGGTTCAGGTCTTCATCCTCGATCCAGTAATGTCGCGGATTGTCGAAGCTACGCACCACGCCCTGAGTCGCCACCAAGGCGTTCTGGTACTCCGCCTGCTGGGAAACCAGGACGGGAAGAGGCACCTCGGCGGGCCGCTCTTCGCCGCAGGCCGTCAGCGCCAAGGTCAGGCCAATCAAGACAAGCCAATATCCACCACATTTCATGGACTGCTCCCCTGCTATCGAACCGAACTGTCGTTTCGTGACCGCTTGAGACTAGCGCCCTAGCCTAATACCACACGCAGCGCCAGGGCTAGCAGAACAACGCCGGTAGCGCGATTGATCCAGTGGGCGCGCCGCTGCAACCAAGGCAACACCCGAGAATGGGAAAGCGCCATCGCCACCAGCACATACCAGCCGCCGTCGATCAGCATGGCGGTGGCGACAATCAGCGCCTTGGCAACGAGATCCATCCCCGGACTGACGAACTGGCTCAGCAGGGCGATGAAAAACAGGATCAGTTTGGGATTGCCCAGCGCCACCAGCATTCCGTCTCGGGCCGCCTGAATCGGCGTGGCGGCGGCCCCCTGCGCCTGCAACGTTCCGGCACGCCCGGCGCGCAGCGCCTTGACTCCCAGCCAGGCGAGATAAAGCGCCCCAAGCCAGGTGATCGCCTCGAACAGCAGCGGATTCCGGGCGATCAGCGTGCCCAGCCCCCAGACCGTGAGCAGGGCGTAAAAACCCACGCCCAGCGCATGGGTAAGCGCCGTGATGACTCCGCTCAGACGTCCGCCTCCCAAGGTATGTCGCAGCACCATCGCCAGGCTGGGCCCGGGAGACATCGCGCCCATGGCACATACCGCCGCCAGGGAAAGCCATAGAGTGAACGGCACGGGAGAGCCGCCTAGCGGTGAAACTGACCGGCACGCTCAGGCTGCCAGAGAATGGCGTCGATACGCAGCTTCGTATCATGGCCGTCCGGCAGGGTCCAGTCGATGATGTCGCCGATACGCAGCCCCAGAAGCGCCGCGCCAATGGGCGCCATCACGCTGAGCCCGTCTTCCGTACCGGCCAGGGCATGGGGATAGACCAGGGTACGAGTCAGCTGCTTGCCACGGTTGAGATCGGTGAACTGCACCTGGCTGTTCATGCTGACCACGTCTTCGGGGATATCCTGGGGCTCGATGACCTCGCCGCGTTCCAGCTCGACCTCCAGAGCTTCCGCCACCGGCATGTCCTTGTCGCTGGCGTTATCGATCAGGCGCTGCAGACGCTCTGCATCCAGGCGGTTGATGGTGATGATCGGACGTGACGACATGAATCCTCCTTGGCCGATCATCCAGGATCGGCGCAACCATTATGACGAACAATAAAACAGTCCCTCGCCCGGGGGAGCGAAGGACTGTGTATGAATTCATCATAAGCCTTGAGCGAACGCTTGGATAGGCCCACCCTTTTGATGCGACGTCCTCACCATGGACCAGCCTCGATGTGGCTTGAAGGATGAATGGCTCGTTCCTTCTTGTCTTGCCGCCAAACAGATGGAGAATTTTAATATTTCAATAACTAAATAACTAATATTATTTCCATAAAGCTTATTCTTGGGGTTCTATCTGGCTCAGCCAGGTTTTAACCCATTTTTGTTCCTTACGTCGTGGCATGCGGAGCGTGGTAAAAGTATCGGGTATAAGCAAAGTTTCAGCACCGCTCTTGCCCAGATTGAATTGTCGGTAAAACCCAACAGGTTTGTTCTCGCTGCCGTAAACTGCCACGACACGGATTTCAATATAGTCGACTTCCTCACAGGAAATACCATCCTTGTCCTGCTCTTTTACATCATTGTCCAGCACGAACGAAATGATATTGCGAAATTTAGAGAACAGATAATACCCCCCGGCACTTATCGGTCCCTGAAAGGTAGAGATACCCGAGTCATCCTTGCTTCCCTGTGTACCCTGCAGGCTATCGGTAATATCGGAAACATAGGTTTTCTCATCGACTCCCACTACACCGATGACGCTCGTCATGTAAATCGCCTCGGAACTCATGTTGCTGATCAAGCAATGAGAATCGAGGTTCTTGCCCGCACTACGATTGACGATCAACTTGGGACGAGTTTGTCGCGAGTAGTTGGCATACAAAAGCTGCGCGTAGAACAGCCACACGAAAACCGTAATGATACCGGTGATAGCACTGATGGCGCCGCTATTTTCATTCAACCACTGCATGAACATGAAAGAGTCCTTGGGCGAATAAATTTTATCAAGTATAGAGAAAAGCGAGGCTGATTTGGATCACATAGCATAACTTGGCTTCCTAGACCCACCTGGTTAGACCGCACACTTCATTAGCCGTTTATCTATTTGATGAGACCACTATCTTAAAACCGAAATTTCAGCGCTTAAACCACGCCATAAACAAAACTGAAGCATACAAAACTCGACGATTGATACAACTCGGTTACCTGGCCGGTGGATTTTGTTAATTATCAAGCGCAAAATTTAACACAAATATATAGTGATAAACTCACGTTTAATGATAACTTCCTTCGGCTTAATTATTTGCTGATACCAGCAATCATTAATTGAATTTAAACTAATAAAAGGATTAAAGGCATGCCTGCCTATATATGCAATATTTATTGTCTTAAAATAGCGACAACTTTATGAGGCTTCCTCCTATTCCTTTCTCTTTCCATATCCCTTCTTGTTTTACATTATAAAAATGAGGCCTCTAACAATGCGATCCAAGCACATCCGTAAAACGGATATTTCCACGGTAATTCTGCACTGGGTATTGGTCATTACCCTGTTTTTCAGCTTCCTGACCGGTTTTCGTATCGCTACGGACAGTCCCGAAGAGAACTGGGCACAAGCCATCAGCGGTATTCTTCTTCAAGGTGATGTTATTCAATGGCACAGCTGGTCCGCCATGGCATTGGGTATCGTGATCATTGCCTATATCACCTTTCTGCTTCGGGCGCGGCTGCACAAGAGGATCGCTTTCGATGCCGAACAACGCCGTCAGCTGAAAGCCGGCGATCAAGACAAACGCCTGAAAGCGCTGAACGTGCTTATCTATTGGATTTCCTTTTTCCTGCTTGGCGCCGCGGTGATCACCGGCTTGATCCTGTATTTCCTGCCAAGCCTGCTGCCTTATTGGATCGTCAGCAATACGCACCAGGTACTTGCCTGGCTGATCGTCGCCTATGTAGCACTCCACGTCATCGCTCAGTTTGCCCAGGGCGGCGTCGCTCAGCTTCTGAAGATTCTCAATCCAACTCGCGCCTACGGGGCGGCGGCACTTACCGCCATCGTCGTGGCGGGCCTGGGAGCGGCGAGTCTCTACGCCCTCGACCGCAGCGCCGTGGATGAGCTTCCCGTATTGCAAACCGACGCTGCACCGACCATCGATGGCAAGGCGGACGACGAGGCCTGGAACGATGCCCCGGCGGTGACGATCGCCACCAGCCGTGGAGTCAATACCCCGGAAGGAGAAGACGTCACTGTGCGCATGGTGCACGACGACGACACGCTTTACACCCTGTTCGAATGGTCGGACACGACTCGCAGCCGCAAGCATCTGCCGCTTGAGAAAACCGCGGAAGGCTGGCGGGTGATGCAATCCCAGTACGGCATCAACGACGAAAACGATTTCTACGAAGACAAGTTCGGCGTCATGTTCGCGACGAACTCGGCGATTGCCGGCGCGGGCACGTCGCACCTCGGATCACAGCCGATCGATGGCAAGCCGGCACCGGCCAACGGTCGCGGATTGCACTACACCACCGATGAATCCCTGGTGGACGTCTGGCACTGGAAATCCGTGCGTACCGGCGCCATGGGCCAGATCGACGACAACTATTTCGGCCCGCCGATGGAGCCCAATCCGGAAAAGGACCGCTATACCGGCGGCTATACCCAGGATCCCAAGACTGGCGGCGGCTACTCGGAAAATTGGGAAAAGTTCGATACGGATATCATCACACCCAAGCGCCTGCCCAAGGATCCGCGGATGATCGAGGAACTTCAGCATGTCTCGCTCGACCCCGAGAACGGCGATAGCGAGAGCGACATCTTCTGGATGGCCATGGAAGATACCGTGCCTTATAGCGAAGCGGCGGATGACTATCCGGTCGGCACCATCATGCCCTCGGTGCTGCACGAAGGCGCGCAGCAAGGCGATCGAGGGGACGTGCATGCCAAGGCGCAATGGAAGGATGGCCGTTGGACCCTTGAGGCGGAGCGGAAGCTCGATACCGGCTCGAAGTTCGATTTCGCGCTGAACGACGACACGCCACTCTACATGTGGGTGGCGGTATTCGATCATACCCAGACCCGGCACAGCCAGCATTTGCATCCGGTGCAGCTGGTTCTGCGCTGAGCCCGACGGCAAGCCTTGCTCCCCGAACCTCGACGAAAGGTAAAAAAAAATGACGTCGAAGCAGATCAGCATCGCCCAGTGGCCACATCCGCTGACGGCAACCAAAGGCACGCTACTCGACACGGCACTCGAGGCTGGGGTGCCCTACCCTCACGAATGCCGCGCCGGGGAGTGCGGGCGCTGCAAGACGCAGCTGCTGCAAGGAGAAGTTCGTCATACGCCTTACCTGGCGGAGGCGTTGAGCCGGGAGGAACGCGAGCGGGGGCTTGTCTTGGCCTGCCGCTGCTATCCCAGGACGGATGTGCAGGTTCGCTGGCTTGAAGACGCCGCCGCGCCAGCTCCCTTTGCCCCCCGCAAGCAGATCGCTCGCGTGCACGGGCTGGACCGGGCCGCCTCCGCCGTAAGTCGGGTGTGGCTTGCGTTGAATGATGGCCCCATGGATTTCGCCGCGGGCCAATATGCGCGGCTGGGGTTCGACGATCTGCCGGTGCGCCCCTATTCCATGGCAAATAAAGCCGGGAATGACCTGATGGAATTTCATATCGGCCATCAGCCGGACGGGCACGTCAGCGGCCATGTAGCGAAGCATCTACGCGAAGGGGACCGCGTTCATCTCGAGGGGCCTTTCGGCGATGCCTATCTGCGTAAAACCCATTCAAGCCGACCCGGCCCGCTTATCGCCGTGGCCGGGGGGACCGGGCTGGCGCCGATGCTATCGATACTACGCACCGCTCTGGACGATCAACCCGAGACACGCGCTCAGCTCTATTTCGCCGTCCGGGATCACGAGGGTATCTACCTGGAAGAAGAACTGCTGAGGCTTGCCAAAGCGCATGCGGGTCTAAAGATAAGGATCCTGCTCTCACGCCCGGCTCGACCCGGCGCGGGTCACAACCGTCTCGTCCAGACCGGCTCCGTGCTGGAAGCCCTCGACGAGGACTTCGATTCCCTGGCGGACTCCTGTCTCTACACCGCCGGCTCTCCGCGTCTGGTCGGCGCGGTCAAGGCACTGGCAACGGCGAAAGGAATTTCACCGGACGCCCTGCATTGCGACGCCTTCTGGAGTGCTCCCGTACCGCCCCGAATTCGTCAGCGTAAAGGGCTGACGAACCGCCTGGCACGGCTATTCCGCTCCTGACGCGAAAACCGGCGCTGTTCTCATGCCTTGTCGTTCAAGGTTCCCAGGTATACACCGCCGGGATCGTCCATCAAACCGTTGTGACCGAACGCCGAGATTTTACCCTCCACCTTGGCACCGAGGTTCTTCCAGGTCAGGTTCGACGGTCCGCGATGCAGTTTGGCGTGAGTTTCGATATTGCCCACGTAACTCAGGTCGAAGTACTCAGGGCTGGTGCCTTCACGAATTCGAAACGCCAGGCCCGATCCCAGTCGCAAGTTGGCAAGACCGGCGCCACGCAGATTGCCGCGATAATTCACCACTCGCGTGTTCTTTCCGTGGGTATGAAAAATTGATCCGCTATTCACATTGACATTGCCAAACTGGTAATTCGGCTGCCCTTCCTCCATATCGAGCATGAAAAGATTGCCCGTGCCTTCGGCATGAATCATACCGATATCCACGCTCAGCGTGCGGGCGGACAGCTCGATGTGATTCTGCTGGTTGCCTTCGGTGGTCAACATGCGGATGCGTAAGGAATTGGCGCAACGAAGATCCACGTTGCAGCGCGGGGTATTACCCTTGTGCGAGATGGTGTGCAGGTTGCCGATATCGAAGCAGTTGACCTTTTGCTGAAGATGCCTGAAAGGCGGGTCGAAGGTGGCGAACCCCCTCTCGCGGAAGTGGAAGTTGGTCACGCCGTCCGCAATGGAATTCCAGTGGAAAGTGGTACAGATGCCCGTACCAAAACCCCAGGTGGTGATGTCCTTCAAGGTCAGCCAGGGAATATAACGTCCATAGATGCCGAAATCACACTTGTTCGTGTCGTCGATCAGCACGAATCCCTGCAGCACCTGACCGAACACCCGGTCGCCATCCGCTTCCGGCGTCTGCAGCCGGATGCCAGTTCTGCGGCCCTTGCTGTCCACGTACATCGGAAAGCCTCTGATACGAATATGCGGTGCATACATGCCCCGACCCTGGCCGTAGCACACCAGCTTGGCTTCTCGCATCGACATGTCGATGCCGCGGGTTTCGTAACGGCCCCCGGGGGTCAAAAGGCAGGGCAGCCCGTCTTCCGCCGCCGCGGCGATGGCGTCGTTGAGGGCCTTGGTCGAATCCCGCCCTTGTCTGACGCCATAATCCTTTTCCGCATCCACCCCCACCAGATGCGCGATATTCAGCATGGGTCCCTGATGGATGGAGCCTTGATTCTGGCTCTGGCTCTGGTTCATGGAATTCTGGTTTTGATCCACTGAACCGGGGTTCGGCCATAGGTGATCGGGAACCTCTACCCAGCTGTCGGACGAAAACGGCTGTGCATCGGCGGCTGTCGGGGAGACCTCCGGCGAGCCGCCTTCCTTGGCTGCCGCCTTCACGGGATCGGTTACATAATCAAGCAGGTTCCGCAGGATACCCATTGCAAATCATTCCTTTCGTTGGATTTCGCATCGATCGAGCTGAAGCTCTCCAACCCGACGATGGCGCAAAACCTTATGGATACCGTAATCGATGAGAATGTAAAGCGTATGGGGGAAAACTCAAACCGATCCAGGAAACGGGACCAGGAGATAGCTGAAAAAGAATGAGAACTAGCATCTAAGGAAGGATGATGACGATGGCCGGACTCGCACCGACATACTGTTTCCAGCGGCGTCCCCATACGCCTGCAGCGCTCCCTTGGGGATTCCGAATCCCCTTTCCCGGCCGGCACGGCGGCGATTTCAGCACCCTTCATTTTAGGCATTGACTTTCTAACATAAGTTAACTAAGCCTAGATATGTAGTCCTGTGTTTACGCGGTCTATAGGCCGCTGTATACGGAGTACATGCCATGCCGCTTCCGTCGAAGGCTGTTTCATTCGAGCGCGCCGCTCTCCCCGCAGGTTTCAAAGCGGAGGGAATGGTCAAAACGCGCCAGTCGATAAAATCACCGGACGGGCCGATCGTCGATCCGATTTCGGGGCAGCGTTTCGTTTGCCTGGACGACCCTGACGACATCGATGCCCGGCGCATGCGCAACGATCCCGCCAAAGCCTTACTGCTCACCCACCTGCGTATCGTATCGCCGCGGTCTGGCCTGCCCACGATTGGAGCCGATGGCGCGAAGCTGATCTGCCGAGACGTCCAGATCAAAAAGGGCAAGCGCCTGGTCTTTGCGTGGCACTTCATGGTGTGGGGCGACCTGCCGTGGAACGACTTTGCCTGCTTCGAAGCCATCCCCGACTATCAGGACGATTACGGCCTGTCGCTGCACGTGCTCATGGATCTCGCGGAGCTGGCCAATGGCGGCGCCCGGGCCAGCGGCTGGCGACTGTCGACCTGGACGGCCAACGCCGACTTTTCCGGCACCCTCGAATGGACCGTAGCCAACGGCCAGGTCATCAATGATCCCACTCTGATGCAGCCTGCGGTAGAGGCGTTTTCGAACCCGCCGGCGCTGCTGATCGACGATATTCGCGTGCTGGGCTGAACTCAACGGGAGGGTACGGCCATGCCAAAGTCACCCAAGATTGGAACGGCCGGATGCCTGCTTCTGTTAGCCCTGACGCTTCTCCTTGTCGCCTGCACGCCCCAGGACGAGCAGCCACAAGTTCGGCGGGTTGTCGCCGACGTCGTCGCCATCAATCAGCCCATTCAGTACAACCGGTTCGGCAGCATCAATCCCTGGGGCATGATGTACGCCCTGCGACGAGACACCGTCGGTACCGAGCCCGGTGAGGCCGTCCTGCGCGACGGCAAGCGACCGCGGCCGCTGGTGCTGCGCGTGACCGAAGGCGACGAACTTGAAATCCGCTTTCAGAACCTGTTGATGCCTTATACGGCAGACGACGATGCAACAAGCGAACTCGCCGAGTTACAAGCGGAAGAGGCGGCGACAGAAGCGGCGGAAACAGCGGCGGCGGATGAGGGTTTCACCGTTCCGGACCCGCCCAATGACCCCCGCACGCGCCGCGCAAGTATCGCGGTCGTCGGATTGACGAACCTTGACGGCAATGATGCCGTGGCAACCGGGCTGGTGGGCGTCGAGCCGGGCGGCCAGGCCGTATACCGCTTTCGTGCGGAAAAAGCCGGCGCCTATTTCTTCTCGAGCCTGGAAGCGATGGCCGGCGGCGAGGGTAATGGCGGCTCCCTGACCCACGGCATGTTCGGCATGGTGATTGTCGAACCCGCCGGCAGCCGGATGTATCGCAGCCAGGTGACCGCTGCCGAACTCGCCTGCGCGCGCGGCGCGGGACCGCAGGATTGCGGCGTGGCGGACGCCGGGCCGGGCTGGCTGGACTATGAAGCGAAGGACGCGGCCGGTGTGCCGATACTCAACATGCTTCAGGCGCACGACGATGGCACCCATGAAATCGTGCACAGTGACCTGACGGCTATCATCGTCAATGACGAGGCAGCCGGGCGGGTCGGCCAGCCCGCCACATCGCTCGCGCGCAACGGTTCGACGGCGTGGCGCGAGTTCACCGTCATGTTCCACGACGAGCTGAAGACTGTGCACGCGGAGCCTTTCTCCATCTTCAACGAACCGCCCGCCGGGGACGAGGACGCCGCGGCGCGTCACAAGCAGATGGTCGGCATTCGCGACGGCTTCGGGATCAATTACGGCGCCAGCGGCATGGGGCCGATCCTGCTCGCGAACCGTTTCGGCATGGGGCCGGCGAAGGACTGCGTCGACTGCGCCTACGAGGAGTTCTTCCTGCAGAGCTGGGCCAACGGCGATCCGGCGCTGTTGGCGCAATACTTGGACGACCCCAGTAACGTCTACCACTCCTATCTCGGCGACCGGGTGAAGTTCCACAACGTGCACGCCGGGCCCAAGGAAACCCATGTCTTTCACCTGCACGCGCACCAGTGGCTGTCGCAGAGGGATTCCGGCGACGCGAACTACCTCGATTCCCAGACCATCGCGCCGTTCCAGGCATTCAGTTACGAGATCTATTACGGCGGCACCGGCAACCGCAACCTGACCCCCGGCGACTCCATCTTCCACTGCCATCTCTATCCGCATTTTGCGCAAGGCATGTGGGCGCTCTGGCGGGTGCACGAGGTCATCGAGGATGGCTCCCGGCGACTGCCTGACGGCGGCGGAATAGCGGGCGATGAAGCCGTGGCCGGCATAGGCACCGATCCCGAGACCGGCGCCACGACCGGCGGAACGCCAATCCCCGGTCTCGTCCCGCTACCGGGCCAGGCGCTGCCGCCTGAACCCACCTATGTCGCCGAGGCGGGGGACGAGGCCATGCCCGGCTATCCGTTCTATATCGCGGGCAAGGCCGGCTTTCGCGCGCCGCAGGCACCGCTGGACATCGCCGAGGACGGCGGCTTGCCCCGGCATCTGACGCTGGAGGGCACGCGCACGCTCAAGCCGCTCGAGACCGCCCTCGACGAGGCGGACATGACCTTTCCCATCGAGACGGTCAAGCTCGAAATTTTACCCCAGGACGGTACACCGCTGGAAAAGGCGGCGATGGCATTCCATGCGACGCCCGGCGGCGTGCTCAAGACAAAAAGCGTCGACGACCTGGACGACGCCAGCTCCTCCGCCGCGAATTTCCTGGTCAACGGCTTGCCGCCGGCGCCGGGAGCGCCCTTCGCCAATCCCTGTCCGGTCGACACGGACAGCGCCTCGCACTGGATCAACGGCCTTCCCTCGCTCGCCGTGGACGCGGATCCCTCGACGCCCGCTTTCGATGAACGCCGCTACGACGTCTCGGCCATCGAACTCGAACTCGTCGTCAACAAATACGGCTGGCACGACAAGCAGGCGCGCATCAACGTGCTCGACCGGCAGGTCGACGAGTACGAAAATCGCACCCGCGCGGCGGATCCATTCTTCTTCCGCGCGGCTTCCGGCGAGTGCATCGCCTTTCAGCATACCAACCGCACGCCGGGCCACACCTCCAAGGATGCCTTCCAGGTCGCGACGCCGGTCGACGTCATCGGCCAGCATATACACCTGGTAAAGTTCGACGTCACAGCGTCCGACGGCTCCGGCAACGGCTTCAATTACGAAGACGGCACGCTGGCGCGGGACCATATCGGCCACCTGCTCGAGGCCGCAAACGCGCCCGGCGGGACCATCGACTGGTCGCGCGTGCCCGGGGACGAGCGCCCGCTGGCGCTCAAGACCGACGGCGGCGAACCGGTCTATCAGTCCACGATGCAGCGCTGGTGGGCCGACCCGCTGCTCGACGGCGAGGGCCAGGATCGCACGATCGCGACGGTCTTCACCCACGACCATTTCGGCCCCTCGACGATCCAGCAGCATGGGTTTTACTCGGCTCTGCTGATCGAGCCTAAAGGTTCGCAGTGGCTGAAACCCGACGGCACGCCGCTGGCCGACGCCAAGGGGCAGGCGGTCGGCACCCAGGCCATCATCGTGACGCCCGAAGACGCAGAGGTGACCGACAATCTCAAGGGCGCGCGGCGAGAGTTCGCATTGGCGGTGGCGGACTTCGCGCTGCTCTACGACCACAACGATCGCCCGGTGGCGCCGCCACAGCGCCCGGAGGCGATCTCGGTGGATCATCACGATCCCTATCTATTCAACTACAAGCACGAGCCCATGCCGCTGCGCATCGCGACCAGCGACGGCCCGGGCAGCTGGCGGCAGAAATCCGGACCGCAGGGCGACATGGCGCGGGTCTTCGAATCGGATATCCACGCGCGGCCGGTGGATCCAACGATTGACGAACGCCGCAATCACGCGCCGGGGGATCCCTCCACCGAGATATTCGAAGCCTATGACGGCGACCGCGTGCAGGTGCGGCTGATCCAGGGCGCGCAGGAAGTGCAGCACGTCTTCACGGTCAACGGACAGCGCTGGAAACGTCAGCCCGCGAAGGATGAGGATATCTGGGTATCGAGCCAGGAAATCGGCATTTCCGAACATATGGAAATGGAAATGCAGGTGCAGCCGCCGGTTCTGGGTGATGCGAACAAGCTGACCACCGACTACTTGTATCACGCGGGCACCGTCGATGCCCTGTGGAACGGCGCCTGGGGCCTGATGCGCAGCTATGCCGACCCCGAGACGGCGGACCTCGCCGATGCCACCGCGGGGTTGCCGATGCGTTGCCGCCTTGCGGTCCTCGGCGGCAGTGCCGGTACCAGCAATGATCCTGCCTGTGCGGGACGCGTTCCGGCGACAACGGAAGCTGAAGCCAGCGAGCTGCTGCCACGCATCGAAAATTTCGAGGGTCTCGCCAGCGGTAACGGCTTCCGTCCCCCAGAGGTCACCGCCCGCCTGTTCTGCGTCGAGGCCGTGCAGGGGCCGCTCGTCTACAACGACCTGGCGCGCATCGCCGACCCCGATGCCGTGCGCTTCGTGCTGAGGCGCACATTCGTGAAAACACTCGACGCCAACGATCCGGTGCCCGCATGTCCGACCGGAACGCTGCCCGCCCCCGCCGGCAGCACGGAGATTCCCGTTGCGGCCGATACCGGCCGCCCACTCGTGCTGCGCATGCGCGCCGGCGAGATGGCCTATGTCGGTCTGACCGGTAAATTTGCTGCGCCGCTGGCGCCCACCGAGGGCAACGCGGTGCTGCCGCCGATCGTCTCGTGGACAGAGGATGGCCTCAATGTCGCGCAAGACCGGCTGACCCCCAGCAATACCATTGGCCTGCACCCGTCGCTTGTTTCCTATGCGGTGCGCACCGACGACGGCGTGCGGGTCGGCAAGAACATTGCCGCCGGCGCCGGTCTCGCCTCGCAAACGGCGGGGACCGGCGGCGTTGGGCCGGCCATGTCTGCCTGGTACGGCGGTCGCATCGAAACCCGCCGCTCCGGCGCGACCGCGTCCTTCGATTGGATCCCTTTCACGAGCCAACGCGGCGTCGTGACGCCGCTGTCCTCGATGGCGGACCCCATCCGGCATCCGGTCATGGGGCTTGTCGGCGCGCTGATTATCGAGCCGGAAGGCGCCGAGATCACCTCGGAGACGGAAGGCGGCACAGTCGCGACGATCTGCAACGACGAAGAAGACTGCTTCCGGGAATTCGTGCTGGTCTACCAGGACGGCCTCAACCTGAAGCAGGAGGGAGAAGCCATACCCGACTGCCATGTCTGCGACGACAGCTATGACAGTGGCGATATCGCGCTCAACTACCGCAGCGAGCCCCTGTGGGCACGCCTTGACCTGCCGCGCCAGCAAGCCGAGGACAATCCCGAGACGGGCCGCCCGCAGCTTGTCGACCTCAACAGTCACGACACCCCCACCTGCTTCCTGCTGCCCGACTGGAAGCCGATCGCGACCCCGATCTTCAAGGCCGAACCGGGCGAGCGGGTGGTCATTCGCGCCGTCCATCCCGGCGGCCGCGCGCGCCAGCGCACCCTCGTGACCTACGGCCACAGCTACGCGGATCTGACGCTGCCGAAGTTTGGCTCGCCATCCTCCAGCCTGCTGGCGCCGCCGAAGGCCATCAGCGCCGACCTCGGTCCGATCAAAGAGGGATTGTGGCTCTACCGCGACGGGCCAGCTTATTTC
This sequence comes from Pistricoccus aurantiacus, assembly GCF_007954585.1. Classification (GTDB taxonomy): domain Bacteria; phylum Pseudomonadota; class Gammaproteobacteria; order Pseudomonadales; family Halomonadaceae; genus Pistricoccus; species Pistricoccus aurantiacus. The sequence goes on from NZ_CP042382.1 coordinate 207,953, forward strand.
GTCGCCGGCGGCGCCTGGGGGTATATCGACGCGCGTACCGATGAGCAGGCGGCGACATGTCCATTGCCCGACGCGTCCTGATCCTTGCCCTTGCGGCAGCGCTGCCGGTTGCAGCGGCAGCGCCGGTCGAGGACGAGCGGGTATTGAGCGTTCAAATCACTGGCGACGAGGGTCCGCTCGCTGCCGGACAGCCTGCGACGGTGCATCTGGCCGCGCGCGATCCGGCGAGCGGCTACCCGCTCATCGGCCTGCAGCCGGCGCTGTGGCTGGTGCCCGCAAGCGAGCGGATGCAATCGCAGGACTGTGCGGTCTGGGTCAGCCGCCTCTATAACGCGCCGGTACCGCCGCTCGGCGCGATCGACCTCAATGGTTTCGACCTGGTCGAAGCGACGGCGGATGGCCGGCTGGCCCTGGTCGATCCGCAGCTCAACCTCGCTACCGCCAACATCAAGGCGATCGAGACGCTGGGAGAGGTGCCCGTCGGCTGGGCGATCGACGAGCGCGGCGATGTCCTCGCTGCCGCCTTGCATGACGCCCGCCGCGTCGACTTCCTCTCGATGGAACCGTTCCGGCGGGTGCAGAGTGCGGACCTGCCCGCCGCCCCGACGGGATTATTGGAACATGGCGACACGTTCTGGGTACCGACCGACGACGGCAGCGTCATCCAGTTCGCCGCTGACGGTCGACAGATGAGCACATTCGCGGTCGGCGATGGACACGTTTTCGCTGGACTTGCGGGACGCGATGGGCTCTACGTTGCAGCGGCCGACGGCCGCGGCGCCTTCCTGTCCGGGACCGGGGCGGCTTCCCGCTTCGACCTGCAGCAACCTGTCGCCGCCACAGCCTTCTCCGCGTTGGCGGATAGCCTGTTCGCGATCGGCGCGGACGGCGATGTCCTGCTGCGCGTGGCCCGCGACGCCGTGACCGCGCCCAGGATGCTGCCGCTGTCGGGCAGGATACGCGCGATCACCGCCGATCCGGCGGGGCGGTTCATGGCGCTCGAGGCCGCCGACCGGCTGTCGGTCACCATCCTTGATACCGAGAGCGACCGCGAGCGCTGGACGATCGACACCCGTGACCCGCTGATCGGCATGCAGTTCAGCGACGAATTCCTTTACCTGATGCACGAGCGCCAGGGGGGCGTGACGCGGGTGCTGTTCGATCCGGAGGGCGGTCCGCCCGGGGTCGCCGCGATCGCCGCCGGCTCTCGTTCGGACGCCCTCCAGCGTGCGTCGATTCTGCCCATGATGGCCCGCATCCCCGAAGTCGGCATGATCGTGGCGAGCACCCGCGACAAGGCCGCCTACATGCTGGCGGAAGACGGGATGCAGGCCGCCATGTCGTCGCTGCCGCTGAAGGCGGGCGTGCCCGCCGGGATCCTGCTGCGCTATCGCGGCCTGAGTCCGGCGGCGATGCCAGGCAGCTACGAGGTGTCGGTGGTGCCGCGTTATGGCGGGCCGCATCTCGCGGTGGTGCGCATCGAACAGCCGGATCTGGTGCACTGCGCCCGCGTCGAGGTGGCCGGACCGCCAAGACCGGCCGCGCTGAAAGATGACGAGTCCACGGCCGTCCGCGTCGGCCTCGTCGTCGCCGGACAGCCACAAGAGGGCCAGCGCCAGCTTCGCTTTGCCTTCACAGGAGACCTGCCCAAGACAACGCTGCCACAGCGGGCGCTGCTGATGGACGCGCGCGCCGGCTGGCGGCGCATCGCCACGCGCTTCAAACACGAAGGCGACCAGATCGTCGCTGACCTGGAAATCGCGGGCGCCGGGCCGCTGCGGCTGTTCGTCGAATACCGCGATCCCGCCGGCGACCTGCGCACGATAGCCACAGCGCTGCACGCCAACGAAGGAGGGCCATCCCGATGAACCTTTCTAGACGCGATCTGCTCGTCTACCTGGCCGCGATGGGGGTCAGCGTCATCGCCGGGCCGCTGTCCGCGAAGGGAGCGCTCAAAGCGCCGGTCCGGCTGTACGATGCGGAGCTTTTGCATGCACGAACCGGCGAGTCCATGCACGTGGTTTCCGAGGTCATGCGTGACCGCGTCGTTGCACTGAACTTCGTGTTCACCGCCTGCTCCTCGACCTGTCCACTTCAGTCTGCCTCGCTTGCACGCGCACAGAGCTTATTGGGCGCTCGCATGGGCCGGGAGGTCACCTTCCTGTCGATTTCGATCGATCCTTTCAATGACACCCCGGCTCAGCTCAATCGCTTCGCGGACGCCCATGGCGCCGGTCAGGACTGGCATTTCTTCACCGGCAACGTGGATGCCATCGACACGCTGCGGGAAGGCTTCGATCTGTTCGATCCTCGGCGTGACGATCATCCGCCGGTCATCGCGGTCGGCCGTGCCGATGCGCCGGACTGGAGCCGCCTGTACGGCATTCCGTCCCCCGAGGTCATCGTCGATGAAGTGAATGCCTGGCTGGTTTAGTCGAATTCTTCTCTGCCTTGCCGCCTGTGGGGTCATGGCGTCGACGGTCCTGCCCGGTCGCCAGATCTATCTGGAAGGGCGCGGGCGCGATGCGATCGAGGCGCGGCTGCGCGGGATCGACGTTTCCGTCGATGCCGGCAGCTATGTGTGTGTACGATGCCACGGCGCGGATGGCGGCGGCGCGAGCGAGGGCGGTATTACCGCGCCGCCGCTGACCATCGCGCGTGATATGAACGTCGCCGATACGCGCAAATGGCTGCACGGGGCGCTGGTCGAGGGGCGCGGTCATGACGGCCGCCGGCTCGGCGATGCGATGCCTGCCTTTCGCCTGTCCGCAGCCGATCTCGACGCGCTCGCCACCTATATCCGGACGCTGCCTTATCCGGCGGAACCGGGCATTGAGGAAGATGAGATCCTCATCGGCATCGATCTGGCCGGTACCGGGCTAACCCCGGCCGAACGCAGTATCGCCGTCGCGCACTTGCAAAAGACCGCCGATACACGCGCCGGGGCGAACGGTATCTTCGGGCGGCGCCTGGTCCTGATGGACGCGGCCGCCAAGGACCAGATCATCACGCTCTCCTGGTCATCCGCGGCGTCTGGGGAACGTCTGCATTTCGCCGTACGTGCCGACGATCGAACGGACGCGAGATGCGACACATGCTGCGGCGCGTTGCATGAAAGTGTCGACGGCCAAGCGGAGCGGCTCAAGGCTTTTCTTCAACGCCAGGGGCGCTCGAGCGTCATTGTGGACAGCGCCCAGAATGTGCATCCAGCGACGTCGAGCACGGCCGCGGCGATGATCTATAGCGGAAACGCCGCTGCAGAGCTGGCGGCACTGCTGGCGATAACACCGTCTGACCGCGACGTCTATGCATTCACCGAGGCTATCTCGCCGACACAGTTCAGAGACGCACCCCGGGTCGCGTTTGTCGCTTCCATTGATCTTCAAGCGCAGGTGGAGGCTGTACAGTCGCTCTTGCAGCAGTCGAACGAAACGTCCCTGTCGGCGCACGGAGCCAGTGTGACGATCGAAATGGCAAAGGCGCTCGATATCGTCCTCGACCGGCTGGCATCTCGGGGCCGTCGCATTTCGCAATACGTGCTGTGCAGCGATCTGGCGCGGGCCTCGAACGTGCAACGCCCGCTCACGATAATTCACGGCGGCGGGCAAGCACTTGAAGTCGTGAAACCGGGCAGTTGAATCTCGACTAGCTGCCTTCAGCGGTCCTTGTCATCATGCTTTTCAGGAAATCCAGCATTTCGGGGGCATCCCATTGGCGTTCGCCGACGGCCTTGTAGATCAAGCGCCCGTCCGGGTCGATCAACAGGTTCGTGGGTAATCCGAGCACATCCCAGTCGCTCAAGGTGATGTCTTCGTCTACAAGAATCGTGAAATCGACCGGCACCTCGGCAAGAAATCGGTCGATACCAGGTTCGGCCGGACCGACATGGATACCAACGATTTCAAAATCAGCCTCTTCGAGGGCTTCGTTCAGCTTGTTCATGGCCGGCATTTCGCGGCGACAGGGTTTGCACCAGACGGCCCAGAAATTGACCATCAGATACTGGCCGCGATACTCGGATAGCTCATGCACATTTACATGCTGACCATCGAGGGACGCTGCTCCCTCACCGCCGACGGTACGGATCGCCAGCTCGAAGTGACCTGCAAGACCGGACCGGACGAGTACAAGAAGCAATACCTGGGCCTGAGCGACAACGTGACGTACTTCGCCGAGCAACTGGAACCGGCGGGTGTCAGCGTTTACCGCTACCGCGTCATCCTCAAGCCGGAATCCCTGGCGCCGAGCGTGGAGATGGAAACCAGCCTGAAGGGTTGAGTTTGTCTCTTATGCAAACCGCCCCGCCTACTCGTTCGATGCCGGTCTGAATCGAAGCCGCTACCCCTCGACCCACAGGAAACGCTCTTTCGACAGCTCGCTCTCTCCATCCCAGCGGTAGGCACATAGCTTGCCCTCGCCAGTGCTCTGCGTGTGGCCCGCGGCGATACTGTAGTCCAGGCAGGCGATATAGCGATTGAGCGGTTCCGGTTCGCCGGTCAGCCAGTAATGGCCGACGAACAGCGGCTTGTCGCCGGCATAGCCGGGCAAGATGTCTTCCGGAACCGGACAGGTGGGCATGGCCTCGAGCTGGTCGGCGGGCACCATGGCCAGGTCACGATAGCTCAGCTGCTCCAGCGTCCACCAGCGGGGGCGAATATGATGGCGCGGGTTACCGTCCTTATCATGGAACTCGTATCCCCTGGGCAGCCGGATTTCCAGACCCTTGACGACGGTTTCCAGCGCGTCGAACGGGGCGGAATCCTTGCGACATAGCGCGGGCCAGGCGTCCGGCAGGATGCGCTGTTGCTCGTCCATGTAGTCACTGAGGACCCACAGCGACGGCGGGTGCCAGCAGGCGTGGATCACCCGCAGGCCATCGAGATCCAGGTACAGCGGCAGGGTCTTGAACCAGGCAATATGCTCGCGGTGAAGTGGACTATTCTTTTCGACCTGATCGAGATACGCCTGATGCTGGCGCTGGTTCTTTGGAATATGCGGACGTAGATACTCGCCGGAGGATTCCGGGTCTTCCGTCGCCCAGGCCACGGCATTGAATTCGTGATTGCCCATCACCGCCAGGGCCTGACCGGCCTCGACCATGGCCTTGGCGATCGCCACGGTTTCCACCTGCTCTGGCCCGCGATCGACGAAATCGCCGAGAAAAATCACTTGGCGCACCGGGTGTTGCCAGACGCCCTCCCGCTCGGTGTAACCCAGCTTGCTCAGCAGCTGCTTGAGAGAGGTGGCATAACCGTGAATATCGCCGATCAGATCGTACATGTTGCCTCTTTAATTTAAGTTATTGGTCGTCCGCCGCCGGTTGCGCGGTGATTTCTTTATGGCCAACCCGTAGCGAGGCGCGGCTGGGTACTCCACCTTGCCAACCGCCCAGTACCTGGCCGAAGGGATCGATTTCGATAGCGGCGTCTCTAGCATGGAAGAACAGGAAGCGCTTGGCGGTGCCCCAGATTCTTACATCGCCGTCGGTTTCCGCCATGAATTGGCGTACGCGCCGCCGGGCTTCTTCGATTTGCTCGTGCCATGGCCTGCGCCAGAATCCCTTGGGAAATTTCAGGTGTCGCATCGGCTCGCAAACCGCTAGAGCGAAAATCGCCGTGCCCGGACGATCCGAGCGCTTGAAGCCGGTATCGATAAAAATGTAGGGCTTGAAGGCATTCCGCTCTTCCCTCAGCCATTGCTGACGCGCGTCGATGGTCGGCAGATAATCCGCTTCGTCCAGGCCGAGTGCCTCGCAGAGCGCACAGAGAAAGGCCCGACTACCGAAACGAAAGTCAAAGCCACCGCTGGTCAGGCCCAGATCGGGATCGGCCAGCACCTTCTGCAGACGATGAATCGCGGTTTCCCTAGGCTTTGGGTAGCCCATTTGCAGCAACAGTTCCGATTCGGGAACCGGCGCCGCCCGGCGCTGCAGCTCCGCACGCAATTTTTCCATCGTAGCCTCCCGGCTGTCCGATCGCGTCAGGTCGTAGAACGCTAATTTGCAAGGCGACGACACAGTGCCGGCACATCGATACGCTTGGCAAGCACCTCCCCGAACCATTCGCCGAAAGTGTGACGCAGCGACTTCTCCAGCGACTGGCCTTGTTCACGCTTCGACAGGATATCCTCGGCAATCGCATCATACTCATCGAAGCAGTCATTTTCCTTGCAGCAGGTATCCATGGGATCGGCATCGAACAAGGCACAAGACAGCTGCTCGGCAGTCAGCGGCATGACAAGCTCCTTCAGGCAGCGGTGGGTTGATCCAGGGGTGAGCACGGCGAATTCCGACTGGCGATCCCGGATTTCAGTTTGAAGAACAGATACTCATCCTCGATGACCTGCAGGTCGTAATCGAATCGCTCAGCCAGGTCGCGGGCAACCCGCGCGTAGATCCAGTCGCGGCGTCCGGACCGGGCGCTAAACGAAAAGATGTTCGGTCGGGTGCTACCGAGCCAGGAATAAATCCGCAGCAACACCTGACGATAGACACGCAGCGGATAGCGGGTCACGCCAATATCCCCGGTAATACTCGGCTCGATGTCCCAATCATCCACGGAGTCAAACGGGTCATAAGTCCATGACTGGTAGGCGGCGTTAGCCCCACCCACGATGGCGAAGGTAATTTCGTGACACTCATCAGCGCGGACTTCATACACGAGCTGATCGATCGTAAAGCGCTCTTTCATGGTTGGATCTCCTGCCGTGCGACGTCATACCATGAGCATAGCCTTGCCATGCGACAGACCGTGTCGCTTATTGCCGCCGCCTGAAGCAATCCTGCTGGATGTCACCGGGATAGAGCGTCCAGGCCCGGCATTGAGCCTCACCGCTGGTGAGTTGGCAGGCGTACCGTTACGTTCCCCCTCACACCTTGGCCATCGAATGGAGCGTTCATGTCGGAGATTCGTGAGACCCTGTTTCGCTACCTGACCCTGCTGCAGCTGATCCCACGCAGTCCTGGTCGCATATCGACGCCGGTCTTGCTGGAGAAGCTGCAGGAACGTGGCTTTCAGATCGAAGCCCGATCGCTGCAGCGCGATCTGCGTGACAAGCTCGCCCTGCATTTCCCTCTGATCTGCGACGACGACAGCAAACCTTATCGCTGGTACTTCGACCGGGAGTTTCACTGCAACCTGCCGGCCCTCGATGTACCCAGCGCCTTGACCCTGGTGCTCGCCGAGGAGTACCTGCGCGGGCTGCTGCCACCGGTCGTGATCGGCCAGCTTGCCCCTCAGTTCTCCGATGCCAGACGGCTGCTGGACGACATGGAACGCAATGGGCTAAGTCAGTGGGCCAAGCGCGTGCGGGCGATACCCAACGGCAAGGCTCTGTTGCCCGCCCAACTCGAGGAGAGCACCTGGCAGAGCGTGGCCCAGGCGCTGCTGGAAAAGAAGGCTCTTGATGTGACGTACCTATCGCGCAGCAGGGAAGTACGCAAGACTTTCACGCTGCACCCGCAAGGCCTGGTGAGCCGCCACAGCGTGACCTACCTGCTGGCCACCGTGAACGACTATGACGATGTCCGTCAGTTCGCCCTGCAGCGGATTGAAGCCGTCGCTTTAAGCAATAACGCGTGGCGCGAGTCTAAGGGCTTCGACCTGGACGACTACATCAGCAGCGGTGCCTTTGGCTACCCGCAGGGAAGCGGCAATGTCCGACTGGTAGCGCATGTCGAACCCCAGGTCGCTTGGCTACTGGCCGAGACGCCGCTGGCCGAACGCCAAACTTTGACGCTGCTTTCCGGCACCGATTGGCAGCAGCTGGAGGCCGAGGTCCCGAACGATCAACAGACGCTGTGGTGGTTGAGGGGAATGGGCGCTAGCGTGGATATCATCGAACCTCAGGCATGGCGTGACGACATTCGGATCAATGCGGAGAAGATTCTGTCGCGTTTCAACAAGGAGCCCGCAGGTGCATGATCGATCAGAACAGACAGAGCTATGCGGTGCAGCACCTGTATCGGGGGTTAGGGGTAAGTCGTAGTAGCTATCAAGCCCGGCGTGACCGGGATAGAACGCTCAGCGAAAAGGGCCAACAGCTGTTGGAGCAAATCAAAATGACGGCGGACTGCCACCGAATGTCGCAGAGATGTAGTACTGGAAAGCTCAAATGACGGTGGCCTGAAACGCTATGCTACTACAGATCTTGTGAAGGTTGCATGCGCAGAACCGAGTCGCGACGCTGCATCAACGCGCGTATAACGACTTATCCTGGAATAAGATTATGAGAACATGCAGCACGAACCGTTTTTCACCCTGAATTCTTATCATGTCGCTCTGGCAGTCGTCGGCGCGATCGTGATTCTTGCGCGTTGGCTGCCGCGCCTGATATCCAAACGTGAACCGGTGGCGGCTCCGCTCATGATCCTTTTCGGTGCGGGGGCCACATTATTGATACCGGGTCTGCCGGTGCTGCCGGATCCGCGCCAGGCGCCTCTGCCTTGGGAACTGGTGAGCGAACTGACCGTCATCGTGGCCCTGTTCGCCGCAGGCATGCGCATCGACAGCTTACGGCCATGGAAAAAATGGCAGCCGACGTTGCGGATGCTTGCCATCGCGATGCCGTTGACCATTCTCGCGGTTGCATTGTTGGGCGTCGGGTTTGCCGGGCTGACCGTGGCCGGCGCGATCCTTCTGGGTGCTGTGCTGGCGCCCACGGATCCGGTTCTGGCATCGGATGTGCAAGTTGGTCCGCCACACGAGGGCTTGGAACATCCCGTACGCTTCACCCTGACGACAGAAGCCGGCCTGAACGACGGGCTGGCGTTTCCGTTTGTCTATCTCGGGCTGATCGTGGCCGCTGAAGGGTTGAACCCCACCGCCTGGGCGCTGGACTGGATTTTATGGGATGTTCTTTACCGGATCGTTCTGGGCGCTGTCATGGGTTGGCTCAGCGGCAAGGCGCTTGGCTACATTCTTTTTATCGTGCCCAGAGGCTCTCTTCTAGCCGAAACCAGTTCAGGGGTGATCGCATTTGCCGCAGTGCTGCTGTGCTATGGCGCGACCGAGCTGGTCGAAGGGTATGGCTTTATCGCTGTCGCGATTCTCGGGCTGACCTTGCGCCGGATAGAAGAGGAACACCATTTCCACCGCCGCCTGCACGATTTCTGCGAATCCATCGAGGACGCGCTTACCGCGCTACTGCTTGTCGCCCTGGGCAGTGTCCTTCCAATTTTGTTAGCGGATCTGAGTTGGACACATTTCGTTGTAGCCGTTGTACTGCTTGCGATAATTCGCCCTGTCTCAGGATGGATTGCGCTGCTGGAAACCGACCTCGATCATCGCAGCCGGGCAGTGGTTTCGATCTATGGGGTACGGGGCATCGGCTCGATTTATTACCTGTGCTACGCGGGGAATCATCTGGAATTCGTCAACGAGAACCAGCTTTGGTCGCTGGTTGGTCTGGTTATTCTTGTGTCGACAATCGTGCACGGTTTCAGCGTTGGCTGGGCGATGGACAGGTTAAGTAAAGATTGACACCGCGAATGGATGTCGCGCTTTTTTGAGGCAAATACCCTGCCTGAATACCTGTCCCAATATAGAACTGGTCCTGGAAGAAACACGGCGGTCTCAATGACCAAGTGCATATATGGTCTCCTCCCGGCTTGCAAGGCCTCAGGCTGAAGAAAGGGACAGGTTGGCTTTCATATATCCGGCCTGTTGTTGAAGCCTGAGGCTTCTGGCCTTGATGAGACATTCGCGCATACCGTCCTTATCAACACTTCGGCATTGGCTGCCTCTGCACTTGCCAGGTTTCTAGTATGCCGGTCTGACCTGTTTTTCATCGTGCCTGTTGCCTACGCAACCTTGGAATTGGAGAGCTGCTACCTCGTCTCGGAAGATTATAATTCCAGCATCCAAAATAGATGAGTGAGTTCATCACTCTGGTGACGAGCGTGGAGGTGAAAACCGGTCTGGATGATTGAGCTCGTTCCTTATGCGAGCCGCATCAAGTGCCAGGGGCGGCTCCATGCGCCACGCTAGCACCCCTACGGCGCTTGGGTCAGGTCGTGGAATTGAACCCCGGTCGCCTTGATGACAGTAATAAGGGTCTTGAGCGTTGGGTTGCCGGTGCGCGACAGGGCGCGGTACAGGCTTTCGCGTGATACCTTCGCCCGCTCGGCAATCGCGGCCATGCCGCCTTGCGCCTCGACCACATGGCGCAGCGCCATCAGAAAGGCCGGCTCCCCGCCTTCCTCATCCAACTCGTTGAACGCCGCGCGCAGATAGACGGCGGCCATATCGGGGTCGTTGCGCAGCATCTCGATAACCGCATCATCGTGGCTTTTCATGCCTTGGTCCTCCTTCGATAATCAGCCAGAAACGCTTGCGCTTGCGCAATGTCGGCGGCTTGGCGCTTCTTGCTGCCTCCTATCAACAGCATGACCAGGCGCTGGCCTATTCTGGCATAGTAAACACGGTAGCCAGGACCATAGTCGATTCGCAGCTCCATCACTCCTTCACCCACGGTCTTTGCATCGCCAGCGTTTCCAGCGGCCAAGCGGTTGAGACGGGTCAGCACGCGCATCGCTGCGTGCCGATTCCTGTGCTTGGTGGCGTCCAGCCAAGCTTGAAAGGGATCGTGGCCATCGGTGGTTAGGTAGTGCGTAAGCTCTATCATGGAAGAATATTGTAGCTTAAAAGCTACATCATGACAGGCTCGTATGACATCGGGCCCGGTTGCTAAACCTGAATTCAGCTTTCTGCGACCAGGCACTAAACGAGGCGAAAACGAAAGGGAGGAAAACGAAGCTAAGTAACTGATTTGTAAGTGGTGCCGGTGGTCGGACTCGAACCGACACACTGTTTCCAGCGGCGGATTTTGAATCCGCTGCGTCTACCAATTCCGCCACACCGGCAACGGGCAGCATTATACGTAGCCGCCGCTCTAGGTCAATCACTGACGCAGGGTCTGACGATCGCTCAAGATAACTGACTTGCCGACGACAAGCCGGTATCCTGTGCGCGCCGTGAAACAAGCCAGTCGAGTCGATGATTCCCATGCAGCGCGCCGATTTTCATTACGACCTCCCCGAGGAACTGATCGCCCGCTACCCCAGCGAGCGGCGCAGCGATTGTCGTCTGCTGTGCGTGGCGGGGGAGTCGGGCACGCTGAGCCATCGACACTTCACCGATCTGCTCGACCTGCTCGAGCCCGGCGATCTGCTGGTGTTCAACGACACTCGGGTGATTCCCGCACGGCTGCATGGCGTTAAAGCCAGCGGCGGACGGGTGGAAATGCTGCTCGAACGGCCCCTGGATGCCTGGCGTGGCCTGGCGCACCTGCGGTCCAGCAAGTCGCCGAAACCCGGCACCGAGCTGGTTTTCGAAGGCGATATCCATGCGGTTGTCGAGGGCCGCCGGGGCGCACTGTTCGAACTGCGCTTTCTCGGCGACACGCCCTTGATCGAGCTGCTAGAGCGTCACGGTCACATGCCGCTGCCGCCCTATATCACTCGGGAGGATGAGCTTTCCGATCGAGAACGCTACCAGACGGTCTACGCAAGACAGGACGGCGCCGTGGCGGCGCCCACCGCGGGGCTGCATTTCGACGAAGCCATGCTTGCCGCGCTCGAAGAAAAGGCCGTGGAGAGCGCCTTCGTGACCCTGCATGTGGGCGCCGGCACCTTTCAGCCGGTACGCGCGGAGGATATTCGCGATCACCAGATGCACAGCGAATGGATCGACGTCAGCGAAACCGTCTGTCGCCAAGTGCGCACCGCCAAGGCACGAGGCAAGCGTGTCATCGCCGTGGGAACCACCAGCGTGCGCTGCCTGGAAACCGCCAGCGCCACTGGCGAGATAGCACCCTACCAGGGCGACACGGATATCTTTATCTATCCGGGCTATGAATGGCGCTGCGTTGACGGCCTGATCACCAATTTCCATTTGCCGGAATCGACTCTGCTGATGCTGGTGGCTTCTTTTGCCGGGTTCGAGACGGTAATGGGGGCTTACCAGGAAGCGGTGGCGCAGCGGTATGCGTTTTTCAGCTACGGTGATGCGATGCTCTTGACTCGCCGGGTCTGATCCTTTTTCCATTCCGCAGGAATTTCGAGTATTGGCATGCGAGACGAATGTTTCATGCAGTTCGAGCGGCTGGCCAGAGACGGACGCGCCCGCCGCGGTCGACTGACTTTCCCCCGAGGAACGGTGGATACCCCGGCCTTTATGCCGGTGGGCACCTACGGCACCGTCAAGGGCATGACGCCAGCCTCCATCAAGGAAATCGGTGCCGAGATCATTCTTGGTAACACCTTCCATCTCTGGCTGCGTCCGGGAACTGAAGTGATCGAGGCCCACGGCGACCTGCACGACTTCGCCCAGTGGGACAAGCCGATTCTCACGGATTCCGGCGGTTTTCAGGTGTTTTCCTTGGGAGAAACCCGCAAGATCACCGAACAGGGCGTGCATTTTCGCTCTCCGGTGGATGGGGCCAAGGTTTTCATGGGCCCCGAGGAATCCATGGCGGTGCAGCGTTCCCTAGGGTCGGATATCGTGATGATCTTCGACGAATGCACGCCCTACCCGGCGAGCATCGAGGAAGCCGAACGCTCCATGGAGCTTTCCCTGCGCTGGGCTCGGCGTTCCCGCGACGCTCATGGCAGTTCACCCTCGGCGCTGTTCGGCATCATTCAGGGCGGCATGTATCCCGAACTGCGCAAGCGTTCGCTGGAAGGGCTGCTGAAGATCGGCTTTGACGGTCTGGCCATCGGCGGGCTTTCCGTGGGCGAGCCCAAGGAAGAGATGATCAAGGTGCTCGACTACCTGCCCACCTGGATGCCGGAAGAGGCGCCGCGCTATCTGATGGGGGTGGGCAAACCGGAGGATCTGGTGGAGAGCGTGCGGCGCGGTATCGACATGTTCGACTGCGTGATGCCCACCCGCAACGCCAGGAACGGCCACCTGTTCACCTTCGCCGGTACCGTCAAGATTCGTAATGCGACACATCGCCACGACACCCGCCCCCTGGAAGATGGCTGCGATTGCTATACTTGCCGGCATTTCTCCCGCTCCTATCTACATCACCTGGATCGCTGCGGTGAAATGCTTGGCTCGATGCTCAATACCATTCACAATCTACGCCATTATCAGCGTTTGATGGCCGGTTTGCGCGGTGCAATCGAAGCGGGTACATTGGCGAACTTTGTCGATACTTACTATGCGGGCCGCGGTCTTGCCGTGCCGCCCGGCCCTTGATTCTCAATCACCTTCAGGAGACTTTCTCCCATGCTGGACTTCTTCATCTCCGCAGCCCACGCGGAAGGCGGCGCGCCCGGAGGCGGCGGCATCGCCCAGATCGTCATGCTGGTCGGCTTCGTCGTCATCTTCTACTTCCTGCTCTGGCGTCCCCAGGCCAAGCGTGCCAAGCAGCACAAGCAGCTGATCAGCGGCCTGTCCACCGGCGACGAAGTGGTGATCGGCGGCGGCTTGACCGGGCGTGTCACCAAGGTCAGCGACGAATTCATCAGCATGGAAATCGCCCAGGGCACCGAAGTCAACGTACAGAAGAATGCCGTGGCGGCGGTTCTGCCCAAGGGCACTCTCAAATCCATCTGATTTTGCTTCCAACCGTCTGACGCGGAGTTCGCCGCTCCGCGTCGCGGCATCTCGTGAAGACGCCTCGACTTTCTTTACCGGCGTCTTCGCCATGTTAGACAAGGCAGGCCCTGCATGCTCAACCGTTATCCCTTGTGGAAGTATCTGCTGATACTTCTCGTTCTTCTCATTGGCCTGGTCTACTCCCTCCCCAATCTCTATCCCGAGGAACCGGCGGTTCAGATCAGCAGCGCCCAGGCGGGAGCCTCTCTCGATCAACGCACCCTGGAGCGAATTCAAGGCGCACTGGCGGAAAACGATATCGAGGTCGAAGACACCGAGCAGCAGGAGAACAGCGTGCTGCTGCGTCTGACCAAGACAAGCGATCAGCTTCCCGCCCGGGACGTCATCAGCGACCTCCTCGACGACGACTACATCGTTGCCCTGAACCTGGCCCAATCCACCCCGAGCTGGCTGGAAAGCCTGGCGGCCTCTCCCATGACCCTGGGGCTGGACCTTCGCGGCGGCGTGCACTTCCTGCTCGAAGTGGACATGGATCAGGCCCTGACCCAGCGCCTGGAAGTCAACGCCAGCGCGATCCGCGAGACCCTGCGAAGCGAGCGTATCCGCTATCGCGACACTGAGGTCGAGGGCCGTACGCTGAGCTTCACCTTCAGCAACGAGCAGGATCGAGACAAGGCGCGCCGGTTGATCCAGCGGGACTTTCCAGGCTTCGACTACGCCAACGTGGACGCGGGGCGTGGCGCCAGACTCGCCATGACCATCACCGATCAGAAGGTCGACGAGATTCAGGATTACGCGATCAACCAGAACCTAACCACCCTGCGTAACCGGGTCAACGAGCTGGGGGTCGCCGAGCCCCTGGTACAGCGTCAAGGTCCCAATCGCATCGTGGTGGAACTGCCTGGCGTGCAGGATACCGCCGCCGCCAAGCGGGTGGTGGGCGCCACCGCCAACCTGGAATTTCGTCTGGAAGCGCGTCCGGACACCCCGGACAACGAAACCGAGAGCTTCGCTTTCCGCAACAACGAGACCCGCAGCGCCACCCTGATGCGGGACGTGATCCTCACCGGGGACAGCGTCTCCAGCGCTAGCCGCAGCTTCGATGAAAACGGCCGTCCCCAGGTCAACATCAACCTGGACGGTACCGGCGGCACCCTGATGAACCGGGCGACCCGCACCAACATCGGTCGCAACATGGCGGTACTGTTCATCGAGCACAAGACTCGGGATCGCACGGTGCTGGAGGACGGCAAGAAGGTCGTCAAGCGCGACCCCTACACGGAGCGCGGCATCATCAGCCTGGCCACCATTCAGAGCGCCTTGGGCAACAGCTTTCGCATCACCGGCCTGGATTCTCCGGCGGAAGCGGGAGAGCTGGCGCTGCTGCTGCGCTCCGGTTCGCTCGCGGCACCGATCTACTTCGTGCAGGAGCGCACCATCGGGCCAAGCCTGGGTCAGGACAACATCGATCGCGGCATTCTTTCCGTGCAAATCGGGCTTCTGCTGGTGGTGCTGTTCATGTTGGCGCGCTACAAGCTGTTCGGGGTGATCGCCAACCTCGCCCTGGCTGCCAACTTGATGCTGCTGATCGCCGCCATGTCCATGCTGGGCGCTACCCTGACCCTGCCCGGCATCGCCGGTATCGTACTGACCCTGGGCATGGCGGTGGACGCCAACGTGCTGATCTTCGAGCGCATACGTGAGGAATTCAGGAACGGCATGTCCGCCCAGCAGGCGATTCACGCCGGCTATGAGCGTGCTTTCACCTCCATTGTCGACGCCAACCTCACCACCCTGCTGGTGGCGCTGATCCTGTTCTCCATCGGCACCGGCCCGGTGAAGGGCTTCGCGGTAACTCTATCCCTGGGCATTCTGACCTCGATGTTCACCGCTCTTCTGGTGTCTCGTGCCATGGTCAACCTGTCTTTTGGCGGCAAGCCGCTCAAGAAACTATGGATCTAAAAAGTCATGGATCTAAAAAGCCATGGACATAAAAGCTATGGATACAAGGAGCCAAGCGATGCGACAGTTTGATTTCATGGGCAAGCGCCGTCTGGCCTTCATTGTTTCGGGAATTTTATTGCTGATTTCCCTGGGTTCCCTGGCGATTCAGCAGCTCAACCTGGGGCTGGATTTCACCGGCGGAACCCTGGTGGAGATTCATTACGCCTCGGCGCCCTCCCTGGACAGTGTGCGTCAAACCATGGAGGACGCAGGATTTCGCGACGTTTCCGTACAGACCTTCGGCGCTGCCAATGAAGTGCTGATCCGCCTGCAGCAGGCCTTTGATCCGGATGTGGGCAAGCAGGTGGTCGGCATACTGCGGGATGAAGGTGAGAGCGTCGATCTGGTACGCGCCGAGTTCGTCGGCGCTCAGGTGGGCGATCAGCTGCGAGATCAAAGCGGCCTGGGCATGTTGATAGCCCTGGGCGTAGTGATGCTCTATGTGGCGTTTCGTTTCCAGTACAAGTTCGCCATCGGGGCGCTGCTCTCCCTAGTGCACGACGTGGTCATCATGGCTGGGGTGTTTTCGCTGTTCCAGATCGAATTCGACCTGACGGTGCTGGCGGCGATCCTGGCAGTGATCGGCTATTCGCTGAACGATACCATCATCGTCTACGACCGGATTCGCGAGAATATCCGCAAGTCTCGCATCAGCGACATGCCGGTGATCTTCAACGAATCGATCAACCAGACCCTGTCCCGTACCCTGGCGACTTCCGGCACCACCCTGCTGGTGCTGCTGGCGCTGTTCTTCCTGGGCGGCGACATGATTCACAACTTCTCCCTCGCCCTGATCATCGGCGTCGGCGTGGGCACCTTCTCCTCGATCTATGTGGCCTCGGCGTTGCTGCTGCCGCTCAAGCTGCAGCGGGAGGATCTGATTCCCGCCAAGAAGGAAGACCCGGAAGCGGAAGAGTTGCCCTGAAATAGATCGCAAGCCCGCACGAAAGATCGAAAAAAAGGGGAGCTGACTTCCCATAAAGTCGCTGGTAGATACCATTTGCTGTCCAGCTATTAACCTGGCAATCAAATAGGTCATCCTGACCTCTTTGATTGTCGCCCCCGCCACACTGGCGCAAATATGAGAATCTGCTGGTGTGGCGCGGGCTCGCACCGACCTGCCGGTCGGTGGCGGCACTTCCCTGTGCCGCGATTAACCCGACACAAATGACTGCCGGGTTAATAATTGCCTGCGCAGGATCGAACTGCCGATCAAATCGGAAGATACGCCCCATGCCACGACTGATCGATTTTCAGGATCTTGGAGAAGCCGCCCGCTGGCGCCCCATCAACGACGATGTCATGGGCGGCGTCTCCGAGAGCGAGATGCGCGCCGAGCCGGGCATCGGCGTCTTTACGGGAAGCCTATCGCTCGACAACGGCGGCGGCTTTGCCTCCGTGCGTCGGGAGCCCCAGGACTATCGGCTGGCTGGCCATACGGGGCTCCGAATAGAGGTGCGCGGCGATGGAAGGCGCTACCAGTTGCGCTTGCGCACTCACCGGCTGTTCGATGGGGCGGCCTACCGCGCTTTCTTTCAGCCGCCTGCGGGGCAATGGCAGCGCGTTACCCTCTCTTGGCAAACGTTCGAACCGGTCTTTCGCGGTCGCGTGCTGGAGGATGCCCCGCCGCTCGCCCCGGAGGATATCCAGCAGATCGGCCTGTTGATCGCCGACCGACGCACCGGGCCTTTTCGCCTGGAGATCGCCGGTCTGGAGACCCTGGATAATGCCGAAAACTGACTGCGGCAGCGGTAGTTGACCCTAAATGCAAAAGTTCCCATTGCATAGCGCAGTGGGAGCTTGTCGTTTGCGGCAATATGCGAGCATTAAAAATGCGGCTTGAGATTCTGCATCAGCGCTTTGTAAAGCCGCGGCCCCGCCGCCATCAGGGGGCCTTCGATATCGACGCTGGGGGAGCCATCGAGGCTGCCGGACAAGGCACCGGCCTCCTTGAGCAGTAATCCGCCTACCAGCTTGTCCTGCTCCTCGAGACCCAGCACGAAGACCATGTGCGCCCGGCCGCTGGCCAGAGCGATGATATCCAGCAGTCCGCTGCCGGTGGCAAGCTGTGTTTCGACCTGGGGGCCGAGTTTTTCGATCAGCGTCACGTAGCTGGTCAGATAGCGCGAGCGAAAATCGCTCTCCGGCAGGCTAAGCGCCATGCGCGCGCCTTGGATGCCGGCGTGCCTGGGCACGCGAATGCGCTTGTCATTATGGTGGGCGCCGCGGCCACGGCTGGCCAGATACTCATCATCGCTGAAGGGGCAGATCACGATGGCATGCTCCGGGCGGTCCTTGTAGAGACACACCAAGGACAGCGCGCAGCCTTTGCCCGCCACGCTCAGGTCGGAATAGCCGTGAAACGGCTCAATCCTCCAGTGATAGTTCTGGCCTTCTCCTTCGCCTTCCCGGTAGGGAGTGAAGCGCCCGGAAACACCGTGTTCGCCATAACCTCGCGCCAGCTGGCGCACGATCAGGGTTTCCGCATTGCGCCCGGCGTCTTCCAGAAGACGCGCGAGATTGTATTCTTCATGAGCATTTTCGATACGCTCGCGAATACGCAGGAATTGCTCCGCGGCACTACGCGCGGCACGCAGCCCGAACTGGACCATTGGATGCATGATCTGGCCTTCGATGAGAGTACTGGATATTTAAAGAACGGAAGCCGGTAAAAAATGCGCGTTGAAATCGCATTCCGACAGGAATCGGCGCGCATCCTAGCATGAACCACCCCTGCTCACCTAGTCTCGAATCGTTACCGTGTTACACTTTCGCGCTTTGACACTCGCGCGTATACACTATCCGTGTTTTGAACAGGCCGGCCCATGCTCGAGCGCATTCGTATCGTACTGATCCAGACCAGCCATCCCGGCAATATCGGCGCTGTCGCCCGGGCGATGAAGAACATGGGTCTGGAGGATCTCGCACTGGTCGCGCCGCGCTGCGAATTTCGCTGTGCGGACGCTATCTCCCGCGCTTCCGGGGCAGATACGCTGCTGGCTGGTGCCAAGCTGTTCGAGAATCTCGAAGACGCCGTGGCGAATTGTTCCCTTGTGGTGGGCGCCAGTGCACGCTCCCGCACCTTGCCCTGGCCCATGCAGAGCCCGCGCCAGTTCGGCGCAGCCCTGCCGGAAGAGCTGGCCATGCCTGATAACCGGGTGGCACTGGTATTCGGTCGCGAGGACAGCGGGCTGACCAACGCGGAGCTGCAGCGTTGCCATGCCCATGTGCAGATTCCCGCCAATCCGGATTTCAGTTCCCTGAATCTGGCTGCGGCGGTTCAGGTGCTCGCCTACGAATGTCGCCTGGCCTGGCTGGAAAACGAGCCGACGCCTATCAATAAGGAGCCGCAAGATGACGACTGGGATCATCCGCCGGCCTCCCACGCGGACCTGGAGCGCTTCTTCGCCCACCTGGAACGCACGCTGATCGTCGTGGGTTTCCACGATCCGACTACCCCGCGCCAACTCATGGCAAGGCTGCGGCGGCTCTACCTGCGTGCGCGACCGGATCAGTTGGAAATCAATATCCTGCGCGGCATTCTCGGAGCCATCGAAAAGAAGACACGCTAACTGTCTGACTTTACTCTGAGTCCGCGCCTTGCAGGGAGCCCCTCGCGCCTCAATAATATGAGGCACTACCTGTCACCCGCTGCCGGTCGCTCGGCGTTCGCCGTCAATCGCCTCATCAATCAGGATACACCGCATGTTTCGTCACCTACGCGAAGATATTGACAGCGTATTCAGTCGCGATCCCGCCGCGCGCAACGTCCTCGAGGTGCTGACCAACTACCCGGGACTGCATGCGTTGATGGCTCACCGTCTCGGCCACTGGCTATGGCGACGCAACCTGAAGTGGCTGGCCCGCACGCTGTCTACCCTGGCCCGCTGGATGACCGGTATCGAGATTCATCCCGGGGCGAAGATCGGTCGGCGTTTCTTCATCGATCACGGCATGGGCGTGGTGATCGGTGAGACCACCGAAGTGGGCGACGACGTGACTCTGTATCAGGGCGTTACTCTGGGCGGCACCAGCTGGAACAAGGGCAAGCGCCATCCCACCCTGGAAGACGGCGTCATCGTCGGCGCCGGAGCCAAGATCCTCGGGCCGTTCAGCGTCGGCGCCGGGGCCAAGATCGGCTCCAATGCGGTGGTCACCAAGGAGGTCCCGGCAGGCGCCACTGTAGTGGGCATCCCGGGAAAGATCGTCAAGCAAGCCGAGCCGGATTCACCGGCGCCGGACATCGACCCGGCCCACCGAGAAGCCATTCGCCAGAAATTCGGCTTCGACGCCTACGGCGTCACCCAGGACATGCCGGACCCGGTGGCCCGCTCCATGCAGGCCATGTTCGACCACATGCACGCGGTGGACGGGCGCATCGAGCAGATGTGCAAGACCTTGCGCCAGCTCGATGCCAGCTATCGTGGCGGCCAGCTGCCCCAGCTGCGAGAAGAGGATTTCGAGGGTATTTTCGATGACGACGACAGCCCCTGCGCGCCGGTGGAGTCGCCAAAGCAGCGCCAGCGACAATAGTTGACCGCGCCACTCGGGTTTTCCATAATGGCGCCTAACGTTCGATTCGCGACTCCACTTATGCGCCCGATCACAAGACGCGTCACATCATGCGTTTAACCACCAAAGGACGCTACGCCGTTACCGCCATGCTCGACCTGGCGCTCAATGACAACGGCGAGCCTACGAGCCTGGCGGACGTGTCACGACGTCAGGAAATCTCGCTCTCTTATCTCGAGCAGCTGTTTTCGCGGCTGCGGCGGGCGGGACTGGTGGATAGCGTGCGCGGCCCCGGCGGTGGCTATCGGCTGGCGATGTCGCTTGAAGACATTTCCGTGGCGCGAATCATCGAGGCAGTCGACGAGACCGTGGATGCGACTCGCTGTCAAGGCCAGGCGGACTGTCAGCAGGGCGACACCTGCCTGACTCACTATCTATGGTGCGATCTGTCTCGGGAGATTTACGACTTTCTCGCCGGCACCAGTCTGGCCTCCTTGGTGCGACGACAGGAGATCCAGTTTATCGCCGCTCGCCAGCGCGGGATCGATCATCGCGAAAGCGCCTCTACCATCCTCGTATCGCCCTGCTAGCGCGACCCGTCCTATTGAGCATGCGCCCATGAACATCCCTATTTACCTGGATTATGCCGCTACCACGCCGGTCGACCCGAGCGTTGCGGAAGCCATGAGTCGCTACCTGACCGCGGACGGCATCTTTGCCAATCCCGCATCCCGCAGTCATATGTCCGGCTGGCTGGCGGAGCAGGCGGTGGAAAATGCCCGGCGCCAGGTAGCGGATCTGATCCAGGCGGACCCGCGAGAAATCGTCTGGACCAGCGGCGCCACGGAAGCGGACAACCTGGCGCTGACGGGTTTCATGCGTGCCAACCGCGCCCGGGGACGTCATCTGGTGACTTCCTGCATCGAACACAAGGCGGTGGTGGATACGGCACTCGCTCTGGAAACGGAAGGCTTCGAGATTACCTGGCTGACTCCCGAAGCGGATGGCCGCGTCACCCCGGAGCAGCTCCAGCAGGCGCTGCGAGACGACACGATCCTGGTATCGCTGATGGCGGTAAACAACGAACTGGGTAGCCGCAACGAGCTGGCGGCGCTGGCGGAAGTGATCCACGCCCGGGGCGCGGTATTCCATGTGGACGGCGCCCAGGCCGCCGGCAAGATCGAGCTGGACGTGAAAACCTCGGATATCGACCTGCTGTCCCTGTCCGCTCACAAGGTTTACGGACCCAAGGGCATCGGCGCGCTTTACGTGCGCCGTAGTCCGGATATCCGCCTGGAACCGCTGATTCACGGCGGCGGCCACGAGCGGGGCATGCGCTCCGGCACCCTGCCGACTCATCAGATCGTCGGCATGGGAGAAGCTTTCGCCCTGGCGGGGCAGTGCCTTGAATCGGATCAGGCACACATAAAAGCCTTGCAGCAGCGCTTCCTGC
This sequence comes from Pistricoccus aurantiacus, assembly GCF_007954585.1. GTDB lineage: Bacteria > Pseudomonadota > Gammaproteobacteria > Pseudomonadales > Halomonadaceae > Pistricoccus > Pistricoccus aurantiacus. Next base: position 229,487 of record NZ_CP042382.1, read on the forward strand.
AGGGTCTCGAAGGGCTTGAAGAACTGCACTGCAATACGGACACTCGAACCAGCGTGCCGCATATTCTCAATCTGGCCTTTGACGGGGTGGACGGCGAAGCGCTGCTGATGGCGCTGCGAGGGCTGGCGATTTCCACCGGTTCCGCCTGCAACTCCGCCAGCGTCGAGCCTTCCTATGTGCTCAAGGGCATTGGCGTACCCCGAGCTCGCGCCCTGGCGTCCCTCCGTTTCAGCTTTGGTCGCCATACCAGCGAAGAAGACATCGATACCGCCGCGGCGGAACTTCGCCAGGCGGTCACTGGCCTTAGAGGTTAGGCTACTCATATATCAACGATTCAGGAGGCAAGTGTCATGGCACATCTTTCGATCACTCCCGCTGCCGCCAAGCAGATCCATCGCGTGCTCGAAGAGCGTGGCGAAGGCCTGGGGCTACGTGTCTCCGTCAAGCCCAGCGGCTGCTCCGGCTACAGCTATGTGCTGAATTTCGCCGATGAGACTCATCCTCAGGATGCCGCCTTCGAGGAGCATGGCGCCAAGGTCTACGTCGACCCGGAAGCCTTGGAAATGCTCGACGGCAGCGAGGTGGATTACGTCTCGGAAGGCCTCAACCGCTTCTTCCGCTTCAACAATCCCAATGTCACGGACCAGTGCGGCTGCGGGGAAAGTTTCACCGTCTAGGCGTTGAGAGCTTCAGCGGCTCGCTGCAAAGGTTTTATGACGATTGTTCGTCTTTCCCTCGAAGCGGTATAATCCGCGCCTTCGAGCTCAGGCTAGTTTTTACTCACTGTTTCTTTTTTTACCCTGAATGGAGAAATTTCTTAATGGCGACCGAACGCACGTTATCCATTATCAAGCCCGACGCCGTTGCCAAGAACGCCATTGGTGACATCTATCGCCGCTTCGAAAACGCCGGGCTCAAGATCGTGGCCGCCAAGATGCTGCACCTTTCCCGGGAAAAGGCGGAAGGCTTCTACGCGGAACACAAGGAACGCCCGTTTTTCGGTGACCTGGTAGGATTCATGATCTCCGGTCCGGTGATGGTTCAGGTGCTGGAAGGCGAAAACGCCATCGCCAAGAACCGCGAACTGATGGGCGCCACCAACCCCAAGGAAGCCGAAGCCGGCACCATTCGCGCCGATTTCGCCGAGTCCATCGACGCCAACGCGGTGCACGGCTCCGATTCCAGCGATTCCGCCAAGCGTGAAGTGGCCTACTTCTTTGACGATGATGAAATCTGCCCTCGCGGCTGAACGGGCCAAATGCCTTCCCACGCGGGCCAAGGTCCGCGTCTTGCTCACCGATCTCGACGACCCCCCATGACCGACGCCTCCCCACGCAGCAATCTCCTGGGCATGACCCGGGAACAGATGGAAGCCTTCTTCGTGTCCCTGGGCGAAAAGAAATTTCGTGCCGCCCAGGTCATGAAGTGGATCCATCACGAAGGCTGCGACGATTTCGACGCCATGACCAATCTGTCCAAGGCGCTACGCGCGCGCCTGACGGAAGTGGCGGAAATTCGTGGGCCCGGTGTGGTTTATGAAGGTACCTCCAACGATGGCACTCGCAAGTGGGTGCTGGAAGTGGAAGACGGCAGCTTCGTGGAAACCGTGCTGATCCCCGCGGAAAACGGTCGACGCAGAACGCTTTGCGTATCGTCCCAGGTCGGCTGCTCTCTGGATTGCAGCTTCTGTTCCACCGGCAAGCAAGGCTTCCAGCGCAACCTGACCAGCGCCGAGATCATCGGCCAGGTATGGGTCGCCACCAGAAGTGGCGGCGGGGTTCATGCAGACCTGCGCCCAGTCACCAACGTGGTGATGATGGGCATGGGCGAGCCGCTTCTGAATTACGAAAACGTGCTGCCGGCGATGAAGCTGATGCTGGATGACAACGGCTACGGGATATCCAAGCGGCGGGTGACACTTTCCACCTCCGGGGTGGTCCCGATGCTCGATCGTCTCGGCGACGATATCGACGTCAGCCTGGCGATTTCCCTGCACGCTGCCACGGATGAGCTGCGCAATACGCTGGTACCGCTCAATCGCAAGTACAACATTCGCACCCTGCTCGATGCCTGTCAGCGTTACCTGGACAAGAGCGAGGGCTTGCATACGGTCACCATCGAATACACCCTGATCAAGGACATCAACGATCAGCAGGAACACGCTCGGCAGTTGGCGGAACTGCTGGCGGAACTGCCTTGCAAGATCAACCTGATTCCTTTCAATCCGTTTCCATATTCCGGATACGAGCGTCCCTCTCGCAATCAGGTGATGCGCTTTCAGCAGTGGCTTCACGAACTCGGCCACACGGCGATGGTGCGTCATCCTCGGGGCGATGATATCGATGCGGCCTGCGGTCAGCTGGTCGGGCGGGTCAAGGATCGCACCAAGCGTCATGCACGCTATATCCAGTCCATACAGCTCGACGCCGATTGATAATCCGCACCGGACTGGCCTTGACTGGCCGTCCACGACTGGCCGTCCGCACCAAGCTGGCCGCGACAGACTGTCCGTCACTTAACAAGAAGCTTTTTTCGCCTGCGAGGAAAAAATGATCATCGCGTCACGCCACGACAAGAACATGCCCTGGATCCTTGCGCTGCTGGCGTTGCTGCTGCTGAGCGGCTGCGTCAGTCAAACCCAGCGTACCTCGACGTCAGCGCCCACCATCAACGACTCCTCCGGCGAATCGCCCTCCAGCGCCTATACTCAACTGGGTCTGGCCTATCTCGAGCGCAATAACCTGCCTCGGGCGATGAAGGCGCTGAATCGAGCGCTCGAATCGGCGCCTGAGGATGCGCAGGCCCTGCAGGCCATGGCCATCGTCTATCAGCGTCAGGGCGAAAATGCCCTGGCCAGACAATACTTCCAGCAGGCGCTGTCGGCGAAGCCGAACTTTACCCAGGCGCGCAATAACTACGCCGCCTTCCTTTACGATACCGGCCAGACCGCCGAGGCCTGTCGCGAACTGCAGCAGGCAAGCCAGGACGTCCACTATCCTAACCGGGGCCAGCTCTATGCTAACCTAGGCCAGTGTCAGGAAGCGCTGGGCAATATCGACGCAGCACGAGAAAGCCTTCAGCGCGCTCAGGAAATCAACCCGCGAGCACCGCGCAGTTACTTCCTGCTGGCCCAGCTCGAACACCAGCAAGGCAATCAGGATAGAGCGCAGACGCTGATCGCACAGAATATTCGCCTGGCGGGGGCGAATCGCAACAACCTGACTCTGGCGCGAGATATTGCCCAGGCGCAAGGGAATCAGGAACAAGTTCAGCATTATTCCCGCCTGCTGCAATCGGTTTCACCTTGATTCACGCTGCCCAAGCGAGGGGCATCGCATGAGCGACATGCACGACAATCAAGCCTTCGCCATGTCGTCCCAGGCGTCGCCGGGAGAGCTGCTTCATCAGGAGCGCGAGGCGCTAGGGCTTTCCCTGGAGGAAGCCGCGGCCGGTCTGAATCTACGCCCGGCGGTCGTACGCGGCCTGGAAAACGACGACTATGTAGAAGTGCCGGTTGCCGCCTATCGCCGCGGCTACCTGCGCGCCTATGCTCGTCTTCTGGGCATCGACGCAGCGCCGATCATTCATGCCTACAATCTGCGCTTCGGCGAAACCGAAACGGTGCAGCACGTGGCGCCGGCACAAGCGGTTCGCCCGCCCTCTCGGCTGCTCGGCTGGCTGTTTCCTATCGCCGGAATGCTGATTGCGCTGGGGCTAGCGGTGCTGCTGGTCTTCTGGTGGCAGGATCGGGAACGGGCGCCTATCGCGACTCTCGACGCCAACGAGCCGGTAACGGTGGACACCCTGGACGGCACTACCATCATCAGCGGTGAACCCCCACAGAACGAAGCGGCGCCTGCTGCTCCGATATCCCCCCCATACACCGCTACATCACGGGCGGGCATTGCCGCGACAGCGCCAGATGACGAAAGCGACGCCGTTTCCAATGACGGGCGCGCCGCGACGAATTCGGATGAAGGCGCTGGAGCGGCGGAATCACAAGAGGCGACCTCGACGCCGGAAGCACCATCGGAAACCACGCCCCCCGCCGCCGTTCAAGACAATCGGGCGCTGGCGTTCACTTTCAACAAGGAATCCTGGACCGAGGTGGTGGACGCCACCGGCACGCGAATCCTGATCGGTCTACAGTCCCCGGATACTCAGGCGAAGGTCGAGGGTGAACCGCCTTTTCGCCTGACCGTGGGCAATGCCAACGGCGTCGAGCTACGCTATCGCGGCGAAGCCGTGGATCTTGCGCGTATCGCCGGCGCCGGCAATGTCGCTCGTTTCACCCTGGGAGAATGATCTAGCCCCTATGCACTCACCCTCTCCAATTCAGCGACGCAAGTCGCGCCAGATTCATGTCGGCTCGGTGCCAGTGGGGGGCGATGCGCCCATCTCCGTGCAGAGCATGACCAATACCGACACCCTGGATGTCGATGCCACCGTCGCTCAGATCAAGAGCCTGCAGGACGTCGGCGCGGATATCGTGCGGGTCTCCGTGCCCAGCATGGACGCGGCGGAAGCCTTCGGTCGCATCAAGCGCCAGACGGAGATTCCGCTGGTGGCGGATATTCATTTCGACTACCGCATTGCGCTGCGGGTGGCGGAGCTGGGCGTCGACTGTCTGCGCATCAATCCGGGCAATATCGGCCGGGAAGATCGGGTCCGCGCGGTGGTCAGCGCCGCCCGGGACAACGGCATTCCGATTCGTATCGGGGTCAACGCCGGCTCCCTGGAAAAGGATCTGCAGAAGAAATACGGCGAACCGACGCCCGCGGCGCTGGTGGAATCCGCCATGCGCCATATCGATCATCTGGAGCGCCTGGACTTCCCGGACTTCAAGGTCAGCGTCAAGGCCAGCGACGTCTTCATGGCGGTAGCCGCCTATCGAGAGCTCGCGACACGCATCGAGCAGCCGTTGCATCTTGGCATCACCGAGGCCGGCGGCCTGCGCTCCGGCACCGTCAAGTCCTCCATCGGCCTGGGCATGCTGCTGATGGACGGCATCGGCGACACCATCCGTGTCTCCCTCGCCGCGGACCCGGTGGAAGAGATCAAGGTCGGCTTCGACATGCTCAAGAGCCTCAGACTGCGGGCCAAGGGCATCAACTTCGTCGCCTGCCCCAGCTGCTCGCGACAGAACTTCGACGTGATCGGCACCATGAACGCCCTGGAAGAGCGGCTCGAGGACATCACCACTCCTCTGGACGTGGCAGTGATCGGCTGCGTGGTCAACGGCCCCGGAGAAGCCAAGGAAGCGGATCTCGGTCTGACCGGCGGCAGCCCCAACAACCTCGTCTATATCGACGGCAAGCCCGCCAGCAAGCTGCGCAACGAGCACCTGGTGGACGATCTGGAAGCGCTGATCCGCGACAAGATACGCCAGAAGCAGCAAGCGGAGCAGGACGTCATCGCCCGCGCGACGGAATAAGTCGAGGGAAAGCATGAGGAGAAGGGCTTGAGCAACAAGATCCAGGCCATCCGTGGCATGAACGACCTGCTGCCGGAGCAGTCTGCGCAATGGCAGTATTTTGAAGGCCAGATGCGCCAGCTGGTGCAACGTTATGGCTATGCGGAAATCCGTACGCCTGTGCTGGAACAGACCGCGCTGTTCGCGCGTTCCATCGGCGAAGTCACGGATATCGTCGAAAAGGAGATGTACACCTTCGCGGATCGCAACGGCGACAGCCTGACCCTGCGCCCGGAAGGCACCGCCAGCTGCGTGCGAGCGGCCCTGGAGAACGGGCTGCTGCACAACCAGACTCAGCGCCTGTGGTATCAGGGGCCGATGTTTCGCTACGAGCGACCCCAGAAAGGCCGCTATCGCCAGTTTCATCAGGTGGGCATCGAGGCTTACGGCCTGGAAGGGCCGGATATCGACGCGGAGGTCATTCTGCTCTCCGCTCGGCTGTGGAAACAGCTTGGGCTTAGGGAGCACGTCACTCTGGAACTCAATTCCCTGGGCTCCAGCGACGCTCGCGCCGCCTATCGGGATATCCTGGTGAGCTACTTCGAGGACCATCGGGCCGTACTGGACGAGGACTCCCTACGCCGCCTGCAAAGCAATCCGCTGCGCATCCTGGATTCCAAGAACTCGGACATGGCGCCCATGCTGAAAGCTGCGCCCAAGCTGCTCGATCATCTCGACAGCGCTTCCCGGGAGCATTTCGAGCGCCTGTGCGGGATACTCGACGCGGCGGGAATTTCCTACGTGATCAACCCGCGGCTGGTGCGCGGCCTGGATTATTACTCACGCACGGTCTTCGAGTGGACTACCACGGCCCTGGGGAGCCAGGGCACGGTATGCGCCGGCGGGCGCTATGACGGTCTCGTCGAGCAGCTCGGCGGCAAGCCGACCCCGGCGGTGGGCTTCGCCATGGGCGTCGAACGGCTGATTCTGCTGCTCGACACCCTGGCGCTGGTCCCCGAAGACGCGTGCCCTCGCCTGGATGCCTATATGATAGGCATGGACGAGGCGGCGTCCAAAAGCGTCCTGCTGCTGGCGGAAACCCTGCGGGACGCTTGCCCGACGCTTCGCATTCAGGTTCACTGCGGCGGCGGCAGCTTCAAGAGCCAGATGAAAAAAGCCGACAAGAGCGGCGCTCGCCTGGCGCTGCTGCTTGGTGAGGATGAACTCGCCAGAAACGCGGTGACCGTCAAATGGCTCCGAGAAGATCGCGACCAGCAGACGTTGCCACGGCAGGAGCTGGCCGCCGAACTGATCGAGTTACTGGATATATCCGCCTAGGGTTCTGTCAACCAACAGGCTCGTTAGGCCATTCCCATGCAAGAGGAGACCGCCCGTGGCGGAGCTGAGAAGCGAGGAAGAACAGGTCGAAGCGCTGAAGCGCTGGTGGAAGGAGAACGCCGTCTCGCTGATTGCCGGCGTCGCGATCGCCGCGGCGGTCATCCTGGGATGGAAGGCCTGGCAGAACTATCAGGCCAATCAGGCGGAGACGGCATCGATTCGCTACCAGCAACTGCTTGCCCTGGCCGGCCAGCAGACCCTGGACGAAGGCGCCCTGAGCGAGGCGGAAAGCCTGACGACCAGTCTGCGAAACGAACACGGCAAGACGCTTTACGCGGATCTCGCCGTCTTGATCCAGGCGCGGCTGCTGGTCAATCAGCAGGATAACGATGCGGCACGAGCCCTGCTGAGGGAACTGATCGATTCCACGAATCAACCCTATATCGCGGATCTGGCCGGGCTGCGTCTGGCGCGTCTGCTGCTGGCAGTTGACCAGGCCGAGGAGGCCTTGGACATTCTCGACGGCGAGGTCGCGTCCGCGCTCGCGGCGCAGCAGGCGGATCTGCGCGGCGATGCTCAAATGGCGCTGGATCATCCCGATGAGGCGCGTCAGGCCTATCGCCGGGCATTGAGTCTGGCGGAGCAGAGCGATCTGCCGCTGTTCGGCACGCAACTCAAGCTCGACAACTTGGGCACGCTGGAAAGCCCCGAAACGCTCGAGACTTCCGCCGCTTCCACTACCCCCGCCGCTTCCGATAATTCCGGTGCCAAGGATAGTTCCCGATGAAACCGATACTGTTGATCGCCGCGCTGGGCCTGTCGCTGCTGGCGGGCTGCGCCGGCAAAGTGGAGCCTCAGGTTCCTCCCAAGGAACTGACGGATTTCAATGAAACCGTCAGCTTCAAACGCCTGTGGAGCGAGGATATCGGCAGCGGCCTGGGTCGAGCACGCTACCCTATCGCCCCTGCCCTGGACGGCAATACGCTTTTTGCCGGGGACGCGCGGGGCAATCTGTATGCCCTTGACGCCATCAGCGGCAAAAAACACTGGGTGATCAAACTCGATGCGCCGATTTCCAGCGGTCTGAATGCCTTGGAAAACAACGTCTACCTCGGCACTCGCAACGGCGAGGTACTGGCCATCGATCAGGCGAACGGCAAGGTACTCTGGCGCTCCCGCGTCGCCAGTGAAGTATTGGCGCCGCCTCAGGCCAATTCATCGCTGCTGGTGGTGCAGAGCGTCGACGGCAGCGTCACCGCCCTGGACCGCTCCACCGGTCAGGAGGCCTGGGTTTATACCAGCAGCGAGCCGTCCCTCAGCCTGCGGGGTACCGGCACTCCGAGCGTGGTCGAGCCGGTTTCCTTCGTCGGCCTGGCCAACGGTCGTCTGGTGATCCTGGACAATCGCACCGGCCAGCCGCTCTGGGATCAGCGTCTCGCGGTGCCTCAGGGGCGCAGTGAAGTCGAGCGTCTGGTGGACCTGGATGGCGAGCCGGTGTTGACTCAGGACGGTCGTCTCTACGTGACCAGCTACCAGGGCAAGCTGGTGGCACTGGAAGCCACCAGCGGCCAGCTCATGTGGGAACGTGCCATCTCCAGCTATCTTTCGCCGCTGCTGGTGGGCGACACCCTGTATGTGGTGAACGACGAAAGCCACGTGCTGGCGCTGGACGCCATCTCCGGTCAACCCCGGTGGGAAAGCGACGTGCTGGAAGGTCGCCAGCTGACCGCCCCGGCCCTGGCCAGCGGCAAGCTGGTGCTGGGGGATTTCGAGGGCTATGTACACGTTCTCGATCGCAGCGACGGCAGTCTGGAGGGGCGTATCCAGGTAGACGGCTCCGGCATCAGCCTGCGTCCACTCACGGATGAAAATCGTATCTACGCACTGGCCAACGACGGCGAGCTGGACGCTCTCGAGATCCGCACTCCATGAATCCTGTCATCGCCCTCGTCGGACGCCCCAACGTGGGCAAGTCGACCCTGTTCAATCGCCTGACCCGCTCTCGGGACGCGCTGGTGGCGGACTTCCCGGGGCTGACCCGGGATCGCAAGTACGGCAACGGCAGTCTTGGCAACAAGACTTACACGGTGATCGACACCGGCGGGATCAGCGGCGATGAACAGGGCATCGACGCCGCCATGGCGGAGCAGTCGCTGCTGGCCATCGACGAGGCGGATATCGTGCTGTTCCTGGTGGATGCCCGGGCCGGACTCAGCGCCACGGACGAGGCCATCGCCAATCATCTGCGGGTCAATCAGAAGAAGACCTGGCTGGTGGTCAACAAGACCGATGGCCTGGAAGAAAGCCTCGCCATCGCGGACTTCTGGAGCCTGGGCCTGGGAGATCCCTGGCCCATCGCCGCTGCTCATGGGCGCAACGTCACCACCCTGATCGACCAAGTATTGGCACCGTTTCCGGAGCGCGAGGAGAACGCCGCGCCGACGGATCTGAGCAACGGCATCCGCATCGGCGTGATCGGTCGCCCCAACGTGGGCAAGTCCACTCTGGTCAATCGCATGCTCGGCGAGGATCGGGTGGTGGTGTTCGACCAGGCCGGCACCACCCGGGACGCCATCGAGATCCCTTTCGAGCGCCGAGGCAAGCCCTACGTGCTGGTGGATACCGCCGGGGTGCGGCGTCGCAAGAACGTGAGCGAGATCGCCGAGAAGTTTTCGATCATCAAGACCCTGGAGGCGATCAAGGAATGCCATGTGGCGATCGTGGTGCTGGATGCCCGCACCGGCCTGGTGGAGCAGGACCTGCACCTGCTGGACTACGTGCTGAGTTCCGGCCGCGCCCTGGTGCTGGCGGTCAACAAGTGGGACGGCCTGGAAAGCGAGGCCCGGGACAAGATGCGTGCGGATATCAAACGGCGGCTGGGCTTCGCGGACTATGCGGAACTGCATTTTATCTCCGCCCTGCACGGCACCGCGGTGGGGGATCTCTATCCTTCAATTCGTCGCGCTTTCGACTCCGCCCATAGCCATTGGTCCACCAACCGTCTGACCACCATCCTCCAGGACGCGGTCAGCGAGCATCAGCCGCCGCTGGTGCACGGCCGGCGAATCAAGCTGCGTATGGCTCATCAAGGAGGGAGCAACCCGCCGATCATCGTGGTACATGGCAACCAGACCGGCGCCCTGCCGGAAGCCTACAAGCGCTTCTTGACCAATACCTTTCGCCGAGTGCTCAAGGTACGCGGTACGCCGATGCGCTTCGAATTCCGCTCCGGCCACAACCCTTTCGACAGCAACGCGGACGCCAGCGACCGGGAAAAAGCCAAGAAGCGTGAACTGGCCCGCACCAGGGAAGCACGCAAGAGCCGGCGTTAGGCCGTCTTGCTCATTTGCGGGCTATCCCGGTACTCAAATCAATACTTGAAGAAGATTTCCTGCAGCCGCGCCGGCTCGCTGGTTTCGGTCAGCGCGAGTGTCAGCAGAACGCGAGCCTTCTGCGGACTAAGGTCATCCGCCACCACGAAACCGTATTTCTCATCATCCACCTCCGCGTCGAGAGTCACGTGGCCGCTGCCCACTCGAGCGCTGCGAACCACGGCGACTTCCTCTTCCCGCGCCTTGGCTAGCGCTGCCTCCACCTCAGGATGGAAATTGCCGTTGCCGACCCCGGCGAACACGATGCCCTCGGCGCCCGAGGTGACGGCGGCCTCCACCAGATGGCTGCTGTCGCCAGCGTAGCCGTAGAGGATATCCACCTGAGGCAAGGATTCAAGTTCGTCGATCTTGAACTCGCTCTCGGCGGTATGAGCCTGGATCGGCGCCTCGTAGAGATTGACCTCACCGAAGAAGACGCTGCCCATGGGGCCAGCGTTACGCGCTTCGAAAGTAGCGGGATTGGTGGTGTTGCCCTTGGTCACGTCCCGCGCACCGAAGACCGTTTCGTTCAAGGTCAGCAGCACGCCTTTGCCTCGGGCTTCCGGAGCGCCTGCCAGGGCCACGGCATTGAACAGGTTCATGGCGCCATCGGCGCTCATGGCGGTGCCCGGACGCATCGAGCCAACGAGTACCACCGGCTTGTCGCTGGGTACGGTCAGATGCAGGAAATAGGCGGTTTCCTCCATGGTATCGGTGCCATGAGTGATCACCACCCCGTCGACCCCATCGTCCGCAACCGCCTGATTGACCGCCTTGCCGATCGTCAGCCAGTCCTCCGGCGTTATGTGCTGACTCGAGGTTTGGAGAACCTGTTCGCCGCTGACATCGGCGATGTCGCTGATCTCCGGCACATTCTGTATCAATTCATCGACAGCCACCTCGGAGGCTTCGTAACCAGCCTCCGTGGCGGAGGCGCCGCGCCCGGCGATGGTACCGCCGGTGGCCATTATCTTGATCGAGGGCAGATCGGCCGCCAGAGCGTCGATGCTCAGGACCAGGGCTACGCATCCGGTAAACAATGCCAGACGTGGAAAAAGTGAAACGTTCATTTCGATGCACTCCGCTTCAGATTATTGCCGAGCGTATGCCTTTGCATACAGGAATAGCCCAGAATCGACGATGCTCTCTTATCGAAAAACATCAGGGTCTTGAGCACTCAGTCTAGTCGCGTTTCCGAAGCCATGACGTCCATAGGTTCCGAACCGGCAATTGCTCTCGGCACCCTAGCTATCCAGCCGCTGCTGCCCGACCCATTGACAGGCGAACTGCCAGGCGGCGCGACCGCTGCGCCCGCCGCGCAGAGTGGCGAAGCGAAGCGCTTCTTCTCGCGCCTTGGCGTTCCAGTCATCCTCGTTGCCAATACTGGCAACCCAGTGGGCGCAGGTGTCCAGGTAGGTCTGCTGGTTGAAAGAGTGAAACGCCAGCCATAGCCCGAAGCGATCCGACAGGGAAATCTTTTCTTCCACCGCGTCGCCATGATGCAGCTCATCGTCCAACAACCGGGTGGATTCGTTGTCCGTCAGGGATTCCGGCAGCAGGTGGCGGCGATTGGAGGTGGCATACAGCAGCACGTTGTCCGGCGGTCCGGTCAGGGTACCGTCCAGTACGCTTTTCAGCGCCTTGTAGGCATCGTCGTTGCATTCGAAGGAGAGGTCGTCGCAATACACCACGAAACGCTGGGGTTGATCCCTGAGCTGCTGCACCAATACCGGCAGACCGATCAGGTCGTGACGATCCACCTGGATCAGCCGTAGCCCCTCATGTGCCAGGGAATTGAGCAGCGCCCGCACCAGGGAAGACTTGCCGCTACCGCGAGCGCCCCACAGCAGCGCGTGATTGGCCGGAAGGCCCTGCAGAAAGGCTCGGGTATTGGCGTACAGCGCCTGCTTCTGACGCTCCACCCCCAGCAGATCGTCCAGGGTCAGGGCGTCGCGCACTTCCACCGGCACCAGATTGCCCCCCAGAGCATGGCGCTGCCACAGGGCCGCGATATCCCGCTGCCAGTCAAGAGGCGGCGGCGGTGCCGGCAACCAGTGCTCCGCCCGGTCCAGCAGCCCCAGCAGGCGTCGTGTCAATTCCTCGTCCAAGGCTTGCTCCTTAGGGTTTCACCCTTGTCGATTGGCGCTTCACTTACCTTGCGCATCCGTTAGAATCCCTCTAGGACAGGTTGACCTGTCATCATATCCGGGTATCTTGTGGCGAAATCCTGACTCGCCTTTCGTCATTCATCCTAAAGGAATCTTCTGCATGCGTTGGCTTCATCATTTTGCCATTGGCGTTCTGTGCCTGACGCTGGCGGCCTGCTCCAGTTCTCCCACCGGTCGCCAGCGGCTGACCTTCTTCCCGGACGAGCAGCTTGATCAGATGGGCGCTCAGGCCTTCGAGCAATATCAAAAAGAGCTGCCCACGGTTAACGGCGCGCCGCTGCGCTACGTGGAATGCGTCGCGGAAGCGCTGATCGAGGAGCTTCCTCCGGAGGAGCGCGCCCAGCCCTGGCAGGTGCGAGTGTTCAAGGACGACGCCGCCAACGCCTTCGCCCTGCCCGGCGGTTATATCGGCGTCAATACCGGCCTGTTGAAGATCGCCACCGACCAGGATCAGCTTGCCGCGGTCATCGGACATGAAATCGGTCATGTGCTGGCCCAACATGCCAATGAACGTGCTTCCACCCAATCCGCTACTCAACTGGGGCTTTCCGTGGTGCAATCCGCCGCCGGCCTCGAAGGACCGCAGGGCGAACAGCTGATGGGGCTGCTGGGCGCTGGTGCTCAATACGGCGTGCTGCTGCCCTTTTCTCGACGCCATGAAAGCGAAGCGGACACCATCGGCCTCAGGCTGATGGCGAATGCGGGATTTGACCCCCGGGCCAGTATCGATCTCTGGCAGAACATGAGCCAGGCCGGTAACGGCCAGCCGCCGGTATGGATGTCCACCCACCCCAGCCACGGCCAGCGGATCGGTGGCCTGCAGGCCGGCATGAACGAGGCCCTGGCAAGCTACAACCAGGCCCAGGATCGCGGCAAGCGGCCCAACTGCCGCCAACCCTGATTATCCTTCATCAAGCAATTGACGTAAGCGCTCGCGCACCACTTGTGTATCCGGGCGCTTGCCGCGCCACAGCTGGAAGGAGACCGCTGCCTGCTCCACCAGCATGCCCAGGCCGTCCAGAGGACGAGCGCCCTGTCTGGCTGCCCAGCGCAGAAATACCGTGGGTTCGGCGCCATAGAGCATATCGTAGGCGGTGGCGCCGGGCGCGAAAACGGTTTCCGCCAGAGGGGGTAACGTCCCGCCCAGGCTCGCGCTGGTGCCATTGATGACCAAGTCGAAGCGCCCTTCGACTTCCGCGTAACCGCCGCCGGCGATCTCGCCCAGATCGCGAAAATCTTCAGCAAGTTGGACGGCCTTCTCCGGCGTACGGTTGGCGATGAATAGCGCTTTCGGCCTCGCCTGCAAGAGCGGTTCGAGCACCCCGCGCACCGCCCCGCCGGCGCCCAGCACCAGAATACGCGCGCCTTCCACAGTGACTCGATGATGCGCCAGATCCCGGGTCAGACCCAGGCCATCCGTATTGTCGCCTCGGATTCTACCATTCTGCGTCGGGCCATCCGTTTCCAATATCAGCGTGTTGACCGCCTTCGCCCGCCGGGCACGATCGCTCAGGCTGTCGCACAGGCGAAAGGCGTCTTCCTTGAAAGGCACGGTGACGTTGGCGCCTTTCCCCCCTTGCGCAACGAAACGCTTCCAGGCGCCGGCGAAGTCCTCCAGAGGCGCTTCGATGGCGCTATATTCCAGATCCTCGCCGGTCTGCTCGGCGAAGGCCGCGTGAATCATCGGTGACTTCGAATGATTCACCGGATGGCCGAACACGCAGTAGTGATCCGTCATCGGCTTGCTCCTTCGGCTTTCCCCAGCTCTTCGGCTTCCGACAGCCAGTCCCGAGGATGCAGGTAATCCCGGTACAGCAGCGCTTCGGGGCTATCCGGCTCCGGCGTCCAGGCATAGTGCCAGTGGGCCACCGGCGGCATGGACATCAGAATCGACTCCGTGCGCCCGCCGCTTTGCAGACCGAACAGGGTGCCGCGGTCCCAGACCAGGTTGAATTCCACGTAGCGCCCGCGCCGGTAGAGCTGAAAATTGCGCTCCCGCTCCCCCCAGGGCGTGCCCCGCCGACGCTGGACGATGGGCAGGTAGGCCGGAAGAAAACTGTCGCCGACGGCCTTGAGAAAATCGAAGCAGGCATCGAAGCCGCCTTCGTTCAAGTCGTCGAAGAACAGTCCGCCGACACCGCGGGTCTCATCCCGGTGACGCAGATAAAAATACTCATCGCACCAGTCCTTGTAGCGCGCATAGACCGCTTCGCCGAAGGGCGTGCAGGCGTCCCGGGCCACTCGATGCCAGTGCACCACGTCCTCGAACACCGGATAGAACGGCGTCAGATCGAAGCCGCCGCCGAACCACCAGACCGGCTCCGCTCCAGGTTTTTCGGCAATAAAGAAGCGCACGTTGCCGTGGCTTGTAGGCACATGAGGATTTTGCGGGTGCAGCACCCAGGAAACTCCCACCGCGTGAAAGCTGCGCCCGGCCAGCTCCGGGCGGGCGGCGGTGGCGGAAGGCGGCAATTCCTCACCAAAGACGTGAGAATAGTTGACCCCACCCTTTTCGAACACCGCGCCGTTCTCGATCACCCGGGAGCGGCCACCACCGCCACCTTCCCGCTGCCAGGCATCCTCGCGAAAGCCGGCTTCACCGTCCACTTCTGCCAGCGCCTGACAGAGTCTTTCCTGTAGATCCATCAGGTAAGTCTTGACCGGTTCAAGCTGTGTGTGGGCCACGAAGCCTCCCATGTAAATGTCTGGATTTGGAGTTGCCGACTGGCTCAGGGGCGTAGTATTCGCCCGGTGGTGAGCTCATGAATCGTGCTGGGGCGAGGATACCGCCCTAGCTCTCCTTCAAGGATGACCGCGACCCGCTGACCGAAGGCCGCGCGCACCTCCGCGGAAGTCCGTGCTGGAGAGCCGCCGGCAAGATTCGCGGAAGTGGAAACGATCGGCCCGCGGAAAGCGCGGCACAGCCTCGCCACCAGCGGATGATCGCTGAGCCTGAGAGCTACCTGGGAATGCTCGCCGCGAAGCAGCGGATGCGCTCGACCGTTGTCCGGCACCAGCCAGGTATGCGGTCCCGGCCAGCTGGCGAGCAGCGTCTCGCGCTGAGAAGGCGTGATTCCCGCAAGCCAGGGGTCGAGCTGGTCGATGTCACCGGCGATCAGGATCATGCCCTTGGCCGGATCACGCTGCTTGAGTGTCAGCAAGCGCTCGAGAGCCTGGGGATTGTCCGGATCGCAGCCCAGCCCCCACACCGCTTCCGTGGGATAGGCAATGGTTTCACCTCGGTTCAGCGCGGCGACGGCAGCGTTCAGCGCTTGAGCGTCTTTATCCGCCGCGCTGTTTTCGATCCTGGAGGCTTGCTTCGGCTGCGCCTTTTGCTGATCCGCCATCGAACGTCAAGATCCATGCCAGTGAGTCACCGGCGGATTCTATCATGTCAGCGATCACGCCAGGGAAGCCAGGCGTATCCAGCCCCCGCTGACCTGAGCGACGACCCCCTCGAGTTCCAGTTCGAGCAACCGCAGTTGACAGGCGCTGACGTCCTTGCCGGTCAGCGCGAGCAACGCATCCAGAGGCGTCGGCACGTCGCTGAGCAGATTCAGCAGGGGATCGCTGGAGACGGAGGAAGAAGGGGCTTGCGAGCTAGCGTGAGTGGCAGACGCCGTACCGCCGGAAGCTTGCGGAAACGAAAGCATGGGGTTTGCCTGCCAGTGCTCGAGTTCGTCGATCAATTCCTCGACGCGGGTCACCAAGGTGGCGCCCTGACGAATCAGCCCTAGACAGCCCTGGGCCTGAGGATTATGCAGGGAGCCCGGCAGGACCAGCACGTCGCGATTCTGTTCCATGGCAAGCCTGGCGCTGACCAAGCTGCCGCTTCTGTGAGCGGCTTCCACTACCAGCACGCCGAGGGATAGCCCGGTGACAATACGATTGCGCCGGGGAAAGAAAGCCGCCCGGGCCGGGGTGGACGGCGGATGCTCCGAGAGCAGCAGACCACCATCCTGCAGGTGGCGCCGATACAACCTCGCATGGCGGGGTGGATAAATGACATCCACGCCGCAGCCGAGTACCGCGATACTGACGCCTCCGGCGTCGAGCGCCGTCTGCTGCGCCTGGCCGTCGACTCCCAGCGCCAGGCCGCTGACCACACACCAACCGCGCTCCGCCAGGCCCCGGGCGAAGGCAGCGGCATTGTTGAGCCCGTCTCGGGTCGGCCGTCGGGAGCCGACCATGGCGACTCGCGGTGGTGACAAGGCGCTCAAATCTCCCTTGGCCCATAGCACCGCGGGTGGATCAGCGATCTCGTCGAGCAGTACCGGCCAGTGCGGATGGCCGGGATGCAGAAAATGATGATTCCGGTCCTGTGCCAGCCATCTTTTCAAGGCGGTAATTTCGGATTGAAAAGGGTTACGGTCCGGCTGTTCGAGCCATAGCCGCAGCATTCGGCGTGGCGCTTCCGGCAGCAGCGCCAGCCAGCCCTGCGGCCAGACGGGTCGCTTTGCTCTCAGCATCGCGAGGCGCCTGGGTCCTAGGTTGGGCAGAAGCGACAGTATCAGCCAGTCTTGAGGAGTCATCGGAATACGCTTACCGGATTCGATCAGGGGTTTGCCACCAGCAGGTCGTTCGCATCCGGATTACGCAGCCTGTCGCCAACGGACAAGGGACGCGAGGTCTGCATGACCAGCGCGTAGCTGAGCTTGTCGTATACCTGAAACACCATGACGAATCCCGCCTCGACGGCGGGCAGCTGCAGGATTTCATCGCTGCGCGGATCGCTGACCATTTCACCAGGCTGCACGACTTTCAGCACCTGCCCCGCCGCGAGACCGCTTCGAGCACCGGCGTCCAGGGTCACGACCTGACGCTGTCCGGCGAAACGCACGCCGCCGGGCACCGCGATGATCTGACTATCGATGGGTCGAGACGGCGCACGGAGTTCGAACTCGTCGGCACGCATCACCGGAACCAGGGGCAGCACCAGATCGCCGCTGCTGACTTCCTGGCGCGAGGTGTCCAGCGTCAGGGTAGCGATGTCGCCCTGGCTGGCCTGGTGGCGACCCGTGGCAACCTGAATCAGCTCTCGACCCAGCACTTCCCCGCCGGCGGCCACATAGCGCTCACCGGGGCGATAGATCGCATAGGCCTGACGCGGTGTCAGATTTCCCCGCGCGTAGACCGTATCCCCGGCCCCGCTGATCACCTGCCGATCGTCACCGGCGACTACATAAGCGAAGTCGCCGGTAGTCCGGTCGTCTCCCAGGATGCGGTATTCATCGAGGAAATGACGCACTTTTTCCAGGGGGAGCGGCGCCACGGCTTCCCGACGCGGGATGCGCCGAATATCCGGGGAAAGCTTTACGACCTCACGCCCTTTCTCGAGCATCAGGCAGGGGCGCCCGTTGCAGTCCTCGAGCACAATGGTATCGCCGGGATAGATCAGGTGGGGATTGTCGATCTGGGAATTGACCTGCCAGAGTTCCGGCCATAGCCAGGGATGGCGAAGATAGCGTCCGGAAATATCCCACAGGGTATCACCGCGCACTACCGTATAGCGCTGCGGCGCGTTTTCCTTGAGCCCCGCGTAAACCAGCGACTGGGCGCTGCTCGGCAACGCCATCAGCAGGCTCGTCAGCGCCGCGCCTCCCCGTATCAGCGCTCGCCTTTTGATACCTTCGATCATGTTTTCCATTCCTCGTTGTTCGGCGGCGTGCTGTATCGCGCTATGATGTTACAAATTGTAATTCTAAGTGTAGCCATATTATCGGCTGAGCGCACCGATAGAAGAGGGATGACATAAACAATATTTCGAGAATTTACTCACAGGACCCCTCCGATAGCATTCAACTATGGAAGCCATGACGAGACGGCGGTTCCGTTCCCTTGTCCCGCCCACTACAATAGAGGTATATCCCTGATGACCGTAAAAACGGTGATTGAAACATTATGGCTAAATTAACCATCCTGGAATTTCCCGACGAGCGCCTGCGCACCAAGGCGGTACCCGTGGACGTTGTCGACGACGAGATTCGTCGGCTGGTGGACGATATGCTGGAAACCATGACGGACGCCAAGGGAATCGGACTGGCGGCGACTCAGGTAGACGTTCATCGTCGCGTGATCGTGATGGACGTCAGCGAGGCAGGCAACCAGCCGCTGGTGCTGATCAACCCGAGCTATGTGCCTCTGGACGATGAGCGCGAACCCATGCAGGAAGGCTGCCTGTCGATTCCGGAATACTACGCCGAGGTGCCGCGAGCACTGCGGGTCAAATTAAACGCCTTGGATCGCAACGGCGAGGCTTATGAACTCGAGGCGGACGGCCTGCTGGCCCATTGTATTCAGCACGAGTGTGACCACCTGGAGGGCGTGCTGTTCGTCGACTATCTGTCGCCGCTCAAGCGCGAACGGGTCTTGAAGAAGATGCAGAAGAGACATCGCCAGCTGCAAGACGCCTGATTGTCGCCGTCGCTGAAACCGGGGCCGCCATGGGCTATCATGGCGGCCCTTCTTGCTGTGTTGTCGTTACAGAGAGCCTGAGTAGAGAGCTCTTGACCGAGGCCCCATGTCCCGATCCCTGCGCGTCATCTTTGCCGGTACGCCGGCTTTCGCCGCGGTAAGCCTGGCGGCGCTGCTCGATAGCCGCCATCAGGTAGTGGCGGTCTACACCCAGCCCGACCGTCCTGCCGGTCGCGGGCGCAAGCTCACTCCGAGCCCGGTCAAGGCGCTGGCCCTGAATCACGATTTGCCCGTCAGGCAGCCGGCGTCCCTCAAGACGGCGGAGGTTCAGGCGGAACTGGCTGCTTTCGACTCGGATATCATGGTAGTGGCCGCCTACGGCCTGCTGCTTCCTCAAGCGGTGCTGGAGATTCCGCCGCTGGGCTGCGTGAATGTGCATGCGTCCCTGTTGCCCCGCTGGCGGGGGGCGGCGCCTATCCAGCGCGCCATCGAAGCGGGAGATCGGGAGTCCGGCATCACCATCATGCAGATGGACGCCGGGCTCGATACCGGCGCGATGCTGCTGGAACAGCGCATCCCGATCACTGCAACCACCACCGGCGGTGACTTGCACGATCGTCTGGCGATTCTCGGCGGCGAAGCCCTCGTTACCGCCCTGAACGCCCTGGCACAAGCCTCGCTCCCGGCAACGCCGCAACCGCTAGAAGGCATTACCTATGCCGCCAAGCTGTCCAAGGCGGAAGCGGCGCTGGATTTCACCCTTCCCGCCGCCAGGCTCGCCGCAAAGATACGTGCCTTCAATCCCTGGCCGGTGGCCTGGACGCGGCTTGACGGCGAGCCGCTGCGCCTGTGGCTCGCCGAAGCCGGCGTCGCAAACGATGATTCCGCCACCGCTCCAGGTACCCTGCTACCGACGAGTGGCCAGGCCCTGCGTATCGCCTGCGGCGCCAGAGGCGACGAAGTGTTGAATGTCACCCGAGCACAACTGCCCGGGGGCAAGCCGCTGGCTGCCCGAGATCTGCTCAATTCCCGCCGCGAACGCTTTACAGCGGGTAAACGACTCGGCGCACCCGAGGATGATCGGGCATGAAGAAACCCGCAGTTAACCCCGGCAGCGGTGAAGCCCTGCGCGCCAGCGCCGCCCGCAGCCTGGTGCCGGTGCTGACCGGTCGCGGTTCCTTGGCCGGCCTGGACGTTCGACAAGTCGCGCCACGAGATCGCAGCCTGCTGCGAGCGCTCTGCTATGGCGTCTGTCGCACCCTGCCCCGTCTGGAAGCCCTGGCGGCGGCGCTATTGAGAACGCCCTTCAAGGCTCGAGACGCGGACGTTCAGGCGCTGCTGCTGCTGGGCATCTACCAGCTTCTTTATCTGCGGGTGCCGGCGCACGCCGCGGTGGGCGAAACCGCCGGGGCCGCCCGCGCCCTGAACAAGCCCTGGGCCACTCGGGTGCTAAACGGCTGCCTGCGCCGGCTGCAGCGGGAAGCGGACACCTTGCAGGAACGGGTCGATCAAGAGCCCAGCGTCGCCTTGATGCATCCGCCTTGGCTGCTCGATGCGCTGCGCCAGGCCTGGCCCCAGGACTGGCAGGACATCGCCCGAGCCAACAACCTGCCTGGCCCGATGACCCTGCGAGTCAACGCGCGGCTCAATACTCGCAACGCCTATCTGGAAATCCTCGAGAACCAAGGGATAAAGGCCCGGCCCTGCGCTTACGCACCGCAGGGCCTGACGCTGGAGTCACCTTGCGAGGTCGAGGCGCTGCCGGGATTCAATGAAGGTCTGGTCAGCGTGCAGGATGAGGCCGCGCAATTGGCGCCGGAACTGCTGGCGCCGACGCTGGCGGATCGACCCGGGGCCCGAGTGCTGGACGCCTGCAGCGCCCCGGGCGGCAAGACCGCTCATCTGCTGGAAGCTTTTGATCTCGAGCTGACCGCCTTGGACAACGATCCCCAGCGTCTGACCCGAGTAGAGCAAACCCTGGACCGGCTCGACCTGACGGCCACCTTGAAAACCGCGGACGCCAGTACCCTCGACTGGTGGGACGGCCAGGCCTTCGATGCTATCCTGCTGGACGCGCCCTGCTCCGGCAGCGGCGTGATTCGCCGCCACCCCGATATCAAGCGCCTGCGCCGCCCGAACGATATCGAGGATCTCGCCGGGCGCCAGGGAGCGATTCTCGATGCCCTGTGGCAAACCCTGGCGCCGGGAGGCGCGCTGCTTTACGCCACCTGCTCCGTGCTGCCTCGGGAAAACGCCGATCAGATACGCGATTTCCTGGATTGCACTTCGGATGCCCGGGAAATCACTCCGGAGAATCTACCCTGGGGGCGCCGGACGCATCCCGGGCGCCAGCTGCTGCCCCAGCCCGACGGTCACGATGGTTTCTACTATGCGCTTATCGCAAAAGCCAGCGCTTGATATAAACGCCTTGTTTGAAGCGACTCTTGTCCGAAGCAACTATCGAAAGATCAGGGTCTTTTCCTCGCCAAAGCATCAACGGCTATACTGGCAGCGCAATCCCTGACACGACGCTTCGCCAACCGTGTTTTTAGCGATCACATCTCAAGGAGTTTCAGATGTCGAATGTCTACAAGCAGGTCGAACTAACCGGCTCATCGACCAAGGGCGTCGAAGACGCTATTTCCCAGGCCATCGCCAAGGCCAACGAGTCCCTGCACGACATGCGCTGGTTCGAGGTCATCGAAACCCGCGGCCACATCGAGCACGGGCGAGTCGCTCACTGGCAGGTCACTATCAAGGTAGGTTTCACTCTCGACTGAGCGTCGGCCACCGGTTTCCCGCGAACCCCTCGTCCTGTTTTCCACGGGACGGGTGGTTTATGCTACGCCCCGCCAGCAGGGCCTTCCTCACGCGATGGATTGAGCGACGTTGAAAATCATCATTCTGGGTGCCGGTCAGGTGGGCGGAACCCTGGCCGAACACCTGGCGCATGAAGAAAACGACATCACCGTAGTGGATACGGACGGCCAGCGGCTGCGCGACTTGCACAATCGCCTGGATATCCGCACCGTCTCCGGCAAGGCTTCCTACCCGATGACCCTGCGTCAAGCCGGGTGCGAAGACGCAGATATGCTGATCGCGGTCACCAATTCCGACGAAGTCAACATGATCGCCTGTCAGGTAGCACATACGCTGTTTCGCACGCCCACCAAGATCGCCCGAGTGCGGGCCACCGCCTACCTCACCCGCAAGGGGCTGTTCGCCCACGAAGCGATTCCCATCGACGTGCTGATCAGCCCGGAGCAGGTGGTAACGGACCATATCCGTCGCCTGATCGAATATCCGGGCGCCCTGCAGGTGCTGGAATTCGCCGGCGGCCAGGCCCAGCTGGTGGCGGTCAAGGCATTCTACGGCGGTCCGCTGGTGGGCCAGGAACTGGGGTTTCTGCGCCGCCACATGCCCAATATCGATACTCGAGTGGCGGCTATCTATCGGCGCAACCGCCCGATCATTCCTCGGGGCGATACGGTGATCGAGGCAGACGACGAGGTGTTCTTCATTGCCGCGCGCCGGGACATTCGCGCGGTGATGAGCGAACTGCGCCGGCTGGATCGAGACTTCCGGCGTATCGTGATTGCCGGCGGCGGCAATATCGGCGAACGTCTGGCGGAAAATCTCGAGCACAGTCATCAGGTCAAGATCATCGAACACAGCATCGAACGCTGCTCCACCCTGGCGGACCGCCTGGACCGCACCGTGGTGCTGCACGGCAGCGCCACCAGCAAGCAGCTGCTGCTCGAAGAAAATATCGAGGACTGCGATATCTTCTGTGCGTTGACCAACGACGACGAGGTCAACATCATGTCGTCGATGCTCGCCAAGCGTCTGGGGGCCAAGAAGGTGCTGACCCTGATCAACAACGCCGCTTACGTGGATCTGGTGCAGGGCGGCGAGATCGACATCGCCATTTCCCCCCAGCAGGCGACCATCGGCGGACTGCTGACCCATGTGCGCCGGGGGGATATCGTCAACGTGCACTCGTTGCGTCGCGGGGCGGCGGAGGCGATCGAAGCCATCGCTCACGGCGATGCCCAGTCCTCCCGAGTCGTGGGACGCGCCATCGGCGCCATCGATCTGCCCAGCGGCACCACCATCGGCGCCATCGTTCGGGACAAGGAGGTGCTGATCGCTCACGACGACGTGATGGTGGAATCCGGTGATCACGTGATTCTGTTCGTGATCGACAAGCGTCGTATTCGCGACGTGGAACGGCTGTTCCAGGTCGGCCTGACCTTTTTCTGACCGCCTCCCCCAAGGTAAACGAGTCTATGAGAGCGCTTGAGCGAACCGGAGCCCCTGAGCGAATCGGAGTTATCGCCGCATGAGCCTGCGCATGATCCTGCGTATCCTGGGCATGCTGCTGATGCTGTTCAGCCTGACCCTGGTACCGCCCACCATCGTTTCCCTGGCCTACCAAGGCACCATGTGGGACGACTTCGGCATCTCTTTCGGCATCACGCTGATTACCGGCGCGCTGCTCTATCTACCCAACCACAACGCCCGCAAGGAGTTGAGAACTCGGGACGGCTTCCTGATCGCGGCGCTGTTCTGGACGGTGCTGGGCCTGTTCGGCGCCCTGCCCTTCATCTTCGAGGGCACCCACTCCCTGTCCATCACCGACGCGGTGTTCGAATCCTTCTCCGGCCTGACCACCACCGGCGCCACGGTGATCACCGGTATCGATTTCCTGCCGAAAGGCCTGCAATATTATCGTCAGCAGCTTCAGTGGCTGGGCGGCATGGGGATCGTGGTACTGGCGGTGGCGATTCTACCGACCCTGGGCATCGGTGGCATGCAGCTTTATCGCACCGAGATCCCCGGTCCGCTCAAGGATTCCAAGCTGACCCCGCGCATCACCGAGACCGCCAAGGCGCTGTGGTACATCTACGCCGCCTTGACGCTGACCTGCTTCGGCGCCTACTGGGTCGCCGGCATGAACTGGTTCGATGCCCTGGGGCACAGTTTCTCCACCGTGGCCATCGGCGGTTTTTCCACTCACGACGCCAGTATCGGTTATTTCGACAGCGCCACCATCGAACTGATCTGCGTGGTTTTCATGCTGATTTCCGCGATGAGCTTCAGTCTGCATTTCACCGCCTGGCGGGAAAAGAACCTGTTGCAGTATTTTCAGGACCCGGAGGCGCGTTTTCTTATCGCCTTCCTGGCCTTGCTGTCCCTGATCACCATAGGCACATTATGGTGGACACAGACCGCCACCGGTTACGATGGGCTGCGCCAGGGTATTTTCCAGACGGTTACCATCGCCACCACCACCGGCTTCGGCGTGACGGATTTCTACAACTGGCCCGGCGCCTTGCCGATGCTGCTGTTCGTAGCCGCTTTCGTCGGCTGCTGCAGCGGTTCCACCGGTGGCGGCATCAAGGTGATTCGTATCATCCTGATCCTGAAACAGGGCATGCGCGAGGTGCTGCGGCTGATTCACCCCAACGCGGTAATCGCGGTCAAGATCGGCAAGGTCAGCGTGCCGGACAGCATCGCCCAGGCGGTATGGAGCTTCTTCTCCGTCTATCTGCTGCTGTTCGTACTGATGCTGCTGGGAGTGATGGCCACCGGCGTGGATCAGGTGACCGCCTGGTCCTCGGTGGCCTCCGCCCTCAACAACCTGGGTCCTGGCCTGGGGGATGTGGCCGGCGACTATGGCGGCATCCCGGACCCGGCCAAGTGGATCCTGGTGCTGGCCATGCTGCTGGGCCGGTTGGAAATCTTTACCGTACTGGTGCTGTTCACGCCGGCTTTCTGGCGGCGCTGATCCTTTGTCATCCGGTGAATCGGCTACCTCACGGCACTCTTTATCATTCTTGCAGCGAGCTTCAATGAACGATTCTCTTGACACGGCAATACCCCCAGCCACCGCGGGACCGCGCCAGACGGTAGCGCTTGGCGAGACGCGCTACACTCTGCTGGGTACCGCTCACGTCTCCGCCCAGAGTGCCGAGGAGGTGCGTGAACTGATTCGCTCCGGCGAATTCAGCGCGGTGGCCATCGAACTCTGCGCTTCTCGCCATCAAAGCCTGGTCAATCCGGATGCGCTGGCCAATCAGGATCTGTTTCAGATCTTCCGCCAGGGCAAGGCGGGCATGGTCGCCGCCAGCCTGGCCTTGAGCGCCTTTCAGCAGCGGGTAGCGGAACAGAGCGGTATCGAGCCCGGGGCGGAGATGCGCGCCGCCCTCAAGGAAAGCGAACGCGCCGAACTGCCGCTGTTGCTGATCGACCGTGAGATTGGCATCACCCTCAAACGGGTCTACGCCAACATTCCCTGGTGGCAACGTCTGGGGCTTTTCAGCGGCCTGCTTGGCAGCGTCATGTCCCGCCAGAAGGTGTCCGCGCAGGATATCGAGCGGCTCAAGGAAGGCGACGTGCTGGAATCCACGTTCAACGAGTTTGCCGAGCAGTCCGAAGCGCTGTATACCCCTCTGATACGCGAACGGGACCGCTACATGGCGCTACGCCTGATGGAAGAGGCGCCGCCGGGACGCTATCCCAATGTGCTGGTGGTGATCGGCGCCGGCCATCTCAAAGGCCTGAATCAAGAGCTGGGCAAGGAGCTTGGCGATCTGCCCGCCGCGGAACTCGAGAGGCAGCGCCACGCCCTGGAACATACCAAGCCTCGAGGCAAATGGTGGAAGGCGTTACCTTGGATCGTCACCGCGCTGGTACTGGCAGGCTTCGCGATCGGCTTTTCCCGAGATACGCAGCTCGGCTGGCGACTGATCGGCGAATGGTTCTTCATCAACGGCGCTCTGTCAGCGCTAGGCAGCGCTATCGCCCTAGGTCATCCGGTGACCGTCATCGCCAGCTTCTTCGCCGCCCCACTGACCTCCCTCAACCCGACCATCGGCGCCGGGTTCGTTGCCGCCGGGGTCGAACTCGCCGTGCGCAAGCCCAAGGTCAGCGATTTCTCCCGGCTGCGCCACGACGTGGCCTCGCTCAGGGGTTGGTGGCGCAATCGCGTCTCACGCACCTTCCTGGTCTTTCTACTCGCAAGCCTGGGCTCCGCCGCCGGCACCTGGATCGCCGGGCTGCGTATCGCCGGCCAGTTGTTTGGTTAGAAAAAAATAACCGGTTGAGCAAATGAGCCGTCATGAACCAAGGGCGCTGGACAGATATAAGGAAGGAGAGAAAAGCGATCTGGCGCCCGAGGCAGGACTCGAACCTGCAACCCACGGCTTCGAAGGCCGTTGCTCTATCCAATTGAGCCACTCGGGCGAGACGACATGCGTACTGTAACGAATCCTGCCGGTACTTGTCAGGTTGTCTCGAGCATTTTAGGAACAATCGTTGGAAATCGTAGTCTTTTTTGTACCCACCCTGAAAGGAGATTTTCATGCTCCACGACACCATCAAGATCCGCCAAGTCGATGACGAATACGAAGTCTACGATACCGATACAGGTACCAGTCTGGGTATGTATGGGACCGAAGAAGAAGCGGAAGCCATGCGCAAGAGCCAGAAAAAATCACAGGATGCCGTGGATAACGGTGGCGAGGAGGCGGATCCCGAAGACAGTTGAACAATTCACTCGCCCTGCTCTATTCACGCCGAATCAACAGGCGCAGCATCGCAGGGCTCGGCGTTTCGATTCTGTGATGACCACGGCTGGCGGCGTAGCTTTCGTTGAAGGCGTCGAAATAGTCATCGAGGATCGCGCCGGCGGTTACATCGCCACTCTGTTTCAGTAGTTCCGCAGCCACTTCGACAGTGCACAGATGGGTACTCGATGCGGGTTTACGCAGGCGATAGCGGGTTTGCCGCTGAGTATTCAGCGCCAAGATGGGCAGATCATCCAGGTACGGGCTCTTGCGAAAGATGCGCCGTGCCTGGCGCCAGGTGCCGTCGAGGATGATGAATACCGGAATGCGGTTCTTCTGCTTGACGTTTTGCACCGCTTCCATATTCACCACTCGCGTCGCGTAATCCGGTTGATCGTCAGGAAAGATGATAAAGGGCGCGTAATCGGAATCGTCGAGCAGCGCCAGCAGTCGCGCATCCGGCGCGGTGCGATACCAGGTAAAAGTCTCGGTAGTCGCTAGCACATCGCCGATCAACCGCCCGGTATTGGTGGGTTTGTGATGCTCCAGGGGATGGGTCAGCAGCCAGAAGCTTGCCTCTGCTCGTGCGGTGACGCGATACGGACACAAACAGTTGAGAGTTGGCAAACGACAGCCGGGACAGCGGGTCACGAAGCTGCCCCGGGCCTTGAACTCCCGACGCGGATAGACACTGGTGGCGATGTCGTGGTCGATAGGCAAGCAAGCGATCCGCTTCAAGCGAAATCCGGCACCCAAAGGCGCTTTTCACGGCGCCAGAGGCTCACCAGTTCCGGCACGCCCTGGCCGGCGGGTTTGGAGATGGCGGTCACCCCGTATGGGGCCAGTTGCTTTGCCTGAGGATCCACCAGCAGAGTATCGATGCCCGAGGGCGCGCATTCCAGCAGCATCGCCGCGGGCATGACCGCAAGCGAGGTGCCGACCACCAGCAGCAGATCCGCGCCAGCGACGATCTCGCAGGCGTCCATGTAATAGGGCACCGCTTCGCCGAACCACACCACGTCCGGGCGCAGCTGGCTGCCCTTGTCGCATAGGTCGCCCAAGGCGATGCCGCCCTTCGTCAAGGGGTAGCGCAGGCGCTCGTCGACGCTGGAGCGGGCCATGAGAATTTCCCCATGCAGATGCAGCACGTGCCGGGAGCCGGCTCGCTCGTGCAGGTCGTCGATGTTCTGGGTGACGATACTGACTCGAAAACCTTCCTGCTCCAGCGCCGCCAGAGCCTGATGCGCCGAATTGGGCTTTGCCTTGCGTACCTGACGACGACGCTGGTCGTAGAAGCGCAGCACCAGAGCCGGATCCCGCTTGAAGCCTTCCGGGGTGGCGACATCCCGCACCGCATGATTTTCCCAGAGCCCGTCGCTGGCGCGAAAGGTCTGAATGCCGCTTTCCGCGCTGATGCCGGCGCCGCTCAGTACCACCAGATGAGGCGGGTCTTGTCTCGAAGAACGTTGTTGTGACATTGCCTTTCAATCGCTTGTTCAAATTCTCGTATCTTGACGGCTTCTCAATGGGTCAAGGCCGTCGCTTCCGTGTTGAACCGCTGCTTGTTGCGATAAGGATACACGTCGATCACGCGGCCCTCGAGAATGGCTTTCTGCAGGTTCTGCCAATAGTCGGCGTCGAACAGCTCCGGGTGCAGCCGATAGAACAGCTTGCGCAGCTGGATATTGGCGAACAGGAAAGGCCCGAATTCTTCCGGAAAAATATCATTGGGCCCCACGGAGTACCAGGGCTCGTCGGAAAGCTCCTGCTCCGGATACAGGGGCTCGGGAATCTTCCTGAAATTGCATTCGGTGAGATAGCAGATCTCGTCGTAATCGTAGAACACCACCCGACCGTGACGAGTCACCCCGAAGTTCTTCAACAGCATGTCGCCGGGAAAGATGTTCGCCGCGGCCATCTGCTTGATGGCATTGCCGTAATCCTTGAGTATCGCCTCGATTTCCTGCTCGTCGCACTCCTCCAGATAGAGATTGAGCGGGGTCATCATGCGCTCGGTATAGCAGTGCTTGATGAGTACCTTGTCGTCCTTGAGAGACACCGTGGAAGGCGCCACTCGCAGTAGCTCCTCGAGGCAGTCCGGATCGAAGTGATCCTTGCGGGTGATGAAGTTGGAAAACTCCTGGGTATCCGCCATGCGGCCGACACGATCGTGACGCTTGACCAGGTCGTACTTCTCTCGCACCTTGGCGCGGCTCATGTCCTTGCCGGGATCGAAGCGGTCCTTGATGATCTTGAACACGGTCAGGTGAGACGGCAGCACGAATACCGCCATCACCATGCCGCGCACTCCGGGGGCAATGATGAAGCGATCCTCGCGCTTGGCCACGTGACGATTGAGGTTGCGGAAGAACACCGTCTTGCCGTGCTTGAAGAAGCCGATGGCGGAATACAGCTCGCCGATGGGCTTGTCCGGCATGATCTCGTGCAGAAATTCTACGAACTCGTTGGGCACCGGAACATTCACCTGAAAATAGGCCCGGGTGAAGGAAAAGATGATCGAGATCTCGTGAGGCTCGATGATCACCGTATCCAGATGCACGCCCTGGCCGGACTCCCGCGCCTTCAATTCGTTTTCGTAGAGAATCGGCAACACCAGCGGCACCTGCTGCCCGGCGCCGCGGATTCGCCCCACCAGATAGGCGCCCTTGTTACGATAGAAGACGCTTTTCAACAGCTCCATCTCGGTATCCGAAGCGTGCAGGATTTCCTCGGGAAGATGCTGCTCGAGAAAATTTGCTCCCTGGCGAATATCCCGCTCCAGGTCGTTGAAAGGAGGATCGAGATGCGCCCCGGTCAGCGCCCAGCGTAATGCCTCCTGCCAATCGTCCTGGACGTGATAGCGCCGTGTACGATCGATACCGGAACGGTGCGCCGCTCGGTTGCGTGAGCTGTAGACGAACATCCAGTCGTTGCGGATATGTCGATGATGGAAGATCGAGCAGAAGATCGAGTTGAAGTAGGTTTCCGCCAGTTCGTAGTCCAGGCGTTTGCTGATCAATTCCGCGTAGTGCTCCCGGGCCTCTCGCCAGTTCTCGCAGTTCGTCAACTCCCCCTCGCTCAAGGAGCGCTTGAGTCGATCCAGGGTGTCTTTCACCTTGGTATCGTAGAGATTGATGCGCTCCGCGGAGGCCTGCTGAGCCTCGCGCCAGGCGGCATCGCGAAAACGGCGCCGGGCATCCTCGGTGATCAGCTTGAAGCGTGAGCGGTACTCGTCGAAGCCGTGCAGAATAGTAGCGGCAAGGCGATAGGCGGCGGACAGTTTCATCATCGGGTTCCCGACCAGGTTAGCGTCTAGCATGGCGAATGATCCGCCGACTGGCGAGATCGACCATGGTGGCGTTTGCAAGAAGTTGATATGAGACAGGACATTCGCGACAAGCCCGTGTCGCCAGTTGGCCAGCTGCGTTAAGCTGCTATCCATCATCGCGAAGGACTTTCCTGGAGCGATACTGTTTACGAGCAACCAAGGGATCAGCATGCCACAAGAAAACATCAAAGCGTCTGCAGCGCCCCGGGGCACCTCTCCCCGGGCGACGGCCTGGACCGCCCGGGATACCACCTGGATGCTGAGCCTGTTCGGCACCGCGGTAGGCGCCGGCATCCTGTTCCTGCCCATCAACGCCGGTATCGGTGGCTTCTGGCCGCTGGTGCTGCTGACGGTGCTGATCGGGCCCATGACCTACTGGTCACACCGAGGCCTGTCACGCTTCGTGTGCTCCTCGTCGATCAGAAACAGCGACATCACTCAGGTGGTAAAGGAGCATTTCGGCGCCAGCGCCGGCAAGGCCATCACCCTGCTGTACTTTCTGGCGATCTATCCCATCGTGCTGATCTACGGGGTCGGCATCACCAATACCGTATCGAGCTTCATGGACAACCAGTTGGGCATGCTGCCGCCGCCCCGCTGGATGCTCTCCGGAGTGCTGGTGGCAGCCATGATGGCGGTGATGCTAGTCGGCGAGCGCTTCATGCTCAAGGTGACCCAGTGGCTGGTCTATCCGCTGGTGGGCATCCTGATCTTTCTTTCCCTGTATCTGATTCCCAGCTGGAACCTGGCAAGCGTTGGCGAGCTGTCACCTGGCGGCAACTTCCTGACCACCATCTGGCTGACTATTCCAGTGCTGGTATTCTCCTTCAATCACTCACCGGCGATTTCTCAGTTTTCCGTCTCTCTCAAGCGGGATTACGGTGAGCAGGCCTCCGCCAAGGCGGATGTCATCCTGCGCAATACCACGCTGATGCTGGTGACCTTCGTGATGCTGTTCGTGTTCTCCTGCGTGCTGGCGCTGACCCCGGAGCAGCTAGTGGAAGCCAAGGCGTTGAACCTGCCGGTGCTTTCCTACCTGGCTAACGTGCACGACAGCGGTTTCATCAGCTATTTTGCACCCTTGGTCGCGTTCATCGCCATCGTGTCGTCTTTCTTCGGCCATTATCTGGGGGCTAGCGAAGGGCTCAAGGGTATCGTGCGCGATATCTTCCAGAGCCAGAGAAGAAACGTGCATACCGGCAGAATCAATCGTTTCGTGATCGCCTTCATGTTCCTGACCACCTGGGGCGTGGCGATCATCAATCCGAGCATCCTGGGGCTGATCGAGACCCTGAGCGGGCCGGTGATCGCGGCGATTCTCTACCTGATGCCCATGTATGCGATTCACAAGGTTCCGGCGCTGGCGGCTTACCGAGGCAGGGCCAGCAATATCTTCGTGACCATCGCAGGCCTGGTGGCCATGAGCGGCATCCTCTATGGCATCTTCGGCTGAGGGCGAGCCGCTGGCGGTTCTCTATCAGGATGAGCATCTGGTGGCGGTGCATAAGCCAAGCGGCATGCTGGTGCACCGTACCGCGCTTGCTCGGGGCGAGACCCGTTTCGCCCTGCAGGCCCTGCGGGATCAACTGGGGCGGCACGTCTACCCGATACATCGGCTGGACCGCCCCACCTCCGGCATTCTGCTGTTCGCCCTATCGCCGGCTATCGCCCGCCGGCTCGGAGAAACCTTCACCGCCCAGCAGGTGAACAAACGCTACCTGGCGGTGGTGCGCGGCCTGGGGCCGAGCCAGGCAAGGCTTGACTGGCCGCTGCGGGAAGAGGACGGCCGGCGCCCCAAGGCGGAAATGCCCGCCCGACCGGCGATCACCGAGGTGGCTCGCCTGGATAGCGTGGAGCTGCCGGTACAGGTGGACCGCTATCCCAGCGCGCGCTATTCGCTGATGGAGGCCCGACCCTTGACCGGCCGACGCCACCAGATTCGCCGCCATCTCTCCCGCTGCGGCTATCCCATCATCGGTGACGCCAAGCACGGCAAGGGGGTGCACAATCGCTTCTTCGCCGAGCGGCTCGACTGTTCGCGGCTGCTGCTGGCGGCGGTGGAACTGGGTTTTCAGCACCCTGTCGAAAACGCCCGTCTGACGCTGGGCTGCCCCCTGGATCCGGACATGCACCAGCTTTTCGAGCGTTTCGGCTGGGCCGGACATTTGCCACGCCCGAGCATCCATTGGAAAATGTCGCCACGCCCTCATTGAAGGGTGCCGAGTCCATGTATTCAACCGAGTTCGCCCATGTCAGACGACTACGACTTTCGCTTTGGCGGTATTCGCCGTCTGTACGGCAGCCGCGCCGCAGACCATTTCCGCCAGGCCCATGTGGTAGTGGCCGGCGTCGGCGGCGTGGGCAGTTGGAGCGTGGAAGCCCTGGCTCGAGCGGGCATCGGCAAGCTGACCCTGATCGATCTCGATGACGTCTGCGTTTCCAATATCAACCGTCAACTGCACGCCCTGGACGGCACTATCGGCCGACCCAAGGTCGAGGTGCTGGCGGAGCGCTGCCGGGCGATCAATCCGTCTATCAACGTTATCGCGGATACCGCCTTCGTCACCCCCAACAACCTGGAGGCGCGAATTCCCGAGGATACGGATCATGTGATCGACGCCATCGACAGCGTGGTGGCCAAGACCGCGCTGATCGCCTGGTGCAAGCGACGCAAGCTGCCGATCACCGTGACCGGTGCCGCCGGCGGCCAGATCGACCCTACCCAGATTCGCGTCGCCGACCTGACCCGCACTCAGCACGACCCTTTACTGGCCAAGGTTCGCGCGCGGTTGCGTCGGGATTACGGTTATTCCCGTAATCCCAAGCGGCGTTTCGACGTAGAGTGCGTCTATTCCGAGGAGCAGCTGGTCTATCCCGGCGCGGATGGCGAAGTCTGTCATCAGAAACCCGGCGCCGGCCAGGTCATCCGGCTCGATTGCGACAGTGGCTTCGGCGCCGCCACCTTCGTCACCGGCAGTTTCGGCTTTATTGCCGCATCCCGGGTGCTGGCGCGGCTGGCCAAGCATGCTCAGGAGTAAGAAGTCCGTGATGGACAAGTCAGTGCCTGAAAGCGGTTGCGAAACTGGCGTCGTGACGCAAAAGCGGCGATGCTGAAGGTTGCCTATCGCAGCGTTCAAGGATGATGATTCCATGTTTGTTCTTCTTTCCCGCCGGACATCGCGCCTCGTCCTGGTGGCACTCTGTCTGCTTTTCGCAGGCGCCGCAGCCTTCGCCGGTGAAACCTTCAGTAAGACCTTCGAGGCCCAGAACTATCCGGGCTCCCAAGATCGCCAGTATCAGATCTACGTACCGGATGGGCTTTCGACGCCGGCGTCTATGGTGATGGCCCTGCACGGCTGCCAGCAGACCCAGACGGACGTCCTGAACGACTGGGGCCTCAAGGCGGCGGCGGATCGTCACGGCTTCATTCTGGTGGCGCCTTTCATCACCAGTTACGACGGCCTGCGCAATACCAACTGCTGGGGCTTCTGGCTCGATCAGCATCAGCAGGAAGGCCAGGGCGAGCCGGAGGATCTGTACCGAATCGCCCAGGCGGTCGAGCAGGAATTTTCCGTCGATCCGGATCGGCGCTATATCACCGGACTTTCCTCCGGCGGCGCCATGACGGTAGTGGCCGCCACTACCCACAACGAATACTGGGCCGCCGCCGCCAGCGCCAGCGGTCTGCCTTACGGGGAAGACGCCGCCTCGGTATCGCTTTCCGGCCAGTGCCCGGGCTTTGCGACCTTTCATCCGGTCAGCCAGGTGGTCGCCGACATGCGCGGTGAACTCGACGACCCCTACCCCATTCCGCTGATGGTATTGCAGAACGACAACGACTGTACGGTGGTACAGCCCGCCGGGCGCAACCTGCGCGATGCTCATCTGGCGGTGTTCGGCGACAAGGCCCACGATACGCCGACGGAAGCCCAGACCAGCGAGTCCGCCTGCCTGCCCTTCTTTCAGCAGGATTACGCCTGCCGCCAGCGTCGCTATACCGGCAGCGATGAAACCCGCTCGCTGGTGGAAACCATTTTCTACGACGGCCCTCTGCGCACCCAAAGCCCCGGGGACACGGACAAGGGCCATTACTGGATCGGCGGCGAGGCCGGCAATCAGGGGCGTTGGGCAATACGCGCAGGGCCGAGCTACCCGGATATCATCTGGGATTTCTTCGCTCGGCATCCTCGAGACGGCGCTTCTCCGCCGCCTTCGAACGACGCACCGCGCATCACCTTGAACGGCGCCGATCCGCTTATGGTGCCGCTCAACGCTCCCTACAACGACCCCGGCGCCATCGCCGAGGATCCGCAGGACGGTGCTCTTGAGGTCAGCGCGGATTGCTCTGCGGTGGATACCAGCCAGGTCGGCGACTATGCATGTAATTACACCGCCACGGACAGCGACGGCAATACCACCACCGCCAGTCGCACCGTGCGGGTCTTCGAGATACCCGCCGCCAGTTGTGACAGCGTCAGCGATTCGCCCCGCGGTCATATCGATGCGGGTCGCGCCGTGGAAGGCGGCTTCTTCGGCTTGCGGGCGCTGGCGAAAACCGATCGTCGGGATATCGGCTTTGCCTACGACATGTGGTCTGAAGTCACCCTTTATGAAGGCGAGCCCGGCACCTGGTACGCCATGAAGCCGGCCATCTGCCAGCTGATTCTGACCGATGCAAGGAAAACCGTCGATGATCGATGAACGGCAGCGCCCAGTGCCGGGCATCTACCGCCATTACAAGGGTCAGCATTACGAGGTACTTGGGGTGGCGCACCATAGCGAAACCGAAGAGCCGCTGGTAGTTTATCGGGCGCTGTACGGCGACTACGGGCTCTGGACCCGACCCCTGGCGATGTTTTGCGAAACCGTCAGCCGCGACGGCGAATCGCGTCCGCGCTTCGCCCTGGAAAAAGCCTTCGAATAACGCGACATTTCCGCATCACGAATAAGCCAGATACATGAGCGGGCCAAATGGAAGATTCCACTTGGCCCGCATGATGAACGCTGTCAGGGCGTTTTAGCGTGCGCGATTGACCATCAGGCTTCGCGCATCTGTTTTTGCAGGTAGTTCTGGAGACCGACCTTCTCGATCAAGCCAAGCTCGGTTTCGATGATATCGATGTGCTCCTCCTCGTCATCCAATATCGCCCGGAAAAGGTCATAACTGACGTAATCCTTGACCTCTTCGCAGTGGATGATCGCCTTGATCAAATCCTCGCGGCCCTTGTGCTCCGCCGCCAGATCGCTCTCGAGCATTTCCTTGGTGTCTTCGCCGATATGCAGCTTGCCCAGATCCTGCAGGTTGGGGATGCCCTCGAGGAACAGAATGCGCTCGATCAGCTTGTCCGCGTGATTCATCTCCTCGATGGATTCGTCGTATTCCCATTTGGCCAGGGCCTTCAGGCCCCAGTCCTTGTACATCTTGGCGTGAAGGAAATACTGGTTGATCGCCACCAGTTCGTTACCCAGAACCGTATTGAGATGTTCGATAACCTTGGCGTCACCTTTCATCATGCTCTCCTCGTATTCGTTATGGATTGCCATGTGCATGGCATTCAAACGACGGACAGCATCACGCTCTCCGATCGATATGCCATTATCGACCAGAGAATCAATAAAGTCTAATCAAGACAATATGTTATAGAGGAACCAAGTACAACTGATAAGGGTTTTTGAATGCTAACAAGAGCGCGGCTCATTGCCAGATGGATTACACGGCGTAGGCCAGATCGCTGTCAGTGGAAAGCACTTCCTGAATGATGGCCTCGCGTACGATGGACTTGCCCACTCGGGCACACTTGCCGCATTGCGAACCACAGCCGGTTTCCTCGCGGACCTCGCGCCAGCTTCGCGCCCCGCCTTCGGCCACCGCCGCACGTAGAGTTCGGTCCGAAACGCCCTTGCAGATGCATACGTACATGTCCATCACCTCGTCTAACCCATGAAATGAATGGTAATGATTCGCATACACTATCGCAAGTCTTAATTTTTCCTATCGCTCTTTTTTTCCTTGGGCAGTACGACTATTCGCGTGCCAGAAACGATATCCGGCCAGGCGCGGCGCTCAATGTCGAACAGAACCCACCAATATCCCAGTCCCAGAGCGGCAAAAGACACGATCGCCGTCATGAAGCGCAGCAGGCTCTGGTTCAGGCTGATGCTCATGCCGTCCGGGGTCTGAACCCGCAATCGCCAGGCCTGCATGCCGAGAGTCATGCCGGCGCGCATCCAGAAGAAGGCGAAAAACACGAAGGTCGCCAGAAACAGCAGGCTGTGGAACAGCGGCGACTGGTTGGCCTCGCCGTCGTTAAGCGCCACCGCGGCGAAACCCATCACCATCCAAAGGGCGACCATCAGCAGAAAATCATAGAGCATCGCCATCAGGCGTCTTGCCAGGCCGGGCGGCCAGGTATCGTCGATCTGGGTAAAATAACGTCGCATTCGCATCGAAAATCAACCGGTTCGTCTGAGTAGATAAAGCCCCAGCGCCGCGCTCAAAAGGGTCGGGCCAAGCACCGCCCAGATCGGCGAAAAACCGAAGATCGTCGACGCCGGCGCCAGCAGATCCTGCAAGTACTTGAAACAGAGCCCCACGATCACCCCGTAAAACACTCGGGTGCCTGCCGCCACGCTGCGCAGGGGCCCGAATACGAAAGACGCCGCCACCAGTACCAGGGAGGCCATGGTCAAGGGCATCAGCATCTTCTGCCAGAAATACAGCAGCGGTTCCGTGGCACGCTGGCCCTGAGCCTCCAGATAGCGCGCATAGGCCAGCAGCTCGCTGGGGGACTGGGTCTCGATATCGCGAAGCAGTCGACTGAGCTGGGCCGGAGTCAAATCCGTTCGCCAGGTTAGCCGATCATGCTGCTCGGTTTCGGTGCGCTCCTGAAAAAACCGCGTGATCGCAACGTTTTCCAGCTCCCAGTGATCCCCTTCCCATACCGCGCGATCCGCGCTGGTGGCCTGCTCCAGGCTACGGCCGGAAAAGCGATAGCGAGTCAGATCGAGCACCGTGTTATCACCGCGAATGGCGCCGAAGCGATAGAAGCTATCGCCTTCACGCTGCCAGCCTCCGCGCTCGGTCACCACGGCTCCCTCGCCCTGCTTCTGCTCCAGGCGCCAGGCGTTGGCGAACTGCTCGGTACGCGGGCTGACGAATTCGGCGATCAACAGAAGCATCACCACCACCAGAATGACCGGTTTCAGCACGCCCCACAAAATACTCACCAGGGATCGGCCCGCGGCGCGCATGACCGTCAGCTCGTTGCTGGACGCCATGCTGCCCAGGCCGATCAGGGCGCCGATCAGTACGCCCACCGGGGCATACTGATAAAAGCGCCAGGGCAGTCGCATCAGCAGATAAAGGAAAACCTGCAGCGCGCCGTAGTCCCCTTCCACGTCGCCCAGGTCATTGATGTAGGTGATTACCAGGTCAAGGCCCAGCAATACCACCTGCACGATCAGAATGGCGCCGAGCACCTGGCGGGCGATATAGCCATCGAGTCGATTGAACAGCATCAGCGCGCTCCCAGCAGGGACGAGCGCCGCATCAGCCACAGTCCGATGATCAGAAACACCAGATGAATCGGCCACATGCCGATGCTCGCCGACAGGGTGCCCTTGGCAATGGCGTCCAGCGCCGCCAGCAGCAGACTCAGATAGGCGATATGCAGAAAGATCGCCGGCAAGAGCTTGGCAAAGCGCCCCTGGCGCGGATTGGTCCTGGCCAGGGGCTGAGCGATCAGCACCAGGATCAGCACCATCACCGGCATGGAGATGCGCCATTGCAGCTGCGCCGCCGCCGGTGCGGTGTCCATTTGCAGCAGCTGCCGGGTGGACGCGAACTCCACGTCACTTTCATCCCGGGCGTCCATGGCGCGAGACAAGCGCACCGCGTAGGTATCGAACTCAAGCCGCTCCGCCTGATGCTTGCCTGGATCGACGCTGTAGCGCTGCCCGTCGGTCAACACCAGAAAACGACTGCCGGTCTCGTCATCCACGGTCTGGTAGCCACCGGCGGCGCGAGTCACCACGTTCTCCGGCGTGCCGTCGCTGCGCTTCTGCCGCTCGCTGATGAACACCCCTTCCATTCGAGTCTTGGCGCTGTTCATGGCCTGGGTATAGGCGGTACGGCCCTCGCCGAAATCCTGGAAACGCCCGGGAGAGAGCAGAGAAAAATCCAGCTGGCTCTGCTGTTCGCTGATCAGGCGCTCCTGTTCCAGGGCGCCAGCCGGCGTCAACCACAGGCTGCACAGCGCTACTGTCACCGCCACGATCAGTGCCGGCAACAGACTGATCTGCAGCAGCCGCGCCGGGCTCATGCCACAGGCCACCAGCACGGTGATCTCGCTGTTGAGATACAACTGTCCGTAGGCCAGCAGCACCGCGAGAAAAAACGCCAGAGGCAGAATCAACTCGAGAAATCCGGGCAGATGATAAAGCATCAGCCAGCCCAGGATACTCACTGGAATCTCGCCCTGGGCGGCGCTCCCGAAATAGCGGATGAAACGGCTGCCCATGATTACCAGCAGCAGCACCCCGGCCACCGCCAGCATGGTCAGCAGGATCTCGCGGGTGAGATAACGAAATACGATCAAATGGCTCTCCCGGTGCCTTCGTGCAATGCACCCCCATGCAATGCCCTGGCGCTTTGCGTACACTGAAGGGCGTCATTGGAATGATCAGGCGACGGTCAGCAGTGGACCGTGCCGGCATTATCCAGAATCCCCCAACGCTTGTCTTGTGGAGTTGCCATGGAATTTCCCGTTAAGACTACCAATCCGGTCAAGGCAGAAACCGCCTGCCTGGTCATCCCGGTATTCAAGGACGGCGACCTGCTGCCCGCGGCGGAAAAGCTTGATAACGCCAGCGAACGGCTGATCGGTCAGCTGGTCGAACGTGGCGATTTCACCGCGGAACTGGGCAAGGTACAGCTGATCTCCTTCGCCCCGGGCCTCAACGCCGACCGGCTGTTGCTGGTGGGACTGGGGGAACGGGAAAAGTGTAATGAGGCGCGCTATCGCAAGGCACTTGACGCGGCGTTTACCGCCCTGGCCAATCTGAGCGTGGATGAAGTTGCCTCCGCCCTCGGCGACGTGCCGGTGCCGGACCGGGGCGGCCAATGGAAAGCGCGCATGATCGCGGAATCCGCGCTCAGAAACGTCTATCGCTTCACCGAATTCAAATCCTCCCCCAAGCCCAAGCCACAGCTCGAACAGGTCACCCTGCTGGTCAGCGACGGTGACGATGCCAATAGCGCCCAGGAAGGCGCCCGGGTCGGCAAGGCGGTAGGAGAAGGCATCAACTATACCCGCACCCTGGGCAATCTGCCGGGCAACGTCTGCACCCCGCGCTATCTGGCGGAGCAGGCCCGGGCCCTGGCCGACGAATCCGGCGGCGCGGTGAGTGTCGAGATTCTCGAGGAAGAGGCTCTGGAAGAGCTGGGGGCGGGCTCGCTTTTGTCCGTGGCTCGAGGCAGCGAGGAACCGGCGCGGCTGATCGTCATGCAGTATCAGGGTGCGGATAGCCCCGAGGAGGCGCCCCACGTGCTGGTGGGCAAGGGCATCACTTTCGACAGCGGCGGCATCTCGCTGAAACCCGGCGAGGGCATGGACGAGATGAAGTTCGACATGTGCGGCGCCGCCAGCGTGCTCGGCACCCTGAAGACCATCGCCGCGCTGAAGCCCAGGCTGAACGTCATCGGCATCGTCGCCGCCGCGGAAAACATGCCGGACGGCCGCGCCACCAAGCCCGGGGACATCGTCAAGACGCTCAAGGGTCTCAGCGTGGAGGTGCTCAATACGGACGCGGAAGGCCGCCTGGTGCTCTGCGACGCCCTGACCTACACGGAGCGCTTCAAGCCCGCCAGCGTGGTGGATATCGCCACGTTGACCGGCGCGGCGATCATCGCCCTGGGCCATCACGCCACCGGCCTCTTGTCCAACGACGATGATCTCGCCCTGGACCTGCTCGACGCCGGCCAGACCGCCTGGGACCGTGCCTGGCACCTCCCCCTGTGGGACGAGTACCAGGAGCAGCTGGATTCCAATTTCGCGGATCTCGCCAATATCGGCGGGCGTCCCGCGGGCACCATCACCGCCGCCTGCTTCCTGTCCCGCTTCACGGAGGAATTCCGCTGGGCGCACCTAGATATCGCCGGCACCGCCTGGCAGTCCGGCAAGCAGAAAGGGGCCACCGGCCGCCCGGTTGGCCTGCTGACCCAGTACCTGCTGGACCGGGAGGCGGAAGCAAGAAGCGTCGAAAACGGTCCCGAGCTCTAGTCCTCGCGCTGCATTCTCAGGACCACTCACCAAGGTGAGTGGTCTTTTATATCGGCTAATCCATGACCCAGATCGACTTCTACGTTCTTCCGGATACTACTTTAGAAGCCCGGCTGGACTTCGCCTGCCGGCTGACGGAAACCATCTACCGCAAGGGCTATCGGCTGCACCTGCATGCCCAGGACGAAGCCATGGCCAAGGCGCTGGACGAGGCGCTGTGGACCTTTCGCCCGGACAGCTACGTGCCCCACGCCCTGCTGGGTGACGAGACGCCGGAGGAGGCGGATCCGGTGCCGGTGACCATCGGCTGGCAGGCGCCGCCGGAACCGAGCGTGGCCCAACCCAGCGCCCAGGCCATGCTCAACCTGCATGCGGAAATACCCGAATGGTTCTCCCGCTTCGAGCGGGTCGCGGAGATCATCAACCAACATCAGGACGTGCTCATCGCCAAGCGCGAGTGCTGGCAGATCTACAAAAGCCGCGGCTACCCGGTCAAGGCCCATCACCTGCCTGGCCAGCAGCCGTAGCCCAGAGTGTTTACCCGCCATGACGTAGTCCCTCCTCACGGGCTATAATCCCTGCCATTTTCCGCTCAACTCTCTACTGCCCCCCGCTTCGGCGGCGGCATTCGATTTCGCAGGCACGTTGCATGGACAAGACCTACCAACCGGAACACATCGAGACCCCCTGGTACCAGCGCTGGGAGGCGGACGACCGCTTCGCGCCATCCGGCAAAGGCGAGCCCTACGCGATCATGATTCCGCCGCCCAACGTCACCGGCAGCCTGCACATGGGTCACGCCTTCCAGGACACCATCATGGACACCCTGATCCGCTGGCGGCGCATGCAGGGCCACAACACCCTGTGGCAGATCGGCACCGACCACGCGGGTATCGCGACGCAAATGCTGGTGGAGCGCAAGCTCGCGGCGGAAGAAGACAAGAGCCGCCACGACCTGGGCCGGGAGGCCTTCATCGACAAGGTCTGGGAGTGGAAGCACGAGTCCGGCGGCCAGATCACGAAGCAGCTGCGGCGCATGGGCGCGAGTCTCGACTGGAGCCGGGAACGCTTCACCATGGACAACGGCTTTTATCGGGCGGTGCAGGAAGTCTTTGTGCGGCTTTTCGATGAAGGCCTGATCTATCGCGGCAAGCGGCTGGTCAACTGGGACCCGATGTTCGAATCCGCGATTTCCGATCTCGAAGTGGAGAACGTCGAGGTCGACGGCCACATGTGGCACTTCAAGTATCCCTTGGCCGGCGGTGAAACCTACGAATACGTCGAGAAGGATCAGGACGGCAACGTCACCTTGCGGGAAACCCGGGACTACATTTCCATCGCCACCACTCGTCCGGAAACCATGCTCGGCGACGGCGCGGTGGCGGTTCATCCATCTGATGAGCGCTATGCTCCGCTGGTCGGCAAGCTGTGCGAGATCCCGGTCGGTCCCAGGGAACATCGGCGTCTGATTCCCATCATCACCGACGACTATCCGGACCCGAATTTTGGCTCCGGCGCGGTCAAGATTACCGGCGCTCACGACTTCAACGACTATGCGGTGGCCAAGCGCAACGCCATCCCGCTCTACAACCTGATGGACACCCGGGCGCAGATGCGAGTTGACGGTCTGTCTTACGCGGAAAGCGCAGCGCTTGCCACCCGCGCGGCTCGAGGCGAGCCACTGGAGGATGTTTCCGCGGTCAACCTGGTGCCGGAGGAACTGCGCGGGCTCGACCGCTTCGAGGCGCGAAAGCAGGTGATCGAAGCCATCACCGCGGAAGGCCTTGCGGTGACGACACGCGACGAAGACGGCGCCGAGCGGCCGCTGGTGGAGAACAAGAAGATCATGCAGCCCTTCGGCGACCGCTCCGGGGTGGTCATCGAGCCCTACCTGACGGATCAGTGGTTCGTCGCCGTGGAGAGCCTCGCCAGGCCCGCCATCGAGGCGGTGGAAAACGGTAATATCCAGTTCGTGCCGAAGAACTACGAGAACATGTACTTCGCCTGGATGCGCGACCTGCAGGACTGGTGCATTTCCCGCCAGCTGTGGTGGGGTCATCGCATCCCTGCCTGGTACGACGCGAAGGGCAATATTTATGTAGCTCGCACGGAACAGGAAGCCCGGGAGAAATACGGCCTGGCCCCGGACGTCACCCTGACCCAGGACGAGGACGTGCTGGATACCTGGTTCAGTTCCGGCCTGTGGACCTTCGCCACCTTGGGCTGGCCGGAGCAGACGCCGGAGCTTGCGACCTTCCACCCCACCAGCGTGCTGGTCACCGGCTTCGACATCATCTTCTTCTGGGTCGCGCGGATGATCATGCTGACCCTGAAGTTCACCGGCGAGGTGCCCTTCAAGCAGGTCTACGTGCATGGCCTGGTGCGGGACGCTCAGGGTCAGAAGATGTCCAAGTCCAAGGGCAACGTGCTCGACCCCATCGATCTGATCGACGGTATCGATCTGGATCGCCTGATCGAGAAGCGCACCGGCAACTTGATGCAGCCGCAGAAGGCCAGGGCCATCGCCAAGGCCACTCGAAACGAGTTCCCCGAGGGAATCGAACCCCACGGTACGGACGCGCTGCGCTATACCTTCCTTTCCTTGGCCACCACCGGTCGGGACGTGAAGTTCGACATGGGCCGCCTGGACGGCTATCGCAACTTCTGCAACAAGCTGTGGAACGCCTCCCGCTACGTGCTGATGAACGCGGAAGGCCAGGACTGCGGCGCAGGCAATGAACCGGTAGAACTTTCCCTGGCGGATCGCTGGATCGTCTCGAAACTGCAGCGCACCGAAACCCGGGTGACCAAGGCCTTGGAAGAATTTCGCTTCGACATCGCTTCCCAGACGCTCTACGACTTCATCTGGAACGAATACTGCGACTGGTATCTGGAGCTTTCCAAGCCGGTACTCTGGGACGAAAGCGCATCCCTCGAGGCCAAGCGCGGCACCCGCCGCACCCTGGTACGGGTACTGGAGACTACTCTGCGGTTAGCCCATCCGATGATGCCTTTCATCACCGAGGAAATCTGGCAGCGTATCGCCCCCAGCGCCGGCAAGCGGACCGAGGGCGACTCGCTGATGAACCAGCCCTGGCCGACGCCGGAGCCTGCGAAGATCATCGAGACAGCGGAGCAGGATATCGACTGGCTCAAGGGCGTGATTGTCGCGGTGCGCAACATTCGCGCGGAGATGAACATCGCCCCGGGCAAGCCTTTGGAACTGCTGCTGACCAAAGGCAGCGCGGCGGATCAGGCACGACTGGAAGCCAATCGCCGCTTTCTTGCCCGGCTCGCCAAGCTGGAAAGCGCCACCTGGCTCGATGACCCGGCCCAGGCGCCGCTCTCGGCAACCCAGCTGGTCGGCGACATGGAAGTGCTGGTGCCCATGGCGGATCTGATCGACAAGGACACGGAACTCGCCCGGCTCGCCAAGGAAATCGCCAAGCAGGACAAGCTGATCGACGGCACCGAGAAGAAGCTCGGCAACGAGAGTTTTCTCGCCAAGGCGCCCCCGGCGGTGGTGGAAAAAGAGCGCGGAAAGCTCAAGGAAATGCGAAGCGCTCGTGCTCTACTGGCAGAACAGCAGGCCAAGATCGGCGCACTGTAAGTTGAATGCTTTGCTTTCACGTAAGCCTCACGGTGTGATCCTGGGGCTTTTTTTCACGCTAGATGGATCAGCTGTGAGAATGACTCATTTCCCTCGGCGAAACCCGCCCAGCACCCGACCGTTCGGGCCGAGCAGCACCAGCCGGTCGTGATCGATCAGGTAGCGATAGGCATTTTCCAGCAGTTGATTGACCCGCTGGCTGTTCTGAGGGTTCGGGCAGGCCATGCGTGTGGACGCGAGCCGGGTGATCTCGATACGCTGGCCTTCCGGAAAGCTCACTTCTCCCATTAGCCGGTTGCAGCCGTTGCTGCCGCTCAACCGGCCATCGGAATCAATCTCGATCCAGGGAGTCTCGCCGTTGCCGCGCCAGCGTTCGCTGGTGCCCAGCAGCAGCAGGTTCCAACGCTGCTCCATTACCGCGGCGCCCTTCTTGTCATCCTGCGGTGGTGCCACGGACCCGGCGTCGCTGGCACAGCCAGCGACCAGTCCCATCGTTGTCAGCGCCAGAATAAGCAGCATCTTCTTCATGAGGTTTCCTTTCTGTTCATGAGATTTTTTGTAGAGGAAGAGAGTCAAGGTTCAAGTCGTTTACCGTCGGGGCCGATAATCAACCGTCGGTCAGGCTACTATCGGCTGGCAACGTTACTCTCGCGCTCCCAATGCTTCAAGGAACTCCTTATGCCTTCCATGCTCCATAACGACGACCTGGGCAAGCTGATCCTGCGCCTGGCCGTCGCCGGGCTTATTCTGTTTCACGGTACCGCCAAGCTGATGAATCCGGATTCAATGAACTGGATTGCCAGCCTGCTGGCGCGCCATGATCTACCGCATTTCCTGGCCTATGGAGTGCTGATCGGTGAAGTGGTAGCGCCGGTGATGGTCATCGTCGGCTGGCGTGCGCGCATCGCCGCCATTTTCATGGCGGGCAACATGTTGGTGGCATTATTCCTGGCCCATACCGGCGAACTGCTGACGTTGAAAGATAGCGGCGGCTGGGCCCTGGAACTCCAGGGCCTTTTCCTGTTCGGCGCCCTGGCCCTGATATTTCTGGGAAGCGGACGCATGGCGGTGCGCCCCGACTAGGGCTGGAGATCGCGGAACGACTCCCACACGGCGGGCAGCCCCGGAAACATGCCAACGCCTGCCATGACCACGCAAAGAA
Organism: Pistricoccus aurantiacus; assembly: GCF_007954585.1. Taxonomy (GTDB): domain Bacteria; phylum Pseudomonadota; class Gammaproteobacteria; order Pseudomonadales; family Halomonadaceae; genus Pistricoccus; species Pistricoccus aurantiacus. The sequence goes on from NZ_CP042382.1 coordinate 274,142, forward strand.
CCAGAAACACCACGCCCGGAATGATCCAGCGACCCATATGACCCAGTTCCTTGCCCCGCTCCTTGCTGCCGATCAGCCCCATGTTGTCCAGCAGCACCGTCAACGACCAGCCGAATACCGGATTCACCAGGGCAGAAGAGAAGATCACGATGGCGGCGGACTGGGTCGTCTTGCCCTTCTGGGTCATCTGCATGCCGGCTTCCAGCAGCGGCACATAGACACCGACCAGCAGCGCCACGCTGAGCACGGGCTGCCAGACCGCCAGATCCATCGGGTATCCCCAGATGGCGGCCACAACACAGAGCAGGCCGGTAAGGACGGCGCCGGCGGGAATCGGTCGCCGGGCAATCGCCGCCGGCACGATATAGGTGCCCCAGGACGAGGTAATGTTGCCCCCACCCAGCAGGCTGCCGGTAATCTGCCGTGCGGATGCGGTGATCGCGGTATCGTCCATGTCCATGATCACCCGCTCGGTGTTCGGTGGATAGTTGAGCTGCTGAAAAGCTCGATGTCCGACGAAATCCGGAGACCACATGGCCACCGCCAGCAGGGCGAAAGGCGCCACGGTAACGAAGTGATGAAATTCAGGTAGACCCAACTGCCAGCCGGTAGTTTCTCCCCACCAGTAGAACGGGTTCATATTGGGAATGCCCGGCTCCGTGGAAAACTCAAAGGGCGCGCCCAGGGCGAAGGACAAGACACCGGCCAATAGACAACCCATCGGGATCGCCAACCAACGCATCTGTAGATGCTCCAGGTAGGCGTACATGAGAATGGTGGCGATGATCACCACGAAGGCGAGATAGGCCATGTCGAAGCCTTCCGCCCAGGCGAAGAGCTTACCGATCTGGCTGGAAATACCGATAAAGCCCAGGTACAGCAGCAAACCGCCAGCGACGCCGTTGCTGGTCAACTTGGCCAGCAGACTGCCGCCCTTGAAGATCCCCAACAGGAACCCCAGCACGCCGATCATCAGCCCCAGGGCCATCGGATGACCGCCGGAGGCGACGATCAGCGGTACCAACGGAATCAAAGGGCCGTGGGTACCCGCCAGATTACTGCGCGGGTTCAGGAAGCCGGATACCAGCACCACGAACAGCACCGCGGCAAGCAGCATCTCGTAGCGAACGTTTTCGATGACGAACTCATCGGATAGCCCAAGCGGCGCGGCAAAGGCCGTGACGATGGCGGCCACCATCACGATCTTGCCGATGGTGGCCGCCATGGCCGGCACCCAGTCCTCGAACTCGAAACGATAGTCCCGGCCGGGCAGATTGGGCCGCCATCGCCGTGGCGCCATGCTCTGCAGTTCGTGGTTCAGGTAATCCTTTCGGCTGGTGAATTCATTCCGCGGCTTGCGCCGCCGACGGTAATCTACCTCATTAATGTCGGTCATATAGTTACTTGGTAATGGAGAAAAATTTCGTCAACTCTAGTGACGTCCCTACCAAGTCACAACCGGACATTAGGTTAATGCCGACTTCCCGAGCCGCTTCGCCACATTCAGGTTTCGCAAGCGCGCTTCCAGCAGGCCGGGAAAACGCTTGTACCAGGTCTGATTGAGCGGCGAGGGATGCGGCAGCGGCGCCAGTTCGAACGTCGCGGACTGGCCGTCCTCCAGGGTCAGGATCGTGCTATGAGACGTTTCGAAGCGATCCTCGCGCTTCCAGAAGGCCTCCAGGGCCTGGCGCACCTCCTTGGGTTGATGGATGCCGAACCATAGGAAGGCCTCGCGACCCAGGGTGATCAGGCTACGACCCCGCCAGTGTTCCACCAGCAGCTCCGCCATCAGCGGCTGAAAACGCTTCTTGACCGCCATGGCCCAGGCCTTGTTGCCCGCCGGCTTGTAGGGCACGGTGTTGGCCCAGAAGACGTGCTTGCCGACTTCCAGAGACGCCTCGAAATCCGGCAAGGGTTCGCCATGAAGGGCCTGATAGAGACCGGCACGCACCTTCTGGCCACCGCTGCCGATGAAGGGAACCCCGTGCTTGATCTCCTGGCGCCCCGGGTCCCGACCGAAGAAACCGATCGGTGCGTCGGCAGGCCCTAGACCAATGATCGGCTCCAGCGGGTCCTTGTGGAACTGACGATAGACGTCCAGGTCGATACCCTCGAGATGCTCCGCCTCCCGGCGAAAGACGGTGCGTAACGAATCGCTTAGCTGCATAAACCCTCCTTGGTGAATTGGATCCTACCAGGAACCCGTATTTTCCATGGAGGCCCAAGGCTCTTTTGGCGCCAGATTTTCTCCCACCTGCAACAACTCGATGGAAATGCCGTCCGGACTCTTGACGAAGGCCATGTGGCCATCCCGAGGCGGCCGGTTGATGGTCACACCGTTGTCCTGGAGTTTTTCGCAGAGCGCGTAGATATCCGCCACCCGATAGGCCAGATGACCGAAGTTGCGTCCACTGCCGTACTCTTCCGGGTCCCAGTTATGGGTCAGCTCGAGCATCGGTGTCTGGTCTTCTTCAGCGCGTTCGCGGTCCTTCGGTGCCGCCAGAAAGACCAAGGTGAACCGACCCTTCTCGTTTTCCTGGCGACTGACTTCTTCCATTCCCAGCAGATCGCGGTAGAAATGCAGCGACGCATCCAGGTCGCTGACCCGGACCATGGTGTGAAGATATTGCATGCTGAAAAGCCCTCCAAGCCTGGTTATCAGTGACAGTCACTGTGGATACTGGTTGAATACCTGCGGTTTTTCTCCGTCACGCCACAGATAGACCGCGTATTCGTCCACGCGCCCGGTTTCCATGCCCGGGGAACCGTGAGGCATGCCCGGCACCGCCAGCACCGCGGGCGCCGCATCGCTCTCCAGCAGACGCTTCACGTCGCTGGCAGGCACGTGGCCCTCGATGACGTGCTCGCCCACCGTGGCGGTATGACAGGATGCCAGTTGGGAATGCACCCCCTGCTCGCGCTTGACGTCGGCCATCTGGCGCGTCTTGTGCTGGATCACCTCGAAGCCGTTGGCTTCCATGTGTTCCGCCCAGGCGGTGCAGCAGCCGCAGTTGGGGTCCTTCCACATCTCGACGGTAGGCGCGGCCCAGACCGCGGTGCCGGCCAGGCTCAGGGCCAAGCCCAGCAAGGTGCTGCTAAAGAGTGATGTCTTCATCGGATTTTCTCGTGTTTGTTTCATGTCTATGATAGCTCCCCATCGCTTTTCAAATCGCCATCCTGTGAGGAAACCCCATGGCCGACTACTGCGACCTGGCCCCGACTCATCCGTTCCATGGCCCTTATCATGATAGCGAATACGGCTTCCCGGTAGCGGATGACGACGTGCTGTTCGAGCGCCTGATTCTGGAGATCAATCAGGCGGGGCTTTCCTGGCTGACGGTGCTCAAGAAGCGCGAGGCCTTCCAGGCGGCTTTCGAGGGCTTCGAGGTCGCGCGAGTGGCTGCCTACGGGGAAGCCGAACGGGAACGCCTGTTGAATGACGCCGGCATCATTCGCAACCGGCGCAAGATCGACGCCGCAATCCATGACGCTCGAGTGGTTCGTGAACTACAGGAAGCATTCGGCAGCTTCAAGGCCTGGCTCGATTACCATCACCCGCTACCCTTGGCGGAATGGGTCAAGCTGTTTCGCCAAATCTTCCGCTTTACCGGCCCGGAAATCGTCAACGAATTCCTGATGAGCACCGGCTACCTGCCCGGCGCCCATCGCGAGGACTGCCCGGTGCAATCGCGAATCCTCGCCGCCGCACCGCCCTGGATGGATTCCTTCGACTAGCGCGGCTCGCTGGACAGCGCCTTCCACACCGAATAGCACATCGCCAGCAGCACCAGGGAAAATGGCAGCCCGGTGGCGGTCACCCCCGCCTGCAGGGCAGTAAGGCCGCCACCCACCAGCAGCGCGATGGCGATCATGCCTTCCGCGGTGGCCCAGAATATCCGCTGGGGGATCGGCGCATCCGTCTTGCCGCCGGCGGTGATGGTATCCACCACCAGGGAGCCGGAATCCGAGGAAGTGACGAAGAAGATCAGCGTCAGGATAATGGCAATGGTCGAGACGATATTCGGAAACGGCAGTTCGTTGAGCATGCCGAAAAGAGACAGTTCCGGGCTATAGCTGTCGATCACATTGGCCTTCACCAGACTGTTTTGCGGATCGCTGAAGACCTGATCGAGAGCGATGCCGCCGAAGACCCCCATCCAGATGAAGATCACCAGGCTTGGTACAAGCAGTACCGCAACGATGAATTCTCGCACCGTGCGGCCCCGGCTCACCCGGGCGATGAACATGCCGACGAAGGGCGACCAGGATACCCACCAGGCCCAGTAGAAGGCGCTCCAGTCCTCACGATAGGCGTCGTCCGTGCGGCCAAACGGCATGGAAAGCGGCACGATCTCCCGTGCATAGGCCGTCACGCCTTCCCAGACAGTATTCAAGGCGGTAAGCGTCGAGCCCGCGAAAAGTACGAAAAGAAAGAACAGGAAGGCGGTGACCATGTTGATCTCGGAAAGCACCTTGACGCCGCCATCGAGTCCCCGCCAGACCGAAATCAGCGCCACGGCGGTAACGACGACGATGATGATGATCTGTGTGGTGAGACTGATCTCCATGCCGAAGACATAGTTGAAGCCGGCATTGGCCTGCTGCGCCCCCAGGCCCAGGGAAGTCACCAGGCCAAACAGGGTCGAGAAGACCGCCAGCACGTCGATGATGTGACCCGGCCAGCCCCAGACCCGCTCACCCAGAATCGGATAGAAGGAAGAACGGATCGAGAAAGGTAGCCCCTTGTTGTAGGTAAAGATCGCCAGGGACAGCGCCATCAGCGCATAGATCGCCCAGCCGTGCAGCCCCCAGTGCAGGTAAGTTCCTGCAAGCCCCATTGCCCGCGCTTCGGGAATGTTCCCCGGAACGAGTTCGCCATCGGCACCGAAAGGGGATGGTGTATTCAACGGCATTGATACGGTGGTGTGATAAACCGGCTCGAGCACGCCGAAGAACAGCAGTCCGATCCCCATCCCTGCAGCGAACAGCATCGAGAACCAGGAGAGATAGGAGTAGTCCGGTGTGGCGGTCTTGCCCCCCAGACGCACGGCACCATAGGGCGATACCACCAGCGCAAGACAGAAAAATAGATACAGGTTGACCAGAATAATGAAGTACCAGTCCAGGGTCTTGATGGAAAAATTCACCACCGCTTGAAAGACCTGACCGGCGGCCTCTGGAAATAGCAGCGTCAGCACGACGAAGACGATACTGATCGTTGCGGAAATCATGAAGACCCGGTTGTGGATATCGAAACTGAAAGGGCCAAAGCTCCCTTCGACGTTGTCCTGACCAACCACGTAGTCGGTATCGATAAGCGAATCCTTGGGCACGGCGGCGGCGTCGCACTGCGGAGTTCTATCTTTGGTCATTGTCGTGTCTCGTTGCGTACCTTCGCATGATTGAAGTCTTCTAGACGACAAACGGTCGCCTAATGACTTTTATTCGTCTATTCGTCGCGTTTTCGTCAAGCTTTGTCATCAGAGGTGTCAGGGCATACTAGCGCAACCGCCGCGGATATCGCGCGCATTTTTTCATGGCGCGATGCCCTGACCGCAGCCTCGATAGGTTTTGCCGTCGAGTCGTAGCGTGACCCGGGCCGGATAGGGTTCGCCGCTCATGGCGTCGAAACAGGCGCGGCCTTCCAGGCTCAGGGTAAAGGGCAGATCCTTGCGCGCGCTTTCCAAAGTGACTCGGCCCGCGTCGTTATCCAGGCTGGTCACTCGATAGGCGGCGTCGATTTCACGCTCGCCATAGTCCAGCATCAGCGCCAGTCGCGGCCGATCGCTGGCCAGGCGCACTGTCCAGCCGGGCTCGTTACCACGCCCGTGAAACATGACGTCGGGGCGTTGGCGGCGCGTCAGCACCTTACGGGTTTCATCCTGCTCGCAGCGCAGCCGCCCCTTGTCGCTTTCCACCGTGGCTTCCTTCCCCTTGTTCCAGAAGCTGAGGTCAGCTTTCACGTAGCGGGCACCGGAGGCCACCACCGCCGGCTCAAGACGATAGGCGCCCTGACCGGACCACAGGCGCAGTTTCCGAGGGGTCGCCGCGGAAACCAGATCCTGAGCCGGCGTGCAGCGCCAGGCGACGAACTCCTTCGCCTCGCCGGGAAAAAGCGCCGAGGGCAGCAGGGGGGCGGGATTTTTCTTCTCGAGCGATGTGGACTCGCCTGTAACGCCGAAAGCATCCGCCTCACGAACCGTCGGCGGCGCTACTTGCTTTTCATCCGGTCCCGAAGACGAAACGCACCCCGGCAGTAATAGAGTCGCTACGAGCAGCGATGGCAAGTACCGATAATTAAAATGGCAAAACATGGGCATTAGTATTCCGACTCCTTGATTATTATGAAAATCATTAAAAAACTTTTTTTAACACAAACCGGGGCACAGGCGTTAATGCTTCGCCGGGCACTTGCTAAACGTTCATATATTTAGTAGACTAATATTAATCAATAAAATAATATCCATCCAATAAGGAGTTTCATAAATGAAAAAGTTAACGATATTAGCGTCCAGCCTGATCCTGGCAGGTTTTTCAGCGACTGCATTAGCCGCCAGCCCTCAGCCCTATATTGGCGGCCAGGTGGGATACCAAAGCGTCAGTGCTGAAGTCAATCAAGGCTCGACCACCAGCGCCGCCTATGCGGATCAAGACTTGAGCGGTATCCAGGGCGGGCTCTTTGCAGGTATGAAATTTACCTTGGCTAATGACTTCTTTATTGCACCGGAAATCAACGTCGGCACGAGCAACGCTGATGGCAAGCTCCGAACCGACAATGTGAATGTAAAAGCCGAGGCAAAAGAGTCTTACGGCGCTGGGCTGCTGGCAGGTCTGGAGGCTACGCGGAACACTGATGTCTATGCTCGCGTAGGCTATCAGCGCACCAAGTTCGAGGTTCGACAGAGTGTCAATGGGGCCGGATCAAGAACCGAAGACGATAACTATAACGGCTTTCGTTATGGGGTCGGTGTGCAAACCGCTATCGCACCACAGATGGACCTGCGCCTGGATTGGTCACAGACCAGCTACTCGGATAATAGCTATAAGGAATCAGGATCAAAAGTGAAGTTTGATCCGACGGAGAACCTTGTACAGCTAGGTATTGCCTATAACTTTTAATTAGTCCTTCATCTTGGCTAATGTTTGATCGATTGAGGCGATAGTGGATATCCACTATCGCCTTTTTTCTAACTCCTTCTAATATTCGTTGACTATGCCTGACTCTTCATCAGCGATTCGCCATGTCGACGACGCAGTTCTTGAGCGGCGGCTACCATTGCTTCCAGTGCCGGCTCGACTTCCGACCAGTCACGTGTCTTGAGACCACAGTCCGGGTTGACCCATAGCCGCTCCACCGGAATCCGCTGGGCGGCTTTTTCCATCAGTTCCACCATCCAGCTCACCTCGGGAATGTTCGGCGAGTGAATGTCGTAGACGCCAGGACCGATTTCATTGGGATACGAAAACTCCTGGAAGGCATCCAGCAGCTCCATATCCGAACGCGACGTCTCGATGGTGATCACATCCGCATCAAGGGCGGCGATGGAGGCGATGATGTCATTGAACTCGCTGTAGCACATGTGGGTATGAATCTGGGTCTCGTCCCGGGCCACCGATGCGGCGAGCTGGAAGCACTCCACCGCCCAGTCGAGATAGGCCTGCCACTCGTCTTGGCGTAGGGGTAGCCCTTCCCGCAGGGCCGGCTCGTCGATCTGAATGGCTTGAATGCCCCCGGCTTCCAGGTCTTCCACCTCGTCCCGCAGGGCCAGGGCAATCTGACGGCAGGTCGCCTCGCGCGGCTGATCATCCCGCACGAAGGACCACTGCAGAATGGTCACCGGCCCGGTGAGCATGCCTTTCACGGGTTTCTGGGTCAGACTCTGGGCGTACTCGCTCCAGCGTATCGTCATCGGCGCCGGGCGGCTGACGTCACCGACGATGATCGGCGGCTTGACGCAGCGGGAGCCGTAGCTCTGCACCCAGCCGAAGCGGGTGAAAGCGAAACCTTCCAGCAGCTCGCCGAAGTATTCCACCATGTCGTTGCGCTCCGGTTCACCGTGCACCAGCACATCCAGTCCCAGGGCTTCCTGGCGCTCGACGGCGACAGCGATCTCCGCTTCCATGCGCGCCCGATAATCCTTGTGATTCAGCTCCCCGGCCTTGAAGGCGCGGCGGGCGGCGCGGATTTCTCCGGTCTGAGGAAAGGAGCCGATGGTGGTGGTGGGAAACAGCGGCAGGTCGAGACGCTGGCGTTGCGCTTTGGTCCGCTGGAAATAGGTGCTGGCACGCCGAGCATCCTGGGGCGTGATCGCCGCCAGACGGCTGGCCACCGCCGGCTTGTGGATGCGCGTCGACTCATGCCGCGATGCCAGAGCTCGTGAGGCCTCAGCCAGATAGGCTTCGTCCTCTTGAGTGGCACGGCCATCCAGCAGGCGCGCCAGGGTCACCGTCTCGTCCAGCTTCTGGCGGGCGAAGGCCAGCCAGCTCTTGAACTCCGTATCCAGTTCGGTTTCCGCACTCAGATCCACCGGCACGTGCAGCAGGGAGCAGCTCGGCGCCAGCCATAGTCGATCTCCCAGCCGTGCCTTGGCGTCCTGGAGACTGTCCCGCAGCGCTGCCAGATCCGTTCGCCAGATATTGCGACCGTCGATCGCCCCCACGGAAAGCACCTTGTAAGGCGCCAGATTGTCGATCACCCGGGAAAGTTGTTCGGGAGCACGCACCGTGTCGATATGCAACCCGTCCACCGGCAGAGAGGTCGCCAACTGCAGATTATCCCCCAGACCACCGAAATAGGTAGCCACCAGTAGTTTGGCCGGTGAACTGCGCAGTTTGTTGTAAGCTGACTCATAGGCTTGGCGCCAGGCCCGAGGCAGGTCTTGCACCAGTGCAGGTTCATCCAGCTGTACCCATTCCACGCCCTGCTCTGCCAGCCGAGACAGCACCTGACCGTAGACCGTCAGCACTTCGTCGAGCAGCTCGAGACGATCAAAATCCTCGCTTTTTTCCTTGCCCAGCCATAACCAGGTCACCGGCCCGAGCAGTGCCACCTTGACCGGATGACGGAGACTCCTGGCCTCTTCCACTTCCCCGAACAGCCGCTCGCTGGCCAGGCGCAGGCGCTGACCCGCGTGCAGCTCCGGCACCAGATAGTGATAATTGGTATCGAAATACTTGGTCATCTCGCAGGCCGCCGCCGGCTCGCCGCTGGGGGCGCGGCCCCGGGCCATGCGGAAACTGGTGTCCAGATCGATCTCGCCCTGATCAAATCGTCCGAAACGTTCCGGCACCGCGCCCAGCAGCAGTGAGACATTGAGCACCTGATCGTAGAAGGCGAAGTCGCCGACGGTAACGAAGTCGAGCCCTGCCGCCTGTTGCTCCCGCCAGTGACGAGCGCGCAGGGATGCGCCCTGGGCTTCCAGCTCTGCTTGATCAATCTTGTTCTGCCAGTAGGCCTCGCTTGCTTTCTTGAGCTCTCGGTTGGCTCCGATACGCGGATAGCCGAGGATATGTGCCAGCGTCATGGGATTTCCTTTCAGTAATAAGTCATGGAATTCGCCTGGGAATTCATGTTTGTTGGTGACGCTAGTCTCACTGGCCGGAATCAATGAATCAAACTACATTATCTAATTGTCAAAATGAAAAGCGTTCATACAGCATGCTGGAACTTCGACATCTACGCACCTTGATCGCCCTGCGGGACGCAGGCTCTCTGGTAGAAGCGGCGCAGCGGGTGCACCTGACCCAGTCCGCGCTGTCGCACCAGCTCAAGGATCTCGAGGAGCGTCTCGGCAGTCCGCTGTTCCTGCGCAAATCTCGTCCGGTCACCTTCACTCGGGCCGGCCTGCGCCTGCTGGAACTGGCGGAACGCATCCTGCCCCAGGTACGCATGGCGGAGCGGGACCTGGCGCGGCTGGCGGGACAGGAAAACGGTCGGCTGCACATGGCCATCGAATGCCACAGCTGTTTTCAGTGGCTGATGCCGACCATCGATCATTTTCGCGACCATTGGCCGGAGATCGAAGTGGATATCCCCGGCGGCCATCATTTCGATCCGCTGCCGGCCCTGGCCCGGGAGCAGCTCGATCTGGTGATCACTGCGGACCCGCAGCCGCTAGCGGGGGTGCATTACGAGCCGCTGTTTCGCTACGAAGGCCTGCTGGCGGTGGCCAAGCAGCACGAACTGGCGAGCCGCGCCTGGATCTCGCCGACCGACCTTGCGACGGAAACCTTGATAACCTATCCAGTTGAGCATGCACGCCTGGACGTGTTTGGCCAGTTTCTCGACCCGGCGGGAGTGCGTCCCAAGGAAATACGCACCGCGGAGTTGACCATTATGATGATGCAGCTGGTGGCCAGCGGTAGAGGGGTCTGCGCCCTGCCGAACTGGGCGCTGACGGAATACCTGGAGCGAGATTACGTACGCGCAGTGTCGCTGGGGGAAGGCGGCATGTGGAGCACCCTGTTCGCCGCCATTCGCGAGGAGGACCTGGAGGCCGGCTGGATGGGCGACTTCCTGCGTACCGCCCGGGAAACCTCTTTCGCGGTACTGGAGGGTATCAAACCAGCCTAGTGGGCGTGAAGTCGGTCTCTTCCGCAGGCGTCGCCGGCAACGCCGCCTGAGGTAGCTGCAGGGTGAAGCGCGCGCCACCCAAGGTCGGGCTATCATCGATCACTACGCTGCCCCGGTGCCAGTGCATGATCTTCTGCACGATGGAAAGCCCCAGCCCGTAACCGCCGGAGCGTCGGGTGCGGCTATCGTCCAGTCGAGAGAAAGGCTTGAAGACCTTGAGACGGTCGTTTTCCGGCACCCCGGGACCGTCGTCCTCCACCGCGAGTTGCACCGTGCGCAGGCTATGCTTGATGCTGATCATCACCCGGGAGTCCGCGTGGCGACAGGCGTTGGCCACCAGGTTCTGCAACGCGCGCTGCAGATAGCGCGGCTCCGCCACCACTTCGATTTCCGGCCCCGGTGCCAGCTCGAGAGAGAGCCGGCCGTGCAGCGGCGCCAAGGTCTCGATGACACGCACCGCCAGGGCTCGACAATCGACTTCCTCGGATTTGAGATCCATGCCCTGGACCTGACCCCCGCCCAGGCGCGCATAGGTCAGAATCTCATCGATCAGAGTATCAAGTTCCTCGATATCCCCATCGATGCCTTTTAACTGACGGCGCACCGGCGGGCTGTCGATCATGTCCTCGACCATCTGCACCGCGAAGCGGATCCGCGCCACCGGCGTACGCAGTTCATGGGAAACGCCGCGAATCATGTCCTGCTGGGATTGAAGCAGCGCCTGGACCTGCGCCGCCATGCCGTTAAACGCCATGCCCAGACGTCCGAGGAAGTCGCTGCTGTCGACCTTGACTCGGGTATCCAGGTGGCCGCCGGCAATCCGCGTGGCGGCAAGTTCGAGCCGCGCCACTCGGGCCTCGAGCCCACGCACGATCATGTAGATGATGCCCGCCAGCACCGCCAGCATGATCACCAGCAAGGTCAGGGACAGCGTCAGGGACATGGGCTCGAAGGGTTTCAAGGGTCCTACCTGCACCCATTCGATACCGCCTTCCGGCGTGGGCAGACGCAGGAAAAGCGACATTGCCCAGCGCTGGGGCAGCAGGCGTACCACCACCTCGCTGTCTTGCATGCGCGTGACCCTTTCAGGGTCCAGCCCTTCGGGTACCTGCTCGGACAGAGTGGCGGTAAAAGCAGCATTTTTCAGTCGCTCGAGGCGCTCACGGCGCTGTTCGCCCTCCACCGCGGAAAGCCACTGCCCCAGGTTCTGCGCCAGCCCGGTCAGTTGCCTTTCGCTCATACTGGTCAGTTCCGCCTTCAACAGCCATTGCTCCCCGGGCAGGCGGCGATACAGGATCCAACGCTGGCTTTCTTCCTGATAAGCCAGGGTGCGCCCGGCCTCCAGTCTGGCGCGCTCGAAGTAGCTGAGAGAATAAGTGCCCCATTCGTATAGTTCGAGTTGAATACCCAGGGCGCGGCTTTGTTCGTCGAGCCATGCTTGCCGACTTTCCTGAGGCAGCACGCCGAGTTCCGCGGTCAGCAGCGTCATCGGCGCTTCCGCCAGCAGTTCCCGGTAATGCTCACGGCGCACCTTGTCGATCAACGTGAAAGCGACCAGCGCCAGGCCGAAGGTCAGCACCAGCGCCAGCGCCAGCATCACATAGACACGCAGGAAAGTACTCTCCGCCAGCGGGCGGGGCATGAGACGCGACGCGGACATCAACCGTCCTTGACAAACAGATAGCCTTTGCTACGCACCGTCTTGATGCGATGGGGCTGGTGGGGATCGTCGCCGATCTTGGGTCGGATACGCGACACTCGCACGTCGATGGAACGATCCTGGCCGTCGTACTTGATACCGCGCAGGGACGAGAAGATTTCCTCCCGGGTCAGCACCTGGCCGGCCCGACTGGCCAGCAGCCAGAGCAGATCGAATTCCGCGCTGGTCAGGTCGATCCGCTCGCCGGAAAGCCAGGCTTCTCGAGTGGCGCTGTCGATCTCCAGATCGGAAAATACCAGCCGAGCCTCGTCGCCGCTGGTTTCGATGGCGTCGGTGCGGCGCATCAAGGCGCGCATGCGAGCCAGCAGCACTCTGGGCTGTACCGGCTTGGGCACGTAGTCGTCCGCACCCATTTCCAGGCCCAACACCTGATCCATGTCGTCCGTGCGCGCGGTCAGCATCAGAATCGGCCCGGTGTAATCCGTACGTGCTCGACGACAGATCGACAAGCCGTCCTCACCGGGCAGCATCAGATCGAGAATCACCAGATCCGGTTGCAGCGAGACGATGCGTTCCACCCCCTTGGAACCGTCCGCCTCCAGCGTTACCTGAAAACCATTGGCCTCGAGATAATCTCGTGTCAACTCGGCCAATCGTTCGTCATCTTCGATGATCAGTATGTGATCCTGGTTGTGGCTATCCAAGCTTGTATCCATCCCGTTGACTAGCTGGCAATCACGTCCAGCAAGATTTCTTGTGTGTATCTCGCCATAGGCTACATCGCGTTACCCATTGTGGCGAGTCGTGTAACTCCCACCATAGCGGATAGCAAGAAATGTTACCCGAAAACTCGGCGCCTAAAGAAACACTTAATAGCGAAAACGACGCCGTTTCCGGAGGTTTACTCTTGATAGCATTAGCCAGCTAAAAATTTATGACTATTACGGTAATTTACATTGCTTTAATAAAACAATGAAAAAAGTTTAGCGCTGGGGGCCGCGTCATGGCAGGGTTTCGGGCGTCCTGCGAAACCATCCCCACAAGACACACACTTTATCCACAATTTATCCACTTGCTAGCATGCAAAACACACACTATCTTGTGCTTGCGCTTGGCGAAACCACAATATGATGTTTCGTGAAACAAGTTTTTCAATTACTGCTGTCAAGCATCCCTCGCGACTTGGCAGTACAGACGCCCCGGCGATAGCGCCGTATGGCGTAATCGATGACTTTCCATTCATTATTATCCACCAGGAATGCTCGGCGCCATGAACCAGATGCTTTCTTCCGACGATATTTCGCTGAACACCACCGCTCCCCAACAACTGCGGGTGATCAAGCGTACCGGCGATGTGGTCGAATTCGATGCCAGCAAGGTCTCGGTAGCCATGACCAAGGCTTTCATCGCCGTGGAAGGCGACAACGCGGGGACATCGTCGCGAGTTCGCGACTTCGTCGCCCAAGCCTCCCAGCAGATTGCCCAGGCATTTCAGCGGCGTCTGCCAGATGGCGGCACCTTGCATATCGAGGACATTCAGGATCAGGTGGAACTGGCCTTGATGCGCGCCGGGGAACAGAAGGTCGCCCGGGCCTATGTGCTCTATCGCGAAGAACACGCCCGAGCTCGGGCTGCGGAAGGCGAGGGCGTCGCCAAACCCCACCCGACCCTGAACGTCACCTTACCGGATGGCAGCCGTCGCCCGCTGGATCTGGGGCGCATCGAGACTCTTGTATTCGACGCCTGCGAAGGCCTGGAAAACGTCGATGCGCGTCGCATCGTCGAAGACTCTCTGAAGAACCTCTACGACGGGGTCGGCCTTGAAGGCGTGGCCACGGCGCTGATGATGACCGCCCGCACCCTGGTGGAGAAGGAACCCAACTATACCTACGTCACCGCTCGGCTATTGCAGGACAACCTGCGCCGCGAGGCGCTGTCCTTCCTGGGCATTGCCGAGGAAGCCACCTATCAGGACATGGCGAAGCTCTACAAGCCGGCGTTCCAGGCCTATATCGAGAAAGGTATCGCCTTCGAGCAGCTCGACCCCGAATTGGCGACCTTCGATCTGGTGCGCCTGGGCGATGCCCTGGATCACAGCCGGGACAACCAGTTCACCTATCTCTCCCTGCAGACCCTCTACGATCGCTACTTCATCCATCGCGACGACGTGCGCTACGAGCTGCCCCAGGTCCTGTTCATGCGGGTCGCCATGGGGCTTTCGCTGAACGAGGACGATCGGGAAGCCCGGGCCATCGAATTCTACCGGCTGCTGTCGAGCTTCGACTACATGGCCTCCACCCCGACCCTGTTCAACGCCGGTACCCTGCGCAGCCAGCTCTCTTCCTGCTACCTGACCACGGTGCCGGACAACCTGGACGGCATCTACAGCGCGATCCGCGACAACGCCATGCTCTCCAAATGGGCCGGTGGCCTGGGCAACGACTGGACCCCGGTGCGGGCCCTCGGCTCCTACATCAAGGGCACCAACGGCAAGTCCCAGGGCGTTGTACCCTTCCTCAAGGTGGTCAACGACACCGCGGTGGCGGTCAATCAGGGTGGCAAGCGCAAGGGCGCGGTCTGTGCCTACCTGGAGACCTGGCACCTGGACGTCGAGGAATTCATCGAACTCAGGAAGAACACCGGGGACGATCGCCGGCGTACCCACGACATGAACAGCGCCAACTGGGTGCCGGACCTGTTCATGAAGCGGGTATTCGACGACGGCGACTGGACCCTGTTCTCCCCCGCCGATTGCCCGGACCTGCACGATCTGTACGGCGCCGCCTTCGAGAAGCGCTATGAAGAATACGAGGCAATGACCCGCAGCGGGCAGCTCAAGCTCTTCAAGCGGGTCAAGGCCAAGGACCTGTGGCGCAAGATGCTCTCGATGCTGTTCGAGACCGGCCATCCCTGGATCACCTTCAAGGATCCCTGCAACCTGCGCAGCCCCCAGAGCCACGCCGGGGTGGTGCACAGCTCCAACCTGTGTACCGAGATCACCCTGAACACCTCCGTGGAGGAGATCGCCGTGTGCAACCTGGGTTCCATCAACCTGGCGAGCCATATCGACAATGGCGAACTCGACGGCGACAAGCTCAGGCAGACCGTGCGCACCGCGGTGCGCATGCTCGACAACGTCATCGATATCAACTACTACGCGGTGCCCCAGGCGAGGAACTCCAACCTCAAGCACCGTCCGGTAGGGCTGGGGCTGATGGGCTTCCAGGATTCGCTCTACCAGCTCGGTATCGCCTACACCAGCAGCGAAGCGGTGGATTTCGCCGATCGCTCCATGGAGCTGATCAGCTATCACGCCATCGAGGCCTCCAGCGATCTGGCCGCGGAGCGCGGTCACTACGAAAGCTTCGAGGGCTCGCTGTGGAGCCTGGGCATCCTGCCGCTGGATTCCATCGAGCGCCTCAAGCTCGAGCGGGGCGAGAAGTATCTCGACATGGACACCTCAAGCACCCAGGACTGGGAGCGCCTGCGGGAGAAGGTCACTAGCCAGGGCATGCGCAACTCCAACGTGATGGCCATCGCCCCCACCGCGACGATCTCCAATATCTGCGGCGTGTCCCAATCCATCGAGCCCACCTATCAGAACCTCTATGTGAAATCGAACCTGTCCGGCGAATTCACCGTGGTCAACGCCCACATGGTCCGCGATCTCAAGGAACGTGATCTGTGGGACGAGGTGATGATCAACGATCTCAAGTATTACGACGGCAGCGTGCAGCCCATCGATCGGGTGCCGGAGGACTTGAAGGCCAAGTACGCCACCGCCTTCGAAGTGGAGCCCAAGTGGCTGGTGGACGCCGCTTCCCGGCGCCAGAAATGGATCGATCAGGCCCAGTCCCTGAACCTCTATATCCAGGGAGTGTCCGGCAAGAAGCTCGACGTCACCTATCGCATGGCCTGGCTGCGCGGCTTGAAGACCACCTACTACCTGCGCGCCCTGGGCGCCACCTCGGTGGAAAAATCCACCGTGGATCGCGGCAGCCTCAACGCCGTGGGTCATGGTGCCGGCGCCCCGAGCCCGGTGCCGGAAGCCGGGCCTCGCGGTATCGACGATTTCCTGCAGGGCAAGGGCAGCCAGCGGGCGCCTACCGCCGGGGAGATAGACGAGCTGGGCTGCGAGGCCTGCCAGTAAGGGAAAGAACTTGCTGCGCTCGCGAAGTTCTTGAAAAGGATCAACGAAGGGGAAACAACATGCTGAATTGGGACGATTTTCACGAAGACGCCGGTGACGACAACACTGCCACTGCCGAGGCTCCCGCGCCGGCTCACCCGAAGCCCGCGCCGCAGCCCGCTGCCAAACCGCAGGCTCCAGTCGAAAAGGTGAGCGAGAGCAAGGGACAGTACAAGGTCGTCGAGCAGGATCGACTGGCCCGGGCCCGCCAGTCTCTCGAGGAGCTGGACGTGGCCGCCGGCCTGGAAGAGCTGGAAATGGGCGCGGCGCGCATCGAGGTGGATCAGAAGCGCATGATCAACGCCCGGGCCGACCTCAACCAGCTGGTGCCCTTCAAGTACGAATGGGCTTGGCAGAAATACCTGGACGGCACCGCCAACCACTGGATGCCCCAGGAAATTAACATGAACGCGGATATCGCCCTGTGGAAGAGCCAGGACGGCCTGACCGCGGACGAGCGGCGTATCGTCGAGCGCAGCCTGGGCTATTTCTCCACGGCGGATTCCCTGGTCGCCAATAACCTGGTGCTGGCGGTGTACCGGCTGATCACCAATCCGGAATGTCGCCAGTACCTGCTGCGTCAGGCGTTTGAAGAGGCTATCCACACTCACGCCTATCAGTACTGCGTGGAATCCCTGGGCATGGACGAAGGCGAGGTCTTCAACATGTATCGGGAGGTGCCGTCGGTTGCCGCCAAGTCCGCCTGGAGCCTCAAGCACACCCAATCCCTGGCCCGCCCGGACTTCCATACCGGCACCTCGGAGACGGACCAGGAGCTATTGCGCAACCTGATCGCCTTCTACGCGGTGACCGAAGGCATCTTCTTCTACTGCGGCTTCAGCCAGATTCTGTCCATGGGCCGACGCAACAAGATGACCGGGGTCGCGGAGCAATTCCAGTACATCCTGCGGGACGAATCCATGCACCTGAACTTCGGCATCGACATGATCAACCAGATCAAGATCGAGAATCCGCACCTGTGGACGCCGGCATTCCAGGATGAAGTCATCCAGATGATTCTCGAAGGCACCGAGCTCGAGATCGAATACGCGCGCGACACCATGCCCCGCGGCGTGCTGGGCATGAACGCGGCGATCATGGAGGAATACCTGCACTTCATCTGCAACCGCCGCCTCGCCCAGCTTGGCTTGAAGGAACAGTTCCCCGGTGCCAAGAACCCCTTCCCCTGGATGAGCGAGATCATCGACCTGCGCAAGGAGAAGAACTTCTTCGAGACTCGTGTCACCGAGTATCAGGTGGGGGGAGCGCTTAGCTGGGATTGATTATCCCCGCTTGGCCCAAGACTCTTGCATTGACGCCTTTGCCTGCCCTGGCAGGGGCGTTTTTGTTATGGCCGAAATATCTCGATTTTCAGCCCATCGATATGACGATAATGGCGATCGTTGGCGGTCAGCAACGTGATGCCCAGCTCCAAGGCGGTAGCGGCGATCACGGCATCGGCCATTTGCATGCCATGACTCAAGGCGTAACTTTCTACCAGAAAGGCGGCCCGTGCGGAGATGCCTTCATGCAGATGAACCAATTCCACCTCCCAATAACGCATTGCCCGGCGTAATTGCTGTTGTTCCTGCTTATTGCGCAGCCCTTGCACCAGCTCCATATAGGTTACCGCCGAAACCGCAAAGCCACGCATGTCGTCCAATCGCTCGGCGGCTTGTTCATTGCCGCGCAGGTTCCAGATCAGCACGTCGGTATCGCCCAGCATCGGCACTACTCTTCTGCAAAAGTGCGTGGCTGGCGTAGCCTGCGAGCTCGATCATTTACTTCCAGATCCTGTCGATCCGCCCATAGGCCGAAGGCCGGATTTCGCGTGGAGTCGGGCGATTCATCGCGATCGGCACTTACCAAGCGTGCGCAGGGTTTGCCTCGATAGGTAATTTCCACTTCCTCGCCTCGCGCAGTGGCTGCTAAAAGAGCCTTGGTATGTAACCGTAGATCCTTGACGATTGCCTGCATTTCGTCCTCCTTGAAAGTTACACAATGAAAGGTAACTTACTATTAACCTGGCAATCAAATAGGTCATCCTGACCTCTTTGATTGTCGCCCCCGTCACACTGGCGCAGATGAGTGAATCTGCTGGTGTGACGCGGGCTCGCGCCGACCTACCGGCCGGCGGCGGCACTTCCCTGTGCCGCAATTAACCCGACATAAATGCTTGCCGGGTTAATAAACGACTGGACACGTTAGATCATATTCGATAGTTACCGCATTCGTTTTTATTGGAGGCGATACTACTCTTGCTCAAACGAGCGCGTCTTGCCCAAACAGGCTGACCCTCATGGGTTCTTGCTCAAACGCCAGTATTTAAATCTTTTACTTTCTCACAGCCAACGGAAGCGATATCTGCATGAATACTCCAGAAGACTTCCCCGTACTCAGTCATCGAGAGAATGGCGTGGTGACGCTGACCTTGAATCGCCCTCACCGTTTCAACGTGCTCAGCGAAGAAATGCTCGAGGCGCTTGAGCAGGCGCTCGAGCACCTAAACGAGGATAAGACGCTGCGTTGCCTGGTAATCGCGGCGGAGGGCCGGGCCTTCTGCGCCGGGCACGATCTCAAGCAGATGCGCGAGACGCCAGAGAAAACCTATTACCAGACGCTCTTTTCCCGCTGTAGCGCGTTGATGCAGTCGATCGTCGCTTTTCCGGTGCCGGTGATCGCTCGGGTACAGGGCATCGCCACCGCCGCGGGATGCCAACTGGTCGCCAGTTGCGACCTGGCGGTGGCGGCACGTTCGGCGCGGTTTGCGGTATCCGGCATCAACGCAGGGCTTTTCTGCGCGACCCCGGGGGTGGCGCTGAGCCGCAACGTCGGTCGCAAGGCCGCTGCGGAGATGCTGTTCACCGGTGAATTCATCGATGCGGAGCAAGCTCGTGACTGGGGATTGGTCAACCGAGTCGCGGAAGACGAGGCGCTGGACGCGGCGGTCGATGAACTCACCGCAAGCATTTGCGCCAAGAGTAATGTCGCCGTGAGGGCAGGGAAGGCCGTGCTGCATCGCCAGCTGGCCATGCCGCTGTCGGAAGCCTACGACTATGCCTGCGGCATCATGGCGGACAACATGATGGCGGAGGACGCCGCGGAAGGGATCGATGCCTTTATCGAAAAGCGCCCTCCCGAATGGCGCCATCGCTGAGCCAGCCTAATGCCTGGCTTTTTACCAAGGACTTACACATCCCGATCGAGAAACTCGCGAATCGTCTCCCCGGCTTGCTCTATGGATAACACTCCATCCAGATGGCCGCGCTTGCCTTCGAGGACAACTTCCTCGACCGGGGTGCCATCCGCGGCGATTGTCTCGATGGTCTGGCGCACCAGCGCCGGAAAGAACACCAGATCGTCTTCGCTGTAGATCATTAGGGTCGGCGCCTCAATGGCGGCAAGCCCGGCTTCCGCGTTCTCACCTTCGCCGGTGACAAAGAGCTGGTTGGCCTTGACCAGATAAAGCAGGTGATTGGCATCGGCGACCTTGGCGCGATCGGTGGCGACATCATCGAGCACCTTCTCGAACAGGAATTGCGCCTCCAGGCTGCTGGCGGGATCGACGCCTTCCTCCGCCCATTCACGGCCATAGGTGTCGTTGGCCCACTGCCAGTGATTGGCCTGCAGGGTAATCAGCTTCAGCGATTCCTCGAGCCCTTTCGTGGGCGGCTCGGCCTTGTAGTAGTCACCGCCGTTCCAATCAGGATCAACCTTGATGGGCGCCGCCCAGGCATCCAGCCAGCCGATCAGGTAGGCGTTGGCGGCGCCGGAGCCGATCACCGGGATCACCCGCTCGACCCTTTCGGGATAGACGCTCGCCCACTCGTAGGCCTGTAACGAGCCCATGGAGGCGCCCATTACTGCGTGCAGGCTACCGATACCTTGGTTTTCCAGCAGCGCCTTCTGCACTTCGACGAAATCGCCGATGGTAACGACCGGAAAATCCAGCCCCCAAGGCTCGCCGGTCTCGGGATTGAGGGTCGCCGGGCCGGTGGTGATTACCTTCGGATCCTTGGCATTCAGGTTCACCAGAGTATCCGAGGCGATAATATAATACTCGTCCGTATCCAGCGGCTTGCCTGGCCCGATGATGGCGTCCCAATAGCCGGGAGCAGCATCGTCCTTGCTATAGCGTCCCGCGGCGTGACTGGTGCCGGAAAAATAATGGGTGATCAGGATGACGTTGTCCTTGGCCTCGTTCAGCGTGCCGTAGGCCTCCCAGCCTACCTTGAGCGAGGGAATCCGCTCGCCGCCTTGAGTGGTGTAGCCATCCATCTCGAAGACGTGTTTTTCCACCAGCTCGTCGTAGCCAACGGCCACTCCATTACCCAGCACAAACAGGTTTGCCGCTAGCCCGACGAGCCACCAGCGTTGTCCGGCGCATCCAGCGCGGACGCAAGATGAAAACAACAGCGAAATTAACCTAGGCTTGATCATGAGTTTTCCTGATTCCAGTGGGAGATGATCCGGAATGGATCGATAGCGGCAACCAATCGGCTTGCTCTCAATCGATATTGATTACGATCATGCTTCCGCTATTGGAAGAGTGCTATCGTGCCTGAAAAGGAGGTATCGCCATGACCGAGTCCAAGAGCATCATCAAACGAATCTACGTTCCTACTCATATCCGACAGTTACCCGGTGGCGAACGTGTCAAGGTTCCCGGCCATTACAAGGCCATCGACTGATACCTTGTCCGCGTCTGCTTCACCAAATGAAGTTCGATCGATACAAAAACGGACAGGCCTTTTGATGGCCTGCCCGCGACATACTCAACATGCAATCGCTACCCTTTGGGACCGAACAACAGCCAGACAATCAAACCGATCAAGGGGAAGATGATCAGTACGATAATCCAGATCACCTTGGCAAGGGTACTTGCTCCGCTTTTCGCCACCTTGACGATGGCCCAGATGACAATGATCAACCAGATCAAGCTCAGTAGACCACCGAAGACGTTACCTACACTGCTAAACAAGCTATCCATGTCGTTTCTCCTTGGCTATCGGTTAGCGTCACCATAAGTAGCATAACCCGCCTGATAAAACATAGCCGAATAATGAAACAGAGTATCATTGGTTACCATCTGGACGAGGAAAACCACTGGGTCGCGGAGCTTGCCTGCGGTCACAACCAACACGTGCGCCATCAGCCGCCCTGGGTGGAGCGCCCTTGGGTAACCCACGAATCAGGGCGCGCCGCCATGCTGGGTTTCTTGCTGGACTGCAAGAAGTGCGATCGCGGCGAACCTCGGGATAATCCGTGATATCCAGGCTGCTGTCGCTACCATTTATATCCCCTTCCCAGTAGGCTGAGACATACTTCAATATCGGCCAATCCATTGGGGAAAAGCGTCATGAAAAAAGAAACCATCAGCGTACATGCTGGCTACGCGGGTGACCCAACCAGCCACGCTTGCGCGGTGCCGATCTACCAGACTGTCGCCTACGAGTTCGACAACGCCCAGCACGGAGCGGACCTGTTCAACCTGGACGTGCCGGGCAACATCTACGCGCGCATCATGAACCCTACCTGGGACGTGCTGGAGCAGCGGGTCGCCGCTTTGGAAGGCGGTATCGCCGCCCTGGCCACTTCCGCCGGCAGCGCCGCCATCCATTACGCCATTCTGACCATCGCGTCAGCCGGCGACAATATCGTTACCACCCCGCAGCTCTACGGCGGCACCTATACCTTGTTCGCTCATATGCTGCCGAGCCTGGGTATCGAGGTGCGTTTCGCCGAGACGGATCAGGCGGCGGATATCGGCGGGCTGATCGACACTCGCACCAAGGCGGTATTCTGCGAGACCATCGGCAATCCTGCGGGCAACATCGTCGATATCGAACCTATCGCTCAGGTGGCGCATAGTCATGGCGTACCGCTGATCGTCGACAACACCGTGGCCACCCCGGCGCTGCTCAACCCCATCGAATTCGGGGCGGATATCGTCGTGCATTCCTTGACCAAGTACATGGGCGGACACGGCAACTCCCTGGGTGGAATCATCGTCGATTCCGGCAAGTTTCCCTGGGCGGAGCACGCGGAGCGCTTTGCGGTGCTCAACCAGCCGGAGCCCGCCTATCACGGCGTGATCTATACCCAGCAGTTCGGCGAGGCGGCCTTTGTTGCCCGAGCGCGCACGGTGCCGCTGCGTAATACCGGCTCGGCCCTTTCGCCGATCAATGCTTTCCTGCTGCTGCAGGGTATCGAAACCCTGCCCCTGAGAATGGAACGCCACTGCGAAAATGCCATGGCGGTAGCCCGCTATCTGCAAAAGCACCCCAAGGTGGAATGGGTCAGCTACGCCGGCCTAGAGGATCATCCGCATCATGAATTAGCCAGGAAATACCTGGGCGGCAGGCCGTCGTCGCTGTTGACCTTCGGCATTCAGGGCGGCTTCGAGGCGGGGGTGAAATTCTACGATGCCCTCAAGCTGATCAAACGCCTGGTCAATATCGGCGACACTCGCAGCCTGGCCTGTCATCCGGCATCTACTACCCATCGCCAGTTGAGCGAGAACGAGCTGAAGAGCGCCGGAATCAGCCAGGAGATGCTGCGGCTGTGCATTGGCATCGAGCATATCGACGACATTATCGAGGATCTGGAACAGGCGTTTGCCGAAGTGTAACTTCCCTCATGCCTGGGGTGGCGGCTGGGACGTATCGAAGGCCACGCTTCTGACCAGCGCCACTACCCGCATGCCTTTCTTCAGACGCATTTCATCGAAGGACTTGCGGGTCAATCTGGCACGCAAGGCCTGACCGTTCGTGCCACCCATACCGTTCAGCTTCAGGCGCAGCTCCACGGCGCTGGTGCCCGGTTCGCTATCACCGACCTCTTCGATAACGGCGGCGATCTGATTGCGATAACTTATGGCGGGAGAAGACGCCAAGGCCAACGCCACGTCCCGCACCGGAATACGCAGTCGTAGCCGTGTGCCCAAATCGACATTCAATCGCGGCAGGGTCAATTGCTGCCCATCGGCGAGGCGTAGATAGCTCAGCGCATAGCTCGCGTCATGGCCCACCACCCACGCATCAAGTACGGAAATCGCATCGAAACCGCCCAGGTGCTCGGTCAAATCGAAACGCATCAACAGCCGCTCTAGACGATCGTGAGCGCGAATTTTTCCCTGATCGATGATCGCCAGGTCATCGGCGATGGCGCTGAGTTCCTGGGGGTCGTGGCTGACGTAGAGAATGGGAATGTCGATTTCCCTGGCAAGCCGCAGAATATAGTGCAGCAGCTCCTGCTTGCGGGCGCCGTCAAGCCCGGTCAGTGGCTCGTCCATCAACAGCATGCGTGGCGCGGAGAGCAGCGCCCGGCCTATTGCCACCCGACGCGCCTCGCCGCCGGACAAGGTGCCGGGAAAGCGCTCCAGCAGGAATTCGATGCCAAGCAGCTCGACGATGCTCGCAAAACGGGATCGGGCAGCGGTAGGCATGCCGTAAGTGAGATTGCCGCGCACCCGATAGTGGGGAAACAGCCGCGCCTCCTGGAACACCACGCCGAGTTGCCGCCTGTGAGGCGGTACCCAGCGGCCTTGCGCGGCGTCAAAGAAGACGTCGTCATGAATGGCGATACGCCCCTCATCCGGCCGATCCAGCCCGGCAATCAGTCGCAGCAGACTGGTCTTGCCGCTCCCCGAAACGCCGAACAGAGCGGTGATACCGCTGGCTGGAATCTCGAGGGCTGCTTCCAGCCGCAGACAGCCCAACTGCTTGACCACATCACAGGTCAAACCGTTAGCGGTCATGCTCTATCGCCGAGGGAAACCGCCGGGGCCTCCCATGCCGCCGGGCCCACCCATACCGCCGGGCCCGCCCGGGCCACCGCTCCCCATCATGCCGGACATGCCGCGCATCATCTTTTGCATGCCGCCTTTCTTGGAGGCTTTCTTCATCACCTTTTGCATCTGCTTGTGCTGCTTGAGCAGACGATTGAGATCGGGAATCTGCAAGCCGGCGCCGGCGGCGATGCGCCGCTTGCGGGAACCGTTGATGATTTCCGGCTTGCGCCGCTCCTTGGGAGTCATGGAGTTGATCAGCGCTTCGAGCTTGCCCAGTTCCTTCTCCGGTCCCGGCCCCTGAGCCATTTCCGCCATCTGCCCCATGCCGGGCAGCTTGCTCATCAAGCCGCCCATGCCGCCCATCTTCTTGAGCTGCTGCAGCTGATCGCGAAAATCTTCCAGATCGAAGCCGTCGCCCTTCTTGACCTTTTTCGCCAGTCGCTCCGCCTGACGCTTGTCAACGGTGCGCTCGGCTTCCTCGATCAGCGACAGCATGTCGCCCATGCCGAGAATCCGCGAGGCGATCCGGTCCGGGTGGAAAGGCTCCAGGGCGTCGACCTTCTCGCCCACGCCCATGAACTTGATCGGCTTGCCGGTGATATGTCGCACGGACAGCGCGGCGCCGCCGCGAGCGTCGCCGTCCGCCTTGGTGAGAATCACCCCGGTCAGCGGCAGCGCCTCGTGGAAGGCCTTGGCAGTATTGGCCGCGTCCTGACCGGTCATGGCGTCGACCACGAACAGGGTTTCCTGAGGCGCGCAGGCCTTATGCAGCGCCTGGATCTCGTTCATCATGTCCGTATCGACATGCAGGCGACCGGCGGTATCGACGATCACCACGTCATGAAACTGGATCTTGGCGTGCTTCAGCGCCCCCTGAGCGATGGCCACCGGCTTTTGATCACTGCTGGATGGGAAGAAATCAACGCTGACTTCCCGGGCCAGGGTCTCGAGCTGGTCGATGGCCGCCGGACGGTAGATGTCAGTGGAAACCACTAGTACTTTCTTCTTCTCGCGCTCACGCAGATAGCGCGCCAGCTTGGCCACGGAAGTGGTCTTGCCCGCCCCTTGCAGGCCCGCTAGCAGGATGACCGAGGGCGAGCCCTTGAGGGAAAGGCCTTCATTGGCCTCGCCCATGATCGCCTCGAGTTCCTGCTGGACGATCTTGACAAACTGCTGGCCCGGCGAAAGGCTACGTGACACTTCTTGGCCCACGGCGCGCTCGCGCACTCGCTCGATGAACGCCTTGACCACCGGCAGCGCAACATCTGCTTCCAGCAGGGCGCGGCGAACCTCGCGCAGAGTTTCCTTGATATTATCCTCGGTCAGCTTGGCCTGACCGCTGATGGATTTCAGCGTCCTGGATAAACGCTCTGTCAAACTATCGAACATGGGGCCTCTCCGGCAGAACTAGCCTTGGCTTTGGCAAAAATTATACGCACAAGCGCCACGAGTCTCCATCCTCGGTTACTCACGAGAGAAAGCCTTGACCATGCTCGACAGCAACGGCTGTGCTTTGGGTGGGCGATGCCGAGCGGATTCGTTATAGTCGTCATAACTGCGGCACTCAACAACGCTTTCTCATCAGTATGGCGCCAGGTTTACGGCGCACGGACATCGATCAATGCAGGCGCTACCCTTTGCCCTCGTGGCTATCATTTTCTATCTCGGCGCGGCCTCCTGGCAGGCGCTGACCCTATTCCGGCGCGTTCCTCGGCGTCCCGCCCTGGTACGCGGCGTCGGACTGCTCGCGGTGATCTGTCATACCCTGGTCATCGCCGTGCTGTTGCACCAGACCCAAGGTACCTGGCTCGGCCTGGCGCCCAGTCTGATCACCATCAGCGCGCTGATCGCGGTATTGCTGCTGCTCATGAGTCTGGCCAAGCCGGTTCTCAACGCCGCCATCGGCCTGTTCCCCCTGGCGGCGGGCTCCCTGCTGCTGGGCTTCGAACTGCCTTACCATCATCAAGCGGAGGCGATGGAACCAGGTATCGCGCTGCATGCGATCAGTTCGGCGCTGGCCTTCGCCATGCTGGCCATCGCTGCGGTGCAGGCGGTTCTTCTGGCAGTCCAGAACAGTGCCCTGCGCCATCATCGAATTCGTGGCATCATTCAGGCATTACCGCCGCTGACCACCATGGAGCGGGTGATGTTCGAACTGATCTGGGTGGGCATGGCGCTGCTTACCCTGTCGATCGTCAGCGGCTTTCTGTTTCTCGATAACGTCTTCGCTCAGCATCTACTGCACAAGACGGTGCTGTCTCTCGCCGCCTGGGTCATCCTGGCGGGTCTGCTGGTGGGTCATCACGTGCTGGGCTGGCGCGGCCTCAAGGCGGTACGCTGGACCCTGGTGGGTTATCTATTGCTGCTGCTGGCGTATTTCGGCAGCAAGTTTGTGCTGGAAATCCTGCTCAATCGCTCCTAGGCAGCGGGCAATCGTCTTGACACTGCCCGGGGGAATCCCTAAAAACTAGATGACATGTCATAAAGGATCCATCCATCTTGAGCGACGACTTCCCACTGGGACTGCTGTCTGGCCTACTCTTGCTGCTTATCTGTTTATCGGCGTTCTTCTCGAGTTCCGAAACCGGCATGATGTCGATAAACCGCTATCGTCTGAGCCATCAGGCCAATACCGGCAAGCGTGCCGCTCAACGGGTAATGCGGCTGCTGGCCCGACCGGATCGTCTGATCGGCGTCATCCTGATCGGCAACAACTTCGTCAACAATCTGGCGGCCTCCATCGCCACCATCATCGCGATCCATTATTTCGGCGACGTATCCGGCCCTGCCATCGCCACCCTGTCCCTGACCATCGTGGTACTGATCTTCGCGGAGGTCTCCCCCAAGACCTACGCCGCCATAAAGCCCGAACGCATCGCCTACCCGGCTTCCGTGGCGCTAGGGCCCTTGCTCAAGCTGCTCTATCCACTGGTGTGGCTGGTGAACATAATTTCCAACGGCCTGCTGAGACTGATCGGCGTCAAGAACGTGGCGGGAGACACCGGCCATCTGACCCGTGACGAACTGCGTACCGTGGTGCACGAAGCCGGGACCATGATTCCTCGCCGCCACCAGGCCATGCTGCTATCGATCCTCGATTTGGAAAACGTCACTGTCAACGACATCATGGTGCCCCGTCACGAGGTATCGGGCATCGATCTCGAGGACGATCTGGATACCATTCTGGGACAGATTCGCACCAGCCAACATACCCGGATTCCTGTCTACAAGGGCAATATCAATAACATCATCGGCATGCTGCACCTGCGTAACGCCGCGCGTTTTCTATCCAAGAAGGAAGTCACCAAGGCGGCGATCGTCCAGGAGGCTAGGGAGCCTTACTTCATTCCCGAATCCACGCCGCTGCATACCCAACTGCTCAACTTCCAGCAGCAGAAGCGCCGTATCGGCATCGTGGTGGATGAATACGGCGATATCGAGGGCCTGGTGACGCTTGAGGATATCCTCGAGGAAATCGTCGGCGAGTTCACCACCGACGTGGCCGGCATGCATCAGGAGGTGCATCTTCAGGACGACGGCAGCTATCTGATCGAAGGCACCGCCAGCATCCGCGATGTTAACAAAGCCTTGGGCTGGCAGCTGCCTACAGACGGCCCCAAGACCTTGAACGGCTTGATTCTCGAGCACCTGGAAGCCTTTCCCCATGGTCCGGCGTGCCTGCAGATCGGCCAGACACGCCTGGAAATCGTCGAGGTCAAGAACAAGTTCATCACCGCGGCGCGTTGCTGGCCCGTGAAAAGACGCCCCGCCAAGCGTGACTAGCCAAGTCCCTTCTTTAGATCAAGGGCCTTCATGCGCTTCCTGCGGATGCCGCCGTTCGCTGCGACTGGCCAAGGCGTTCAGAGCGTTGACATAGGCCTTGGCGGAGGCGATGACGATATCCGTATCCGCTCCCAGACCGTTGACGATTCGCCCGCCGCGTTGCAGCCGAACGGTCACCTCCCCCTGGGAATCCGTGCCGCTGGTAATGGCATTGACCGAATAAAGCTCGAGCTCCGCCTGGCTGTTCGCGACCTGCTCGATGGCCTTGAAGACCGCATCCACCGGACCGCTGCCCTGGGCGCTTACCATTCGATCCTCGCCGTCCTGCTGCAGGACTACCTGAGCCAGCGGCGTTTCGCCGGTCTTGGAAGTCACCTCCAGGGAAACCAGCCGAAAGCGCTCCGCTCGTACCGCCGCCCGGGTATCCGTCACCAGGGCCTGCAAGTCCTCATCGAAGATTTCGTGTTTCTTGTCCGCCAGCTGCTTGAACAGGGCGAAGGCGGCGTTCAGCTCCTCGTCCGAGGCGAAACGCACCCCCAGCTCGTTGAGCCGCGAGCGAAAGGCGTTGCGCCCCGAGTGTTTGCCCAGCACGATGGCGTTGGTATGCCAGCCCACGTCTTCTGCAGCCATGATCTCGTAGGTTTCCCGGTGCTTGAGCACACCGTCCTGATGAATGCCGGATTCGTGAGCGAAGGCGTTCTTGCCGACGATGGCCTTGTTGGGCTGTACGGGAAAGCCGGTGATCGTCGAGACCAGCCGCGAGGCGGGCACGATATATCGGGTCTCGATACGGGTATCTACCTCGAGAATATCCTGGCGAGTACGCACCGCCATGACGATCTCCTCGAGGGAGGCGTTGCCCGCCCGCTCTCCCAGGCCATTGATGGTGCATTCCACCTGACGGGCGCCGGCGGTCACCGCGGACAGGGAATTGGCCACCGCCAGCCCCAGATCGTTATGGCAGTGCACGGAAAAGACCGCCTTGTCGCTATTGGGCACGCGGCGAATCAGTTCCCCCATCATCTCGCCGAAGGGAATCGGCAAGGCGTAGCCCACCGTGTCGGGAATGTTGATGGTGCCGGCGCCGGCATCGATGGCCGCCTCGACGATGCGGCACAGAAAATCCAGCTCAGAGCGCCCGGCGTCCTCGCAGGAAAATTCCACATCGTCGCAAAGTGAGCGTGCTTTCTTGACCGCCGCTACCGCCCGCTCGATCACCTGGTCCGGTTCCATCTGCAGCTTGTGGCGCATATGAATCGGACTGGTGGCGATAAAGGTATGAATACGCCCCCTCGCCGCGCCGGCCAAGGCCCGCCCGGCGGCGTCGATATCCTGTTCGATGGCTCGGGAAAGCGAACAGACGACGCTGTCTTTGACCGCCTCCGCCACCGCCTTGACCGCCTCGAAATCCCCGAGACTTGCAGCGGCGAAACCGGCTTCCATCACGTCGACCCGCAGCTTTTCCAGCATCAGGGCGATGCGTACCTTTTCGTCGCGGTTCATGGAAGCGCCTGGTGACTGTTCCCCGTCGCGCAGGGTGGTATCGAAGATGATCAACGGCTGCTTGCTCATGGCATCGACTCTCGGCAGATGATGGAAAGTATGAACCAAAAGTGAGGCTGGCGATGTTCGAACCGAAGAGGAGGCCAAGGCTCGGATGATTTTGGTTCAGGATCGTTCTAGCGTAGCCGATGCCGACGACGATACCCACTGCTGAGCCTCCTCCTGAAGAGAGCGAACCCGCCATTCGAGGATTTGTCGCCGTGCCAGGCGCGGATCGATCGGCTCACCGAAATAGACTCCAACACGAGCGCGAAAGCGCCGCGGAAAGTGCGCCAGCGCCGGACCATGACGATAGGAAGTCCAGGAACCCCACAGCCCGGCGGTGCCTACCGGCACCACCGGTACCGGATCCCGGGCCAGGATCATGTCCAGGCCCCGACGAAAGGCCTGGGTCTCGCCGGTGCGGGTCAGACGCCCTTCCGGAAAGAGCATGACCACCTCGCCCTGGCGAAGCGCATCGCTGACTTTCTCCAAGGAGCGCCGCAGGCCGCCCGGGTCTCGCCGCTCCGAATCCACCGGAATGGCGCCGGCCAGACGAAAGAGCCAGTTCAACCAAGGGGATTCGTAGATCGGCCGATCCATCAGGAAACGCAGCGGTCGGGGACTTGCGCCGCCCAACACTAAGGCATCCATGAAGCTGACATGATTGCAGATGACCAGGGCGGCACCGCGCGCCGGCACGTGATGGCGTCCTCGGAAGCGCAGTCGGTAGATCAGATGGATCAGCGCGAATACTCCCAACCGCAGCACCCGTCGCGACCAGCGCAGCATGAAACCGAGCCCCAGCGCCAGCGCAATGGCGGAAAGTCCCAGCAGATAGTAGCGCAGTTCCAGCCTGTGCAGCCCATAGGCCACGAAACCCGCGGCGAAACCGATGGCCAGAGCGCTGACGATATGGTTGACGGCAATGGTGCGTGCCCGCAGCTGTTCGTGACTCGTCAGCAGAATCAAGGTATGTAACGGCATGAGATACAACCCGCCTCCCAGGCCGATCAGGAAGAAGCTCGTCAACAGCGGCCTGGCGGTTTCGATCAGTACCGACGCCGGGGTCTCGACCAGGGGCGGCAGAGGAAGGCCCGCCAGCCATACTCCGGCAAAACCGCTCAACAGCGCGCCTAACGGAACCAGGCCCAGTTCCAGGCGTCCGGAGGAAAATCGTACGCAAAGCAGCGCTCCGCTCATGGCGCCAAGCAGCAGTAACGACAGGAGCAAACCCGGAGCAGCAAAAAACTGCTTTGGCGAAAAATGGATGGCGCTCAGCGGTATCGCCAGATAGCAGATCGCCAGAAAATAGAAGCCGCCGATGCCCACCAGAGCGAGCCACCACTGCGGTGCTCGGGCAGCACTACGCATCAATCGTCGAGACCCTCCAAGAGCCGGAGACACTCGTGGATCGCCACGACCGGGGGGCTGCCCGCCGATTTGCCCTGCGGTAATACCAAAACTGGTCAGCAGGCTCAGCAGGCCGACACTGGCCAGCACAACCGCACCACTCCGATAGGCTTCCGGTTCATTTAGACCGTTCCATAGTCCGCAGCCGACTGCCAGACCAAGCAGCAGAGCGAGCCAGGTGCCCAGGCTCAGCCAGGCGCTGCCACGTACCAGTTCCGCCGAAGACAGCAGCTGGGCCAGTGACGCCTGAATCACCGGAACGAGCAAGGTCGTTTGAACGCCCAGCAGCGGCAGCAGGAAGTACAATGTGAACGGATGATGAAACCACAGCCCTATTGCGGCGATCAGCAACAGCCCCCATTCAAGGGCCTTGAGCCGATGCAGCAAGCGATGTTTGTCGACACGATCCGCCAGCTCCCCGCCCCAGGCGGAAAGCAGCAGACTCGGCAGCAGGAAGGCGCTCAAGACGAGACTCGCGACAAGTGACCCGGCCGCCGGCGCGATACTCCAGGTCATCATGGCCGTCAAGCCAGCGGCGAAGGTGCCCAGGACATAAGTACAGAACAAGGAAACAAAGGTCCGATGAATGAATAACGCTGGCTTCACGGCGTCTCCGGCAATCGCCTCAATCCAGCCAGAATCGTTTTCAGCAGCTGCTCGAGCAGATCGTTGACGTCCAGCGGCTGATCCTGCCAATATCCCAGACGCTCGTTTAGCCCCAACTGAACCAGACCGTGCACGCTTCCCCACAGGGTTTTCGCCAAACGTTTGGCTTCCGCGTCCTCCAGGGCAGGCTGATATTCTTTCAAGGTCGCCTCGACTCGCACGAACAGGTCTTCGATCATAGCGTTCTGGCGCTGATCGAGTTCTCCTTCCTGGGCCAGCGGGTAATCGAATAGCAGCTGCCAGCGATGGGGCGCCGACCGGGCAAAATGCCAATACGCTCGTGCAAGAGCCTTGAGACGAGGCTGCGGTGCAGCATCCTCGAGGCTTTCCACCGCTATTCTGAGCTGTGCAAGTGTTTCCACATTGACGTATTGCAACAAGTTGCTGAAGCTACCGTACAACTTCAAAAGTGTACTGGGCGCACAGCCCACGTCGCGCGCCAGGGCTCGCAGCGACAGGGTATGCACCGGATGCTCTTTCAGCCAGGCATCGCTGGCCTGCATCACCTGCGCGTGCAGCGCTTCAGGCGAATGCTGTCTAGGACGTGCCATCGGCTTCCCCGTGATTTCAATGCGCAAGACGGCCAGGAGAGCCGATCGCGAACAGTGTTTTCCTATCAGCATATCGCCCCCCGGGCCAAACGCAAGCATTCAAAGCATTGACCAGGCAACTTAATACTTTACGACGATTTCTTTACCACGTTGCCTAGTCGGATTTCCTAGAGCTGGCTGGGGCAACGTCTTCGAGGAGGCTCAATGGCAGGTCGTCTATACATTCCCATGCTGGAGCTTTCTCCCCTGCTGCCGGGGCTGGTGACTCACGCCCCCTTGATGACCAGCGTCAACCAGGCGCCGCGCCGCCCGCTGTCGATGATTCGTCAGGAAAGCGGCAAGCCGTGCCTGACCGCCGCTTTCTGGGGACTGACCCCGCCCTGGCTCAAGGTGCTCGATCACGCGCCCCACTGCGCTCGAGCGGAAAGTCTGACGGAACGCAACATGTTCAGCGAAGCCTTTCAGGCTCGGCGCTGCCTGATTCCTGTCAGCGGCGTCTATGTATGGAAACCGCAGCCGCGCTGGAAGCAGCCCTTTCTGGTGACTCGGATAGACCGTGGCCCCTTGCTGCTGGCGGGAATCTGGTGTCGTTATCACACGACCTTGAGCGCATACAACGATTCCACTGCCTTGATTACCGCGCCCAGCAATGCCTTGCTTGCACCGCTCAGCGATCGCCTGCCGGCGCTGATTGCGCCGGAACAGGCGGCGACCTGGCTGGCGCCGAGCACGCCGCTGGAGACGCTTTCAAGGATGCTTTCTCCAGCGCCAATGGAACTGTTGGGCGCTTTTCCGGTATCAAGAAGGGTCAACGACCCAATGTGTCAGGACTGGAGCTGCGCGCACCCCACCGGCTCCATGCTACGTTGGCAGCCCGTTCAGGAGACATGATGCTCAATCGTTTTTCGATATCCCCGCCTTCCGCTGCCGTGTTTTATCCGGCGCGTTTTCGTGCACTCCTGCCCAAATGTCGGAGCGGCACGCTCACGACACTGGCCGTTATCGCTCTGTTGGCCCTTGCCAGCCTTCCGGCGCTTGGCGCCTCACAAAAGGATAGCAATTCGGATAGCCAAAGGACCCCCATGCTCAAGATCAGCCAGCAGGATAGCCGCGACTATCGCCTTATCACCCTCGACAACGGTCTGACCACGCTGCTGGTCAGCGACTCGGAGGCAGACAAGGCGGCAGCGTCGATGAACGTGAGCGTCGGCAGCGCCGGCGATCCAGACGATTTGGCGGGTCTGGCCCATTATCTCGAGCACATGCTGTTCCTCGGCACCGATCGCTATCCGGAAATCGACGCCTATCAGAAGTACATCAATAGCCACGGCGGCAGTCACAACGCCTTTACTGCTCCGCGGGACACCAACTACTTCTTCGATATCGAACCGGACGCCCTGGCCGGCGCCCTGGAGCGTTTCAGCCGCTTCTTCATTGCTCCGCGCTTCAACGCGGATCAGTTGGAGAGCGAGCGCAACGTTGTGCATTCGGAGTATCAGGCTCGACTCCGAGATGACAGCCGCCGCGAGAATGACGCTCTGCACCAGATACTCAATTCGGAAAAC
Organism: Pistricoccus aurantiacus; assembly: GCF_007954585.1. Classification (GTDB taxonomy): domain Bacteria; phylum Pseudomonadota; class Gammaproteobacteria; order Pseudomonadales; family Halomonadaceae; genus Pistricoccus; species Pistricoccus aurantiacus. The sequence goes on from NZ_CP042382.1 coordinate 307,876, forward strand.
CCTACCACCGGTTTTTCCGTGGGTAGCCGCGAAACCCTGGGGGATCGTCCGGAAGGCGAGCCTAGCCTGCGCGAGCGAGTGATCGATTTCTATGAAAACCACTACGGCGCCGGGGTCATGAACCTGGTGGTCATCGCTCCGCAGCCTTTGGACGAACTCGAAGCCCTGGTGAGAGACAACTTCAGCGAAGTGCCAAACCGGGGGCTCGAGCGGGAAACGATCGAGGCGCCTCTGGTCGAGAAAGAGGTACTGCCCGTGGCGCTGGCGGTCAAGTCACTCAAGGAAAGCCGCCGAGTCAGCTTCCTGTTCCCGATCGCGGACCCGCAGCAGGATTACGCCATCAAACCCGCGAGCTATCTCGCCAACCTGCTGGGTCACGAAGGCACCGGCAGCATCCTGGCGGTACTGCGGGAAGCCGGCCTGGCAGATGGGCTTTCCGCCGGGGTGTCCCGCAACGACGGCCGGCATGCGTTTTTCACCATCGATGTCAGCCTGACCCCGGAGGGTGCCGAGCAGCTTCCCCAGGTGCAGGCCACGTTGTTCGAAGCCGTCGACCAGCTCCGCCAGCAAGGGCTCGAGGACTGGCGCTACGCGGAGCAGGCGGATATCGCCGAGCAGGAGTTTCGCTTTCAGCAGCGCGGCTCGCCGCAGCATACCGCGACCCGGCTGGCCATGAACCTGGCCTACTATCCCGCCCGGGACGTGCAGTACGCGCCCTATCGCATGGACGGTTTCGACGCCTCGCTGATCGAGTCATACCTCGACAAGCTGACGCCGGACAATCTGATTCGCGTCTATCGCGGGCCGGAGGTGGCGGGCACGGACACGTCGCCCTGGTTCGACGCGCCCTACCGGGTCGAACGCCGGGTGGACTGGACGCAGGCTCAGGCGCTTGCGGGACTGACGCTCCCGGAATCCAACCCTTTCATCCCCCAGGATCTGACGCTGCTGGATGCTCAGGATGAGGCGCCGACGCAAATTCTCGAGCGTGACGGTTTCGCCCTGTGGCATCAGGCCTATGCGGGCTTCGACTCGCCCAAGGTAGAATGGCGTTTCAGCCTGCAGAACCCACAGGCTGCCGCCAGCGCAAAGGATGCTGCCCTGACCCGGCTGCTGGCCGGCTGGCTGCGGGATAGCCTGAGCGAGACCTTCTACCCGGCCCGACTGGCAGGACACGGTTTCGATGCTTATGCTCACGCCCGAGGCATGACCTTGAGCTTTTCCGGCTGGCGGGACGGCCAGGCGCCGCTGATTCGCAATACCATTGATCAGCTCATCAACGCCGATATCGGTGATGCCAGCGTTGCCCGGGTGCGCTATCAGCTGGCGCGTCAGTGGCGTAACGCCCCCCAGGAACCGCTCTATCATCAGGCCAGCCGAGTGATCGGGGAACTGTTGCTGCGTCCCCAGTGGCCGCGTCAGGCCATGCTTGACGCTCTCGACGGCCTGGACGCGGAAGACCTGCGCGACTATCGTCGGCGCTTCCTCGAGGATCTGCGCATCGAGGCCATGGCGGTGGGCAATCTGAACGCGGAACTGGCACGAGAAGAAGGATTGATGGTCGCAAAGCGTCTCGAGCCGAGCCTGGATGCCTCGCGCATTCCCGAGCTCGAACCGCTTGACGTCAGCGCGGATCTGCCAGTGATCCACCCGGACAGCGACCGTCAGGACTCCCTGGTACTGCGCTATCTTCAAGGGCCGAGTCGTGCTCTGGACGATCAGGCCAATCTGTCGCTGCTCGGACAGTTGATAGCCACACCCTTTTATACTGAGCTGCGCACTCGCAAGCAGCTTGGTTATATCGTTCAGGCCGGCTATCAGCCGCTGCTCGAAGCGCCGGGGGTGAATCTGCTGGTGCAGTCACCGAGCGCTTCAAGCGAGGAAATCGGCACCCACATAGATGCCTTTCTCGAAGAATTCTCGGGCTATTTGTCGACGCTGGATGAAGAGACCCTGGCGCCGCATCGCCAGGCGGTGCGCGACCGCCTGTTGCAGCGCGCCACCTCGCTAAGCGAGCTGACCAACCGCCATTGGCAGGCGCTCGCCCGAGGCGACACGGATTTCGATCATCGCCAGCGCCTCGCCGAGACGGTCATGACGACTTCACCGGAAGCACTGCGTCAGGCCTGGCAATCGCTGATCCAGGCACCGGAGGTTCGCGTCGTCTTCGACCAGGACGATGCGCCCAGCGATCTGGTAGAGCTTTCGTCGCAGCTTCAGGCGCTGTCTTCTGGAGCGGAAAGCTGATCGCCAGGTCTTGACTTACCGGCAAGCTTACCCACCGACAAAAGGCCCGGGACGCTCTCCAGGTTCCGGGCCTTGCTTTTCAGTAGGTTTTCGCCTTGCCGTCAGTCAAACGCCTGGGCCGGCATGATAGCTTCCACGTGCATGACCAGTTCCTCGAGAATCTGCCGTTGGCGATCGTCCAGGGGCGCCTGATTAAGGCGCTCGATTTCCCGGGCGAAGCCCTTGAGGGTCAGGTTGGTGAGACTCGGATCGTTCATGCGTGCCCAGCGGAAGGCTTCCCACTGGGCCTGCTCGTCGCCGCTCAGGGTATCCGGATAGCTGCGGGCACGGTAGCGAAAGAGCATCTCCTCCAGCCGTGGATCCTGGAAGGCGAATTTCATCTCGCCCAGCTCGGAAGGATCGCTATCCCGCACTCGCTGCATCTGCTGACGATCCGCCGCGGAGAAGAAGCCGCCGGAATAGAGCATCAGGTCCGGGTCTTGAGAACCCTCGCCAAACCCCTCTGCAAAGACCTGGGCAACCTGACGCGCGGCATCGGGACGCGCCGCCAGGGTCTTCCAGTGGCGCTCGCAGGCCTCCCGGTCCAGACCGAGACGCTCGGCGACCTCAGGAGTGACGGTGTTGATCGGCAGCAGCACCGGACTCTTGTTGATATGAATGACCTTGAGAGGAATGCGCGTCTCGCCTTCCGGCAGATCCTCGGCGCCGACGAACACCCGAGCGCGGATCTGATCCACGTCGAGCTCGAAGAGCGGCGCCGGATCCACGGACAGATCGAAGACGATCACCCCGTTAGGATTGGTGGGGTGCTCCGCCAGAGGCACCACCATGGCGCTGCATCCCCGGCTGGCGGGATAGCGCCGCGACACGTGCAGCATCGGCTTGCGAGTGACGATATCGATCTGCTGGGTCACGAAACGCTTGTTGCGCAGCTTGAGCAGATACTCGAAAAAGGCAGGATTGCGGGTCTTTAACAGACGCGCCAGAGCAATGGTGGCACGCACGTCCGCCAAGGCGTCGTGAGCCCCCGCATGCTCGATACCGTTGGCCTGGGTCAGATGCTCGAGCTTGAAGCTGGGGGAGCCGTCTTCCCGGTTCGGCCACTCGATACCTTCCGGGCGCAGCGCGTGATAGGCGCGCACCGCGTCGATCAGGTCCCAGCGGGAATTGCCGCTCTGCCATTCCCGGGCGTAGGGATCGATGAAGTTGCGGTAGAAGAGATGCCGACTGACCTCGTCATCGAAGCGCAGGCTGTTGTAGCCCAGGCTGCAGGTACCCGGCTGGCTCATCAGCGCATTGATGGCGCCGGCGAACTCCGCTTCCGGCACGCCGCGCCGCCGCGCCTGCTGAGGCGTGATACCGGTGATCAGGCAGGCGTCGGGGTGCGGCAGGTAATCGTCCGCCAGCTTGCAGTAGAGCATCACCGACTCATCGATCTCGCGAAACTCGCTGTCGGTGCGAATGGCGGCGAACTGTACCGGGCGATCCCGCCGCGGGTCCGCACCGAAGGTCTCGTAATCATGCCACAGGAAGCTAGCGGGTGCGCCGTTGTCGGGCTGCGCCATGGGAGACTCTCCGGCCAGGTTCAGCTCTTGGGCAGCGTCACGTTGAGCTCGAGCACGGAACAGTCGTCGTCTCGGTCCAGGCTGATATTGATCGCATCCCGGTCCACCTGCACGTAGCGCCGGATCACCTCCAGCAGCTCGCGCTCCAGCATGGGCATATAGTCCGGTTGATCCCGCTGACTACGCTGATGCGCAACGATGATCTGCAAGCGCTCCTTGGCAACCGAAGCGGTCTGTTTACGCTCTCCCTTGAGGAAATCCAGCAGTTTCAATTTCGGCCTCCTCCGAACATGCGGCTTAGCAGGCTCTTTTTCTGGTATTCGTGAAAACGCAGCGGCACGTCCTCGCCAAGCAAGCGAGACACGGTGTCCGTATAGGCCTGCCCCGCGTCGCTTTTCATGTCGTGAGTCACTGGCACCCCTTGGTTGGAGGCGCGCAGCACCGCATCGGACTCTGGAATCAGGCCGATCAGATTGATCGACAGTATTTCGCGGATGTCCTCGAGATTGAGCATATCACCCATGTTCACCCGGGAAGGATTGTAGCGAGTGACCAGCAGATGCTCCTTCACCGGATCCAGGCCGTGCTCGGCACGGCGCGTCTTCGAGGCCAGAAGCCCCAGAATCCGATCGGAATCTCGCACGGAAGAGACTTCCGGATTGGAAACGACGATGGCCTCGTCCGCGTAGTACATGGCCAGCTGGGCACCACGTTCGATACCTGCTGGGGAATCGCAGATAATGTAATCGAAGTCTTTCCCCAGGGTTTCGAGAATCTTCTCGACACCTTCCGTGGTCAGGGCATCCTTATCCCGAGTCTGGGAAGCGGGAAGAATATGCAGGTTGTCGACGCGCTTGTCGCGAATCAATGCCTGATTGAGATTCGCCTCGCCCTGAATCACGTTGACCAGATCGTAGACCACTCGACGTTCGCAGCCCATGATCAGATCGAGATTGCGCAAGCCCACGTCAAAATCCACCACCACTGTCTTTTTGCCGCGCAGCGCCAGCCCGGTGGCAATGGCCGCAGCGCTTGTTGTCTTGCCGACCCCACCTTTTCCTGAGGTCACTACTATGATCTTGGCCAAGATAAGCGTCCTGTGACTAAAAATGTAATGCTTGCGTTAACGACTGATTAACCATTTAGCGGTGAGATTGTCAATTGATCGTCGCTCAAACGCACCTGTACCGAGCGTCCCAACAGTTGCGGCTCGATATCTTCCATGCGCTTGTAGTTTCCCGCTACGGACAGCAACTCCGCGTTCAACTCATGACAGAAAATCCCCGCCTGAGTATCACCGAGGATGCCCGCCAGCGCGCGACCGCGCAGCGGGCCGTAAACGTGTACGCTGCCGGCAGCCAACACTTCGGCTCCGGCATTCACCGCGCCGACCACCACCAGGTCGCCGCTCTGAGCGCTCAGCTGCTGCCCGGAGCGCACCGTACCGCGAAACACCCGACCACCGCTGACGGCGCTAGATGCGTCGATTTTTGCAACCACCGGCGGCTCGACCGGCGTGACGCTCTCGAGCTCCCGAGAACGGATCTCCTGAGGCGGAAACCAGCCCAGCCCCAACGCCCAGGCGGACTGCTTGACGGGTTCCGCCCCGCCGCGCACGGCCACAGGCAATAGTTTGTGATCACGACACACCGCGCAGATACGCTCGAGGGCGAGGTGCGTTTCCTTGAGTTTTTCCACGCCGAGGACTACCGGCGTGTGTTGAAAGAACGCGGGGGACCGATTCAGTTTATCGGTCAGCTGGCTCCGAATATGCTCGGGATCGGCGCTGGTCAATTCCATGACCGTCATGGGCAGCATACCGCCCTTAAAGGTAAATGCCATGCTTGTCCTGTCCAGATTAAGACCCATGGCCGGACTCCAGGTCGGATGATAAAAAGGGTAACGCTAAGCGAGGCGAGGCGCCTGTGCAACTGGTCATAAAACCATCCTTCTATTGTGTCAGTGTCTGCGCCATAAGGCACGTATCGCTGGTCGAGAACGAGATACTTTCGCCCTCGAACCGCGCATGCTTATATAGAGGCTTTGCGCGTTTTCATCGACTTACTTACCGTTCGCGCTGCCAGGAGGGTCAATGTCAGGTTGGATTCGTCGTTTACTGGGCCCGCGATGGCAACATCCCGATGCTCAGGTACGCCAGCAGGCCACGCAACGTCTCGATGCGAACAAGCCCAAGGATCGCCAACATCTGGAGCAGCTTGCTCTGGATAAGGATGCCAGCGTACGCCACGCAGCTCTGGCGCTACTCAAGGATCCTTATCGGCTGCTTGCGCTGATGCATGAGAAAGCCACGCCGGAACTTCGTCAGCGCCTGGCAGCGCTGCTATGCCGAGGCGATGAAGGGCTTGAGCTGTCGGAAAGACGCGGGCTGATAGATACGCTGGACGATCCGCTGCTGCTCGCTACCATTGCCTTCGAGGGCGACAATCAGCAGCTGCGTCTCGACGCCTTGGCGCGGCTCGACGATGAAGCCATGCTGATTCGTCAAGCCTGCGACAACGGTATCGCAGCGGTGCGTCACGCAGCTGCCGAGCGGGTCGAAAGCGATGAAGGGCTTGCCCATCTGGCTCGCTACGCCAGGCGCGATCGACAGGTCTCACGTCGTGCCAGGGAGCGCCTCGATCAGCGGCGTGAGGACGCCGCTCAGGTCGAAGCGGCGCAGCATAACCGCGAACGCCTGCTGGAATCTCTGGAACAGCTGGGCCGGCAAGCCTGGGAGCCGCTGTATGCGGGGCGCTATCGTCATCTGGTGCGCCAGTGGAAAGCCCTCGAGGACTGGCCGGATAACGATCAGTTGCAACGCTACCAGAACGCCTGTCTCGCATGCCGCAAGACCCTGACGGATCACGAGGCCCAAGCGCATAGTCAACAGACGGCCCGGCAACAGCGCGAGGAGGCGGACCGTACCCGCCGAACCCTACTGAACGCACTGCAGGAAAGCCTGGAGAACCTGCGCAAGAGCGACAGGATCAGCGCTCAGGATCTGCATAGCCTGGCGGCTCAGAAACGTCTGCTGGCCGATCGCTGGCAGGATCTGTCCGATCGCCATCCCCCGGAGGCCGAACTGCAACGACACTACAACGCTATTCTCGAGGAACATGAGCGTATCGCCCAAGCCTGGGAGCGGCAGGAGCGGCAAGCTCCTCTCCTCGAACAGGCGTTGGGAAACGACGATATGACCGCCATTCACCAGACATTGGAGGCGTGCGCCTGGCCGGATACGCTGCCCCCGACCCACTTGCTCGAACGGGCACGTAGGCGTGTTACCGGCGCGGGTATCACGCCGGCGGATACCCAGGCTCTGGCAACGCATATCGATGAGGAGTTGGCCACCCTCGAGCAGCATCTGGCGCGAGGCAGATTCAAGCTTGCCAATCGCGCGCATCAATACCTGCGCAGCCAGCTCGACAGCGCGCCACAGGAAATCCAGCAGCGATATACACCGTCCTTCAAGCGGCTGGGTGCGCAGCTTGCGGAGCTTCGAGACTGGCGTGGTTTCGTGGCGGCGCCCAAACGCGACCAGCTATGCAAGGCACTAGAGGCCTTGTCCGAGGACCAGTCGTTGAGCGATGCCATGCTCGATCATCGCCATCGCCAACTGGTCAAGGAATGGAAGGAACTCGATGACGCCGCCGCCAATCGCGAAAAGTCTCAGCGCTTTCGTGCCGCCTCGGATCGGATTCACGAGCGACTGAAGGGTTGGCGCGAATCTCTCGACCAACAGCGTGAACTCAATCAGCAGGCTCGCGAAGCCTTGTGCGAACAGCTTGAAGCTCTGCTGGCCTCCCCGGATGACAGCGCCGATCCGGACGCCCTGCGCGAAATTCGCAACCGGGCTCGGGAACAATGGCGCTACCATTCACCGATCCCCCGCCAACAGGCCGCCGCCCAAGGCCGGCGTTTCCGACAGATCATGCACGGTTTGCAGGCGCTGATCGATCAGCGCGCCCGGCAGATCGCCGAGGCCAAACGTGAGCTGCTTGCTCAGGCCCAGGCGCTGGAAACCTCGTCCCTGGACGCCGGTCAGCGCGCGGAACAGGCCAAGACCTTGCAGCGCCGATGGCGGGAGCTGGGTCGCGCGCCCAAAGGGGAAGAGCAAACTCTCTGGCATGAATTTCGACGGCTGTGCGATCGAATCTTTGCCGGCCGCGATGCGCAGCGCGAAAACCATGCCCAACTGGCCAAGGAACGCCTGGACGCCATGCAAGCCTTGATCGATCGCCTGGACATCTGGCAGCCGAGTGCCTATCAGGATCACAGGATACTGGCAGAATTTCAGGCGGAGGCGGAGACACTCGAACCACTGCCGGCGGGACGCCGGACAACAGGCATGCGCAAGCGCTGGACCGGTATTCTGCGAGCCCGGCGCGATCAACTGCAGCAGTTGGCGGTAGGCGAAGAAGTCAGCCGCTGGCAAGCCCTGCAGGAACTGCTCCAGGCACATCTGGAGGCGGATCAGGCCGCCTTGAACGGCGAGTTGCCGCCTGAGGTTTCACCGATTTCAGCGCTCCAAGGCGATATGCGCTGGGCTCACGAGCAGCGCAATGACGCCCGTAGAGGGCTTGGTGACAAGGATCGAGCCCAGTTGGATGCAGAGGTCGAAGACAGGCTGCAACGGCTACGTATCCATCTGGCGGTGCTTGCGGGTTACCGAATCCCGCCGGAGGACGAACCCCTGCGTCTGGCAGTACAGGTCGAGCGGATCAACAAGGGGCTGGGGCGCGAACACGATTTTTCTCAAGAAAGCCTGCCCTCGGATGGCCTACCCCAAGAGCTACACCGTGTACTGCGCGAACTACTGGCCACCGGGCCGATATCCACTGGTCTTTGGGAACGCGAGGCGGTAGAGCTCAATGCGGCATTGCATCATCTCCTTGCCCAGTCGTCGCACCGATCCTGACAGCATTCCATAAAAAAGCGCGGGACCATAAGTCCCGCGCCAGTGCTTTCCATGATTATCGATAAACGGAAGATCAGCCCATGAATTGACCGCCATTGATATCCAGGTTGGCCCCGGTAATAAAGCCGGATTCCTTGTGCGCCAGAAACGCCACGGCTCGGGCAATTTCTTCCGGGGTACCGTAACGCTTGACCGGAATGGATTCTCGGATGGCCTCACGCACCTTTTCAGGAATCTTCATGATCATGTCCGTGGCGATATAGCCCGGCGATAGCGTATTGACGGTAATCCCCTTGGTAGCGGTCTCCTGAGCCAAGGCCATGGTCAAGCCGTGCATCCCTGCTTTAGCCGCGGAATAGTTGACCTGGCCGAACTGACCCTTGCGGCCATTGATGGAAGAGATATTAACGATGCGTCCGTATCCATCGTCGAGCATGTCGTTGATCACGCTGCGGCAAGTATTGAAGGCGCTGGTGAGGTTGGTATCCAGCACTTCCTGCCACTGCTCGAAGGTCATCTTCTTCATGGTCGTATCGCGCGTGATACCAGCACAGTTGACCAGTACGCTGATCTTTCCATGCTTGTCGCGAATTTCCTTGACTGCCTCTTCACAGGATTCAAGACTGGTGATCTTGGCGCCGGAAATATCGATGTTATCGAAGCCATCCGACTTCTGCTGCTCTAGCCATTTCTGAGCTTTTTCCGGATTATTATAGCCTGCGATGACTTGGTATCCCTCCTTGGCCATGAAGCGACAGATTTCGGAACCAATACCACCGGTGCCTCCGGTAATCCAAGCGACAGGTGCTGTACTTGTCATGGTTATCCCCCTGATAGCCGACAGATTTAAAGCTGGCAAGTCGTATTAAACACCAACCTTCAAGAACGCGAATACCGACAACCGGCATTCACCTGCAGTATGGACCGAGACAAGGCTGATTGGCGAATCCTTGTTTCATTCCACCTGTTTTCCTATGACTCGAGTGTAACTTCTTCTCGCAGAAACGCTAAAATATATCAGAATCTCTAGGATTATCGTTTAGCAACTGCTTACGTGAAGTTAGCTTAAGAAAGATACTCTTGTAAAATTTTCAGTTCTATCTCTCGTCTTTCTACGACCGTTTTTCTAATCCTTTTCTAAAACAATGCGTAAAATACCCACACGTAAATAATTAGAGGAATAACTAAAAATGACGTATAGACCCCTTTAAGGGTAGACACTACCACTTGAATTATTGATACGTTTTTCCTGCATGTCTTAACCCGGATATTGCACCGGGCCGGCCAGACGCTCCCAGATTCCAGGCTCGGTGGGGATGATGGCGATCGGGGTTGAGATTGGCTATTTCTTGATCAATTTCCTGGCTTCAGGGCGCACTTCCCCCAACCCCCATGTCTTTTCTGTGCCGGGGACAGCACGCTGCGACGCTATCCCGGCACCAACTTGCTGGCCAGCGTCAGGAAAAGGTCTTGCTCGGGATACTGGCTGCTCAGCATCAACCGGATAGTGCGCGTGTTGCGGGTAATGACGGCGCCGATCTTCAGCAGCTTCAGGCGGATGGTGTTGACCTGGGCTTGGGCGAAGGCGGTGCGTTTGAGGTAAACCCGACGCATCCGTTCCAGCAGCAGGTAGGCCAGCCCCGAGAGCAGCAGCCGGTACTGGTTGGGCCACCACTCGTGACAACTGGTGCGGTCGGAGAACAGGAACTGCTGCTCCTTGATGCGGTTCTCCATCTCGCCCCGGGCGCAGTAGCGATTATCGTAGAGCCATTCGGCGCTGCAACCCCGCAGGTTGGTGACCACATAGCGGGTGTTGAAGCCGCGCCGTGTGGTCTCGGACTTGACGATCACCTGTCGTCGGCGTTTGTTCCAACTGCCGGCGGCGTACTTGATGAAGCCGAAGACACGCTGCTTCTCCCAGGTCTTCTCGAAGCGGATGGCCGACGCGTAGTCGATGTCTAGAGCCAGCTTGGCCAGGCGCTGGTTGCCGGCGATGCCGATGATGTAATCGACGCCGTGGCGGTCGCACCAATTGAGGATCAGCGGGCGGCAGAAGCCGCTGTCGCCACGGAAGACGATCTTCACATCGGGCCATGCCTGGCGCAGCCGCCGGACCAGCAGAGCGAGGATGGCACCGGCGTGGTGAGCGGCATCCAGCGAGGCCGGGCGCAGGTAGCTGACCAGCAGCTGATCACCACAGAACACGAACAGCGGCAGGAAGATGTAATGGTCGTAGTAGCCGTTGAAGTGCCGCCCGAGCTGCTGGCCGTGCACCCGGTCATCGGTGGCATCGAAGTCGAGGTAGAGCGGCTTCTTGGGCGGCTGCCGGAACGAACGGATGAACTGCTCGATCATCTCCTCGTGGATGGCGACCGCCCAATCCCGGCCGGCCTGCTGTTCGAAGCGACACAGGGTCGACTGGCTGGCCAGCACGCCATCAGTATTGACGGCGGTCTGTAGGGCGATGTCATGACGCAGGGCATGGTGGTCGTTGAGATCTTCATAGCCCATCGCCAGGCCGAACACGCGTTGCCGGACCAGAGTTTCGGTGCGATGCAGGCAGCGCTGCGGGTCACGATCATCGCTGATCCGGCGGGCGACGGCGCGAGTCAGGCCCACCTCACGATCCATCTGCCGCAGCAGCAGGATGCCGCCGTCGGAGGTGACGTCACCGCCATCGAAGCTGGCGAGGATCTGACGGCCTTTGCAGCGTGGAAAGGCGGCGGTCGGCGTGGTACATTTTGTCATGGCGGCTGAGTCGGTTGGTTCTTGTATAGGAGCTTGAATTATAACCGATTTTCAGCCGCTTTTTGCATGTCTGGTGCAATATCCGGGTTAACCAGCCCGCTACGTGCCTGCCTCGCGGGTCGCGATGGGTCCAATGAATGACGCCGCCTCGGGAGTTCCACTCGTATTCCCCAAAAAATTCCACGCGGTCACCCACTTCCAGCGCCTTGATACGTGGCGCCAGATCGATATTGTGGGCGACCAGGACGGTTTGTCCGCTATCGAGTTCCAGGATGAAACGCTGGTGGCGCGACCCCTTGAGATCGTCCGGCAGCACATGAACCACGACACCCTCGCCTTCGACCTGGAGATCGCTTTGTCGATTGTCATAGGCGTTTTGCAAGGCGCTGGAAGTGGCCGATGAGGACTGCCATGTCAAGGAAAATCCGCTTTCCTGCAGATAGCCGTAGCCGAGAAATGCCAACAGAAACAATACAGCAAATCTCTTCATGACAAGCTAGCCCCTCAGACGTGATCTAGTCCGCGTTGTGCTGCGGCTTGGCAGACGCTCCGCGCTCCACTTGTGCCTGCCAGCGCGGCCGGGGAGTCCCGGCTTCCGGCGCCGGCCAGCCTTCTCGCTGAGCGCCACGGTCGCCATCCGTCGTTTCGGTCTGATCGTGAAACAGCTGAACATTCGTTTCATAAGGCATATCGATACGCGCCTCGTCCAAGGCTTCCTTCATGGCCTTAATGATGGAGGCATGCACCTGGACCACGTCCGCTCGGCGACTGTGGGTCCACCAGCGAACCCGAATCGTCACCCAGCTGGCGGCGAGATCCCAGGGTAGCGCTTCCGGTGCGGGCTCTTTTTCCACCCCAGCCACGCCGGCCACCGCCTTGCGTATCACCGCACAGGCCTTATCGATGCCATCGCCGTAGCCGATGCCGATATCATACTGGCTGCGGCGTTTCTCATGCGCCGTTTTGACCAGGACCGCATTGGTGTATATATCGCTATTGGGTACCACGATGCGCTGACCGTCGTAGGTCTTGATGATGGTCGCGCGGTTCTCGATGCGTTCGACGGTGCCCTCATGGTCATTGACCCTGATCTGATCGTCGATATTAAAGGGCTGACGCAGCAGAATGAGCAGACCCTCCAGCCAGTTCTGCAGAATGTCCTTGAAGGCGAAGCCGATTGCCACGGAACTGACTCCCAGCCCGGCAATCAGGTCTCCCGGTTTCAGGGTGGGTATCACGATGGTGGCGGCGAGCAGAAAACCGATCAGAATCACCACCCATTTCACGAACCCGCCTAGCACCTCACCCAGATTGTCTCGCTGCTTGCGCGTCGATTGCCGCCGAATCAGATGGCGAGCCAACAATCCCAAGCCATAGAACAAGATCAACAGCACGACCGCCACTATGAGATTGGGCAGCAGCCGGATGGCACCATCGATCCAGCTGTCGATACGCTCGATGGAAGCGCCAAAATCCATATCCATCTGTTGAGGCGTATCCTGGAGCCCTGCGGTACCTGCCTGGGAGCTCGCTTGCTCTGCCATTTTGTCTCCATATCCCCAATCATCTGATGGGGAATCCATGGTTATTCTTATTTGTCCTGAGACCAATCTACCGACGTCGTATCGTTTATCACAACTATTCCTGACGGGTATGCTGGTCTATCGTGAAAGCACCGTTCGGGAATGCTTCCCGCAAACCAGGCCACGAGGAACGTGCATGAAATACACCAAACAGATACCCCCCCTTCGCTCCTGTTCGTTTTCCCAGCACCGCAAGTTCGCTCTCTTTGCCGGAAATTTTCTGAAGCACCCTCGGATGCTGGGCTCGATCATCCCCAGCTCGCCGTTTCTGGTCAGGCGTCTGCTGAGGCGTATCGACTGGCAACAGGCCAAGGTGCTGGTGGAATACGGACCGGGCATCGGCACCTTTACCCAGCAGATCCTGCGCCGCATGCGCCCGGACGCCACGCTGATCGTGCTGGAAACCAACCGGGATTTCGTGAACTACATCAAAGAGGTCTATCCGGACCCGAGGCTTGAGGTGGTGCATGGCTCCGCGGCGGATGTCCAGCGCGTTCTTCGGGAGCGCCATATCGACAAGGTCGATTACGTACTGGCGGGCATTCCTTTCAGCACCCTGCCGGGCGACACGCGGGAAAACATCCTGCACGCTACCCGACAGGTCATCGTTCCCGGCGGCGCCTTTCTGCTCTACCAGTTTTCCCCCAGTACCCTGCCCCAGCTGCGAGAAATATTCTCGAAGGTGACCCACGGGTTCGAGCCGATCAATTTTCTACCCGCGCACTTTTACCAGTGCACGCCTTGATCCTTTTCGGGCCATCTATTGGATGGCCGCGATGCCCTATCGATCGTCACGAATCGCAGCCTTGCCGGATGGCGTCAGCATCGGATTCGAGTCGATCTTCTGGAAGGCTCGCATCCGGCGCAAGATAATGACGATAGCCTTTCGAGAGGCGAAGCGGTGGCTGAATCATAGCCATTTTTGATAGAACGCCAGGCGCTTCTCGGTCTCTTGCGCCAGATCGATATCCTTCCAGCGAAACCGCGCGCTCACCCCGACCATCGGCTGATAGCCAAAACGTCGCCAGATAGGATCAAGGGACTGATAGCCGGCCGGTCGCAGGGGATGATTTTCCGGTCGCTCGACGGCGCAAAACACGCTCAGCCGCTTGCCCGACTTGCGGGCGTGAGCTTCGCGCTCGTCGAAGAAGGCACGATACAGCCCTCGTCCCCGGTATTCCGGCATTAGCACGGATTCCGCGCAGTAGAAGATCGACCCGGTATCATGGCCCGCCTCTTCCAGGGGCTTGCGAAACTCCTCTGTTTCATCCGCCATCGCCATGCCGGTGGAAGCTCCCACCACGCGATCGCCGTCCAGCGCCAGCACGCATACGGCGGTATCGGACTCGGCATAGGTACGCAGGTACTCCCGCTCGTAATCGTAGGAGCCGTCATAGAGATAGGGAAAATCGCGAAATACCCGTATGCGCAAAGCCGCGATATCCTCGAGCCATGGTGCTATGTCACTTCCTTCGACGGCCATCGTGCGCAGTTTATGGGACAACGCTTGTCTCCTTAGCCGCTCTCGGACACCGGAGCCTCGGCTTTCGCTTCGTGCTTGCTCTCGCCACGGGCGATGATCGCCGTGCCCACCAGATCGCCGGTCACATTGAGCGCCGTGGCGCCCATGCCCACCAGGGCATCGATGGACACCAGCAGGGCGACGGTCTCGATGGGCAGCCCCACCTGGGCAAAGACCGTGGCGATCATGACGATGCCGGCGCCGGGCACCCCGGCGGTGCCGATGGAAGTCAGGGTGCCGATCAGCACGATCTCGATCATGGTAATCAAGTCCAACTGCATCCCTACCACGTTGGCGGCGAAGACCGCGGAAATCGCGATACGAATCGCCGCGCCGTCCATGTTGATGGTGGCGCCAAGCGGTAGACTGAAGCCGTAAAGGCTCTGCGGCGTGCCTAGCCGCCGGGCGGCGTCGAGGGTCAGCGGCAGCGTGCCGGAACTGCTCTGGGTGGCGAAGGCGGTCGCCATCGGCGTGCGTGCTTCGCGAAAGAAGGACCGCAAGCGCACCCCGAACAGGCGCATCAGCACGCAATAGACGATCAGATGAACCGCCAAGGCGATATACAGCACCGCCACCATGTTACCCAGGGAAAGAATGGTATTCATTCCCTGTTCGCCGACGGTCTTGGCGACGATGGCGAACACGCCGATGGGCACGTACTGCAGAATTCCCCCCATGACCTTCAAGGTGACCGCGTTGAGACCCTCCACCACGCGATAAAGCGCCTCGCCCAGTTCACCGTGACTCTCGGAATCACGCAGTTTCAGCAGCGCGACGCCGAATACGATGGCGGTGAAGATGATGCCCAGCAGGTTCAACTCGGCGAAGGCGACGATGATGTTGTCCGGCACGATATTCAGCAGCACATGGGCGAACCCCGGGTTGTCCGGCACCTCCACCTGGGCATCCTCGCTCAGGGTCAAGCCGCGTCCCGGCTCGAACAGGGTGGCAACCACAAGCCCCACGACAATCGCCAAGGCGGAGGTGAGCACATAGTAGCCGAACAGCTTGCGCCCCATCCGCCCCATGCTGGTAAGGTTGGCCTGGTTGATACCGACCATCAGGGTGAACAGCACGATCGGCACGATCAGAAACCGCAAGAGCCGCAGCAGCAGCTCGCCGAAGGGCGCCAGCCAGTCCGCGGCGGTTTGCCCGCCCAGCAGCCCGACGATCAACCCCAGCACCAGGGCGATGCTGACCCGCAGGATCAGCGAAGCGTTCAAGTAGCCGTTCCATATGGCCTTCATGACAGGCTCCTCGCTCGGGCGCTGGCGAGGTGATTGGACACTGATGTCATAAGGTAGCTTCCTCGTCCGTGATGGCGCCGATTGTGCGGGATATCCGGTGAGGGGTAAATGTCACTGACCGTCACCGATAGATCAAATCGCTCTAGCACAACGGCTATCGGAGCATGACATCCGCCTTCAATCCTTGGCGCAGCCATCCTCTTTCAAGGGGTCGTGTCCCCAGTTCATCAAGGAATAGCGCCAGGCACTGCTCTCGATATCCGATGATGGGCCGCCTTGTGAACAATGCCGCTTTACGTAGGCGACAACCTGTGCCATATGCTCCCAATCGGTCTCTTCCAGATCCGCCTTGTTCGTTCGCTTGATCTCAACAATACGCTTTCCGGACTGATGGCCGGTAGACTCCCCGCCGTTTGACGAGTCTCCCACCGACTTGCTCTCTTCCGTTTCGAGCCAGCGCTCGAGTTCTGCGGGAGCCATGTTGACCAACTGCTGCCATTCACGCCAGATTTCTTCATGGGATTTCGAAGATGACATCGCTACCTCGATAATTCCGGCTGACCAGAATCCTGAGCCGACGCGCGGGAATCACTGGTTGAAATGCACGTATTTCTCTGCTTTCGCATCCTCGCAAATAAAGGATAGGTTACCGCTGTAGATTTCCTTGTACTGCCGATAGGCTTTCGCGCAGTTCTCTTCGTTATAGTGGTTGATGATGACTAGCTTGCCCGCATCCAGAAAATCCTGGGCACCGGATTGCTCCCACCAGTTCCTTTCATCGGGATAAGATTCGTAGATCACGCCATCGAAATTCGTCGCCCCTTCCACGGTGTTCTTGGCCATGCACTTCATGCCTTTACTGTGTACATGGTCGCAGAGCGTCCGATAATAATTGATCCCTTCGGCTCTTGTGACTTGAAAATCGTAGGCTTCCCTTTCCTTGTCGTCGTAAAACCAATCCATGTTATCGAATTCGACCCAGTCGAAGCCCCAGCCGGCTATCTTGTCGATGCGAGCCTTCATGATATTCAACAGCTTTTCGTCGGTTCTATTGACGAAATATTCCTCTGACCAGGCCTCCCAGGGTTCGCTGACCAGAAAAGGCCGCATGGCTGAAAAATCGTCTCTATAGGTTTCTCCCGTGCCGATACTGATATAGGCACCGACTTCGTTGCCCTGCTGCTTGATGGCGTCCACGTGTGCCGCATTGTCACCATCAAACGGATCCAGCAGCACATAGGCATTTCGAGCGTTATCGAGAATCCCCGGTATTTGATCCGCCTCGTAGTTCTGCTGGTACGCCTGGTTGTAGACAGGCATCGCTCGGTAGTCGGAATCATCGCAAGACATCAGCAAAACCGGCAGCGAGGCAAGAAGGGGAATCAAGACAGCAGGTCTTGACGTTATCGTATCCAACACGCGCTATCCTTCACTCAAGGCCGCACGATGGGCGTGCAGCTTCCTGTAGCTTTCGATCAGCCGCTGGTGCCGATCAAGACCCTCCAGCCGCATATTGGTCGGGCTCAGACCGTGAAAGCGTACATCGCCGTTGACCGAACCGACCACGGCGTTCATGGTTTCCTCGCCGAACATGCGCTTGAAGTTGTAAAGGTAGTCATCCAGTTCGAGCTCGTCATCCAGGGCGATTTCCAGCACCGCGCACACCGCCTGATAGAAGAGCCCGCGCTCGACGGTGTTGTTGTTGTACTGCAGAAACATCTGCGCCCGATCCAGTGCCTCCTCCTGCTGGCCGAGGGCCAGGTTGATCAGCAGCTTGAGTTCGAGGATGGTCAGCTGCCCCCAGACCGTATTCTCGTCGAACTCGATGCCGATCAGGTTGAAGATATCCTCGTGATCATCGATCTGGCTCTCTTCCAGGCGTTCCAGCAGATCCGCCAGCCGATCGTCGCTCAACTCGTGCAGATTGAGAATGTCCTCGCGGAACAGCAGCGCCTTGTTGGTGTTGTCCCAGATCAGGTCCTCCACCGGGTAGACCTCGGAATAACCCGGCACCAGGATGCGGCAGACCGGCGCGCCCAGGTCCTCGTGCACCATCATGTAACTCTCGAGGCCCAGTTCTTCAAGAATGCGGAACAGGCCCGCGGCCTCCTGCCCGGTACTGCTGGAACCGCTGCCGGAAAAATCCCACTCGACGAACTCAACGTCCGCTTTCGAGCTGAAGAAGCGCCAGGACACTACGCCGGAGGAGTCGATGAAGTGTTCCACGTAGTTGTTCGGCTCGGCCACCGCCAGGGAGTTGAAGGTCGGCGGCAGGAAGTCGTTCAGCCCCTCGAAGCTGCGGCCCTGCATCAGCTCGGTCAGGCTGCGCTCCAGGGCCACGTGGAAGCTCGGATGGGCGCCGAAGCAGGCGAAGACGCCGCCGGTCTTGGGATTCATCAGGGTGACGCACATCACCGGGAATTGGCCGCCCAGGGAGGCATCCTTGACCAGGATCGGGAAGCCCTGGGCCTCCAGCGCTTCGATGCCCTCGAGAATGGCCGGGTGCTTTCTGAGCACCGCTAGCGGCACGTCCGGCAGGGCGATTTCCTCTTCGATGATCCGGCGCTTCACCGCCCGCTCGAAGATTTCCGACAGGCACTGCACCTGGGCTTCCTGCAGGGTGTTGCCGGCGCTCATACCGTTGCTGAGGTAGAGGTTCTCGATCAGATTGGAGGGAAAATAGACCGTCTCGCCGTCGGACCGGCGCACAAACGGCAAGGCGACGACGCCGCGCTCCGTCCTGCCGGAGTTGGTGTCGAACAGGTGGGAGCCGCGCAGCTCGCCGTCCGGATCGTAGATTTTCCGGGTGTAGTCATCCAGGATGCCCGCCGGCAGGGCGTCATTCGGTCCCGGCTGGAACCACTCCTCGCAGGGGTAATGGACGAACCGGCTGCCCGCGATCTCCTCGCCGAAGAACTGGTCGTTGTAGAAGAAGTTGCAGCTCAGGCGCTCGATGAACTCCCCCAGCGCCGAGCACAGGGCGCTCTCCTTGGTGGCGCCCTTGCCGTTGGTGAAGCACATCGGCGAGGCCGCGTCGCGAACGTGCAGGGACCAGACGTGGGGCACGATATTGCGCCAGGAGGCGATCTCGATCTTCATGCCGAGATCCGCGAGCATCTTCGTCATGTTGGCGATGGTCTGCTCCAGCGGCAGATCCTTGCCCTCGATCCAGGTACCGTTCTCGCCGGTCGCATCGCCAGTCGGCTTGCCCAGCAGCAGGGCCTGGGCGTCCTCGTCGATGTTCTCCACCACCTCGATCTGGAACTCCGGCCCGGTCTGCACCACCTTCTTGACCGTGCAGCGGTCGATGGAGCGCAGAATGCCTTCCCGGTCCCTGGCGGACAGATCCTCCGGCAGCTCTACCTGAATCTTGAAGATCTGCTGGTAGCGATTCTCCGGGTCGACGATGTTGTTCTGGGACAGGCGGATGTTCTCCGTGGGAATATCCCGGGCGTTGCAGTACACCTTGACGAAATACGCCGCGCACATGGCCGACGACGCCAGAAAGTAGTCGAAGGGGCCAGGCGCCGAGCCGTCACCCTTGTAGCGAATGGGCTGGTCGGCGATAACGGTGAAATCGTCGAACTTCGCCTCCAGCCGGAGGTTGTCGAGATAGTTGACCTTGATTTCCATGGACAGGCACCGGATTCGTGTATTCAGGGGCTGTAGCGCGTAGCCAGACATTATCCCGCTTTTGCGGTGCTTCGTCTTGGGCGGGGTCAGAAAACATCAGGCTCGAGCAGCAGCGCGAATGATCCGACCGCAAGTCGAGGCTGCTATCGACTGGTTCGACACGCAAAATACTGTATAATTGAACAGTATGGAACTGATCGATAAGCTCGCCATCCTGGCTGACGCCGCCAAGTACGACGCCTCCTGCGCGTCGAGCGGCTCCCAGGCCAAGAACTCGACGAAGGGTCGCGGTGTCGGCTCCACCGACGGCGTGGGCATCTGTCACTCCTACGCCCCGGACGGCCGCTGCATTTCGCTTCTGAAGATTCTGTTCACGAATTTCTGCATCTACGAGTGCAGCTACTGCGTCAATCGCAACTCCTCCAACGTGCGCCGAGCGCGGTTTACCGTGGACGAGGTCGTGAACCTGACCCTGGATTTCTACAAGCGCAACTACATCGAAGGGTTGTTCCTGAGCTCCGGCATCATCCGCAACCCGGACTACACCATGGAACAGCTGGTGGCGGTGGCGCGCAAGCTGCGCGAAGAACACGACTTTCGTGGCTACATTCACCTCAAGACGATTCCCGAGGCGGACGGTGACCTGCTGGCGGCGGCAGGCCGCTATGCGGACCGGCTCAGTATCAATATCGAACTGCCCACCCAGCAGGCACTGGCAGACTTGGCACCGGAAAAGGATCAGCGCACCATCAAGCTGTCCATGGCGCGTATTCGGTCGCGTCGTGAAGAAGCCGTCGCGGACCAGGACGCCTACCGCCGGCAACCGCGTCGTTCCGGCACCGGCAAGCCGCCGGTTTTCGCCCCCGCCGGCCAGTCCACCCAGATCATCGTCGGCGCGGAGCCCTCCACGGACGCCCACATTCTGCAAACCTCATCAGCACTGTACGCCGGATACGCGCTGCGCCGCGTCTATTATTCCGCCTTCAGCCCCATCCCGGATGCGTCCACGCGGCTGCCGGTACAGCAACCGCCGCTGCTGCGGGAGCATCGGCTGTATCAAGCCGACTGGCTGATGCGTTTCTATGGCTACGCGGCGGATGAAATCACCCAGTCGCCGGACCCGGGGACGACACCCGGCATGCTCTCCCTGGAGGTCGATCCCAAGCTCGGCTGGGCGCTGGCCAATCGCGGCTACTTTCCGGTGGACATAAATCGCGACTCCCGGACGCGGCTGCTGCGGATTCCCGGTCTCGGGGTCAGAAGCGTGGATCGCATACTGCAGATTCGAAGATTCCAGAAGGTTCGATTGGAAGACCTTATCGCCATGCGCGCCGGCGTGAAGAAGGCAATGCCCTTCATAGTCTGCGCCAATCATCATCCTTCCCTCGTTGAACTTGACAGCGACCGGCTTCGGGCACGCTATGCCCCACCCGCCCGGCAGCTCTCGCTGCTGTAACCCGGGACCACGCCGCCATGACGCAACCCTCACTGTTTGATGACATGGACACGGATGCGCTGACGGCGGTGCGCTTCCATCCTGACTTCTCCAGCTGGCAGCAGCGAGCGCGACAACTGCTTGTAGATGAGACACCGCCGCAGCGGGTCTGGTGGCAGCCGGATCACACCCGGAAACGCGAAACTGCGTCTTCGAGCGCCACCGCCATTCGCGTGCCCAAAGCTTTTATTACCCAGGCTCGCGCCGCCAGCTGTTATCGAAGCAGCGAGCGCTGGGCGCTGCTGTATCACCTTCTTTGGCGACTGACCCACGGCGAGAGGCATCTCATGCAGCTTGCCGGCGACCCGCAGGTTGCACGGCTACGAAACTATGCCAAGGCGGTAAGTCGCGACGCCCACAAGATGAAAGCGTTCGTGCGCTTTCGCGCCGTCGATACCACAGATGGCGACCGGCGCTATATTGCCTGGTTCGAGCCGGATCATTTTATTGTCGAATATGCTGCCCCTTTTTTTCAGCGCCGATTCGCCAACATGCGCTGGTCGATTCTGACCCCGGATTGCTGCGCTCACTGGGAAGGCAGTGGCAAGGTGTGGTTCAGCGAAGGAGCCGACAAGGCAGCGGCCCCGGACAACGACGTAGTGGAAGATACCTGGCGCTGTTACTACCGACATATATTCAACCCGGCCCGAGTGAAGATTCAGGCCATGATGGCGGAAATGCCGCAGAAGTATTGGAAGAACCTGCCGGAATCCCGGCTCATCCCCACGCTGATTCAGGAGGCAGACAGGCGGGTCGCGGCCATGGCGAAGGACGCCAAATCTTCGGAGCGTCTTCGTTGCGGCCCGCGCCCTGCCACACCTGCGCAAGCGCTTAGCGAGGCGATACAAAAAAGCGAATCCGGATCGATTCAACAGTTGGCGCTGGCGGCGCAAAGCTGCCGCAACTGCCCCCTGTGGCAGCCCGCGACCCAGGCGGTGTTCGGTGAGGGGCCAGTGCCAGCCAGAATCATGCTGATCGGCGAGCAGCCCGGAGACAACGAAGACCTTGCCGGCAAGCCCTTCGTCGGCCCGGCAGGAGAACTGCTGAACCGTGCCCTGGCCGCTGCGGGGCTGAGCCGTCAAGAACTATACATCACCAACACGGTCAAGCATTTCAAGTTTCGCCCTCAAGGCAGGCGCCGCCTGCATGAGCGTCCCAGCCAAGAAGAGATCGACGCCTGCTCCCAGTGGCTGGCAGCAGAGATAGAGCAAGTGCAGCCGAGCATCATTATCTGTCTGGGCATGACCGCCGCTCGGGCGCAGCTCGGTGAAAACGTTCAAATCGCGCGAGACAGAGGTAAGCTTCTTGCACGGCAGGGGCGTCAGTATCTGATCACCGTGCATCCGGCCCATCTGCTGCGCAGCGGCAATAACCCTCGGGAAATCCAGCGCTTCGTGGCGGACCTGCAAGTGGCCGCTGAAAAACTGAACTCGCTGGGTATCAAGTGATGGGCGTAGTTCGGACCCTTCTGACGACGTTGCCGCTCAGTAAGAAAACGAACTTATAATTTGCCATGCGCCTTCAAATCGTTCAGCAACGCTTTATAACTAATCGTCGGCTCGGAAACCCGCTCCTCGAACGCCGCCAGATCTTCTTGATCCTCAGCCAATGCCGCACGTACGGCATCGTTGACGATATCCGATACGGAACGGTGGGTATGAGCAGTCTTTAGACGCAGCGCAGCATGCAGTTGGGGGTCGAAATAGACTGTGGAACGCTTCGGTGTCTCACTCATGGCATTCACCAAGGCTTGCTTGAACGCACATTTTAGCGCCATAACGTCAAAGCCTTAAAGATCGCTCTGCCATACCAAATTGCGCATCGCTCGTCATCGAGCGCGATATTTACACTATCGCGACGGTGCAAAAGCTATGTTTGATGTGGGATATCTACCGCCCTACCCGTGACCTGAATACCGCCACGGCGTGGTATGTCGACTTCCAGCAGGCTTGGCCGCCCCATCGCTGCGCCTTGATGGATCGTCAGCTGGGCAGGTGTCTCGATCAATCCTGCCTCGCGCAGATAACCGCCCAATGCTGCAGCCGCAGCGCCAGTGGCTGGATCTTCCACCACGCCACCTACCGGGAAGGGATTGCGTGCATGAAAACACGATGCGGATTCGCGCCAGACGAGCTGAAGCGTGGTCAAATTCTCCCGCAGCATCAGTGCCTTGAGTGCCTCAAAATCATAGTCCAGTCGTTCTAGCCGTGTTTTTGATGCGGTCGCCAGCACCAGATGCCAAGCCCCGGCATAGGCCTTGGCCGGCGGCAGCTCGGTATCGAGCTCCGAGGGCTGCCAGCCGAGAATCGCCAAAACCTCTTCGACTAGCGTTGGCGTGGCGGCTTGATAGTCCGGCGTCACCGATGTCAACGACGCCTGCCAACCATCATCTATCCGACGTACCACCACCGGCACCGTGCCTACGGCGGTATTCAACTCATAGGTGCCCTCCCCACTAAGACGCCCCAGCACTACGCCGCTTGCTACGGTGGCATGACCGCAGAAGCTCACCTCGGCTTGGGGGCTAAAGTACCGCACGTTCCGCGCCTTCCCTTGGAGCGGCGCGATAAACGCCGTCTCGGAATAGCCAACTTCCGCCGCAATACGCTGCATGATAACGGCGTCCGGCAGCGTTTCACCCAGCCAGACCCCGGCGGGATTACCGCCCTGGGGGTCACGAGTGAACGCAGAAAGTCGATAGAGGGCGCCAGTCATGGGATTACTCCTGAGGGATCCCCACGAACTTCGGCTATCCGTCGCATAAGGCCTGCCCCCTGGCCTCCTCCTGAAGGCTTGCTTGAAGCGCTTTCCAAGAAGGCCAAGGGGCAGCATCGACACGACGACGCCGCAGCCGCTCGAGCCCCAAGCGCCATACGGAGAGCACGTTCCGGTGCCGGATACTGTTGCTCTGGAAGCGCTGCTGTTGACCGCTGTCACGGACCTGCAGGCCGGCCACCATCACGACGACATTGGCCAGCATCGCGATCAGCAGCAGGATTTCGATGCGCTTGCTCTGGCGAGACTGGTGCATGCCGAAGCCCAGACCAAACAAGGGGCTCTTGATGTCACGGAAGCCCTCTTCAATCTGCATGCGCTGCCGATAGATAGCGACCAGTTTGTCCGCCAGCGTGGAGCGCTCCGGCAGGTTGCTGACCAGCACCCAAGGTTCCTTCTGGCGCTGGGCCATCGCCCGACTGCGGCCGTCGTGGGAGATCTGACCTCGCTTATTGCGATGCTTTCGCCCTTTCGGCGGCCGATGATAGAGCACCAGGTGGGTGGTCAGCGGGTTGCTCTCGGCGATTTCGACAGCCCCCAGCGATTGCGGTACCGAACTCGCGTGTTGAAACAAGGCGGTCACAGGTCGCCACGCGCCGCCAGACACCTGGCAGCGCGTGGGGCTGCGTACCCGACCAACGTAGTACCAACCACGTGCCTCGACCGCCTTGAACCACGGGTTGCGAAAGCCCGCATCGGTGACCAGGATCGGCGTTGCCTTGGCCGGCAGGATCTCGGCCAAGGCCGCGAGCAAGTACGCTTCACAGTGTTGGCAGCCATCCTTGTGGTGGACTTTTTCGAAAATCGGCAAGGAGCGCCCGGCAAATGGCACGGCGGCACGCAGCAGGAACCGCTGGCCACGGTCATCGATCGGCGACCAGTCCACCAGAATCAGCGGGCGTGTCGTGTGGCCGACCAGCAGGGTGGCCACGAGCCAATAGAATAACGGCCGCTCTTGGTGAAGATGAGGATTGCCCAACAACCGATCGACCCGCTTGATGGTATGCTTGGTATCCACCGGTCCCGGTAAGGCACGCCCCAGGGCGGTCAAGCCCAGGCGGCGCTCGCTCAACAGGGCCCCCACCGTGTCGAGCAGTGTCTGCAAGCGTTTGGCATGGATCGAGGGGAGTGATGACGTCAGCAGAGTATGCAAGAATCGAGGGGCCTGCATGGATCTCCTTCGGCATATTGTTGGTTTGGCGATTAACAACATGCCAATCCATGCAGGCCTTTTCAATTATATCCTTCTGATTTTACTGCTTCTTTCCTGGGGATCCATCAGGGATTACTCCTGATCGGTGAGTCATGACTCGCATTCTGAACTTAGCGGATGTAATAACAACGTATTGAACCGCCCCGCGTATCGCGGAGGCCCGTTAGTTTAAGTCACGCTGCCATAGCGGCCTGACTGTTAAGTTGCCGATAGTAGTTTGCCTCAGCTTCTGCCGGCGGGATATACCCCAGTGGCTCCATCAGCCGTTGGTGGTTGAACCAGGATACCCATTCCAGCGTCGCCAGCTCAACGGATTCCATGGATTTCCAGGGGCCGCGCCGGTGGATCAATTCTGCTTTGTACAAGCCGTTGATGGTTTCAGTGAGGGCGTTATCGTAACTGTCGCCTTTGCTGCCTACCGATGGATCGATGCCTGCTTCGGCCAGGCGTTCCGTGTAACGGATCGACACATACTGTGATCCCCTGTCGGAGTGATGAATCAAGTCCTCTGACTTGTCGGGCTGACGGGCGTAGAGTGCCTGCTCCAGAGCATCGAGTACGAAATCCGTGTTCATCGTGCGACTGACGCGCCAACCCACAATATGGCGGGCGAAGACATCCACAACGAAAGCCACATACAACCAGCCTTGCCAAGTGGAAACGTAGGTAAAGTCCGATACCCAGAGCTGGTCCGGACGGTCGGCGACAAACTGCCGGTTGACCCGATCCAGCGGGCACGGCACTGACTGATCCGGGACGGTGGTACGCATCGTCTTGCCGCGACGGGCACCCTGAAGGCCCAGAAATCTCATGAGCCGTTCCACGGTACAGCGGGCCACAGGGATGGCTTCCCGGTTCATCTGCTTCCAGACTTTATCGGCACCATAGACCTTGAGGTTGTCATTCCAGACACGCTTGATATGCGGTATCAAAACCTCGTCGCGCTTGACCCGGTCACTGCGTCGTGCCGGATTGCGCTGCCGGGCCGCATGACGCCGGTAGGCCGACGGGGCAATCTGCAATACTTTGCAGATCGGCTCGACCCCGTAGGTATCCCGATGCTGATCAATGTAGGTGTTTACGACTTCAGCTTGCGGTCGAGCTCCGCCTGGGCGAAAAAAGCGCTGGCCGTGCGAAGGATGTCATTGGCGCGCCGCAATTCCTTATTCTCACGCTCCAGGTCCTTCATGCGTTGTGTCTCGGCGGTGGTTGTTCCAGGGCGCTCACCGATATCGATCTGGGCACGCTTGACCCATTCCAGCAACGTTTGTGGTACACAGCCAATCTTGGGGGCTATAGACTCCACAGCCGCCCACAGCGACGGGTACTCGTCACGATGCTCCTGCACTAGCCGGACAGCGCGCTCTTTAACCTCAGGGGAAAACTTGTTTGACTTGTTCATGGCTCCATTCTCTCAGATGCTGGAGCCTCCTCAAAACCCGGGGCGGTTCATATCGATTCTCAACCATTGGCTTACTAAAAGGAAAGGGAGTCTTGCCAATGAGTGTCAAGAGATCTCGCGACAAGCACTGACCGCACGCTTTCAGCATTGCCATGAACTTTTAAGGT
Source organism: Pistricoccus aurantiacus (assembly GCF_007954585.1). Classification (GTDB taxonomy): domain Bacteria; phylum Pseudomonadota; class Gammaproteobacteria; order Pseudomonadales; family Halomonadaceae; genus Pistricoccus; species Pistricoccus aurantiacus. The sequence continues at coordinate 334,391 of NZ_CP042382.1, forward strand.
AACCGTCAGGACTAAACGCGAGACCTGCCCGCGTGAGTGTATTAGACGCATTGCTCCCTTTTGCTATTGTGTTATCTGGATCTCAAAAGCCGAGCTGATTAAAGCAACAGGAACTCACCCTCCTGTCGCAACCTGATACTGACAGCGGATCATGGAACATGAACACCACTGGAGAACGCACGTGAGCAAGGAAGACGGTGTAGTCGAGAGTAACGAGCCCGCTGGCGGCTGGGGCTCTGTGAAGGGTATCACCCGCATATCCCTCGAAGCATCGGCGTCTCCGAGCGCAATGGACACGCTGCGCCGTATGAACAAGCCCGGCGGCTTCATGTGCAACTCCTGTGCCTGGCCCAAGCCCAAGAACTACAGCGCCTTCGAGTTCTGCGAGAACGGCGCCAAGGCGGTGATGTGGGAATTGACGATGGATCGTTGCACTCCCGCGTTCTGGAAGGAGCATACCGTACAGGGGTTGCGCTCCTGGACCGATCACGAACTGGAGAAGACCGGTCGATTGACCCAGCCGATGCGCTACGATCCGGACAGCGACCGCTACGAAGCCGTCGACTGGGCGATAGCCTTCAACGAGATCGCCAGGGAGCTCAAGGCGCTTGAGCCGGAGAGCGCGGTATTCTATGCCTCGGGTCATGCGGGGCTCGAAGCCTCTTATCTCTATGCCCTGATGGCGCGACTGTACGGCAATAACAACCTGCCCCAGAGTTCCAACATGTGCCACGAGACCACCTCCGTGGCGCTGAAAAAAGTGATCGGCTCGCCGGTGGGCACCATCGTCTGGGAGGATCTGGAGCAGACCGACGCCTTTTTCTTCTTCGGCCAGAACCCGGGCACCAACAGCCCGCGGTTTCTTCATCCGCTGAAGGATGCCAAGAAGCGCGGCGCCAAGATCGTCACCTTCAATCCCATCATCGAGCAGGGGCTGGTGGCCTTTGTCGACCCCCAGAGCCCCGTCGACATGGCGACAGGGCATCAGACGAAGATTTCCGATCAGTACCATCAGCTAAGCGCCGGCGGCGATGTGGCCGCCATCATGGGCATCTGCAAGCACGTGATCGACGCTGACGAAGCTGCTCAGCGTAACGGCGACAGGCGCATTATCGATGTAGATTTCATCGAGGAGCATACCCAGGGGTTCGACAGCTTTCTCGACTCGGTGAAGGCGGCAAACTGGGATGACATCGAATCCGATAGCGGGCTCTCGAAGGCAGCGTTGAAAGATGCCGCTGACGCTTACATGAAGGCCAAGCGCGTCATCGGCGTGTATGGCATGGGGCTGACCCAGCACACCCATGGCTCCGTCAACGTGGGCATGCTGGTCAATCTGCTGCTGCTGAGGGGCAATATCGGCAAGCCCGGCGCCGGTGTCTGCCCGGTGCGTGGCCACTCCAACGTTCAGGGCCAGCGCACCGTGGGCATCGCGGAGAAAGCCGAGTTGGTGCCCATGGACAAGCTGCGCGAGCTCTATGACTTCGAGCCGCCGACCAAGGACGGCGTCACCATCGTCGATATGGTCGAGGGCATCCTCGCCGGCTCGGTCAAGGCCAGCATGTGCCTGGGCGGCAACCTGCTGCGGGCCGTGCCGGATCAAAAACGCATCGAAAAGGCCTGGTCGCGGCAGAACCTGACGGTGATGGTGTCCACAAAGCTCAACCGCAGCCATCTCTACCCTGGCAAGGCGGCTTTCATTCTGCCCTGCCTGGGCCGCGCCGAGGTGGATAACCAGGCAAGCGGGCCACAATCGATTTCCACGGAAGACAGCTTTGCCATGATCAGTGGCTCTACCGGGCACCGCTCCCCGGCCTCACGTTATCTAAAGAGCGAGCTTGCCATTGTCACCGGCATCGCCAAGGCCCTGCTGCCCCCCAACCCCAAGGTGAAGTGGGACAAGTGGACCGCGGATTACTCCCTGGTGCGGGATCTGATCGAGCAGACCTATCCGGACGACTTCGGTGATTTCAACAAGCGCATGTTCCAGCCCGGCGGCTTCTACCGGGGCATCGCCGCGCATAAACGCAACTGGAAGACGCCAGAGAAAAAGGCGTTGTTCACGACGCCAAAAATGATGACATCTCGAGGGTACGATCCAAAACCGGGCCGCTACAATCTGCTCACGATCCGCTCCAACGATCAGTTCAACACTACCATCTACGGGTATTCGGATCGTTTTCACGGCATCGAAGGCACCCGGGACGTACTGTTGATGAACCCGGAGGATATCGAACGCGCCGGATTCAAGAAAGGCCACGTCGTGCAACTTATCACGGACCTGGATGACGGCACGGACCGGCGCCTGGGGGGCCTTGTGATCACGCCCTTCCGCCTTCCCGCGGGAACAGTCGCGTCCTACTACCCGGAGTGTAACGTACTGGTGCCGGTGTCCCATCACGACGTGCTCTCGAAGACCCCAGGCTCGAAATCCATACCGGTTCGAATCGAGCGCGAGAGTGCTTGAAATGTTTCTCTCAAGCACTAGTTTGTTGAAAACCTAACGAGTCAACTACACTCCAACCGAATAGGCGCGATACTACCTTCAGGAAAAACTCGGGCCGCCCTGTCTTCGCCCGATCAGCAAAGGGAGCTTGCCGTGATCGCCACTGCCGAACGATCCTATCGAAGCGGGTTGCATCCGCTTCATGGGGTATTGCTTGCCGGAACCCTGCCGCTTTTCCTTGGCGCCGCGCTGAGCGACTATGCCTACGCCTCGACTTACTACATACAGTGGACCCACTTCGCGTCCTGGCTGATTGTCGGCGGTCTCGTGTTCAACGGCCTCGCGCTGCTATGCGCATTGACTGGCCTGTTTCGGGCCGATGGCCGTCGTCGGCTTTCCCTCGTTTACTTCTTTCTGCTGTTGGCCACCTGGATACTCGGCTTCATCAATGCGCTGGTTCATACCCGGGATGCCTGGGGCGTGATGCCCACGGGTTTCGTGCTTTCGATCATCGTTACCGTGCTGGCTTGCGTGGCGACCTGGCTCGGTTTCTCCCGTATCAGCGCTGGAGGTAAGGCATGAAATTTTCCAGTATTCGCTACGCCGCTCCCCTTTCGATACTGCTTATCGCTGGGACGACCAACGCAAACGAAGTGGAACGACCCTACGGCGCCAACCCGACGCTGCCCGAGCCGCAGCGCGGGCTGTTGCCCAGCATGACGATCCCCAAGCCGGCGCCATGGGGCGACCAGAAACCCACGGTGCCGGATGGCTATTCGATCACGGCCATCGCCACCGATCTCAAGGTACCGCGCCAGACACTGGTGCTGCCCAACGGCGATATCCTGGTGGCCGAAGGCAAAGGCGGTGGCAACGCCCCCAAACCGAGACCGAAGGATTTCATTGCCGGGGTTATCATGTCCCAAGGCACCACCTCGGTCGAGAGTGGTGACCGATTGACGCTGCTGCGCGACGGTAACGATGACGGCACCTATGAGGACCAGACGGTTTTCGCCGAAAACCTCAACGCGCCCTACGGGCTTGCCCTGGTCGATAATGATCTTTTCGTAGCCAACCAGGATGCGCTGGTGCGATTCGATTACGAGGAAGGCCAGACTCAGGCCAGCGGCCCGCCCGAGGTAGTGACGCTGCTACCATCCGAGATCAATCACCACTGGACCAAGGCGCTCACCGCCAGCGCGGACGGACAATTTCTCTACGTCGGCATTGGTTCCAACAGCAACATCACCGAGCGCGGCATGGCGGCGGAAGTCGACCGGGCCGAAATATGGCAGATCGATGCGGAGACCGGCGCGTACAAGCCCTATGCCACCGGCCTGCGCAATCCCACGGCGCTGACCATTCAACCGGAGACAAATCAGCTTTGGGCGGTGGTGAACGAGCGCGACGAACTCGGGCCCAATCTGGTGCCCGACTACCTCACTTCCGTGCAGGAGGGCGGCTTCTACGGCTGGCCCTACAGTTACTGGGGGCAGCACGTCGATTCACGGGTACGCCCGCAGAATCCCGACAAGGTGGAATCGGCAATTTCCCCCGATTACAGCCTCGGCTCACACCGGGCACCGCTTGGCCTCGACTTCTCCACGCCCGCTGTGGGCGACGAATTCGCGGAAGGCGTATTTATCGGCGAGCACGGCAGCTGGAACCGCGCCGATCCCGTGGGTTACAAGGTGGTCTTCGTGCCTTTCAATAACGGCCAGCCTGACGGTGACCCCATCGACTTCGTGACGGGCTTTCTGACCGAGGATAGCAAAACGCGCGGCCGTCCGGTCGGCGTGACCGTCGCCCCGGACGGCGCCGTGATTATTGCCGACGACCTTTCCAACACTGTTTGGCGAGTGACGCGGGAGGGGAATTAGTGAGGCGTGGAATCGAGCCGCGCCGATAAACGGCGCATAACGAAATGATCTTGCCCATCAACGGTGATAAAACCGCTGCGAAGCGGAGGGTTTGGCATCCGGTGCGTGATCTGGTTAGCTACCGATCCTCACGCAAGCGACCTTCGACATACTTGTGGAGGATGCTGGCAACAAGTGTCTGGTAGGGAATACCCTCGGCCAGCGCTTTTTTCTGCAGCCCCCGGAGATCCTTGGAAGAAAGCCTGATGTTGATGCGGGCATCTTTCTTGAACATGGCCTCGGCGTACTGTTGATGCCGCGCTTTACGATCCTTGATATCTGGCGTTCGCTGCAACTCTCCAGCATCGAACGCGTCCAGGATTTCCTGCTCGTCTTTATCCAGCCTGTTCATTTCGGACCTCCCCAATAGGTCTTGGTCGCTTTTCGACTCGAAATAATCGTTTTCAGAAAAACTTCATCCTCCGATTCTACAAAGGGCACGAGATAGGTGTACCCCTCTATTTCAATCACATGAATCTGCTGGTCCGGATACCGTTCCTAATTCGGATGCTCAAACGTATCCAGGATATCTCCGATCGAGATATGCAAAACTACATCCTCGAACGAGATACTCCTTTCCACTTGGAGAAGCTTGTTCTTCTCTGAACTCCATGTGTCGGTTTCATGGTCTAAAATATAGAACCATATGTGCTTTTTGTACTCAACGTTCGGCTCATGTGCCGGTTGGAGCCGCAAATCGGCGGAAAATCGGTCGCTGTGCAGCCGTTTGTTATGTCCTCAATGACATGCTAAGTTGTGTATAAAAGCAAGCAACCATACACATAGGTGCACCATGAGAACAAACATTGTCATTGACGACCAGTTAATGGCCGAAGCCCTCAAAGTCTCCGGTTACGAAACCAAAAAGGAGGCCGTTGAGCAAGGCCTCAAACTTCTAGTCCAGCTTTGCAAACAGCAGGAAATTCGGAAGTTACGCGGCAAGATCAAGTGGGAAGGCGACCTAAGTGAAATGAGGGGTGCCGAATGATTCTGGTGGATACCAGCGTCTGGATCGACTATTTCAATGGAGTCGAAAACCCACAAACTGATCTGCTGGACGTCTCGATCAGCCATGGTTCGGTTGCTATCGGCGACCTTATATTCCTGGAAATCCTGCAAGGCATCCGCAACGACAAACAATATCGCCAAACTAAACAAAGCCTGCTCACATTAGATCAACATGAAATGTTTGGCAAAGAAATGTCAACTAAGTGCGCCGACAACTACCGGGCACTACGGAAAAAAGGCATCACGATCAGAAAAACTGCCGACGTGATCATCGCGACGTTTTGCATAGAAAAACAGCTACCCTTACTGTTTCTGGATCGCGACTTTTCGCCTTTTGTTGACCACCTTGGGCTTCAGCCTGCCCTACGAAAAAATAACAGGTATTAGAGGAACGCACTGATGTTGAATGAATTTTCTGGAATATCTTGCAGTGGAGCGCCGTGTGGCGGCGGCCACACAGAACCAGGCGCTGAACGTCCTCGTCTTCCTGTATCGCCACATCCTTGAGCAGTCTCAGGGGATATTGGGGAGCTGGTGCCGTCATGACCTATCCCTATCGTCACCTCACGGCTGCAGACGTCTCAGACGCCCACCGGCCAGTCTCTCCTGCTACTCGGGCTTGCGCGCCAGCATGGTGGCAAACTGCAGCCGCGCGCCGTTGTGCATCGTGCCAACATCTTCGTTGTACTTGATCAGCTCCCAGCCACCGTAAGCCTCACGCAACTGTCCTGCTCCAAGGGTGAAGGGGAAGCCAACCGGGCAAGGGTGCTCGTCGGTGTTCATGGCACAGACAATCGTGTTGTAGCCGCCAGGCAGAGTGTGCTCCTGCATGTCGGCAATCACCGCTTCAACACGGCCTGGGTCGAGAAACATCAGGGTGACGGTACAGACAATCCATCCATACTCGCTGCTCAGCCCTGCGCTATTGATGTCGTACACCTGTGGCTTGATGTTATCGATTCCCTCCCGGTTCACGATCTGCTGCAGCATGTCGATAGCCGCAGAATTGTTGTCTACCGCGGTTACATCAAAGCCCTGCTGGCTCAGGTACAGAGCATTGCGCCCGTTGGAGCAGCCCATGTCCAGAACGCTGCACGGCGCCACCACCCGGCATGCCTCAATCACTTCGCTATGTGCGGGATTCAAGCCATAGCGGCTATTCAGATCAGTTGACATCGTATCGCCCCTTGCTTCTGCATAATATGCATATACTTTACTACTTTATTGGCGCGGCGTAATAACACTAGCCATAAATTCCGAGGCTCGACTCATCATCCGCCGCCATCGGCTAGAACCTTGGGTTGATACTCAACGACAGCATGGCCGAGAGCTGACACAGCGGCCTTCCTGACGCCTGCTGCAATGCATTGAAGGCATCCTGTATACGCTGCCTGTCACGCTGACTCGTCGGCGTCTGGTCAATCACCCCGGCGGCCACCAGGCGTGCCACCACATCGCTGGTCAGCAGAAAGGTATCCTTGCCGACAAGTCGCAAGAAGCCGGCAGCGGAGCGCCCGCCCAGCCGAGCGCCACGCTTGGCCAATAAATGCCACAGACCGATGATGTCGGCACTCGGCCAGTTGGCAATGAACTCGCCAAAGCTTGTGCCCTGCTCTTGGCGAATATCCAGGATGAACTGGGCATTCCTGGGAATGGTCTGCAGCTTAGTGCGGTGACGGATAATGCGGTCATTGTTCATGTAGCCGTCGATCTGTTCCGGGCTGAGCAACACGAGCTTCTCCGGGTCAAACCCCCAGAAGGCCTCCTCGAAGGCGGGCCACCTGGCATCGACCACCGAGTGTGTCATGCCGGCCCGAAATACCCGCTGGCTCATGGCGGAAAGGTAGCGATCGTCTCCCAGCTGCTTCAGCTCGTCAGGCGTCAGCGACCTGGGCAGGAAGGCCTCCATGGCGTCGTCAGACTCGAAACGATTGCGAACCCTGTCATGGAGCCAGCGGTAATCCAGTGTCATGTCTACCTCGCTCTACTTGTGCCGTCGTTGACTCTTGCTGGCGGCGCTATATTCTCGACCATTATCTCCAATCGCTATCTTTGCTCCACCGCCAGGTTCGCCATGATCCATATCGACAACGAAGGCATTACCGACCCACATGTCAACCTAGCCATCGAGGAGTACTGCATCCGCCACCTGCCCGCGGGCGAGGACTACCTGCTGTTCTACATCAACGCGCCGTCGATCATCATCGGCCGCAACCAGAACACCCTGGAAGAGATTCATCAGGCGTATATCGACGAGCACGGCATTCACGTCGTGCGACGCATCTCCGGCGGCGGCGCGGTGTATCACGACCACGGCAACCTCAACTTCAGCTTTCTGACCGACTTTTCCAAGGACAAGCTGAACAACTTCAAGCAGTTTGCCACTCCCATCATCAAGGTGCTCAACGCCATGGGCGTGTCAGCCGAGATGAAGGGCCGCAACGACATTGTGGTAGGCGACAAAAAGGTCTCCGGCAACGCCCAGTTCTCATCCACCAAGCGCATGTTCAACCACGGCACCCTGCTGCTGGACTGCGATCTTGATCAGGTCACCAAGGCGCTTGACGTGAAGATGACCAAAATCAAATCCAAGGGCCACAAGTCTTCCCGGGCGCGAGTTGCCAACATCGCCGAGTTTCTGGAGGCACCACTCTCTACCGAGGCGTTCAAGGAGAAAATACTGGCAAGCCTTTTCCCTGATGGTGCCGAGCGCAAAACCTACCGCCTGACTGCCAAGGACTGGAACAGCATCAACGCGCTGGTCGAGGAAAAATACCGCCAGTGGGACTGGAACTACGGCCACTCGCCGGACTTTGACATCCAGCGCACCCGACACTTTGCCGCGGGAATTATCGATTTTCGTCTCAAGGTAAAGCGCGGCGGCGCCATCGAAAACGTCAAGATCTACGGCGACTTCTTCGGCCAGCGCCCGGTCAGCGAGATACAAAACGCTCTAATTGGCGTGCGCTACGACAAGCGCGCCATCGAAGGCGCGCTGGAAGGCATCGACCTCTACCCCTACTTTGGCGAAGTGGACCGCGCCGAGTTTATCGACCTGATCTACGGGCCGGATGAGCAATAGCTTTCCGACCTTACTCATTTTCGGCAACTTGATTGATTTTAGGCAAGATAAGTTTTTCGCCAGCACTTTAATCGTATCTGGCCAATTCTTTCATTTATGTTAGCAAGCACTTATTTAATTTTTCTTAATTGAGGCTGCTTAACGAGCCTGTAGAAAAACCCTTCTCAGAGCCTGATCTACAGCCGCTTTGTTGTTTTTACATTACTTGCGATTAACCCGCGCAAATTGGTTAATTTCACGACAACATCGGACGTTATCGATATTCAGCCCCAAATGTCGCTCATTTAGCCCTCTGAGGGCCGTTTCTGGCTGTATCATAGCCCAGCATCATGCCGCGAACTGCCCGTAATTCGCCAGCTTCTCAATATTGTGAACCAGGCAATACAACTGCCACTGGCCCTGCACCTTCTTTTTGCCTCGCAGGTTGAAGCGATTCAGGCGTTTGTTGCTGCCGATGTTGCCGAACACGGGTTCCACCACCGACATTCGATGGCTGTAGGTCTCCTTGCCTTGCCGGCTGTCCACCCGATGCTTCATCCAGTCGGTATAGATCGGGCCTCGCCTGATTTCCAGGGTATAAGAGACCTGTCGTCCTTTACCTTTGCGGTGATCCGCCGAACTGGGGTTTTGCATACACTGGTGCTTCTTGGGGCAATGGCGACACTGCAACAATCGCCCTTGGAAGTGGGCTCTTGGTACGCCATTTTGGTCGTTCCGGGTGCCTTCGTAATGCAAGGATTCTCCAGCAGGGCAAACACAGGCCATCGCGACAGGGTCGAACTGGAACTCGCTCGCCGGAATCACCTGTTTCCAGCCGGTTTTCGGTGGGTTCTGGTGGCGTTTTCCGTACTTGCCTTTCTGGCCGGCGAACTTGGGATCACGACTGCGGAAGCGGTTGTCCGGGATGTAGCCGTTGATCTGGTGTTCGTACAGGTACTGCATGTTGGTTTCGTTGGCGAAGCCGGTGTCGGCCGTGACAACCGCGCCGGTTTGGTAGATGTTGTCGGCGATGCCCAGCTTTTTATAGCGCTGCTGAACCGTCTCCAGTACCGGCTTTAACGTGTGGTGTTCCTGGCCTTCGCCGAAGGCTTGGGCATCGATGATGATCTGGTGTTTCTTGTCCACCGTGGCTACACCGTTATAGCCCTGGATCGTGCCCTTGCTGGTGGTCATCTTGCCGCTTTCGTTATCGGTGATGTTGCTTTTCACTTCCTTGCGTCGTTTCCCTTGGCCCATCCTTGGGCTGCTCGTCTTTAGGAAGCGGTCTACCTTGGTCATCGCTTCTTCCAGCGACAGAATGGTTTTGGCGCGGCGAATATCCCGATCCAGTTCCGCTTCGGTTTCGGCCTCATCCCGGGCGTAGTGTTCGGTCAGATGATGACGAATCAGCCGTTTCAGTTTGTCGCGCTTTTCACTCAGCTCTTTAAAGGTGCCCGACCATTCCTTCGCCGCGTCTGACGATATTTTACAGCCGTCGATAGCAAACAGCGCGTTACCCAGAAGACCCTGTTCATGACACACCAACAGTATCTGTTCGAACAGTTCTTCAATCTCATCGGCGTGCTGACTGACAAACTTGGCCAAGGTGGTGAAGTGCGGCACGGTATCGCAGGACAGCGCCTTGAAAATGATATTGGTCTCGCAACACCACTGGATCTCGCGACTGGAGGTGATGCCTTTGGAGTAGGCGAACAGAATGATCTTCAGCAAGATGGCCGGATCGTAGGCCAGGCGGCCGGTGTCGTCGTTGCGGTACTTGGGGTGGAACACCGACAGATCCAGCTTGTGCTCTATGAGGTAATGAACGGCGTGTTCAAAGGTACCGGGCTGGAGCTGTTCCTGATAATTGATCACGACCATCGCGTCCTGGTCGTAGTTGTAGGGCCTGAAACGGGGTTTGGCTTTCGTCATCCGACTACTCCTCGTCTTTGTGCCCGATTTTACCAAACCAGCGCCGGAAATTTGAGTTTTTCTACAGCCTCAACGCCGCATTAAGGTGTGAGCGACGCTTGGCTATACTTGAGCGAAGCGAAACTGCCAAGCGTTGCGAATCACTCTTAAATGCTTTGTTATGTTTATTTGCACACTGAAGAAATATCTTCTATCGCAGCAATAATTTCACATAAGTTTTTGCCATTGTATGGTGACAAATGTTTGGCCGATGCTTTTTCAATAAAATTAACTTCTGACTCTTCAGACTTTGAAAGCATAGTAACTGACACTTTATCAACTCTTGCTAACAAGTTTTTCTTCAATGAGATAGCTACTTTGCACGATTTAAAGCTATTCGAATTTTGTACTATTAAAATATCTATATCGTTGAAGTTTGATTCGCCTTTGAAATAGGAGCCGAAACCATAGACATCCGCTAAACGCTCAAGACCAGCCATATTCTTTAAACTTATCTTTTTCATAGTCAGTCAGATAAGTCCAATACTCACGCTGATTTATTGCAGCCATAAAGCCACCAATATCGAAAATACCAACTTGATCAGCCATACAGTCACGTTTTAGCTCTAAGGAATAACCACACCAATTCGAACTAATAATTACTGCATCAAGAGCCCCATAGTTTTCACATGACTCTACATATTCCGCTGTGCCAAACGAATAACACTCGCAAATAAAAACGTTCAGTTTTTTGCCCGTATTTAACTCAATACTATACAAACCAGCATCCAGCTTCTGACAAGAGCTAACTTTACTGTGTTCAGTCATACGTTGCTCAAAAAAGTTGTAGTTTCTGTAATAACTCATCCAAGGAAAGTTTTCGTTATGTGCCGGCATATTATTCTCCTAATATTAAATCTTCAAAATCACTCGGAAATCGCTGAACTGCATTATAAGGAATTTTATCTTCTACCCATTGCTCATAACTTTCTACATGCTTTATAAACTTACTTACAACTCTGTGTTCTTTACGAGAGAATAATGCTCGATATTCAACGAGTAACTCCTTTATCTCTCTATTATTAGGAACAATCGTAGAAAGACGCTCAGAAGTCCATAAAGCATACACTTGGTCACTGTTTGGATTTTTTCTTGCATTTTCGGACATTGGACCATATTGATCCCAAACTTGGTGGTTCTCAGCCATATATGGAGCAATTTTGTCTTTTAGTTGTTCAAGGCTCTTCAGTTCAGTGATCTGTAGGCGATTTGAAACAAACTCTTCATGTTCTTGCTTCATTTCATGAAGCAACTCAACAGAGTATTCAGCTTCGTTTTCTGCTTTATCAATTAGTGTGTGGTGGGTAGGACAAAGCAAAATTAGATTTTCATAACCATCCCTTTCCAAGGCAGGTTGATCAGCATCGTATCGGTTGGACCCCAGTTTGTTACCTTTAATATGAGCCATTTCACCGAGGGTATAAGGCGTAACACCCTCAGCTTCCTCTACTGACAGTCTCTCTGTGCATCCTCTAAATGAACATCGACCAGCTGCATTAGACCATAAAATTTTAATGGATTTACTTGTTATAGACATGAATACCCCGAACTCAGACAGATTATCGTACATTACCATGGGCTAACAGAATGACATTTGGTTTACGTCTATTCCTCGAAAAATTAGTAACTTGCTGTAACGAAAACTGATAAACATAACAGGTATTAGACAGCGTGCTCGTTGATTGACTTGAACGCGCGTGCTCGTTCAACAATCTTATCAATCGCGAATTTTTCTAACTAACTCTTTGATTTTACGGAACCTGAATCATGATTCGGCCACCTATGCAGGGTTAGCGCGCTTGCGCGTTGTGCCAGGACCAATAATACTGTATGCATATACACGCATCGAGGGCCGCCATATGGATTCGCACAGCAGACCGCCGAAGCTGATGGACCGGGTGAAGGCCACCATGCGAGTGAAACGCTACAGCCCCAGAACCGAGAAGACCTACTGCTACTGGATTCGCTACTTCATTCGCTTCCATGATGTCCGACACCCTGCCGTCATGGGTGGCACAGAGGTACGTGCCTTCCTGGAGCATTTGGCGGTGGAGCGCCGTGTGGCAGCGTCCACACAGAACCAGGCGCTGATGCCGCAACCTTACCTTTCAAACCCACATTTCAACTGATCAATTCTTCCAGTTCCTGATCATGTTCAGGTAATCGGTGCTGAGTCTGCTTTAGCAAATTGACCTGCAACGCAGCAGAAGCAACATCCATTATGCTGTAATCGAGCGCATAACTACCCCGTGCCTCCAGCCATGCCAGTATTTCCGACAGATGCCACAGCGAAGCGCTGCCTTCGTGAACGGGATCGGGAAATGTTTCAGGATTCGCCAGCATCAGCTTGCGTAGATTCTGTCGGGACATGCCGACTATTTCCGCCGCATCAGTCAGGCCGACTAGATCCGGCGTTACCTCGATCAGACGTGCTGCAGGTACAGCTTTTTTTACGTCAGCTAATGCACTGTGTAGTGCCTGCCGTGCATCGTCAGCTTCACGAGTAAACTCAAGCGCTAGGCGACCAGGCTGTCCGATACCAATCAATGCATCGTCGCAGCCGGCTTCTCCAAGCCGCTCAATGAACTCGTCGGTATCTGCATCTCGCTCGGTAAGCCGATATTTGAGGGTAAAGATATATTCCATGATTTACTCCTGCTAAGCGCCTTCGTGATTGCTGTCCTGCTTTTCCTTGCTCGTACAGTTATCAACTACCCGAAGAATGGCACGAGCGTGTGCTATCGGTTTCCTGGGAGTACTCCAGACGCTGGTGATACAGAACTCACCGCAACGGCATTCATTATCGTTGTAGGGGCAGTAAATCCGTCCCCACGCATGCCCGCTGGCAGTCTTGATTCGCCAACCATTGGCTTCTGCATGGCGAAGCGCTGCTTCAATTTCTTTATTGGGATGGGAAGCCCGTGCCATCGCTTCATCTCAAGTTTGGTCGTAAAAAATAAGGTTGTCAATTGACAACCTTATTGGTAACTCCGCTATTCGTTTTCACTCCCACTCGATCGTCGCGGGCGGCTTGCTGCTCACGTCGTAGGTCACCCGCGATACGCCGCTGATTTCGTTGATGATGCGATTGGAGACTTTCTCCAGCAGTTCATAGGGCAGGTGCGCCCAGCGGGCGGTCATGAAGTCGATGGTTTCCACGGCGCGCAGGGCGATGACCCACTCGTAGCGGCGGCCGTCGCCGACCACGCCGACGGATTTTACCGGCAGGAAGACGGCGAAGGCTTGGCTGGTCTTGTGGTACCAATCCGCGTTGTGCAACTCCTCGATAAAGATGGCGTCGGCTTCGCGGAGGATATCCGCGTACTCCTTCTTCACTTCGCCGAGGATACGCACGCCGAGCCCGGGCCCCGGGAAGGGATGGCGGTAGACCATGTCATAGGGCAGGCCGAGTTCCAGGCCGAGCTTTCTCACCTCGTCCTTGAACAGCTCCCGCAGGGGTTCCACCAGCTTGAGCTTCATGGTCTCCGGCAGGCCGCCGACATTGTGGTGGGACTTGATCACATGAGCCTTGCCGGTCTTGCTGGCGGCGGATTCGATCACGTCTGGGTAGATGGTGCCCTGGGCAAGAAAATCGACGCCGTCGATCTTCGCCGCCTCCGCGTCGAAGACATCGATGAAAGTGTTGCCGATGACCTTGCGCTTGGCTTCCGGGTCGGCGACGTCCTTGAGCCTGGAGAGAAACTGCTCTTCCGCGTCGACACGGATCACCCGCACGCCCATGTGACGGGCGAAGGTTTCCATCACCTGATCGCCTTCCTGCTTACGAAGCAAACCGTTGTCGACGAAGACGCAAGTGAGCTGATCGCCGATGGCCTGGTGCAGCAGCGCCGCCACCACGGAGGAATCCACCCCGCCGGAAAGCCCGAGCAGCACATGACGATCGCCGACCTGATCCCGCACCCGGGCGGAAAGATCCTCGACGATGCGCGCCGGGGTCCAGAGCTTTTCCGCCTGACAAATGCCAAGCACGAAGTGTTCGAGAATCCGCATGCCTTGCAGTGTATGGGTCACTTCCGGATGGAACTGCACCCCGTAGAAGCGCTTTTCCTCCCAGACCATGGCGGCGTTGGGGCAGCTCGGAGTGGAGGCGGTGACGGTGAAGCTCTCCGGCACCCGGGCCACCTTGTCGCCGTGGCTCATCCACACATCGAGCAGCGCCTTGCCGTCATGATCGACGTGATCCTTGATGCCCTTGAACAAGGCATCGTCGCCCTCGATACGCACCTGAGCGTAGCCGAATTCCTGCTTTTTGGAGCCTTCCACCTGGCCGCCGAGCTGCTCCGCCATGGTTTGCATGCCGTAGCAGATGCCGAACACCGGCAGGCCCAGCTCAAAAACGCACTGCGGCGCTCGCGGGGAATCCAGCTCGGTGACGGATTCCGGCCCGCCGGCGAGGATGATGCCGTTGGGATTGTATTCGCGAATCTCGTCTTCGCTGATATCGAAGGCGCGCACCTCCGAATAGACGCCGATTTCCCGCACCCGGCGAGCGATCAGCTGGGTGTACTGGGAGCCGAAATCGAGGATCAGAATCTTGTGGGCGTGAATATCGGTCATGATCCCTTAGCCCACCCGATAGTTGGGAGCTTCTTTCGTGATCTGCACGTCATGAACATGCGACTCGTTGAAGCCGGCGCCGGTGATCTTGACGAATTCCGGCTTGGTGCGCATTTCCTCGATGCTGCGACAGCCGGTGTAGCCCATGGAGGCGCGCAGGCCACCCATCAGCTGATGAACGATGGCGCTCATCAGGCCCTTGTAGGGCACCCGGCCTTCGATGCCTTCCGGGACGAGCTTTTCGATGCCTTCGCTCTTGTCCTGGAAATAGCGATCCGAGGAACCCTGGCTCTGGGACATGGCGCCCATGGAGCCCATGCCGCGATAGGCCTTGTAGGTACGCCCTTGGTAGAGCTCGACCTCACCGGGGGCTTCCTCGGTGCCGGCGAGCAGGCCGCCGATCATCACGCAGCTGGCGCCGGCGGCGATTGCCTTGGAGAGATCCCCGGAGAAGCGCACACCGCCGTCGGCGATCAGTGGAATGTCATAGTCCTCGAGGGCGGCGGAAACGTTGGCTACCGCGCTGATCTGGGGCACGCCGACTCCGGCGACGATCCGCGTGGTGCAGATCGAGCCTGGACCGATGCCTACCTTTACCGCGTCTACACCGGCTTCCGCCAGCGCTCTCGCGGCATCCGCGGTGGCGATGTTACCGCCGATCACCTGGATCTGCGGGAAGTTCTCCTTGACCCAGCGCACCCGATCGATCACGCCTTTCGAATGACCGTGAGCGGTATCCACCACCACCACATCGACGCCGGCGTCCGCCAGGGCTTTGATGCGCTCCGGGGTTTCCGGACCGGTACCCACCGCCGCGCCCACCAGCAAGCGGCCATCGCCGTCCTTGGCCGCATTGGGATAGTTACGGGCCTTCTCGATATCCCGGAAGGTCACCAGGCCGCGCAGCCGAAATTCCTTGTCCACCACCGGCATCTTCTCGATGCGATGCTCGTGAAGCTGTGTCTTGATCTGCTCGAGGGGCGTGCCTTCCACCACGGTGATCAACTGCTCCCGAGGTGTCATGATCGCCTCGACGCTGTCGCTGTGATCCGGTTGGAAGCGCATATCTCGACCGGTGACGATGCCCACCAGGGTCTCGCCTTCCACTACCGGAAAGCCGGAGAAGCCGTACTCCCTGGCCATGTTCAAAAGGTCTTGCAGCTTGGCATCCGGGCCGACGGTGACCGGATCCTTGACGATCACGCTCTCGTGCTTCTTGACCTTGCGCACTTCCGCCGCCTGGGCGTTCACGGACATGTTCTTGTGGATGATACCGATGCCACCTTCCTGGGCCATGGCGATGGCCAGGCGCGCCTCGGTGACGGTATCCATGGCGGAGGAACAAAGGGGAATATTGAGTTCGAGATGGCGGGTCAGGCGGGTCTTGAGGCTGACGTCCTTGGGCAGCACGTCGGAATAGCCGGGAACCAGTAATACGTCATCGAACGTAAGTGCTTCTTGAGCCATACGTAGCATTGGCGACACCCAGTTTGAGCAGGTGGGAGAAGGGATATAACGCAGAAAAGTTAATCGCGTATTATAGCGCGCTAGCCACTTTCGTCGCAATGTCAAGGCAGGCGCTCACTGTCGGTCGTCCTGCGCGAACTCGCGATGCCAACGGGCGAGGAAGGCGGCACGCCGCTGAGGATCGACGAAGGCCAGCAGGGAGGCATTGAGCGGAATCGGGTAGAGCTGCTCGCCGACCTGATCGCGCAGACGCGCCGCCGTATAGGGCCCGACAATATCCGACCTGATGCTGAACAGCGGCGTCTGACCGGCCAGTACCCGCTGCCCCTCGCGCCCCAGTAAAAAGTTGACGAAGGTCTCGGCGGCATCGGGATGCGGTGCGTCCCGATGAATGAAGGCCATGCGCATCATCACCAAGGCATAATCCTGGGGTATTTGCACGATGACTTCAGGATGCCGCTGAGCCCACACCATGGCGTAGGAGCCCAGCAGGTTGTAGCCGAGCCAATAGCGGCCATCGCTGATGCCTTCGAGCATGGATCGGGTATTGCTTTCGAGCTTGGCGTCAGCCTGACCCATGCCGGCGACCAGGTCCCAGAAACGCGGTGTGTAGCGGGCATCCTGCTGAAACAGGGTATAGCCGACGCCACTGGTCAGCGGCGAATAGGTAGTGACTCGGCCTTCGAGGCGCTCGCGCTGCGTGGTAAGCAAGCTATGAAGATCGGCGTGGGTCTGAGGTGGCATCATGTGCTTGGCCAGATCGAGTCGATAGGCCATGACGATGGGCTCGAAGGTAAAGCCGAACACTTCGTTTCGCCATTTGGCCCAGGCCGGCCAGCGGCGCGCTTGAACGGAATTCAGGGGACGCGCGTAGCCCTCGTTGACCCGGGCCATCTGCCAGGGCATCGCCGAACTGATCACCACGTCCGGGGCCGGACTGGCCTCCGCCACCGAGACATCGACCTCGAGAGTCGAACGGTCGTGATACCGCAGGTCGATATCGGGATGGGCGGCGCGAAAGGCATCGAGGAGCGGGGCGACCACCTCGCGATTCAGGGCCGCCTCCACGACCAAGGGAGTGGCGGACGCCGGCGCCGATACACCCAGAGCCAGTATCAATGCCACCCCCCATCCGGCGAGGTGGCGTCCATACCATACGTATTGTACGGGCATCATGAAGTACTCTCGCTGCTGCACAATGCTAGATGCAGGCGAACCACCAGGCCATGGGGCTCGCGCGCGGCAAGCGTGAACCGAGCCCCCAGGCGCCGGGCGATGGAATCAACGATGGCAAGCCCGAGCCCGGAGCCCTCGGTATCCTGGCGACCGCCACGCTCGAAGGGCTGGCGTAGCCGCTCGAGCGATTCGATTGCCACCCTAGGGCCATCGTCCTCGACATAGAGCACTACCTCGGCACCGTGGCGTTCGAGCCCCAGGGTGATGCGACTCCCCGGCGGCGTGTAGCGCAGGGCATTATCGATCAAGTTCCCCAGCAGCTCACGAATCATCCAACTCTCGGCACGTACTAGGAGCGGCCCGGCGGGTGGCGCGGCCATGCCAAGGTCATGACGTCTCGCCACCTCGCGCCCCGCCCAGTCAAGCAGCGTCTCCCGCAGTACGGCCACGATATCCAGGGGCACGACGTCGTTTTTTTCTTCGAGATGGCGCAAGCGAGCGAGACTGAGCAGTTGGCCAGCCAGGCGACTGGTGCGCTCGGCGCCGTCATGCACCGCCGCCAGCGCCGCATGCCACTCAGCTGGATCCGAGTTTTGCAGCGCCAGCTCGCTGATGCTTTGCAACCCAGCCAGTGGCGTCTTCAGCTGATGGCTGGCATCGGCGGTGAAACGCAGTAACGCGTCGCGGCTATCGCGCTGGCGAGCAAACAGGGTGTCGAGGGTCTCGGCCATCTCGCGCAGTTCCTCCGGTACCCGGGCGTCCAGCGGGCGCATATCGTCGGCCTCGCGCCGTCTCAGCAAGTGACGCAGCCGGCGCATCGGTGTCAAGGCCACGCGCATCGCCAGCAGCATCAACAGCCCAGCCAACATTACCATGGCCAGGAAGCGAACCACGGTTCGCTGGAATAGCTCGCCAGCTAGCGTCAGGCGCCCGACCCGGGTATGGCCCACCCAGATCTGCACCGGCTCCTGGGAGACCCAGCCCGCCGAGTCATACTCGCGCCCATACAGCCGCCAGGAAACACCGTCGAATACCGTCGTCAGCGCCTCGGGCTCCTTCGCTACCCGTTCGCGCCAGGCAGGCTTGATAGTGAAGGGCATATTGGTGGCGATCGCCTCGCCATCGGAGGCAAGCACCGCATAGAAGACCCGCTCTTGATGACGCGTGGCGAGGATTTGCAGGGCCGCCACCGGAATCTCCACGATCGGCTCACCCTCCTGCCACTGCACGGCTTCGGCGATGGACAGGGCGGCGGCCTCGAGCCGGCCATCGAAGGCCCGTTCCGCGGCACGGTGCGTGCTCAGCCAGGCTTCGATCATCAGCAATGCGCCCAGGCCCGTGACGGTGATCAGCAGCCAGACCGCCAGCCGATGCTTGAGCGAGCCCGTTACCTCGATCACTCGGCATCTTCCTCCAGCCGATAGCCCAGGCCGCGAAAGGTCCGAATCCGTAGGCCATTGCCCTGGAGCCGCTTGCGCAGGCGGCTGACATAGACCTCCAAGGCGTTGGGGCCCACCTCACCAAAGCCAAACAGTCGCCGCTCAAGCGTCTCCCGTGGCGCGATGCTTCCGGCATGCAGCAGCAGGCCTTCGATCAGTAGCAACTCGCGGCGCGGCAGCACCAACGTCTTGCCGTCCAGGACGGCCTCACCCGCCGCCGGGTCAAAACTCAAGCTTCCGAAGCGCAGCCGGTTGTCGCTGCGCTGCTGACTGCGCCGCAGTAGCGCCCGAACCCGCGCTTCGAGTTCCGCCAGGGAAAACGGCTTCGCCAGATAGTCATCGGCGCCCAAGTCGAGGCCGCTGACACGATCGTCAATACCGTCCCGGGCCGTGAGGATCAATACCGGAGTCATGTCACCGCGCTCGCGTAGCGCCTTCAGCACATCGAGGCCGTCACCGTCGGGTAGCCCCAAATCGAGCAGAATCAGATCGAAGCGGTCATGTCGCAAAGCCGCCAAGGCATTACAGCGAGTAGCGAACACCTCGACGATATTGCCAAGCGGTGACAGTGCCCGCTCGAGAGAGCGTGCAATCAGCGGATTGTCCTCGACGACAAGAAGACGCATGCGACCAAAGTCTCACTGAGTGTTGGGCAAGGTGACAGGTTGATGAAAGGTAGTGCGCCTAACATCGCTCAAGCCATCATGCCGATGGCAGGTAAGGACTATCTCGCATCGTACAACAAGAGAATAGGAGTTCGTCATGAAGCTCATCACGGCTATTCGCCATGCTTCTAGTATCGCCTTGCTGGGCGGCACCCTGCTCATCGGTCAGGCTCAGGCCGCCGACGGAACCGAGTGCATCGCGCCGGCCAAACCCGGGGGCGGCTACGACCTGACCTGCCGCCTGGCGGCCAACGGACTCTTGGCCGCCGACCTCATCGAGAAACCGATGATGGTGACCTACATGCCCGGGGGCATCGGCGCCGTCGCCTACAACCACGTGAACGGCGTACGCACCGACGATCCCAACCTGATCGTCGCGGCGAGCACCGGCGCGGCGGTCAATCTAGCACTTGGCAAGTTCGGCCAGTACGACGCCGATGAGGTGCGCTGGCTAGGCGCCCTGGGGGTCGACTACGGCGCCATCGTGGTCGGTGCCGACGCGCCCTGGCAGTCGCTGGACGAGCTGATGGCCGATCTTCAGGACAAACCGGGTGAGATCGCCTTCGGCGCCGGTGGCACCGTGGGCAGCCAGGACTGGATGAAAGCGGCGCTGACCGCCAAGGCCGCGGATATCGACCCTAGGCGCCTGCGCTACGTGGCCTTCGAAGGCGGCGGCGAGGCGCTGGCGGCGCTACTGGGCAATCATATCCAGGTCTTCACCGGCGATCTCTCCGAGCTCCAGTCGCAGCTCGAGAGCGGCAAGGTTCGAGTGCTAGCGGCGCTTTCCGAGGAGCGTATGGGCGGGCCCTACGCCGAGATTCCCACCGCCGCCGAGCAGGGCTATGACGTCCAGTGGCCGATCTGGCGCGGTTACTACATGGGCCCGGAAGTCAGTGACGAAGCCTACGCCCAGTGGGTGGAACGCCTGCAGGCACTGGCTGAGGATCCGGCTTTCATCGAGCTTCGCGAGGAGCGCGGCCTCTTCCCGATGTCACGCTTCGGTAACGACTTCGATGGCTACGTGAAGGATCAGGTCGCCGGCTTCAAGTCACTGGCCGAAGAAGTGGGCCTGAAATGAAGCTCGCCGCCGACCGATTGCTGGGATTCATGCTGATCGGTCTGGCGGCGTTCGTCGCCGTCCAGGCCATCAATCTGGAAATTCCCTTCAGCTACGAGCCCGTGGGACCCCGGGCGTTTCCGCTGGGCCTGGCGATTCTGCTCGCCGGCCTGTCGCTGGTGCTGGTGTTACGTCCCGGAGAGGACGGCCACTGGCCCACCGGCCCCTTGGCACTGAAGCTTGTGCTGGTGCTCGCGCTGCTATTGACCTACGCCATACTGTTCATCCGTCTGGGCTTCGTCCCCACCTCGCTGCTAGTCGTCGCGGCATTGGCACGCCTGTTTGGCGCCAGTTGGGCCAAGGCATGGATCACCGGTATCGCGCTGGCAGTGGGCAGCTACCTCCTGTTTACCTCGGGGCTAGGCATCGGCCTGCCCACCGGGACTTGGCTCGGCGCCATCATCTAGAGGAACGCCAACATGTTCGATTTCCTGATCGAGGGCTTCGGCGTCGCGCTGACGCCACTCAACCTGGGGCTGGCCTTTCTCGGCGCCCTGCTCGGCACCCTGTTCGGGGCACTGCCGGGGATCGGCCCGATCAACGGCATCGCCATCCTGATGCCGCTGGCCTACACCCTGGGCCTGCCGGCGGAATCCGCCCTGATCCTGCTCGCCGGCATCTACACCGGTGCCGAATACGGCGGACGCATGTCGAGCATCCTCCTTAACGTGCCCGGCGATGCCGGCGCGGTGATGACCACCCTGGACGGCCACCCCCTGGCCAAGAAGGGCCTCGCCGGCCCCGCGCTCGGCTTGTCGGCGGTCAGTTCCTTCGTCGGCGCCACCATCGCCATCCTCGGCCTGACGCTGTTCGCGCCGCTGCTGGCGGAGGTGGCGGTAATGTTCGGTCCCGCCGAGTTCTTCGCCTTGATGGTGTTCGCCTTCTCATCGATGTCGGTGATGATGGGCAAGGACCCGATCAAGACCGCCATCGGCGCGGTGCTCGGTGTGCTGATCGCCACCGTGGGCGTGGACTCCGGCACCGGCGTGATGCGCTTCACTTTCGGCTTGCCGGAGCTCTACGACGGCATCGACTTCGTGGTGATGATCATCGGCCTGTTTGCCATCAGTGAGATCCTGCTGATGCTCGAGCACGCCAACCGCGACGACGTCGATAGCGAGCTGCCACCCTTGGGACGGGTCTTCGTCAGCATAAAGGAAATCCTGTTCTGCAAGGGCGCCATGCTGCGCTCAAGCCTGATCGGCTTTATCATCGGCGTGCTGCCCGGCACCGGGGCCTCGGTGGCGGGGGCGGTCGCCTACACTACCGAGAAGCGTCTATCGGACAAGGAAGGCACCTTCGGCCATGGCGACATGCGCGGCCTGGCGGCCCCGGAGGCGGCCAACAACGCCTCCGCCGCAGGCTCCTTCGTGCCCATGCTGACCCTGGGTATCCCCGGTTCCGGCACCACCGCGGTGCTGCTTGGCGCCCTGATGCTCTACAACATCACCCCGGGGCCGATGATGTTCACCGAGCGCCCCGAGGTGGCCGGTGGTTTGATCGCCTCGCTATATATCGGCAACCTGGTGCTGCTGGCGCTGAACCTGCCGCTGGCCGGGGTGTTCGCCCGGGTGCTGACCATTCCGCGCTGGGTGCTGGTGCCGGCCATCGCCATCCTGGCCTTCGTCGGCGTCTATCAGCTGCATTCCGACCTCACCGCCATCTACCTGATGCTGATCATCGGCGTGTTCGGCTATCTGCTGCGCAAACTGGGGTTTTCATTGGCTCCGGTGATTCTCGGCTATGTGCTCGGCGGGCTGATGGAGCAGAACCTGCGTCGCGCCCTGTCGATCAGCGGCGGTGACGTCGGCATCCTCTGGCAATCCGGCATCTCGCTAGGGTTGTGGATCGCCGCGGCGGCCCTGCTGGTGCTGCCTTGGCTACTGCCCAAGCTGTTGCCCAACCGTCGCCAAGAAGCGCCGATCGAAGACGACTGACCCCCCGCCACCGGAGCACATCAAGTCTTGAACGCGACGAGTGAGACACGGCTGGTCACCCTGGGAAAGTTCTTGCCGACGCTGGTATTAGGACTTGCCGGCGGTGGCCTCGCCTATTGGTTGCACCTCCCCCTGCCTTGGCTGCTGGGCGCGATGCTCGCCACCACCGCCGCAAGCCTTATGGGGGTCAGGCTGCGCTCACCGGGACGATCGCGCCGGGCGGTACTGGTGATCATCGGCGTGATGCTGGGCTCGGCCTTCACCTCGGACCTGTCCGGCGACTTATCGTTGTGGGGCGCAAGTCTTGCCATCATGCTGCTGGCCACGGCCGTAATGATGGCCCTGTCGGTATGGTTCTCGCATCGGGTGGCCGGCTATTCCCTGGATACCGCCCTCTACTCGAGTGTGCCCGGTGGCGTCTCGACGGTTACCCTTATGGCCGTGGACTCGAACGCCGACCTGCGTATCGTCGGCGTCACCCATGCGGTACGCATCCTGATTGTCCTGGTCGCCATTCCACCGCTTCTGCAGGCGATCGGACATATCGACCTACGAAGCGCATCCATCTCTCCGGACCAATGGTTAAGGCTACCCGCACCGAATGACGCTGCCTGGCTCCTGGCCGCCGGCGTGGTCGGCATCTGGCTAGGCCGATGGCTGCGCTTGCCCAATGCCTTGCTCTTCGGGCCGGCGCTAGCCTCGGCGGTCCTGCACCTGACGGGAGTGACCCAGGCAGCGATTCCTCCCATCCTCGTCGCCCTGTCCCAAGTGATCATCGGTGCCTCGGTGGGAGTGCGTTTCGCCGGCACGTCACTGGCCGAAGTCGGTTACAGCCTGATGATGGCCGCCCTGCAGGCGGTGATGCTGCTGCTGATCGCCATCCTGGTGGCCTGGGGCGCGCATCTTCTCACCGGCTATTCGCCGGCGGCGGCCCTGCTGGCCTATATGCCCGGCGGCGCTCCCGAGCTGAGCCTGGTCGCCTTGACGCTTGGCATCGACCCCGCCTTCGTCACCTCGCACCACCTGCTCCGTATGACGGTGCTGATTCTGACGTTGCCGATGATAATGAATTACTGCAGGCGCCTAAACGCCTAGCGCGGTGAGACGGCTAGCCGCTTGAGACGTTGGCGAAAGCGGCTTTCCCATCACCAGGCAGAATGGCCGGCATGCTAGGCTAGGCGTTGTTTCAATCACGGATGCTACCGTCATGTCCCAAGTCGATGCCCCGATCCTTTCCGTCAGCGAATTGAATCATCAGGCGCGGCAACTGCTGGAGCGGGGGTTCGGCGACTGCTGGGTGGAGGGGGAGCTTTCCGGGATCTCCCGGCCCGCGTCAGGGCATGTCTATTTCACCTTGAAGGACGCTCGGGCTCAGCTGCGCTGCGCGCTGTTTCGCAATCGAGGGCGTTTCGTGAGCGCGCCGCTCAAGGATGGCGACCAGGTGAGGCTGCGCGGGCGGGTGTCGATCTTCGAGCCCCGGGGCGACTACCAACTGATCGTCGAGGCGGTGCAGGCCGCCGGCGCCGGTGAGCTGCTGGCGGCCTTCGAGCGCCTGAAGCAGCAGCTCGGACAGGAAGGTGTCTTCGCCAACGCGCGTCCGCTGCCCTTTCCACCCCGGCGCCTGATCGTGATCACCTCACCTAGCGGCGCGGCGATTCGCGACGTGCTGGCGGTGCTGACGGCGCGCTGGCCCCTCAGTCAGGTAGAAGTGATGCCGGTACCGGTGCAGGGCGCGGAGGCCGCGCCGGCGATGATTCGCGCCTTGGCGCTGCTCAATCGGGAAACGCGCTTCGATCCAGACCGGGATGCGGTACTGATCACCCGCGGTGGCGGCAGCCTGGAAGACCTGTGGGCCTTCAACGACGAGCACCTGGCTCGGGCGATCTTCCACTCGCGGCTGTCGGTGATCGCCGCGGTGGGCCATGAAACGGATTCAAGCCTGGCGGAATTCGCCGCGGACGCTCGCGCCCCTACTCCCTCCGCGGCGGCGGAACGGCTGGTGCCGGATCAACAGGAGCTGCGTGCTCGACTGACACAGCTGCGTAGCCGCCTGGTACGCAGCCAGCGGGGACGGCTCGAGGGCGATACGCAGCGTCTGGATCATCTGCGGATGCGCCTGCGTCACCCCGGCGAGGAACTCGCCCGGCAGCGTCGTCATCTCGGCCAGCTCGAGAGCCGCCTGGAACGCGCGATCCAGGGGCGGCTGGCGCTTCAGCGCCAGCGCGCCGCCTATGCTCGACAGCACCTGTTGCATTTCGACCCGGCTCGGCAGGTGGCCGCCGCGCGTCGACAATCTTCACTCTTGAATCAGCGCTTGCATGCCGCCTGGGAACGACGCATCCAGCGGGAGCGCACCCGCCTTGGCTATCTGGCTCGAGCCTTGCAGGCGGTCAGCCCCCTGGCGGTGCTGGGGCGTGGCTATGCGATCATCGAAAATCGCCAGGGGCAAGTCGTCAAGCGCGCCCGGGACACCCAGCCCGGAGAAACACTAAGAGCCCGGCTGGGAGAGGGTCGTCTGCTGCTGGAAGTCAAGCGCCGTTATCGCGAGTAATGACGATGGAGGCCACGGCTATCGGGAATCGACCGCGCTGGGCCGAGAGGCCGCGGGCTTGAACTCCCCCGGCTCCAGGTCATGGCGACCCAGCAGCTTGTAGAAATCAGTGCGGTTGCGACCGGCGATCCTCGCCGCCTGGGTCACATTGCCCTCGGTGATCTTGAGCACCTTGACCAGATAGCTGCGCTCGAAGCCTGCCCGGGCGTCGCTGAAGGAGGGCAGCGCGTTTTCCTCGGCGACCAACGCCTGGGAAACCAGCGCTTCCGGAATGATCGGCGTGCTGGTCAGCGCCACGCACTGCTCCACCACGTTGACCAACTGACGCACGTTGCCCGGCCAGGCGCTGGCCGCCAGCAGATTGAGTGCCTCCGGCGAGAAGCCCTTGACGGAGGGCTTGTGGCGCCTTGCTGCCTGGTCGAGCAGGTGCTTGGCCAGTAGCGGCACGTCCTCGGCTCGCTCCTTGAGCGGTGGCAGACGCAGGTTGACCACGTTGAGACGATAGTAGAGATCCTCGCGAAAACTTCCGTCCTCCATGGCCCGATCCAGATCCCGATGGGTGGCGGAGATCACCCGCACGTCCACAGGGATGGAGGTCGTCGAGCCCAGGGGCCGAACCTGATGTTCCTGCAGCACCCGCAGCAGCTTGACCTGCAGCGACAGCGGCATATCGCCGATCTCATCGAGAAACAGGCTGCCGCCGCTAGCCGCTTGAAAAAGGCCCTCGTGCTGGCTGATGGCGCCGGTGAAAGCGCCTCGAGCATGACCGAACAGCTCGCTTTCCAGCAGCTGTTCCGGCAGCGCGCCGCAGTTGATCGCCACGAAAGGCTTGTCCGCCCGGTGGCTGGCCCGGTGAATCGCTCGCGCCATCAATTCCTTGCCGGAGCCGGAAGGACCGCTGACCAGCACGCTGACATCCGCGGTTGCCACCATGCGCGCCTGCTCCAGCAGCCGCTCCATTTCCGGACTTCGGGTGATGATCTCGCCGCGCCAGCTTTCGTCCCCTTGAGCCTGGCCGCTGCCGGTCTGAGCCAGCGCTTCGTCGATTGCCCCGAACAGCTCGTCCCGGTCGATGGGCTTGGTCAGGAAGCTGAAAACGCCGCGACGCGTGGCGCTGACCGCCTCGGAGATCGAACCGTGGGCGGTCAGAATGATGACCGGCAGACCGGGGGTTCTGCGCTGGATTTCATGAAACAGCTCCAAACCGTCCATTTCATCCATGTACAGGTCCGAGAGCACCACGTCCGGGCGCTGCTTTTCCAGGCAGGCCAGCGCCTCCGCGCCACTGCGAGCGGTAGTCACCTGAAAGTTGCGGCTTTCCAGGCGCATGCCCAACAGCTTAAGCAGGCTGGTATCGTCATCCACCAACAAGATATTTGCGACGTGTTTCACAATGCTCTTCCTCGCCTCAGGGCGACGATTGTCGCTGGTTGATGTTCTTTTCGATATCCGTCAAAGCGTCGAGTTTCTCGGTGGTTTCCTTGAGCTTTCTTTTCACCTCTTCGAGCTCCGTGGCCTCCTCGACATTACTGCTGTCGCGCTGCTGGCGCGGGGCTACGCTTGACGGCTGGCGCCGCGACTCGCTGTAATACAGCCGCCTCAGAAGTTCGCGTCGGCGTTTCAGGTCGTTCATCCAATAGCGAAACAGCGGTTCGAGCTTCGGCGGTGCCATGGGAAGCCCCGCTTCGTAGAGTGCCGCGGCTTTCTCCCATTGGCGCTCGCTCCCCCAGGACAGCAGTACCGCCTGAGCCAGCTGCGTCTGTTCGTCGTAAATATCGATCTGACTCATCTTTTTCTCGCGCCACTCCTGATCGTTGCGCTGAGCGGCAAGACCATAGTCGACCCAGGCTTGCAGCGCCGCCTCGCTATTGACCAGCGGCGGGACTGCACCGGCTTCGACACCAATGTCGCGAGTCTGCGCAAGGTTGGCCGGCTGATACTTCCAGAAGCAGCCGCTGAGCAGGCCGCCAACCAGCAACATCATCAAAAAGCGTTTCATCATGGCAAGGATTTCCCCGAAATTATTGTATCGCCGTCATGTGCGTTTCTTCCTGCGTAACCTTGTCGTCATCCTTGAGCCAGGGCAGCGAAAGACGGAAGCATACCGCCAGCCGGTCATCGTCCACCAGTTCGAGCGTACCAGATTGGCTCGAAGCGCAATCCGCCGCCACGGACAGCCCGATTCCCGACCCCTGAAGAAGCGACCCCTTGCGGCGCGCCTTCCCCTGGAAGAAGGGTTCGTACAGCTTGGGACGATCGCTTTGCGGAATCGGCTCGCCGCTGTTGGCGACCTCGATGACCAGCAGACCGTGATCGCGCCGCGCTCGAATGTCGAGCTGCCCGCCGTCCTCTCCGTAAGCGAGGGCGTTGGACAACAGGTTGTCCAGGATGCGCTGGGTCGCGCCGGCATCCGCCTTCCAGACCAGGGATTTCTCGAAACGGTTGACCTGCATGCGCTTGCTCTCCAGGGCAAGACGATGCTTCGCCAGCAGTTCGTCCACCATTGTGCGCACATCGAAGCGCGAGACGTGTGGCTCGCTCTGGTACTTGAGCAGGTTGTAATCCAGCAGCTGTTCGATCAGGCGCTGAAGCTCCTCACCGCTCTGGTCGATCAGTTCCAGCACTTCATGCTGACTCGGCTTGAGCTCTCCGGCCACGCCGTCGCGCAGCAGCGCGGTGCCTTCGCGTACGCTGGTAAGCGGCGTCTTGAATTCATGGGACATGTGCCTCAGGAACTGCTGCTTCTGCGCTTCCAGCTCTTCGAGCCGTACCGCGAGCCAGGTCAGGCGCGTGCCCAGATGCACCATCTCCGCCGGCCCTTGAATACGCCCCATCTCCTGAGTCTCGCCGGTTCCACCAAGGCTCAGGATACGCTGCTCGAGTTGCCGAATGGGGCGAATGATCAACCAGGTAAACAGCAGCATCAGCACCAGGCTGATGGAAACCAGACCCGCCGCGCGCCACCATAGCTGTGACTTGACCTCGCCGGCGCGCTGGCGGATTCGGTCGATACGCTGATCGATCAGTTGGCCGGTGGCCTCGCGCAGGGCGTCCGTATGACGCGCGAAAGGCTCGAATAACGCCAATGAACTGACTAACTCTTCCTGGGGAAGACCCGGCAACTGCTTGAGCGTCTCGATCTGTCGATTGAGGGCCTGGACATCCGGGTTGTTCTTGAGCAACTGAGCCTGACGATCCAGCAGCGTCTCGTATTCCGCCAGCCGCTCCGCGTAGATATCCATCAGCCCCGGTTCTTCGATGACCGCGTACTGCCTGGCGTTACGCTCCATCTGCAGCGCCAGACTGGCAAGGTCTCGAGCACGTCGGGTTTCCGCCACCGCTTGGCGAGCGCTGACATCCGCCAGGCGGGTGAGCTCCGAGAGAGTCTGACTCGCCTGAAAGATCAGCACGCCCAAGGGCAGCATCACCATTGCGAAGGCGAGCAGAACGAGTTGCAGCAAGGAATGCGGGCGCCAGCGGCGCGATGCCTGTGTACTCATAGCCAAGACTCTGCCGAGTGGAAAAAGGGACGCTGACATGAAATTGCTCGACAGAATAACAAATTTGAACGATTGGCTGTTTAACGCATTCGACAAGCGCAAAAAAAAGAGGGCCGGCAAGCCGGCCCAAGGTACGCAGGGAACTAGGGAGAGGAGGAGTCATCACGTTCGAGCCATCGTTGCGCTCGTTCACTTCGTGACATCTGCCCCGAGTTGAAGGAAACCACGGTGTTCGGGCTTCATTCTTCTCATGCGAACGCCTGGGCGTGCGCTTCATCTTTCTGTCGCCTCGCGCTTATCTGGACGACAAGGCGCGGCGGCTTGAATTCATCCCCTTGATAAGCCAAGGAGAGAGGCTTCCATGCCTGGGGTATCCTTACCCCGTGGGTACGTTCCTTTGCCTGATGGCAGTACCCGACTTATCGCAGCGTTGGCAATCTACTGCCATTGCATTCTCGACGACCGACCGGGCAACTGGCTTGGCTGACCTGACTGTAGTAGCCGTCGAGGGAATGACAAACCGAAGCTGCCTCGTGAGATTCCATTCTCTGCTCTTGCTATCACCTGTCACTTCCACTCACCCTGAACATTGCGATTTCCGTGCCAAAATATACTTAACCTCATTAATATCAAATACTTGAAAATATCACAGTGGCGTGATGCTTATCTCGACGAGCCTACAAGGCGCTGAGCGCGCCAGAAACGTCGCCTATCAGCGACGACAACCGATGGATTTCTGACGAATAGCGCTTGATCAATGGCTTGAGACGTCTTCCTTTGGAGACAAGGCGCTATGTCAAAGACTTGGTGAGGATCTTCGATTTGCGCGCATGATTGTAGGTATCCCGCTTGAGCGTCGGCAGATCCTGCATGCTGGCCAGGCTGAAGCCCCGTTCCAGAAACCAGTGAACCGTATGGGTGGTCAGCACGAACAGTCGGGACAATCCCTGTTGTCTAGCCTGGCGCTCCGCCTCGGCCAGCAGCATCTCGCCCCTGGCGCCGCCGTGATAGTCGTCGTGCACCGCCAGGCAGGCCAGCTCGCCCATCCGGGTGTCGGCAAAGGCATGCAGGGCGGCGCAGCCGACGATCATGCCGTCCCGCTCGATTACCCGGTAGTCGTTGATTTCGTGTTCGAGACGCTCGCGAGAACGGGCCACCAGCATGCCACGCTTTTCCAGGGGTTCGAGCAGTTCGAGCAGCCCGCCGATATCCGTAAGCTCCGCGGGACGCAGCTGTTCGTAGCGATGCTCGGTAATCATGGTGCCTACCCCGTCCCGGGTGTACAGCTCCCCCAGCAGCGCATCGGGGTTTCGCCAGGACAGCAGATGCGCGCGTGCCACCGCGTGTCGCGCGGCGAAGCAGGCGGCGCCGAGATGTCGCGCTGTTTCACTACCGGGCTGTGCTTGTCGGCACAGGCATTCCGCCTCCGCCGGAGTCAACTGGCGCTGCAGCGCCCCCTGATTATCCTGCAGTCCCGCTTCGGCGCCCAGGAGAATCAGCTTGTCAGCGCCGAGCGCCACCGCGGTTTGCATGGCCACGTCCGCGGCGTCCAGATCGAAGACCTCGCCGGTACTGGAAAACCCCAGGGGCGGCAGCAGCACCAGGGCATCGTTTTTTAAAAGCTTCTCGATGGCGCCGCTGCGCACGCGACGGACTTCGCCGCTGCGCTCGAAATCGATGCCGTCGCGGACCCCCAGCGGCTTGGCCATGACCAGGTTGCCGGAAACCACGGTCATTTCGCTGCCGTGCAGGGGGGTATTGGGCAGACCCAGGGAGAATCGCGCCTCGAGCCACAGACACTGCTGAGCGGCGATACGCTCGACCTGGGCCATGATGGCATCGCTTGCTACCCAGCGCCCGTCGTGACGGAGGGGGGTGATATGGCGCTCGTTCAGCGCCTGGGTCACCTGAGCGCGAATGCCGAACACCACCACCAGGCGCACCCCCAGGGTGTGCAATAACGCCAGATCCTGAATCAACTGTTCTCCCTGGCCGGCGGCGATGGCTTCTCCTTCGATGAGCACCACGAAGGTACGCCCTCGATGCGCGTTGATATAAGGGGAAGAGTGGCGAA
The DNA here is from genome assembly GCF_007954585.1 of Pistricoccus aurantiacus. GTDB lineage: Bacteria > Pseudomonadota > Gammaproteobacteria > Pseudomonadales > Halomonadaceae > Pistricoccus > Pistricoccus aurantiacus. Next base: position 365,300 of record NZ_CP042382.1, read on the forward strand.
ACCAGTCGGCGATGGGAAAACGATTGCTCAAGCGTCATGCTCCGGGCAAGCGAGTGAAGAGAAAAAAGGCTTCGCCACTATATCAGTTCGAGATAGCCGATCGAGCCCCTCGGTGTCAGCCGAAAATCCCCTTGAACATGAAGAAGAACATGATCGCCAGGCCTGCCCCGGCAGGCAGAGTGATCAACCAGGACATCACGATGGTGCCGATCACCCGCAGATTGAGCGCCTGCATGCCTCGGGCCAGACCGACACCCAGCACCGCTCCTACCAGGGTATGGGTGGTAGAAATCGGCAGCCCGGTGCCGGAGGCCAGCACCACGGTGGTGGCCGCCGCCAAGGTCGCGGCGAAGCCACGGCTGGGGGTCAACTCCGTGATGCCGGTGCCTAGCGTGGCAATCACTCGGTGGCCGTAGGTCACCAGCCCCACGACGATACCCGAACCGCCCAGCACCAGCACCCACCAGGGCACCAGGGCAGCGGTATCGATGGCGCCACGACTTTCCACCACGCTGATCACCGCCGCCAGAGGGCCTACCGCGTTGGCGACATCGTTGGAGCCGTGAGCGAAGGCCATGGCGCAGGCGGTAAAGATCATCAGCATGCCGAAGATTCGCTCGACGCCTTCAAAGCCCATCCTGTCGGCCTTGCGTTTACTGCGGCTGATTCGCCGCTCCAGATAGGCGCCCATGACCATCACTACCAGCCCCGCCAGCGCGGCCAGCAAGGCGCTCTGCAGGAAGCTGAAGTGCAGCCCCACGTGCTTGAGTCCCTTGACCAGGGTCACCATGGCGATGATAAAGCCGACCAGGAAGACATACATGGGCACGTAGCGCTTGGCGGCGGCAAAGGGGTCGTTGCTCTCGAAGATCAGTCTTTGCACGGAGCGAAACAGCATGTAGGCGATGGATCCCGCCAGTAGCGGAGAAACCAGCCAGCTGGCGGCAATCTGCCCCACCTTGGTCCAGTCCACGGAATCGATCCCCAGCCCCGCCACGGCGAAACCGACGATGGCACCGACGATGGAATGGGTGGTGGATACCGGCCAGCCGCGCATCGACGCTACCAGCAGCCAGCTTCCCGCCGCCAAAAGCGCCGCCAGCATGCCGTAGACCAGCAGCTGCGGATCGTGTTCGAGCAGATCCGGATCGATGATCCCCTTGCGGATGGTTTCGGTGACCTGCCCCCCCGCCAGCCAGGCACCCAGGAACTCGAAGATCACTGCGATGATGATCGCCTGCCGGATGGTGATGGCCTTGGAGCCCACGGAGGTTCCCATGGCGTTGGCCACGTCGTTGGCCCCCACCCCCCAAGCCATGAAGAACCCGAACAAGCAGGCCAGGATGATGAAGATGTCGCCGTTTTGCACAATGATCGACATAGAAAGCTATCCTTTCGTGGAAGCGCAACAAAAAAGCCCGGAGGGAGGGCTTGAATGCGTTTTCAGCGTGCGGTCAGTATCTGTAGTCGGCTGCCGACCCGTTCGGCGCGGTCGGACAGCTCACCGATCCAGTCGATGATCTTGTAGAGGAACATCACATCGATGGAGAAGAGCTTTTCCTCGATCTCGAACAGCTGTCGGCGAATGGCGACCTGCTGATCGTCCGCCTGGCGTTCGAGCTGATCCAGCTCGCCGATCAGCTTCATCATCACCTGGGACACGTTGCGGCCGAAGCCGGAGTCGAGCAGTTCCTGAAGCTCCTCCAGCGCCTTGCGCGCCTGCTCTACCGTGGCGATGGCGGTTTTCAGGTAATCGCGCATGGGTTGCGCCAGCTCTTCCGGCACCTGCATCCTGCGTCCCAGCATGATGCCGGTGATATCCCGAGCCTTGTTGGCGATCTTGTCCTGAACGCTGATCAGTTCCAGCAGATCCGAGCGCGACACCGGTAGAAACAGGGTGTTGGGGAGATTGAGCCGCAGCTCGGTCTTGAGCTTGTCCGCCTCGTGTTCCAGACGTGTGATAGTTTCACGATGGCGAGTCGCGGCCTCCCAATCACCAATCAGGGTTGCTTCGAAGAAAGGCAGCAGCTCACCGGCGCATTCACTGGCTTTGGCGATATGCGACAGCAACGGCTGAAACGGCGAGCGACCGAACATCGCTGTAAAAGGATTGGAGGTCACCATAGTAATATCATGCCTGTAAGAAGTGGCGGCGACAGTATAGTGATTGCGGCGATCATCGTCATAGAAAATTCTTCAATCCAGCATCGTAAGCCTGCCATCCACCGGCCAGCGGTTCGGTCAGGCTAGGCCTAGCCAGGCCAAACAGGGAGAGTTCAGCGAATCATGAGCCAGGAAATCGAACTCAAGCTTGCCTTGAGCCCGGGAGCGGCCGAGCAACTCGCCGATCACCCAAGCCTGAAGACACTCGCCTTCTCGCGATTCTCTCTCGGCAACACCTATTACGATACGCCTCAAGGACATCTGGAAAAAGCGCGCATGGCGCTACGCCTGCGGCGCACGGAAGATGGCTGGCTGCAGACCCTGAAGACCGCCGGCAGGGAAAACGGCGGCTTATCGCAGCGGGATGAATGGGAGTGGCCCGTCGTCTCGAACCGGCTCGACCTGAGAGAACTTGCCGCCCTCCCCCCGATGCAGGGCTGGGCACCCGAAACCCTGGCTGCCCTGGCGCCGCGTTTCAGTACAGATTTCCAGCGCACTCGCTGGCTGGTCGAGCAGCAGGAGAGCAGCATCGAAGTGGCGCTGGATCGTGGCGAGATACGCACCGGGCAGAGCCGGGTGGCCATATGCGAACTGGAACTGGAGCTCGAGCAAGGCCAAGCCGCCGCGCTATGGGCATTGGCGGAAACCTTCGCGAAACAGCTGCCGCTGCGCCCGGCGGCCCTCAGCAAGGCGGCGCGAGGGGGCGCGCTGCTCAAAGGACGCTGGCCGCTGCCGGAGGAAACGGACTCGCCTGGCACACTTTGGCGGCGCGCCCTCGTCGCCCTGGATGCGGAGAAAGACAGCAACGACCCCGCCTTTCGAGCGCTTGCCAGCCGGGCTCTTGTTCGGCTCGCCGGTCTGGAACACGCCCTCGAGGATCCGGCCCCGGCTCGACTGGCTCGAACACTGGCGGAGGCCATGACGCAGCCCGATGGCAACCAAGCGATTTCCTGGCTAGATACGGCCGCCGGACAAGCGGCCCTGGCGCTTTCCTGGCAGCTGGCGGATCGCGATTAAACGCTCGCCGCGCGGTCAGGCATCTTATAATCGAAAAATCACACGCTAGAAGTGTCTGGAGGTGATGTGCTTCCCACCCTGAAACCCGCCGGCGAAGGCCTGCGCACACGAATTTTTCAGATCATCTTCGAATCGGATACCCGGCTTGCCAAGGGGTTCGATATCATGCTGATCGTGCTTATCCTGACCAGTGTCGGGGTGATCATGGCAGACAGCGTGCCGGTATGGCACGTCCTTTATGGCGACTGGTTTTATCGTATCGAATGGGGCTTCACGATCCTCTTTACCATTGAACTTCTGGTGCGCGTCTACTGCCTGGATCGTCCGAGTCAATACCTGAGGAGCTTCTACGGCATCGTCGACATACTGGCGATTCTACCTACCTGGCTGGTGCTGTTCATCCCCGGCGCTCACTCCTTGGTCATGATTCGCATCATGCGGGTACTGCGGGTGTTTCGGGTGCTGCGGCTGATGCAGTTCGTCGGCGAAGGCCGGACGCTGGTCGAAGCCCTCAAGAAGAGTTCTCATCAGATACTGCTGTTTCTATTCACGGTGGTCATGCTGGTGACCATCTTCGGCACCCTGATCTACACGATCGAGCCGAAGGAAGCCGGCTTCACCAGCATTCCCAAGGCGATTTACTGGGGCGTGGTGACGCTGACCACCGTCGGCTACGGCGATATCGCCCCGGTCACGGCGCTGGGCCAGTTCATCTCCGTGGTGGTGATGCTGCTGGGTTACTCGATCATCGCCGTTCCCACCGGGGTGTTTTCCGCGGAGGTGATTCGCTCGATTCGTGCGGAGCGCTATTCCGACGAAGCCTGCCCCGGCTGCGGTCACGACCGCCACGAGAAGCGCGCCAAGTACTGCCTGCTATGCGGTACCTGGCTCGACGAGGATACCCCGGATCCCAACAAGGCGGAGGAAGATGAGCAGGAAGGTCCCTGCGAAGAGGTAAAACAGGCCGCCCAGGAAGACAGCCCAAAAGTACGTCGGGACATGGACAACGAAACGCCCCGCGGCGGCCCCAGCGTCTGACAAGACTATTCGTGAAAGGCCGCTTTCAAAACAATCTTGGCACCTTGCTTTGTAAGACTATTCCCGAAAGGGTGCGAGATCGCCCCGTCCCTCGCGCACCACCACCGGGGGCAGCTCACGCAGATCGATGACGCTGGTGGGCTCCAGGTGACAGGCGCCGCCATCGACGATCAGATCCAGGTGGGCGCCGAAGCGGTCGCGAATCTCCTCCGGGTCGGTCATGGGCCATTCCTCGTCCACGGGAATCAAGGTCACGCTCATCAGAGGTTCTCCCAGCGCCGCCAGCAAGGCATGGGTAATGCGGTGATCCGGCACGCGAATGCCGATGGAGCGCCGCTTGGGATGCAGCAGCAGACGTGGAACCTCGCTGGTGGCGTTGAGGATGAACGTATAGGCGCCAGGGGTCTGCGCCTTGAGCAGACGAAATACCGCGTTGTCCACCTTGGCGTAGGTGCCGATTTCGGAAAGATCCGAGCACACCAGGGTGAAGTTGTGCTTGTCGTCCAGAGCGCGCAGCCACTTGATCTTCTCGATGCCTTTCTTGTTACCCAACTGGCAGCCCAGGGCATAGCCGGAGTCCGTCGGATAGGCAATCACACCGTCCTGTCGAATCAATTGAACGGCCTGATCGATCAGACGCTGCTGGGGGTTTTCCGGGTGAATATGAAAGAACTGGGTCATGGGCGAGCATCCTTTCGTTCATTGCAATGAGCGGTCGGGGTACGGGACGGCTATCACTTTAGCATCTTGTTTAAAGCCGGACAGTCGTCAACGAGCGCTGAATCCCGTCAGCGCCGGATGCAACCACACCGGCGTGACGTCGGTGCGCGGCGGCGGACTCATGGCACCGGGTGCCAGAGGGCCGCCGGGAAAGTGAAAATCGCTCCCCAGGGAGCCGTAAAGGCCGCGACCCTCGAGCTGGCGGGCCAGGTCTCGGGTCAGATCCGCGTTCTGGAAGCCGCTGATCAGTTCCGCTGCCTCGCCTCCAACATCAACGAAGGCATCCAGCAGCAGGCCGCGTTTGCGGCGCGTCAGGCCGTAGCGCAGCGGGTGCGCCAGCACCGCGACGCCGCCAGCACCACCAATCCATTCCACCACCTCGCTCAGAAACGGCCAATGGGCCTTGACGTCCCCGGGCTTGCCGCTGCCCAGGAACTTCTTGAAGGCGCTGGCCCTGTCCTTGACCAGGCCGGCCTCTACCAAGGCCGCGGCGAAGTCCGGTCGCCCCAGGGGTCGTTCGCTTCCGGCCTGAACGCGGGCTCTGGCCAGGGCATTATCCAGCCCCAGCTTTTCCAGCCTTGAAGCGATCACTTCCGCCCGAATCACCCGTGCCTGGGCCTGGCGGATCAGACCCTCCGCCAGCTTGCCGATGCCACCTCGGGGAAGCAAAGCCACCACATGGATATTGGCGCCTCGCCACTGGCAGGAAAGCTCCGTGGCAGGAATCAAGCGAATCCCTGCCTGCGCCGCCGCCTGGGCCGCCTCTTCCACCCCAGCCAGGGTGTCGTGATCCGTCAGCGCCATGTGGGTCAGGCCGCGGCGGTGGCAAAGCGCCACCAGTTCGCCGGGGGACAGCACGCCGTCCGACGCGGTGGAGTGCATATGCAGATCGACGTCCTGAACTTCGCAGAACGTATCGGGCAGGCGCGGAGTATCGGCGCGAGAGTCAGCAGGAAAGGAATCGATGATCATCAGCATGACGCCGGCGGGCGTCTTTGTCAGAATAGGGCCACCATGGTGAGCGCTAGGGCAGGTGGCGGTCAAACCCCGCGAAACACGCCGCTAAAGCGCCTCGTGGCATCGGCGATTGAAAAGGAAATCCGACAATGCTCTATGCGATTATCAGTGAAGACGTCCGCGACAGCCTCGAGCGACGCATGGTGGCCCGGCCGGATCATCTAGCGCGTATCGAAAAGCTGCGGGACGAGGGCCGCCTGGTGCTGGCGGGACCGCATCCGGCGATCGACACCTCGACCCCGGGAGACGCCGGTTTCACCGGCAGCCTGGTGGTCGCGGAATTCGACGATCTGAACGCTGCCCAAGCCTGGGCGGAGGCGGACCCCTACATGATCGCCGGGGTCTACGCCGGCGTCGTGGTCAAGCCCTTCAACAAGGTGCTTCCCTGAGGCAATGACGTTCCCTCCTCCGCTGGCACCGCTTGCCGTCTTGGCACATCCGGTTCTCGATTGGAGCGATCAAGCGGCGCCCCACTCCCGCCACTTCGGCGACGTGTACTTCTCCCGCCAGAGCGGCCAAGCGGAAACCGAGCATGTCTTTCTGAAAGGCAACGACCTGCCCGGACGTTTCGCCGCCTGGCAGGAGACGCGCCCCTTCGTGGTCGGCGAAACCGGCTTCGGTACCGGGCTCAATATGCTGTGTGCCGCCGCCTGTTTTCACGATCACGCTCCACCTGACACGCGCCTGCATCTGGTTTCCACGGAGCGATTTCCCTTGCAGCGCGACGATCTGGCCCGAGCGCTCTCGGCCTGGCCGGCATTGACGCATCTGGCCAGGCCGCTTATCGACCAGTGGCCGCTGCCGGTCGGCGGCGTACATCGGCTGTGGCTCGATGAGCGAGTGATCCTGGATCTGCATTTCGGCGACAGCGTCGAGCGGCTGGCTCGGCTTGACGGCAAGGTGGATGCCTGGTTCCTGGACGGCTTCGCTCCGGCGAAAAATCCCGAGATGTGGCAGCCGGCGCTGCTCAAAGCCATGGCAGCGGCCAGTCGCCCGGGAGCTACCTTCTCTACTTTCACCTGCGCCGGGGTGGTCAAGCGTGGCCTGAGCGCGGCGGGATTTGCCTGGCGCAAGGCGCCGGGGTTCGGGCGCAAACGGGAAATGCTGCGGGGCGAGATCGAGCGCCCGCCGCAGGACGACTTTCGCCACGACACGCCCTGGTTCGTGCCACCGCCAGCTCGACGCGCTCGTCACGTGGCGGTGATCGGCGCGGGCGTTGCCGGGGCCAGCGTGGCCCACGCCCTGGCGCGGCGCGGTATCTCGGTGACGCTTCTCGACAGGACCGCTCCCGGCGCCGGCGCTTCCGGCAACGATCAGGGGGCGCTCTACGTCAAACTCGCCGCGCAGACCAACCTGCAAAGCCGTTTCTATCTCGCCGGCCTGCAGCACAGCCGACGCTGGCTGGCGCAGCTTGATCCGGAACGCACGCTCTGGCGAGACTGCGGGGTGCTGCAGCTGGCTACCAATTACCGAGAAGCCAGGCGCCAGGCGCGCTTTCTCGCCAACCATCCGCTGCCCGCGAGCCTTGTCGAAGGGGTGGACGCGGCCACCGCCAGCGCTCGGTCAGGCATCCGACTTGAGCACGGCGGGCTCGATTATCCAAATGCCGGCTGGGTGCGGCCCCGAGCGATCTGCCAGCGGCTCGCCGCCGCCCCGGGAATCATGTTTCGTCGGGGGACGGTCGAGTGCCTTGTTTCCAACGATAGGGGTTGGCAACTGGTGCTGGCGAATGGCGAACGCCTCGAAGCAGATCACGTAGTCATCGCCAATGCCGCCCAGGCAAGCCGGTTCGCCCAGAGCGAGGCGTTTCCCTTGCAGGTGGTGCGCGGCCAGATCACGCAAATCGAACTGGATGGAAAAGCGACTCCCGAACTCAAGCGAGTCGTCTGCGCTGGGGGTTACGTGCCGCCGCCCCTCGACGGGAGGCTGATCGTCGGCGCCAGCTTTCGGCCCAACGATAGCGGACAGGAACTTCGTGACGAAGAACACGCCGCCAACCTGGCGGAACTGGCGAAAACACTCCCCGCCTATTTTGAAGCGCTCCAGCAGGCCGATGTCGAACTCGATCCCACTCGCCTTCAAGGCCGCGTGGCCCTGCGCGCCGCCAGCCCGGACAAGACCCCCTATGCGGGGCCGGTGCCGATCGCCAAGCGCTGGCATGAGGATTACGCAATGCTCGCCAAGGACGCCAGACGTACTCCGGCAACGCCCGGCGCGCATCATCCGGGGCTCTGGATCAGCACTGCTCACGGCTCTCGAGGCTTCGCCAGCGCCCCGCTGTGCGCGGAAATCATTGCCTCGCGGCTCTGCGACGAACCTCTGCCCCTGGAACGGGAACTGGTGGATCACCTGCACCCGGGGCGACGACTGATTCGCGAGCTGATTACGAGCCAATGAGATAGCCAGGCAAAGGACATTCAGGTTTAGTGGTGTGCGGGAGGATTGTGATCTAGTGTGAAGCAATCGCCCATATCAAGGACAAGACGATGCGCCTTATTCCATTGATTGGCGCCTTGGCGGCGCTGACATTCACCGCTACCGCCACTGCACAACAGATCGATAGCGTCGAGGTACGCGATCCCATCCATATGTTGACCGGTAAAGGCGGCAACATCGGCGTGCTGATCGGCGAAGACGGCACCTTCATGATCGACGACAAGTTCGCCCCGCTGACCGAGGCAATCCTGGCGGAGGTGGAACAGCTTGGTGGCAGCGCTCCGACCTTTTTGATCAACACTCATTTCCACGGCGATCACACCGGCGGCAACGAAAACCTGGGAGACGCCGGTAGCACTATCGTCGCTCATGAAAAGTACGTGAACGACTCGCGGAAGGCAGCGAAATCGAGGCGTTCGATATGGTCATGCCGCCCCAAAGCGGTGCCGCTTTACCGGTCATCACCTTCAGCCAGGACATTCGTTTTCATCTCAACGGCGAGACCATCGATGTCTTCCATGTTCCCGCCGCCCATACGGATAGCGACAGTATCGTGCATTTTCGCGATGCCAACGTCATTCATACTGGCGATACGGTGTTCAACGGCTTCTTTCCGTTCATCGACACGGCTCACGGCGGCACGCTGGAAGGGATGATTGCCGCGACGGAGCGCGTGCTAACATTGACGGACGACGACACTCGCATCATTCCAGGCCATGGCCCCCTGGCGGACAGGCAGCAGATCCAGGGCTATCGAGACATGTTGACCACCGCTCGGGAACGACTCGGCAAGCTCAAGGCAGAAGGTCTGAGTGCTGAAGAAGCCGCTGCCGAACAGCCCCTTGCAGACCTGGAAGAAGAATGGGGCGACGGCAATTTCAGCGCGGATCAATGGATCGAGATCATCTACGATGCGGTGTGACGCCAAGTCAATAGGCGAGCCGCCTAGCCTTCTTCCTCGTCATCCGCGAGCCGGCGGCCGAAAGCCCGCCACTGGGACAGCGTCATGATCTCGGTGAGTTCCGTCTGCAGGTCGTGCACCACCAGTAACTCACCGCGCTCGAGTTGACGCTTGAGCTCCGCGGTCCAGCCATGCATGCCGTCGCCGGTATCCGTGGTGTCGTAGCCCTGGCGGGTGACGAAGGCTTCCAGCAGACCGTCCAGTGTCTCTCCCGGCAGCAGGCGATAAGGCACTTCGATAAAGCGCTCGTTCATGTCTCGGCCTCCTCGTTGGCAGACTCCCACTCCTGAAGCTTTTCGAGAAAGCCCGCCTCGTCGATCACCGGCACCTCCAGCTCTTGTGCCTTGGTGAGCTTGCTTCCGGCGGCTTCCCCGGCTACCAGACAGGCGGTCTTCTTCGAGACGCTGCCGGACACCTTGGCCCCCAGCGCCTGCAGCCGCGCCTTGCCTTCATCTCGGGTCATGCTCTCCAGGGTGCCGGTAAGCACCCAGGTCTGGCCGGCCAGAGGCTGAACCCGGGGCTGCATCTCCACTTCATCCCAGGTGATGCCGACCTGCTGCAGATCCTCCAGCGTGTTTTGATTATGAGCTTGACGGAAGAACGTATGAATATGCCGTGCCACCACCGGCCCGATATCGCTGATCGCTTCCAGCGACTCGACGCTCGCTTCCATCAGGGCGGATAGATTGCCGAAATGGCGCGCCAGGTTGTTCGCGGTGGCCTCGCCCACCTCGCGAATGCCCAAGGCGTAGATAAAACGCGCCAGAGTGGTTCGGCGGGAGTGATCCAGCGCGAAAGCCAGATTGGCGGCGGATTTCTGCGCCATCCTCGGCAGTTCCGCCAGGTCTTCCACCCGCAGTCGATACAGATCCGCCGGGGTCTTGACCCAATCCCGCTCGACCAGCTGATCGATCAGTTTTTCGCCCAGGCCGTCGATATCCATGGCCTTGCGGCTGGCGAAGTGCTTGAGCGCTTCCTTGCGTTGGGCGGGGCAGTAAAGGCCGCCGGAGCAGCGCGCTACCGCCTCGCCTTCCAGCCGCTCGATCTGGGAGTCGCAGACCGGGCAGCGCTCGGGAAAGACGATCTCCCGGGCATCCTCTGGCCGCGCGCCCTCGATGACTCTCACCACCTGGGGAATGACGTCTCCCGCCCGGCGAATGGCCACGCAGTCGCCGATCATTACCCCCAGCCGCCGGATTTCGTCCGCGTTGTGCAGGGTGGCGTTGGCCACGGTCACCCCGGCCACGGCCACCGGCTCGAGCCGGGCCACCGGAGTGATGGCACCGGTGCGCCCTACCTGAAACTCCACGTCTCTGAGCCGAGTGGTCTGTTCCTGGGCGGGAAACTTGAAGGCCATCGCCCAACGCGGCGCCCGAGCGACGAAACCCAGCTCCCGCTGCAGCCGCAGCTCGTCGATCTTGAGCACCGCGCCGTCGATATCGTAATCGAGCCGGTCTCGCCGCTCCCCGAGACGCCGGCAGTAATCGATGATTCCCTGGCCACCTGTGACCTGCTCCAGCCAAGGGCTGATGCGAAAGCCAAGATGCTCCAGCCGCGCCATCAGTTCGCTGTGGGTGGCGAGATCCTGGTCCGGCTCCAGCCTCGCCACCTGGTAGGCGATGAATTCCAGCGGGCGGGTGGCGGTCACGCGCGGATCGAGCTGGCGCAGACTGCCGGCGGCGGCATTGCGCGGATTGGCGAACACCTTGGCGTCCTCTTCCCTGGCGCGATCGTTGAGTTTTTCGAAACCCGAATGGCTCATGATGACCTCGCCGCGTACCTCCAGCAGTGTCGGTACGTTATCGCCACGCAGCTTGAGGGGAATCGAGCGCAGGGTGCGCAGATTGGTGGTGATGCCCTCCCCGGTACGACCGTCCCCCCGGGTGGCGCCGCTGACCAGCACGCCGTCTTCGTAGACGAGCGAGATCGCTGCGCCGTCGAACTTGGGCTCGCAGCAGAACTCGAGGCTGTCGGCGTCGCGCTCCAGGCGCTCCGCGACCCGCTGGGTGAAGGCGGCAAGTTCCGCCTCGTTGAAGGCGTTGTCCAGGGACAGCATGGGCAGCGCATGCTCGACTTCCGGAAACCCCTCCGCCGGCCTTGCCCCCACTCGCTGGGTGGGAGAATCTGGAATCACCAGCACCGGATGGGCCGCCTCGATCTCCTGCAGGCGGCGCAGCTTGCCATCGTACTGGGCGTCCGTCAGGGTCGGCTCGTCGAGCACGTAATAGCGGTAGTTGGCATCGTCGAGCTCGGCGCGCAGCCGAGCCGCTTCATCGCGAAGGGTCTGGTCGGGTTGGCTCATGCGGGGTGAATTCTCGCAGCAACGGAATCGGTAACGGAAAGCCCAGACGACAAGACCCCGAAGCGGGGTCTTGTCGCGAGTCAAAAAGTGCTAGTGAAAGGCATTCAGCGAATCAGTTCGCCTGATAGCGATGCAGCCGATGGCGTCGCTCGAATTCCTTCACCCGCTGGCGAGCGAATTCGACGGTTTGCGCCGTCATGACGCTGCGCTGCTCGTCTTTAAGCTCGCCGCCCAGATGCCGCACGATGACCATTGCCGTCTCGAACATGGCCTCGAAAGCACCTGCGCTATCCGCCGCGCCGGGCAGGGGCAGCAGCAGGGTGACGCCGGGAGTGACGAACTCATCCATGGTATCCAGGGGGAAGGTGCCGGGTTTGACCACATTGACCACGCTGAACTGCAGTTCGCTGTCCGGATCCTCGGTTTCGAAACGGTTGAAGATGCCCATATCGCGGCTGTAGCGCAGCCCGCAGGCCAGCATCAGTTCAAGCAGCGCGGTACCGGAGAAACCCTGAGGATCTCTTGCCAGCACGCTGATGACGACGACCTCTTCCGCGTTGCTCAGCGTATCCTGGACATGGCCCGCATCCACATGATTGCGCAAGGCTTTTTCCACCGAAGGATGAGCTGCAACATCGGCGTGACGCGAGGTTTCCGGGGCGGGTTGACGCGGGGCTTCATCCCGACGAGCGTGTCCTGATGCCTGGCGCTCGGACACCGATCGCTCGGATGCCGAACGCTCGGACGCTTGCCTTTCCTGTTGGCGACGGCTGGCTTCCTGCGCCTTGCGCTCCGCCTTTTCCTTTTCTCGCTGTTCTTTCTCCTGACGACGCTGCTGCTTGCGCTGGGACAGGTTTTTCTGCAAGGAGCTGCCGAAGCGCTGGACGGACTGCCCCATACGAGACGAATGAGACCGAAACGAATCGCTCATGCCATCGAAATCCATCACTCGATAGCGCTCGTCGTCCTCGTGGTCGCGGTTTTCGCGATCCTCCGGGTCCGCGGCCAGTCCGCCCAGCCTCGCAAGCGAGGCGGCTTCGTCGTCGCTGGCGGTGACGCCGCTCCTGTCGGCGCCTTCACCGACCTGCGGCGCAAGCTCGCCTGGAAGAGAATTTTCGCGGGGCGGCATCGGCTGGGTAGGCGGCTGACTCGTCGCGTCTACCGCTTCTTCGGGAGGCTGGTCCGGTGTGGGGAAGGGCTTCAGCGTCGGTTCCTGACGTTTTTCCGGCGCCGCTTCGCTGGCGCGGGCTTCTTCTCGTGCGCGCTCCTCTTCCAGCGCGCGCCGGCGCTCCGCAGCGGTATCGCGAATGGTGGAACTCGAGGAAGTGGAGGCGGGCCGATTGCTTTCGCTGCGTTGCCAGTCGCTGTAAACGCTGGAGGGCTCCTGGCGTTCCTGATTGACTTTGGGCGGACTGGTGGATTGGGCCGCGGGCTTCACGACTCGAGCGCCACCGTTGGGCAGCTCCCAGTCGATCTGGGCATTCCTGGCCGCTTCTTCCGGATCATGCTCGCCGTCGATCTCGTCCACCGGTACCGAGGTGCGCTTGCGCGGAGACTTCGCTCCTTCGCTGGCGTCTTGATCCAGGCGCGGTACGCTGCGCTGACGCTTGAGGCGGCGTATGCCGTCGATGACGATAAGCGTCACCAGCGCCAACCCCAGGATGATTAACCACTCTCTAAGTTCCATGGGTCTTGCCTGTTCGCTAAGGCGTCATGCCGATATCGGCGCGACGCAATTACCAAAAAAGGGGCCAGCTTGAGGCGATGCAAGCCTGGTCGATGCGACGGCGGCAATCCGTCCATTCCCAGTCGGTACCCGTAGTCGTCTATAAACGTCTACTTTCGGCACATTTGGTCCGTAACGTTGGAATATCCGCCTTTGTTAACCTTTTTTATCCACATACGCAAGTTGCTTACGCCTCCGCCAGACTCGAGGCCTCTTCGATACCCACCGAGACCAGACGCGATACGCCGGGTTCCTGCATGGTCACGCCCATCAAACGCTCCGCGGCTTCCATGGCGATCTTGTTATGGGTGATATAAATGAATTGTACCCTTTCCGACATTTCTTTCACCAGTTTGGCGTAGCGGCCCACGTTGGCATCGTCCAAGGGCGCGTCTACCTCGTCGAGCATGCAGAAGGGTGCGGGATTGAGCTCGAAGATGGCGAACACCAGGGAAAGCGCGGTCAGCGCCTTCTCTCCTCCGGACAGCAGATGAATGGTACTGTTCTTTTTCCCCGGCGGCCGCGCCATGATCGCCACACCGGTTTCCAGCAGATCCTCCCCGGTCAGGGTCAGCCAGGCGGTGCCGCCGCCGAACACCTTGGGAAACAGCCGCTGCAATCCCGTATCGACCCGATCGAAGGTCTGCTTGAATCGAATCCGAGTTTCCTGATCGATCTTGCGAATGGCGCGGTCCAGGGTATCCAGGGCTTCGCTGAGTTCCGCATGCTGGGCTTCAAGATAGTTGCGGCGCTCGGACTGCTGATCAAATTCCTCGATGGCGGTCAGGTTGATCGCGCCGAGCCGCCGCAGCCTGTTTTCCACTTCGTCGAGATTGGATCGCCAGGCGGATTCCGTGGCGTTGGCATCCAGGTGGGCAGCCAGCGCCTGAGGATCGTGACCCAGTTCCTTGAGCTGCTCGTCCTGGGTCTCCGCCTTGAGGGCCAGCGCCTGCACCTGAAGTCGGGTTTCCTGAAGCCGCTCCCGGTGGAACTCCAGCTGACGCTCGTGGGTCTGGCGCTGCTGTTCATCCTTGTGCAGCTGCTCGGCGAAGGCCGCCGCCTGATCCCGGGACTGGGCCAACGTCTGTTCCGCCTGGCTGCGCTGTTCGAGCAGCTCATTCAGACGTTCGCGGCTTTCCTCATCCGGTTCTCGTAGTACCTCGCGCTGCTCTTCCAATACAGCGCACTTTTCCTCCAGCCGCGACCGAGACTCCTCCGCCCGCTGGCGCTGCTCTCGCAGGCCGTCGCGCTCGGTGGTCAGACGCTGGCGATCCAGGGCCAACTGCTGGGCGCGCTGACTCAGCGGGCGCTCGCGATCCCGTAGGGAGCGCAGAGTATCCTGAGCCTGGCGCCGCTGATTTTCCAGGTTTTCCCGGGTCTGCTGCTGGACCTCGAGTTCGCTCATGGCCTGCTGCCACCGCTCGCGGCTTTCCTCGAGGGCCAGGAACTGCGTCTGCCGCTGCTCTTCGAACCGCGCGAGCTCATCCTCTAGTTCCGTACTGCGACTTTTCAGATGCACCAATCGCGACGACACCCTGGCTTCCGCCAGTCGCTCCTGCTGTTGACGCGCTTGAAGATCGCTCTGCTCGCGACGATGATCCTCCTGGGCGGCGTCGACGCACTGACGTTCGTTCTTGGCGGCGTCGAGCTGCTGTTCGCGATCCGCCAGGTGCTCCTCCACCTGCGCCAAGGCAGCAGTGATTTCTTCATGGCGACGGCGGCTGGCGAGCAGGCCGGCGGCGGCATCCTCGTCACCTTGCTGACGGGCCCAGCCTTGCCCGAGCCACAGCCCTTCTCGCGTGATGACGCTCTCGCCGGCGGACAGTGTGTCCCGTGCCGTCCAGGCGTCCGCAGCGCTCTCGGCGCAGCGAATACCCGCCAGCAGCGCCGTCACCGCGCCCCCGTCTTTTACCTTGTCCGCAAGACGATCCTGCAAAGGGGCCGCTTGAAAGGCTTGCGGCGGCGCGGCGTCTTCCAGCAGCGCGAGCGCCCCTGGCGCGCCGGCGGCGAAGGCCTCCGACAATCGCTCTGGCGCAACGAGACGCGCCTTGAGCCAGGGTGACAGCACCCAGGTGATCACCGCCTCCCAGTCCGGCGCTACCTCCAGCTGCTCACCCAGACGAGGCGCGTCCACCAGCCCTTGCTCGCGCAGATAGTCTTCCAGCGCCGTATCGTTCTCCGCCAGGGCGGCTTGCAGCAGCGCTTCCAGGGATGCCAGTTCCCCCTTGAGTTCGCTGCGTCGTTCCCGCAGCACCTCTCGTGCCTGTTCGGCTTCTTGAATCCGCCGGCTCGATGCTTGTCGTTTCTCCACAAGCTGCGCCTGTCGCTCTTCGAGGGGCTCGAGCTGGCTATCCAGGGCAAGAAGCCTCTCGTTGATTTCCTCCCGCTCCGTCTCGAGGCCAGCGATCTCCGGCAGCTCCCGGCGCTGCTGCCGGCGACGCTCGAGTTCTCGAACCTGAGTCTCCAGAGTCTGCTCCAGATGGCGTACGCGATCCTGGGCGCGCTCGGCTTCCCGGCGGGCCTGCTGATGGGTTTCATTGAAGTCTTCCCAGCGCTGATTCTGCTCCTGGTGCGCTGCTTCCGCCTCGAGCAGTGCGTCTTCCAGCTGCGCCAGGGATTCCGCCACCATCTCCTGTTCCGGCGCCAAATCACTCAGCCGTTCCTCCAGCTCCGCAAGACGCTGATCGTCGGTTTCCTCCAGACGGGCCAGCTCGCCCAGTTCCCGGCGGGTCGCATCCAGATCCCGGGCCAGTTGCTGCTCCCGGCTGCGGGTGTGCTCAAGCTGCTGTTCCAGCCGGGCAACCTGGGTGGTGATGTCGTAGAAGTGCGCCTGCTGCTTGTCGAGGCGCTCCGCAAGCCGATCATGCCCTTGGCGGCCTTCTTCCAGGCGCGTCTCGCACTGGCGAGCGCCCAACAGCTCTCGTTCCACGGCGATTTCCAGATCGCGCACCCGGGTGTCCAGCTCGCTCTGCTCCGCCCGCAGCGTCCGTCCCCGCAGCAGCGCCAGCTCGCCCTTGAGGCGATGTTCCTGCTGCTTGAGCTGCTGATAGCGCCGGGCCGCTTCCGCCTGGCGCTTGAGTCGTTCGAGCTGCTTGTCCAGCTCCTCGCGAATGTCGTCCAGGCGCTCGAGGTTTTCCTGGGTACGCCGCATGCGGTTCTCGGTTTCCCGGCGCCGCTCCTTGTACTTGGAGATGCCCGCGGCCTCCTCCAGCGTCGCGCGCAGCTCCTCCGGACGCGCCTCGATCAGCCGGGAAATCATGCCCTGGCCGATCAGCGCATAGGAGCGCGGCCCCAGACCGGTGCCGAGAAACAGGTCGGCGATGTCTCGCCGGCGGCATTTCTGATTGTTGAAGAAGTAGCTGGACTGGCTATCCCGGGTGACCAGGCGCTTGACGGCGATTTCCGCGTACTGGGCGTAGGCGCCGCCCATGGCGCCGTCCCGATTGTCGAACAGGAGTTCGATGGAGGCCTGGCCCACCGGCTTGCGCTCGGTGGAGCCGTTGAAGATCACGTCGGTCATCGACTCGCCGCGCAGGGTCTTGGCGGAGGACTCTCCCATCACCCAGCGCACCGCGTCGATGACGTTGGACTTGCCGCAGCCGTTGGGCCCGACGATGGCGGTCATGTTGCCGTCGAAGGGCACCGTGACCGGATCGACGAAGGACTTGAAACCCGCCAGGCGAATCGACTTTAGACGCATGAATCAGTCGACGACCCGGTCGATGACCACCTCGACGGGATCGCTGGTGGCGACACTCACGGATTCGAGCTGGCCGGCCAGATCGCCGGGCTGCGGCTGAGCCTGACCGCTCTGGGAGACTCGCACCACCAGGCGGACCTCCTTCTCCGAGGACAGTTTGCCCATGCCGCTCATCGAGCGGCTGTCGTCGAGCACCAGGGTGGTGGGCAGCTCGGAGACCTGGGTCATGGCGATGGCCAGGGGCGGCTTTTCTTCCTTGAGATCCCGAGCGACCAAAAACACCCGGGTATCCGGCGGCACCCGGTCTCGCAGCGAATCATCCAGGCTGAGACGCACGCTGAGCTCGGGCCCGGCTTCTTGAGCGGCGGCCATGCCCTCGCCGCCTTGATCAAGGCGCTGCCGGGCGACTTGTATGCCTTCTTCCAACGCCTTCTGCGCCTGGGGATCACTCATGCCCGCCATCGCCCGGCGCCAGTGCTTGATCGCCTCCTGATAGCGGCCATGATCGAAGGCTTCGATACCCAGCATGCCGAGTACCGTGGGCTGGCGGGGATCCTCCGCCAGCACCTCATCCACCAGGGTTTGCGTCTCGCTGGTCAGGGTACGATTGGCGGCGAAGAACTGCATCTGCGCCAGCTGGGCGAGCAGCTCCGGATAGCGGCCTTCGAGTTCGATCACACGTTTCAAGGCATGAATCGCTTTGTCGAACTGACCCTGATTGCGATACATCGGAAACAGGGACGACCAGACCTTGGGATTGTCCGGCTGTTTGACGGCTTCCTGCTCGAGCCGCTCGATCAGAGTCGCCAGGGAAGAGTCAGGATCCGCCATCACCTCCTGCTGGGCTAGGTACAGGGACAGATCGCCCTCGGCGCCCTGCTGCTGATACCAGAGGAGACTCCCCGCCGCCAGTGCCAGCATGATCACCGGCACCAGCCAGCGCCCGGAGACGGCGCGCTTGAGGGGCGCGCGCTTTTGCGCCTGAGTGTCTTCCAGCAGGCTGCGCTCGAGTTCCAGTCGACTCTCCTCGAAGCGCTGCTGGTCGATATCGCCCCGGCCCAGGGCGGCCTCCAGGGACGCCAGGCGACGCTGAAAGATCGCCACGTTCTGCTGGGCGGTCTGATCCTCCGCCTCGTAGGCCTGCAGGTCGTCGTGAAGTTTTCCCGCACGCCGCAGCGGTAGTATCAATAGCCACATGGCGATCAACAGCAGTATCGCCAGGCCAAGCCAGAGTAACGTCATTTGGGTTTCTTGCCCTCGATCAAAGCGTTCAGTCGCGCGCGCTCCTCCGCGGAGAGCGACTTGGCGGAAGATTGCCGGCGCAGGTGCAGGATCAGAAAGACCAGCATTGCCCCAAGCAGCACCAGCCCCGCGGGCAGCCCCCACAGCAGATAGGTGCGTCCTTCCAGACGCGGATTGTAGAGCACGTAGTCGCCGAAGCGATCCACCATGAAGTTCTGTATTTCGATATCGGAACGGTCATCGCGCAGCAGCGAAGCCACCCGCTCGCGCATGTCCTTGGCCACCGGCGAATTGGAATCATCGATGGCCTGGTTCTCGCACTTGGGGCAGCGCATGGAGGAGGTCAGCGATTCGTAGCGCTGCTGCAATACCGGGTCGTCGAAACTGTGCAGTTCAATAGCACCAAATACGCTGCCAGCACTCAATCCCAGAGCCGCCAGGAGCGAAACCCGCAAGAGGAAGATTCGCAAGAAGAAAGTGCGTGAGAAGAGGGCTCGTGAGAAAAGAGTGCCTGTCAGCGCCATTTTTCCACCTTCGGCATGATGACTTTCTCCACGTCTTCCGGCGCGATGTAGCCGGTATGGTGATAACGAATGATGCCCTCCTTATCGACAAGGAAGGTTTCCGGCGCGCCGTATACCCCCAGTTCGAAGCCCAGATCACCCTCCGGATCGAACACATTGACTTCGAAGGGATCGCCGTACTGCTCGAGGAAGCTGCGTCCCAGCTCTCGAGTATCCTTGTAGTCGACGCCTACCAGGCGAACGCCTCGATCCTCTAGCTCCAGCAGCTGGGGCATTTCCTGCTTGCAGGTGGGGCACCACTCTCCCCAGACGTTGACCAGGGTCACCTCGCCCTGCAGCAGGGATTCGTCTACTCTGACCTCGGGATCTTTCAGAGTCGATAGCTCGAAAGCGGGAAACTCCTGAGCCAGCAAAGCGCTGTCCCGATCGCTGGGATTCATGGAGAGCCCCTTGTAAAGAAGCCCCGCCAGGATCAGGAAGACCACCAGAGGCAACAGCAGCAGCAGGCGACGCTTCATGCCTTGGCCTCCCTCAGGCTAGCCGCCGCGCCGGGTGCCGCTTCACTGGATGACACCGCATTCTCGCTGACGCGCCGGCTGCGATAGCGTTTATCCGCTACCGCCAATACTCCACCCGCGGCCATCAACAGCGCCCCCAGCCACAGCCAGCGCACGAAGGGCTTGGACTGGATGCGCACCGCCCAGGAGCCGTCGCCCAGATCCTCACCCATGGCCACGTAGAGATCCCGGAACAGCCCCGGGCGCAGGGCCACCTGGGTCATGGGCATGCGCCGGGCCAGGTAAAGCCGCTTTTCCGGGTTCATCACGAAACGCAGTCGGTCGTTACGACTGACTTCAATGGTAGCGACCTCGCTTAGATAGTTGGGACCGCGCACCTCGCGCAGGTCGGTCATGGTGTAGGTATCCCCGGCGACGCTCACACTTTCCCCGGGGGAGAGGCGCACGTTGCGCTCGACGTTGTAGTTGGACACCATCACCACTCCGACGATGGTCACCGCCAGGCCGACATGCCCCAGCACCATGCCCCAGTAAGACAGCGACAGCCGCTTGAGCCCCGCGCCGACAGCGCTCGCATGGCGGGTCTTGTCGAACAGGTCGCGTACCAGCGGCAGCACGATCCACAGCGCCGTCACCAGCCCCAGGGATACCCATAGATTCCACTCGCCGCCGTAGAGAAGCGGCATCAGCAGCCCGATCACCAAGGCTGCCGCGGCGGCGATTCCCAGACGTTTGGCGAGCTCGCGTCCGGGCATCTGCTTCCAGCGAGCGACAGGCCCAAGTCCCATGAAAATGCACAGCAGCACCGTCAGCGGCACGAACAGGGCATTGAAGTAGGGAGGACCCACGCTGATCTTGCCCAGGTCCAGGGCGTCCAGCACCAGCGGATACAGCGTTCCCAGCAGCACGGTGACGGTCATGACCACCAGCAGGATATTGTTGACCAGCAGCAGAGAGTCCCGGGACAGCCAGCCGAAACCGACCGCGTGACTGACTCGCGGCGCTCGTAGTGCGAACACCAGCAGCGACAGCCCCACGGTGATACCCAGCAGCACCAGGATGAAAAGTCCGCGGGACGGGTCGTTGGCAAAGGCGTGCACGGAAGTCAGTACGCCGGAACGCACCAGGAAAGTGCCCAGCAGCGACAGGGAGAAAGTGATGATCGCCAGCAGCACGGTCCAGCTCTTGAAGGAGCCGCGCTTTTCCGTGACCGCCAGGGAATGAATCAGCGCCGTGCCGGAAAGCCAGGGCAGGAGCGAGGCGTTTTCCACCGGATCCCAGAACCACCAGCCACCCCAGCCCAGCTCGTAGTAGGCCCACCAGCTACCTAGGGCGATACCCACGGTGAGAAAGGCCCAGGCCACGTTGGTCCAAGGCCGCGCCCAGCGGGTCCAGGCGGCGTCGAGACGCCCGCCGAGCAGCGCGGCAATGGCGAAGGCGAAGACCACGGAAAAGCCCACGTAGCCCATGTAGAGCATCGGGGGATGAATGACCAGACCGAAGTCCTGCAGCAGCGGATTGAGATCCGCGCCGTCCTGGGGCACGCCGGGCAGAGTTCGCGCAAAGGGATTGGAGGTCAGCAGCACGAAGGCCAGGAATCCGGTGCTGACCAGCCCCATGATGCCAAGCACCCGGGCCATCATGTCCCTGGGCAGATTGCCGGAGAATCGACTTACCGCGAAGCCCCAGGTGCCGAGCATCAGGCTCCATAGCAGTACCGAGCCTTCATGATTGCCCCATACGGCGCTGAACTTGTAGTACCAGGGCAGCATGGAGTTGGAGTTGTCCGCCACCACCACGACGCTGAAGTCGTCGAGCATGAAGCTCGCAGTGAGGCTTAAGTAGGCCAGCACCAGAAACAGGAACTGAGCGCTGGCCATGGGTTTGGCGTAGGCCATCCATAAAGGACGACGGGTGGCGGCGCCGGCCAGGGGAATCACCGCTTGCACTGCGGCGATCAGCAGCGCAAGCACCAGGGCGAAATGGCCGAATTCGGGTAGTATCTTGGTCAGCATCTATGCCCCCGCTTATGACTTGTGCTAGTTACTGGCCTTGCTGCCTTGAACCTTGAAGTCTTCCGGCGCATAACCGGCATCCTTCAAGGCATCAGAGACTTCGCTGGGCATATAGTTCTCATCGTGCTTGGCCAGCACGTCCGTGGCTTCCAGGTTGCCCGCTTCCGTCAGCCGGCCCACCACCACCACGCCCTGCCCCTCCCGGAACAGGTCCGGCAGGATGCCGCTATAATGCACCGGCAGTTCTTCCACGTAGTCGGTAATCACGAATTCCACGTCCAGACTTTCCGGGTTACGGGCGACGCTGCCTTCCTTGACCATGCCGCCGGCACGAATGCTGCGATCCAGAGGTGCCTCTCCCGCCGCCACCTGAATCGGGCTGAAGAACAGGTTGATATTGCTGCGCAGGGCATAGAGGGTCAGACCCACCGCGATGGCGGCCAGGCTGACCAGCCCCAGGATCACAAAAAGTCGTTGCTTGCGTTTTGGATTCATTGCTCGTCGTTCCTCCCGACGTGTCGCGCGTCTCGACGCTCTCGGCGCTCGAGTTCACGCAGCAGGTGGCGCCGTTCCTGACGGGCCAGAAGCACGCTGCCCAGCAGCAGCGCGGCGGTTATTCCCCAGGCGGACCACACGTAGGGCGCATGTCCTCCCATGTGCAAGAAAGCGGCGAAGGAGTCGAAGGCCATCATCGCGCTCCTCTCGTCAGTTCCCGCACCCAGTGCTTGGTGGACTCCCGTCGCAGGATTTCGCTGCGGGTACGCATCAAGGTCAGAGCGACGAAGAAGCAGTAGAAGCCCAGCACCATGATGACCAGCGGCCACCACATGTCCGCCGGCATCGCCGGGCGCGAAGTGATGGTAAAGGAAGCGGGCTGATGCAGGGTATACCACCAGTCCACGGAATACTTGATGATCGGAATATTGATGACGCCGACCATGGCCAGCACCGACGCTGCCCGGGAACCGCTATCCCGGCTGGCAAAGGCGCCGCGCAGGGCGATCACCCCGGCGTACAGGAACAGCAGGATCAGCATCGACGTCAGCCGGGCATCCCAGATCCACCAGGTCCCCCAGGTGGGCATGCCCCAGACGGCGCCGGAAAACAGCGCCACGAAGGTCATGGCGGCACCGATCGGTGCCATCACCTTCGCCGCCATGTCGGCGATCTTGATCTTCCAAACCATGAAGATGACCGCGGCAATCGCCATGGAAATGAAGATCGACTGGGCGAGAAAGGCCGCGGGCACGTGCACATAGATGATGCGAAAACTGTTGCCCTGCTGGTAGTCCGCCGGCGCGTAGGCCAACCCCCAGACGCTACCCGATACGATCAACAGCACCGCCAGCGCCCAGAACCAGGGCTGCAGTCTGGCGCTGATGGCATAGAACCATTTGGGAGATCCGAGTTTGTGAAAAAAGGTCCACATAGACGCTTTCGCCCATAACGTGTTTCAAAACCGTATTTAAAAAAGCCTGCTTTTAAAAAGCGGTGCCTGGACGCTCAAACGTCGAGTCGCCCGCCGCTGCCATTCGTGCTTTAGCTATTCTCGTCTACTGGCGATCAAGGTCGTTGACGTGGATCAACCATTGATGCTGATTCGCAGCGATGCGGCGATGGCCCAGGGCGCCAGCATCAGCGCCAAGGACAGCAGGGCGCCGAGTATGGCCAGATGAGCCCCTGCTCCGTCGCCCAATAACGTTGCTTGCACGGCTCCGGCGCCGAAGATCAGCACCGGGATATAAAGCGGCAGTACCAGCAGCGATAATAACACGCCGCCGCGGCTCAGCCCCACGGTCAGGGCCGCGCCGATCGCCCCGATCAGGCTCAGGCTGGCGGTACCCAGCACAAGCGATAGCGACAGAACGGCGAACCCCTGAACCGGAAGCCCCAGCATCAGTCCCAGCAGCGGCGCCATCAACGCCAGCGGCAGCCCGGTCATCAGCCAGTGCACCGCCACCTTGGCCAGCACCAGCGCCGCCAATGGCTGGGGCGCCAGCAGCAGTTGCTCAAGACAGCCATCTTCCAGATCGATCCGAAAAAGCGAATCCAGTGAAAGCAGCGTCGCCAGCAGCGCCGCGACCCATAAAAGTCCCGGGGCGATAGTCGCCAACTGCCGGCTTTCCGGCGAAATCCCCAAGGGGAACAGGGTGATGACCAGGGCGAAAAATACCAGCGGATTCATCAGGTCGCTGCGCCGACGCAGCAGCAAGGTCGCGTCCCGCCGGAAGGTCGCAAGCCATGCGACCCCGAGACCGCCACGAGGTTCATCGAAGGTCTTGAGCATCCGGCTATTCGTGATGGACATGACGTTCCCCGGAGGCGCCGGGCCCCAGCGCAATAGACTTGATTCTTCCCAAGGGTGCCAGATCGTGATGGGTGGTCAACAGCACGCTGCCGCCGCGCTTGACCTGGGCCAGCAGCCGCTGCTCCAGAGCAGCGACCCCGTGACGGTCGATGGCGGTGAAGGGCTCGTCCAGCACCCACAGCGGACGCTCGATCAGCGCCAGCCGCGCCAGGGCGATACGCCGCTGCTGGCCTGCGGAGAGCTGCGCCGCGGGGACGTCCTCGAAGCCCGCCAGGCCGACCTCTTCCAACACCTTGAAACGCCGGGCCTCACTGCTTTTTTCCCCTACCAGCGCTTGGTACCAGGCGAGGTTCTCCAGAGCGGTCAAACCGGCCTTGACCCCGGGGGTGTGGCCCATGTAAAGAAGGTTGGCGAGAAACAGCCCCCGAGCTCGACGCATCGGCTGTTCGTTCCAGAAAATCTCGCCCTCGTAATCTCCCAGTTGACCGCAAAGAATCTTCAGAAGCGTGGTCTTGCCGCTGCCGTTCGGTCCTTCGACACGCACCAGATCGCCGCTTCCGACATTCAGATCGAGACCTTCGAACAGGTACCGTCCGTCGCGCTCGCAACTCAAGTTTCGTGCTGTCAGGCGGAAGCTCACGATAGGGCCTAGTCTCCTGGGGGATCTTGATCCGCCGGCACTCTACACGGAAAGCCCTGTCACCGCCAGTTCCGCGGCGCGGCGCCGGGTCGCAGCGAAACAGTACCGCCATCGCCGGGCGAACGCTGTTGATAAATCTGCTTGTCAGGCGATGCCGCTTTGCTATGATGATTCAAGAGTACTGTAGAAAAATACAGCATTCATCAAATAATGCGATAATGAATGCTGAAACAAGTCAGGGGAAACACTCATGCTGAATGCCGCACCGCACTATCTCCAGCGTCTTCCCAACCTGCCCATGGCCCAGGCCTGGCGGACCATCGCTCCAGAAGCACTGATCGAAGTGCCGTTATTGGGCCAGGTCTCCGCCGGCCTGCCCATCGAGGCATGCCCGGGGACGGATTACATTCGAGCCCCGGCGCGCATGGTGCGGCGCAATACCTATGCGCTCCAGGTCTGCGGAGATTCGATGATAGACTGCCAGATTCACGATGGAGACGTGATCATCATCGAGCGTCAGGAAAGCGCCGAGAACGGTGAAACCGCCGTGGTAATGATCAACGATCGGGAGGTCACCTTGAAGAAGCTGTATATCGACAGAGACGGCGTGCGCCTGCAGCCGGCCAACGACGCCATGGCGCCCATCTATCTGAAAAATGCCGACGTGCGGGTGCTGGGACTGGTCATGGGCGTGGTTCGCCAGCCGGATCGCCTCAACTGATGTCCTATCCGATTCCGGATCTGGCTAGCGGAACGGTGCATCACGCCGAGTTCGAGGTGGAAAAAAGCCGTTTTATCGCCTGGGTAGGACACACGCCCAGTCCCGAGCATTTCAGCACCCTGCTGGAGGCCGCCCGCCAGGCGCACCCCGGCGCCAGCCATCACTGCACCGCCTTTATCGCCGGCGCCCCGGGAGAACAGAACGCCATCGGCTTCTCCGACGACGGCGAACCCGGCGGCACCGCGGGGCGTCCTATGTTTCAGGTACTCGAAGGCGCCGGCCTGGGTCAACTGGGCTGCGTGGTGATCCGCTATTTCGGCGGCATCAAGCTGGGCACCGGCGGCCTGGCCCGCGCCTACTCGAAAGCCGTCAGCCTGGCCCTGGAAACCCTGCCGACCCGCACCTTTACTCCCCGCAAACCGCTAACGCTGAAACTCGACTTCGCTGGGGAAGCGGAGGCCAGAAGCTGGCTGGCCGGCCAGGATATTCCCATCGAGCAGGCGGACTACGGCGCGGATGGCGTCACTCTCACCGTGGGCTGGCCGGAAGACGAACCCGTCGAACTCGGTGAACTGGAAAGCCGGCTCAAGGGCCGGCTCCAAATCCTTGCCTCAGCTCAAGGTTCTAGCCCAGGTATTTGATCATCACCCCTGCCGCCACGGCGGAGCCGATCACCCCTGCCACGTTGGGCCCCATGGCGTGCATCAGCAGGAAGTTGTGCGGGTTGTACTCCAGGCCGATCTTGTTGGAGACCCGGGCCGCCATGGGCACCGCGGAAACCCCGGCGGAGCCGATCAGCGGGTTGACCGGGGTCTTGCTCAACACATTCATCAGCTTGGCCATCAATACGCCGCAGGCGGTACCGATGCCGAAGGCGACGATCCCCAGTCCCAGGATGCCCAGGGTTTCCAGCGCCAGGAAGCGATCCGCCACCAGCTTGGACCCCACGGAAAGCCCCAGGAAGATCGTGACGATATTGATCAAGGCGTTCTGGGAAGTATCCGAGAGCCGCTCCACCACGCCGCATTCCCGCATCAAGTTGCCGAAGCAGAACATGCCCAGCAGCGGCGCCGCGTCCGGCAGGAACAGCACTACCAGAATCAGCAGCACCAGCGGGAAGCAGATCTTCTCCAGCCGCGGCACCGGCCGTAGCTGGGTCATCACGATCTGGCGCTCCTTGGCGGTGGTCAGGGCGCGCATGATCGGCGGCTGAATTAGCGGCACCAGGGCCATGTAGGAATAGGAAGCCACGGCGATGGCCCCCAGCAGTTCCGGCGCCAGCAGGCTCGAGACGTAGATCGAGGTCGGCCCGTCCGCCCCGCCGATGATACCGATGGCGGCGGCCTGCTTGAGAGAGAAGTCCATCCAGCCCAAGGAAGAGAAGCCCACCGCGCCGAGCAGGGTGGCAAAAATACCGAACTGGGCCGCCGCCCCCAGGAAGAGGGTACGCGGGTTGGCCAGCAGCGGGCCGAAGTCGGTCATCGCACCGACGCCCATGAAGATCACCAGCGGCGCGATCCCCGTCGCGATGGACACCCGATAGAACTGATAGAGCACGCCGTGATTGAAGCCGGCCTCCATGGCCGCATTGTTGGCGGCGGTAATCAGCCCTGGAGACGCATCACCGTGCAGCGCCTGGGTGATCACCTGACGCCAGGCTTCCAGATCAGCCCCGGTGGGCAATCGCAAATCCAGCGCGGCCGCCAGTTGCTGCAGGACCTCGGGGCGGGCCAGATGGGCGGCCTGTTCCGCCGCGGAAAGCGCCAGCCCCGCCTCGGGAATGTTGGCGAGAATGCCGCCGAAACCAATCGGCACCAGCAGCAGCGGCTCGAACTTCTTGTGGATGGCCAGATACAGCAGCAGCAGGCCGACGAGGATCATCACCGCCTGCCCAAGCCCCATGTTGTAGAGCCCGGAGCCGTACCAGAGGGTCAGCAGTTTATCCATGGAAGGTTCCTTAAAGCCGAATCAGCGGATCGCCGACGGCAACGCTGTCGCCTTCCTTGACCACGACCTCGGAGACGGTACCGGCGCTGGCGGAACGCACCTCGGTTTCCATCTTCATGGCCTCGAGAATGATCACCACATCGCCTTCCGCCACCTGATCGCCAGACCTGACGTTGACCTTGAAGATATTGCCCGCCAAGGGCGCATCGATCGATTCACCGCTGGACGCCTGGGGGGAAGCGGCGGCGGGCGCCGCTTCCTGGGAGCCCTTATCCTGGGCCTTCACTTCGCCCAGCTCGCCGCCTTCCGCCACCTCGACCACATACTGCTTGCCGTTGACGGTGAGGGTATAGGTTTCCGGGCCCGAAGGCGCCTTCCTTGCCTGCGACTCCGCCTCGGCGGGCAATTGTGCTTCCTGCCGGGTTTCGACCTGGGGCGCCGGCTCGAAGGCATCAGGGTTGTCGCGATTCTTCAGGAACTTGAGACCGATCTGCGGGAACAACGCATAGGTCAGCACATCGTCGATTTCTCGCTCACCCTCTTCCAGGCGAATCCCCTCTTCCTTGGCCTTGACCTTGAGTTCCTCTTTCAAGCGATCCATCTCCGGCTCGAGAAGATTCGCGGGCCTTTCGGTAATCGGTTCGCCGCCCTCCAGCACTCGCTGCTGCAACTCTCGGTTGAACGGCGCCGGCGCGGCGCCGTATTCCCCCTTGAGCAGCGCCTGAACTTCCTTGGAAATCGACTTGTAGCGCTCTCCCATCATCACGTTCATTACCGCTTGAGTGCCGACGATCTGAGAGGTCGGGGTGACCAGCGGAATGAAGCCAAGATCCTCCCGCACCTTGGGAATCTCGGTCAGCACATCGTCGAGCTTGTCTCCGGCGCCCTGCTCCTTGAGCTGGCCTTCCATGTTGGTGAGCATGCCGCCGGGTACCTGGGCGACCAGGATGCGCGAATCGATGCCCTTCAGCGAGCCTTCGAAGGCCGCGTACTTCTTGCGTACCTCCCGGAAGTAGGCGGCGATGTCCTCGAGCAGTTCCAGATCCAGCCCGGTATCCCGATCCGTCCCCCGCAGGATCGCCACCACGGATTCCGTGGGGCTGTGGCCGTAGGTCATGGACATGGAAGAAATCGACGTATCCACATTGTCGATGCCCGCCTCCACCGCCTTGAGAATCGTAGCGGTGGACATGCCGGTGGTGGCATGACACTGCATGTGAATGGGAATATTCAGGCTGGCCTTGAGCTTGGTGACCAGCTCAAAGGCGGTATAAGGTGTCAGCAGTCCCGCCATGTCCTTGATGGCCAGGGAATCCGCGCCCATGTCGGCGATGGACTTGGCCAGGGACACCCAACTGTCGACGGTATGCACCGGGCTCACGGTATAGGAGATCGTGCCCTGGGCGTGACCCTGGTTGGCGCGCACCGCCTGGATCGGCCGCTCCAGGTTGCGCGGATCGTTCATGGCGTCGAAGACCCTGAAAACGTCCACCCCGTTGGTCCTGGCGCGCTCGACGAATCGGTCCACCACGTCATCCGCGTAGTGGCGATAGCCCAGCAGATTCTGCGCTCGCAGCAGCATCTGCTGCGGCGTATTGGGCATGGCCTCCTTCAGAGCGCGGATGCGCGCCCAGGGATCCTCGCCGAGATAGCGAATGCAGGCGTCGAAGGTCGCCCCGCCCCAGGACTCCAGGGACCAGAATCCTACTCGATCGAGCTTGTCGGCGATGGGCAGCATGTCTTCCAGGCGCAGGCGCGTCGCGAACAGCGACTGGTGCGCATCTCGCAGCACCACGTCGGTAATGCCCAAAGGGCGTTTGGTCTCGCTCTTCTCGGATACAAGGACCTGATCTTTCTTTTTGCGAAACAGGGACATGACGATTTGTCCTTTTGTTCTAAACGGGGAAAAAGTAACGAGACCGTCAGGACGACGAGACGTCTGAACCACGCCGACGATACCGATGAATGGCCACGCCGATGGCGGCCAGTACCGCATCGTCATCCTCGGCCTTACCCTTCTGGCCGGTACTCGGCCCAGGCTTGGCGGGCACCGGCACCAGACGCTTCACGACCCGGGACATGAGACTTGTAGCGACCACCAGAATCGTCAGAAAGATGAAGACGAAGCCCATGCCGAAGGCCATCAGCATCAGACCTTCCTGTAACAGTGATGAATTCTGCATAACCCCTTTCCTCCTCCCTCGGCGACGGTACAATTCGCACTCGTTTTTCTTGACAGATCCCAGGCACGGGTCGTCACCGCAACGGAGTCAGCCGAATCGGTATGGCCGAAAAAACCGTCAACACGCTACTACACCCCGGTCGCATCGGCCTAGCCCCCATGGAGGGGGTCATCGATGCCCATACCCGCACCCTGCTGACGGATACGCCGGGCTTCGACTGGACGGTCACCGAGTTCGTGAGAGTCACCGATACCCGCCTGCCCGCCCGGGTCTTTCGCAGGCATTGCCCGGAACTCGGTGCCGCGAGCGTCACCCCCAGCGGTATTCCCGTCCACCTACAGCTACTCGGTTCCGATCCGAAAACCCTGGCGGCCAACGCACGTCAGGCCTGCGAGCTGGGCGCCATCGGCCTCGATCTGAATTTTGGCTGCCCCGCCAAGACCGTCAATCGTCATGACGGGGGCGCTTCACTGCTGCGTGACCCCAGGCGAGTCGAGGCGGCGGTCGCCGCCGTCGCCGGCGCCGTCTCCCATGCCATCCCGGTGACCGCCAAGATACGCCTGGGCTTTGCTCACCGTCGTCAGGCGCTGGACTGCGCCAAGGCCGCTCAGAACGGCGGCGCCCAGGCTCTGGTCGTGCACGCCCGAACCCGAAACGAAGGGTATCGCCCGCCGGCCCACTGGGAGTGGATCGGCCGCATCCGCCGACACCTGACCATTCCGGTCATCGCCAACGGCGATATCTGGACCCTGGAAAATTACTGGAAGGCGCGCAGCCTTTCCGGTTGCAAGGACGTCATGCTGGGGCGCGGTGCCCTGGCGGACCCTTGGCTTGCCCGACGCATTCGCGGCTGGCAGCAGGCCGAGACTCTCCTTGGCCCTACCCCCTGGACTGTTCGGGCGGACATCCTGCAACGCTATGCTGCGGCGCAACGTAACATACTTCCGCCCCGGGTCGTAGTTTCCTTGCTGAAACAATGGTTGAACCTGATGCGCGCCCGGGACACCGAGGCCGCCAAACGCTTTCAGGCGCTGCGTCGCTGTGTCGATCTCGACGATTTTCTCGAAGGCCTGACGATGCCCTGCCGGTCGGCGGTCGAAGCACCGGCTCACGAGAACGCCTGACGAAAAAGGCGATAGGCTTCCTGCGCCTGCGTCAATGCCGTGGCAGCGAAATAGACTTTTTCACCGGGCTGGCACTGGGCGAGTCGCGCGCAGGCGAGCGGCGTCAGAGTGCCCAGACGCGGATAGCCGCCGATGGTCTGGCGGTCGTTGAGCAGCACGATGGGCTGGCCGTCCGGCGGTACCTGGACCGCTCCCAAAGCAATTCCCTCGGAAATCATCCGCTGATGTCGACACCGCAACGCCGGCCCGGTCAGTCTGACGCCCATGCGATCCGCTCGCGTGTCCACCTGCCAGGCATGATTGAATGCTCTAAACAGGCTGCCACCGGTGAAATCCGCGATCTGCGCGCCGGGGATCAGCGGAAGGATCGCCGGCTGGCGATAATCGAGACGCTGATCCACGGGCACGGCTCGTGTTTTCTCGGCTCTGGACTGCTCCGTCAGGGAAAACGTCAACCGTTCGTTCTCTGCCAGGGCCCGCCCCTGGCCATCATGGCCTCCTAGACCCTCTCGGACGACGCAGGAAAGACTCCCCAGCACCGGCTCGCCCTGAAAGCCGCCGGGCACCGCGAGGTAGGCCCGCACGCCGCTTGTCGGAGAACCGAAGACTAGCTGCTCACCCTTGGACAAGGTAAACGCCTGCCAGGGTGTCAGCGGCCTGTCGTCGACTCGAGCCTGCAGATCTGCGCCGCCCAGGGCCAGTCGGGTATCCTGCTCCGCGACTAACGTAAGTCCGCCTAGAACAACCTCCAGCGCCGCCGCATCCCAACGATTGCCGATTAAATGATTAGTCCAGGCAAAGGCGTGCAGATCCGCCGCGCCGCCCTGGGTCATCCCCAGGCGTCGGCTCCCGAAGCGCCCTACGTCTTGTAGCGTGGCTAGCGGGCCGGCTTTTTCCACCCGCAGGGCACCCAGCGTCGCCGAGCTCATGACTGACTTTCCTCGCCTGACGAGACGGGTGTGGTATCGCCGCCCAGGCGCTCGAACTCTTGCCGATCGATGGCCTTGAAACGCACGCGATCGCCTACCCGCAGCAGGCTGAAACCCTCGCGATTTCTGTCGAACAGTACCGCCGGCGTACGGCCGATCAGGTTCCAGCCCCCCGGGGAAACTCGGGGGTAGGCGGAGGTCTGGCGCCCTGCCACCGCCACGCTGCCGGCGGGCACTCGCTGCCGCGGCGTCTTCAGCCGCGGCAGTTCCAGGCGCTTATCCAGGGAGCCCATGAAAACAAAACCCGGCGCGAAGCCCAGGGCGAAAACGCAATACTCGTGTTCACCGTGAGTTTGAATCACTGCGGCACGATCCAGCCCACTGGCGCGCTCGAGTCGCGAGAGTTCCGGCCCCACGCTGTCGTCGTACCACACCGGCAGCTCCTTGACCTCACTATCGATCGCGTCATTATCCGGCTGAAGATTCGCCAGAATATCCGTCAATAAAAATCGTGCGTTTCCTGCATCCAATCGCAAGGGATCGTAATGCACCAGTAGCGTGGTATAGGACGGCACCAGATCGATCAGGGCCTCGCCGAAGGCCTGCTCGCAGCGCCGGCTCAGCGCGGTCAGCCAAGGCATATTGGCCTCGTCGATGGCATCGAAGAGCCGTACCAGCCAGGCGTCGACCCCGGCATTTTCCAATCGGGGCAAGCTCACGAGCCCGCCTCGAGAGCGTCAAGCGCTTGGCGGATGGCTTCGATTGCCGCGATGGACTCGGGATTGTCGCCGTGCACGCACAGGGTATCCGCCTTGAGCACCAGCTCGCTTCCATCGCTGGCGACAAGCGGCTGGCCAAGCGCGATGCGCCGCGCCTGATCGACGATCATCTCTGCCCCCTGATGCACGGCGCCGGCTTCACGGCGGTTGACCAGCCGTCCATCGGCGTCGTAGGCACGATCGGCGAAGGCCTCGAACCAGAGGGTCACCCTCTGAGCGGCGGCCAGTTCTTGCGCCGGCCCCGGGTCTCGTGTCGCCATGACCATCAGCGGCAGATCGGCATCAAAAGCGACTACCGCACGCATCACCGCCTCGAGTCGGTCATGATCAATCATCATGTCGTTGTATAGCGCTCCATGCGGCTTGACGTAACCCAATCGCGCGCCTTCCGCCCGGCACATCGCCGCCAAGGCGCCGATCTGATAAAGCACCAGATTCTCGATTTCCTCGCCGGAACAGGCCATGGAACGCCGCCCGAACCCGACCAGGTCCGGATAGCTAGGATGGGCACCAACGACGACGCCATGGATGGCCGCCAAGCGAACGGTAGCGCGCATGGTATCTTGATCCGACGCATGAAAGCCGCAGGCAACGTTGGCGAGATCCACATAAGGCATGACCTTATCGTCGAGCCCCATTTTCCAAGGCCCGAAGCTCTCGCCCATGTCCGCGTTGAGTCTCAATCGAGCCATGGCGCCGCCTCCTGTGTTCAAGGGAAACCTTTTTGCCAACTTATCGATAAATCGTCTTGGATATTATCAAGCAGATATGACTACCGTTGACGATCGATTATGCCGCTGTCTAAGTTTGCTCCCATTGTTGTCACCTAATCTATACTCGATTAAACCATGTACGCGAAGCCGGCAATGATCGCGAAACACCTTAACAACAGGGGAACGTCCATGTCAGCCAATAGACTCATTGCTCTAGCTCTGACTGCCGCAGGGCTGGCGACCGCTTTGAACGCTACAGCCAAGGCCGCTACCGAGTGGGACATGCCGACGCCATACGGTGATCGCACCTTTCATACCGTTAACATTCGCGAGTTCGCCGACGACGTGCGCGAGAAAACCGATGGTGAACTTGACATTACCGTGCATGCCAACGGCTCGTTGATCGCCCATCCGGAAATCAAGAACTCCGTGCGTCGCGGCATCGTGCCCATCGGTGAGATGATCATGTCGCGCCTGGCCAACGAGAACGCCATCTTCGAGGTGGATTCCGTACCTTATCTCGCCTCGAGCTACGAGGAGGCTCGAACGCTGTGGAATGCTTCCAGGGACGTCATCGCCGAGGAGCTCGCCAAGCAGCGGCTGCGCCTGCTGTTCACCGTTCCCTGGCCGCCTCAGGGTATCTATACCCAAGAAAAAGTCGAAGCCCTCGACGACTTGGAAAACCTCAAGATGCGCGCCTACAACAAGTCCAGCGAGCGGCTGGCGCAGCTTGCCGGCGCTGTGCCCACCCAGATCGAAGTACCGGACATCCCTACGGCTTTCAGCACCGGGCGCGTGGATGCCATGGTCACCTCTCCGGCCACCGGCGCCGACACCAAGGCCTGGGACTATCTGGATAATTTCAATCATGCCCAGCTGTGGCTGCCCAAGAATATGGTCATCGTCAGCGAACGCGCCTTTGGCCGCCTGGACGACGAAACACAGCAGGCCGTACTGGATGCAGCAAAAGAAGCGCAAGAACGAGGCTGGAAAATGAGCCGCCAGGAAACCGAGGAGGCGCTACAGGAACTGCGCGACAACGGCATTACCGTCAGCGAGCCCAGCGAGCAATTGGCCGCCTCCCTCGATGAGATCGGCAGCACCATGACCGACGAATGGCTGGAGCGCGCTGGCGACCAAGGCGAACGCATTCTCGAGCGGTATCGCGAGTTGCAACAGTGAGCCATGATCGATGACCGGCACCGGAGACGCCCGGCAGGCAGGTATCCACTTTCGCCTCAGATCGCTCTATAACCTGGGCGGCTACGCGGCGGCGATCTGCCTGGGCGTGATCTGCGCCATGATCGCCGTCCAGGTAGTCGGTCGTCTGCTCGACAGGCTTGCCGCGATGCTGAACATCCAAGCTCTCAATCTGACGATCCCCGGACTCGCCGAAATTTCGGGTTTTCTTTTGGTCGGCGCGAGCTTTTTGGGACTGGCTTACACCTTCGTTCACGGCGGGCATATCCGCGTGACCCTGGTGATCGGACAACTGCCACCCCGGGTGCGCGTCTTCGTCGAGCTGTGGTGTCTGAGTATCGCTTTAGGTCTATGCGGGTATCTTGCTTGGTATACGGGCATATTGATGCTCGACAGCATCGAATTCGGCGAGGTGTCCTACGGCATGGTACCGGTACCGCTGTGGATTCCTCAGAGCGCCATGCTGATCGGGGTTCTGCTGCTGGCTTTAGCACTGCTCGAGGCCTGGATCTCCACCGCCCTGATCGCCGTCACCCGACCCGACGAGTTCCATATCGACGACGCCGGTGCCGAAGCGCAGCAACTCGAAGAGTAACGAGGAATGACGAAGGCAATCGTTTCATGTTGACGCTTGTTCTGGTGTTGCTTGTCGCCTTGCTCATCCTGCTGGGCAGCGGTGTCTGGGTGGCGTTCTCGTTGATGGGGCTGGGCTGGATCGGCATCAGTCAGTTCACCTCGATTCCCGCCGGCGACATCATGGCCTCGGACATCTGGAGCGCCAGCTACAGCTGGGAACTGACCGCCCTGCCGATGTTCATCTGGATGGGGGAGCTCCTGTTTCGCTCGCGTCTCGCCGAGGACATGTTCTCCGGACTCGCGCCGTGGATGACGCGCATTCCCGGACGTTTGTTGCACACCAACGTGATCGGCTGCGGACTGTTCGCCGCGGTTTCCGGCTCTTCGGCGGCGACCTGCGCCACCATGGGCAAGATGGCGATCCCCGAGCTGGCCCGCCGAGGCTACGACGAACGTCTGGTGCTCGGCACCCTGGCCGGATCCGCCACCCTGGGTCTACTGATACCGCCGTCGATCATTCTGATCGTCTACGCCGTGGCCACGGATCAATCCATCGCGCGGCTGTTCATCGCCGGCATCCTGCCCGGCGTACTGCTGATCTCGCTGTTCGCCGGTTATCTGATGCTGTGGTCCTGGCGCTTTCCGGATCGTATTCCCGCCGCGGATGAACACACCTCACTGGGCGAAAAGTTTCGCCGCTCACGTCGCCTGATTCCGCTGCTGGGATTGATCGTCGGTGTGATCGGCTCGATCTACGCCGGGCTTGCCTCACCCACCGAGGCCGCCGCCGTGGGTGTGGTGCTGTCGCTGCTGCTGGCGCGCTGGCAAGGCGTCATGCAATGGAGCACCTTCGTCGAGGCGACCATGGGGGCGGTGCGCACTTCTACCATGATCGCTTTCATTCTCGCCGGGGCATCGTTTCTGACTGCTGCCATGGGCTTCACAGGGCTGCCCAGCGACCTGGCCACCTGGATCGCCTCCTTGAACCTCTCGCCCTATATGCTGCTGATGGCACTGACCGTGTTCTTCATTCTGCTGGGCTGTTTCCTGGACGGCATCTCCGTGGTGGTACTGACCACTTCGATCCTGCTGCCCATGGTCGAGGCCGCCGGCATCGATCTGATCTGGTTCGGCATCTATCTGGTGATCGTGGTGGAAATGTCTCAGATCACTCCGCCGGTGGGCTTCAACCTCTTCGTACTACAGGGCCTGACCGGAAAGAACATCCTGCGCATCGCCCAGGCCGCCCTGCCGTTTTTCTTCCTCATGGGACTGGGGGTCGTTCTCATCACGCTGTTTCCGCAGATCGCGACCTATCTGCCAGAAGCCATGGGAAATCGCTGATGGAGATCATCTGTATTAGCCTGCTCAGGTCGCGGCTTCGCTAAAAATGTCTCGTCATGGCCAATGCTTCTAGCAACAGCGCTGGCGCTTGATCGCGGACCAATCCGACTCGGGGCCCCTGCGGCCATGTCGTCCTCGATACGGAGCAGGTTGGGGAGAGGTCCAGCCGCTAAGAAGATCGTCATCCACCGCATAAACCTCGACTCCCAAGGGATGACAGGTTTCCAGTGGGTCGCGTGCGTTCGGTCCCCAGAGATCCACGGAGAGATCTCCGCCCGGACAGCAGGACAGGGCGCACAGCAGATCGATCTCGGCAAAGAACTCCAGATAGTCGCCCTTGCGTGCCGGGCAGGCCTTCATGAAGTACTGATCGTCCTCATTGAGCCCGGTGCATTGAAAGATATTCAAGACGTCATGGACATCGAATTCGGTCAGCCCCCAAGGCTCGATGGCTCTCACCAGATTCGAGTGGCAGTGAAAATCGAAGTCTTCTCCGGTGAGCAGCGTATTGACGTAGGGATCACAGCGCGTGCCCAGCAGATCGTGAACCCGCCCTCCGTCATCATCGACGCCATAGTCCGCCAGGGAGTCGTCGATGATCGTCACCATGGGACGTAGATAAGGCAGGCTCGACCACAGCCGATCATAGGTACTGACATGAGCGCTTTGCAGCTGGCGAGTGCGGGAGGCCCACAGGCGTTCACGAGGGTTGTGCAGACTCCATAGATTGAAGTCTCCCACCTGAGCGCCCTCGATGATCTTTATTCGGAAGACATGCCCCGCCGGCACCTCCCAGGCCAGGCCGTCTCGCATCGGAACGGTATGAGTTGTCACCAGCCGTCGCTCTGTCTGGGCGACGGTCAGACTATCGTAAAATGCCCGATCCACGTCGAGAATCGAGCCTCGGGTAGCTTGATAGGCAGCGGGCATTTTCGACATGATGACTTCCTCGAACAAGGTGACGAACATCAACGAATCTTGAACCGAGTCTTGCGCTGATGCAGTAAAAAAACATAAAAAAAGCGCCGATCCACGAAGGGATGGCGCTATAAACGACCAACAACCGATTGGCAGGCGATTCCAGCCTGTATTCTCGGCATGGCTAGCACTATCAGACAAGGAGAGAATCCGATATTGCAAACACGAAACCCGCCTTTCTCGAAGACGGATAAAAACTGGCGCGCCCGAGAGGATTCGAACCTCTGACCCCCTGATTCGTAGTCAGGTACTCTATCCAGCTGAGCTACGGGCGCTGAGTCAAACTAGAATACGGTCGAACTCGAAGACACGGTCAAACCGAAAACTGTTTCAGACGGGATCAAGAACAAGGTGGCGCGCCCGAGAGGATTCGAACCTCTGACCCCCTGATTCGTAGTCAGGTACTCTATCCAGCTGAGCTACGGGCGCGTGTTGACTTGTGCTTACTCGAAATGACGTCATGATGTGCCGATGTGATCGGTGCTAAAAAATATGGCGGAGAGGGAGGGATTCGAACCCTCGATGGGGCTATAAACCCCATACTCCCTTAGCAGGGGAGCGCCTTCAGCCACTCGGCCACCTCTCCCTTCATCAACACGGCGCGTATGGTAGCGTTTTGGAAGAAACTTGTCCAATGCCCGAGGCAATTTTTTGCACTCCCGTCAGATGGCATCCGCCGCCGCGGGCGCATCGACTCGGGCATGGGTCGGTGCAAGCGATCGAAGCGCCCAGGATCAATCGATGGGCTCCTCGCCACTATCGGTTTTTTCGCGCTGAATTCGCTGGTAAATCTCTTCACGATGGACCGCGACATCCTTGGGAGCGTTGACACCGATTCTTACCTGGTTTCCCTTCACACCCAATACTGTGACGGTAACTTCATCGCCGACCATCAAGGTTTCTCCGACACGGCGGGTCAAGATGAGCATTGCTGATCTCCTTCTCAGACTTATGGCATCCAAAGCATACGGACCCGAAACGATACGCTGTTCAATTATTATATTGCGCTGTTATCGGACACATAGATTAACATCCAACGTATCCGAACGTATCGTCAATGAAAGCTTGAACCAAGGTTCATTTCTTCCTTCTAGACTAGCCTAGAAGGCAAGCGCGCATTGGCAAGCATTCATTCACGCTCGATATCGTCCTTGTCGAGGCCAAAAGCAGTATGCAGGGCGCGAACCGCAAGTTCCATATGCTTTTCGTCGATGACCACGGATATCTTGATTTCCGACGTGGACACCATACGGATATTGATATTTTCCTTGGCCAACACCTGAAACATCTTGGAGGCGACCCCGGCGTGGGAGCGCATGCCGACCCCTACCAGCGATACCTTGGCGATGTTGTCGTCGCCGCGCACCTCACCCTCGCCGAGATCCGGCAGCACCTGCTCCTTGAGAATGTTGAGCGTCTGTTTGTAATCTCCCTTAGCCACGGTAAAGGTGAAATCGGTGTAATTGCCCGCCGGCGCCACGTTCTGCACGATCATATCGACTTCGATATTGGCTTCCGCGATGGGCGTCAGAATACGTGAGGCCACGCCGGGCACGTCCGGCGTATTGAGCAGAGTCAGCTTGGCTTCATTGGCGGTAAAGGCGATGCCTGCAATCAGCGGTTCTTCCATGGAGTCCTCGTCATTGTTGGTGTCAGCGATAATCAGCGTACCCGGGCCTTCTTCGAAGCTGGACAGCACGCGCAGGGGGACATTGTATTTACCGGCGAACTCCACGGCACGAATCTGCAGTACCTTGGAACCGAGACTGGCGAGTTCGAGCATCTCCTCGACGGTGATCGTCTCCAGGCGTCGCGCCTTGGAGCAGACCCGTGGATCCGTGGTGTAGACACCGTCCACATCGGTATAGATCTGACACTCGTCGGCGCCCAGCGCGGCTGCCAGGGCCACCCCGGTGGTGTCGGAACCGCCCCGCCCCAGGGTGGTGATATTGCCTTCCTCGTCGACCCCCTGGAAACCGGCGACTACCACGACCTGGCCTTCATTGAGGTCCGCGCGTATGTCCTCGGTCTCGATACCCTGAATACGCGCCTTGGTGTGGGCACTGTCGGTACGGATACCCACCTGGGCACCTGTATAGGAGGTCGCCGGCACCTTGAGCTTGTGCAGCGCCATGGCCAGCAGGGAAATCGTCACCTGCTCGCCGGTGGACACCAGCATGTCCATTTCCCGTGGGGTAGGTTCGTCGTTGATCTGGCTCGCCAGGTCGATAAGCCGATTGGTCTCGCCGCTCATCGCCGAGACCACCACCACTACCTGATGACCGTTGTCGCGATCGCGTTTGACTTTCTCCGCGACGGCCTTGATGCGCTCCACCGAGCCCACCGAAGTGCCACCGAACTTCTGTACGAATAGCGCCATATAAGATTGCCCTGATTCGAGTGAATGAATTCGAGTAAATGTTATTGCATCAGCCAAGCGTCGCTTTGACCCAGGCGGGCACGCTGGCCAGCGCTCGAGGAAGGGCCTGAGGATCGCTGCCGCCGGCCTGGGCCATATCCGCACGACCGCCGCCCTTGCCGCCCACCTGAGACGCCACGTGGCGTACCAGGTCGCCGGCCTTGAGGCGATCGACGAGATCGTTTGTAACCCCGGCGATCAGGTTGACCTTGCTCGCTTCCCGATCGACGACTCCCAGCACGATCACCCCGGAGCCCAGCTTGGACTTGAGCTGGTCCAGCACGCCGCGCAGCTCCTTGCCGGACACGCCCTCCAACTGCTTGGTCAGAAGTCTGACACCCGCGATCTCCCGGGTCTCCGCCAGCAGGTCGCTGCCCGCGGCGCTGGCAAGCTTGGCCTTCAGCCGCTCGAGTTCCTTTTCCAGCCGGCGGTTGCGCTCCGCCAGGGATTCGACCCGCTCTTCCACCTGTTCCGGCTTGGCCCTGAGCCGCTCGCCGATACGGGCCAGGCGTGATTCCTGCTCGCGGAAATAGGCCAGCGCCCCCTCGCCGGTGAGCGCCTCGATACGCCGCACGCCAGCGGCGATACCGGTCTCGCCGACGATATGGAAGCAGCCGATGTCGCCGCTGCGGGCCACGTGAGTACCGCCGCACAGCTCGATGGAGAAGTCGTTCGCGCCGATGGTCAATACCCGCACGCTGTCGGCATACTTGGCCTCGAACAGCGCCGCCGCCCCCTTGCCCTTGGCTTCCTCGAGGCTCATCTGCTCGATGCGGGTCGGCGCATTGGCCAGCACCTGACGATTGACGATGGCTTCGATTTCCTCGAGCTGCGCCGGGGTCACCGGCTCGAAATGGCTGAAGTCGAAGCGCAGCCGCTCCGCGCTGACCAGGGAACCCTTCTGCTGCACGTGATCCCCCAGCACCATACGCAGCGCCTGATGCAGCAGGTGGGTGGCGGAATGGTTGCGCACCGTGGCGGCCCGCAGGCTGGCATCCACCTGGGGCGTGACCTGGGCGCCTACGGTCAGGCTGCCTTCGACCAACACGCCTTTATGCAGATGATGGCCGTCCTGTTTCTGGGTATCCGTGACCTGGAAGCGTCCGCTCTCGCCGATCAGGTAGCCGGTGTCGCCGACCTGACCGCCGGACTCGCCGTAGAACGGCGTGCGATCCAGCACCACCAACGCCTGACGACCTTCCTCGAGGGCTCTCAAGGCATTGCCCTGGCTATCCAGAAGCGCGGTCACGACGGCCTGATCCTCCAGCCGGTCGTAGCCGGTAAAGGTGGTTTCGCCTTCGAGTTCCAGGGCCGTGCCGTACTCCGCGCCGAACTGGCTGGCGGCTCGAGCGCGCTGACGCTGGGCTTCCAGCTCCCGCTCGAAGCCCGCCTCGTCGAGAGTGACGCCGCGCTCCCGGCAGACGTCCGCGGTCAGGTCGAAGGGAAAGCCGTAGGTATCGTAGAGCTTGAAGACGGTCTCACCGGGCAGCACCTCGCCTTCGAGATTTTCGAGGGCGGATTCCAGCAATCCCATGCCGT
This sequence comes from Pistricoccus aurantiacus, assembly GCF_007954585.1. GTDB lineage: Bacteria > Pseudomonadota > Gammaproteobacteria > Pseudomonadales > Halomonadaceae > Pistricoccus > Pistricoccus aurantiacus. The sequence goes on from NZ_CP042382.1 coordinate 406,079, forward strand.
GATCCAGGGTACGGGCGAACTGCTCTTCTTCCTTGAGGAGCACCTTCTCTATCTGCGCGCGGGCGCTGCGCAGTTCCGGATAGGCGTCGCCCATCTCTTCGTCCAGCGCCACGACCAGTTGGTAGAAGAACGGCTCGCTGGCGCCCAGCTTGTGACCGTGGCGAATAGCGCGGCGGATGATACGCCGCAGCACGTAGCCCCGCCCTTCGTTGGCGGGCAGCACCCCATCGGCGATCAGGAAAGCGCAGGAGCGAATATGATCCGCGATCACCCGCAGGGACGGCGTGGTGATATCCTCGTGCCCGGTCGCTTCCGCAGCGGCCTTCAGCAAGTTCTGGAACAGGTCGATCTCGTAATTGGAGTGCACGCCTTGGAGCACCGCGGCGATACGCTCAAGCCCCATACCGGTATCGATGGAAGGCTTGGGCAGCGGATTCATATTGCCCGCCGCGTCCCGTTCGTACTGCATGAACACCAGATTCCAGATCTCGATATACCGATCGCCGTCTTCCTCCGGGCTGCCCGGCGGCCCCCCGGCCACTTCCGGGCCGTGATCATAGAAGATTTCCGAGCAGGGACCGCAGGGGCCGGTATCGCCCATCTGCCAGAAGTTGTCCTCGTCGAGCCGTGAAAAACGCGTTGGATCGATGCCGATCTCATCCTTCCAGATACGCTCGGCTTCATCGTCGCTGATATGCACGGTCACCCAGAGTCTCTCCGGGGGCAGCCCAAAACGCTCCGTCAAAAGCGTCCAGGCGAAGCGAATGGCGTCGCGCTTGAAGTAGTCGCCGAAGCTGAAATTGCCGAGCATTTCGAAGAAGGTATGGTGGCGGGCGGTATAGCCGACGTTGTCCAGATCGTTATGCTTGCCGCCGGCGCGCACGCAGCGCTGGGCGGAGGTCGCCCGTACGTAGGGCCGCGACTCGCGGCCAAGGAACATGTCCTTGAAGGGCACCATGCCCGCATTGGTGAACAGCAGGGTGGGATCGTTGTCGGGCACCAGAGAACTCGTCGGTACGATGCTGTGTCCTTGCTCTTCGAAGAAGGTCAGGAAGGCCTGTCTGATCTCTGCGCTTTTCATAGTAAATCCGTGGCGATAAGCGTGATGACGCCTGGCTGACGCCGAATTGGCGCGCCCCGGGGCCGTCGCAAGTGCGCCAGTATAACGCAGTCAAAAGGCATTGTTCAGCGGTGGAGTGTGCTGGTGAAAATGAAGAGAAGGTAGTTTGGGCAGGCAGGGGTTACTCGCGCTCCTCCCAGGCGTGGGACAAGGCGTGGCGCACCTGTTCGAAATCGAAGCCGCGCCCGGCCAGGAAACGCTCTCGGCGCGCCCGTTCCCGGGGCGTATCGCCGGGGGAATCGAAGCGCCGCGCCAGGGTATCGCAGGCAAGCGCGAACCAGTCGACCTCGGTATTCGCAAGCGTATCGCCGATCAGCTCGCGATCTACTCCGCGCTGCTGTAGTTCACCGCGAATCTTGAGCGCGCCCTGGCCACGACTCAGACGCGAGCGCAGGAAACTTTCCGCGAAACGAGCGTCGGACTGCAGGCCTCGCGCGGCGAGATCGTCGAGGCACTCATGGACCTCGCGGCTGTCGTGCCCTTTGGCCGCGAGCCGGCCTGCCAGTTCGGCACGGGAATATTCCCGCCGAGCCAGCAGGCGAATGGCGTCGTCCTCGATGGTTTTCGTCGCGGAAGACGCCATCACTTAAAGCTTTTCATCCTGGGGCTGCTCTTCCAGAGCCGGCTCTTCCTGCTTCGCCTTGGGCTCCGGCTGGGCCAGCAGTTGCCCACGAATACCGCTTTCGATCTCGTCCATGATCGCCGGATTGTCCTCGAGGAACTGCGCCGCGTTGGCCTTGCCCTGGCCGATCTTGTTGCCTTTGTAGCTGTACCAGGCTCCTGCTTTATCGACCAGGCCACACTGCACCCCCAGATCGACCACTTCGCCGGCGTGATAGATACCCTTGCCGTAGAGAATCTGGAACTCCGCCTGGCGGAAAGGCGGCGCCACCTTGTTCTTGACCACCTTGACCCGGGTCTCGTTGCCGGTTACCTCGTCGCCCTGCTTCACGGAGCCGGTGCGGCGGATGTCCAGGCGCACGCTGGAGTAGAACTTGAGGGCGTTGCCGCCGGTGGTGGTTTCCGGGCTGCCGAACATTACGCCGATCTTCATGCGGATCTGGTTGATGAACACCACCATGCAGTTGGCGTTCTTGATGTTACCGGTGATCTTGCGCAGTGCCTGGGACATCAAACGCGCCTGCAGGCCGACGTGGGAATCGCCCATTTCCCCCTCGATCTCCGCCCGGGGGGTCAGCGCCGCCACGGAATCGATGATGATCACGTCCACACCGCCGGAGCGCACTAGCATGTCGCAGATTTCCAGCGCCTGCTCGCCGGTATCCGGCTGGGAGACCAGCAGGTCGTCGAGATTGACCCCGAGCTTTTCCGCGTAGCTGGGATCGAGAGCATGTTCCGCGTCGATGAAGGCGCAGGTCTTGCCCTGCTTCTGGGCCTGGGCGATCACGGAAAGGGTCAGGGTAGTCTTGCCGGAAGATTCCGGGCCGTAGATCTCTACCACCCGACCGAAAGGTAGGCCGCCGATTCCCAAGGCGATATCCAGCCCCAGGGAGCCGGTGGATACCGAGGGCATGACGACCCGAGGAGTATCTCCCAAGCGCATCACGGCGCCCTTGCCGAATTGTCGCTCGATTTGCGAGAGCGCCGCGTTGAGCGCCTTGGAGCGGTTGTCATCCTGTGCCATGCATGGCCTCCTGGAAAATGAAATAAAGCCGCCGACGGAAAGGGTCAGCATACGCGATTCGTCAAGGAAGCGACGGCTCGGGAAGCTGGCCTAAAAAGCTGTATAGTTGAACAGTATTATGCCGTAAAAGTTCCGCTTCGCCTACTCTTGTTTTCCGCGTCGTTTTACCTGCATATCCTCGATTCGCTCGAGTAGCCCAGCCAGGGCCATTCGCACGGATTGCTCCCTTACCGAGGCGCGATCGCCGGAGAAGTGAAAGCACTGCGCCTGTTGGCAACGCGCGTCACCCCAGGCCAGCCAGACCGTGCCCACCGGCTTTTCATCGCTGCCGCCGTCCGGGCCGGCCACGCCGCTGACCGCCACTCCCAGATCCGCCCCGCTGTCGATGCAGGCGCCGGCCACCATGGCCTCGACCACTTCGCCGCTGACCGCTCCCATCTGCTCCAGCAGAGGTTGCGGCACCCCCAGCAAACGGGCCTTGGCGGCGTTGGAATAGGTCACGTAGCCGGTTTCGAAATAGCTGGAGCTGCCGGCGATTGCCGTGATGGCGCTGGCCACGCCACCGCCGGTGCAGGATTCCGCGGTGGTCACGCTGATCCCATGTTCGCGGCACCGCTCGCCAAGCTCGCGAGCCAGTGAAAGCGCATCGGAACGCTCGAAGGTGTTATCTGACATGCCATGTCTCCACGAGTAGAATAGTGCCTTTTAACACCAAGCCAGTGTCCGGATTGCGATCCGACAAGCGTCTTAAGGTAATCAATACATCATGACCCAGGCCAGCGCCTCACACACGCCCATGATGGCGCAGTATCTGAAGATCAAGCGCGAACACCCGGACGTGCTGCTGTTCTATCGCATGGGAGACTTCTACGAGCTGTTCTTCGACGATGCCAAGCGCGCCGCCAAGCTGCTGGATATCACCTTGACCCGTCGCGGCCAATCCGCGGGACAGCCGATTCCCATGGCCGGGGTGCCCTATCATAGCGCGGAAGGCTATCTGTCGCGGCTGGTCAAGGCGGGAGAATCCGTGGCCATTTGCGAGCAGATCGGCGATCCCGCTCTGGCCAAGGGGCCGGTGGAGCGCAAGGTCGTGCGTATCGTCACCCCGGGCACCCTGCACGACGAGGCGCTGCTCGACGCCCATCGCGACAACCTGCTGCTGGCGCTGCATTCCCAGAGCAACTGCTGGGGACTGGCCTGGCTCGAGCTTTCCAGCGGCCGTTTCAGCGTGCTTGAAGTCGAGAGCGAGGCGGAGATGCTGTCGGAAGTGCAGCGGCTCAATCCGGCGGAACTGCTGATCAGCGAAGATTCGGAGCCGCTGCAGGCGCTTGGGGGTCGCAGCGGCCTGCGCCGCCAGAGCGCCTGGCTCTTCGATCACGATTCCGCCACCCGCCTGCTGTGCGATCAGTTCCAGGTGCAGGATCTGCGCGGCTTCGGCTGCGCGCATCTACAGGTGGCGATCACCGCCGCCGGGGTGCTGATGGAGTACGCCCGGGACACCCAGCGCTCCGCCCTGCCCCACGTCACCGCCATCAGCGTCGAGAATCGCGACGAGGCGGTGATCATCGACGCCGCCAGCCGGCGCAACCTGGAAATCGATCTCAACCTCTCCGGGAGCACCGACAACACCCTGGCAAGTGTCTTGGACACCACCGCCACCGCCATGGGCTCGCGATTGCTCAAGCGCTGGATCAATCGACCCCTGCGCGACCGAACGTTGCTCGGCGCCCGCCAGGGGGCGGTGCAGCTGCTGCTGGAAAGCGATTCCTTGACTCTTCTGCATGAAACCCTCAAGGCCATCGGTGATATGGAGCGCATTCTCGCCCGGGTCGCCCTGCGCAGCGCCCGGCCCCGGGATCTGGCCCGGCTGCGAGATGCCCTGGCGGCGCTGCCCGACCTGCAGGACGAGCTTGCGCACTTCGCCGACGGCACCGCCCTGGACGAACTGCGCCAGCGTATCCGGCCTTTTCCCGAGCTGGCGGACATGCTCAGGCGCGCCCTGATGGAGAATCCGCCGGTGGTGATCCGCGACGGCGGCGTGATCGCCGAGGGCTTCGATGCGGAACTCGACGACTATCGCGGCCTGGCGGAACACGCCGGGGACTATCTGGTGGAACTCGAGGCCCGAGAGCGTCGGCGCAGCGGCCTGGCGGGGCTCAAGGTCGGCTATAACCGGGTACATGGCTACTATATCGAGATTCCCCGCGCTCAGGCCAAGGACGTCCCAAGCGACTATATTCGCCGCCAGACCTTGAAGAACGCGGAGCGATTCATCATTCCGGAGCTCAAGGAATTCGAGGACAAGGCGCTCTCCGCCAGGTCCCGGGCCCTGGCCCGGGAGAAGCTGCTTTATGAAAGCCTGATCGACAACCTGAACGCGGAGCTTGGTGCCCTGCAGGCAACCAGCCAGGCCCTGGCGACCCTGGACGTGCTGGGCGCCTTCGCCGAACGGGCCCTGGCGCTGGATTTCGTCAGGCCGAACCTTGTCGAAAGCCCGGGTATTCATATCGAGACGGGACGCCACCCGGTGGTGGAACGGGTAAGCGAGATCCCCTTCGTACCCAACGACCTGTGCTTCGACGAGCGGCGGCGCATGCTGGTGATCACTGGCCCCAACATGGGCGGCAAGTCCACCTACATGCGCCAGGCGGCGCTGATCACCCTGCTTGCCCATACCGGCAGCTTCGTGCCCGCCAGCCGAGCGACCATCGGTCCGGTGGATCGCATCTTCACCCGTATCGGCTCCAGCGACGACCTGGCCGGTGGGCGCTCCACCTTCATGGTGGAGATGACGGAAACCGCCAATATCCTGCATAACGCCACGGAATATAGCCTGGTGCTGATGGACGAGATCGGCCGCGGCACCAGCACCTTCGACGGCCTTTCCCTGGCCTGGGCCAGCGCGGAATACCTGACCCAGCGCCGCGCCTTCACCCTGTTCGCGACTCACTACTTCGAGATGACCGGCCTGACGGATCAGGCGGAAGGCGTGGCCAATGTGCATCTCAGCGCCGCAGAGCACAAGGATGGTATCGTCTTCATGCACCGGGTGGAGGAAGGGCCGGCGAGTCAAAGCTACGGTCTCCAGGTTGCCCAACTGGCCGGGGTGCCGAAAGCGGTGATCAGCCGAGCGCGGGAAAAGCTCGCGACGCTGGAACAGCAGGAAGTCGACCAGGGTCAACACAAGGCAAGGGCACCGCGCCGAGGAAATCCCGCAGCGCCAATGCAAAGTGATCTTTTCGCCAGCGTGCCGCATCCGCTGGTCGAGGAGCTTGAAACCCTGGAACTGGATGAACTGTCTCCCCGCCAGGCGCTGGATTTGCTCTACCGCTGGCGCAAGACACTTTGACGCGGCGAATCGCTGGAAACTAGCGCCTGACCGGCGTCAAATGGAGTAACACGCTTATAGCGTCAAGCCGCTTGTGACACAGCCCAGCGCATTTTACAATACGCATCATTTTTTATGGTTATAAAAAATACTTTTATATACCTTAAAAGAATATAAGTATTAGAGAACATCAGCCCGTTTTAGCATCATCATTTTTACGACCGAGGGAAGTCATGACGTTCGTTGTCACCGAAAACTGCATCAAGTGCAAATACACCGACTGCGTGGAAGTCTGCCCGGTGGACTGCTTCTATGAAGGTCCCAACTTTCTGGTCATTCATCCCGACGAATGCATCGACTGCGCCCTCTGCGAACCGGAGTGTCCGGCGGAAGCGATCTTCGCCGAGGATGAATTGCCGGAGAGCCAGCAGGAATTCATCGAGATCAACGCGGAACTCGCGGAAGAATGGCCGAATATCTCCGAGAAGCAGGATCCCCTGCCGGACGCGGAGGAATGGGATGGCAAGCCCGGCAAGCGAGAGTTGCTTGAGAGGTAATGCAAGGCTTCGCGGCAGCCTTGGAGCCGCGAAGCAGTGTTAAAACTGGCCGACGACAGCGCCTGATCAAATGACTACCGCTCATCTTCCAGACCATGCCATATCCGGAGAATGATGATGGCGCTGGCATGCACTGAATAGCGAACAACGTACTTGTCAAACACCATGTCTCGGACTGACTCCGGCACCGGCGCCAATTCAACCGGTGCTCCCAATTTGGGAAAATCCGGTAGCAACTCGATTTTAGTCACCAGCTTCGCGGCGACTCTGGCAGCCGCGGAAGGATGGTGGACTGCGATGAACTCCCTGAGGCGCTTCAAATCTTCAATGGCTTCATCCGTGTAAACCAGTTTCACCTACCTGACTCCGGCGCGTCCCGCTCGTTATCGGCTCCCCAGCTATTGAGCCAATCCTGCACCTCGCCGGCGTCGACGACTTTTCCCTGAGCGGCAGACTCCATCGCCTCTAACGTTTGTTGCCAACGCTCCTGCTCGCGCTGCTGCTTTTCAATGTATTCCGACAATGCCTGATTGATCACCCAGCCCTTGCTCCGGTGGAGCCTGCTAGCGATTGCCTCGAGATGTTGCTCAACCTCTGCCTGAAGACGAACTGTGGTGACACTCATCACAATACCCTCGAATTCGATGACTACACTGTATTACAGCATAGTCGACAAGGGTGTGCCAAAGACTCGAGGCTAAGCGAGCAAAAGTTAACGGAGCGTAGCTGGGCCTGCTCTATTGTCTTGTTATGCCCGCTTGCGTATCATTGTACAATCACTTTGTACAAAAAAGAGATTACTGAACATGCTAACTGTCAATATTAGCGATCTCAGAGCCAACCTATTGAAATATCTTGAAAAGGCTAGCCACGGCGAGCAAATTACCGTTACCACCAACGGTAGAGTTTTAGCCACTATCGCTCCTCCAACAGACAAGAAAGCGCTGGCGAAGAAACGGCTGAGCGAACTCTCTGCTACTGCCAAAATCAATGATGTAACTAGCCCACTGGACAACCAATGGGATGCAATGCTGTGATTTTACTCGACACCTGTGCAATCGTTTGGGACGCTCTTGACAAAGCCAGGTTGACTGATAAGGCCAAAGCTGCAATCGCAAAAGCAGATGAGCACAACGCCCTGATAATTTCCGATATTTCGATATGGGAAATATCAATGCTTATCAAGCGTTCTCGCATTGAAGTTGCAACTAGCGCAGCAAATTTCGTGAACCTATTTCTAGAATCTCGCAATATATCCGTTGTTTCCATTTCTCCAGAAATTGCGGAACTTTCAACCAACCTTGACTCCCAAATCAACAACGATCCCGCAGATCGGATTATTGCAGCGACTTCAATTATTTATAACGCGCAACTCATTACAGCCGATTCGAACCTGCGCCAATCCACCCTCATTGACACGATCTGGTGAAGTATAACGCCTTACATCATTCTCTCTTTTTCTTCACATACCGGCAATTAAGCGGTCTTAATTTTCTGTATCGTCAGTAATTATATTGGCCTTTAACCATTCCCACGGTTTTTCCATTCCTTCAACGCGAGAGGTAGAAACTTGAGCTTATAGGTCATCCAAGGACACCGATACCGCCTGCTCCTTGTCTCCTAGACGCTCCTCAACCAGCTTGGCGAGTTCGTAATCCTCAATTATATCCATCAATGCCTCGTAGGTATCTGCTGGAATCAGGTAAGCAGCCAGCTTGTTGTGGTTCAAAACTGAAATTGGCGAACCACTGGCCTGAGAGAGCAGCGCGGACGGATTCTTCTTTAATTCTGAAATGGTTACGGAAAAGTCAGCAAGAACTTGGCGCATAAAGCCCCCTATTAGGGCCAATATTTAGGGCTTATTATAGGTCATATTTTACCGCTCCTTTGTTCCCTCGTGGGGCGGCATAGCGCCGCGCTCTGCGGAAATCTGTCCGACAGTAGCGCCTTTTTAGCATTACCTTTTTCTTTGCCCGACAAAAAACAGATTCTTGGTTCTCTTTGGAAACTCGTCTTCTTTGTAAAGTTTCATGATGTCCTTCGCTATAACCTTATCGAGAGCAGAAAAATGACGATATAAAGTCGTACTATAGGTTAGAACTTCAACTTTCTTTGAATATTTAAACCCCTCAACTGTCCGTATGTTTGGGTTCGTGGGCAACTTGCATCTTACAATGGATTCGCTCCCATGAGGAATGACATCTGCGTATACACGACTGTCTGCTGGTGTGTAATGAATAAAGCAATCTCTATAATCCTTGAATCGATTTACCCATCGTTCTTTTGCTTTCCGAAGGGCATTAACTGGTCCTTCAAGTTGTTTTTTTGCACATAGCTTGTTGAATGACACGGGAGCTTGATCAGCGAATGACACTCCAACCATTCTAGCCATTAAATCGAGAGCAGCACTAAGAGCCATGAGGTATGCCTCAAAATCCCAATAAATTTGATGCGTTATTGAGTTTGAAATGCCCATCCTTAAGCTAGAATATCCATTTTCACTAGCGTTTTTTTAATAATATTTCGAATAATTGAGTACTTTTCATGAATACTCTTCAACCTAAACTCTGCATGGTTAAGATGATACCTATAGAAACGAGGGTACTCTCTTGCAAACCAGTAGAACTCGAATAACTCATCATCGTCGTCATCCTCATAAATCTCGCACCTTATTTTATCTAGTGTCTTAACCAGTGCAGGAGAGAATTTTGAGAACTCAGGTAAGTTTGGTATTACGATTTCTATGACATACTCCTTGTGATGCTAATGCCGCCGTAACCGGCGGGAAAACCGCGTAGCGGTTTGTAGGTTCAGCCCACGAAGTGGGCGACGGTTGACAGCTTTGTTGTACGTCATTGGCGCTGCAAGAATCCCGCTAATTGTGCATGCCGCCTGAGAGTAATTTTGACCTGATCCTTGATTGAGGATGGCATTGTATTTTCGGATGCGAAAACTTTAAGCTCGATAATTCGACGCTTTTCGCCCGCCTGTGTTGGCTCCACGAACACATCTGCACGCACGGAACCATATTCAGTGCGTATCGGTACTTCGTGTTCCGCATCAAGATTCAGAGCACGCAATATTTTCGCCAAACGTTTCCCGATTAGTGTTGGGCTCGTTGTGACCGTCTCGTACCAAGCTTTTGCATCATCAGCCCGCTGTGATTCACGTTCACGCATTGGAGCATAATCGTATGAGTTCCAATTACCGGATACCAAGTGGAAGAAGTGAGTGTTTCTAAACCGTTCAAGGTTTGCTGCAGCAAGTTGACGATCGTCATTGCCAAGATCAAGGCAGAGCTTATGTAGGTCGGCTGCTCGAATTGGTATCAACCGAAAATCAAAATATAGACGTGCACGGTTGAACTCACGGAGTGGCAGCGTCCTTCGATCGTCGTCATTTAACTCAGTGTGCCAGGCGTCCCAGTTCAGTCGATAACCGGCGCGTGCCCGAGTGAATTGCGCCACTCGTTGACTTCGAGTCGAATCAGCCACAGGCCATAGCAGAATAACCTGATACTCAGATAGATTTTGTAGAGGTTCAATATGCTCAGCTAGAGAATCACCTACTGATAGAATTGTGCGCCCTAGAGTATCCGCACCACGCGCAATTTGGCGAATATCATCTTCAATCACGCCAAAGTCTGCTAATGGGGTTTCGCTGTTATGAAAAGAAAACGTCTCTTCAACGATCTGTGGCCACTCTTCTTTGGCGGGGCCGAGAACCTCAAAATTCTCATTAGCCAAAAGCCGCCTATTTCGAGTTGTTGCCCTGACCAATTGTTGTTGGAACTCGCTGCTCGTAGTAAGCCAAATGAAGACAATGAGTTCGCCGGCCAACTCCGCGCGGTCAAGTAGGCTCAAGTGTTCGACGAACTGCGTGGGAATTCTTTCTTTCCCTTCAACGTTTTCCTCATACTGGTCGACAATAGCAACCAACAAGCGTTTATCTGTATGTTGTCTCTCTTTACGAACCCTCTGCAACAGAGCTGGAGACCCCTCAATTTCATCGCGAGATAGAACAAACGCACATACATCGGGCATATGCGTACCAAGCTCACGAGTTGCGCAGCTCTTTCCTACTCCACTCTCCCCATAGATAGGCAAAAAGCGAATGCCACCACTTATGGTCATCGACCTATAGGCACGATCGATCTGAGAAATCAAATCTCGATTCGGAATCAGCCGACCACGGAAAGCTTCATCGAGATCTTCGTATCGGGCTGGAAGGGAAACTGGCATATCAGGAATTTACCTCTGGTAGTTTATGACGTACAACAGCTTAATAGCAGACTAGCTCGATTTTCTCACAGGCGTCATCGAAACCTAAATTTCCAAGAGCAAAAAACAGGCGATTAGGCGGCCTCAATGACCAAGTGCAACACCTGATCCATCAGGTATCGTGTTGCCATGACTTGCTACTATCACCATCTTTCTGCTGAAGACCGCGCCGCTATCATGATGATGCGAGCCTCTCACTCGATCCGGGCTATCGCCAGTCACTTGGGTCGCTCACCCAGTACGGTGTCACGGGAATTCAGGCGTCATACCGTCACTCCTGTAAAGGGATATGACGCTAGCCTGGCGGGCTATCGCGCTCGGCTGGCACGTCATCGCCAGCGTCGCTTACCCAAGTTGCATCCCGACGGCGAACTGTTTGAACTGGTGGTCTATCTGCTGCGTAAATACTGGTCACCCGAGCAGATAAGCCGCACACTGAAGCGTATGTTTCCTGATCATCCCGACCGCCAGGTCTCCCATGAGTCCATCTACAACGCGCTTCACGTGATGCCGCGAGGCACGCTGAAGAAGGAGCTCATTGCCTGTTTGAGACAGGGCAATGGCAAGCGTCGGCCGAGACGCCAGGGCAAGGATCGACGCCAGCAGATTCCCGATCTGGTCAGTATCCACATGCGCCCGCCCGAGGTTGAAGACCGGCTGATGCCAGGGCATTGGGAGGGCGACCTCATCATGGGCGCCAACAACCGCTCTGCTGTCGGCACGCTGGTCGAGCGCACCACCCGCCTGGTGATCCTGGCGAAGCTGGACGGTACCACGGCTACCGCGGCGGCTATCGGATTCAGTGACAAGCTCAACGAGGTGCCGCGCTCGCTGCGCCTGTCCATGACCTACGATCAGGGCAGAGAAATGACGAAGCATGCCGAGATTACTCAGAAGACTGGCACAGCGATCTACTTTGCGGATCCCCACAGCCCCTGGCAGCGAGGCTCGAATGAAAACACCAATGGTCTGTTGCGGCAGTATTTGCCGAAGGGCACGGACTTGTCGGTCTACAGCCAGGAAGAGCTTGACGTGATCGCCGACTCACTGAATACGCGGCCGAGAAAAACACTGGACTGGAGAACGCCATTGGAGGTTTATGCCGATGTGCTCAAGAAGTCCGTGGCTGGGCCGAACACCCTTCAATAGTGTTGCGCTTGGAACTTGAGGCCGCCTTATTTATCGTCTTTTAATGGTTTGCATCTCGGAAAAAGTGTGCAGTGGTGACGTATTTTCCGTGCACGCTACCGCCCGGGCACGCAACCGACTTCTTTTATTGTCATTTCTGACTTTTCCTCTAATTTATTAACAATTATCTCAACATCTTTAATTATTTATACAATAAAAAAGGACCCGGAGGTCCTTTCTATTTTCTGCCTAAAATAGCGGCCTGTATTTTTACCGAATCACCCCTGCCCTTTAATCGCAGCCAATCCCGGATAACGGGCCTGGTCGCCAAGCTGCTGTTCGATTACCAGCAGGCGGTTGTACTTGGCGACGCGGTCGCTGCGGCACAGGGAGCCGGTCTTGATCTGGCCGGCGGAGGTGGCGACGGCGAGGTCGGCGATGGTGGTGTCCTCGGTTTCGCCGCTGCGGTGGGAGATGACCGCGGTGAAGCCGGCGTCCTGGGCCATCTTGATGGCGTCGAGGGTTTCCGAGAGGGAGCCGATCTGGTTGAACTTGATCAAAATGGAGTTGCCGATCTGCTCGTCGATGCCGCGCTTGAGGATACGGGTGTTGGTGACGAACAGATCGTCCCCCACCAGCTGTACTCGGTCGCCCAGGCGTTCCGTCAGCGCCTTCCAGCCGTCCCAGTCGGATTCATCCATGCCGTCTTCGATGGAGACGATGGGATACTGGTCGCAAAGCTGCGCCAGGTAGTCGACAAAACCGTTGGCATCAAACGTCTGCCCTTCTCCGGCCAGGTCGTACTGGCCGTCCTTGTAGAACTCGGAGGAGGCGCAGTCCAGGGCCAGGGTAATGTCCTTGCCGAGACTGTAGCCGGCGTTTTCCACCGCTTCCTTGATGACTTCCAGGGCTTCGGCGTTGGAGGAGAGGTTCGGCGCGAAGCCGCCTTCGTCACCCACCGCGGTGGCCAGACCCCGGACGGAAAGCACCTTCTTCAAGGCGTGGAAGATTTCCGCGCCCATGCGCAGCGCCTCGCGGAAGTTTTTCGCTCCCACCGGCTGGATCATGAACTCCTGAATATCGACGTTATTATCCGCGTGCTCGCCGCCGTTGATGATGTTCATCATCGGCACCGGCATGGAATACTGGTTCGGCGTGCCGTAAAGCTCGGCGATATGCGCGTAGAGCTCGACACCCTTGTCCGCCGCCGCCGCCTTGGCCGCCGCCAGGGACACCGCCAGGATGGCATTGGCGCCGAGGGTTTCCTTGTTGGCGGTGCCATCGAGTTGGTTCATGGCGTCATCCAGCGCGCGCTGGTCCGCCGCTTCCATGCCCACCAGGCGCTCGCGAATCTTGTCGTTGACCGCCTCGACCGCCTTGAGCACGCCCTTGCCCAGGTAGCGGGACTTGTCGCCGTCACGCAATTCCAGCGCTTCCCGGGATCCGGTGGATGCGCCGCTCGGCGCGCAGGCCACGCCTTTGGCGCCGCTTCCCAGGGTCACCTGTGCCTGTACCGTCGGGTTACCGCGGGAGTCGAGCACTTCGAGGGCCTGAATGTCCGCAATCTTGGTCATCTGTTTATCGTCCTTATGCTATTTATTTATATTACGAGCCGGTGGGAGGTAAAAAGTATCGGTGACATCAGTATCGCGCAAAAGCGTGACGGAACCTTGAATAGTCCGGATAACGCTTTTGGTACATGAGTCGCGGCAGGGAAAAAGCATCGGCCTCAACGAATTTCCAGCGGCGCGAAGCCCTTGACCAGATCGTCGATGGCCTTGAGCTGAGCCAGGAAGGGTTCAAGCCGATCCAGGGGCAAGGCGCAGGGGCCATCGCACTTGGCGCTGTCCGGGTCCGGATGGGCTTCGAGAAATAGGCCGGCGAGACCTACCGCCACCCCGGCCCGAGCCAGTTCCGCCACCTGGGCCCGGCGGCCGTCGGCGCTGTCGGCACGGCCGCCGGGACGCTGCAGCGAGTGAGTCACGTCGAAGAACAGGGGATAGCCGGTCTCTTTCATTTCGCCGAAGCCCAGCATGTCGACGACCAGATTGTTGTAGCCGAAGCTCGAGCCGCGCTCGCAGAGAATCAGCTGTGCATTGCCGGCTTCCTCGCATTTACGAATGATATGGCGCATTTCCTGGGGCGCCAGGAACTGCGGTTTCTTGATGTTGATCACCGCCCCGGTCTTTGCCATGGCCACGACGAGGTCCGTCTGGCGAGCCAGGAACGCCGGCAGCTGGATGATATCCGCGACTTCCGCCGCCGGCGCGGCCTGCCAGGGCTCGTGCACGTCGGTGAGAATCGGCACGTTGAAGCGCGCCTTGATCTCCGCCAGCCACTCCAGGCCCTTCTCCAGCCCCGGGCCGCGGAAGGAGTGAATGGAACTGCGGTTGGCCTTGTCGAAACTCGCCTTGAACACGTAGGGAATACCGAGTTTCCGGGTCGCTTCCACATAGGCCTCGGCGACGTCCAGCGCCAGTTCCCGGGATTCCAGCACGTTCATGCCGCCGAACAGCATCAGCGGCAATGAATTACCGGTCTGCAAGCCGGCGAATTCGATGATTTTCTGCTGATCCTGCATGGCGGCTGTCCTTTATTGGCGAATAAGAAAGATCAAGCTTGCGGCTGGGGCTGAGCCTGGGTGCGCTGCGCCTTGTGATTCAGCGCCGCCTGGATGAAGCCGCTGAACAGCGGATGGCCGTCCCGGGGCGTCGAGGTGAATTCCGGATGGAACTGACAGGCCACGAACCAGGGATGCTCCGGCAGCTCGACCATTTCCACCAAGGATCCATCGACGCTCTTGCCGGAAACCATCAGGCCGGCTTTTTCCAGGTCGTCGATGAACTGGTTGTTGACCTCATAACGATGGCGGTGGCGTTCGACGATTTCCTCCGCGCCGTAGGCCTCCCGGGCCCTGGACCCCGGTTCGAGATGACATACCTGACCGCCGAGACGCATGGTGCCGCCCAGGTCCGAGGCGGCGTCCCGCAGTTCGATCTTGCCTTCCGGCGTGATCCATTCGGTGATGAGACTGATCACCGGGTGCTGAGTGTCGTGGCTGAACTCGGTGGAATTGGCATCCGTCCAGCCGGCGACGTTGCGGGCGAACTCGATGACCGCTACCTGCATGCCCAGGCAGATGCCCAGGTAGGGAATGGCGTTCTCTCGGGCAAAGCGTGCCGTGGCGATCTTGCCTTCCACGCCGCGCTCGCCGAAACCGCCAGGCACCAGGATCGCGTCCTTGCCCGCCAGGCGCTCGGTGCCATGATGCTCGATATCCTCGGAATCCACATAGTCGATATTGACCTTGACCCGCCCCTGGATGCCCGCGTGAATCAAGGCCTCGTTCAGGGATTTATAGGCGTCGAGCAGCTCCATGTACTTGCCGACCATGGCGATGTTGACGGTCTTGAGCGGATTGATCTTGGCGTCCAGCACGCGAATCCACTCGGAGAGATCCGCCTCGGCGGCTTCCAGACGCAGCTTGTCGCAGACGATATCGTCCAGGCGATGCTCGTGAAGCATCAACGGAATACGGTAGATGGTATCCGCGTCCTGCAGCGGCACCACCGCCCGCTCTTCCACGTTGGTGAACAGGGCGATCTTGCGGCGCTCGGTTTCCTCGAGCTCCACTTCGCTGCGACAGATCAGGATATCCGGCTGGATACCGATGGAGCGCAGTTCCTTGACGCTGTGCTGGGTGGGCTTGGTCTTCGTTTCTCCCGCCGTTTTTATATACGGCACTAACGTCAGGTGCATAAAGATCGCCCGGCTGGCACCGAGTTCGCTTCTGATCTGGCGAATCGCCTCGAGAAACGGCAGCGACTCGATATCCCCCACGGTGCCGCCGATCTCCACCAGCGCCACGTCCGCGCCCTCGCTGCCCGCGTAAACTCGGCGCTTGATCTCGTCGGTGATATGCGGAATCACCTGCACCGTGCCGCCCAGGTAGTCGCCGCGACGCTCCTTGCGCAGCACGTGCTCGTAGACCCGGCCGGTGGTGAAGTTGTTGCCCTGGGTCATGCGGGTGCGAATGAAGCGCTCGTAGTGGCCAAGATCGAGATCCGTCTCCGCGCCATCCTCGGTGACGAACACCTCGCCGTGCTGGAAGGGACTCATGGTACCCGGATCGACGTTGATGTAGGGATCCAGCTTGAGCATGGTGACCTTGAGGCCGCGAGCCTCGAGGATTGCCGCCAGCGAGGCGGAGGCGATGCCCTTGCCGAGTGAGGACACAACGCCGCCGGTCACGAAGATATATCGTGTCATGAAAAACCTGTCGAAGCATGAACATTAGGCGCTGCAGAAAGCCGCGCCAGGATGGGACGACAGGATAGCAGACTCGCCTCTGGCGCTCAATTTCGCTCGTTCGAGGCGTTATCTGCGAATTCTTCCAAACGGCACAAAATATTCATACTTCCAGAAAATCGAGAATCCCTTCCGCCGCCTGGCGGCCTTCATGGATGGCGGTGACCACCAGATCCGAGCCGCGCACCATATCGCCGCCGGCGAAGATCTTCGGGTTGCTGGTCTGGAAGGCGTAGTCACCCTGTTCTGGCGCGGT
This sequence comes from Pistricoccus aurantiacus, assembly GCF_007954585.1. Classification (GTDB taxonomy): domain Bacteria; phylum Pseudomonadota; class Gammaproteobacteria; order Pseudomonadales; family Halomonadaceae; genus Pistricoccus; species Pistricoccus aurantiacus. The sequence continues at coordinate 422,701 of NZ_CP042382.1, forward strand.
GACCCGGCCCCGGTCGTCGACGGCGATTTGCTGGGACTTGAACCAGACGATATCGTCCGGCTGGAAGCCGAAGGCGATGATCACCGCATCCGCCGCAAGAATTTCCTCGGAGCCGGGCACCACTTCCGGACGCCGACGACCCTTCTCGTCCGGCTCGCCCAGGCGGGTGCGCACCAGCTTGACGCCTTCCACGCCCTCCTCCCCTTGAATCGCTACCGGCTGGCGGTTGAACAGGAATTCCACCCCCTCTTCCCGGGCGTTGGCGACTTCCCGCTTGGAACCGGGCATGTTCTCCTCGTCCCGACGATAGGCGCAGGTCACGCTCAAGGCCCCCTGACGAATCGCCGTGCGGTTGCAGTCCATGGCGGTATCGCCGCCGCCCAGCACCACCACCCGCTTGCCCTTGAGGGAAACGTAGTCCTCCGGGTCCTTCTCGAAGCCCAGGCAGTGATTGACGTTGGCGATCAGGTAGTCCAGCGCTTTGTGCACCCCGGGCAGATCCTCCCCGGGAAAGCCCCCTTGCATGTACTTGTAGGTGCCCATGCCCATGAAGACCGCGTCGTACTCCTCGAGCAGGGATTCGATCATGACGTCCTTGCCGATCTCCGTATTGAGACAGAACTCCATACCCATTTCCTCGAAGACGCTGCGGCGGCGCTCCATCACGTGCTTCTCGAGCTTGAACTCGGGAATGCCGAAGGTCAGCAGGCCGCCGATTTCCGGATGACGGTCGAACACCACCGGCCGCACGCCGTTGCGCACCAGGATATCCGCGCAGCCGAGCCCCGCCGGACCGGCGCCGATCACCGCCACCTTCTTGTCGGTCCAAGTGACCTTGGACATGTCCGGCCGCCAGCCCAGGGCGAAGGCGGTGTCGGTGATGTACTTCTCCACAGAGCCGATGGTCACCGCGCCGAAGCCGTCGTTCAGGGTGCAGTCTCCCTCGCAGAGACGATCCTGGGGGCAGACCCGGCCGCAGACCTCCGGCAAGGTGTTGGTCTGGTGGGAAAGTTCCGCCGCCTCGAGAATGTTGCCCTCCGCCACCAGCTTGAGCCAGTTGGGAATGTAGTTGTGCACCGGGCACTTCCATTCGCAGTAGGGGTTGCCGCACTCCAGGCAGCGATGGGCCTGGCTCGCCGCCTGCTGCGGCTTGTAGGGCTCGTAGATCTCCGTGAACTGCCTGGCGCGCTTGTAGGCTTCCTTCTTCGGCGGGTCCACGCGACCCACGTCGATGAATTGAAAGTCGTTGCTCAATCGGTTGGCCATATTCGTTATTCCTCCGTCCAGGCTTATTCCGGGCGCCGCCGGGACTCGTTCAACAAGCTCCCCAGGCTCGCCGCCTTGGGCTTGACCAGCCAGAAGTGCCGCAGGTAATCACCGAAGTCGTCGAGTATGTCGAAACTGCGGGCGGAACCGGTGGCCTCGTGGTAGGCGGTGATGATTTCCCGCAGGTAGCGCCGATAGGCCTCCATGGCTTCCGTGTTGATGCGATGAATTTCCACCAGCTCGTGGTTGACCTTGTCGACGAACAGCCGGTCCTCGTCGAGCACATAGGCGAAGCCCCCGGTCATGCCCGCACCGAAGTTGTCGCCGGTTTCGCCGAGCACGCAGACCAAGCCGCCGGTCATGTATTCGCAGCAGTGATCTCCGGCGCCCTCGATCACCGCGGTGGCGCCGGAGTTGCGCACCGCGAAGCGCTCTCCTGCGGTGCCCGCCGCATAGAGCACACCGCCGGTGGCCCCATACAGACAGGTATTGCCGATGATCGCCGTCTTGTGGCTCTCGAACCGGCTCTCCCTGGGTGGCACGATGACGATACTGCCGCCGTTCATGCCCTTGCCCACGTAGTCGTTGGCGTCGCCTTCCAGGTGAAGATTCAGCCCGCAGGCGTTCCAGACGCCGAAGCTCTGGCCGGCCACGCCGGTGAAGCGGGCGGTGATCGGCGCGTCGCTAAGGCCCGGCTCGCCGTAGCGCTTGGCGATGGCCCCGGAGGCCAGCGCCGCCACGCTGCGATCGCAGTTGGTGATGCTGAAGTGGAACTCCCCGCCGGACTTCTCTTCGATGGCCTCCTTGAGTGCCGCCAGCACCTCCTGATTCTTGGCCCCCGGGTCATGGGGAACGTTGCGACTGACCTGGCAGTACTGGGGCGCGTCCTTGGGCACGAAGTCGTTGTTCAGCAGCGGGGTCAGGTCGAGGCCGCGCTGGGCGCGGGTTTCGCCCTCGAGAATCTCCAGCAGGTCCGTGCGGCCGATCAGATCCGTAAGCTTGCGCACCCCGAGCATGGCCATCAGCTCCCGCACCTCCTCGGCGATGAAGCGGAAGTAGTGCTTTACCATGTCCACGGTGCCGCGGAAGTGCTCGTCCCGCAGGTACTGATGCTGGGTGGCCACGCCGGTGGCGCAGTTGTTCAGATGGCAGATGCGCAGGTACTTGCAGCCCAGGGCGACCATCGGCGCGGTGCCGAAACCGAAGCTCTCCGCGCCGAGGATCGCCGCCTTGACCACGTCGAGGCCGGTCTTCAGGCCGCCGTCGGTCTGCAGGCGAATCTTGTCCCGCAGGCCGTTGATGCGCAGCGCCTGATGCACCTCCGGCAGCCCCAGCTCCCAGGGAGAGCCCGCGTGCTTGATGGAGGTCAGCGGGCTCGCCGCGGTGCCGCCGTCGTAGCCGGAGACAGTGATCAGGTCCGCGTAGGCCTTGGCCACCCCGGTGGCGATGGTGCCGATGCCCGGCTCGGAGACCAGCTTCACCGAGACCTGGGCCTCCGGGTTGATCTGCTTGAGATCGAAGATCAGCTGGGCCAGGTCCTCGATGGAATAGATATCGTGATGCGGCGGCGGCGAGATCAGGGTCACCCCGGGCACCGCGTAGCGCAGCCTCGCGATCAGCTCGTTGACCTTGCCCCCGGGCAGCTGGCCGCCCTCCCCGGGCTTGGCGCCTTGGGCCACCTTGATCTGCAGCACCTCCGCGTTGACCAGATAGGCCGGCGTGACGCCGAAGCGCCCGGAGGCGATCTGCTTGATCTTGGAGCTGCGGATGGTGCCGTAACGGGCCGGATCCTCGCCGCCCTCGCCGGAATTGGAGCGCCCGCCGGTTTCGTTCATGGCCTGAGCCAAAGCCTCGTGGGCCTCCGGGGACAAGGCGCCAAGGCTCATGCCGGCGCTGTCGAAGCGAGGAATCAGATCCTCCACCGGCTCGACTTCCTCCAGCGGCACTGGCTCCGAAGCGGGCTTGAGCGCCAGCAGATCGCGAAGGGTCGCCACCGGCCGCTCGTTGACCAGCCGGGCGAATTTTTTCCACTTCTCGTAGTCGCCCTGCTGCACCGCTTCCTGCAGGGTCATCACCACGTCCGGGTTGTAGGCGTGATATTCCTGACCGTGTACATACTTCATCAGACCGCCCGGGGCGATCGCCTTGCGCGGTTTCCAGGCGTCCTGGGCCAGCAGTTCCTGCTCGAGCTGCAGCTCGCTGAAGCCGACCCCCTGGATGCGCGAGGCCATGCCGGTGAAGCACAGGTCCATCACCTCGGAATTCAGCCCCACCGCCTCGAACAGCTGGGAGCCGCGGTAGGAAGCAAGCGTCGAGATGCCCATCTTGGAGAGAATCTTGAAAAGCCCCTTCTGCATGCCCTTGCGGTAGTTCTCGCGAGCATCCGCCGGGTTGCCCACCAGCTCCCCGGTGTGGTGCATGTCCGCCAGCACCTGATAGGCGAGCCAGGGAAATACCGCGGTGGCGCCGACGCCGAACAGCACCGCCATCTGATGGGCGTCCCGGGCGTAGCCGGTCTCCACCACCAGGTTGACCCGGGGGCGCAGCCCCTGGCGGCCTAGATAGTGATGCACCGCGCCTACCGCCAGCACCGCCTGGATCGGCAGCCGGCCCTTCTCGAGCCCCGCATCCGACAGTACCAGGATGACCTTGTCCGCCTTCGCCGCCTCCTCCGCCTGCTGGCACAGCGTCAGCAGCGCCTGCTTGAGACTGGACTGCGCCGGGTCGTAGGCAAGCGATAACTTCACACTGGCAAAGGCCGGATCGTCCTGCTCCAGCAAAGCGGTGAACTTGCGCGGTGACAGCACCGGAGTGGTGAGAATCAGCCGGTGAGCGTGCTCCGGGGTGTTCTCGAAGACATTACGCTCAGCGCCGATACAGGTCTCCAAGGACATCACGATGGATTCCCGCAGCGGATCGATGGGTGGGTTGGTGACCTGAGCGAATTTCTGGCGGAAATGATCCGTCAGCAGGCGTCGCTGGCGAGACAGCACCGCCATGGGGGTATCGTCACCCATGGAGCCCACCGCTTCCTGACCACTCTCCGCCAGCGGGCGCAGCAGCTGGTCCCGCTCCTCGAAGCTGACCCGGAACATCTTCTGGTAGACGTTCAGCTCGTCGCGTTCCATGGGCTGGAAACGCGCCAGCTCCGTCAGGGCGGATTCAAGATAGTGCGCCTGCTCCTTGAGCCAGCGCTTGTAGGGAAAGGCGGACTTCAGGCGCCGATCCACGTCCCCGGTATGCAGCACCTCGCCGGTCTGGGTATCGATACCCAGCACCTGCCCCGGGCCGACCCGGCCCTTGGCCACCACGTCCTCCGGCTTGTAGTCGTAGGTGCCGATCTCCGAGGCTAGGGTGATGTAGCCGTTCTTGGTAATCACCCAGCGGGCCGGGCGCAGGCCGTTGCGATCGAGCATGCACACGGCGTTGCGGCCGTCGGTCATCACCATGCCCGCCGGGCCGTCCCAGGGCTCCATGTGCATGGAGTTGTAGGAATAGAAGGCGCGCAGCTCGCTATCCATCAGTTCCACGTTCTGCCAGGCCGGCGGCACCATCAGGCGAATGGCGTTGTAGATATCCATGCCCCCGGTGAGCAGCACTTCCAGCATGTTGTCCATGCTCGAGGAATCCGAGCCACGGGTATTGACGATTTCCTCGAGATCGGTGATCTCGCCGAGCCTGTCGCTGATGAAGTTTTCCTTGCGCGAATTGGCCCAGCCGCGGTTGGCCTCGATGGTATTGATCTCGCCGTTGTGAGCCAGGAAGCGAAACGGCTGGGCCAGGGGCCAGCGGGGCTCGGTGTTGGTGGAAAAGCGTTGATGGAAGACGCAGATCGCCGTCTCCAGCCGAGAATCCCCCAGGTCGTGATAGAAGGTCGGCAGGTCCGCGGGCATCATCAGTCCCTTGTAGGAAACCACCCGAGTCGACAGGGAGCAGACGTAGAAATCCTCTTCGCCGCGAAGCCGCTCTTCCGCCTTGCGCCGGGCCATGAACAGATCGACGTTGGTCTGCTCCGGGGGGCGCCCGTCCGTGGCCTCGACGAAGATCTGACGAATCCGCGGCAGGCAGTCCAGGGCCATGGGGCCGCAGACGCTGGGGTCCGTGGGCACGTCTCGCCAGCCGCGCACCTCGAGGCCGCGAGCGGTCAGTTCCGTTTCGAGCACGTCTCGTCCTTGGGCTTCTCGGGCATCGTCATCCGGCAAAAAGACGACCCCTACGGCAAAGTTGTCCCCAAGCTCTACCTCCAGCGCCTCGCGAGCCACCTCGCGAAAGAACGCCCTGGGCATTTCCATCAGCAGGCCGCAGCCATCGCCGGTCTTGCCATCCGCGGCGATGCCGCCCCGGTGGGTCATGCAGGTCAGGGATTCGATGGCGGTCTTGAGTAGATCGTGGCTGGCCTCTCCCTGCATATGGGCGATCAGACCGAAGCCGCAGTTGTCCCGGAATTCGCCGGGCTGGTGAAGGCCTTTTTGCATAAACGTATCTCGCAAGAAGTGGACTGCCAAGGGTTCAACCGACAGAGATGCGACCCGGACAGGAGTGGGGTCGATCGCTTCAATTCGGATGTTATGCAATATACGCATGCCCCATGCTTAACATGGAAATCAAGATAAACGAAACCTTGCGGCAATGCAAAAGGCCCGCTTTCGCAAGCGGGCCTTGGCTGGCAGCGTGTGCAATCTCGATCAGTGGCGTCGGTCAGTCGCGGGGGAAATCGTCTAGCAGGCGCTCGAGCAGTTCCGGTGGCGCCTGGTCCGTCAGGCAGGCGTCGCCCAGGTGGCGCAGCAGGATCAGGCGTAGCTTCGAATCAATGTTCTTCTTGTCCAGGCGCATGCGCGCGAGGAAATCGCTGGTGCTCATGTTGGCGGGGGCCGCCAGGGGCAGGCCGGCAGCGTCCAGCAGCCGGGCAACCCGCTCGACCTGAGTCTTGCTCAACCATTCCAGGCGTCGGGAAAGCTCCGCCGCCATCAGCATGCCGGTGCCCACCGCTTCGCCGTGCAGCCAGGCGCCATAGCCCTGATGCGCCTCGATGGCATGGCCGAAGGTATGCCCCAGATTGAGCAGCGCCCGCACGCCCTGCTCCGTCTCGTCCTCGGCGACGATGGCCGCCTTCAAGGCACAGCTTTCGAGAATGGCGTGGCGAAGGGCGTCGCTATCGAGAGCCCGCAACGCCGCAACGTTCGCTTCCAGCCAGGCGAGAAAGGCCGCATCGCGAATCAGGCCGTACTTGATCACCTCCGCGAGCCCCGCGGACAGTTCCCGAGGCGGCAGGGTGACAAGGGTGTTTGTGTCGATCAGCACCGCCTTGGGCTGCCAGAAGGCGCCGATCATGTTCTTGCCAAGGGGATGATTGATCCCGGTCTTGCCGCCCACGGAGGAATCCACCTGGGAAAGCAGCGTGGTGGGCACCTGAATGAAGGCTACTCCGCGCTGATAGCAGGCGGCGGCGTAGCCGGTCATGTCGCCGATCACGCCGCCTCCCAAAGCGATCAGGGTGCAGCGTCGATTGAAGCCCGCCTGGAGCAGCGCGTCCCAGATCAGCGAGACGGATGTCAGGGACTTGGTGTGCTCGCCGTCCGGCAGGACTACCTCGCGCACCTCGCAGTCTTTTGGTAGACCTTGCTTGAAGCGCTCCAGATACAAAGGCGCGACGACTTCGTTGGTAACGACCATCACCTGACGACCGGCGAGATAGGGCGACAGCCATTGGCTATCCCCCAGCAGGCCGACACCGATGTGAATGGGATAGCTGCGCTCGCCAAGATCGACGCTCAGGGTGGTGGTGGAAGCATCTGCGGACATGAGGGGCTCGATTGGAAAGAAAGGCGTCAGACTTTGCAGGAAGTCAGGGGGTCGATCAACTGCCTGACTCGACGCAGGATATCGTTGACCACCGCTCGAGGGCCGCGCCGGTCCGTGCGCACGACCAGATCCGAGGTGGCGCGATACAACGGGTCGCGGCGGGCGAAAAGAGTGCGCAGGACGGCTTCTCGATCGTCGGTCTGCAGCAGCGGACGATTACGATCCTTGGCGGTGCGATGAAGCTGCTGTTCCACGGTGGTATACAGATAGATCACCGTGCCGCGCTCCCGCAGGACACGGCGATTGTCTTCTCGCTGTATGGCGCCGCCGCCGGTGGCCAGGACGATGCCATCGAGACCGGACAGCTCCTCGATCATCGCCGCTTCCCGCTCGCGAAAACCCGCCTCGCCTTCCACGTCGAAGATCCACGGAATGTCCGCGCCGCATCGCGACTCGATCTCGTGATCGCTGTCGTAGAAGTCACGCGCGAGTTCGGCCGCCAGATGGCGGCCGATGGTGCTTTTGCCGGCCCCCATGGGGCCGACCAGAAACAGATTGGGAATATCCTGCATTACCGAATGGCCAGCCCGTCCTCGAGAATTCTGGGAGTGATGAATACCAGCAACTCTACCTTCTCGTTCTCTTCTTGGGTATAGCGGAAGAGGTTTCCGAGCACGGGAATATCACCCAGGAAGGGAGTCTTGGACAGATTACGCAGCTGCTCGGTGGTCAGGATACCCCCCAGCACCACGGTTTCACCGTTGTTCACCAGCACCTGAGTCTGGATCTCGTTGGTGTCGATAGCCGGCGCGCCGCCGAAGCTTTGATCGGACACGGTGTCGTTGTTGATCGCCAGATCCATGATGATGCGATTGTCCGGGGTGATCTGCGGCGTCACCTCAAGCGACAGCACCGCTTCCTTGAACTCGACGTTGGTGGCGCCGCTGGAGGTGGATTCCTGATAGGGAATCTCGGTGCCCTGCTTGATGACCGCTTTACGCTGATTGGCGGTAATCACCCGAGGCTGGGAAATGGTATGGCTCTTGTTCTCGGTTTCCAGGGCGTTGAGCTCCAGATCCAGCAGGATATCCCCGGAGAGATAGCCGAAGGAGAAGCTCGATGACGCGCCGGCGGCGCTGCCCAGATCCACGCTCAGGCCGCCGTTGGGCGCCGTGCCGTTGCTGGCGCCGCTAAGGTCCAGCTTGCCGTTTCCTCCACCGGAAAGCCCCCAGTCCACGCCCAGCTGGCGGGTCACGCCGTCTCGGGCCACGACGATTCGCGCCTCGATCTGCACCTGTCGCACGGCGATATCCAACCGCTCGATGGTGGCAAGTATCTGCACGATCTGCTCCGCGGTGTCTTGAATCAGCAGGGTATTGGTGCGCCGGTCCACGCTGACTCGACCCCGCTCCGTCAGCAGGCCGAAGCCGTCGGCGCCGCGCAGCAGTGCCGCCAGGTCTTCTGCCTTGGCATATTTCACCTGCAGATATTCCGTGGTCAGCGGCGCCAGTTCCTCCATCTGCTCTCGAGATTCGATCTTCTGTCGATCGATACTGGCAAGCTCTTCCACCGGTGCCACCACGATGACGTTACCTTGACGTCGACTTGCCAGGCCGTGGCTCTTGAGCACCAGATCCAGCGCCTGGTCCCAGGGCACGTTCTGCAGATTGAGGGTGACCTGACCGGTCACGCTATCGCTTGCCACCACGTTCAGGCCGCTGACTTCGCTGATCAGCGACAGCACCGCCCGCACGTCGATATTCTGAAAATTGAGGGTCATCCGCTTGCCGGTGAAAGGAAACTCTTCCTGCTCCTTGACCTTGCTGACCCTGGGCTTGACCGGCTCCGCCTCGATGATCAGACGTCGATCGAGTTGGGTGGAGTTCAGGGTGTAATCGCCGCTGGTCTGAATCGCCAGCTCGATCCCGTTGTTGCCTCGGGTTGGCGTGATCCGGGTGATCGGCGTGGCGAAGTCGCTGACGTCGAGCACCTGATCCTGATCCGGCGGCAGGGTCACGTCCTGCAGGGTAGCGAGAATCTGCCGGCCGGAGCGGCGCACGCGAACGTCCACGTCATCCTGATCGAAATACACGATCAGGCGTCCCGCGCCGCCTTCTCCACGACGAAAATCGAAACTTTCGATAGTCGGCTGCGACGCGTAGGCGCTAGCTGGAAACACCGGCTGCGGCAAGGGCTCGTTGGCCTGAGTCAGCGTCTCGACGGAAGAGGCATCGGCACTCCCCAGGGTGATATAGAGCTGCTCGCCTTGCGCCCGGGTGGTATAGGGCAAGGGGCCGGTGAGGTCGAGCACCAGTCGTGTGCGCTCTCCCGCCTCCAGCACGTTGAGGGTTTCCACGCGATCGAGCCCCAGCTCCCAACGGCGCTGTTCAATCCCGACGGCGGTCTTCATCAGGTCGAAGGTCAGCCGCGGCGGGTCTTCAAGCCGATAGCCGTTCACCTGCGGCACGCCGCCGCTGAAACTCAATACCAGTTCGGTCCCACCGTCGCCGCCGGGGCGGGCCTCGAGATCGGTCAAGGTCGACTCCGCCAGCGCCAGCGAGGGCACCAGCAGGAGTAGCGATATCGCCAATCGACTGATCAGTTTGCCAGTCTTGAACTGCATCATCTTTTCCCCTGGGCTGCAAAGTTGCCGGACAACATGAACGTCAGCCGGCCCGCTTCGTTGATTGTTCTTCGAAGGTCAGTCGGCGCGTGCGCTCCACCCAACCGTTTCCGCCGTTGGTCACCACTTCCATCAGCTGTACCGCGGTATCGGTGATATCGATCACTCGCCCGAAGTCGGTGCCCAGATGATCCCCCTGGCGCAGCCGATGCACTTCGCCATCCGGCGCGCGTACCAGCGCGAAGGTTTGTCCGCCGACCATCAGCGTGCCCACCAGATCCAGGGACTCCAGTTTGAAAGCCTCCAAGGGCTCCTTGGGACGCGAGAGATCCGGCTTGAGATCGCTGGTGTCCTGAGCGACGGGTTCGCTTTCTGGCATGGGAGCCTTGAAGGGGCTGCGCCGATCGCCCTGCTCGTAGGAAGTCGCCACATAGGTAGGTAACTCCGGCAACGGCTCCAGCTCGAAGGAGCCGGGCACCGCGCGCAGTTCCACCAGCTTGCGTTCAAGCGGGGAAAAGTCCGTTTCCGTACAGCCGGCCAGCGTCAGCGCCGCCAGCAGTACACTCAGTCGGCGAATCATGGCCTGGCCTCCTGGTCCGCATCGTCAATCTGGTCGTCGCTAGTGGGTGAATAGCTGTAGGTTCGCGCCAGCATGGAAAGCGTGAGGCGGCCTTCATCGGAAGGTGACAGGGTGAAATCATGCTGGGTCACGATGCGCGGCAAACCCGCCACTCCCGCCAGGAAAGACGCGATGCGGTGGTAGTCGCCGCTCACGCGGATATCGAAAGGCTGTTCGGTATAGAAGTCCTGCTTGATGCGCGGACGCAGGCGAATGGACTCGATGGTCAGCTGATTGTCGATTGCCGTTTCGCTGATGTTATCGATCAACGAAGGGATCTCGGCGCCGCTGGGCAGCATGTCGAGCAAACGATCGAGTCGCGCTTCCAGTTCGTTCATCTGCTCGCTCATGGCCGGCAGACGTGCCGCCTTGACCGCCTTGACGCGGTACTCATCCAGCAGCTCGCTTTCCTTTAGACGCGCCTTTTCCAAGGCGTCTTGACGCGGAGTCACCAGATATGCCTGGGCGGCCCAGAAGGTTGCCAGCAACAGGAGACCAGCGCAGCCAAGCTTCAGCAGCAGCGGCCAGTCGCCGGCCTCCTTGATGTCCAGTTCCCGCCAATCCACTTCTTTAAGACGTTTCCATTCCATCGACCATTTCATGGCGTTTCCCCCATGGCCTCGTGCTGCGCCACGCTCAACGCAAAACGACGGTAACCCTCGGCGGTGCTCTCCACTTCGGACAGAACAGGAATCTCCAGCGCGGATGTGGCCTCCAGCGATCGCAGCTGATCCGACACCTGACGATTGATCTCCGCCAGGCCTTCCAGCCTGAGCGTGTCCTGCTGGCGTTCGAGACGGGTGTAATGAACGCCTTCCTGCAGGCTCGTGGTCAGCTGGTTGAGCACCTGAACGGTCTGGGGACGAGCGAACTGAAGAGCCGTGAACACCTCGATCTGTTCGAGCATCTGCTCGCGCTTCTTCTCGTATTCCCGAACCTGTCCGATCTCCTGATCCAGCAGCCGAGACTGACGCTGCAGATAGTCATTGCGCTGCTGCTGGCCATCGAGACCCTCGGCGTAGTAGAGGCTCATCAGAAAGCCGCCCCCCAATCCGAGCAGCGCCATGAGTCCCAGGGCGTAACAGAAGTGTTTGCCGCGCCGCGCCCGGGCAGCTTCCCGCCAGGGAAGCAGATTGATCTCGATACTCATCGGCTGGTCCTCAAGGCGAGTCCGGTAGCGCCCAACAGGGCGGTCGCGTCTGCCGCCAGGGCTTCGGCGTCGATGCGTGAATCGATCTCCATATGGGCAAAGGGAGTGGCGAGACTGACATCGATGCCGGTTTCCTGCGCCAGGCGATCCCGCAGCCCGGGAAGGACGCCGGTGCCGCCGGACAGCAGAAGACGATCCACCTCGCGCTTGTGGCCTCCGGCGTAATACAGCTGCAGCGAGCGAGCTACCTGCTGTACCAGGGTATCGACGAAGGGCGAGAGGATAGTCGAGTCATAGTCTTCCGGCAGGCCACCCCGCTTCTTGGCAAACCCCGCCTCGGACATGCTCAGCCCGTAGTGCATGCGGATTTCATCCGTCAGTTGACGCCCGCCGTAAGAGGTATCGCGACGATAGACGATGCTGCCCGCGTGCAGGATGTAAAAAGTGTTGAACATGGCGCCGATATCCACCAGCGCCACCGCCTCGCCCAGCACCTGGCTGCCCAGCTGGTGGTGCACCATCTCCGCGAAGACCCGCTCCACGGCGAAGCTCTCCACGTCTACGGCCACCGGCACCAGGCCGACGTTTTCGAGCACTTCCGTCAACTGGGTAACGTTCTGCTGACGGCTCGCGACCAGCAGGACTTCCTGCTGGTCCGCCTGTTTTGCGCTGAGCCCCAGGCGCTGAAAGTCGAAAGCGACCTCGTTGAACGGAAACGGAATGTGCTTGTCGGATTCGAGCTCGATATGGCGTTCGATTTCCTCGTTCTCGAAAGCGGCGGGTACCGTGATGATCTTGGTGATGGCCGCGCTGGCGGGCACCGCGACACAGGTATTGCGGGAGATCGGTTTTGCGGCCTCGAGCACGCGCTCCAATACCCTGGTCACTTCCGCGACATCGCGAATGCGATGCTCTACTACCGCGTCTTCCCGTAACGGGACCACGGCGTAACTGATGACCTGGAAACCGTTACAGGTCGACTTGAGCTCGATCAGCTTGATGGCTGACGAGGTGATGTCGACCCCGATCTGGCATCCCCTGGATTTTCCGAAGCTTAACAAAACCATACCCCTGCGCGTCGTGTCGCTAATGTTTATTCTGTCTTTCAGGCTTATCGCCCATTAGCACTAACACTTGAGATTGTAGCAAAAAGTTACTTTATTGTTACATTTAATTTCTAATACACACAATAAAGTCCTTCCAAAGCACTCAAGGCTGGTGACTCGGCAACGGGCTACTTATAATGCGTAGCGGCGGCTACTTTTGCGTAATCCCCGCCCTACGCCACACCATCACGGATATCGCCATTTCATGAAGTTATTCAAAACGTTAGTCGTATCAGCGATATGGCTCGTGCTGTCCCTTACCGCGGCCGGGCTACTCGGGGTGGCAGGCGCCGCGCTTTACTTCGCGCCGGGTCTGCCGGACGTGCGCCAGCTTCAGGACATCGAACTGCAGGCGCCGCTGCGCATCTTCACGCGAGACGGCAAGCTGATCGGCGAGTACGGCGAGGAGCGTCGCCAGTCGATAACCTTCGAGGAAATTCCTCAGGAAATGATCGATGCTCTGTTGGCGGCGGAAGACGCGGGCTTCTTCGACCACAGCGGTGTCGAACTCAAGAGCCTGGCCCGGGCGGCGCTGGAACTCGCCACCAGCGGCGACATCCAATCCGGCGGCAGCACCATCACCATGCAGGTGGCGCGTAACTACCTGCTGACCCTGGACCGCACCTTTACCCGCAAGATTCGCGAGATCCTGCTGTCGCTACAGATGGAACAAGTGCTGAGCAAGCAGGAAATCCTTTCTCTCTACGTCAACAAGATATTCCTGGGCCATCGCGCCTACGGTATCGCCGCCGCCGCGAAGACCTATTACGACCGGCCGCTGGAAGAGCTGACGCTATCGGAAATCGCCATGATTGCCGGGCTTCCCAAGGCGCCTTCCCGCTTCAATCCGCTAGCCAATCCGGAGCGCTCGCTGATTCGCCGCAACTGGATTCTGTATCGCATGCGCGAACTCGGCTTCATCGATCAAGAGACCTATGCCCAGGCGGTACAGGCACCGATCACCGCCCAGCGCTACAGCGTGGAGCCCGAAGTCGAAGCGCCCTACGTAGCGGAAATGGCCCGACAGTTCGCCCAGGACCGCTATGGCAAGGACGCTTACACCGGCGGCTATCACGTTTACACCACCCTGGACAGCGAACTGCAGCCGCTGGCTCGTCGGGCCTTGACCCAGGGCTTGATCGCTTACGACACTCGCCACGGCTGGCGCGGCCCGGAAGAAACCGATATTCCCGCCAGCCTGGTGGAGGCCCAGGACCGCACCGCTCGCAGCGGGCTGGAAGAAGAGCTTGCGGAGTCCGAGGTGCGCGAAACCGCACGTCAGGCCGCCGCCAGCAGTCAGACCCGAGTCACCGGCATCGAAGGCGATGTCAGCAACTGGCTGCGAGTGCTCGAACGCACTCCGGCCTACGGACCCTTGAAGCCGGCGATCGTGATCGAGAGCGAGGGACGCGAGATGCGCGTGCTCGATCAAGAGGGCGAGGTCATCACTCTGGACTGGGAAGCCTTGAACTGGGCCCGGGAGTATCGCGGCCCCAAGGCGCGCGGTCCGGCGCCCTCCTCCGCGGCACAAATCGCCGAACGCGGCTCGCTGGTGCGTATCCTCCAGCGCGACGACGGCAGCTGGCGTCTTTCTCAACGGCCCGGTATCGAAGGCGCGATCGTGGTGACCAACCCGGATAACGGGGCCATACTTGCCCTGCAGGGCGGTTTCAGCTTTTCCTCCAGCAAGTTCAACCGTGCCATTCAGGCCAAGCGTCAGCCGGGTTCCACCTTCAAGCCCTTCGTCTATCTGGCGGCGCTCAAGATCGGCGACATGACGCCGGCCACGGTGATCAACGACGCACCAGTTGTCATGGCGGACAGCGGCGGGCTATGGCGACCTACCAACTCCGGCGGCCAGTTTCGCGGCCCGACTCGCTTGCGGGAAGCGCTGACCCATTCGCGCAACCTGGTGACGATTCGCCTGCTGCGCAGCATGGGCATCAACCCCACCCTGGATTTTCTCGCCGGCTTCGGCTTCGATCGGGAAGCGTTGCCGCATAGCCTTTCCCTGGCGCTGGGCACCGCCGGTCTGACGCCGCTGGAGGTAACCAACGGCTACGCGATTCTTGCCAACGGCGGTTTCCAGGTCTCACCCTGGTTCATCGACCGGGTCGTACAGGGTGAAGAGGACGAGGTCATCGACAAGGCTACGCCCCGGGTTGCTTGCCGTAGCTGCGACGAGCAGACGAAAGAGGTAGAAATCGACGGCGAGCGCTACCCGGTGGCGGGCCGCATCGCCGACTCCGGTACCGTCTATATTCTGCGGGATATGCTTCGGGACGTGATCGAGCATGGTACCGGCCGTGGCGCCCTGGAGCTCGACCGCCAGGATATCGTCGGCAAGACCGGCACCACCAACGACCAGCGGGACGCCTGGTTCGCCGGTTTCAACAGCAACCTCGCGGTGGCGGTATGGGTCGGCAAGGACAACAACGAAAGCACGGGGGAGTACGGCGCCCAGGCGGCGCTGCCAATCTGGAAGGATTTCATGCGCGAAGCCTTGAAAGGCAAACCGGAGGCCATGCCGGAGCGCCCGCAGGATATCGTTTCTGCGCGGGTCGATCCGGAAACCGGACGTCGTCTGCATGACGATCAGGGCGGCGGTATTCAGGAAATCTTTCTGGAAAACCATCTGCCGGAATACGCGGCCCGACAGGTCGATCGTGAACTGGAACGTCAGACCGGCTCTCAGGGAACGGGCTCTTTTGAGGCTATCTTTTAAAACCAGAGGCCCGTATCGACCGGTTCTTTGGATCAATCAGTACAAGGAAGTTTTCTGATCTTTCATTCTGTCCTTAGCCGAAGCCTGGTGCCAATAGTCGCCTTGGGCTTGGTGACTCCTAGCGTCATGGTTTGGGCAGCTCCCTTCTACTCGCCCCCACCGCCTCAGGATGATGCGCCGAGTTTCAGTGGCGATGGTGAGCTCGGCTACACTAATTTATCCGGTAATACGAACAGTGAAACTCTTATCGCCAAAATACGCTTGACCTGGCTGACCGGTCTCTGGACTCATCGTCTAAGAGGCGAAGCCAAAAGCGTGGTCAAGGATAGCGACACCAGCGCCGAGCAATACCTGCTGTCGGCGCGTGGGCGGCGCGATCTGGAAGGGCCGCACTATCTATTTGGATTCGCGCGCTGGGAGAAGGATCGTTTCAGCGGCTACGATCAACAGTTCACGATGATCGCCGGCTACGGGCGAACCTTGCTGGACGAAGAGACTCGCTGGTTGGCCTTGGAAACTGGCGCGGGCTATCGGCTGGATGATCTCGAGGATGAAGCCAAACGACGGCTGAGCGTCGCTTATGGCGCTGTGGATGGTGGTTGGTACTTCTCTGAAACTGCTTCGTTAAGTCAGGAGCTTTCTTTGGAAGTGACCCGTAGGGAATTGACGACACGCTCGCTCACCGCTCTGACCGCCCATCTAAATTCGCACTTGGCCTTGCGCCTGTCCCACGAAATCAAACACAACTCGTCACCCCCGGATGAGGCCGAGGCCCATACCGATCTCACGACCAGCGCCTCCCTGCTTTATCAATGGTAAACGCATCGTCGACCAGCAGCTTTGTACAAAAGCCATGACCAGGAAATGGAAAAACCTCTTCATGATGCAAGATGCCGGCCACCAGGGCCGGCATCTTTATTCCGCAGCGCTAAGAGTCGTTCGATGAGCGTCAGTCGCCGTAGACGTCGCCAACGCTCTTGAGAGGGTAGTGCGAGGGATAGGGCTTGCGGGCGACACCTGAATCCACCGCCGCCTGAGCGACCGCGGAGGACACCCGGTCGAGCAGGCGCTCATCCAGCGGCGTGGGAATGATATAGCCGCGACCAAATTCGAGATGATCGATTTCGTAGCCGTCCAGCACGCTCTGGGGTACCGGCTCCCGGGCGAGATCCTTCAGGGCATACACCGCGGCGAGCTTCATTTCCTCGTTGATGCGCGTCGCCCGCACGTCCAGGGCGCCGCGAAAGATGAACGGGAAGCACAGCACGTTGTTGACCTGATTGGGATAGTCGGAACGTCCCGTGGCCATGATGACGTCGTCTCGCGCATCGTGGGCGTCCGCCGGATGAATTTCCGGATCCGGGTTGGAGCAGGCGAACACCACCGGATTCGGCGCCATGGTCTTGAGCTGTTCTTTAGACAACAGGTTGGGACCGGAGAGCCCCATGAACACGTCCGCACCGTCGATGGCGTCGTCCAGCGTTCGCTTGTCGGTTTCCGTGGCGAACATCGCCTTGTACTGATTGAGGTCTTCCCGGCCGCTGTGGATTACTCCCTTGCGATCCAGCATGAAGATGTTCTCCGCCCGGACGCCGCAGGAGACCAGTAGCTTCATGCATGCGATGGCGGCGGAGCCCGCCCCTACGCAGACGATGCGTGCTTCCTCGACTCGCTTGCCGGCGATATCCAGTGCGTTGAGCATGCCGGCGGCGGTGACGATGGCGGTACCGTGCTGATCATCGTGAAAGACCGGGATGTTGCACTGCTCGATCAGGGCACGCTCGATTTCGAAGCATTCCGGCGCCTTGATATCCTCCAGATTGATGCCGCCCCAGGTATCGGCGATGCGCGCCACGGTATCGATGAATGCTTGAGGGCTCTCCGCGTTGACCTCCACATCCACGGAATTGATTCCTGCAAAGCGCTTGAACAGTACACCCTTGCCCTCCATGACCGGCTTGCTGGCCATGGGACCCAGATTGCCCAATCCAAGAATTGCCGTGCCGTCGGTGATCACCGCCACCAGATTGCCCTTGCTCGTGTAGAGATAGGCATTCTCCGGATCCTTGGCGATTTCGCGACAAGGCTCCGCGACCCCCGGGCTATAGGCCAGCGCCAGATCCTTGGCCGATGCGGTCGGCTTGGTGATTTCGATGGCGACCTTGCCAGGAATAGGTTTTGAGTGGTAATCCAGCGCCGCTTGCTTGGAATCAGTCATGTCGGGTCCAGTCTTGCGAAAGAGATCGTATACGGGTGTCATCAGAATATAGAAAAAGACTTCGCCCCACAACTTGGCATAACTCTATGTAATAGCTTTAAATTACCAAACTAATGGAATTATTTTCCATTTCACGAGCTACGCTGAAAGTTTCATTCCCGTTCCAGGACGTTATTCAGTGTAGCATTCGGGCTCGATATGACTAACGGCCATGAAAAACCCGCCGTGCGGCGGGTTTCGATAATCGGTCAAGGAAGAACGAACGCTTATCCGCGCCGAACCGCAGCGCCGAAACGCTTGTTGAAGCGCTCCACGCGACCGCCGGTAGCGGCCTGCTTCTGCTTGCCGGTATAGAAAGGATGGCACTCGGCGCACACGTCCAGGGAGAAATCGTGATTCGCCGTCGTGCCCACGTCGTAGGTGGCACCGCAGCTGCAGGTAGCGGTAACACGCTTGTAATCGGGATGGATACCTTGTTTCATCTTCATGCCTCGTTCGCTGTATGCCGCCACTCGATCGGATGCCGAGCACCGCATACGGGTTGTGTAGTGGCCAAGGATTATGTCAAGCATTCACCTGCGCCAGACCGGATTTCGTTCGACGAGCCATCAATCGTTATCGAACTAACAGTTAGACACGCCGCGTGTAACAAGTTCAACACAGAAACAAGAGAAACGACTCGCCGCGAAGGGCGTGCAATTTAGCAGACAATCCTCCGGAGGACAATTGCCAGCGAGTTCCCACCACCTCTCGCCCAGCGTGATCGCCGTGGCCCTCCCGACGCCCCTGCGCCGTCTGTTCGACTACCGTCCTGGACAGGATATTCCGACTCAGGGCTGGCAGCCCGGCATGCGGGTGCGCGTTCCTTTCGGCACGCGCCAGATGGTGGGTATCGTGATCGAAGGTCGAGATACCAGCGAAGTACCGGCACAGCAGCTCAAGAGCGTTAGCGCCTGGCTCGATGACAGGCCGCTGCCGGAAGACTGGCTGTGGCTGGGGCGTTTCACCGCGCGCTACTACCAGCACGCCCTGGGCGACACCCTGCATCAGACCCTGCCGGTACTGCTGCGCCAGGGGAAACCTCTGGAAGCCCGCACTCGGGAGCGCTGGCATGCGACGGCGCAAGGTCTGGAGATCGACCTTGCCAGCCTCGACCGAGCGCCACGCCAGGCGGCGCTTCTTGCCCTGTTACGACAGCATTCCCGCGGCCTGGTAATGCCGGCCTTGACCGCTCAGGATTTTACCCGAGCACAGCTGAGCGCTCTGGCGAAAAAAAACTTGATCCGACATGAAATCGAAACCCTGGAAACTCGTTCGGCGCCGACACGAGGAGGACTATTGGCAGAACCGGCGCTTCCGCTGCAGCGCCAGCAGTCCCAGGCGTTAGCGGCCTTGCATGAAAGCCTCGATGCATTTCAGCCTTATCTATTGCAAGGCGTTACCGGAAGCGGCAAGACGGAAGTCTATCTGCAGCTGATCGAGGCGATTGTCGCCAAGGGGCGCCAGGCGCTGGTGCTGATACCGGAAATCGGCCTGACCCCGCAGACCCTGGCTCGCTTTCGCAAACGCTTCCGCGTGCCGGTGGTGGCGCTTCACTCGGGGCTTTCGGATCACGAGCGTCTGGACGGCTGGCTAGCGGCCATGAGCGGCCGAGCCCCCATCGTGATCGGTACCCGCTCCGCCATCTTCACGCCGCTGGCGAAGCCGGGAGTGATCATCGTCGACGAGGAGCACGACGGCTCCTTCAAGCAGCAGGACGGGCTGCGCTATCATGCCCGGGACCTGGCGGTGGTACGGGCGCGACGCCACGGCATTCCACTGCTGCTGGGCAGCGCCACACCTTCCCTGGAAAGCCTGGCCAAGGTCGAAAGCGGCGACTATCGCCGCCTGCGCCTGGACCAACGGGCGAGCCGCCATCCCCCGGCGAAGCTGGAACTCGTGGAACTGCGCGGTCGCTCTCAGCAGGGCGGGCTGGTACCCCCGGTGATCGAGGCGCTGCGGCAAACCCTGGCGGCAGGCCACCAAGCCCTAGTGTTCATCAATCGGCGCGGCTTCGCGCCGACACTGGCCTGCCATCAGTGCGGCTGGATGGCCGAGTGTCCTTCCTGCGACGCTCGCATGACCTGGCATCGTCAGCCGCCGCGCCTGATCTGCCATCACTGCGATCGACAGCAGCGGCTGCCGGACGTCTGCCCAACGTGCGCCAGCGCGGATCTGCGCCCGCTGGGTACCGGCACCGAGCGCACCGAGGAAACCTTGGCCGCCCTGTTTCCGGAGGTGCCGGTCCACCGCATCGACCGAGACAGCACCCGACGCAAGCACGCTTTCGAACAGACCCTGGAAGAGGTGCGCCGTGGCGAGCCCTGTCTGCTGGTGGGCACCCAGATGCTGGCCAAGGGCCATCATCTACCTCACGTCACCTTGGTGGCGGTGGTCAACGCGGATGCGGGGCTCTATGCCAGCGACTTTCGCGCCCTGGAGCACAGCGCGCAACTGCTGATTCAGGTGGCAGGACGCGCCGGGCGTGCCGCGCATCCGGGTCGAGTCCTGGTACAAACCCTGCACAGCGATGATCCCCACCTGAGGCTGCTGGCGGAACAGGGCTACGATGTCCTGGCGGAACAGCTGCTCGAGGAACGTCGCGCCGCCGCCCTGCCGCCCTTTCGTTTCCTGGCGCTGGCACGTTTCGAAAGCGCCAAGGCGGAAGCCGCCACCACGCTGGCGGAGTCCGTGGCCCTGGCGTTGAGGCAATGGCTTGAACAGCACGACTTGGCGGTGGACTGTCTGGGACCAGTACCCGCCCCCATGGAGCGGCGCCAGAATCGCTATCATGTTCAACTCTTGCTCGGCAGCGCTCGACGCAGCCAGCTGCACGAAGCCAGCGCCTGGCTGATTCAGTGGCTCGAAAATCACAGGGACGGGCGCCGAGTGCGATGGTCGCTGGATATCGATCCGCAGACCTTGAGTTGACCTGTCCGAGTCCGGGCTTTAAAGCCTGGACACAATTGCCGATAATAGCCGACCCAACAATACGGCTGGCCGAAATCGACGCTCAACCGTATTTCCTTGAATTCGGCTACAGGACATTCGTCTTTTCATGAAAGCTACGCTTATCTCATTGCTTGAGCAGGCGTTGACGACGCTCAAGCAACAGGACCTGTTGCCTCAGGATCTCACCCCCACCATCAAGATCGACGCCACCAAGGACAAGACTCACGGTGATTACGCCACCAACCTTGCCCTGATGCTGGCCAAGCCCGCGGGCAAGAAGCCTCGAGAGCTGGCGGAAGCCCTGGTCGCCGCCTTGCCCGCGTCCTCAGCCGTGACGGATGTGGAAATTGCCGGCCCCGGCTTCATCAATTTCTTTGCCAGCGTCGACGCTACCGCCCGGATAGTCGATGAAGTTCTGAGCCAGGGAGAAACCTTCGGCCGCAGCATGATCGGCCAGGGTCGCAAGGTACAGGTGGAGTTCGTCTCCGCCAACCCTACCGGCCCGCTGCACGTGGGCCACGGGCGAGGCGCCGCCATCGGCGACAGCCTGTGTCGCCTGCTGGAAGCCACCGGCTTCGACGTGACCCGGGAGTTCTACTACAACGACGCCGGGGCGCAGATCGTCAACCTGGCGCGCTCCGTTCAGGCTCGGGCCAAGGGTCTGGCCCCGGAGGATCCGAGCTGGCCGGAAGACGGCTACCGCGGCGGTTATATTCTCGACGTCGCCAACAGCTATCTCGCCGGTGAGCGGGTAGACGCGGACGACCGGCACGTGACCGGCAAGGGCGACCCGGAGGATCTCGAGGCGATTCGCGATTTCGCCGTGGCCTATCTGCGCCGGGAACAGGATCTCGATCTCAAGGCCTTCGGGGTGGAATTCGACGTCTACTTCCTGGAATCCTCTCTTTATACCCAGGGCAAGGTCGAGGCCACGGTGAAGCGGCTGGTCGAGGGCGGCCATACCTACGAGCAGGGCGGTGCCCTGTGGCTCAAAACCACGGATTTCGGCGACGACAAGGATCGGGTGATGCGCAAGCAGGACGGCGGCTACACCTACTTTCTTCCGGACGTCGCCTATCATCTGGACAAGTGGCAGCGCGGCTTCAAGCAGGTGATCAACGAACAGGGGGCGGATCATCACTCCACGGTGACCCGGGTGCGGGCAGGACTGCAGGCGCTGGAAGTCGGCATTCCCCAGGGCTTTCCGGACTACGTGCTGCACCAGATGGTGCTGGTCACCCGCTCCGGGGTGGAGGTCAAGCTTTCCAAGCGTGCCGGCAGCTACGTGACCCTGCGCGACCTGATCGACGAGGTGGGCCGGGATGCCACCCGCTACTTCCTCGTCGCTCGGCGGGCGGATTCCCAGTTGACCTTCGACATCGACCTGGCCCGCTCCCAGACCAACGATAACCCGGTCTATTACATTCAGTACGCCCACGCGCGGATCTGCAGCGTGCAGCGCAAGGCGGAGCGAGAGGGGTTGTATTTTTCCCTTGACCTGGCCCTGGATAATCTATCGCTGTTGGAAGCAGACGCGGAAAAGGCGCTGATGAATCGCCTGGCGCGCTTCCCCGAAGTAGTGGAGCACGCGGCCAGAAGCCGCGAACCCCAGCAGATCGCCCAGTATCTGCAGGATCTGGCGGCGGATTTTCATACCTGCTACAACGCGGTCAAGGTCATGGTGGAAGACGAAGCCCTGCGCAACGCCCGGCTGGCCCTGGCCTTGGCGACGCGCCAGGTACTGGCCAATGGCCTCGCGTTGCTCGGCGTCAGCGCCCCGGAGGAGATGTAAGTCATGGCGGAGCGTCAGACCAAGCCTAAAAGCAAGCGTTCTGCGCCAAAGAGTGGCGCCACGACACGCAAGACTCCATCCAAGCCCCGGGCCGGCCTGCCGGGCTGGTTATGGGGCCTGGCTGGACTGGTAGCAGGATTTTTTCTTGCCCAGTACGTGCAGGAGTCCGCCCCGCCGATGCCCGCCACGGTGCTGTCCAAGCCCGATGCGGCCAATCAGGATAGAGAGCAGGCGAAGGGCGAAGACGACGCCGACTCGGCAATGCCGACCTTCGAGTTTTACACCCTGCTTCCGGAGTCGGAAGTGGTAGCGCCGCAGCAGTCGAAGGTTACCGCCCCCAAGCCACCGCCCCAGGCGCCGGCGAACGGCGACAAGCCACAAGAAGCCGCTACCATCGATCCTATCGCCGCTCAGCTGGCGCGTCAGGAAGCCGCCAAGGCAAACCGCGCGGCAAGCGCCACCAAGGCTGACGGCTACCGCTATATGCTCCAGGCCGCCTCCTTCCGCAGTACCGATGACGCGGCGCGCATGGCCAGCCGACTCAAGGACTTCGGCCTGCTGGCGCGTATCACCCAGGTCAAGGGTGGCGACGGCAACACCTGGCATCGGGTGCAGGTAGGGCCCTACACGGATACCGCGGAGCTCAATCGCGCCCAGGATCTGATGGTGGCGCAGGGGATAGAACCGCTGATGATTCGCCTGCAGCGGTAAGTCGCCAGGCTGACCCATACCGTCTTGAGATCGGAATACTCTTCCAGGGAGTGATAGGATTTGTCGCGACCGTTGCCGGACTGCTTGACGCCGCCGAAAGGCATGGTCTAAGTGAAGGGCTTCGATTATATATACTTTGTATCGCTAACACTTTGCCCACGACGGGAAGCAAACTCCCGCGTAAGGATAGACACGCTCACGCCTTGGTAGTCCAGCGTTTCTTTATCTTTCCAGCCCAATCGATGATAGAGCGCTTGTTGATCCGGGGTGAACAAGTAAAGCCTTGTTATCCCCATGCTCTGGGCTTCGCATTCAACTTTTCTGACCAGACGTGAAGCAACACCTTGCCCGCGCCATTCGGGTAGCACGTATACCGAGGCCAGCCACGGGCTAAGTTCGCGACGTGTCTCCATGTCCGCTTCAACCAGACTCGCAGTGGCAACGGGATACCCCTTAACAAGCGCAAGAAGCACGGCTGGGATTCCGTCGAAACTACATTCCCGAAGCAGTTCTTCTTGCCAGGCCTCTTGAGACGTTTTCGGAGACAGATTACCCCATTGCTCGTATTGCCACTTGGCAACCAACGTTAGATGCGGCGAACCCGGCAAAAGACGCCGTATTTCCAGGGTTTCAAGCATGGCTCTATCTCTTGACGTGGCTTACATCGAACGCGGAATGACACGATGGACTGCAGTGATAAAGACGTATGGAACATAAAGCCATGCCAATACTTCCAGAGAGTCGCCTTGCAGCCCCAATGGATTCCAACGACTGAGCAAGCCTTCAGAGGGCATAAGCCTTCCAGGAGCCATCAGGTCGCAAGCGATACCCACACCGTCTTGAGATCGGAATACTCCTCTAGGGAATGGTAGGACTTGTCCCGGCCGTTGCCGGACTGCTTGACGCCGCCGAAGGGCATGGTCTGGTCGCCGCCGGCCCAGTTGTTGACGTAGACCTGGCCGGACTGCAGGCGTCGTGAGACGCGCATGATGCGGTCGATATCCTGGCTCCACAGCCCGGCGGCGAGGCCGTAGACGGTGTCGTTGGCCAGGCGGATCGCCTCTTCCTCCGTGTCGAAGCCGAATACGGCGAGCACCGGGCCGAAGATTTCCTCCCGGCCGATGGTCATGCCCTGGGTCACGCTATCGAACACCGTGGGGGGAATAAACAGGCCGCCGCTCTCGGCGTCGATCGCTTCGCCGCCCACCCGCAGCCGAGCGCCTTCTTCCACGCCCTGGCGGATATAGTCCAGCACGCGGCGGTATTGTGCCTCATCAACAATCGCGCCCATGAAGCTTTCCGGATCCAGCGGATCCCCAGGCTGCATGGTTTCGGCGGCGGCCAATACCCGTTCGATGAAATCCTCGCGAATGCTGTTTTCCACCAGCAGCCGGGAGCCGGCGATACACACCTCACCCTGGTTACGAAAGATCGCCGCGGCGGCGTTCCGGGCCACCGCATCCAGATTCTTGCAGTCGGCGAAGACGATGTTCGGGCTCTTGCCGCCGCATTCCAGATAGACCTTCTTCAGGTTCGACTGACCGGCGTATTGCATCAGCTGCTTGCCCACCTGGGTCGAGCCGGTGAAGGACAGGCAGTCCACGTCCATGGAAAGCGCCAGGGCCTTGCCCACAGTGTGGCCGAAGCCGGGCAACACCTGGAAGACACCGGAAGGCAAGCCGGCCTCCTTGACCAGGCTCGCCAGGCGCAGGGCGGAAAGCGGCGATTTCTCCGAGGGCTTGAGGATCACGCTGTTGCCAGCGGCGAGGGCCGGGGCAATCTTCCAGGCGGTCATCATCAGCGGGAAGTTCCAGGGCACGATGGAGGCCACCACGCCGATAGGCTCTCGCAGCACCAGACCCAAGGCATCCTCGCCGGTAGGCGCCACCTCGCCGTAGAGCTTGTCGATGGTTTCCGCATGATGACGCAGACAGCCGATGGCGCCGGCCATGTCCCCAAGAGAGCTCGAGACCGGCTTGCCCATGTCCAGGGTATCCAGCAGCGCCAGCTCATGCTTGTTGGCTTCCATCAAATCCGCCAGGCACAGCAGGGTTCGCTTGCGCTCGATGGGGGCGAGCCGGGACCATTCGCCGCCTTCGAAGGCACGCCGGGCGTGATTCACGGCGAGTTCCGCGTCCGCCTGATCGCAGCTGGCGATATTCGCGAGCCGCACGCCGGTGGCGGGATTGATGGTCTCGAAGGTCTCGCCGCTCTGCGAGGCCACGAAGTCATCGTTGATATAGGCGCGAGTCTCGAAGGCTTGGGACTGCGCCAGCGTTTGCCAATCCGCACGGGTCTGTGGCTGGGCATTCATAGGGCGAGCTCCTTCTGCTGAGCGTGGGCCAGTCGGGCGGCGGTTTCATCCAGGGCGCGACGCGCCAGGTCCACCAGTTCGTCGATCTGCTCACGAGTGATCACCAGCGGCGGAGAAAGCACCATGATGTCTCCCACGGAGCGCATCACCAGGCCGCTGTCGAAGCAGATATCCCGGCAGACGTTGCCCGCGCTCAGGGACTTGTCGAAACGTGCATTGGTGGTCTTGTCCGCTACCAGTTCCAGGGCGCCCATCAGGCCGACGCTGCGCGCTTCGCCGACGATGGGATGCTCGGCCAGCTCCGCCCAGCGCTTGGCCAGGTAGGGCGCCAGATTGTCGCGAACATTGTCGACCACGCCTTCTTCCTCGAGCAGTTCGAGATTTCTCAGTGCCACCGCGGCACAGGTGGGGTGCCCGGAATAGGTGAAGCCGTGGAAGAATTCACCGCCTTCCTCGATCAGGGTTTCCGCCACCAGGTCACCGACCAGCACGCCGCCGATAGGCAGGTAGCCGGAAGACAGTCCCTTGGCGATGGGCATCAGGTCCGGCGTCAGGCCGTAGTATGTGCTGCCGAACCATTCGCCGAGCCGCCCGAAACCGCAGATCACCTCGTCGGCGATCAACAGAATGTCGTACCTGGCAAGCACTTCCTTGACCGCCGGCCAGTAGCTGTCCGGCGGTATGATCGCACCACCGGCACCCTGCACCGGCTCGGCGATAAAGGCGGCGACGTTGTCTTCGCCGAGCTCCAGAATCCGATCCTCGATGGCTTGAGCGCATTCGCGGCCGAATTCCTCCGGCGACGTGTGCTGGCCTTCACCGAACCAATAGGGCTGACGCACATGGGTGATGCCCGGCACGCAGGGGCCGCCCTGTTCGTGCATCAGCGCCATGCCGCCGAGACTCATGCCCGCCACGGTGGAGCCGTGATAGCCGTTCTCACGGCCGATGATCCACTTCTTTTCCGGCTTGCCCTTGAGCGCCCAATAGCGGCGCACCATGCGCAGCACCGTGTCGTTGGCTTCGGAGCCGGAGCCGGTGAAGAACACCCGGTTCATGTTCCCCGGTGCCAGCTGGCAGAGTTTTTCCGCAAGCTTCACCACCGGCGCGTGGGTGGTCTTGAAGAAACTGTTATAGAAAGGCAGTTCACGCAGCTGGTGAGTGGCGGCCTCTACCAGCTCCTCGCGGCCATAGCCGATATTGACGCACCAGAGCCCGGCCATGCCATCAAGAATGCGCTTGCCATCCGCATCGAAGATGTAAACGCCTTCCGCATGAGTGATGATGCGACTGCCTTCTTCACCGAGTGCCTTGAAATCGGTGAAGGGGTGCAGGTAATGGTCGCGATCCAGACGCTTGAGTTCAGCAGGTGAATGGCGCATACCGAAATCCTCTTGAAGCAAAATAGATATTTTGTGTTGTGATTTACTCAACATATCTCTCAGGGAATCACTTGCCAAGCTCTTTTGCAATCGCTTATGGCTTTCTAGCCATAAAGCCTTGATAAGTATAACTTCACCACATACAGAAACTAACGTCGTAGACGAATTATTGTTGTTTCTTAATTGACATACCGATCAACCTTGGTCATTTTTCAACAACGACCATGCCAACAATCTTTACTGAGCGATTTCTGTCCCAGCGAACTCTACGCCAACAATAATCCACGGAGCACTCCCAACATGAAAAGTCGAAAGGACATGCCAAGCCGAAAAGGCAGACGCTGGCGAAAACCGCAATGCCTGATGATGCTGTTATCTCTCTGCTTGCTTTGGGCACTCGGAGGCTTGGCGCAGGCCGCGTCCGAGCCGGAACTGATCACTCCCGACGTTATCCTGCAGGGGGTGCCCTTCGAACTTTCCGTCGGCGGCCTTGACGAGAAGCCGGACCTTCGCCTCAACGATCAGCCCGTCATTCTCGCGCCCGGCGAAGCGGGCCAATGGAACGCCGAGAGCCTGGAACTGACTCAGTCAAGCAACCGATTGGTGCTGCTCGATGCCAGCGGCCAACCGCTGCTCAGCGAGGAACTGACGGCGATTCCCGCCTGGCTATCACTGATTCCGGCCATCGTGGCGATCGTGCTGGCGCTGGTGTTTCGCCAGGTGATCCTGTCGCTGTTCATCGGCATCCTGCTGGGAGGCTGGATCCTGCATGGCATGGACATCCGAGGCCTGGTCGGCGCCTTCGGCGACTCCGTCAACGTGCACGTGCTGGAGGCCGCCAGCGACAGCGAACACATGTCCATCGTACTGTTCTGCCTGCTGATCGGCGGCATGGTAGGCATCATCTCCCGCAACGGCGGCACCCAGGGCATCGCCCAGCGCATCTCCCGGGTGATTCGCGGCCGCCGTCAGGCCCAGACTTCCACCTTCCTGCTGGGGCTGGCGATCTTCTTCGACGATTACGCCAACGCCCTGATCGTCGGCAACACCATGCGCGCCATCACCGATAAGATGGCGGTCTCTCGCGCCAAGCTCGCCTATATCATCGACAGCACCGCGGCGCCGGTATCGGCGATCATGCTGATCAGCACCTGGATCGGCTTTCAGGTGGGGCTGATCAGCGAAGCGATGAGCAATATCGCGGACTGGAACGAATCCGCCTATTCGGTGTTCGTCAGCGCCATTCCCTACAATGCCTATCCGCTGCTGACCCTGGCCTTCGTCTTCATGACCACTTGGCTGGGCCGGGATTTCGGCCCCATGCTCAGGGCGGAGCGCCAGGCGATCGACGGCGGCGGCCGGCGTACCAGCTTGAGCAGTCGCGAGGCCATCGTCGAGGAAGCGGAGATCGTTACCAAGCCGAACGTGCCCATTCGCGCCTTTAACGCCATCGTGCCGATGCTGGTACTGGCGGGCATTACCCTGGGCGGCATCTATGCCACCGGGGTGGCGGCA
The DNA here is from genome assembly GCF_007954585.1 of Pistricoccus aurantiacus. Classification (GTDB taxonomy): domain Bacteria; phylum Pseudomonadota; class Gammaproteobacteria; order Pseudomonadales; family Halomonadaceae; genus Pistricoccus; species Pistricoccus aurantiacus. The sequence goes on from NZ_CP042382.1 coordinate 450,915, forward strand.
CTGGGGCCGGGGGAGCACGATCTGAAGGACATCTTCGGCGAGGGCGACTCCTTCAGCTCGATGATGTGGGGATCCCTGACCGGCTGCATTGTTGCCCTGCTGATGACCCAGGCTCAACGGCTGATGAGCATGACCGAGACCGCTCACTACTGGTTCGAGGGGGTCAAGTCCATGCTCCTGCCGATCACCATCCTGATGATGGCCTGGGCCCTGGCCAACGTGAACGACGCCCTTCAGACCAGCGACTTTCTGGTGGCGGCGCTGGGGGAAAGCCTGAACCCGGCCTGGCTGCCGGCGGTGATCTTCATATTGGCGGGCTTCACCGCCTTCGCCACCGGTTCATCCTGGGGAGTGATGGGCATCATGATGCCGCTGGTGGTGCCGCTGGCCTGGGCGGTGCTGGAGCAGAACGGCATGGCCGGCACCGCGGAAGGCATGCCGATTCTCTATGCCTCCGTGGCATCGGTACTGGCTGGTGCGGTGTGGGGCGATCACTGCTCGCCCCTGGCGGATACCACCCTGCTTTCCGCCATGGCCAGCGGCTGCAACCTGGTCGAGCACGTGCGCACTCAGCTACCCTATGCGCTGTTGGTAGGGGCCGTCGCGTTGGTTTTCGGCAATATCGCGGTAGGCTACGGCATCAGCTGGTGGATCGGACTGCCGATCGGAGCCCTGCTGTTGCTGGGGGTTCTGATGCTGGTGGGTCGGCGTCCGGAACCCCATACGGAGGTAGCGACGAAGAAGGCCATCGCGGAATAATCCTGGCCCGGCGTTCGAGCGCCGGGCCTTTTGATGAGCACAATAGAATACGACAGGTATTCGAGACAGGCCGAGACAGGGATAATTCGAACGATGCTGACATTTCACTCGGAAGACACCAAGCAGCGCCGCCCCAGGATCGAGCTTGATGGCGGCAGGTTTGTCACACCCCACGAGTGCCCGGAACGGGTCGACATGGTCATCGATCGCGTTCGCAAAATCGGTCTGGGCGAGATTCGTGCCCCCAGGGCTTACGGCCTCGAACCGATACTGGCGGTTCACGATCACGGCTATGTGGCGTTTCTCGAACACGCCTGGGACGAATGGGGGGCGGCGGGTCTCGAGGGCGAACCAATTCCCTCGATCTGGCCCGCTCGGCGTCTGCGTGGCGACAGAATTCCGAACAGTATCGAAGGCCGAATCGGCTATTACGCCCTGGCGGCGGAAACCACCCTGTGCGCCCGCACCTTCGCCGCGGCCCAGGTCAGCAAGGACATCGCTCTCTCGGCGCTGGATCACGTAGTCCAGACCGGCGAGCCGGCCTTCGGCCTTTGCCGCCCGCCGGGGCATCATGCGGCAATCGATCAATACGGCGGCTACTGCTTCTTCAACAACGCCGCCATCGCCGCCCAGCGCGCCTTGCAGGGCGGCATGGGCAAGGTGGCAATCCTGGATATCGACTTCCATCACGGCAACGGCACCCAGGATATTTTCTACGCGCGAGATGACGTGCTGTTTCTTTCGCTGCACGGCGACCCGCGTCAGGAATTTCCCTACTTCCTTGGCTTTGCCGATGAGACTGGCCGTGGCAAGGGCGAGGGTTTCAACGTCAACTATCCGCTACTCGGCGGTACCGACTACGCCGTCTGGGCCAACGCCCTCGAGGACGCCCTTCGGCGCGTGCGGGCCTACCGACCGGAACTGCTGATCGTCTCGCTGGGTGTCGACACCTTCGAGCTCGACCCGATCAGCTCCTTCAAGCTGAAGAGCGACGACTACCTCGACTGCGGCCGCCGCCTCAAGGCGCTGGGCATTCCCACCACTTTTCTGCTGGAAGGCGGCTACGCGGTGGAGGAAATCGGTATCAACGTGGTGAATGTGCTCACCGGCTTCGAGGGCAGCTAAGAAGCAGCGTACAGTGATAATGAGGAAGACTTGGCGCCAGGCCTCAGCGACTTCTCACCTCATTCCACAGCTGCTGAAGCAGTTGCAGCTGATCGCCCTCGATCAATGGCGTCGTCACCAGCACATCACGTTGAGACGATTCAAGTCGAGATGACTCCTTCAGTGACGGCTCGACCAGTTCGAGGGCGGCTTCGTTGGGGGTGCGATAGAAGGCGTAATTCGCCGCCTTGGCGGCATTTTCCGGGCGCAGCATGAACTCGATGAACTGGTTGGCGAGCGTCGGGTGCGGGGCGCGCGCCGGAATGACCAGCGTATCGACACCCAGCTGAGACCCCTCTTCGGGAATGAAGAATGCCAGATTCCCATAGGTTTCCGGTGAGTCCGCCTTGCGATAATCGAGATCGCCGCTGTAGGTCACCGCCACTTTGGTGACGCCCCGGGCGATCTGATCGATGGCGGCGGTACTATCGACGAAGCCGGTGAAGTTGCCACGATCAAGAGTCTTGCGCATCAATTTGGCCGCCTCGACCCAGGGTTCCTGTCCGACACAGTCGAAACCGTTGCCTTGATAGGCGCAGGCCATGCCCAGGCTGACCTGGGGATCGCCACCGAGCAGGGCGAAGGGCTGGTCCGGATTGATCTCGGGATCGAACAGTAGACTCCAGGAGTGCGCCGGATCCTCGAAGGTCGTCGTATCGTAGACGATGCCGGTCACTCCCCACAGATAGGGCACGCTGAAACGTTCTTCCGGGTCGTAATCCGGCTGGCGAAAGGCATCCATCAGATTGTCGCGATTATCGACGATTTCGGGATCCAGCGCCTGAATCAATCCGGCCTGGATCAGTCGCGGCACGAAATAGTCCGTCGGCACCACCACATCGTACTGGGCGTCGCCTCCGGCAGCCAGCTTCGAGAACATCTCGGCATTCGAGGTGAAGTAGTTCTGTATCACCTCCACGTCGTACTCCTGCTCGAAGGCGTTCACCACCTCGGGGTCCATGTATTCGGTCCAGTTGAACAAATACAGCTTTTCCGCCGCCGCCAGGACAGGCAGCCCGGCCAACAGCAGACAGCCGCCGACCAGTGACGAAATGAAACCTGTTCCAAACCTGGACCCGAGCATGGTCATACTCCTTATATGATGAGTAAATTTATGTGATGAGTAAGCCGCTATCTGACGAGAAAGCAGCAATCGGATGACATAGTTGAAGCCCGACGAGGCGATAGAATATCGCGAAATCATACCTTCAACAGCAGATGCTCTCGTTCCCAGGAACTGATGACCCCGAAGTAAGCCTTGTGCTCCGCGCGCTTGACCGCCAGATAACTCTTGACGAAGCGTTCGCCAAGCAGGTCGGCCAGGGCGGCACATTTCTGCAACCCGTCCAGCGCCGGGCCGATATCATCCGGCAGCCTGTCTCCCGCCGCCCAGGCAGAACCCACCATGGGCGGGCGCGGATCGATCTGGCTGAGCATGCCTAGATAGCCACAGGCCAGCGAGGCGGCGATGGCCAGATACGAATTGGCGTCGGCGCCGGCCAGACGATTCTCGACCCGGGTCGCCTCCGGCGAGCTCACCGGTACCCGCAGTCCCACGGTTCGGTTATCGAAGCCCCATTCGGTATTGATCGGCGCCGAGCCGCTGGTTTCCGTGCGCATCAGGCGGCGGTAGGAATTGACGTTAGGGGCAAGGAACGGCATGGCCGCGGGCAGGTAGCGCTGCTGGCCGCCGATGTAGTGCTGAAAGAGCCGGCTGGGCTGACCGTCTTCGCCGGCAAATAGGTTTCGCCCACTCCTGGTGTCCACCAGACTCTGGTGGACATGCATGGAGCTCCCCGGCTCGTTGGCCATGGGCTTGGCCATGAAGGTGCCATACATGCCATGGCGCAGCGCCGTCTCCCGCAGGGTACGCTTGAACATCACCACCTGGTCCGCGAGCATCAAGGGATCGCCGTGCTGGAAGTTGACCTCCATCTGCCCTGCGCCCTCTTCATGCACCAGGGTATCGATATCCAGGCCCATGGCGTCGCAATAGTCGTACATCTCCTCGAACAGCGGATCGAACTCGTTGACCGCGTCGATGGAGAAGGACTGGCGACTGCTTTCCTGGCGCCCGCTACGGCCGATCGGCGGCTCCAGCGGATAATCCGAGTCGGTATTGGTCTTGACCAGATAAAACTCGAGTTCCGGGGCGACCACCGGCTTCCAGCCCCGGGCATCGAAGAGCTCGAGTACTCGCTTGAGCACTCCTCGCGGCGAGAGCTCCACCGGCTCCCCGGTCAGGTAGTAACAGTCGTGAATGATCTGCGCGGTATGGTCTTCTGCCCAAGGCACCAGATAGACCGCGTTGGGGTCCGCCACTAGCTGCATGTCGAGTTCCGCGGCATTCCAGAAATGAATGTCCTCATCCTCGGGATAGCCACCGGTGACCGTCTGAATGAAGATCGAATCCGGCAGTCGTGGCCGCCCGCCGTTGAGATACTTCTTGGCGGGCATGATCTTGCCCTTGATGATACCGGTCAGATCCGTGACCAGACACTCCACCTCGGTAATACCATGGATATTGAACCACTCGCTCAACTCCTGGTGCTGACTGTGACTCATACAACATTCCTTTCATGGCGGGCTGCGCGACTCGCCGGTGAGCTTGCACCGGCCGACCGGATGCAGAGGCGCAACCACGACACCCTCTGCATTGGCTGATACAGCGCAATCAACGAGACTTCACCTCGCTCCACAGTTGATTGAAGGTCTGCAGCTCGTCGCCCTTGAGGCTGGGAGTGAACTCAAGCCGCGGCATATCGTCTTCGCTGGGCTGCACCGGCGGCTGGGTCAGCACTTCATCCAGATACGGCTTGGCCGCCTCGTTGGGACTGGCGTAGTAGTTGTAGTTGGAGAGCTGGGCACCTACTTCTGCATCGAGGATAAAGTTGATGAAGTTGTGCGCCATCTCCGGGTTGGGCGCCTGGGCAGGGATCATCATCACGTCCACCCACTTCTCGGCGCCTTCGTCGGGAATCACGAACTCGATGTCCTTGAAGGAGTCAGGATTCTCTTCCTTGTAGAACAGAAAGTCGCCGTTGTAGGTGATCGCCGCATGGGTCACGCCCCGGGCGAGCTGTTGAAGTGCCGGCGTGCCATCGGTGAAACCGCTGAAGCGCTCGCGTTTCTTGGTCTCCAGCAACAGCTTGGCGCTCTCCTTCCAGGCATCCAGGTCGGTGCAGTCGTAACCGTGACCGAGATAGGCGCAGGCCACACCCATGTTCACTTGGCCGTCCCCCATCAAGGCGAAGGGATAGCTGGGATTGACCTCGGGATCGAACATCAGCGACCAGCTCTTGGGCGCATCCGGGAAGGTCGCGGCATTGTAGACCAGACCAGAAACGCCCCATTGATAAGGCACGGAGTATTCCGCTCCCTCGTCGTAAGCAGGATCGTCGAACTGCTCCATGACATTGCCAAGATTGGGAATCTTGGACTTGTCGAGTTTCTGCACCAGACCGGTCTCGATCAGCCGCGGTATATAATAGTTGGAGGGTACGATGATGTCGTATTGCGATACGCCTCCGGCGTTGAGCTTGGCGGTCATCTCCGGCAGAGAGTTGTAATAGTTCTGCACCACGTCAACGTCGTATTTCTCCTCGAAGGCCGTGATGATCTCCGGGTCCATGTATTGGGTCCAGTTGAACAGGTACAGCTTGTTTTCCTGAGCCTGGGCGCCACCGACCAGAAAAAGGCCGCCTAGCGCAGCGGTGATTACGGTGATTGTTTTCATTGGGTCACTCTCCTTCGGTTTGAATCGTATTCTTGCTTTGTTCTATCTATCATTTTGCACTATCAGTCTTTTGCGTTAGCTGTCTCTTGCGCTATCCAAGGCATTCAACGTTGACCCTGTCGGTTGAATAGCAAGCTCAATAGCGCCACAAGCGCGACGGCCCCAATCATCAAGGCGGCGATGGCATTGATCTCCGGCGTCACGCCTTTCTTGATGGCCCCCCAGATATAGATGGGCAGGGTGGCGCTTTCCGGTCCGGAGGTGAAGAAGCTGATCACGAAGTCATCGATGGACAGCGTGAACGACAGGAAGAACGCCGAGATCAACGCCGGCTTGATAGTTGGCAGCAGAAAATGCCAGGCCCGCTTGAGGGGTGTCGCATAGAGATCCTTGGCCGCCTCGAACAGGGTCGGGTCGAGTCCCACCAGGCGCGAGTAGACGATCAGCGCTACAAACGGAATCTGGAAGGTCACGTGGGAAATGATCATGGTCGAGAGCCCCGGCTGCAGCAGACCGGTATAGCGATGCACCGAGACGAAGAAGGCCATTTCCGAGATGCCGAAGACGATATCCGGCAACACGATGGGCAGATAGATCAGCACGATCAGCCAGCCAAGCCGGCGATGACGATGGCGATACATGCCGTAGCCGATCAGACAGCCGATCCCCAGCGCCACCACCGATGAAACGATGGCCAATACCATGCTGTTCCAGAAGGCGGAAATGATCTGCTCGTTGCCCAGCAGCCGCTCGTACCAGCGCAGCGAAAAGCCGGTAAAGCGCGCGGCGCTGTTGGCGGCGTTGAAGGAGAAGAACACCACTACCGCCAGGGGCAGATAAAGGAATACCAGGGTCAACCACCAGAAGGCACTCAGGCTCCGCTGCAGGGTGCGCTTTTTCATATCACCACCTCCTCGCCGCCGCCCAGGCGCTTGCCGACACGGCGCATGGCGAACAATCCGATAAAGGTAGCGATCAGCATCAGAATGGCGCCGGCGGCCCCCAGCGGCCAGTTGGAACCGCCGGCGAACTGGTTGGCGACCAGATTGCCCAGCATCATGCCCTTGCCGCCGCCGAGCAGTTCGGGAATCACGTACATGCCGAAGGCCGGGATCGCCACCAGCACCGTACCCGCCAGCAAACCCGGCAGCGTCTGCGGAAAGACCGCGTGCCGGAAGGTACGCAGCGGCGAGGCGTAGAGATCCTGAGCGGCCTGTACCTGGGCCGTATCGAGCTTCTCGAAGGCGGCGTAAAGCGGCAGCACCATGAAGGGCAGGAAGTTGTAGACCAGGCCCAGGGTCACGGCGAAGTTCGAGGGATAAAGCCCCATGTTGGGCGCAATGAATCCCAACGACTGGGCGATGTCGGACAGCGGCGTGCCCGGCGCCAGCAGATTCATCCAGCCGAAGGTGCGGATGACCTGATTCGTCCAGGACGGCACCACCACCAGCAGCAGCATGATGGCCCGCCATTTCACGCGACAGGTGGTGATGTAGTAGGCGATGGGGTAGGCCACGATCACCACCAGTAGCGTCGCCAGCAGGGTCTGCCACAGGGAGCGCAGCAGCGTATAGAAATTGCCGGGACTCCAGCCCAGGAAACCGAAACCCGCCAGCTGCTTGAAGGCATCCAGGGTCAGCGGCATCTGCGGCAGGCCGTAGGCGCCGTTGGTCATGAACGCCACCGCCATCAGGTACAGGCTCGGCAGCACCAGGAACACGACTATCCAGACGACCCCCGGCGAGACGCTCAGCAGCAGATGTCGCGACTCACCGACGACGCCTCGCTGTCGCGCCGCCATTCGTGAAGATTCCACCATTGCACTCTCCTGTAATGGCGACTCGCACCCCTCAGGAAGCGACCCGAACCAGATCCTCGGGACACACGCTGACCGTTACCTTGTCGCCGACATCGTGCAAGCGCTGTCCCAGGTTGCTCGACGTGGCCATCATGGTCACACCCTCCACTTCCAGGCGGTACTCGATCCGGCTGCCTCGATAGAGTCGCTCCATGACCCTTCCCTGCAGGCGGTTGTAGCCCTCGGGAACCTCCGTATTCAGCTCCAGGGTCTCCGGGCGAACCAGCAGCCAGCCGTCCTGACTCTCATGCTGTTCCGCCGGATCAAGACGCAGGCGACCCAGCTCCGTATCCACCCAGTCATCCCCGCTTGCGCGAATGGCAAACAGATTGTCGTGGCCCATGAAACGCGCCACGAAAGCGTTGCGGGGATGCTCGTAGACCTCCCTGGGCGGGCCGACCTGCTGGATGATGCCCGCATCGAGCACGGCGATGCGGTCCGACATCACCATGGCCTCATCCTGATCGTGGGTCACGAAGACGAAGGTCATGCCCAGGCGCTTCTGGATACGCTGCAATTCGACCTGGAGCTGACCGCGCAGCCCCGCATCCAGGGCGGACAACGGCTCGTCGAGCAGCAGCACGTTGGGCTCGCAAATCAGCGCCCTGGCCAGGGCGATGCGCTGGCGCTGCCCTCCGGAGAGCTGGCCCACTGGCCGTTCGACCAGAGATCCCAACTGGATGAACTCGGCGACCTCATCTACCTTGCGGCGTCGATCCGCCTTCGATTCGCCACGCATGCGCAAACCGAAGGCCAGGTTGTCGCGTACCGAAAGATGGGGAAACAGCGCATAGGACTGGAAGACGGTATTGACGCTGCGCTTGTGGGGCGGAATGTCGGTGAGGTCCTCGCCGCCGATCCACACGCGCCCCGCGTCCGGCTCCTCGAGTCCGGCAAGAATGCGTAGCAAGGTCGTCTTGCCGCAGCCGGAGGGTCCCAGCAGGGTGAAGAACTCGCCGGCCTCGATGGTCAGGTCGACGTCATCCAGTGCCACGGTGTCCTTGCCGAAACGCTTGTGCAGGCCCTTGAGTTCTATCGACGAGGGTTCGCGGCGCGGATGCTCCGACTGGGTTTCGGCCTCGGTCTCATGACCTTGTGCCGCCTTGGGTGTGTCGGCCCTTGGTATGCTGACATTAGTGGCCGCAGTGGACTGACTCATGCACGAATCTCCCATTCTTGTCGTCATATATCGGAGAACGTATAGCGAAGAACGAGCCGCCTCCGAGACTACAACCTGTCACGCAACTTGTAGAAATTGGTCGCCAATACCAGCAAGGGCTGGCGTAGCCAGCGACCGCCGGGAAACCGGCGGTGCGGCATGGCGGCAAAGACATCGAAACGCTCCGCCTGACCGGCGATGGCATCGCTCAACAGTCGTCCGGCCAAGCCGGCCAGGGACATGCCATGCCCGGAATAGCCTTGCGCATAGAAGACATTGTGGCCCAGACGCCCGAAATCCGGCGCGCGATTGACGGTGATGGCCACATCGCCTCCCCAGCGGTAGTCGATCCGGGTTCCCTTGAGGACCGGGAAAAGGCGGGCAATCTTGGCGTCCATGCGACTCTCGAGCGCGCGTGGTTCACGCCCGTCGTAACTGACCTCGCCTCCGTAGATCAGACGTCGATCGCCGGATAGACGATAGTAATCGAGCACGAAGTTGGTGTCCGAGAGAGCATCGTTGCGCGGCAACACCCGGGCGGCCTGATCCTCGTTCAAGGGTTCGGTGGCAACGATGTAATTGGCGGCGCGCATGATGCGACCGCTCAATTCCGGCAGTAGCCCACCCAGATAGGCATTGGCCGCCACCACCACGAAGTCCGCGGTCACCTGTCCCCGGGGCGTGATCACTCGAGTCGGCTGCTGGCCACGTTCGACATGGATCGCTGCGCTGTGCTCGTGAATGACGACCCCCGCCTGCTGGGCGGCCCGAGCCAATCCCAAGGTATAGTTGAGCGGATGCAGATGGCCCCCTTCCGCATCGTAAAGGCCCGCCAGATAGGCATCGCTTACCACCCGCTCACGCAGGGTGTCACCTTCGAGAAAGGTCATCGAATGGTAATCGTAACGTCGCGCCATCGCTTCCTGAAAGGCATGCAGCTCGCGCACATGACGAGGTTTGATCGCCGCGTTCACATAACCCCAGGTGAGGTCGCAGGGAATGTCGTGGCGTTGAATCAGCTGCTCGGTCAAGCGTACCGATTCGCGGCTCATTTCCCATATGTCCCACGCCCGCTCGAGTCCCAACGCCTTCTCGACGACGTCGAGCTCGGTGCCCAGTCCCGGCAGGATCTGCCCTCCACTGCGCCCGGAGGCGCCATAACCGATCTCGCCGGCCTCGAGCAACACCACCGAATAGCCGCGCTCCGCCAGATGCAAGGCCGCGGAACAGCCGGTGACACCGCCTCCAATGATGCAGACATCGGCCTTGCTATCACCGCTCAAGGACGGCGTCGGCAGCAGACTGACCGCGATGCTGGCATTGTAATAAGAAGCAGGACGACAAGGCCCAGTTGCTACCGTCATGATGACTTCCTGGTCCAGTGAGCCGCCGACAACGGCTAGGAATCATTGTTGAATTATTCGACCGCTTTCGATGATTACCGCCTGGCTTTTCTTCTATGCATGCCCCAGTCTTGCACCAAATCCCGCTCCGGTGTCAAGTATAAGACACCAACGATTCAACGTAACGGTACGAATGGCGGGTGTCTTGAGTCGTATATTTCAACCGCGTGAGCTTTCTTGCTTCCGTTTGAATCGCTACTACCGATGCCTGGTCCAGTTCAGGCCGTCGATCCGAACCCTAGATACTGACAGCGACCGATTCTGTGAACCCTGCTCAACTCAGCAGCATCATGCCCTGCTCAATATCCGCGGCGATCGCTTGGCAAAAAGCCTCGCGATCACTGCGCGACAATGCCTGCGTCACCTCTTGATGATAGTCATCGGCAATGGACGAGGACCCCCAACGGTTGCAGATATAACGCATGCTCGGCCCGTACTGCAGCCAAAGAATCTCGATCAGTGGCAGCACTACCTGCGACTGACTGAGTCGATAGATATGGAAATGGAATTGGTAATTGCCACGCATATAGCTGGCGACGTCACTTCGCTTGATTGCCTCGTTGATCCTCTCATCGATTCGCTGCAACTCCTCGATATCTTCAGTGGTGATATGAGGAAAGGCCTGCCGTGAGACTTCGGTTTCCAGATTCTTGCGCGCGTACAGCACTTCTTGAAAACGCTCACGGTTCAGTTCAGGAACGATGATCTTGCGGCTGTCGGAAAATACCAGCGCGCCCTCGGTGACCAGCCAGCGCAGGGCCTCCCGCGCCGGCATGGCGCTGGTGCCGTATTCCGCGGCGATACGTCGGATCGAAATCACCTCACCAGGCATGAAATCTCCTTCGCACATGCGTTTACGTAACGTCCGATGCAAGCCTTCGCGCCACATGCCAATTCCTACCGGCGCTTTCAGCCTGACTGCTTCGCGCCCGTCGAGTGCAACTGGGGGCACGACCATCGCGGCGCGGCAGTACGCGTTCCCGAATGCCGTGGTGCCGGCGCGCGCCTGGAATATCGGGTGGCTGGCGCCGACGCCAACCCTTATCTAGTCACTGCCGCGCTGCTCGGCGCCGTGCTGCAGGGCCTGGAACAACGTATTGCGCCACCGCCGGCCATCGAGAGCATCGCCGATGCGCAACACCCGTCGGACCATCTCAGCCACGACTGGTTACTGGCCATCGAGCGCTTCGCCGGCTCGCTGGCCATGGCCGATATCTTCGGTGTGGACTATCGCGATCTCTACGCCAAGATCAAGCGCCACGAGGCACAACGTCTGCTGGCCGCGGTCACCGATATCGACCGCCTAACCTATCTGACTCGCCTGTGATCCGAGGGGAACCAATGACCCAGCAACGCTGTGCCTCCTACTACGCCGCATCGATCGCCGAAGAATCCGACTATGGCCGATTAGAAGACGAACACCGCGTCGACGTCGCCATCATTGGCGGCGGCTTCACCAGTGTAGCCACGGCGGTCGAACTCGCCGAGCGTGGCTACAGTGTGGCCGTCATCGAGGCCCACAAGATTGGCTGGGGCGCCAGTGGGCGCAATGGCGGCCAGGTCACCGGCAGCTTGTCCGGTCAGGGTGCCATGACCAAGCAGATACGCAATACCTTGGGCGGCGAGGCGGCGGATTTCGTCTGGAATCTGCGCTGGCGTGGCCATCGGATCATCAAGCAGCGCGTCGAGAAGTACGCCATCGCCTGCGATCTCAAGCACGGTCATCTGCAGGCGGCCTACAAGCCAAGCCACGCGAGAGAATTGAAGCAGGATTTCGAGGAGTCCCAGCGTCACGCGATCGGCGAATACGTGCACTGGCTGGAGGCCAGCGCAGTGCGCCAGGTCGTCGGCACCGAGCTTTATCACGGCGCCATCCGCAACGACTACAACATGCACCTGCACCCGCTCAATCTGTGTCTGGGCGAGGCTCGCGCTGCGGCAGGCCTGGGCGCGCTGATCTTCGAAGACTCGCCGGTGGTCGATATACAGCACGGCGACACCCCGATCGTGGTCGGTGAGCAGGGGCGCGTCACGGCGGACAGCGTGATTCTCGCCGGCAATGCCTACCACCGGCTCGAACGCCAACGGCTCAGCGGCAAGCTGTTTCCGGCGGCTTTGGGTATCGTCACCACCGCGCCGCTGGATCACGACACCGCCCTGGCGATCAATCCAGAAGACTTGGCCGTCTACGATACCCGTTTCGTTCTCGACTACTATCGCCTGACCGCCGACAAGCGTTTGCTGTTCGGTGGTGGCGCCAACTACTCCGGCCGCGATTCTCAGGACATCGCCGGTGAGTTACGCCCGCGTCTCGAACATACCTTTCCTCAGCTCAAGGGTGTGGATATCGACTTCCAGTGGCAAGGCATGGCCGGCATCGTCATCAACCGCATCCCCCAGCTCGGCAAGCTGTCCGACAACGTCTACTACGCCCAAGGCTATTCGGGCCATGGTATCGCCACCTCGCATATCGTCGGCGAAATCATGGCCAAGACGGTCAGCGGCAGCCTCGAGGAATTCGACGCTTTCGCCAAGGTGAAACACATCCGTATTCCGCTCAACGACCGCCTGGGGAACACCCTGTTAGCCGCCGGCATGTGGTATTACCAGCTACTCGAAAAACTGCGCTAATTGCTCGCCAAACCCACCGCAAAACCACAACAACAAACGCTCAGGTGACATCCGATGGATATCAATGGCCCCTTGGTTCTGCTGCCCACCGCTATCATTCTGATACTTGCGCTATGGACACGGCGCGCGCTCGAACCGCTGGTATTCGGTGCCTTTGTCGGCACCTTGATGATGGATCCTGGTAATGCGCTAAGCAGCATTACCGAAACGCTGCTCGAGGTGATGACCGACGAGGACGTCGCCTGGGTCATCATGGTGTGCGGTTTGATGGGCAGTATCATCGCCCTGCTGCTCAAGTCCGGCTCCTCCCGAGCCTTCGCCAACGGCCTGATGCGCTACACCACCAACAAGCCCCGGGCGCTGATGGGGTGCTGGTTCATGGGCATCATATTGTTCGTGGATGACTACTTGAATTCACTGGCCGTCGGCACCTCGATGCGCAAGGTAACCGATCGCTTCAAGACGTCTCGCGAAATGCTGGCCTACGTGATCGATTCCACGGCGGCGCCGATCAGCGTGCTGATCCCGATCTCGACCTGGGCGGTATTCTTCGGTGCGCTGATCGAAAAGAACGGCATCGCCGAGAGCGGCCAGGGCATCTGGACCTATATCCAGGCGATTCCTTACATGTTCTATCCTTGGGTCGCCGTGATCCTGGTACCGCTTTTCATTTACCGCTGGATTCCCCCTTTCGGTCCCATGAAGAAGGCCGAGCAGCGCGCCGAGGAAACCGGGCAATGCGTTCCCCCGGGAGCGGAGCATATCGATGAAGAGATCGGTCATCTCGAGGCGAATGCGGAAGCGAGCGGCAGTATCTGGATGTTTCTAGTGCCAATGACGTCGCTGGCTTTCTTTACCTGGTGGTTCGATTTCGACTTCCTGATGGGCATCTTCGTCACCTTGGGAGGCATGATCCTGGCCTTCATCGGTTTGAAAAAGCTTTCTCCCGCTCAAACCTTCGACAATATCCTGGCAGGGTTCAAGTCAATGCTCGATGCCCTGGCGGTACTGGTGGCGGCTTTCGTATTCAATGAGGTCAATACCGATCTGGGTCTTGCCGACTACGTCATCAATACCGTCCAACCGCTGATCAACGCCGAGATGCTGCCCTTCATCATCTTTACCATCATGGGTTTCGTATCTTTCGCCACCGACTCCAACTGGGGGGTATTCGTCATCATCCTGCCGATCGTCACCGTGCTGGGCCATAATCTGGGGGCCAATATGACGCTGGTGATCGGCGCCACCCTATCGGCCAGCACCTTCGGCAGCCACGCCTGCTTTTACTCGGATGCCACGGTATTGACCGCCCAGGCCAGCGGCTGCACGCCCTTCCAACATGCCTTCACTCAACTGCCCTACGCCGCCCTGGCGGGCTGTATTGCAGCGGCGGGGTATCTGGTGTTGGGTTATATGTAAACTCATGTTTGAAAAGTACTTCACGGGAAGTGCCTTATGCAGCAGGACACGTGCAGCAATTTCTGGATCTCTACGATTGCTCAATGGCCCGAACCGCGTCCGCGTCTGGAAGCGAGCATCCAGGCCGACGTGGCCATTGTCGGCGCCGGCTTCACGGGACTGTGGACCGCCTACTATCTGAAGACGCTCGCGCCGCATCTGGCTATCGTCGTGCTGGAGGCCCAGCGCGTTGGCCATGGCGCCTCCGGGCGCAACGGCGGCTGGGTGGTGGGCAATCTTGCCGGCCTGGAGCGCTACGTCGGTGAACTGCCGATGGAGCGGCGACGAGAGTGCTGCCAAGTGGTGGCGGACAACGTCGATGACATCGGCAATGTGCTGGAACGCGGGAGTATCGCCGCCGACTTCAACAAAGGGGGTGCACTCTACGCGGCGGCCCGCTACCCGGACCAGATCGCCATTCAGAAAGGCTACCTGGCGCATCTGCATGAGCTTGGCCACGATGAGGCGAACTGCTCTTGGCTGGATGCCGACCAGCTCGCCGAAAAGGCGCGGTTTCGCAACGGCTACGGTGGTATCTACCACCGTCAGGTCGCCACCGTAAATCCTGTAAAGCTGGTTACGGGCCTGGCCGAGACGATTGAACGTCTCGGCGTGACGATTCACGAACAGAGCCGTGTCACCCTCATCGGCCAGCATGAGGCGATCACGGAACAGGGCGCCGTCGAGGCGCCAATCATCGTCTGCGCCACGGAAGGCTACGCGGAGCGCTTTCACGATTTCAAGAAGCATGTCATTCCGGTGCAGAGCCTGGTGATCGCCACGGAACCGCTAACGCAAGATGTGTGGCAAGAGATCGGCATGTCAGAGCGCCTCGCCTTCGCCGATGCCAGCCGGTTGATCAACTATGGGCACCGCAGCGCCGATGGACGACTCGTGTTCGGCGCCCGTGGCAGCTATGCCTTCGGTGGCAAATCCAAGCACCGCCTGGCTATTTCCCAGGACGATATTCGCCTGCGCCGCGATCTACTGGCGGATCTATTCCCTGTCCTGCAGGACGTAACGATCAGCCATGGCTGGGGCGGCTCCCTGGGGCTATCGCGCAATTTCCGACCTCATGGAATTCTCGATCGTGAAAGTGGCATCGCAACCGCCGGCGGCTATGCCGGCGAGGGTGTCGCCGCCGCGCATCTGTTCGGTAGAACCCTGGCCGATCTGATACTCGAGCGGGATTCTCGACTGGCTAGCATGCCCTGGGTTTTTACCAACGCCAGCCACCGCCACCTGATCAAACGTTGGGAACCCGAACCGCTGCGCTGGCTCGCCGCTCAAGTGATTACCTATAGCTATGCGGGTGAGGAAGCGCTGATGAAACGCAACAAGCCCGCCCCGCTGATCAAGCCGGTTTTGACGAAGGCGAACGATTTTTTGCATCGGTTATCGAGTGAGCGGGTAAGTCACCAGCATCGCCTTTATCTTTGTGTTACCCCTTCAGGGATATCGCGCTATCGGCTTCTCTGTATAGCGATGAAGCCTACCCTTTCACTCGAATAAGCTTCTTGTTGACGAACTCATCGATACCGAAGCGACCGAGTTCCCGCCCGAAACCGCTGCGCTTGACGCCGCCGAAGGGTAGCTCCGCCGCCTCACCACCGACTTCGTTGATAAAGACCATCCCCACCTCGAGCCGATCGGCGACACGCAGCGCCTTCTCCTGATCCCGGGAGATAACGATGGAACCCAGACCAAAGGAAGACGAGTTGGCGAGCTCAACCGCCTCGTCTTCGCTCGACACCTTGTAGACCACGGCCACCGGACCAAACAGCTCCTCGTGATAGGCATCCATTTCCGGCGTGACCTGGGTAAGCACGGTGGGTGCAAAGAAATTACCCTCGGGGTTTTCACCGCCCACCTTGGCGACCGCTCCCTGTTCTAGCGCCGTCATGACCTGACGCTCGAGGGTGGCGGTGGCATTGGAGGATGACAATGGACCCAGAGCGGCGTCTTCATCGGTGGGATCGGCGGGCTTGGTCTTGCCCATGGCGGCGGCAAACTTCTCGAGAAATTCATCGTGGATGTCATCCATCACCAGGATGCGCTTGGAACCGTTACATGCCTGGCCGCTGTTCTCCAGACGACCGGCAACAGCCATCTCGACGGCACCGTCGATATCGTCGGTGTCGAGCACCAGGAACACATCGGAGCCGCCCAGCTCGAGCACGACCTTCTTGAGATGGCGCCCGGCGGTCTCTGCCACCGCTGCCCCTGCCCGCTCGGAACCGGTCAGTGAAACGCCCTGAACCCGGGGGTCGGCAATGATGTCGGCGACCTGCTCATTGGTCGCGAAGACATTGACGTAGGCGCCTTCCGGAAAACCCGCATCGTTGAAAATACTTTCCAGCGCCAATGCGGATTCCGGGCACTGGGGCGCATGCTTGAGCACGATCGTGTTGCCCAGCGCCAGGTTCGGCCCGGCGAAACGCGCGACCTGATAGAAAGGGAAATTCCACGGCATGATACCGATGAGCACCCCGAGAGCCTGACGGCGGATAAAAGCCTTGCCACCGGCAGGAGACGGAATGGACTCGTCCGCCAGGAAAGTCTCGGCGTTATCCGCATAGTAATTATAGATATCGACACAGAAGTCGATTTCGCCCTGGGCCTGAGCGATGGGCTTGCCCATTTCCTTGACGATGATGGCAGCGAGTTCGTCGCGACGCTCCGCATGCAGCTGCGCCACACGCTTGAGAAGCGCTGCTCGTTTAGCAACGCTGGTGGTGCGCGACCATTGGCGATAAGCCTTGTCGGCGCTGGTCACTGCCTGCTGAATCTGCTCGTCCGTGGCGATGGGGTAAGTGGCGAGATTTTCGCCGGTAGCTGGGTTAACGACCTGATAGTGACTCATGATTTCTCCTTGCGGTAACCCGAACGGATTCGGTAATAGCATAGCGACATATTACCCGCGCGAGCGTCCAGCGCCTATGGAATGATTATCAACTACCAGAGGGGAAGTTGAACTCCGCATGGGCCTTCTCGAAGGGCGCCGCCCAGCGCTGGGAGACCGCCTTGCGCCGGGTATAGAAGCGCACCGCGTCCGGGCCGTAGGCGTGCAGGTCGCCGAACAGGGAGCGCTTCCAGCCGCCGAAGCTGTGGTAGGCCACCGGCACCGGTAGCGGCACGTTGATACCCACCATGCCCACTTCGATCTTATCCGCAAAACGTCGCGCCGCCTCGCCATCCCGAGTGAACAGGCAGGTGCCGTTGCCGTATTCGTGGGCGTTGATCAGCTCGATGGCGGCGTCCAGGCTATCGACGCGAACCACGCAAAGCACCGGGCCGAAGATTTCCTCCCGGTAGATGCGCATCTGTGGGGTCACCTTGTCGAACAGGCAGCCGCCGAGAAAGAAGCCGTCCTCGTGACCTGGAACACTCAAGCCCCGCCCATCCGCCAGCAGCTCGGCGCCGGAACGCAGGCCGTCCTCGATATAACCCAGCACCTTGTCGCGGTGCTCATTGGTGACCAGCGGCCCCATGTCGAGGCCCTTGTCGGTGCCCGGCCCCACCTTCAACTCGGCGATCTTCGGCTGTAGCGTCTCGATCAGGCGGTCGGCGGTATCATCTCCTACGCAAACCGCCACCGAGATCGCCATACAGCGCTCGCCACAGCTGCCAAATGCCGCGCCCATCAGGGTAGTGGCGGCGTTGTCGATGTCCGCATCCGGCAGCACCACGGCGTGATTCTTGGCCCCGCCCAGCGCCTGAACCCGCTTGCCGGAGGCCGCACCGCGGGCGTAGAGGCTCTCGGCAATCGGCGTGGAACCGACGAAGGAGATCGCCTTGACGTCTGGTGCGTCGAGCAGCGCCTCCACCGCTTCGCGATCGCCATGTACCACGTTGATCACGCCCTTGGGGGCGCCGGCCTCTTGCAATAATTCGGCAATAGCCAGCGACGAGGTCGGGTCTTTTTCCGAGGGCTTGAGGATGAAGGTATTGCCGCAGGCGATCGCCATGGGATACATCCACAGCGGCACCATGGCGGGGAAGTTGAACGGCGTGATACCGGCGACCACCCCCAGCGGCTGGAAATTGGACCAGGCATCGATCCCCGGCCCCACGTTGTGGGAATACTCGCCCTTGAGCAGTTCCGGCACGCCGCAGGCGTATTCGACGTTCTCGATGCCGCGCTTGAGCTCGCCCAGGGCGTCTTCCAGGGTCTTGCCGTGCTCTTCACTGATCAGCTGCACCAGACGCTCCGCGTGCTCCTCGAGCAGCTGCTTGAAGCGGAACATGACCTGGGCACGCCTGGCCGGCGGCGTATCGCGCCAGGCGGGGAATGCGGCCTTGGCCGCCGCCACGGCCTGCGCCACGGTGGCGGTGTCGGCGCAGGCCAGCCGGCGAATCGCCTGGCCCGTCGAAGGATTGGAAATATCCAGTGTACTGGCGCCATCGACACGTTCACCGCCAATCAAGTGCGAAACCTGCTCCATCATCGTCTCCTAAGTTGTCCTTTTGCTCTTCATGGCCTGGCTCAATCCAACCGATCGAGAGTCGTGGCCACGGCGTCGAATAAGCGTTCCAGCTCTTCCGGTGTGGAGGCGAAGGGCGGGCCGAACTGCAGGGTGTCGCCGCCGTAGCGCACATAGAAGCCGGCCTCCCAGAGTGCCAGGTGTGCATCCCGTGGGCGAACCGTCGGGTCGCCATCGCGCGGCGCGAGCTGGATGGCGCCGGCCAGGCCGTAGTTGCGGATGTCCACCACATGAGAGCGCCCTTTCAGCGCATGCAGTTTCTCTTCGAACACCGGGGCAATGGCCCGCACCTGAGCGGGGAAGTCCTCCCGCTCGAACAGCTCCAGCGCCGCCAGGCCCGCGGCACAGGCCACCGGATGGCCGCTGTAGGTGTAGCCGTGGGGAAACTCGACGGCATGCTCGGGCCCGCCGGCCTGCATGAAGGTATCGAATATCTCGCTCGAGGCGATCACCGCCCCCATGGGCACCGCGCCGTTGGTGAGCTGCTTGGCGATGTTCATGATATCCGGCGTGACGCCGAAGGCCTCGGCCCCGGTACGGGCGCCGCAGCGGCCAAAGGCGGTGATCACTTCGTCGAAAATCAGCAGGATGTCGTACCGAGTGCAGATCTCGCGCAGGCGATCGAGATAGCCCTTGGGCGGCACGATGACCCCCGCGGAACCGGACATTGGCTCGACGATCACCGCGGCGATGTTCGAGGCGTCATGCAGCGCGATCTGATCGAGCAAGGCATCGGCAAGCTCCATACCGGTCTCCGCCTGGCCCTTGGTGAAGGCCAGGTGCGACTGCAGGGTGTGGGGCAGATGGGTGACGTCCATCAGCTGGCCGTAATGCTTGCGATTGCCGCCGATGCCGCCGAGGCTGGTGCCGCCGATATTGACGCCGTGATAGCCCTTGGCGCGGCCGATCAGCCGGGTCTTTTCCGGCTTGCCCTTGAGTCGCCAGTAGGCCTTGGCCATCTTGATGGAGGTATCCGCGGCCTCGGACCCGGAGTCGGTGAAGAACACATGATCGAGCCCTTGCGGCGTCAGACTGGCGACCTTCTCCGCCAGCTGAAACGCCAGGGGATGGGCCACCTGGAAGCCCGGCGCGTAGTCCAGGCTGCCCAGCTGCCTAGCCACCGCCTGCTGAATCTCTGAGCGATTGTGACCGGCGCCACAGGTCCAGAGCCCGGACAGGGAGTCGAACAGCCTGCGCCCCTGATCGTCGATGAAATAGCGCCCCTCGGCCCCCACGATCACCCTTGGATGCGCATGGAAATCCCGATTGCTGCTGAAGGGCATCCAGTAATACCGGTTGAGCGTTGTCGACGCCTTGACTTGGGGCCTGTGCTTGACCTGGGTTGCCACCTCGTCTACCTGCTGAGTCTGAAACATGGCCATGGATCTCCTGTCGTGTCATGGACGCGTTCTTTCCAGCATGGCCGAGTTTTCGGGTAGGAAAAATGTCGTTTTACTGGCGTTGACGTCAAGAATAGTTGACGTAACCTTTCAAGGACATTCTGAACCTTTCTGTCCTTCCAGCGCGTCCAGAAAGGCTTCGAGCACGCGGTGGAAACGTCGATCGCGACGAGTGATAACGACAAAGGGCGTGAGGTACCGGCAATCGGCGATGGGTAGCGGCTTGAGACGCCCCGCGGCGACCCAGGGCGCGGCGAGATGGTCCGGCAGATAGCCGAGATAGCAGCCGGTAAGGATCAGGAAGGCCGCGCCCTCGCGATCCGAAGCGGTGGCTGTTCCATTGAGCAGCGCATGGGCATCACGGGCGACCTCGGGCAAGGGATAGCCGGGAATGACCGCGTCATGTTCTGCCAGACATGCAGTGGTCAACAACGCTTCGGGTGCTGTGTAGAGCGGATGCGTATCGGAGCAGTAAAGCAGCGAACGCTCATCGTACAAGGGGCGGATCTCGAGGTTGGCCAGCAGGTTGACCTCCGGCACCACCCCGACATGCAACCGTGCGTCCAATACGCCCTGGGCGATCGCATCCGAGGGTTCCATATGGATATTGATGCGCACCTCGGGCCCCTGGACCTTGAGATCCGCCAGGGCGCGGGTGATACGCATTTCCGGCTTGCTGACCAGATTATCGGTGATACCGATATTGAGCTCGCCACGCAGGGTATGATGCAGGCCGTTGACCTCGGTGCGAAAGGTTTCCAGGGATGCGAGCAGCGTGAGCACGGCGCCGTAGACTTGACGCCCCTCCTCGGTCAGGGAGAAGCCGCCGCGCCCACGCTGGCACAAGCGCAAACCGAGCCGCTTTTCCAGATCACTCATATGCATGCTGATCGCCGAACGACCGATGCCGAGAACCATCTCGGCGGGGGTAAAGCCACCGGACTCAACGACAGCCTTGAAGACTCTCAGCAGACGAATATCGAAATCGCTGACCTGGCCCAGCATGGAGCGGGAATCGACCATGGGCGTCGCTTAATCCTCTGTTATGCGCAACATTGAACACTATAGCTATCGAACCGCATCGTGGGAGGAGCAAAGGATCAAAGCTTGGGGCGAATCACCGCTTCAGCGCCTTTACAGGGGGCAGATACAAGCGTGACATCGCTCTACCCCTTCACATGGTTCGTACAGGCCTCGGCAAATCCCCGGAAGATGGCATCGTAGAGCGGGTGCTCCTTGGGAAACCACTCCGGATGCCATTGAACCGCCAGGGCAAAGTTGGCGGCATCTTCCACGGACACTGCTTCAATCAAGCCGTCCGGTGCCCGAGCTTCGATGCGCAGCCCTTGGCCCAGCTCATGAATGCCTTGCTGGTGCAGGGAATTGACTCGCGGGCCTTCTCCGCCTTGAGAAACCCCTGAAAAGAGTCTGGCCAATTCGCCTTCCGGCACAATGTCCAGCTCATGGCTCGGACCATAGCGCACCGCCTTGTCCTCTTCTTTCGACTCTCGGTGATCAAACTTGCCGGGCACCTTCTGCACCGCCTGATACAGGCTGCCGCCCCGGGACACATTGAGTTCCTGAAAGCCGCGACAGATCGCCAAAAAAGGCAGCCCGCGTTCGATTACCCCGGGAATCAGCGCCAGGGCAACCGCGTCGCGATCCGTGTCGCTCCGCTCGTTCTCTGGCGCGCGGGCTTCCCCGTAGCGCGAAGGGTCCACGTTGGTCGGGCTGCCGGTCAGCATCAGGCCGTCGAGCCGCTCCAGCCAGGCGGTGATCAGAGAAACATCCGCCTCTTCCCAGACCGGCAGCACCACCGGGGCAAGGCCATAATCCCGTAGCGCGGTCAGATACTTGTCCGTGGCCATATGGGCAGGGTGGCCTTCTATTTCGCGGCGGCAGGCAATCACCCCCACCAAAGGGCGGTGTGTGACAGACATGACGATCTCCTCGTAAGCAGGGCAAAAACCGTTGTTATACTTTTATAAACATAACTTGCGCTCACGCTGTTGCCAAGCTGACTTTTTCCTGTCCACCAAAACCAACTACAACCCACTGAATAACCAAGGCAAACCGCAGTCTACGGCAAACCTTGCCCGCTACGTCAACACCCCAGGCGGCGAAAAAATTTGACAATCATGAGTGGTGAATAAAAGATAACAGCATTGTCACAAACTCGATTCCAAAGGTATCGTCATGTCCTCCTCATCCAGCGATGAAGCCCAGGCCTTTCTTGAACGCCACCCGGAGATTGGCAGTATCGACCTGCTGATCAGCGACCTCAACGGCGTGCAGCGGGGCAAGCGCATCCCCCGAGAAAATCTTGCCAAGGCTTACCAGACCGGTATCAATCTGCCCGCCTCCCTGTTCGCTCTGGATATCAACGGCAACACCGTCGAAGAAACCGGGCTGGGGCTTGATAGCGGTGATGGCGACCGTGTCTGCCGTCCGGTGTCCGGCACCCTGATGCCTACCCCCTGGCTACGAAACGGCCGTCACGCCCAGCTGACCATGACCATGTTCGAACCGGACGGTTGCCCCTTCTTCGCCGACCCGCGCCAGGTGCTGGCTCGGGTGTTGGAACGCTTTACTCAGGCTGGACTAACCCCGGTGGTGGCGGTGGAACTGGAGTTCTATCTGGTGGATCGCCAGCGTAACGAGCTCGGCATGACCCAGCCGCCCTGTTCGCCGGCCTCCGGTGAGCGTGCCACCCAAAGCCAGCTGTATTCCATCAGCGAGCTGGATGAATACGCGGATTTTCTCGAGGACATTCAAGCCGCCGCTCGTACCCAGGCGCTGCCGCTGGATACCGCTCTCAAGGAGTGCGCGCCGGGTCAGTTCGAAATCAATCTGATTCATTGCGATGACGCCCTCAAGGCCTGCGACAGCGCCCAGCTGCTCAAACGATTGATCAAGGGCGTAGCGCTCAATCACGGCTTCGAGGCCACCTTCATGGCCAAGCCCTACGGCCTCGAGGCGGGCAACGGCACCCATGTGCATATCAGCCTGATGGACGAAGCCGGCGACAATGTGTTCGCGGCAGAGGACGAGAGCCCGCTGGGCACGCCCGTGCTGCAGCAGGCCATCGCCGGACTGCTCGAACTGATGCCCGCCTCCATGGCGCTGCTGGCCCCCAACCTCAATTCCTTCCGACGTTTCCAGCCCGGGCTTTACGTGCCCATGGCGCCCACCTGGGGCTATGACAACCGCTCCGTGGCGCTGCGCATTCCCTCCGGGCCCAATGCGGCGCGGCGTCTCGAGCATCGAGTCGCCGGGGCGGACGTCAATCCCTACCTGCTGATGGCCACCCTGCTGGCCTCCATCGATCACGGTCTGAAACGCGAGCTGACGCCGCCGTCGGCTATCACCGGCAACGCCTACGAACAGTGCGAACCCAGCCTGACCAACAGCTGGTGCCAGGCCTTGGACCTGTTGGAAGGTAGCGAGGTGCTCAAGGAAGCACTCGGCCATGAGTTCGTCAAGGTATTTATTGCCAACCGCCGGGCGGAACGGGAACAGAGCCTGCAGGCGGTGAGCAAGCTGGAATACGACTGGTATCTGCGGCAGGTCTAGTCCGCCATCTCCACCCACTGCATATCGACCAAGGTGAATCCAATGACAACTACTTCTCCACCCGTCGTTTCCTCCCAGCAGCCATCCAAGCGTGACGCCCCATCCCTGCGCCCTCATGCCTTCGCGCCGTCCTTGCCCGGCAAGCGCGGCTCCCGAAGGCCCTGGCTGCTCGGCGCGGCGATTCTGGCCATCGTCACCAGCCTGACTCTTTATCACGACCCCGGCAGCGACTACGGCTGGATCAGCCTGGTGCCGTCGCTGATCGTGCTGGTGGTGGCGATCGCCACTCATCGCACCCTGGAAGCGCTGGCCATCGGCGCCCTGGCCGGGCTGATCATGCTCCAACCTCAAGACTACATCGGCGAGCTGGCGGATATTTCCATGACGGTGATGATGGATGAAACCATCGCCTGGCTGATCCTGGTCTGCGGGTTGATGGGCGGCTTTATCGCCATGCTGGAAAAATCCGGCTGTACCTTGAGTTTCAGCCACTTCATGGCGCGACTGGTGAAGACCCGCCGCCAATCATTAGTGAGCACCGCAGTGCTCGGTGTGCTGATCTTCATCGATGACTACCTGAACGCCCTGGCGACACCGGCGGCCATGAAGCGCTTGACCGACCGCTTCGGGGTCTCCCGGGAAAAGCTCGCCTATATCGTCGATTCCACCGCGGCGCCGATCTGCATTCTGGTGCCCATCTCCACCTGGGCGGTGTACTTCGCCGAACTGCTGGAAAACAATCAGGCCACGGAACAGGCGGGCATGTGGCTCTACATTCAGTCGATTCCTTTCATGCTGTATGGCTGGGTCGCTATGGGGCTTGCCATGCTGGTGGCGATCGGGTTTATTCCGGATTTCGGCCCCATGAAGGCAGCGGAAGCCCGGGCCAGAGCCGGCCAGCCGATTCCGGATGGCGCAACGGACCTGTCGCTGAGCGATGATGAAGTACCGCATACCAGCCCTTGGCGTGGCGTGGTCAACTTCATCGCCCCCATGGCGGTGCTGATCGGCGCCAGCGCCTACTTCGAGATCGACCTGCTCAAGGGCGTGATCGCTGCCACCCTGTTCACATTGGTGCTGTTTATCTTGCAGCGACTAGCCACCTTCAACGCCTTGATGGATGCCATCATGGATGGCTTTCGCACCATGATGCTGCCCTTGGCCATCGTCGCCGTGGGTTTCGTGTTGCGTGAGATCAACGACCAGTTGGGCATGACCACCTTCATGATCGAGGCCTTGACGCCCTACCTGACCGTGGCCTTGCTGCCGGTGATCGTATTCCTGTCCATGGCGGTGGTGGTGTTCGCCACCGGCTCCTCCTGGGGGGTATTCGTGATCTCGATTCCCATCGTGGTACCCATCGCCCAGCACATGGACGCCTCCATGCCACTGGTGGTCGGTGCGCTGCTCTCCGCCTCGAGCTTCGGCAGCCATGCCTGCTTCTTCTCGGATTCCTCGGTACTTTCCTCCCAAGGCAGCGGCTGCCTGCCCATGCAACATGCCTTGACCCAGTTTCCCTATGCCTTGTTAGGCGCTTTGACTACCGCCTTGGGATTCGTCGCATTGGGATATTGGATGGCTTGAGGGTTATGATTGGCTGTAACAAAAATGCCCCGGTTTTATTTTGCCGGGGCATTTCGTTTGATGCGGCAACGATGGCTCATCGAGTCCAGTCTTCGATACGCAGGCCATCGACATAGTAAAAGGCATGGTCGTTGGTCACCAGCAAGGCGTCGACTTCCAAAGCATGCACGGCGATAAGCAGGTCCAGAGCGCCCAGGGTTTTCCCGCCTTGCTCAAGCTTCGCTCTCACCTCTCCGTAACGCCGGGTCAGCGGGCTATTCCAGGGAAGCACATCCACCCGACACAGGAATTCCTCCACGACTCTTTTCAGCTGCTTGGCTTGGGGGCGCTTGGCAAGCCCATAGCGCAGCTCCGCTTCCGTAACCACGGAGATGCAAAGCGCGGCCATCGGAGCCGCCAGGACGTGCGCATTCACCGTCGCATGCCCCTTGATGAAGTGACTGACCATGTTGGTATCCAACATGATGCGCTTCATTCGTTCCACTCAGCGAAAGGGTCGCGCTCCTGGACGGTTTGTTTACGCTCTTCAGAGTCAAGAAACCCCTGGTCGATGGCGGCCTTTTGACGTGCCGCCAGGAAGGAGTCCCAGTTGGCAGGCCTGCGCGAGATGATCACGTCGCCGGTTGCCGGATCACGCCGAATGAATACTTCGTCACAGTCATCGAAGCGATAAGCGACGGGCAAGCGCACGGCTTGGCTTCGACCGTTCTGGAAAAGACGAGCTTTCTGACCCATGGGTTATCTCCTTGCCGAGTACACTTCGACGCTTCGTGATATATCAAAGTATATACCGCAAGCCGATAGCTATCCAAACGTTTCGTAGAGTGGTCAAGGGGCGCGAAAGCTGATCAAGCGGTAAATTCTAGATTCCCAGCGCATCCCGGGTACGGTAGTACCAGGCACCTAGCGCGGAGAGCGGCACCCGCAGCATCCGCCCGCCGGGGAAGGGAAGATGCGGCAGGCCGGCGAAGGCGTCGAAGCGTTCGTCTCGGCCGCTCATGACCTCGGCGATCAGGCGCCCGGCCAGATGGCTGCAGGTCACGCCGTGGCCGGAATAGCCTTGGGCGTAATAGACGTTGCCGCCCAGCACGCCGAACTGGGGCAGCCGGTTCAGGGTCATCAGGAAGTTGCCGCTCCAGGCATAGTCGATCTTGACGTCGGAGAGATCGGGAAACGTCTTGGCCAGCTTGGGACGGATCACCGCTGCGATATTCGCCGGATCCTGACCGCCGTAGTTGACGCCGCCGCCATAGAGCAGTCGATTGTCCGAAGTCAGACGGAAGTAGTCGAGCAGGTAGTTGCAGTCTTCCACCGCCATGTCGTTGGGCAGCAGCTGGCGCGCCCGGGACGCTTCCAGGGGCGCAGTGGTGACGATCTGGGTGCCACAGGGCATGGACTTGCCCGCCAGCTCCGGGATCAATCTGTCGAGATAGGCGTTGCCCGCCATCACTACCCGCGTGGCCCGCACTCGACCTCGAGGCGTGACCAGCTCGACCGGCGTGCCCTGAACAAGCTCGGTGACCGGCGACCGCTCGTAAATGACCCCGCCCAGGGACTCGACGGCGGCGGCCTGTCCCAGCACCAGGTTGAGCGGATGCAGATGACCGCCGGAGTGATCCACCAGGGCGCCCACGTAGCGCTCGCTGCCCACCTCCCGCTTGACTGCCGCGCCTTCCAGCAGCTCCAGTTCCCGATGACCGAAGCGTTCCCACAGCGCCTTATGCTCGCGCAAGCCCTTGAGCTGCTTGGCGTTGCAGGCGGCGAAGAGATTGCCGTCCTTGAGATCGCAGTCGATGTCATAATGCGCGACGCGCTCACGGATGATGCGGTTGCCCTCGAAGGCCATGTCCCCCAGGGCGCGAGCCGTGTCGACGCCGTGATTGGCCTCGATCACGTCCATGTCCCGGCTGTAGCTGTTGACGATCTGGCCCCCATTGCGCCCGGAGGCGCCAAAGCCCACCCGGGCTCCTTCCAGCACCACGACCTTGATGCCCTGCTCCGCCAGGTGCAGCGCCGCGGAAATCCCCGTGAAACCCGCGCCGACTACGCAGACATCACAATCGACGGTACCCTCGAGGGCTGGACGTTCGGGAGAAGGATTGGCGGTTGCAGCGTAATAGGACGCCACATGCTCGGCGGGAAAGGTCATGCCCATAACAAACTCCGGTGGTGATTTTATTCTACATGATCTTCCGAATTATAGCGCTTTTGCGCCATATTGATAGATTTTTGGTATTTTATAATCACCTATTTTGAGTTTGAATGTCATGTCGAACAGCTGCGGATATAATCGGCAGATCTCGATAGGCCTCCCATCGACGACACCTTCATCGATAGCGATAGTGCAGATACTCCTCTTTCTTCGGCCCGTCGATGATCCATTCGAGATCGAAACCGGCGTCGACAAAGGTCAGGCGGGCCTGGTAGCGATCCTCGACGCAAAGATGCGCCTCGCGGGAGACCAGATCCGCCGAGTCGCCCTCGGGCGAGGCGATCAGGTCGAATAGCCAGACGTCCCCGCCTCGACGCTCGTGGGATAGCGCAACATGATCGCTGCACGGTTTCCAGCAAAATACGTTGCTGAACGCCACCGGGGGAGCGCCCTCGATATCAAGGCAAAAATGACCGTTTTCGAAGAAGCGCTGACTGTTGTCGGCGCCAGAAACCACCGTCACGCTTCCCTCGCCGGCCCCGGACCAGCCGCACCTCGAGCCAGGCCCGGAGCGGGAGCGAAAATAGACGCGAGAAACGGATGAAAAACGCTCGCCGAGTTGTACAATGCGCGCCGTCGCTTCCTCAATACTCGGTTGATTCATCATGCCCTACCTGATCGGTGTCACGGCCCTGTGGGCCTTCTCGTTCTCCCTGATCGGCGCCTACCTCGCCGGCCAGGTCGACAGCTATTTCGCGGTGCTGGTACGTATTTCGCTGGCCTGCCTGCTGTTTCTGCCGTTTCTACGTCCCTCGGCGCTGGCCAACGGGATGAAACTGGCCTTGATGTGCATCGGCGCGATCCAGCTGGGCCTGATGTACATTTTCTTCTACCAGTCCTTCCTGCTGCTTTCCGTGCCGGAAGTCCTGCTATTCACCATCTTTACACCGCTGTACGTCACCCTGCTCGACGACGCCATGGCCAAGCGCTTTTCGCCATTCTACCTGCTCACCGCGGCGCTGGCGGTGCTCGGCGCGGCAATGATCCGCTATCAGGGTATCGGCAGCGAGTTCTGGCTGGGTTTTCTGGTGGTGCAGGGCGCCAACCTGTGCTTCGCCATCGGCCAGGTCGCCTATCGCCATCTGGCACTTGGATTACCCCGCGAGTTGCCCCAGCGCTCTGTGTTCGGCTGGTTCTATCTGGGGGCGCTTGCGCTGGTGATCATCGCCTTCGCCATCTTCGGCTCCACCGAGAAACTGCCCACCAGCGGCGTTCAATGGGGCGTGCTGGGCTGGCTTGGGCTGGCCGCTTCCGGTCTGGGCTACTTCCTTTGGAACAAGGGCGCCACCAAGGTGGATGCCGGCGCCCTGGCGATCATGAACAATGCGCTGATCCCGGCGGGACTGCTGGTCAATCTGCTGATCTGGAATCGGGAAGCGGATATCGTCCGTTTGGCGCTGGGCGGTGGGGTCATCCTGGCGTCGCTGCTGATCAACGAATGGTGGGCACGCCGCCGCGAGCAGGCACATTCCACCACGACGGCTTGAATGGCCTACCGTCGCCTCATAAAAATGCCAGTCAGCTTTGGCTGACTGGCATTCGCATTTTCTACGCTGTCGGACGAGCAATCACGCCGTGGCGGTAGTTTCCACCGTGACCAGCTCTTCCAGGCAGTTCTCGATGATACCCAAGCCTTCCTCCAGCACTTCATCGCTGACGGTGATCGGCACCAGGATACGAATCGAATTGGCCCAGAAGCCGCAGGAAAGCAGAATCAATCCCTTCTCCTTGGCCTTGGCGCATAGCGCCGCGGTCAGTCCCGGGTCCGGGGTGCGCGAGGCCTTGTCCTTGACCAGCTCGAAGGCAGCCATGGCACCAACCTTGCGCGGGTTGTCCACCGGGCCGAAGCGCTCCCGCCACTGCTCGAAACGCTTGGCGAGCTTGTTGCCGAGCGCCGCGCTCTTTTCCAGCAGATTCTCTTCCTCGATGGCCCCAATGACCGCCAGGGCAGCGGCGCAGGACAGCGGGTTGCCGCTGTAGGTGCCGCCCAGGGAGTTGGGGCCGGAGGAATCCATCACCTCGGCGGTGCCCACCACCGCGGAAAGCGGCATACCGTCCGCCAGACTCTTGGCCATGGTCATGATATCCGCCTGGAGACCATCATAGTGCTCCAGGGCGAACAGTTTGCCGGTCCGCGCGAAACCGCACTGCACCTCGTCGACGATCAGCAGGATGCCGTGCTCGTCGCACAGTTCCCGCAGCGCCTTGAGGAAACGCTTGGGCGCGATGTAGAAGCCACCTTCCCCCTGGATCGGCTCGATGACGATGGCGGCGACTCGATGTGGCGCAATATCCGTCTTGAACAGCTTCTTGATGCTGTCCAGGGAATCCTCGCCGCTGATGCCGTGGTAGGGAACGGGAAATGGCGCCCGGTAGACGTCCCCGGGCATGGGGCCAAAGTCGTTCTTGTAGGGCAGTACCTTGCCGGTCATCGCCAGAGTCATGAAGGTACGGCCATGGAAGCTGCCGTCGAAGCAGATGATGCCGCTGCGCCCGGTGGCGGCCCGAGCGATCTTGACCGCGTTTTCCAGGGCCTCGGCGCCGGAATTGACCAGCATCGCCTTGGCCTCGCCCTTGACCGGCGAGAGCTGACAGAGCTTCTCCGCAAGCTGCACGTAGGGGGCGTAGGGCATTACCGTCTGACAGGTGTGCATCAGCTTGTCGAGCTGAGCCTTGATCGCCTCCACTACCTTGGGATGGCGATGGCCGAGGTTGAGCACGCCGATGCCCCCGGCGAAGTCGACGAAGCGCTTGCCGTCCGCGTCCCACAGCTCCGCGTTCTCCGCATGGTCGGCGAATTCCATCGAGGGACTGGCGGCGCCGCTGGCCACATAGCGCTTCTTGAGTTCGTTGAGTTGTGCGTTGTTCATTTGTCTTTCCTCCCGTGACGCGGTGGCCGCTTATAGGCCACCGATACAGACGTACTTCAGTTCGGTAAATTCTTCCAGCCCGTGGCGAGAGCCTTCTCGGCCCAGGCCGGACTCCTTGACGCCGCCGAAGGGGGCGAGCTCCGTGGAGAGAATGCCTTCGTTGACCGCTACCATACCGTATTCCAGCCCTTCCGAGACATGCCAGATGCGACGATAGTCCCGGGCATAGAAATAGGCGGCCAGGCCGAATTCCGTGGCGTTGGCCAGGGCGATGGCCTCCTCGTCCGTGGTGAAGCGGAACACCGGCGCCAGAGGGCCGAAGGTTTCCTCGCGAGCCACTCGCATGGTGTCGTTCACCTCGGCGATCACCGTCGGCTCGAAGAAGGTGCCGCCGAGGTCGTGAGGCCTGCCGCCGCACACTAGCCGACCGCCCTTCTCCAAGGCGTCGTCGATATGCGTCTGGACTTTTTCCACCGCCGCCTGGTTGATCAGCGGCCCCTGGACCACACCTTCCTCCAGGCCGCTGCCTACCTTGAGTTCCTTGACTCGGGCCGCCAGCTTTTCAAGAAAGGTGTCATGGATGCCGTCCTGCACCAGGAAGCGATTGGTGCACACGCAGGTCTGGCCGGAGTTGCGGTACTTGGAGGCCAGGGCGCCCTCCACCGCCGCGTCCAGGTCCGCGTCGTCGAAGACGATGAAGGGCGCGTTGCCGCCGAGTTCCATGGACGCCTTCTTGACGGTGCCGGCGCACTGGGCGAGCAGTTTTTTACCCACTGCGGTGGAGCCGGTGAAGGAAATCTTGCGCACCCGGGGATCGGTGCTCAGCACCTCGCCCACTTCCGCTCCGCGGGAGGCGGTAATCACATTGAGCACCCCGGCGGGCAGGCCGGCATCCTCGGCGAGCTTGGCCAGCGCCAGGGCGGTCAGCGGAGTGGCCTCCGCGGGCTTGACGACCACGCTGCAGCCCACCGCGAGCGCCGGGGCGCACTTGCGGGTGATCATCGCCAGGGGAAAGTTCCAGGGCGTGATCGCCGCCACCACGCCGATGGGCTCGCGGAATACCAGGATGCGCTTGTCCACCCCATGACCGGGCAGGGTTTCCCCGGCCACCCGCTTGGCTTCCTCCGCGTAGAACTCGACGAAACTCGCACCGTAGCCGACCTCGCCTCGGGATTCCGCCAAGGGCTTGCCCTGCTCCAGGGTCATCAGCCGGGCCAAGTCTTCCTGATGCGCCATGATTTCCTCGAACCAGCGGCGCAGCAGATTCGCGCGCTCCTTGGCGGTCTTCTTGCGCCAGGCGGGAAAGGCACGTTCCGCCGCCGCTACCGCCTCCCGGGCCTCCTCGGCGCCCATGTCCGGCACCCGGGCCAGTTCCTCACCATTGGCCGGATTGGTCACGGCGAAGGTGCGCGCACCTTCACGCCACTGGCCGTCGATATAGGCCTTGTCCATCAACAGTTCCGGGGATGACGCCATGCGGTGCTCCTTGGATAAA
Organism: Pistricoccus aurantiacus; assembly: GCF_007954585.1. GTDB lineage: Bacteria > Pseudomonadota > Gammaproteobacteria > Pseudomonadales > Halomonadaceae > Pistricoccus > Pistricoccus aurantiacus. The sequence goes on from NZ_CP042382.1 coordinate 482,701, forward strand.
TGCTTGGTGATAGGCGAATCAATTGATGATGCCCTGTTCGCGAAGCTGAGCGATATCCGCCGTCGAAAGCCCCATCTCCGTGAGAATCGCATCGCTGTCCTGACCCAGGGTCGGCGGCGGCTGTCGGCTGGTACGGGACTCGCCGTCGAAGCGCAGGGGGTTCGCCACTTGGGGAATTCGCAGGCCGTCCCGCTCGAGATGAGTCACCATTTCCCGGTGACGAATCTGCGGGTCGTTCAAGGCCTCGCTAATGGTATTGATCGGTCCGGCGGGAATGCCCAGGGCCTCGAATTCCGCCAGCCACTCGTTCCGGGAGCGCGTCAGCAGCTGGGCGGCGATCAAGGGCACCAGACTGTCCCGGTGGCTGACCCGGGCGCCGTTGGTGGCGTAATGGGGGTCGCTGGCCCATTCCGGTTGACCCAGCAAACCGGCAAGACGGGCAAACTGGGCATCGTTGCCCACGGTCAGTACCAGATAGCCATCCGCGCAGGCGAAGGCCTGATAGGGCACGATATTCGGGTGAGCGTTGCCTTGACGTTGAGGGTCTCGGCCTGAAACCAGGGCATTGAGCGCCTGATTGGCTAGAGTCGCCACCTGGACATCGAGCAGCGCCACGTCCACATGGCGGCCGAGGCCGGTGCGCTCTCGCTCGTCCAGCGCCGCCAGCACGCCGATGGTGGCATAAAGCCCGGTGAGAATATCCGTCAGCGCCACGCCGACCTTCATTGGCATGCCTTCCACTTCGCCGGTCACGCTCATCAGGCCGCCCAGCGCTTGAATCATGAAGTCGTAGCCCGGTCGATGGGCGTAGGGGCCGTCCTGGCCGAAGCCGGTGATGGAGCAGCCGATCAGACGCGGATTGCACGCCTTGAGGCTGGCGTAGTCCAGCCCGTAGCGCTTGAGCCCACCGACCTTGAAGTTTTCCAGCACAATATCGGCGCGCTCGGCGAGCTCCCGCACCAGCGCCTGGCCTCGGGGCTGGGTCAGATCCACCGCCAGGGACTGCTTGCCGCGATTGGCGCACAGGTAATAGGCCGCCTCGCGAAGATCGTCCTCGCCTTCCAGCCAGGGCGGCCCCCAGCCGCGGGTGTCGTCGCCGCTGCCCGGGCGCTCGATCTTGATCACCCGAGCGCCCAGGTCCGCCAGCAACTGCCCCGCCCAGGGACCCGCCAGTACCCGTGATAGATCCAGCACCACCCGGCCCGCCAGGGGGCCGGCTTCCTGCGTGACCATTTTCAACTCCCGCTGAAGGCTTGAAGGCCAGTCTGCGCCCTGCCCAGGATCAGGGCATGAATATCGTGGGTGCCTTCGTAGGTATTGACCGCCTCCAGGTTCATCATGTGGCGAATCACGTGGTATTCGTCGCTGATGCCATTGCCGCCGTGCATGTCCCGGGCCTGGCGAGCGATATCCAGCGCCTTGCCGCAGTTATTGCGCTTGATCAAGGAGATCGCCTCCGGCACCAGTTGGCCGGCGTCGATCATCCGACCCACTCGCAGGGACGCTTGCAGACCCAGGGCGATCTCGGTCTGCATGTCCGCGAGCTTCTTCTGGATCAGCTGGTTGGCGGCCAGCGGCCGACCGAACTGCTTGCGCTCCAGGGTGTAATCGCGAGCCGCGTGCCAGCAGGCCTCCGCCGCACCCATGGTGCCCCAGCTGATGCCGTAGCGCGCCCGGTTGAGACAGGAAAACGGTCCCTTGAAGCCCTGCACGTTGGGCAGGCGCTGCTCGTCGCCGACCTCCACGTCGTTCATGGCGATCTGGCCGGTGATGGAGGCGCGCAGGCTGAACTTGCCTTCGATCTTCGGGGCGCTGAGCCCTTTCATACCCTTCTCGAGAATGAAGCCGCGCAGCACGTCGTCCTGATCCCGGGCCCAGACCACGAATACATCGGCGATGGGCGAGTTGGTGATCCAGGACTTGGTGCCGTTGAGCCGCCAGCCGCTGTCGGTCTTGAACGCCCGAGTGGACATGCCGCCGGGATCGGAGCCGTGATCCGGCTCGGTCAAGCCGAAACAGCCGACCCACTCGCCGCTGGCCAGTTTAGGCAGGTATTTCTCCCGCTGCTCCTCGCTGCCGAAGTCGTGAATCGGATACATCACCAGGCTCGACTGCACGCTCATGGCGCTGCGATAGCCGGAATCCACCCGCTCCACTTCCCGGGCGATCAGACCGTAGCTGACGTAGTTGAGCCCGGCGCCGCCGTAGCCGTCGATGGTGGCACCCAGCAGGCCGAGCTCGCCCATCTCGTTCATGATCTCGCGGTCGAAGTGCTCGTGGCGGTTGGCTTCCAGCACCCGAGGCAACAGCTTTTCCTGGCAGTAGTCGTGGGCGCTGGCCTGCACCATGCGCTCGTCTTCCTCCAGCTGATCGATCAGGCGAAACGGGTCTTCCCAGGTCATCGGGGTCAAGTTGCTCATTGAGGTTCTCCAGGCAGAGAGATCAAAATTTCTACACTTTTGTAAAATGTAGATCAATTTTGCTTCGTCGCCAATCTTTTTTTACGAACGTAGCGCCGAGAATCGAGATGAATGAAGAAAATCACCCCCTACTCACACCAGCCCGCGCTTTTCCATCAGCTGGCGAATGATCGGTACCGGGGTCAGCAGGTGCTCCCGCATCAGGAAGCTGGCTTTGAAGGCGTCCCGGTCCAGCAGCGCCTCCACCAGCGCGGCGTGTTCCCGTCGCTTGGTTTCCAGGGCCTCTGCGGAGAAGACCGTTTCGCATAGCCAGAGATGACGATAGCGTTCGACCTGATCGAACAAGCTCTCCCGTACCTGCAGAAGTTGAGGGGAATTACATCCGCCGGCAATAGCGGAATGGAAAGCCTTGTGGCGCTCGTCCCAGACATCCAGCATATCGTCGGGGCCGCTGACCTTCTCTACCTTGGCCAAGGTATGCTGCTTGGCCAGAATGTCCGCCTCCCAGGCATCGTCGCCACGGCGCACAGCCAGTTCGACGATCAAGCCTTCCAGATGGGAACGGGCATCGTAGATGTCCTCGAGCTCCGCCACGGACATCGGCGCAACCCGATAGCCGCGCTGGCTGATCGCCACCACCAGGCGTTCCGCCACCAGTTGAGACAGCGCCTCGCGCAGGGGGCCGATGCCCAGGCCATAGCGCTCCTTCAAATGGCTCATCAAGAGCTTTTCGCCGGGGGGATAAACGCCTCGAATGATGTCGCGCTTCAACCAGGCATAGGCGCTGATGCCGAGGTTCTGGCGAGGCGCCGGTTGTGTCAGGGTATTCATGAAAGGCATCCACTGGCTGAAAAGTAAAAGTATCAGTATAGCGAATGCCGATATTGACAGGAAAAGTCCACAGGAAATTGTTCTATCCGACATCTATCGAAAACGTCAACGTTTCCGGCATGCCATCTATTTCCCGCTTTCTCAAAGCACCGGGCGCAGCACCAGCCTCCCGGATTTCACGTCGATGGCGATATCGTGGCCGCGCAGACGGCGTTGGTCATCCTCGTCGAGCCGGTAGACCGGCACCTGCTCGAGTACTTGGGAAGCAAGCCGAGCAGCGAGATCGATCATCGGGGCCAGTCCGCCGGGCAGCCAATCCGCCTGCACGTCGCTGTCAAGCAGGGTCAAACGGCGAATGTACACCGCCTTGTCTTCTGGCTCGTAGACCGGAGTGCCTTCCAGGCGCAAAGCGATCTGCGCCGGCATGCGGCTACCGAAGGCGTTGAGCGCCATGTTCCCGGCCACATCCAGCACCATCACGTTGCGCCCTTCCGGGCCGAGGGTAATATCCGCCCGTTCCAGATCCAGCGCCAGCGGCGCGCCCATCGCCAGTTGACGGCGATCGAACTCCTCCATGGAGTCCATCAGGTAGCGCTCCAGCTCCGCCTCGCTGACGGAATAGCTCACCAGGCTCGCGCAGCCGGCCAGCAGCCACGAAATCATCAATGCGGATAGCAAGCAGCGTTTGAACGGAAAGGCGATGATAGGATTCATTGAGTTACCTCGGGCTTGAAACAGGTGGCTCTTTAAAATGAGTCAAACATACGCTACTTCGCCGGCATTCGAAAAAAGGAACCTTCATGACACCGTCATCCAAACCGAAACAGGTCATGGGATTGATTGGCTGGCTTGTGGTCAGCTTCATTGCCGCCGGCCTCGGCGCGATGGCATCAGTGAACGCCAGCGCTTTCTATGGCCAGCTCGCTCAACCGGAATGGGCGCCGCCGGCCTGGGTGTTCGGGCCGGCCTGGACGCTCCTGTATGCCTTGATGGGCATCGCCGCCTGGCTGGTCTGGCGCAAAGGCGGATTTCTTGCCAACCAAGCGGCCTTGACCCTGTTTTTGGTGCAGCTTGCGATAAACGCGCTGTGGAGCTGGCTGTTCTTCGCCTGGCATCTCGGCGCCCTGGCCTTCGCCGATATCCTGCTGCTCTGGCTGCTGATCCTGGCTACCCTGCTGGCGTTCTGGCGAATAAGCCGCCCTGCCGGTGCCCTGCTTGTGCCTTACCTGCTGTGGGTCAGTTTCGCCGCCGTGCTGTGTTTTTCCGTATGGCAGCTCAATCCCCAGGCGCTGGGTTAGGAATCGTCGTCCTGAAGACGCCCGCTCCATAGCAGTCTCTAGGGATCGGTCACAATGACAGCTTTCTTGGGTCGCGATAGTCTACGCTGACTTTATTGCGCTCCCGGAGGCGTCGCTCTGGCGCAGCCACAATACAAGGAGAGAGTTGATCATGTCAGAATCCCAGCAGCAGGATGAACACAACGAATTCGGCGGCGAGGAGGAAAGCAAGCGATCTCCCGGCCTGATCTGGAGCTTGCGCGCTGCCGGGCTAGTGGTAGCGGCTGTCGTCTGGCTGGCGATGGGCAATGCCGAATCGCTGTCGCCGGATGCCCGCTGGGTGGCAACCATCGGCAGCCTGATGGCAATCTGGTGGATGACCGAGGCGATTCCGCTTTCGGTCACGTCGCTGCTGCCGATCGTCTTGATTCCGATGCTCACCGATCGCGGCGTTTCCGAGACCACGGCCCCTTATGCCAGTTCCATCGTCTTCCTGTTTCTCGGCGGTTTCCTGATCGCCATCGCCATGGAAAAATGGGACCTGCACCGGCGCATCGCGCTTTTGACCCTGCGGCAGGTCGGCGTCGAGCCGAAGCGCATCGTGCTGGGGATGATGCTCGCCACCGGCTTTCTGTCCATGTGGGTTTCGAATACCGCCACCACGCTGATGATGCTGCCGATCGCCCTTTCCGTGCTGACCCTGGTGGTCGAGCGCAGCGGCAGCAACGATGCCACCAAGGTCGGCCGCAACCTGCGGGAAGGCGCTCGAATTTCCGACATCATCGACGACAAGCACATCCGCCGGTTCGGTGTCTGTCTGGTGCTCGCCATCGCCTGGTCCGCCTCCATGGGCGGGCTCGGTACCATTTTGGGCTCTCCCCCCAACGCCATCGTCGCCGGCTATGCGGCGGATCAGCTGGGTCGCGATATCGGCTTTCTGAACTGGATGATGCTCGGCGTGCCGCTGGCGCTCGTCTTCATCCTGATCGGCTGGGTATTGATGACCCGGGTGCTCTACCGCTTCGAGCTCGACGAGGTGCCCGGCGGACGCCAGATGATCACGGAGCAGCTGCAACAGCTGGGGCCGGTCAGCCAGGGCGAGCGCATGGTCATGTTCGTGTTTGGCGGCGCCGCTTTTCTGTGGATCGTGCCGGGGCTACTGGTTTCGCTTCCGGTGATCGGCGATTCCCTCGCTTTCCTGGGCGGTCTTGACGATACGGCCATCGCCATCGCCGCCGGTATTGTCTTGTTCCTCCTGCCCGGCAACGGCAAGGGGGACATGGTGCTCGACTGGAAGGACGCGGAAAACGGTCTGCCCTGGGGCGTACTGCTGCTGTTCGGCGGCGGCCTGTCGCTGGCCGGCGCCGTGGCGGGCACGGGACTGGATGGGTGGTTCGGTGAGCAGGTGACCGCTCTCGGCACCCTGCCGATCCTGGCGATAGTCGCAGCGGTGACCGTGATCGTGCTGTTTCTGACCGAGATCACCTCGAACACCGCCACCGCCGCCACTTTCATTCCCGTGCTGGGCGGGGTCGCCGTGGGCATCGACGTGGATGCGCTGACGCTGCTCATGCCGGCGGCTTTCGCCGCCACCTGCGCCTTCATGCTGCCGGTGGGCACGCCGCCCAACGCCATCGTTTTCGGCTCCGGCGTGGTAACCATCGCGCAGATGGCCAAGGGCGGCGCCGTGCTCAATGTGATCGGCGTCATGCTGATCACGCTGTTCTGCTATGTGCTGGGTGGCCTGGCGCTAGGTCTTGAGTTCTAAGGCGAGTCACGCCGCTCCTGCGCCTTGCGCGCCTTGTTGCGCCGATAGCGACGCAGGAGCGCGATACTTACGGCAGAAAGTAGCATCAGCGCCAGCACCAGCGCCTCCCAGGGTCGCGCCGCGTCTCCCAGCCAGGTCTCCAGAGTGAGGATCATCACGAAGCCGATGGCCTGGCTGGCGATAGCCAGGGCGCGTAGAGGATCGAAGCCGGGCTTGGCCATGAGGTCTCCTGCCATGAGGGATTGTGAATCGCGCGAGTGACAGTATCCACCGCGCGCATTAGGCTATGGCATCGCATCATACCGCAAGGCCAAAGGCGCTGACTCGAGCGCCCCTCTGTCTCTGGAGCACTTGTCATGGACGCTATCGCGCTAGGGCCGCTGCTGATTTCCCTGCCCCGGCTTTATGCCTTTCTCGCCGCGCTATTGCTGCTGATCGCTAGCCTGCTGCTGCTCCGCCTGCCCAAAGGCCACCAGGCTCGCTGGTTCAACGGGCTGGTGATTGCCTGGCTGCTCGCCGCTCGCCTTGGCCATGTGATGGTGCACTGGAGTGTCTACGAGCAGGCGCCGCTGGATGCGCTGAAGTTCTGGCAGCCGGGCTATGACCCGCTCTGGGGGCTGATCGCCGCCCTGCTGTGGAGCGCCTGGACCCTGCGCCGCCAGGCGCTGAAACTGCTGGGGGCCGCGGTGTTGGTCGCTGCCAGCAGCGCGCTATGGTTTGCGCTGGTGTTGACCAATCCCCTGGGTAGCGATACGGGCCTGGAAAGACTGCCGGAACTGACCCTGGAGAATCTCGATGGCGAACCGGTGGAGCTGGCCTCGCTGACCGGCAAGCCGGTCATCCTCAATCTGTGGGCCACCTGGTGCCCGCCCTGTCGTCGGGAGATGCCGCTGCTGGCGGAGGTGGACGAGCGCGATGACGTCACCGTGGTAGTGGTCAATCAGGGCGAGGAACTTCTGCAGATCATTCGTTTTCTGGACGGCGAGGAACTGGCCTTCCGCCATCCCCTGCTCGACCCGCGCCAGCAGCTGATGGTGCTCAGCGAATCCCCGGGGCTGCCCACCACGCTATTCTTCGACGCTCAGGGGGCGCTTCTCGAGCGTCATATCGGCGAGCTGACCCGCGCTCAGCTGAACGCCTGGCTGTCGCCCTGATCCGTCGAGTCGCTATTTAAGCTGTCTCGACGTTTGCTGTAAGATACCGCGCCCTTTTGAGCGACAACAGCTCAAGCAACATCAGTTTGAGCGACGACACCGCGAGGCCGTATGAGCGTTTACACACCGGGCCAGCGCTGGATCAGCGACGGCGAAGCCGAACTGGGCCTGGGCACCGTCTTGAATTGCGATGTCCGCACGGTAACCGTGCTGTTTCCCATCAGTCAGGAAACCCGTACCTACAGCGCTCGCCAGGCACCGCTGACCCGGGTGGCCTTCGGTAGCGGCGATCGCATTCAGTCTGCCCAGGGCTGGCATCTGCGGGTGGAGGACAGCAGGGAGGTCGACGGGCTTATCGTCTATATCGGCGAGGACGAGAACGGCGAGCCTCGCGAGCTGCCGGAAACTCGACTGGCGGACAGCCTGCAGTTCGACCAGGCCCGAGATCGACTGTTGACCGGCCAGGTGGATCGCAACGACTGGTTCGATCTGCGCTTTCGTACCCTGCGCCATCATCAGCGTATCGAACAGAACCCGGCCCTGGGCTTCGCCGGCCCCAAGATCGACCTGATTTCCCACCAGCTGTATATCGCCGACGAAGTGGCGGGCCGCCACGCACCCCGGGTACTGCTGGCGGACGAGGTAGGACTGGGCAAGACCATCGAGGCAGGTCTGATCCTGCATCGTCTGCTGCTGACCGGCCGCGTCGAACGGGCACTGATCCTGGTGCCGGACAGCCTGACCCACCAGTGGCTGGTGGAACTGCTGCGCCGTTTCGCTCTCGAGGTCACCCTGCTCGACGAGGCCCAGAGCCAGGCCTACGGCGAGTCCAACCCCTTCGAGGCGGGCCAGCTGATTCTCGCCAGCCAGCAGTGGCTGTTCGCCAATTCTCACCGTCAGGCCCAGGCGCTGGCTGGCGATTGGGATCTGCTGATCGTCGACGAGGCCCATCATCTTCACTGGACGCCGGGAGGGGCCGGGGCGGACTACGCCTGCGTGGCGCGGCTGGCCCAGGCGACTCCCGGCCTTTTGCTGCTGACCGCTACTCCGGAGCAGATGGGTCTCGAGAGCCATTTCGCCCGACTCAAGCTGCTCGACCCGGAGCGCTACCGAAGCCTGGAGGCGTTTCGCCAGGAGAAACGCGGGTACGCCCAGGTAGCGGAAGCCATCGACCTTCTTGAGCAGTTGCCCGGCCCTCTCCACAAGAGTCCCAATGAAAGCGCCCAGATTCAGGCGCGGATCGCCGCGGTGATCGATGACGCGGATAGCCGCGCGCTGCTGGCGACGCTGGCCAATCCAGAAAGCGGCGAGGATCAGCAGCAGGCGGCCCAGGACCAGCTTCGCGAACAGCTGCTCGATCGTCACGGTACCGGCCGGGTGATGTTTCGCAACAGCCGGCGACACGTTGGCGGCTTCCCGTCGCGCCGGCTAAATGTGACGCCGCTGGAGCTGCCCTTGCCCTATCGCCGGGTGCTGCGCCGCCTTGAACAAAATACGGACACCTTGGGGGAGCGGCTGGTGGAACCTGGTCTCGATCATCCGGAGATCATGCTCTACCTGGACGCCATGCACCGAGCACTGGCAGAAGATCCGCTTAACGAGCCCTGGTGGCGCTTCGACCCCCGGGTGACCTGGCTGCTGGAGAAGCTCACGGAAATAGGCGAGGAAAAGCTGCTGGTCATCGCCCACGAGCGCGAGACCGTCCTGGAGCTGGCGGAGGGCTTGCGGGTGCTGGCCGGCGTGCACGCGCCGGTGTTTCACGAAGGACTCTCCCTGCTGGAGCGGGACCGGGCCGCCGCCGCCTTCGCCGACCCGGAGGAAGGCTATCAGCTGCTGATTTGTTCGGAAATCGGCTCGGAGGGACGCAACTTCCAGTTCTGTCGCCATCTGGTGATGTTCGATCTGCCGCTGCACCCGGATCAGTTGGAGCAGCGCATCGGACGGCTGGACCGCATCGGCCAGCGTCATGAAATAGAGATTCACGTACCGGTATTCCGCCACAGCCCCGGGGAGCGGCTGCTGCGCTGGTATCGGGAAGGCATGGACGCCTTCGGCGCGCCACATGGGGTAGGCAGCGAGCTCTTCGGGGCCTTCGGTGACGCCCTGGTGGAGGCCCTGCAGGACCCGACGGGGCTGGATGAAGTCATTCACGAAACTCGGGCGCTGTTCGAAGTGCGCCTGGCGGAGCAAGACGCCGGACGCAACCGTCTGCTGGAACTCAACGCCTGTCGCCCGGTCAAGGCCGGGGAAGTCATCGCGGCTATCAAGGAACTCGATGACGATCCGGCCCTGCCGCGCTATCTGGATCGCGCCCTGGATATCTTCGGGGTGGACAGCCAGGACATCGGCGGTGAACTGCTGCACCTGCAGCCGAGTTCGCAGATGCAGGGCGGCCTGCCGGGATTGACCAAGGGGGAAGACGGCTTCAGCGCCACTTTCTCACGTGCCCGCGCCCTGGCCCGAGACGACGTGCAGCGTCTTTCCTGGGAGCATCCGCTGGTGCGGGAAATGATGTCCCGGCTGCTCGGCGGCACCATGGGCAACACCGCTCTGGCAACGCTCAGGCATCCGTCGATTCCCGGCGGACGGCTGATGGTTGAACACATCTTCCGCACATATTGCCCGGCGCCCAAGGCCTTGCACGTCAGCCGCTTTTTGCCTGCCACCGCGGTGCGGGTGCTGCTGGACGAAACCGGCGCCAATCTCAGCGACAAGGTGTCCTTCGACGGCCTGGCCAGACATCTTGGCAAGGTCAAGAAAGCCCCCGCCCGGGAATTGATCAAGAGCCGTCAGGGGCAGCTACGGGAGTTGATGGACAAGGCCGAAGAGGAAGCGGCGCGGGAGCTGCCGAGCATCATCGAGGCGGCCCAGAGTCGCATGCACCGTCAGTTGAACAGCGAGCTGGCGAGACTCAAGGCACTGGCGACGCACAACCCGGCGGTGCGGGAAGACGAGATACGCGCCCTGGAAAATGAACTGGCCGGCCTCAGCGACGCTATCGAAAACACCCGGCTGCGGCTGGACGCGGTGCGGGTGATCGTGACGCTGGACGCGAACGCTTGATCGCCGTCCCCAAGGTATCCCGGCGAAGGCTTCAGCGTGGAATGTGCCTGGGGAGGCGCTTATCATGTACCCGGGGTATCGAAGACGCGCGGGATATCGAAGCGCGACAGGGCGCGCGGTTGCGATGACCGCTGCCGCTGGGCAAACCAACGCTTTCGGGTCATGGGGAATCACGATGCTCAAAACGCCCAATTCGTATTACCCGATTCGCTATACGGTGCTCGCCCTGTGCGTACTCGGCTTGCTGCTTGTACTGCTCAACCTGCTGTTTCGGGACGGTGCGGTGTGGCCGGTACTTTTGCTGGGGCCCCTGGCCGTGATGGGCGTGTACGATTTGCGCCAGCACAAGCATGCACTCTTGCGCAACTACCCCCTGATCGGGAATTTGCGCTACCTGCTCGAATACATTCGTCCCGAAATCCGCCAGTACTTCATGGAATCCGACACCGACGCTGCGCCCTTCTCGCGTGCGCAGCGCTCGCTGGTCTACCAGCGCGCAAAAGGCCAAACGGATTTCCGACCGTTCGGCTCGCAAATCGACGTCAAGAAAGACGGCTACGAGTGGATCAATCAATCGATGACGCCGACCCGGCTCGACTCCCATGACTTCCGCATCACCATCGGCGCGCAGCCCGCGGGCCGTCAGCCGCGGCCCGGCGATTGCCGGGTGCCTTACGAGGCAAGCGTTTTCAACATCTCGGCGATGAGCTTCGGCGCGCTCTCGGGCAACGCCATCGAAGCGCTCAACGCCGGCGCCAAGCGCGGCAATTTCGCCCACGATACCGGGGAAGGTTCGATCTCGTCATATCACCGCAAACACGGCGGCGACCTGATCTGGGAGATCGGCTCGGGCTATTTCGGTTGTCGTAACGATGATGGCAGCTTCAGTGCGGAGCGCTTCGCAAGAAACGCCACCGACCCGCAGGTCAAGATGATCGAGATCAAAATCAGCCAGGGTGCCAAGCCGGGACAGGGCGGCGTGATGCCGGGCGGCAAGGTGACGGCGGAGATCGCGGCAGTGCGCGGCATTCCGGTGGGCAAGACCTGCGTCTCGCCGCCGACCCACAGCGCCTTTTCCTCGCCGGTCGAGCTGCTGCGGTTCGTCGAGCGGCTGCGGGAGCTTTCCGGCGGCAAACCCACAGGCTTCAAGTTCTGCCTCGGGCACCCCTGGGACTGGTTCGACATCGTCAAGGCGATGATGGAGACCGACATCACCCCGGATTTCATCGTCGTCGATGGCGCGGAAGGCGGTACCGGCGCCTCGCCGGTGGAGTTCATCGATCACGTCGGCGTACCGCTGCAAGAAGCGCTGCTGCTGGTGCACAACACGCTGATTGGGGCCGATCTTCGCGATCGCGTCAAACTCGGCTGCGCGGGCAAGGTGATCAGCGCGTTCGACGTGGCGCGCACGCTGGCGCTGGGCGCCGACTGGTGCAATAGCGCGCGCGGGTTCATGTTTTCGCTCGGCTGCATCCAGGCGCAGACCTGCCACACCGGCAACTGCCCGACGGGTGTGACGACGCAGGACCCGGTGCGCCAGAACGCGCTGGTGGTGTCGGACAAGGCGCAGCGCGTGTATCAGTTCCATGACAGGACGCTGCTTGCGCTCAAGTACCTGATCCAGGCGGCCGGGCTGCATCACCCGGACGACATCCTGCCGCGACACATCGTGCGACGCGTTGACGAAAACAACGTGCGGCTGCTGTCGAATCTGTTGCCGCAGGTCGCACGCGGCGCGCTGCTCAACGACGACTTGAGCGGCGAACATCATATCTACCGGAATTACTGGAAACAGTCGCGTACCGACCGCTTCGGGCTAGCGGTGGAGTGATGCGACATCATACGGACGATGGCCTCGGGCCACCGGCGCGCCGACTCGACGATAACTACCCCGTCAGTCGCCCAGAATGGCGCTCAAGGCGCTGTCGAGGGTGGGATAGTCGAAGCGAAAGCCCGCCGCCTCCAGCTTGGCCGGACGCATGTCCGCTCCGGTCAGCAGCAGGCGGGACATTTCCCCCAGGGCGATTTTCAGCGCCGGCCCCGGTACCCACATGAACGAAGGACGATGCAGATGCTCGGCGACTTTCGTGGTGAAGGTATCGTTGGTCACAGGCTCCGGCGCCGAAGCGTTGAAGGGGCCTTCCAGGTCGTCGCGTTCGAGCAGGAATTCGATGGAGCGAACATGATCCTCTCGATGAATCCAGGGCATGAACTGCTTGCCATCGCCGAAGCGTCCACCCAGCCCCAGCTTGAAGGGCGGCAGCATCTGAGCCAGAGTGCCACCGTCCTTTTCCAGCACCAGTCCGGTGCGCAGCAGAACGACCCGTACGCCATGTTGAGCGGCCTGGCGAGCAGTGTCTTCCCAGCGCTTGCACAGCCGATGGGCGAACTCGTCGTTCGGCGGCGTCTCCTCGGTGACCTTTTTATCTCCTTGGGCGCCGTAATAGCCCATGGCGGAACCGGATACCAGCACCTTGGGCACCTTTTGCTGCTGGGCCAGCCGCGCGCACAGGTTGACGATATCCTGGGTGATATTGACCCGGGAATCGATCAGACGCTGTTTCTGTTCCTCGCTCCAGCGCTTGCCGGCGATAGACTCCCCGGCCAGATTGACGATCGCCTCTGGCGCCTGCTCGACGAAATCAAGCACCGAACTCGCGGTCTGCGTCCCCTGGGGCAGCATTTCCCGTGCCTTGTCCGGGCTGCGTGACACCACCAGCAGTTCGTGCCCGGCTTGTGCAAGCCGCTGGCAAAGTCGTTTCCCCACGAAGCCGGTACCGCCGGTGATCAAGACGCGCATGGTGCCTCCTTGCTGTACCCTGATAGTGGAAAATGATGATCGCTATATTATACAAGCATTGTACGAATCGTTTAGTCTAGACGCTATATCACCACCGTGCCCGATTCGCTGATCGCCACTCCAAGGTTCGCTCATGGTTTCATCGTCATCCATTGCCATCATTGGCGCCGGCATTTCCGGCCTGGCCTGTGCCAACGTCTTGAAGAAACGCGGCATAGCCTGCGAGATTTTCGAGAAAAGCCGCGGCCCCGGCGGGCGCCTGGCTAGCCGGCGCCTGGGGGAAGGCACCGTCGATCTGGGCGCTCAGTACTTTACCGCCCACGATGAGCGCTTTTGCCACGAAGTAACTGCATGGCGAAGCGCCGGTGTCGTGAAGGCCTGGCCTGGCCGACTGGGTATCTGTCAGGGCGAGACGATTCACTATCCAGAGGCGCCACCTTTACGCTACTGCGGCGCACCGCGCATGAGCGCGCTGACTCGCCATCTGGCCCAGGACATGAATGTTCGGGTTGGCTGTCGTATCGAGTCGCTGGAACGCCAGGTCAATGGTTGGTGGCTGATCGACGATAAACGACAGCGTCAAGGTCCTTTTTCCGCGGTTGTGATCAGCGTGCCCACGCCTCAGGCGGTTCCACTTGTCGCGCCTCACGATCCTGCGCTTGCAAGAACCAGCGAAGCCGTTGTCCAGCATCCTACCTGGACCGCCTATGCGGTCTTCGACAAGCCGCTGGACGATAGCCTTGTGGCCGGGGGCGACTGGCAGGGGCTCTTTGTCGAGGAAGGCCCGCTTGACCTGGTAGCGCGCAACAGTACCAAGCCCGGTCGAGAGCCTCGGGAAAGTTTGACGCTGCTGGCCACTCATGCCTGGACCCAGGCTTGTCTGGAAGAGAAACCTTCCCGGGTAGCGGATTGGCTCTATCAAGCCTTCGCAGCAAGATTTACCACTCGGGCGCTGCCGGAGCCTCTTGTCCTGAGCGCCCACCGCTGGCGCTACGCCAAGCCGTCGGTGTCCACCTCGAAGTCATCCGGAGAGGACACCGCTCAAGATTTCCATCTGACCGATACCGGGCTTGGCCTGTGCGGCGACGCCTGGCGCGGCGCTCGGGTGGAAGACGCCTGGCTTTCCGGCCATCACCTGGGTTTGGCATTGGCCTCTTAACCCTGAAGGAGTTCAAGTATGTCTCATGCGCTGATCCTGCTCGCTCACGGTTCCCGCGATCCGCGTTGGCGGGCGCCCTTCGAGGAGTTGACCGCAACCCTTGCGGCCCGCAGCGCCACGCCGCTGCGGCTGGCGTTCATGGAGTTGAGCGAGCCCTCACTGGAATCCACCGCGGCGGAACTCGAAAATGCCGGGGTGACCCAGGCGGATGTACTGCCTTTGTTCTTCGCCGCGGGCCGTCATTTGAGAGAAGACGTTCCTGGCCAGCTCGAGGCGCTACGTCAAGCTAACCCCGGCATTCGTCTCGATCTACTGGCCCCGGTGGGCGACCACCCCGCCTTCGTGGATGCCTTGGCGAGCATCATCGAAGCCCAGGCGGCGACAAATAAGGGCGAAAATGCCTCTTGATCGACGAATCGATACCCGGAGTTATTTATACAACCGGTTTGCCTTGTATAATATTTTGCACCATCCTTTGTAACGGTGATCGAGGGTATCCACCTGATGGTTAATCGGCTTAACCAAGGTATTCCCGATATGAGCATCAAATACTTATACGAGGCAGGCTAACGTGAGCACCCAGGCGATTCATCCCGGCGATGCAGCGCTTTACCCCATTCGTGAAGTTTCACGGCTGACCGGGGTGAATTCGGTAACGCTGCGCGCTTGGGAGCGTCGTTACGGGTTGATTCGTCCCCAGCGAACGCCCAAGGGGCATCGCCTTTACGCCCAAGACGATATCGAACGCATCGAGCAGATTCTGCAGTGGCTGGGTCGCGGCGTCCCGGTCAGCCAGGTGCGCGAACTGCTCGAACAGCCTAAACCCGAAGCGCCCTCCACTCCCATCAGCAACGACTGGAGCGTGCAGAGACAGCAATGGATCACCGCCATCGAAGCGCTGGATCTTCAGCGTCTGGACGAGCTCTACAACCAGAGCATGGCGCTTTACCCTCTGCCGGTGTGCATGAACGAACTGTTCAAGCCGATCGTGGAAACCTTCGAGGAATGCTGGCGAGACCAGATCGGCGCGGCACTTCAGCGTCATAGCTTGGAATCTTTCCTGCGCACTCGGGTAGGCATCCGGCTCTATCACGGCAATCTGCTCAATAAAGGGCCACACCTGATCATCATTCGTCTGCCGGGGTCTCATGGCATGCTGTGGGAGTTATTGATCGCCTTGGCCGCGGTGCACGAAGGCTTTCGCGTGCGCCTGTTCGATGCCTCCCTGCCCCTGAGCGACATGCCGTTGGCGGTGCAGCGGCTCAAGGCCTCGGCGCTGCTCCTCTGCAGCAGTCAGGCGGAGCGCAGCGACCTTATCCGTCGACAGCTGCCCCGTCTGGCGGAGCAGCTCGACGTTCCCCTGGTGCTGTGCGGGCCGGTAGCGCGCATTCGCCAGGCCGATCTGGCGGACGGCCCGGTGGAAGTACTGGGAGACGATCCGATGCAGGCGCTACAGCGACTGACTTCCCTATTAAAAAATCAGTAGAAGGATCACGACCAGGATTCCTCAAGGAAATTTTCTTCTCCTCGTTAGCAAGGAACGCCGATGACTCGAAAAGACAACGTGTCCGAGCGCGCCATACAACTGGTATGGTTTCGAAGCGATCTACGTACCCTGGACAATACCGCCCTGAGCGAGGCCGCCGCGCGTGGACCGGTGATCGGTATCTTCCTGCGTTGTCTTTCTCAATGGCAGGATCACGGCCACGGGGCCAACAAGCTGGACTTTCTGCAGCGTGGCGTGCATGTCCTGCGCAATGAACTCGAAGGCTATCGCATCCCACTGCTGCACCGGGACATCGACCGTTTCGAGGCGGCGCCAGAGGCTCTTCTCGAGATCGCCGAGCAGACCAGCGCCGAAGGGCTGCACTTCAACCAGGAATATCCGCTGAACGAGCGCCGCCGAGACGAGGCAGTGGCCAAGAAGCTTCGGGAGGCGGGTTTTCAGGTTCACGCTCACCGCGACGCTGTGGCGTTCGCGCCTGGCGAGCTGCTGACCAAGGACGATGACTACTATAAGGTCTTCACGCCGTTTTCCAAGGCCTGGCATCGCCGGCTCGACAGCGATCGTCTGGCGCTCAAGGGCGAACCCGTCGCCCAGCCGGCAACCGGCGTCGATTCGGATCCGATTCCCGCGCTACCGGAGCTGGAGGATGCGCCGGTGGACGGCCGCCTATGGCCTGCGGGCCAGAACGCCGCCGCGGATCGACTGCAGCGGTTCCTGCGCTACCGGGCCCACCACTACAATCAACAGCGGGACTTTCCCGAATGCCGAGGCACCAGCGAACTGTCCCCCTATTTGGCGCTGGGCATGATTTCCTGGCGCCAGTGCCTGCAAGCGGTAATGAGTGAAAACGACAGTCACCTGGCGGATGGCGATCAGGGGCTGACCGCCTGGGTCAACGAATTGATCTGGCGAGAATTCTATCAACATATCGCCGTCGGTTTTCCTCGGGTATGCCGTTATCGCCCCTTCCAGGAAGACACCGAAGCGCTGAAATGGCGCGACGACGATCAAGGCTTCGCCGCCTGGTGCGAGGGCCGCACCGGCTATCCCATCGTCGATGCGGGCATGCGCCAACTGGTCAGCCAAGGCTGGATGCACAACCGCCTGCGCATGGTCACCGCCATGTTTCTGTCCAAGCATCTGCTGATCGACTGGCGGCGCGGGGAAGCGTTCTTCCTGCGCCATCTGGTGGACGGCGAATTCTGCTCCAACAACGGCGGCTGGCAGTGGGCGGCATCCACCGGCACCGACGCCGCGCCCTATTTTCGTCTTTTCAATCCCACCACTCAGGCGCAGCGCTTCGACCCTCAGGGCGAGTTCATCGCCGAGCAGCTTCCGGCGCTGGCGGAGCTGTCGGCCAAGCAGCGCCACGCCCCACCGAAGGATGTCTTGGAGAATCTCGACTACCCGCCTCCCATCGTCGATCACAAGGCGGCTCAACAGCGCGCCCTTGACGCCTTCAAGCAGTTGAAAAACCCGTAACCCCTAGTCCGGCGTTCGCCCCTGACGTGCAATCATGAAGCACTGCCAGTAGAATGCAGGGAGTCGCGCTTTGCGATTTATCCTTACCCTGACACTTGGAACGACTCAGTGACCAAGCAACATTCCTTCAGCCGCGACGAGCTACTGGCCTGCAGCCAAGGCGAGCTGTTCGGCCCTGGCAATGCCCAGCTTCCCGCACCCAACATGCTGATGCTCGACCGCATTACCCGGATCAGCGAAACGGGGGGTGAACACGACAAGGGCGAACTGATCGCCGAGCTGGATATCCATCCCGACCTGTGGTTCTTCGGCTGCCATTTTCCCGGCGATCCGGTCATGCCCGGTTG
Organism: Pistricoccus aurantiacus; assembly: GCF_007954585.1. Lineage (GTDB taxonomy): Bacteria > Pseudomonadota > Gammaproteobacteria > Pseudomonadales > Halomonadaceae > Pistricoccus > Pistricoccus aurantiacus. The sequence continues at coordinate 500,509 of NZ_CP042382.1, forward strand.
CCTGGGCCTGGATGCCATGTGGCAGCTGGTGGGATTCTATCTCGGTTGGCTAGGGCATCCCGGACGTGGGCGCGCCCTGGGTTGTGGAGAGGTCAAGTTTTCCGGCCAGATTCTGCCCGATGCTCGCAAGGTCACCTATCGTATCAATATCAAACGCGTGATTACTCGGCGGTTGATCCTCGGAATTGCCGACGGCACCTTGCTGGTCGACGATCGCGCCATCTATCAGGCCAACGATCTGCGCGTCGGCCTGTTCACCTCCACCGCGAATTTCTGATCAGGAGGCTTCCATGCGACGAGTGGTAGTCACCGGACTCGGCGTTGTGTCCTGCATAGGTAACGACCAGCGTCAGGTCCTCGAAGCGCTGAAAACCGGACGCTCGGGTATTCGCTTCAAGGAAGAATATGCCCAACGCGGATTTCGTAGCCATGTGGCCGGCGTGGTCGACATCGATCTCGATGCACTGATCGATCGCAAGCAACGTCGCTTCATGGGCGACGCCGCTGCCTATGCCTATGTTTCCATGGCCCAGGCCATCGAGGATGCAGGGCTGACGCCGGAGCAGGTTTCCAGCGAACGCACCGGCCTGATCGCCGGTTCCGGCGGCGCTTCCAGCGCCAATCAGGTCGAGGCAGCGGATGTGCTGCGTGAAAAGGGGCTGCGTCGCGTTGGCCCCTATCGCGTCACCCGCACCATGGGCAGCACGGTCTCCGCCTGTCTGGCCACGCCGTTCAAGATCAAGGGGGTCAACTACTCGATCTCCTCCGCCTGTGCCACCTCGGTGCACTGCATCGGCAATGCTCTGGAGCAGATCCAGATGGGCAAGCAGGACGTGGTCTTCGCAGGCGGCGGCGAGGAAGAGCATTGGACGCTTTCCTGCCTGTTCGACGCCATGGGTGCTCTTTCCACCGGCTACAACGATACCCCGGAGAAGGCCTCTCGCCCTTATGACAAGGCCAGGGACGGTTTCGTGATCGCCGGCGGTGGCGGCATGCTGGTGCTCGAGGAGCTGGAGCACGCCGAGGCCCGCGGCGCGAGGATCTACGCGGAGATTGTGGGCTACGGCGCCACCTCGGACGGCTACGACATGGTCGCACCCTCCGGCGAAGGCGCCATACGCTGCATGCGTCAGGCCATGGCGAATGTCGAGGGCAATATCGACTACATCAACACCCACGGTACTTCGACGCCGGTGGGGGACATGTCGGAGTTGCGGGCGATTCGCGAAGTCTTCGGCGATCAGGCGCCGGCAATGAGTTCCACCAAGTCGTTGACCGGCCACTCCTTGGGCGCTACCGGCGTTCAGGAAGCCATCTATTCGCTGCTGATGATGGAAAACGATTTCATTGCCGCTTCGGCGAATATCGACGAACTTGACGAGCAGGCCCAAGGATTCGATATCGTTCAGGAGCGCCGCGATGGCGTCAAGCTCGAACGAATTCTGTCCAACAGCTTCGGTTTCGGCGGTACCAATGCCTGCCTGGTGCTGGAGAAGCCTCGCGACTGAATCGCTCTCTTGATGCCCACACTTCAACGGCGCCGAACGGCGCCGTTATTCTATCCTTGGTGTCTTGGGTTTTCTGTGGTGTGTTTCTCGGTGGATGGTAGTGAGACGGGCCTTGGCACCTCGGAAATTTCCACCAGCCGCGCTTCAATCCAGTTCTCCACTTCTATCAGCACGTCTTCCGGCGTTCGCCCTTGGGTGGCGATAGGTTCACCGACGATCAACGACAAGGTGCCGGGATTCTTGACCCAATGGCGACCGGGCCAGCGCTCGCCGGCATTATGCGCCACCGGCAGCACCGGCATTCCTGCCCGGCAGGCAATGACCGCGCCGCTCTTGTTGTAACGTCGCCGCTCGCCAGGGAGAACCCGCGTACCTTCGGGAAAGATCAGCACCGAAAGCCCTTCCTCCAGGCGCGTCTTGCCTTGGGTCAGCACCTGTCTCATTGCTCGAGCAGGCTTGGAGCGGTCCAGTGCGATGGGGTGCAGCAGGCGCAATGCCCAGCCAAAGATGGGCAGGTTCAGCAATTCTCGCTTGAGTACCGTGCAGACCGGCGGTTTGAGCAGCTGCAGATAGACAGTTTCCCATTCGCTCTGATGATTGGCGAGTATGACACAGGGGCCGTCGGGCAGATGCTGCTTGCCGCGAATATCGTAACGCACCCCACAGCACAGCCGAAACCAGGCGATGACGAAATGGTTGTAGAGATTGAGCAGGCGATAACGGGAGCGCAGCGGCAGCAACGGCGTTACCGGCAGGAAGAGTACGCCGCATACCAGCATGGCCAGAAAATACCCTAGATAGAACAGCAGGCTGCGCAGCGTATTCATGATAAAGGCAGGTTGAGAGTGTTCACGACGCAAGGTATTTCATGCGGTCTCCCCGGTTCTGGCCAGGCACCAGGCGTCCAGCATGCGCTCCATCTCGAGCTGCCAGGGTTTTTGATGCACGCCGAAGGTATCGTGCACCCGGCGGCAGTTGAGGGCGCGGCGCAAGGGTTGATCGTGATGGTGGCTGAGTGCCTTGAGCGGTCCCAGCTCCACCTGCTTGCCCATTCCTTCTAGACGGGTCGCCAGCTGAGTCCGCACCATGGAGGCAAAGGTATAGGCGCTGACCGGCTCGGTACCGGCAAGATGATAGGCACCCCAGGCATCGGCACGACACTGCTGCTGTTGCAACATGCCTATCAGCGCCATGGCCGCCGCATCCGCGGAGGTGGGGCACAGGATGACATCCCTTTCCGCGGGCACCTCCCGGCCGGCCATCAGGTCATCGAGCAGTTCGTTCAGCCAGCCGTGAGTGCCTTCCAGGGCGAACAGCGGCCCCAGGCGCACGATCAGGTAGCGCGAACATTGCTCGCGAATACGATCGCCCACCCTTACCAGACGCTGCAGGCTTTCGTCACGGGGTGAGGGGATCACATCCTCATTGATGGGCTCGATCGAGCCGTCCTCGTAAAGCTGATCGGAAACGCACCAGACCATCGGCACCTGGGTTGCCATGCACGCCTCCAGGCACTGATCGACGGCTTGAGCGTGGGCGATCACCACCGCGGGTTCGGCGTTGGCCGGCTGGGACAAAGGTGGAATGATCACCGCATCCGGGCGCACCGCTGCCAGGTGGTTCGTCTCCACCGTCAGCGCATCCTCGATCAGCAGTTCCGTATCCGCCCGCCGGCTCGCCTCGCGCATCAGCGCAAGACTCAGACAGTGCCCCGCATCCAGTATCAGCAGTTTCACGATGCGTCCTCAACGGCGGTTCTCAGAACGGAATCTCATCGTCGAAGTCGTCGAAGCTCCCGGGATTGGGCGCACCGTAATTGTTGTTCTGCTGGTTGTTACCCTGCTGAGGATTGCCGCCCTGCTGGCCCTGGCCTTGCGATGACTGGGTGGAACGTTGCCCGCCGCCTTGAGACGCATTGGCATACCCGCCCTGCTGAGCGCCTTGCGCGTAATCCGCTCCCTGGCCGCCCCGGCTATCGAGCATCTGCATATCGTTGGCGACGATCTCGGTGCTGTAGCGATCCTGGCCGTCCTGGCCCTGCCATTTACGGGTCTGGATCCGGCCTTCGATATACACCTTGGAACCCTTGCGCAGATACTGCTGTGCGATCTCCGCAAGCTTGTTGAACATCACCACCCGGTGCCATTCGGTGCGTTCCTGGCGCTGGCCGCTCTGCTTGTCGGTCCAGCTATCACTGGTGGCGAGATTGAGATTGGTCACCGCCGAGCCGGACTGGGTATAGCGAACATCGGGATCCTGACCCAGGTTACCGATGAGAATGACCTTGTTGATACCACGGGCCATATTTGACTCCTCATGAAGGGGTAGCTAGCGTGGCGTGTCCGCTTCATGCGACCCGGCCGGCCCGGCTACCCGATAAATATTCGTTGTTCAACGCATGGCGCGAATCAGCGGTTTTCGAACTGGGTTACCCGTGCCAGGGCGTCGCTATCCAGACGCTGTCGATCCACCTTGAGGTAGGCGAGCCGCTCTTCCGGCACCACCATGACATCCTCCACCCCGGCGACATCCGCAAAGCGCGCCATCAGATTATCCAGAGTTTCGCCATGAGCCTGCTCGTCCAGGGCGATGACCTCGCTGGACAGATAGCGGGGCCTGGGCATGCCCAGCATGATAATGAACCATACCAGACCCAGTAGCGCACCGGCATAAAATACCGCGTCCTGGCCCCACGCTTGGACCAGAGCGCCGCCCAGCACGCCGCCCAGGAAAGCGCCGAGAAACTGGCTGGTGGAATAGACACCCATGGCGGTGCCCTTGGAACCTGCCGGCGCCAGCTTGCTGATCATCGATGGCAGCGTCGCTTCCAGCAGATTGAAGCCGGTAAAGAAGACCAGCAGCAAGGTGGCCAGTTCCCACGAGCGGGTCTCGAACCACCCCATGCCCAGCAGGCTCACCGCCAGCATCCCCACCGCCAGGCTCATCATTGCCTTCATCTTGCGGCGCTTTTCGGCAATGATCACCAAAGGCACCATGGCGCAGAACGCCAGTCCCATGATGCCAAGATAGACCCAGCCGTGATGATCTGCGGCCACGCCGACGGCGAGCAGCTTGGCGGGTACCACCACGAAAATCGCCATCAGCAAAAGATGCAGGGCGAAAATCGAGAAATCCAGGCGCAGCAGATCACCGCGGCCGAGTGTTGCCTTGAGCTGGTCGCGGTCGATGCCGACATCCTTGTGACGCATGCGACGCGGCGCAGGGGGAACCAGCTTCCACAGCACCAGCAGGCCCAGCAGCGCCAGCACAGCGGTAAACCAGAAGACGCCGGCAAGGCCAAAATGGGCGGAAACAAGCGGCCCCAGCACCATGGCCACGGCGAAGGCCAGACCGATGGAAAGTCCGATGGTTGCCATGGCGGCGGTCCGCACCTGCTCACGGGTCTGATCCGCCAGCAGGGCCATGATGGCCGCCGCCACCGCCCCGCTGCCCTGCAGGCAGCGCCCCAGAATGACACCGGCGATGCTGTCCGCCAGGGCAGCCACCACGCTACCCAGGCAAAACAATATCAGCCCGCCAGCGATCACCCGCTTGCGCCCGATACGATCGGAAAGCAGGCCGAAGGGAATCTGCAGGAATGCCTGGGTCAGCCCGTAGCCGCCCAAGGCCAGGCCCACCAGCAAAGGCGTGGCTCCGCTCAGATCCTGGGCATACAGCGCCAGCACCGGCAGCACCATGAAAAGCCCCAGCATGCGCGACGCATAAAGACTCGCGAGGCCGATAATTGCGCGGCGTTCGCTGAAGGTCAGGAGACGAGAAACCATGAAGATAAGATGTCCACAACTTGCGGGAGACGCACATCGGTGCTTGATAACCCATCATTCTACCGTTTCCTGCCCCTTCAGGAAAAGCGCCGGGCCGTATCACGCTTCGTTACGTCGCAGCTTTGGCGCCGGTAACTGGAAAAACGTACAATGGCGGTTTTGCTTCCAGCAGCGAGGTAGCAATGGACAAGATTCTGGTCCGGGGCGCACGTACCCACAATCTCAAGCAGATCGACGTCGAACTCCCTCGGGACAAATTGATCGTGATCACCGGCCTTTCCGGTTCGGGGAAATCCTCCCTGGCTTTCGATACCCTGTATGCGGAAGGCCAGCGGCGTTACGTGGAGTCGCTGTCCACCTACGCGCGCCAGTTCCTGTCGATGATGGAAAAGCCGGATATCGATCATATCGAAGGCTTGTCCCCGGCGATCTCCATCGAGCAGAAATCCACCTCGCACAACCCTCGCTCCACCGTCGGCACCATCACCGAGATCTACGACTACCTGCGCCTGCTGTTCGCCCGGGCCGGCACGCCGCGCTGTCCGGAACACGGCGAGGATTTGGAAGCGCAGACCATCTCGCAGATGGTCGATCAGGTGCTGGCACTGCCGGAAGGCAGCAAGCTGATGCTGCTGGCCCCGGTGGTGAGCGGACGCAAGGGCGAGCATCTGCAGCTGCTGGCGGAGCTGCGCGCTCAGGGTTTCGTGCGCGCCATGATCGACGGCCAGGTGCTCGAACTCGACGATATCGCACCGCTTGAGAAGAACCGGAAACATGACATCAGCGTGGTGGTGGACCGGCTCAAGGTGCGTGAAGGCCTGGCCCAGCGCCTGGCGGAGTCCTTCGAGACCGCGCTCAATCTCGCGGACGGCATTGCCATCGTTCACGACATGGACGATACCTTCGACGACATTACCTTCTCCGCGCGCTTTGCCTGTCCGGTCTGCGGCTACTCCATCGCCGAACTCGAACCGCGCATGTTCTCCTTCAACAACCCCGCCGGCGCCTGTCCCAGCTGCGACGGTCTGGGAGTTCAGCAGTTCTTCGGCGCGGATCGGCTGATCAGCCATCCGGAGCTTTCCCTGGCGGAAGGGGTGATCAAGGGCTGGGATCGGCGCAGCATCTATTATTTCAACCAGCTGCAGGCGGTGGCGACGCACTATCGCTTTGCCCTGGAAACCCCCTGGCAGGATCTGGCCCGCCACGAACAGGAGATCATCCTGCACGGCAGCGGCAAAGACAATATCGCCTTCAGCTACGTCAACGATCGCGGTCGCAAGGTGAGTCGGGACCATCCCTTCGAGGGCGTACTGCCTAACATGCAGCGACGCTACCGGGAAACCGAGTCGAACATGGTGCGCGAAGAGCTGGCTCGCTACATCGCCGTACAGCCCTGCCCCGCCTGTCACGGCACACGGCTGCGCAAGGAATCCCGCCACGTCTTCATCGACGAACACACGCTGCCGGATATCACCCGCCTGCCGATCGGCACCGCCTGGTCCTACTTCAAGAATCTCGAACTTGCCGGACGCCGAGGCGAGATCGCTGTCAAGATCATCAACGAGATCCACGCCCGCCTGGAGTTCCTGGTCAACGTGGGTCTCGACTATCTGACCCTGGAGCGCAGCGCCGATACCCTGTCCGGCGGGGAAGCTCAGCGCATTCGTCTGGCCAGCCAGATCGGCGCGGGCCTGGTGGGGGTGATGTACATTCTCGACGAGCCGTCCATCGGCCTGCACCAGCGAGACAACGACCGGCTGCTCAAGACCCTGGAACGCCTCCGGGATCTGGGTAACACGGTGATCGTGGTCGAGCACGACGAAGAGGCGATCCTCGCGGCGGATCACGTGCTGGATATCGGGCCCGGCGCCGGTGTCCACGGCGGGCGGGTGGTTGCCCAAGGCACGCCTCAGCAGGTCAAGGACTGCACGGCGTCGCTGACCGGCCAGTATCTTTCCGGCACCCGGCGCATCGAGCTGCCGTCGCACCGTATTCCCGGCAATCCCGAGAAGATTCTGCGTCTGGTCGGCGCCACCGGTAACAACCTGCAGGATGTCACCCTGGAGCTGCCTCTTGGGCTATTCATCTGCGTCACCGGGGTTTCCGGTTCCGGCAAGTCGACCCTGATCAACTCCACCCTGATGCCCATCGCCGCCCGAGAACTCAACCGGGCCACCAGCCTGACGCCGGCGCCCTATCAGCGTATCGAGGGACTCGATCAGCTCGACAAGATCATCGATATCGATCAGAGCCCCATCGGACGAACGCCCCGCTCCAATCCGGCGACCTATACCGGCATCTTCACGCCGATCCGCGAGCTGTTCGCCGGCACCCAGGAAGCCCGGGCGCGGGGCTACAAGCCCGGCCGCTTCTCCTTCAATGTCAAGGGCGGACGCTGCGAAGCCTGCCAGGGGGACGGCATGATCAAGGTGGAGATGCACTTCCTGCCGGATATCTACGTGCCTTGCGACGTGTGCAAGGGTAAGCGCTACAACCGCGAAACCCTGGAAATCAAGTACAAGGAACGCAACATCCACGAAGTGCTGGAGATGACCGTAGAGGAAGCGTTGGACTTCTTCAGCCCCGTACCGGCGATCGCTCGGCGGCTGCAGACCCTGATGGACGTGGGGCTTTCCTACGTGCGCCTGGGCCAGAGCGCCACCACCCTCTCCGGCGGCGAGGCGCAGCGGGTCAAGCTGGCCCGGGAGCTGGCCAAGCGCGATACCGGCAAGACCCTATATATACTCGACGAACCCACCACCGGCTTGCATTTCGAGGATATCCGGCAGCTCTTGACAGTACTTCACCGTCTGCGGGATCACGGCAATACCGTGGTGGTGATCGAGCACAATCTGGACGTGATCAAGACCGCGGACTGGCTGGTGGACATGGGGCCGGAAGGCGGTTCCGGCGGCGGGCGGATCATCGCCGAGGGAACGCCGGAGCAGGTAGCGAATCTTGCGGAATCACATACCGGCCACTTCCTCAAGCCGCTGCTTGAACGCCAGCGGCAGCCGGAACTGGAAACCTCCTGAGCGGATAATGCCTATCTCAGGATGATCAACCGATTAGGCAACTCGTCACGCTCGTGAGTGGCGGGCACCTGCTGCTTGAGGTGCTCGCCGCAGGATTCGATGCAGTCCAGAAATCCTTGCAGCGTCTGGCCCTGTCTGACGCGTTGCGTGAAAGCGGCAACGATATCCGTCCAGGTCTCGTTGCTCAGGCGACTCGAGATGCCGTGGTCGACCAGGATCTCCACGTAGCGCTCGGCTTCCGAGACGAAGATCAGCATGCCGGTGCCGGCAGCGGTGTGATGCAGGTTCTGTTCCAGAAACTGTCGTCGCGCCAGATTCGACGCCCGCCAGTGGCGTACCGAACGAGGAATAAGCCGCGTCGTGACCGCGGGAAGGCGAAACACCAGGGCGAGAACGATAAAGCTGGCCCACTGGACCAGCAATAGACTCGAGGCGTCCCACCAGCCGGGGAAATAGTTGATCGCGCCGGGCACCACCAGGGCGAAAATGCCTGCCCAGAGCAGAGGAATATAGGCGTAGTTATCCGCTTGGGCGGCGAGCACGGTGACCAGTTCCGCATCCGTTTCCTGCTCGACCCTTTTGATCGCCTCGGCGACCTCCCGCTGCTCTTTTTCGTTCAGTAACGCCATGGTATTTTCTACTCGCTTCTTTTCGGGCTAGTCATTTCGCTAGGGACCAAATCTTGTCTACCAGCCCCCCGAAGCGCCACCGCCGCCAAAACCACCACCGCCGCCGCTGAAACCGCCACCGCCAAAACCATCCCCCCCGCGATGACCGCCGCCACCCAAGGCGCCGCCCAGCAGCAGGCCGCCGAGCACGCCGGAACGGCCGCCGCGTCCACCGCCCCCCAGGAATATCGCAATAACCAGTAGCAGCACGAAGAAAAGGATCGATCGGCCACCCTCGGGAGTCTCATTCACCGCCTGGTTCGGCGCTGCCTGCTCCAGCGGATCTCCTCCCAGTACCTGAATCATCGCTTGGGTACCTTCGGAGATGCCGCGGGCAAAGTCGCCCTCGCGGAATGCCGGGGTAATGATCTGGTTGATGATCACCGAGGACTGGGCGTCCGTCAGCCGCCCTTCCAGACCGTAGCCGACCTCGATACGCAGCTTGCGCTCGTCCCGGGCGACGATCAGCAGCGCGCCGTTGTCCTCATCGGACTGACCGATACCCCAATGTCGGCCCAGCTGATAACCGTACTGCTCAATGGACACGCCCTGTAGATCCGGCAGCGTGACCACTACAATCTGCTCGGTAGTAGCCTGCTCGTGGGCCTCAAGCATCCGGGTCAGTCGGGTTTCCGTTCCGGCGTCGAGCAGCTCCGCTCGGTCGACGACACGGCCACTGAGTTCGGGGAAATTCAGCTGCTGAGCCTGAACACCAATCGCACAGAGCCATAGCAGCGCGAAGAGCGAGAGACGGCGCAGACCTTTCATCAGAACTCCACCTGGGGCGCCTGATCCGCTTCCGGCGCGGTTGCCTTGAAGTTCTCGCGTAGCTCCATATCGCTGTAGAGCAAGCCATGCCAGATTCGGCCGGGGAAGGTGCGGATCTCGGTGTTGTAGCGCTCCACCGCAGCGATGAAATCGCGTCGTGCGACGGCGATACGGTTTTCGGTGCCTTCCAACTGGGACTGCAGCGCCAGGAAATTCTGGTTCGACCTCAACTCCGGATAGCGCTCGGAAACCGCCATCAGCCGACTCAGGGCACTGGTGAGCTGTCCTTGGGCCTGCTCGAACCGCTGCAGTTGCTGGGGATTGTCGAGGGTGTCGGCATCGACTTGAATGGAAGTGGCCTTGGCCCGCGCCTCCACCACCGCGGTCAGCGTCTCCTGCTCCTGTTTCGCGAAGCCCTTGACGGTTTCCACCAGGTTGGGAACCAGATCGGCGCGTCGCTGATACTGGTTTTCCACCTGTGACCAGGCGGATTTGACCTGCTCGTCGTAGGTCGGCAGATTATTCACGCCGCAGCCTGTCAGCAGCAGGGTGATAAGCAGCAATGTGACCGCCTGCCAGGCGATCCTGTAAGGGGTGACTGCGGATTTCAATTGCATGATAGGGAACGTCGCTCCGTTTGAAACCGATCGCTAGAAGTGCATGGTACAGGGAAGAGGACGAAACGCTAACCATATAAAAAAACCGGCCCATCTTTTGGGCCGGTTTTCCTATAGCGTGCGAGAATCTATTCCTCGCCGGCGGCTTCGTCCGCTACCGGTCGATCGACCAATTCGACATAAGCCATGGGGGCGTTGTCTCCGGTGCGGAAACCGCACTTGAGCACCCGCACGTAACCACCGGGACGCTCCACGTAGCGCGGGCCCAGCTCGTTGAAGAGCTTGCCGACCGCTTCCTTGGAATTGGTACGGCTGAAGGCCAGACGACGGTTGGCGACACTATCCTGCTTGGCCAGGGTAATCAGCGGCTCGATATGACGACGCAGTTCCTTGGCTTTGGGCAGGGTTGTCTTGATGATTTCATGCTCGACCAGCGACACGCACATGTTCTTGAACATGGCCTGGCGGTGCGAGCTGGTACGATTCAGATGACGACCACTCTTACGATGACGCATGGTTGTAATTCCTTACCAAACTGGGACTCGAGGCGACGCTCACGCGGAGCTCTTTTCGTCCTTCAGGCTTGCCGGCGGCCAGCTTTCCAACCGCATGCCCAGGGAAAGGCCGCGGGTAGATAGCACATCCTTGATCTCATTCAAGGACTTCTTGCCGAGATTAGGGGTCTTCAACAGCTCCACTTCGGTACGCTGAATCAGATCGCCGATGTAGTAGATATTCTCGGCCTTCAGGCAGTTGGCGCTGCGAACGGTCAACTCGAGATCGTCTACGGGGCGAAGCAGGATGGGATCGATATGGTCCTCTTCCACTTCGACTTCCTGTTCCTTGTCGGCTTCCAGATCGACGAATGCGCCAAGCTGCTCCTGCAGAATGGTGGCGCTGCGCCGAATGGCCTCTTCCGGATCCAGGGTTCCGTCGGTTTCCAGGTCGATGATCAGCTTGTCCAGATCGGTACGCTGCTCGACACGGGCCGCATCCACAGAGTATGACACTCGACGCACCGGACTGAAGGTCGCATCGAGCTGCAAACGACCAATGGCTCGGGATTCGTCCTCCGCGTCAAGGCGCGCATCCGCCGGCTCGTAGCCACGACCACGGGCGACTTTCAACTGCATTTTCAACTCGGCGCCTTCGTTGACGTGAGCGATCACGAGATCGGGATTGACGATTTCGACATCGTGATCCGTGGCAATATCGCCGGCGGTCACAACGCCTGCCCCCTGCTTGTTCAAGGTGAGCACCGCCTCGTCACGGCTATGCATCTTGATTGCCACGTCCTTGAGATTCAGGAGGATTTCGATAACATCTTCCTGAACGCCCTCGATGGCGCTGTACTCATGGTCGACACCGTTGATCTCGACTTCCACCACGGCGCAGCCGGGCATGGAGGACAGCAGAATACGACGCAGAGCATTTCCTAGGGTATGACCGAAGCCGCGCTCGAAGGGCTCGAGCACGATCTTCGCGTGGTGAGCGCTGATTTCTTCGACCTTGATGTCGCGAGGGCGAAGAAATTCTGTCACTGAACGCTGCATATGAACACCTTTCAGGCTGCCAAACGGATACTTGGTACTCGGCCGGGTCTCGATCGAAACCCGGCATGACGCTGACGCGACTTACTTCGAGTACAGCTCGACGATCAGATTTTCGTTGATGTCGGCAGACAGGTCGCCGCGTTCAGGCAGTGCCTTGAAAGTGCCTTCCATCTTCTTGGCGTCAACGTCGATCCAGGCCACATCACCACGATTCGCGGCGATGGAGAGCGCGGATTGAATACGCGCCTGATTCTTGGCCTTTTCGCGAATGGCCACCACGTCGCCAGGCTTGACCTTGTAGGAAGCCACGTTGACGGTACGGCCGTTGACTGCAACGGCCTTGTGACTGACCAGCTGGCGCGCTTCCGCGCGAGTGGAGCCAAAGCCCATGCGGTAGACGACGTTGTCCAGTCGAGTCTCGAGCAGCTGCAGCAACAATTCACCGGTCGCCCCCTTCAAGCGGGCGGCTTCCTTGTAGTAGTTGCGGAACTGCTTTTCAAGTACGCCATACATACGACGTACTTTCTGCTTCTCGCGAAGCTGCAAGCCGTAGTCGGAAAGACGCTGACGGCGCTGGCCGTGCGCACCCGGAACCTGCTCGGATTTGCACTTCTTCTCGAAGGGGGTGACGCCACTCTTGAGAAAGAGATCGGTCCCTTCACGACGAGACAATTTGCACTTGGGTCCTGTATAACGAGCCATGAGTCCGTCTCCTTAAACGCGGCGTTTTTTCGGCGGGCGGCAACCGTTATGGGGAACGGGTGTCGCGTCGGTGATGCTTTGCACGCGAAAGCCGGCGGCATTCAATGCGCGCACGGCGGACTCACGGCCAGGACCGGGGCCCTTGACCAGCACGTCGACGTTTTTCACACCATACTCGGCTGCAGCAGTCGCTGCACGTTCGCTTGCCACTTGAGCAGCGAACGGGGTGCTCTTGCGAGAACCACGAAAACCCGAACCACCGGCAGTTGCCCAGGAAAGCGCATTGCCCTGGCGGTCTGTGATCGTCACGATCGTGTTGTTAAAAGAGGCGTGGATATGCGCGATGGCATCCACCACCTGCTTTTTGACCTTCTTGCGATTACTACGCGGGTTAGCCATGTTGATGTTTCATCCTATCTTAACGCCAGAACATGCGTATTATTTGCGAATCGGCTTACGCGGTCCCTTTCGGGTACGCGCGTTGGTCTTGGTACGCTGCCCACGCAGCGGAAGACCACGACGATGACGCAGACCACGATAGCAACCCAGGTCCATGAGACGCTTGATATTCAGCGTGACATCACGACGAAGGTCACCTTCAACGGTGTATTTGCCAACCTCGGATCGCAGGGCGTCCAGCTCTTCGGAGCTGAGATCCTGAATCCTGGTGGTCGGTGCAATACTGGCTGCGGCGCAGACTTCCTGCGCGCGAGTGCGGCCAATCCCGAAGATATAGGTCAGCGAGATCGCCGCATGCTTGTTGTCCGGGATATTGACGCCTGCAATACGGGCCATCAGCTTACTCCGAAAGTTGAGCGGCTTGCTCGGTTATCATCTACAAAAGGGCGCAGAGCATACTCCCTCGCCTCATGAAAAGCAAGAGGGCATGCTCGTCGCCCGCTGGGGTACAACGTCGCGGGATTAACCCTGACGCTGCTTGTGCCGCGGTTCGCTGCAGATGACGCGCACGGCGCCATTGCGACGAATGATCTTGCAGTTGCGACACATTTTCTTTACGGATGCACGAACTTTCATCGTTCTTTCTCCAATAGCGATTCGCGGCGCGCCAACGGGGTCGGCAATGCCGCTTTAGCGCATGATTCCGCCGCCGCCATAACCTTTCAGATTGGACTTCTTCATTACCGACTCGTACTGGTTCGACATGAGATGCGACTGTACCTGAGCCATGAAATCCATGATCACTACCACCACGATCAGAAGCGAGGTGCCACCGAAGAAGAACGGCACGTTCCAGGCCACGATCAGGAACTGAGGCATCAGAGATACCGCAGTGATGTAGAGAGCACCGAACAGGGTCAAGCGCGTCATGACCTTATCGATGTAGCGAGCGGTTTGCTCACCGGGGCGGATACCCGGCAGAAAAGCCCCTGACTTCTTGAGGTTGTCAGCGACATCCTTGGGGTTGAAGACCAGCGCTGTGTAAAAGAAGCAGAAGAATATCACCGCGGCGCCGAAAAGCAAGATGTACAGTGGCTGCCCGGGCGCCAAGGCCAGGGAAGCGGTCTGCAGCCATTCCATGCCTTCGCCGGCGCTGACCCACTGGCCGATGGAGGCAGGAAACAGCAGGATGCTGGAGGCGAAAATCGCCGGAATGACACCGGCCATATTGACCTTCAAGGGCAGATAACTCTTCTGCCCAGCATACATCTTGTTGCCGACCTGACGCCGGGGATAATTCACCGTAATGCGGCGCTGACCGCGCTCGATGAACACCACGAAAGCCACGGTGGCGATACCCAGTACGGAAAGGGCCAGCAGGGGCAGGACATTCCAGGCGCCGTCGTTGCGCGCCAGTTCAAAAGACTGTCCGATCGCGCCGGGCAGGCCCGCCACGATCCCCGCGAAGATCAACAACGAAATACCGTTGCCAATGCCTTTCTCGGTGATCTGCTCACCCAGCCACATCATGAACACCGCGCCGCACACGAAGGTGACCACCGCGGTGAAATAGAAGCTGAAGTCAGCCGTGTAGGCGATTCCCTGTCCTGCCAATCCCACCGACATGCCGATCGCCTGAACCAGTGCCAGCAACACCGTGCCATAGCGGGTGTATTGACTGATCTTGCGACGGCCAGACTCGCCCTCCTTCTTCAACTGCTCGAGCCGAGGCGAAACCGCGGAGAGGAGTTGCATGATGATCGATGCCGAGATATAAGGCATGATGCCCAGGGCGAGAACGCTCATGCGCTCCAGGGCCCCGCCGGAGAACATGTTGAACATGCCCAGGATGGTGCCCTGCTGCTCCCTGAACAAGGCAGCCAGCTGGTCAGGATTGATACCGGGCACGGGAATGTGGGCACCAATGCGGTAGACCACGAGAGCCAGCAACACGAAACGCAGGCGCGCCCAGAGCTCACTCAGGCCGCTACCCATCGCCGGCATGTTTCCTGACTTAGCCATTTAGTCCTCTACCTTGCCGCCGGCGGCTTCGATGGCGGCTCGGGCACCCTTGGTGACCTTGAGACCGCGCACGGTGAGCGCCTTGTTCAGTTCGCCGGAAAGAATGACTTTAGCGAATCGCGTGGCATCCTTGATCACATTGGCTTGCTTCAGCGTCTCCAGCGTGACTTCATCACCAGTGACCTTGCCCAGTTCCGCCAGTCGCACTTCCTCCGAAGCCAGAGACTTGGCGGATGTGAAGCCGAACTTCGGCAGGCGCCGCTGCAGCGGCATCTGACCGCCTTCGAAACCCGGCTTGACGCTCCCACCGGAACGTGACTTGAGGCCCTTGTGGCCACGGCCACCGGTCTTGCCCAGACCGGAACCGATACCGCGACCGACACGCTTGGGCGCATGCTTGGAGCCCGGTGCCGGGCTCAGGCTATTAAGTTTCATGGATTACTCTCCCTCAACGCGCACAAGGTAGTTGACCTTGTGGATCATGCCGCGTACGGCAGGGGTGTCTTCCAGCTCCACCGTATGACCGATACGCCGCAGACCAAGACCTTGCATGGTAGCCTTGTGCTTGGCTAGAACGCCGATGGTGCTGCGGACCTGGGTAACCTTGATCGATGCTGCCATGATGTTTACCCCGTGATCGCTTCGACTGACAGGCCGCGCTTGGCGGCAATGTCGTCCGGAGACTGCATGGAGGCCAGACCGTTGATGGTCGCACGCACGACATTCACCGGGTTGGTGGAACCGTAGCACTTGGCCAGGACGTCATGGACGCCAGCCAGTTCGAGCACGGAACGCATGGCACCACCGGCGATGACCCCGGTACCTTCCGAAGCCGGCTGCATGAATACCTTGGAGGCGCCGTGACGAGCCTTGATCGGATACTGGAGCGTGCTACCGCTGAGATTGACCTTGATCATGTTACGTCGCGCCTGATCCATGGCTTTCTGGATCGCGACCGGCACTTCACGTGCCTTGCCGCGGCCAAAGCCGACGCGACCATTGCCGTCGCCCACGACGGTCAAGGCGGTGAAACCGAAGATTCGGCCACCCTTGACCACCTTGGCGACGCGGTTGACCTGCACGAGCTTTTCCTGCAGATCGCCGCCTTGCTGTTCATTCTTCGCCATCGTAAAACCCTATTAGAATTTCAGGCCGCCTTCACGTGCGGCGTCCGCCAGGGCCTTGACTCGACCGTGGAACTTGAAACCCGCGCGATCGAAGGCAACCTGAGTGATGCCTGCTTCCTGGGCGCGTTCGGCAATCATGGCGCCCACCTTGGCGGCGGCGTCCGCGTTACCGGTACTGCCCTCGCGCAGGGACTTGTCCAGCGTCGATGCGCTGGCCAGCACCTTGCCACCATCCGGCGAGATGATCTGCGCATAGATGTGTCGCGGCGTACGGTTGACGCACAGGCGATACACGCCCAGCTCGCGAATCTTGGCGCGAGCGCGGCGGGCACGACGGAGACGAGATTCTTTCTTCGCGTTCATAACCCTGCCTTACTTCTTCTTGGCTTCTTTACGACGGACCTGCTCGTCGCTATAACGGATACCCTTGCCCTTGTAAGGCTCGGGTGGCCGGAAAGCACGAATCTCCGCCGCCACGTGACCGATCTGCTGCTTGTCCATTCCCTTGAGAATGATCTGGGTGTTCTTTGGCGTTTCCGCCGTGACACCTTCTGGCAGCTCATAAGCGACCGGGTGGGAGAAGCCCAATGTCAGGTTGAGCGTCTTGCCACTTGCCTGGGCACGGTAGCCGACGCCATTGATCTCGAGGGACTTGGTAAAGCCCTCGCTCACTCCGGTGACCAGGTTCTGAACCAGGGCACGGGTGGTGCCGGCCATTGCCCAGCTCTTGGCAGACTCGCTGGGGGCGAAGGTCAGCCGGCCATCTTCCTGGCCGATCGTCACGTCCGGATGCACGGTCATGGCGAGGCTGCCCTGGCCGCCCTTGGCGGTCAGCCTGTCGCCGTCGAGATTGACCTCGACGCCGCTTGGCAAGGTAACCGGATATTTGGCTATACGAGACATTCCAAACTCCTAGAATACGGTGCAGATGACTTCGCCACCGACACCGGCATGACGGGCCGCACGATCGGTCATCACGCCCCGGGAGGTGGTCACGATCGCAATACCCAGGCCATCGGCGACTTTCGGAAGCGCATCCTTGCCCTTGTAGGAGCGCAAGGACGGCTTGGAAACCCGCTGGATGTGCTCGATGACTGCCTTGCCCTCGAAGTACTTGAGGGTCACGGTCAGTTCAGGCTTGGCGCCTTCAGTGACGCTGAAATCGCCGATATAGCCTTCTTCTTTCAGTACGCGGGCCACCTGTACCTTGAGCTTGGAGGACGGCATGGTAACCGTCTCCTTGGTGGCCATCTGCGCATTGCGGATACGAGTGAACATATCCGCCAACGTGTCTTGCATGCTCATTACGTAGCGCTCCTGATGATTCTACGTGGCGTTACCAGCTGGACTTCTTGAGTCCGGGAACGTCGCCACGCATCGCGGCTTCACGCAGCTTGTTACGGCCCAGGCCGAACTTGTTGTAGTAGCCGTGAGGGCGACCGGTGATTCGACAGCGATTGGTGCGACGCACCGGGCTGGAATCCCGCGGCAACTGCTGCAGCTTGAGCTGCGCGTCGAAGCGCTCTTCATCAGAGGCGTTGACATTTTCGATGATGGTCTTGAGTTCCGCGCGCTTGGCAGCGTACTTCTTGACCAGTTTGGCACGCTTGAGTTCGCGCTCTACCATGCTTTTCTTTGCCATGCTCCCACCCTTATTTCTTGAACGGGAAGTTCAGCGCGCTCAAGAGCGCCCGGCCTTCCTCATCGGTATTGGCGGTGGTGGTGATAGTGACATCGAGACCACGAACCCGGTCGATCTTATCATATTCGATCTCCGGGAAGATGATCTGCTCACGCACCCCCATGGAGTAGTTGCCACGTCCGTCGAAGGACTTCGGATTGAGACCACGGAAATCACGCACGCGAGGAATCGCGATGTTTACCAAGCGGTCAAGGAAGTCCCACATGCGCGCGCTGCGCAGGGTCACTTTGATACCGATTGGCCAGCCTTCGCGTACCTTGAAGCCCGCGATGGACTTGCGTGCCTTGGTCACCATCGGCTTCTGACCGGAGAGTTTCTCCATGTCAGCGACGGCGTTTTCGATCAGCTTCTTGTCGCTGGTCGCGTCACCGATACCCATGTTCAGCGTCACCTTGGTGACCCGAGGTACCTGCATCACGTTGGCGTAGCTGAACTGCTCTTTGAGCTGAGCCACCACCTCGTTTTGATAACGTTCTTTCAAGTTCGCCATTTTGCTACCCGACTCGCGTTAGGCGTCGATCTGTGACTGCGTCGACTTGTAGATACGTACCTTGGTACCGTCTTCCTTGAGCTGGAAGCCGACGCGATCCGCTTTGCCGGTCTCCGCATTGAAGATGGCCACGTTCGACGCATGAATCGGAGCCTCGCGCTCGACGATACCGCCCTGGTTGCCCGCCATGGGATTGGGCCTGGTGTGACGCTTGATCATGTTCACACCGGACACCACGTAGCGATCGTCCTTGAGGACGCGCTTGATGGTGCCACGCTTGCCTTTATCCTTGCCGGCGATGACGATGACTTCATCGTCACGTTTGATCTTTTGCATATCCGCCTCGCTCCTTACAGCACTTCAGGCGCCAAGGAAATGATTTTCATGAACTTTTCGTTACGAAGCTCACGGGTCACCGGCCCGAAGATACGGGTACCGATCGGCTGTTCGTTGGTATTATTCAACAGAACAGCCGCATTTCCATCGAAGCGAATCAGCGAACCGTCGTTACGACGGACGCCACTACGGGTACGCACCACTACCGCTTTCAGCACCTGGCCTTTCTTGACCTTGCCCCGCGGAATGGCTTCTTTCACAGTGACCTTGATGACATCGCCCACGCGAGCATAACGGCGGTGAGAACCGCCGAGCACCTTGATGCATTGCACCCGGCGCGCTCCGCTGTTGTCGGCGACGTCCAGCATTGTCTGTGTCTGAATCATCGGTTTTCTCCAAACCTAATCTGACTACGGCGCCAGCCGAGCTCAGCCCTTGGCCTGCTCAACGACTTCAACCAGGGTCCAGGACTTGTGCTTGGACAGCGGACGGCATTCCTGAATGGATACCTTGTCGCCGGCCTTGGCCTGGTTCTGCTCGTCGTGAGCCTGCAGCTTGGTGGAACGACGGACGTACTTGCCATACAGCGGATGACGCACGCGGCGCTCGATCATCACGACGATGGACTTGTCCATCTTGTCGCTCACTACCTTGCCGGTGAGCGTACGGGTTTTCTTCTCTTCGGCCATCTCAATCACCTGCCTTCTCGTTGAGCACCGTCTTCACTCGGGCGATATCCCGACGGACCTGCTTGAGCAAATGGGTCTGGCTGAGTTGGCCAGTGGCCTTCTGCATGCGCAGATTGAACTGCTCGCGGAGGAGTTCGAAGAGCTGCGCCTGCAGATCTTCCACTGATTTTTCACGAATTTCCTGGGCTTTCATCACAGCACCGTCCGTTTCACAAAGGTGGTGGAGACCGGAAACTTCTGAGCCGCCAGGCTGAATGCCTCCCGGGCCAGCTCTTCAGAAACGCCTTCGATTTCGTAGAGCACACGGCCCGGCTGAATCTGGGCGACCCAGTATTCAACGGAACCCTTGCCTTTACCCATACGAACTTCGAGAGGCTTCTTGGATACCGGCTTGTCCGGAAACACACGAATCCAGATCTTGCCGCCACGCTTGACGTGGCGAGTGATGGCCCGACGACCGGCTTCGATCTGACGCGCGGTGACCCGCCCGCGACCGGTGGCCTTGAGACCGTATTCGCCGAAACTGATCTTGCTTCCGCGATGGGCCAGGCCACGGTTGCGGCCCTTCATCATCTTGCGGAATTTTGTACGCTTAGGTTGTAACATCGACTCGCTCTCCTCTTATCTGGAACCTTTCTTCTTAGAGGGCGCGGCCTGCGGCTGCTTGGCCTTGGCGCGGACCTCCTCGATGCCCCCGAGGATTTCACCCTTGAAGATCCATACCTTGACGCCGATCACGCCGTAGGTGGTATGGGCTTCATAGGTGGCGTAGTCGATGTCCGCGCGCAGGGTATGCAGCGGCACACGACCTTCCCGATACCACTCGGTACGAGCGATTTCCGCTCCGCCCAGTCGTCCGGACAGTTGAACCTTGATACCACCGGCGCCTAGACGCATGGAGTTCTGTACCGCGCGCTTCATGGCACGACGGAACATCACGCGACGCTCGAGCTGTCCGGCGATGTTCTGGGCGACGAGCTTGGCATCGAGTTCCGGCTTGCGAACCTCTTCGATGTTGATATGCACCGGCACGCCCATCATCTGGGTGACGTCGCGACGCAGACGATCGACATCCTCGCCCTTCTTGCCGATCACGATGCCAGGACGCGCAGTATGAATGGTGATGCGCGCGTTGTTGGCCGGACGCTCGATATGGATACGGCTGACGGAGGCGTTCTTCAGGCGCTCCTCGAGGAAACTACGCACCTCGAGATCGTTGTTCAGCTTATCGGCATAGCTATCGCTTTCGGCGTACCACACGGAATTGTGGTCCTTGACGATACCCAGCCGAATACCAATCGGATTTACTTTCTGACCCATCTGGTCGACTCCTACTTCTCGGCTACCTTGACGGTGATGTGGCAGGTGCGCTTCAAGATGCGATCCGCACGACCTTTGGCGCGCGGCTTAATGCGCTTGAGCGTCATGCCCTCATCGACGCAGATGGTCGAGACACGCAGCTCGTCGATATCCATACCGTTGTTTTCTTCCGCATTCGCGATGGCGGACTGCAGCACCTTCTTGACCAGCGTGGCAGCCTTCTTCGGGGAGAAGGTCAGCAGGTCGAGCGCTTCGGCGACCGGTTTACCGCGCACCTGGTCAGCCACCAAACGGGCCTTCTGGGCGGATAATCCGGCGCCACGCAGTTTAGCTGTGACTTCCATCTCTCAATCCTCTCTGGCTTACCGTTTGGCTTTTCTGTCCGCCGCATGACCGCGATAGGTGCGGGTAGCAGCGAATTCGCCCAGCTTGTGGCCAACCATTTCCTCGGAGACATGCACCGGGACGTGTTGGCGACCGTTATGGACCGCAATGGTGAGCCCAACCATGTTGGGCAGGATCATCGAGCGACGCGACCAGGTCTTGATCGGTTTGCGATCGCTCTTTTCCACCGCGGTCTCGACCTTCTTCAGCAGATGAAGGTCGATAAAGGGACCTTTCTTCAGTGAACGTGGCACAGCCGTTACCTCTTAGTTGTGTTACTTGGCCTTGCGGCGACGAACGATAAGCGAGTTGGTACGCTTGTTCTTGCGGGTCTTGTGGCCCTTGGTGGGAACACCCCAAGGCGTCACCGGATGGCGACCACCGCTAGTACGGCCTTCGCCGCCACCGTGCGGGTGGTCCACCGGATTCATGGCCACGCCGCGAACCGTCGGACGTACCCCTCTCCAGCGTTTCGCACCGGCCTTGCCAAGTTGGCGCAGGCTGTGCTCGGAATTGCCTACTTCACCGAGGGTCGCGCGGCATTCGGAAAGCACCTTGCGCATTTCACCGGAGCGCAGGCGCAAAGTGGCATAGTTACCTTCTCGTGCGACCAGCTGAGCGCTGGTACCCGCGCTGCGTGCCAACTGAGCACCCTTGCCGGGCTTGAGCTCGATGCAGTGCACGGTGGAGCCCAGCGGAACGTTGCGCAGCGGCAGCGCATTACCACGCTTGATCGGCGCATTGACACCGGATTCGAGAGTGTCGCCGGCCGCCACGCCCTTGGGCGCGATGATGTAACGACGCTCGCCGTCCAGATACTTCAGCAGCGCAATGTGCGCGCTACGGTTCGGATCGTACTCGAGGCGCTCGACGACGGCGGGAACGCCATCCTTGGTGCGCTTGAAGTCGATCAGACGATAATGCTGGCGATGACCACCCCCGACGTGACGGGTGGTGATACGGCCATGATTGTTACGCCCGCCGGAACGGGACTGCTTCTCCAGAAGCGGCGCATGCGGCCGCCCCTTGTAAAGCTCGGTGCCGACGACTTTAACGACGTGGCGACGACCGGCGGATGTGGGTTTGGTCTTGACGATTGCCATTATCCGTACTCCTGCCCTTATTCGGCGCCAGAGAAGTCTTCGAGGGTCTCGCCCGCAGCCAAGGTCACGTAAGCCTTGCGATAGCCCTTACGCTTACCCAAGCCGTGTGCGGTACGCTTGGTCTTGCCCTTCATGTTCAGGACCTGAACGCGATCGACCTTCTTGCCGAACATCGCTTGAACGGCCTGCTTGATTTCCGGCTTGGTCGCGTCGCTTGCTACCTTGAACACGTACTGATTGTTCTCGGCGGCGAAGGCGGCTTTCTCGGTCATGTGCGGACCAAGCAGAACCTTGAATAGACGTTCCTGGTTCATGCCAGCTTCTCCTCGAATTGGCGCAGAGCGGAGACGGTGATAAGCACCTTGTCGAAAGCGATCAGGCTCACCGGATCCGCGGCGGACGCGTCGACCACATCCACGTTGGGAATATTGCGAGCGGCGAGATAGAGCTTTTCGTCGAGTTCTTCGGTGACGATCAGCGTTTTCTCGAGATCGAGCTCCTTGAGCTTGCCGATCAGCTGCTTGGTCTTGGGCGCATCGACGCTGAACTCGTTGACCACCACCAGACGCTCCTGACGGACCAGTTCGGAAAGGATCGAGCGCATCGCGGCACGATACATCTTGCGATTGACTTTCTGAGAATGATCCTGAGGACGCGCGGCAAAGGTGACACCGCCGCTACGCCAGATCGGCGAGCGAATGGTACCGGCACGGGCGCGACCGGTGCCTTTCTGACGCCACGGCTTCTTGCCACCGCCGCGCACGTCGGAACGGTTCTTCTGGGCGCGAGTTCCCTGGCGTGCACCGGCCAGATAGGCGGTGACGACCTGATGAACCAGCGCTTCATTGAATTCTTTACCGAAGGTGGCATCGGCGACTTCGATAGTGCCGGCGTCTGCACCTGCAAGATTCAGATTCATTGATCAACCCCCTCAGCGAGCTTTCACGGCGCGGCGAATGACGACGTCGCTGCCCGGCGCACCAGGTACGGCGCCCTTGATCAGCAGCAGGTTGTGTTCGGCATCGACGCGCACGACTTCCAGGCTCTGCACGGTGCAACGCGCATTACCCATCTGACCGGCCATCTTCTTGCCCTTGAACACTCGACCCGGGGTCTGGCACATGCCGATGGAACCCGGCGCGCGATGCGACAGGGAATTGCCGTGGCTGTTGTCTTGGGTGCGGAAGTTCCAACGCTTGACGGCGCCTTGGAAGCCTTTGCCCTTGGAGGTTCCGGTCACATCGATCTTCTGACCGGCTTCAAAGAGGGATACGGTGATTTCGCCGCCCACTTCCGGAGTCTCTTCACCTTCGTTCAGGCGAAACTCCATCAGCGAACGACCGGCCTCGATACCCGCCTTGGCGAACTGTCCAGCTTGCGCCTTGGTCAAGTGCTTGGCCTTGCGGGAGCCAGTTGTCACCTGAACCGCACTGTAGCCGTCAGACTCCAGTGTCTTGACGCGAGTGACGCGGTTAGGTTCAACCTCGATCACGGTTACCGGCACGGAGGCGCCGTCTTCGGTAAAGACACGGGTCATCCCGGACTTTTTACCGACTAAACCGATTGTCATGTTCAGTCTCCTAATAGTGTACGGGGCTATCACCCGCTATGGCTGCCCTTTCCAGAGCATTCCACTAGCACATTGTATGACGCCGTCTCGGCGTGGCGGCTGCTGCTTACCCTGTCTGACGCAGGGGCAGGCGCTGGGCCGCAAAGTGACTAGTGTTATCAGTCGAGTTTGATTTGCACGTCAACGCCGGCGGCGAGATCGAGCTTCATAAGTGCATCCACGGTCTTTTCCGTGGGCTCGACGATATCGAGCACACGCTTGTGGGTGCGAATTTCATACTGATCCCGAGCGTCCTTATTGACGTGAGGCGAGATCAGGATGGTGTAACGCTCGCGTCTGGTCGGCAGCGGGATCGGTCCGCGCACCTGAGCTCCGGTCCGCTTGGCGGTATCAACGATTTCCGCCGTGGACTGATCGATCAGGCGATGGTCGAACGCCTTCAACCGAATGCGAATCTTCTGGTTCTGCATTTGCCCTAAACTCCAATGGACGTGGACGACACGCTGCCTGGCCACGCATTCAAAGGATGCGCATTATAGACACGTCGAATCGATGAGTCAATCCTGCGCAGAAAAAGGGGCTCCTGTGGGAGCCCCTCGATCATTCGATCAATGCTTGTCTATAAAGAACAAGACTTACTTGACGATCTTGGCGACAACACCAGCGCCCACGGTACGACCACCTTCGCGCACGGCGAAGCGCAGGCCGTCTTCCATGGCGATCGGCGCGATCAGAGTGACGGTCATCTGCACGTTGTCGCCGGGCATGACCATCTCGACACCTTCCGGCAGTTCACAGGTACCGGTGACGTCGGTGGTCCGGAAGTAGAACTGCGGACGGTAGCCCTTGAAGAACGGCGTGTGACGGCCACCCTCATCCTTGGACAGCACGTAGACCTCGGCCTCGAAGACAGTGTGCGGCGTGATGGAGCCGGGCTTGGCCAGCACCTGACCACGCTCGACGTCGTCACGCTTGGTGCCACGCAGTAGGGCACCGATGTTCTCGCCGGCACGACCTTCGTCGAGCAGCTTGCGGAACATCTCCACGCCGGTAACGGTAGTCTTGGTGGTATCGCGAACACCGACGATTTCGACTTCTTCGCCGCTCTTGACGATACCGCGCTCGATGCGACCGGTGACTACGGTGCCACGGCCGGAGATGGAGAACACGTCCTCGATGGGCATCAAGAACGGCTGATCGATGGCGCGCTCGGGCTCGGGGATATAGTCGTCCAGCGCCTTGATCAGGTTGGCAACGGCAGTAGTGCCCATGCCGTTGTCATCCTTGCCTTCCAGCGCCATCAGCGCGGAACCGACGATGATCGGCGTGTCGTCACCCGGGAAGTCGTACTCGTTGAGGAGTTCACGCACTTCCATTTCGACCAGCTCAAGCAGCTCCTCGTCGTCGACCATGTCCGCCTTGTTCAGGAACACGACGATGTAGGGAACGCCCACCTGACGAGACAGCAGGATGTGCTCGCGGGTCTGCGGCATCGGGCCGTCCGCAGCAGAACATACCAGGATAGCGCCATCCATCTGCGCCGCGCCGGTGATCATGTTCTTGACGTAGTCCGCGTGTCCCGGGCAGTCCACGTGAGCATAGTGACGCTCTTCGGACTGATACTCCACGTGAGAGGTCGCGATGGTGATACCGCGCTCACGCTCCTCGGGAGCGTTGTCGATGCTGGCGAATTCACGCCAGTCACCGCCGAATACCTCAGCGGATACTCGAGTCAGAGCCGCAGTCAGCGTGGTCTTGCCGTGGTCGACATGACCGATGGTGCCGACGTTAACGTGCGGTTTGGAACGTTCGAATTTTTCCTTAGCCACTGCTATAACCTCTTTATTAGCTAACGGTTAACCGTTTTGGTTGATGACGGCTTCAACGACGCTGGAGGGCGCCTCGTCGTACTTCGCAAACTCCATGGTGTAGCTTGCACGGCCCTGGGTCTGAGAACGTAGATCGGTCGCATAACCGAACATTTCGCCCAGCGGCACCATTGCGCGGATGATCTTGCCCATGGAAGAGTCATCCATGCCCTGCACCAGACCGCGACGACGGTTCAGGTCGCCCATGACGTCACCCATGAAATCCTCGGGGGTCACGACTTCGACCTTCATCATCGGCTCCAGCAGCACGGCCTTGGCCTTTCTGGCCCCTTCCTTGACCGCCATGGAAGAGGCGATCTTGAACGCGGTCTCGTTGGAGTCCACGTCATGATAGGAGCCATCATACAGCGTGACCTTGACGTCGATCATCGGGTAGCCCGCGATGACACCGTTCTGCAGCTGCTCATAGGCCCCTTTTTCGACCGCCGGAACGTATTCCTTGGGAACCACGCCACCCACGATCTCGGACACGAACTTGAAGGACATTTCTTCGTCCTCGCCCTTGTCCGCTTTGGTCAGCGGCTCGATACGCAGCCAGACGTGACCGAACTGACCTCGACCACCGGACTGACGCACGAACTTGCCTTCCTGTTCGATACTGCCACGAATCGTCTCGCGATAGGCCACCTGGGGCTTGCCGATATTGGCCTCGACCTTGAACTCACGCCGCATGCGATCGACGATGATATCCAGGTGCAATTCACCCATACCGGAAATGATGGTCTGGCCGGTTTCCTCGTCGGTCTTGACGCGGAAGGAAGGGTCTTCCTGAGCCAGCTTGCCCAGAGCAACACCCATTTTCTCCTGATCCGCCTTAGACTTCGGCTCCACCGCCACGGAAATCACCGGATCCGGGAATTCCATGCGCTCGAGAATGATCTTGTCATTCATGTCGCATAGCGTGTCGCCGGTGGTGACGTCCTTGAGGCCGATACAAGCGGCGATGTCTCCAGCGTAGACTTCCTTGATCTCTTCGCGAGAATTGGCGTGCATCTGCACCAGACGACCGATGCGCTCCTTTTTGCCACGAACGGAGTTGAAGACGCTGTCACCAGACTTCAGCACCCCGGAATAGACGCGAATGAAGGTCAGCGTGCCGACGAAGGGGTCGGTGGCGATCTTGAAGGCCAGCGCCGAAAAGGGCGCGCTGTCATCTGCCTCGCGGGTCTCGACGGTGCCCTCCTTGTCGTCCAGCTCACCCTCGATGGCCTTGACCTCGGTAGGTGACGGCAGGTATTCGACGACCCCGTCGAGCACCGCCTGCACGCCCTTGTTCTTGAACGCGGAGCCGCAGGTGACCAGTACGATCTCGTTGTCCAGAGTACGACGGCGCAGCCCAGCCTTGATTTCCTCGTTGGTCAGCTCGCCTTCCTCGAGGTACTTGTCCATCAGTTCCTCGGAGGCTTCCGCGGCGGCCTCGATCATTTCCTCACGATACTGCTCGGCGGTTTCCCGAAGCTCCTCGGGAATATCCACCAAGTCATAGGTGGCGCCGAAATCGGACTCGTTCCACAGGATGGCCTTCATCTCGATGAGATCGATGACCCCCTTGAAATCCTCTTCGGTGCCCCAGTTGATCTGAATGGGTACGACGTTAGCGCCCAGACGATCCTTGAGCTGTTCGAGCACCATGAAGAAATCGGCACCGGCGCGGTCCATCTTGTTGACGAACACCATGCGCGGCACTTCGTACTTGTTGGCCTGACGCCATACGGTCTCGGTCTGGGGCTGCACGCCGGAGCTGCCGCACAGTACCACCACCGCGCCGTCGAGCACGCGCAGGGAGCGCTCGACCTCGATGGTGAAATCGACGTGCCCGGGGGTGTCGATGATGTTGATGCGGTGCTCGTCGAACTGGTGGTTCATGCCTTTCCAGAACGTGGTGACCGCCGCGGAAGTGATGGTGATCCCCCGCTCCTGCTCCTGCTCCATCCAGTCGGTGGTGGAAGCACCTTCGTGGGTCTCGCCGAGCTTGTGGTTGATACCGGTATAGAACAGCACCCGCTCGGTGGTGGTGGTCTTGCCGGCGTCAACGTGCGCGACGATACCGATGTTGCGATAACGCTTGAGTGGTGTTTTGCGTGCCACGGTGAAATTCCCCGTTAGTTGGCGTTGCGTTGGGAAGCGGCGTACTTAGAAGCGCGTACTTAAAAACGATAGTGGGAGAAGGCCTTGTTGGCTTCTGCCATGCGATGTACGTCTTCACGCTTCTTCACGGCAGCGCCCTTGCCTTCCGCGGCGTCGAGCATTTCGCCGGCCAGACGCTGTACCATGGTCTTTTCACCGCGATTACGCGCCGCGTCTACCAGCCAGCGCATGGCCAACGCCTGACGGCGCGACGGACGCACCTCAACGGGAACCTGATAAGTGGCGCCGCCGACACGACGCGACTTGACCTCGACCATGGGCTGGATTGCTTCCAGCGCCTTGTCGAACACTTCCAGCGGCTCTTCCTTGCTGCGCTCGGTCACCCGATCCAGCGCACCATAGACGATTCGTTCAGCTACAGACTTCTTGCCGCTGACCATCAGATGATTCATGAACTTGGCCAGACGCTCGCTTCCGAATTTCGGATCCGGCAGGATTTCGCGCTTGGCGGCAACTCTTCTTCTAGGCATGATAAGCCCTCAGATTAAGGGTCCTTCAGGTAAACCCGGAACATAAGCTGCCAACACATACTGTCTGGCAGCGCCCGACCTTACTCTTATCCGACCATGGTGATAATAAATGATGGGTGAAGCGTTAATACGCTTCGCCATCAAGACTTGGGTCGCTTGGTGCCGTACTTGGAGCGGCCCTGCTTGCGGTTCTGCACGCCGGAGGTATCCAGAGCGCCGCGCACGGTGTGATAACGCACACCCGGCAAGTCCTTGACTCGACCGCCGCGGATCAATACCACGGAGTGCTCTTGCAGGTTGTGCCCCTCACCACCGATGTAAGAGGAAACCTCGTAGCCGTTGGTCAGGCGCACGCGGCACACCTTACGCAGGGCGGAGTTCGGCTTCTTGGGAGTAGTGGTATAAACGCGGGTGCAAACGCCGCGCTTCTGTGGGCAGGCCTGAAGCGCCGGCACGTCGCTAGTTTCGACGGGACGCTTGCGCGGCTTGCGCACAAGCTGATTTATCGTTGCCATAGTCTGTAGCTGACTCCAATGATGTTCTTGGCTCTCAATAGGGAACGAGCGCACCCGCCCCACTATTAAAGGCTGCGAATTCTACTGTCTTGTGACCGCCTTCGTCAAGCCGGAGCCGTCTCGACGTCTGAGCGTCGATGACGACCCCTTCTCACACTCAACTTTCGTCGTCATCCGCGTCCAGGGCGGTCAACTGGGCACCCAGTTCCTGCTCGACGTCGAAGGCGGAGGGCTGCAGCGCACGATCCGCATCCCCGCGCTTGCGATGGCGCTCCGCGTGGTGGGTCAGGCCGGTTCCTGCCGGGATCAGGCGACCGACCACGACGTTCTCTTTCAAGCCACGCAGATAGTCGCGCTTGCCGGTGACCGCCGCTTCCGTCAGCACTCGAGTCGTCTCCTGGAAGGAGGCGGCGGAGATGAATGATTCGGTGGCCAGGCTCGCCTTGGTGATACCCAGCAATAGGCGCTGGTATTTCGCCGGGAACTTATCCTGCTCCGCCAGCCGGGCGTTTTCTTCCAACACCCGCACCAGTTCGATCTGATCGCCGGGAATGAAGCTGGAATCTCCCGCCTCGGTAATCTCCACCTTGCGCAGCATCTGTCGCACGATCACTTCGATGTGCTTGTCGTTGATGCCCACGCCCTGCAGTCGATAGACCTCCTGCACCTCGGCGGTGATGTACTTGGCCAGCTCCGCCACTCCCAGCAGCCGCAGGATGTCGTGAGGATTGCTCGGCCCATCGGAAATCACTTCGCCCTTCTCGACGGTTTCGCCCTCGAAGACCGCCACCTGACGCCACTTAGGAATCAGCATCTCGAAGGGATCGCCGGATTCCGGCGTGATCGTCAGACGGCGCTTGCCCTTGGTTTCCTTGCCGAAGCTGATCACGCCACTTATTTCAGCGAGGATTGAGGACTCCTTGGGCTTACGCGCCTCGAACAGATCCGCTACCCGCGGCAGACCCCCGGTGATGTCACGGTTAGCGGACGCCTCTACCGGAATCCGCGCCACTACCTCGCCGATACCGATGGTCGCGCCGTTATCCACGGAAACGATCGCCTTGCCAGGCAGCAGATACTGGACCGGCGTGTTGGAGCCGGAGATCGCCACATGCTCACCGGCCTCGTCGGTGAGCATGATCATCGGACGCTTGTCGCGCCCCGTGGCGGGGCGGGCGGCGGACTCGATGACCTCGATGGAAGACAGGCCGGTCATTTCATCCACACTGCGGTGGATGGAAAGCCCTTCGTCCATATCGATGTACTGCACCTTGCCTTCCGCTTCGGCGACGATCGGGTGAGTATGCGGATCCCACTTGGCCACGGTCTGGCTGGCCTCTACCGCGTCACCGTCCTTGACGGACAACTCGGCACCGTAAGGAAGCTTGTAATACTCCCGCTCGCGTCCATGCTCGTCCGCCACTGCCAGGGCGCTGGAGCGGGACACCACCACCAGCTTGCCGTCGGCGCGCTCCACGGACTTGATGTTGTGCAGTCGTACCCTGCCACCATGCTTGACCTGAACGCTATCCATGGCGGAGGCCCGAGATGCTGCCCCACCGATATGGAAGGTCCGCATGGTCAGCTGGGTACCCGGCTCACCGATGGACTGGGCGGCAATGACCCCTACCGCTTCACCGATATTGACCTGATGACCTCGGGCCAGATCGCGACCGTAGCAAGAGGAACAGACGCCGTGAGCGGTCTCGCAGTTGATGGTGCTGCGCACCACGATCTCGTCGATTCCCATGGTATCGAGGCGCGCACACCAGGCCTCGTCCAGCAGGGTACCGCGAGGAATCAGGACTTCATCGTCCGCTGGGCTGATCACGTCCTGGGCCACTACGCGACCCAGCACTCGCTGCGCCAGGGAAACGATGATATCGCCACCCTCGATGACCGGATGCAGGGTCAAGCCTTCCTCGGTACCGCAGTCCGCCTCGGTGATCACCATGTCCTGTGCAACGTCCACCAGTCGTCGGGTCAGATAACCAGAGTTGGCGGTCTTGAGCGCCGTGTCCGCCAGACCTTTACGCGCCCCGTGGGTAGAAATGAAGTACTGAAGCACGTTCAGGCCTTCACGGAAATTGGCGGTAATCGGTGTCTCGATGATCGAGCCGTCCGGCTTGGCCATCAGGCCGCGCATGCCGGCGAGCTGACGAATCTGCGCCGCGCTGCCCCGAGCGCCGGAGTCCGCCATGATGAACACGCTGTTGAAGGAATCCTGCTCGACCTCCTTGCCGTCGCGGTCAATCACGGTTTCCTTGGAAATGCCCGCCATCATCGCCTTGGCCACCTTGTCGTTGGCCTTGGACCAGATATCGATGACCTTGTTGTACTTCTCGCCGGCGGTAACAAGCCCGGAAGAGAACTGATCCTCGATTTCCTTGACCTCATCCTCGGCCGCATCGACGATGCCTTTCTTCTCCTCCGGGATGACGAAATCGTTGACACCGATGGAGGCACCGGACCAGGTCGCCAGACGAAAACCGGTGTACATCAACTGGTCGGCGAAGATGACCGCATCCTTCAGCCCGGTGCGTCGATAGACCTCGTTAATCAGCCCGGAGATCGCCTTCTTCTTCATCGGCTGATCCACCAGGGCAAAGGGCGCACCTTTGGGCAGAATACTGAACAGCAGCGCCCGGCCCACGGTGGTGTCGTGAATCGAGGTCTTCTCGATCAGCTCGCCGCCTTCCTCTTCCGACGTATACTCGGTCAAGCGCACCTTGACCCGAGCATGCAGGGACACGCTCTGGGTGCCGAAGGCGCGCTCCACCTCCTTGAGGTCGGAGAACACCATGCCTTCGCCCTTGGCGTTGATCTTTTCCCGAGTCATGTAGTAAAGCCCCAGCACCACGTCCTGTGAGGGCACGATGATCGGGTCGCCGTTAGCCGGTGACAGCACGTTGTTGGTGGCCATCATCAGCGCCCGGGCCTCGAGCTGGGCTTCCAGGGTCAGCGGCACGTGTACCGCCATCTGGTCGCCGTCGAAGTCTGCGTTGTAGGCGGCGCATACCAGCGGATGAAGCTGGATGGCCTTGCCTTCGATCAGCAGCGGCTCGAAGGCCTGGATGCCCAGACGGTGCAGGGTCGGCGCCCGGTTCAGCAGCACCGGGTGCTCGCGAATCACGTCCGCGAGAATGTCCCAGACCTCCGGCAGTTCCCGTTCGACCATCTTCTTCGCGGCCTTGATGGTGGACGCCTGGCCGCTGGACTGCAGCTTGGAATAGATGAACGGCTTGAACAGCTCCAGCGCCATCTTCTTGGGCAGACCGCACTGATGCAGACGCAGAGTCGGGCCCACGGTAATGACTGAACGACCGGAATAATCGACCCGCTTGCCCAGCAGGTTCTGTCGGAAACGCCCTTGCTTGCCCTTGATCATGTCCGCCAAGGACTTGAGCGGGCGCTTGTTGGAGCCAGTGATCGCTCGCCCACGACGGCCGTTGTCCAGCAGTGCGTCAACGGACTCCTGCAGCATGCGCTTTTCATTGCGCACGATGATATCCGGCGCGTTGAGATCCAGCAGGCGCTTCAGACGATTGTTGCGGTTGATCACCCGGCGATACAGATCGTTGAGATCCGAGGTCGCGAAGCGTCCGCCATCCAGCGGTACCAAGGGGCGCAGATCCGGCGGTAGCACCGGCAGCACCTCCATGACCATCCAGGCCGGTGCGTTGCCGGACTTGTAGAAGGCTTCCAGCAGCTTCAAGCGCTTGGAGAGCTTCTTGATCTTGGTTTCGGAGTTGGTCTGGGGAATCTCTTCTCGCAGACGCTCGATCTCCTCTTCCAGATCCACGTCCTTGAGCAGCGCCTGCACCGCCTCGGCGCCCATGCGGGCATCGAAGTCGTCGCCGAACTCTTCCAGCGCCTCGAAGTACTGCTCGTCGTTGAGCAGCTGTCCACGCTCCAGGGTGGTCATGCCCGGATCGATCACCACGAAGCTCTCGAAATACAGCACCCGCTCGATGTCCCGCAGGGTCATGTCGAGGAACATGCCGATACGCGAGGGCAGCGACTTCAAAAACCAGATGTGCGCCACCGGCGAGGCCAGCTCGATATGCGCCATGCGCTCCCGGCGCACTGCGGCCTTGGTGACTTCGACGCCGCACTTTTCACAGATGATACCGCGGTGTTTCATGCGCTTGTACTTGCCGCACAGGCACTCGTAATCCTTGACCGGGCCAAAGATCTTGGCACAGAACAGACCGTCGCGTTCCGGCTTGAAGGTCCGGTAGTTGATGGTCTCGGGCTTCTTGACCTCGCCGTAGGACCAGGAACGAATCATGTCCGGGGATGCGAGCGTGATCTTGATCGCATCGAACTCTTCGGACTGGGCCTGGGATTTGAGGACTTTCACCAAATCTTTCATGGATCGCTCCGTTGCGGAGTTGTCATAAGCGGAGGCATAAACCCCCGCGGACAGTCATTCTCGACGATTGCCCGACTCGAGCCGCAGCCCAAGCCAGGGTCGATTAGCCTTCTAGCTCGATATCAATGCCCAGCGAACGAATTTCCTTCACCAGCACGTTGAAGGACTCCGGCATGCCCGCCTGCATGGTGTGGTCGCCATCCACGATGCTCTTGTACATCTTGGTGCGCCCTTCCACGTCGTCGGACTTGACCGTGAGCATCTCCTGAAGAGTGTAAGCCGCGCCGTAAGCTTCCAGCGCCCAGACCTCCATCTCGCCGAAGCGCTGACCACCGAACTGTGCCTTGCCGCCCAGCGGCTGCTGGGTCACCAGGGAATAGGAGCCGGTGGAACGGGCGTGCATCTTGTCATCCACCAGGTGGTTGAGCTTGAGCATGTACATGTAGCCAACGGTGACCTGACGATCGAAAGCTTCACCGGTACGTCCGTCGTAAAGCGTCATCTGGCCAGATTCAGGCAGATCGGCAAGCTTGAGCAGATGCTTGATCTCGTGCTCGTCGGCACCATCGAAGACCGGTGATGCCATCGGCACACCGCCCTGCAGGTTACGCGCCAGAGTGACGATCTCGTCGTCAGAGAGCGAATCGAGCGCTTCTTTTCGCGTTCCCTGGGTGTTGTAGATTTCGCCGAGGAATTCGCGGATCTGAACGATCTGCTGTTCGCGAGCCTCCCGCAGCATGCGCTCGATCTTCATGCCCAGACCGCGAGCGGCCATGCCCAGATGGGTCTCGAGAACCTGTCCGACGTTCATGCGCGAGGGTACCCCGAGCGGGTTGAGCACCACATCCACCGGCTCGCCCTGTTCGTCGAAGGGCATGTCCTCAATAGGCATGATCGCCGAGATGACGCCCTTGTTGCCGTGACGACCCGCCATCTTGTCACCGGGCTGGATACGCCGACGTACCGCCATGTAGACCTTGACGATCTTGAGCACACCCGGCGCCAGGTCGTCGCCCTGGGTCAGCTTGCGCTTCTTGTCCTCGAAACGCTCATCCATTTCCTTGCGACGGTTTTCGAGCTGTTCGTCCGCCTGAGCAAGCAGCTCGTTGAGCGCTTCATCCTGCAGGCGCAGCTTGAACCACTGCTGTCGCGGCAGTTCGTCCAGGTAGTCATTGCTGAGCACGTCACCTTTCTTGAGCTTGGGCCCACCGTTGACCGGCTGGCCGCTCAAGGTACGCTTGAGACGCTCGAAAGTGGCGTCTTCCGCGATGCGATAGGTTTCCTGAAGGTCCTTGCGCACCTCGTCGAGCTGGGTCTGCTCGATGGACAACGCTCGGGAATCCTTCTCGACACCATCGCGGGTGAACACCTGCACATCGATGACCGTCCCCTTCATACCGGTGGGTGCGCGCAGAGAAGTGTCTTTCACGTCAGACGCTTTCTCGCCGAAGATCGCTCGCAGCAGCTTCTCCTCAGGGGTCAGCTGAGTCTCGCCCTTGGGGGTGACCTTGCCTACCAGGATGTCGCCGGGGCCGACTTCCGCACCGATATACACCACCCCCGCCTCATCTAGCTTGGACAGAGCGGACTCACCCACATTGGGAATGTCCGCGGTGATCTCTTCCGATCCCAGCTTGGTGTCCCGAGAGACGCAGGTCAGTTCCTGGATGTGAATCGTGGTGAAACGGTCTTCCTCCACCACCCGCTCGGAAAGCAGGATAGAGTCCTCGAAGTTGTAGCCGTTCCAGGGCATGAAGGCGATGCGCATGTTCTGACCCAGCGCCAGATCCCCCATGTCGACGGAGGGCCCGTCCGCCAGAATATCGCCTCGCGCCACCTCGTCACCGGGGCGTACCACGGGGCGCTGGTTCATGCAGGTGTTCTGGTTGGAGCGGGTGTACTTGGTCAGATTGTAGATGTCGACCCCGGCCTCGCCGCCGATGATCTCATCCTCGTTGACCCGTACCACGATCCGCTTGGCATCCACGGAATCGATCAGGCCGCCACGGCGCGCCACCGCACAGACGCCGGAATCCCGGGCCACGAAACGCTCCATGCCGGTGCCCACCAGCGGCTTGTCCGCCCGCAGGGTAGGCACCGCCTGACGCTGCATGTTCGCCCCCATCAGAGCGCGGTTGGCATCGTCGTGCTCCAGGAACGGAATCAAGGCCGCGGCCACGGATACCACCTGGCGCGGTGACACGTCCATCAGGGTGACCTTGTCCGGCCCCGTGAAAGTGGTTTCGCCTCGGTGACGGACCTGCACCAGATCGTCCACCAGGCGGCCATTTTCGTCCACGGTGGCGGAGGCCTGAGCGATGACAAAATCGCCTTCTTCGATGGCCGATAGCTGTACCACTTCATCGGTGACGAGACTGTCCACCACCTTGCGATAGGGCGTCTCGAGGAAACCATAGCTGTTGGTATGACTGTAGGTCGCCAGAGAGTTGATCAGGCCGATGTTCGGCCCTTCCGGCGTCTCGATCGGACACAGGCGACCGTAGTGCGTGGTATGAACATCACGCACTTCGAAGCCTGCACGCTCGCGGGTCAGGCCACCCGGCCCAAGCGCGGAAACCCGACGCTTGTGAGTGACCTCGGACAGCGGATTGTTCTGGTCCATGAACTGGGACAGCTGGCTGGAGCCAAAGAACTCCTTGACCGCCGCCGCCACCGGCTTGGCGTTGATCAGATCCTGAGGCATGAGGCCTTCGCTCTCCGCCATAGAGAGACGTTCCTTGACGGCCCGCTCGACCCGTACCAGGCCGACACGGAACTGATTCTCCGCCATCTCGCCAACACAGCGGATACGACGGTTGCCCAGGTGGTCGATGTCATCGACATCGCCAAAACCGTTACGGATACTGATCAATTCCTTGAGCACGTCAAGGATGTCCTGATTATCCAGCACCCCGGAACCGGTGTCGGATTCACGGCGCAGACGACGGTTGAACTTCATGCGTCCGACGCCGGACAGATCGTAGCGGTCCTCGGAGAAGAACAAGTTGTTGAATAGCGTCTCGGCAGCTTCCTTGGTGGGCGGCTCGCCGGGGCGCATCATGCGATAGATCTCCACCAGCGCCTCTAGGGCGGAGCGGGTGGTGTCGAGCTTCAGGGTATCGGAAATGAAGGGACCACAGTCGAGATCGTTGGTATATAGCGTCTCGAGAGTGGTAATACCCGCCGTGGCCAGTTTCTCCAGCAGTTCCGGCGTGATTTCCGTGTTGCACTCGCAAATCAGTTCACCGGTGTTTGGATCGATCTGATCCTTGGCCAGCGTCTTGCCGTAAAGATAATCCATCGGCACTTCGAGACGCTCGAGGCCGGATTTTTCCATCTGTCGAATATGCTTCTGAGTGATCCTTCGGCCTTCCGCGACGATCTCCGAACCGTCCGCATCCTTGATGTCGAAGGTGGCAGTTTCACCCCGCAGACGCGACGGCACAAGATCTACGGAGAAGCCGGATTTCTCGATATGAAAGACGCTGGTGACGAAGAAGGTATCGAGAATCTCTTCCGCGCTCAGCCCCAAGGCGCGCAGCAGTACCGTGGCCGGCAGCTTGCGGCGGCGATCGATACGCACGAAGACGTTATCCTTGGGATCGAACTCGAAGTCGAGCCAGGAGCCACGGTAAGGAATTACCCGCGCGGAATACAGAAGCTTGCCGGAAGAATGGCTTTTGCCCTTGTCGTGATCGAAGAACACTCCCGGCGAGCGGTGCAACTGGGATACGATGACACGTTCGGTACCATTGATGACAAAGGTGCCGTTCTCGGTCATCAGGGGGATTTCCCCCATATAGACTTCCTGCTCCTTGATATCCTTGATCGCCTTGTTGGAGGACTCACGATCGTAGATGATCAGGCGCACCTTGACGCGCAGGGGCGCGGAATAAGTGACCCCGCGCAGCTGACATTCCTTGACATCGAAGGCCGGCGTGCCGAAACGATAGCTGACATATTCGAGAGCGGCATTGCCGGAGAAGCTTTCGATCGGGAATACGGACTTGAAAGCAGCATTCAGACCGGTGTCAAGCCGCTCGTCCGGCGCACGATCCTGCTGCAGGAAGTCGTAGTAGGAGTCAAGCTGGATGGCCAGCAGGTAAGGCACATCCATCACTTGGGGCAGTTTGCCGAAATCCTTGCGGATGCGTTTTTTCTCAGTGTATGAGTAAGCCATCTGTATTCCCCAGCTTGTTCACCATGGGTGACCGATTCATATCGGCGCTACCTGATGAAAGTGGCTTCATCAGGCACTGACGGCAAGCCTCCCCTATGGGAGCTCGCCGTCGGAATTCAGCTAGCGAGCAACCTGGAAGGCACCGCGCTAGTAACAACAGGAAAAGGCCGGTAGCGGGCATCCCGCCACCAGCCCTGGGAGCTTACGCAGCGCGCGAAGCTCTAAGCACAAGAATTACTTGAGCTCCACGCTCGCGCCGGCGTCTTCCAGTTTCTTCTTGGCCGCTTCGGCGTCATCCTTGGACATGGCTTCCTTGATGGTCGCCGGTGCGCCGTCGACGGCACCCTTGGCTTCCTTGAGGCCAAGACCGGTGATTTCGCGAACCGCCTTGATCACGTTGACTTTCTTTTCGCCAACGCCGGTCAGCACCAGATCAAACTCTGTCTGCTCTTCTTCGACAGCGGCTTCCGCGCCCGGGCCTGCCATGACGGCGGCAGCAGCGGATACGCCAAACTTCTCTTCCATCGCCTCGATCAGTTCGGCGACTTCCATCACGGACATGTCGGCGACGGCGTTGATGATATCTTCTTTGGTCAGTGCCATTTCGAATTCCTAGACTTTGCAGTGCCCCGGCTGGAGCCGGGTACTCGATATTTCAATGGGCGAATGCCATACATTTGGCAAAAGGAGACAGCCTCAAGCTGCCTGTTGTTCCTTTTGATCGCGCAGGGCAGCGAGAGTACGAACCAGCTTGCCGGCGGATGCTTCTTTCATGACCGACATCAGCTTGGCGATCGCCTCATCATAGGTTGGCAGTGTTGCCAAGCGGTCGAGGTCGCTCGCCGGGATCAACTCGCCTTCGTAAGCCAGCGCCTTGACTTCGAAATCCGCCTGACTCTTGGAGAACTCCTTGAACAACCGCGCGGCAGCGCCGGGATGTTCGGTAGAGAACGCCAGGAGAGTCGGACCCACGAAGCTATCGTTCAGGCACTCCCAAGGAGTACCTGCCAGGGCGCGGCGTGCCAGGGTGTTGCGAACAACACGGATCTGCACGCCATTCTCGCGAGCCTGCTTGCGCAAATCTGTCATCGCGCCAACGGCTACGCCACGAGAATCGGCAACCACGACGGAGAGAGCGTCCTTGGCGGCTTCACTGACCTCGGCAACGATTGCCTTCTTGCCTTCGAGAGCTAGTGCCACTGTGTTCACTCCTTCATGCCGAAGCGGCGGATGCCGTTTCGGGGTTA
The DNA here is from genome assembly GCF_007954585.1 of Pistricoccus aurantiacus. Lineage (GTDB taxonomy): Bacteria > Pseudomonadota > Gammaproteobacteria > Pseudomonadales > Halomonadaceae > Pistricoccus > Pistricoccus aurantiacus. The sequence continues at coordinate 539,111 of NZ_CP042382.1, forward strand.
CCATCTTCCTCCACCCGCAGGTGAAAGAGCTCGGGTGATGGTGCACACCAGCGCACTGGCGGCCACACCATCTGCGCAGGCTCCCAAAGGGAAATTAAGCCATCTTGCCTCTGGGCAAGATGGCACCTGCGGTCTTTGACGGCGCCCTGCTTCAGATGTCTCGAGCCGAAGTCAGGGACCGCAAAGTAGCGTCGATCACGTCAGAGAAGAATGATCGACGGTCAAGCCTGGCCCCATGGTGGTGGACAGGGTCATCTTCTTGAAATACACACCCTTGGATGTGCTGGGCTTGAGGCGCTTGAGATCGGCAACTAGTGCGTCCAGATTGCCCTTGATGGCGCTCGCATCGAAGTCGACCTTGCCAAGCGTAGTATGAATGATACCGTTCTTGTCAGTACGAAACCGTACCTGACCGGCCTTGGCATTCTTGACCGCGGTCGCCACGTCGGGGGTGACGGTGCCAACCTTGGGGTTGGGCATCAGTCCGCGCGGTCCCAGGATCTGACCTAGCTGGCCGACGACACGCATAGCATCTGGTGAGGCGATGACCACGTCAAAGTCCAGATTGCCTTTTTTAACCTGTTCCGCCAGATCGTCCATGCCGACAATATCCGCACCGGCTTCCCTGGCGGCGTCCGCGTTGGCGCCTTGCGTAAATACGGCGACACGCACGTCCTTGCCGGTACCGTTGGGCATCACGGTAGCACCACGTACCACCTGGTCGGACTTGCGTGGATCGACGCCTAGATTGATCGCAACGTCTAGGGATTCCTTGAAGTTGACAGTAGACAGCTCGCCGAGCAGTGACACAGCCTCATCAAGAGAATAAACCTTGGTGGAGTCCACCTTTTCCTTGATTCGCTGAGCGCGCTTGGTCAGTTTAGCCATGATCAAAGACCCTCCACGTTGAGGCCCATGCTCCGGGCGCTACCAGCGATAGTACGAACTGCCGCGTCCAGATCGGAAGCCGTCAGATCCGGCTCTTTGGTCTTGGCGATTTCTTCCAACTGCTCGCGGGTCACGCTACCCACCTTCTTCTTGTTCGGCTCACCGGAACCGGACTTGATGCCGGCGGCCTTCTTCAACAGCACCGCAGCGGGCGGGGTTTTGGTGATGAAAGTAAAGCTGCGATCGGAGTAGACAGTAATGACGACCGGGGTCGGCAGACCGGGTTCGATCTCCTGAGTTGCCGCGTTGAACGCCTTGCAGAACTCCATGATATTGACACCATGCTGACCCAACGCAGGCCCCACGGGCGGGCTAGGATTCGCCTTGCCCGCTGCAACTTGCAGCTTGATATAAGCCTGTACTTTCTTGGCCATAATATTTCTCCAGATGGGTATAGCGCCTTACGGCTTCCCTGATGGGGATCCGCTTCGATCCCCGATAACGCCAGGCCGTGTTACTCTTTCTCGACCTGAGCAAATTCAAGTTCGACAGGCGTTGCACGTCCGAAAATCAGCACGCTGACCTGTAGACGACTCTTATCGTAATTGACCTCTTCCACCACGCCGTTGAAATCGGCGAAAGGACCGTCGGTGACACGTACCGATTGGCCGGGCTCGAAGACAGTCTTGGGACGAGGCTTGTCTGTACCATCCTGCACTCGACGTAGAATGGCATCAGCTTCCTTTTGTGTAATGGGTGCCGGCTTTTCCTTAGTGCCACCAATGAACCCCATGACACGAGGGGTTTCGTTGACCAAGTGCCAGCTTGCATCATCCATTTCCATCTCGACCAATACGTAGCCGGGATAAAACTTGCGCTCGCTTTTCCGACGCTTGCCGTCACGCATCTCGACGACTTCTTCCGTTGGCACCAGGATTTCGCCAAAGGAATCTTCCATGCCATGCATCTTTACTCGCTCGATGAGTGAGCGCATGACTTGTTTCTCAAAGCCGGAGTAGGCATGCACGACATACCAACGCTTGGACATGAAATCTCCTAACCGATGAGGCCGGACATCGCCCAGCCAAGAAAAGTATCGATTAACCAAAGCATCAAGCCCACCACCAGCACGGCCACCAGCACGATAGCGGTGGTCTGAATGGTTTCCTGGCGAGTCGGCCAGATGACGCGCTGAATTTCCTTGCGCGCACTGCGGGCTAGTTCAAGGAGATTTCGCCCTTTGGTCGTTGTCAGGGCAAGCGCTGCAGCCATCAAAGATACGGCTACTACACCTAGCACACGATAAAGCAGGGCTTGATCAGCAAAATAGGAATTGCCGACAACGGCCACGACTACTAGAGTAAAGACGATCGCCCACTTGAGCCCGTCGTGGCGCGATTCCTGCACCTCGGCGTTATGTTTCATGAAAACGAGACTCCTCAAGGCGCAGCCGTCTAAGCATGTTGCGGATGGAATAGCCAGCCTGGGGGATGACTGGCAGGCCAGGAGGGAATCGAACCCCCAACCTGCGGTTTTGGAGACCGCTGCTCTGCCAATTGAGCTACTGGCCTGTATTGCAACGCTGATGAACATGGATCTGCATGCTATTTGCAAACAGCGGGCGCAATCATAGCGAAGACATACACTATCTGCAACCCCGCAGCATGATCATCGAGACAAGAAAGCGAGCGCAGGGCTCGCTTTTTCGATCTGGAGCTCATGGACGGATTTGAACCGTCGACCTCACCCTTACCAAGGGTGTGCTCTACCCCTGAGCTACATGAGCAATCTAACATAGGCATTCAAACGTGCAATCTACTGCCTAATTCCGCTTCTTGGCATCTTGGAGCGGGTAGCGGGAATCGAACCCGCATCATCAGCTTGGAAGGCTGAGGTTCTACCTTTGAACTATACCCGCCTGTCCATGCTCGGACTGCAAACTGAAACAAAGCTGGTGGAGGGGGAAGGATTCGAACCTTCGAAGCTTTCGCGGCAGATTTACAGTCTGCTCCCTTTGGCCACTCGGGAACCCCTCCGAGACGCGGCAGGATTATACCGCCTTTCGCAAGCCAGTCAAATACTTATCTGTTTTTATACGTCGATCTTTATAAAGCCAGAACAACGTGACGCTGCGAACGCGCAGCATACTGTCAAATAGACAGTGAAAATGCAAGCCCAGCACGGATTTTTTTCAGAGGCAGGGTTGGTGGTAATACAGGAGCGCCGGAAAGCTTTCCTGCTCGCTCCGCGGCCGTCTGGGGAAAACAAGCTTCAAGCCCTGCATAGACCATATCTGGCCAAAGCGCATGAGGGAGCTTTACGCCACGCGAGACGACACGAGCATCGCCTCCGGTCAGTATTAATGGCAATGTCACCCGTTCTCGATCGCAGACCTCACTAAACGTTCGATTGATGGCGCTTATCGCAGCCATATAGATACCGTGGTTAACCGCCTCCACAGTATTGCACCCGGGAGCCAGCAACTCGTCTGCCTCGCTATCGGGATCTATGGCCACATTGCGTGTACCAAGCTTAAGGCTTTCTTTCATTAAGCGCAGACCGGGCAGTATGTAACCCCCTAGATGGCGGCCCCCAGGCAAAACGAAATCAATCGTGATCGCACTACCGCAATCTACGCTGCAGCAACCCCCTGCCAGTTGATAACTCGCCAGCACGCCTAGCCACCGATCCACCCCCAGCCGTCCAGGCTCATCGTAGCCGTTTATCACACCCAGCATCTCTCGAGTCGATCTTGCCACATGCACGTCACCCACTTCGCGCTTGAGCAAGCGGACGGTGTCATTCAGCACTGCCTGACGTGCCACACTCGAAATACGTACCACTTTGACTATGTCGAGGTCGGGAATGTCAGCACCGGGACGCCATTCTTCTCGCGTCCATACGGCTCCTCGTGAACGAATCTCACTGCTGTTGGGATCCTTGAGACGCCACTTGGACAGCGTATTACCAATATCAAGATCTAGAATCATGGGTAACCACGCACGCTGATCTCTCCACCTCTAAGACGGTGAATCTTACCCTCGCGCCATACCTCGAGGTTTCCTGCTTTGTCGACGCCTCCGGCTCTAGCGATATAACGCTCTTTTCCCTGAAAGACTACAATTTCACATCCTGCATAAACGTTGCGCGTGTTCCAGGCTTCTTGCCACGGCTCAAACCCTCTAACTTCGAAACTTTTCAGCAGGCCAAGAAGTTTTTCCAATAGATCGGCGGCCAGTCGATTGCGCGAAACCAGGGGAGCCTGATCGTGCAATGCTGCTACTGGCTGATCGAGCTGCTGCCTGACAGAAGAAGGCAAACTGACGTTAAGACCGAGTCCAATCACGACACTGCATGGCCCCGCTAAATTCCCACGAATTTCCAGCAAAATACCACCGAGCTTAGCGCAACTCATCTGATTACACAGCAGAATATCATTCGGCCACTTTAGTACAACTTGTACGCCTTGATGTTCGAGCACTTCGGCTACCCCCACCCCAATGGCCAAGCTCAGCCCTTCCAAGGTGTTGGCAGGCCCTTCAAACTTCCAGCCCAGCGACAGCAAAAGACCTTGTCCCCACGGACATAGCCAGGCCCTTCCACGTCTACCCTGCCCAGCTGTTTGTTGCTCTGCCAGACAAGCCTCTGCATGACCGGCGTCTTGGGCAAACCGTTCATGCAAGTAGCGATTGGTGGAAGGCAAGGTTTCCTCGACGAAAAGCCGCTCAAGCTGACAGCGAGCATTACACGACAACCCCGACAAAATGTCGGGGCCGTGCAGCAACTCCAATGGTTTTTTCAGGCGATAGCCTGATCCTTGTACCGTTTCTAATGGGACGCCCAGTGCTTCCAGCTTTTGTAGCTGCCTCCATACTGCAGCTGGCGACATATTCAAGCGCTTGCCCAAATGTTCGTCAGAATGAAAGCCGCCGTCGCTCAGTAAGCGGATTAGATTGCCAAAAGCCATGCGGTACCGTCCCGCAAAAAACTTTATTCTAGCGGATAGCGCCATAGGGCGAAACGTGAAGAGTCGCTAGAACAAATTAACAAGCTCATGATGCCGACCCCTGCTTGAGAAAAATCTAAAGTAATCGGTCGGGCATCACCCTTCGCGCGTGATCAGTCGCCCAGATGTCAACGCCGACTGAAAAGTGACCCCCTTTGGCTCTGAATCGCCGACGTAATATTGACCCTTGGGCCCGTCGGTTATTCGGCTACCGTTGCCGGCGGGGTGGTGCCGGCTCTGCGCTTGTCCTTGAGTCGGTAGCTCTCGCCGGTGATCTGCACGATGCAGGCGTGGTGCAAGAGCCTATCCAGCATCGCGGCCGTTAACGTCTGATCGTCAGCAAAGGTCCCGGCCCACTGCGTGAAGGGCAGGTTGCTGGTCAGAATCAGGCTGCCGCGCTCGTAGCGCTTGGCAACGACGTTGAAGAACAGGTTCGCCTCGTCGTGTCCGAACGGCAGGTAGCCGATTTCATCGATCACCAACAGGCGCGCCCCGACACCACGCGGTTGAAGTACTCCCTGAGCCGCTCCTGGCGGTGAGCCGCCGTGAACTGCAGCATCAGGTCAGCAGCGCTTGCAAAGCGACAATCAAGATGAGAGTCACGCGACAATCAAGATGAGAAAGCCGAGACCTTCGGTCGTCGACGTCGGGAGGGCGTAGCCCGAACGACCTCGACGACTCAAAGGACGGCGGGATCCCCTCAGGGAGCCCGCCGGGTGATCGCGGCCAACCCGGCATAGAGTGGTCTTCTCGCCAAAGAGGATCACCCCGTGCCGGGACGACACATCACCGATCACCAAGTGAGGCTTTACATGACTTTTCGACGTAGTGATAGTCCCACCGCCGCCGCTGCCCACCGCCTCGAGGACGACCCGCGGTTGCCGTCGCAAACGGCGACACCACGCACCCGGCGTCGACCGGATCCGCTGGCCGGTCTCTTCGACGAGGAGGTGGTTCCCCTGCTGGAAGCGGCGCCAGGGCTGCGGTCGGTCGCCGTGTTCGAGGAGTTGCGCTGCCGCTATCCCGAGCTCGAACACGGCATCCGCCGGACCCTGGAGCGCCGGGTGCGCGCCTGGCGGGCAGTGCACGGGCCGGAGCAGGAGGTCATCTTCCGCCAGACCCACGAACCGGGACGCCTGGGCCTGTCCGACTTCACCGACATGGCCGACCTGCAGGTCACGGTGGCCGGGGTGTCCTTGGACCATCGGCTGTACCACTTCCGGATGGCGTACGGCGGCTTCCAGCATGCCCATGTGGTGGTGGGCGGCGAGAGCTTCGTCGCCCTGGCGGAGGGCCTGCAGAACGCCTTGTGGGCCCTCGGCGGCGCCCCGCGCGAGCACCGCACCGATAGCCTGTCGGCGGCCTTCCGCAACCTCGGGCAGGCGGCACAGGATGACCTCACCCAGCGCTACGAGGCGCTGTGCTGGGATTACGGCATGGTGCCGACCCGCAACACCACCGGCGTGGCCCATGAGAACGGCAGCATCGAGAGTGCCCATGGCCACCTCAAGCGCGCCATCCACGATGCCTTGCTGCTGCGCGGTTCACGCCACTTCGATGACCTGACCGCCTACCGCGCCTTCATCGATGAACTGATCAGTCGGCGCAACGCCCGCCATCAGCCCCGTATCGACGCCGAACGGGCGACGCTGCAGCCGCTGCCCCGGCAACGTAGCCAGGACTACGAGGAGATTCGGGTACGGGTGACCTCCTCCGGCGGCTTCACGCTGCGCAAGGTGTTCTACTCGGTACCGTCCCGGCTGATTGGCCATCAGCTGCGGGTGCGCCTGCATGACGATCGCCTGGACGTGTTCGTCGGTGGCAGCGCGCTGATGACCCTGCCCCGCGGGCGCGCCCAGCGTGGTGGCCGGCATGGCCATGTGGTCAACTACCACCACGTCATTCATGCCCTGCGGCGCAAGCCGATGGCGTTGTTGAACCTGGTCTACCGCGACCAGCTGTTCCCGCGGGAGGCCTATCGGCGCACCTTCGATGCCTTGCTCGCCGGCGGGGAGGCCCGTCCGGCCTGCCGCTGCATGGTCGGCCTGCTGGCCTTGGCTCACGAGCGGAGCTGTGAAGCGGCACTCGCGCAGCACCTGGAGGCGTTGCTCGAGGCCGGCGAGTTGCCGCACCTCGACGCCCTGCGAGAGCGTTTCGGTCCTTCTCCGAGCGAGCTGCCCCGCGTCGAGGTGCGACTGGCGCCGCTGGGGATCTATGATGCGCTGATGGACCGCCCGGCGATGGGAGGTGTGGCATGAGCACTTCCTCGACGACCGACGCCGCACGGCTCACTCTGATGCTCACCGACCTGCGCCTGCCCACCATCAAGGCCGTGTGGTCGCGCTTCGCCGACCAGGCCGATCAGGAGGGCTGGCCGGCGGCGAGGCTGCTGGCCACGCTCGCCGAACACGAACTCGCCGAGCGAGCTCGGCGCCGGCTCGAGCGCCACTTGATCGATGCCCGGTTGCCGCCGGGCAAGACCCTCGACAACTTCGACTTCACCGCGGTGCCGATGGTCTCCCAGGCCCAGGTGAGGGCCTTGACCAGCGGCGATCGCTGGCTCGACGAGGGCGCCAACCTGATCCTGTTCGGCCCTCCCGGCGGGGGCAAGAGCCATCTGGCAGCGGCCATCGGCCTGGCCCTGGTGGAGGCGGGTTATCGAGTGCTCTACACCCGCACCACCGACCTGGTGCAGCGGCTCCAGGTGGCCCGTCGGGAGCTCACCCTCGAGGCTGCCATCGCCAAGCTCGACAAGTATCACCTGCTCATCCTCGATGATCTCGCCTACGTCACCAAGGACCAGGCCGAGACCAGCGTCTTGTTCGAGCTGATCAGCGCCCGCTACGAGCAACGCTCGCTGCTGATCACCGCCAACCAGCCGTTCGGCGAGTGGGGCAAGATCTTCCCGGATCCTGCCATGACGTTGGCCGCCGTCGATCGCCTGGTCCACCACGCCACCCTCTTCGAGCTCAACGTCGACAGCTATCGACGCCGTACCGCGATGGAGAACAAGCGCTCGCAAGGGCGGCCGGCAACGCGCGCGACACTCAAGACGAGTCACTCTGTGTCGCCCAGCGACAATGGCTCGACGGACCTGCCTGGCTCACCTGGTGAGGCAGGGTAACAGCGAAGGGGGCCACGACACTCCGGTTCTCATCCTGATTGTCGCTGGCTTCTCAGTAAGCGTCCGCTGATCACCGCTTGCCAGCGATCAGTTGCTGTGTTGCCAGTTGTGGGGCAGGAGTTCATGGACCTGGCTGGCCTTCTGCGTCGGCAGCCGTTCCAGCACGTCTTTCAGGTAGGCATGCGGCTCATGGCCGTTCAGCTTGGCGCACTGAATCAGGCTCATGATGGTGGCGGCGCGCTGGCCACTGCGCAGTGACCCGGCGAACAGCCAGTTGCTGCGGCCCAGCGCCCAGGGGCGAATGAGGTTCTCCACTCGATTGTTGTCGATCGGCAACCCCCCGTCATCCAGGTAGCGTGTCAGCGCCGCCCAGCGTTTCAGGCTATAGTCCAGTGCCTTGGCGGTGGCCAAGCCATTCGGGACTTTTTCACGGTGAGCCAGCATCCAGCGGTGTAGCGCATCGGCGATGGGCCTCGCCCTGGTGTCGCGTAGCCGCTGGCGTGCTTCCGCCGTCAGTGACTGGGCTTCGCGTTCTACCTGGTAGAGCTCGCCGATGGTGTCGACGGCCTGCTCGGCGATCTGGCTCTTGCCAGTCACGTGCAGGTCGACGAACTTGCGTCGGGCGTGGGCCATGCAGCCGATCTCGGTGACGCCGTTGGCGAAGTGCTGCTTATAGCCGCTGTAGTCGTCGCAGATCAGCTTACCCTGCCAGTCGCCGAGGAAGTCGCGAGCATGCTGACCGCCACGGCCGTCGGTGAAGTCGTAGATCACCGCCTTCAGTCCGGCGTAGGGCGTGGTGGCATAGGCCCAGAGATAGGCTCGGTGGGTCTTCTTCTTGCCGGGTACCAGCATCGGCACCGGCGTTTCATCGGCATGCAGCACCGGCTCGGCGAGCAGCAGGTCACGCAGCGCATCGACCAGCGGCTGAAGTCGGACGCCACAAATACCGACCCACTCGGCCAGCGTCGAACGCGGGATCGCCACGCCGGCACGGGCGAAGATCTGTGCCTGCCGATACAGCGGCAGATGATCGGCGTATTTGGCGATCAACACCTGGGCCAGCAGGCCGGCGGTGGGGATGCCTTTGTCGATCACCTGCGCCGGCATCGGCGCCTGGGTCAGCGTCTCGCACCCGTCGCAGACCCACTTGCCGCGGATATGGCGCTCGACGGTGAACACGCCCGGCGTGTAGTCCAGCTTTTCGCTGATCTCGTCGCCGATCCGGCGCAGCTGGCAACCGCACGCGCAGTGCTCGCTCTGGGGGTCATGGCGGATCTCGGTGCGTGGCAACTCGGGAGGCAACGGGGTGCGTTTAGGCGTTTGCTTGGCTGACGGTGTTGTAGCGGGGAGAGCCAGCTCTTTCAGCTCGGCCTCGATGGCGGCGATATCGGCCTCCACCCCCTCGTCCAGCAGGCTGATCTGCAAGGCGTTGAGCTGCTCGCTGCGCCGGCCGAACGTGTGGCGCTTGAGCAGCACCAGTTCGTAGGTGAGCTTCTGGTTGACCTGCTCGGTGTAACGCAGCGTCTTCTGGCTCTGCGCCAGTGCCTGCCCTCGCTCCTGCAGCGCCATATCCTGCTGTTTGACCTGCACCATCAGCGTCGCCGCCAGGTGGCGGAGCTGATCGGGGGTGAGCTGGGACAGATCGGGCGGCGTGGTCATTGGGCGAGTATGCCAGCCCACTGAGGACAGCGGAATTAGCGCATCATCGAATGGCCGGGTGCCGCATTCTGTGCCACCCGGTGCGTCGCGCGTCACAGCACCGAAATGGCCCCCGCCGGACCGATACGCTGCCAGGGCAGTCCCTGTACCAGCGTCGTCACCTGCTCGGGGGACAGCGCGACCCGATCGCCGTACCAGTTACCGGCCCAGTGAAACTTGCCCTGGTTCAGGCGCCGGGCGCACAGCCAGATGCCCAGACCATCGTGAACCAGCACCTTCATGCGGTTGCCGCGCCGGTTGGCGAACAGGTAGGCACAGTGCGGTCGGGCAGCGCCGAACACCTTGACCACCCGGGCCAGCGCCGTGTCGGGACCGGCGCGCATATCCAGCGGTTCGGTAGCCAGCCAGAATTCATCGATGCGGATCACGACAGCAGTTCCCGAAGTAGCGTCCGACAGCCCTGCGCATCCGACACGGGCCACTCGATCGTCACTGTCCCCTGGGGACTCGGTAGCGAGAGGCGAATGCGCTCGGCCTCCTGACGCTGAGTCGCCACCGGGGCTGCGGTGCTGGCTATCGGCACTGGAACAAACGCCGGGGTATCACTTACCGGCGCCGACCGCCGAGCCTCGCGGATCCATTTATGGACCAGATTGGCGTTCAGGGCATGCGCCATCGCAATGCCGGCCACCGAGGCATCGGGCTGCTGGCAGGCATTGACGATCCTGGCCTTGAACTTGGCAGTGAAGCGGCGGCGCTTGCGAGGCGCCTCCAATACGCTTCACTCACTCATGGTAGGTGTCCACTAAGGAATAGGTGGACACCTACCGTCATCGAAGTCGGGGCTCAGCGGAAGGTGTGTTTGCCGGACGGATACGTAACAGATAACCAGCGACTAAACGCAAGCACCCCCAGCCATTGCTGGCTGGGGGTGGGGAGAGGGGCCTGACGATGACCTACTCTCGCATGGGGAGACCCCACACTACCATCGGCGCTGGGCGGTTTCACGGCTGAGTTCGGCATGGATTCAGGTGGGACCCGCTCGCTGTGGTCGTCAGGCAAAACGGCGATGACCGGCGTCATCACACAATGCCATCATGCTGACGCTACGCTCGCGTATCCGGCGGGTCGGTCACCCAGACCCCTTGGGGTTATATGGTCAAGCCTCACGGACCATTAGTACGCGTTAGCTCAACACCTTGCGGTGCGTCCACAGCGCGCCTATCGACCTCGTCGTCTTCGAGGGTCCTTCAGGAGACTTGCGTCTCGGGGAGATCTCATCTTGAAGGGGGCTTCCCGCTTAGATGCTTTCAGCGGTTATCCCGTCCGCACATAGCTACCGGGCAGTGCCATTGGCATGACAACCCGAACACCAGCGGTGCGTCCACTCCGGTCCTCTCGTACTAGGAGCAGCGCTTCTCAAATCTCCAACGCCCACGGCAGATAGGGACCGAACTGTCTCACGACGTTCTAAACCCAGCTCGCGTACCACTTTAAATGGCGAACAGCCATACCCTTGGGACCGACTTCAGCCCCAGGATGTGATGAGCCGACATCGAGGTGCCAAACACCGCCGTCGATGTGAACTCTTGGGCGGTATCAGCCTGTTATCCCCGGAGTACCTTTTATCCGTTGAGCGATGGCCCTTCCATACAGAACCACCGGATCACTAGAACCGTCTTTCGACCCTGCTCGACCTGTCCGTCTCGCAGTCAAGCACCCTTATGCTCTTGCACTCAGTGCACGATTTCCAACCGTGCTGAGGGTACCTTCGTGCTCCTCCGTTACCCTTTAGGAGGAGACCGCCCCAGTCAAACTACCCACCACACACTGTCCTCGACCCGGATGACGGGCCTGAGTTAGAACGCCAATGATGCCAGGCTGGTATTTCAAGGGCGGCTCCCCGGCAACTGGCGTCACCGGTTCCAAGCCTCCCAGCTATCCTACACAAGCAACATCGGCGTCCCGTGTGAAGCTATAGTAAAGGTTCACGGGGTCTTTCCGTCTAGCCGCGGGTACACCGCATCTTCACGGCGATTTCAATTTCACTGAGTCTCGGGTGGAGACAGCGTGGCCATCATTACGCCATTCGTGCAGGTCGGAACTTACCCGACAAGGAATTTCGCTACCTTAGGACCGTTATAGTTACGGCCGCCGTTTACCGGGGCTTCGATCAAACGCTTCGCGTGAGCTAACGTCATCACTTAACCTTCCGGCACCGGGCAGGCGTCACACCCTATACGTCCGCTTGCGCGTTGGCAGAGTGCTGTGTTTTTAATAAACAGTTGCAGCCACCTGGTATCTTCGACCGCTCTGGGCTAAACCCGCAAGGGGCGTCACCTGACAGCGGCGTGCCTTCTCCCGAAGTTACGGCACCATTTTGCCTAGTTCCTTCACCCGAGTTCTCTCAAGCGCCTGAGGATTCTCACCCTGACCACCTGTGTCGGTTTGGGGTACGGTCTCATGACATCTGAAGCTTAGAGGCTTTTCCTGGAAGCGTGGCATCAATGACTTCCGGACCGAGGTCCGTTCGTTTCGTGTCTCGGCCTTGAGACGACGGATTTGCCTGTCGTCTCGGCCTACGCACTTTCACCAGGACCACCAACGCCTGGCTCACCTAGCCTTCTTCGTCCCCCCATCGCAATGTCCTGAGGTACGGGAATATTGACCCGTTTCCCATCGGCTACGCGTTTCCGCCTCGCCTTAGGGGCCGACTCACTCTGCTCCGATTAGCGTCGAACAGAAACCCTTGGTCTTCCGGCGGGGATGGTTTTCACATCCCTTATCGTTACTCATGTCAGCATTCGCACTCGTGATACCTCCAGCCAGCCTCTCGACTGACCTTCACCGGCGTACACGACGCTCCTCTACCGCGAATCCCTATTCGAAAACAAGGACTCACCCGTAGCTTCGGTAGCTGGTTTAGCCCCGTTACATCTTCCGCGCAGGCCGACTCGACTAGTGAGCTATTACGCTTTCTTTCAAGGATGGCTGCTTCTAAGCCAACCTCCTAGCTGTCTTCGCCTTCCCACCTCGTTTCCCACTTAACCAGCATTTGGGGACCTTAGCTGACGGTCTGGGTTGTTGCCCTTTTCACAACGGACGTTAGCACCCGCTGTGTGTCTCCCACGCGTCACTCACCGGTATTCGGAGTTTGCCTCGGGTTGGTAAGTCGGGATGACCCCCTAGCCGAAACAGTGCTCTACCCCCGGTGGTGCTACGTGAGGCGCTACCTAAATAGCTTTCGAGGAGAACCAGCTATCTCCGGGCTTGATTAGCCTTTCACTCCGATCCACAAGTCATCCCAGCATTTTTCAACATACTTGGGTTCGGGCCTCCAGTTGATGTTACTCAACCTTCACCCTGCTCATGGATAGATCGCCCGGTTTCGGGTCTATTCCCAGCAACTCGTCGCCCTGTTAAGACTCGGTTTCCCTACGCCTCCCCTACCCGGTTAAGCTCGCTACTGAGAATAAGTCGCTGACCCATTATACAAAAGGTACGCAGTCACACGAAAAACGTGCTCCCACTGCTTGTACGCATACGGTTTCAGGATCTATTTCACTCCCCTCACTGGGGTTCTTTTCGCCTTTCCCTCACGGTACTGGTTCACTATCGGTCAGCCAGGAGTATTTAGCCTTGGAGGATGGTCCCCCCGTCTTCAGTCAAGGTTTCACGTGCCCCGACCTACTCGTTTTCACGTGATCGGATTTTCGACTACGGGGCTATCACCCGCTACGGCGGCGCTTCCCAACGCCTTCGTCTAATCCGTCACACGCTTAAGGGCTAGTCCCCGGTCGCTCGCCGCTACTGGGGGAATCTCGGTTGATTTCTGTTCCTCGGGGTACTGAGATGTTTCAGTTCCCCCGGTTCGCCTCCTTTCCCTATGGATTCAGAAAAGGATACTTCGCTTACACGAAGTGGGTTGCCCCATTCAGACATGCCCGGGTCACAGGTTGGTTGCCACCTCACCGAGCCTTTTCGCAGGCTTCCACGTCTTTCATCGCCTCTGGCTGCCTAGGCATCCACCGTATGCGCTTCATCGCTTGACCATATAACCCGAAGGGGTCTCACCCATCGGTGGGTCGCGATGACACAACGTCGCCGGATACGCTTGAGCGTATCTTGCATTCTTTCCAAAGAAAGAACTTGTCAGCATGATGTGCATTGTTAAAGAGCAGACTGTTCGAAAACAGTGATAATTCCTCGTCGTCGACGCTGCTTGACGAAGCCTTATCACTACTCACGATGGATCGCGATAACCGATGGGGGAGAATGGTGGAGCCAAGCGGGATCGAACCGCTGACCTCCTGCGTGCAAGGCAGGCGCTCTCCCAGCTGAGCTATGGCCCCATCGAATGGTGGGTCTGGGCAGACGCGAAAGACCCCGGCGCCCTCACCCTCCTCTTTATTTCACCCCAGTGGGGGCGCTCTCACCCACTGAGCGAGAAGAGTGGTGGGTCTGGGCAGACTCGAACTGCCGACCTCACCCTTATCAGGGGTGCGCTCTAACCAACTGAGCTACAGACCCGCAGGTCCCGCTGGGCCTATACCCCAACAGTCTTTGCTCTATCTGATCAGGTAATTCAGTGTGGGCACTTGCCGGGCAAGGCGGTCATCGGTTAAGGAGGTGATCCAGCCGCAGGTTCCCCTACGGCTACCTTGTTACGACTTCACCCCAGTCATGAACCACACCGTGGTGATCGCCCTCCTAAGTTAGGCTAACCACTTCTGGTGCAGTCCACTCCCATGGTGTGACGGGCGGTGTGTACAAGGCCCGGGAACGTATTCACCGTGACATTCTGATTCACGATTACTAGCGATTCCGACTTCACGGAGTCGAGTTGCAGACTCCGATCCGGACTGAGGCCGGCTTTCTGGGATTGGCTTCACGTCGCCGCTTCGCAACCCTTTGTACCGGCCATTGTAGCACGTGTGTAGCCCTACCCGTAAGGGCCATGATGACTTGACGTCGTCCCCACCTTCCTCCGGTTTGTCACCGGCAGTCTCCCTAGAGTTCCCGACCGAATCGCTGGCAAATAGGGATAGGGGTTGCGCTCGTTACGGGACTTAACCCAACATTTCACAACACGAGCTGACGACAGCCATGCAGCACCTGTCTCTGCGCTCCCGAAGGCACCCCGAGATCTCTCTCGGGTTCGCAGGATGTCAAGGGTAGGTAAGGTTCTTCGCGTTGCATCGAATTAAACCACATGCTCCACCGCTTGTGCGGGCCCCCGTCAATTCATTTGAGTTTTAACCTTGCGGCCGTACTCCCCAGGCGGTCGACTTATCGCGTTAACTGCGCCACCAAGTCCTCAAGGGACCCAACGGCTAGTCGACATCGTTTACGGCGTGGACTACCAGGGTATCTAATCCTGTTTGCTACCCACGCTTTCGCACCTCAGTGTCAGTGTCAGTCCAGAAGGCCGCCTTCGCCACTGGTATTCCTCCCGATCTCTACGCATTTCACCGCTACACCGGGAATTCCACCTTCCTCTCCTGCACTCTAGCCTGCCCGTTCCGGATGCCATTCCCAGGTTGAGCCCGGGGCTTTCACACCCGGCGTGACACGCCACCTACGCGCGCTTTACGCCCAGTAATTCCGATTAACGCTTGCACCCTCCGTATTACCGCGGCTGCTGGCACGGAGTTAGCCGGTGCTTCTTCTGCGGGTGATGTCGCTCGTGGCGGCTATTAACCACCACGCCTTCTTCCCCGCTGAAAGTGCTTTACAACCCGAGGGCCTTCTTCACACACGCGGCATGGCTGGATCAGGGTTCCCCCCATTGTCCAATATTCCCCACTGCTGCCTCCCGTAGGAGTTCGGGCCGTGTCTCAGTCCCGATGTGGCTGATCATCCTCTCAGACCAGCTACGGATCGTCGCCTTGGTGAGCCGTTACCTCACCAACCAGCTAATCCGACATAGGCTCATCCAATAGTGCGAGGCCAAATGGTCCCCCGCTTTCCCCCGTAGGGCGTATGCGGTATTAGCCTGGGTTTCCCCAGGTTATCCCCCGCTACTGGGTAGATTCCTATGCATTACTCACCCGTCCGCCGCTCGCCACCAGAAAGCAAGCTTTCCGTGCTGCCGCTCGACTTGCATGTGTTAGGCCTGCCGCCAGCGTTCAATCTGAGCCATGATCAAACTCTTCAGTTAAAAGCTTGATAGTCCTTGCCTTCCCCAACGGGAAGAAGCGGACCAATCTCGGTTCAAGTCAAACGTCTCTTTGACGAGTCGCTTGTCTTGCATAAGAGATAACACCCCTCACGCCAACAAGCGCCCACATGAATTACCTGATCGATTGTTAAAGAGCAGCTGCTGCAGCCAGAGTGGCCTCAGCAGCGGATGCGTACTTTACGACCCCAAACGATAAAATGCAAGGCCTACTTGAACGATTAGCTTATCGATATCAAACGAGCAGGTTCAGTGCAGCATAGTGGCACTTCGTTGCAGTACACTTACAAGCGTTGACCAAGGCGGCAGCCAAGGAAAAAGCGCCCCTGCCATAAGCAGCATTAGCAACGAGTTCAGAGGCTTATGATAGTCGAAAAACTTCAGGGCCGTACCAAAAGAGCGCTTTAGACGAGCCCCCTCCAGATCGACACTATACATTTCGTCGAGCACTAAGTGGATCAGCGCGCCAAACAGCAA
This sequence comes from Pistricoccus aurantiacus, assembly GCF_007954585.1. Taxonomy (GTDB): domain Bacteria; phylum Pseudomonadota; class Gammaproteobacteria; order Pseudomonadales; family Halomonadaceae; genus Pistricoccus; species Pistricoccus aurantiacus. Next base: position 555,443 of record NZ_CP042382.1, read on the forward strand.
GGCTAGACCGTGAAACCAGGCAAGCTCCGCCTCTTGCGCCAACAGTTGATAGCTGATGGCACTGGCGATCAAGGCACACAGCGTACCCGCCAGCAAGGAGTGCCAGATACCGCGGTGCACGGTAAAACGCGCGAAGATCGGCCCCGCCCCGTAACGCACCAGAAGATAGAGCCCACCACAGGCTAGTAGAAGCGCGCCTACCGACAAGTAATCTTGCAACAACAAAGCGCCTGCTGCTACCGCCAGCACGGCAAGTAGTGAAAAAATCAGGCGAATCGAACGAGAGTGATCCGAATCGACATCCGGCAGGATCCCGCCGAATGTCACCAGAACGATGATTGGCAAGGCATCGAGAGGGGACCAGAGTCCTATCTGGCAGCCGGCCAGCGAAACGAGAGCGCCGCCAGCCGCCGCCACACCGATATGAACGCGAAAATTAGCCATGCGGAATTGCCATATACTTGAAAACACTGGATGAATACTCACTGGATAAACAGCCAGATTATGGGTCAGCATGACTAAGTAAAACAATACCTTATTATTGATTTTCTAAATAAAGGTCTTTTAACTTGACGTAATTCGCCGCGGTATAGGTGAAAAAGGCTCGCTCCGAGTCCTTAAGCGGGCGTACTTCCTTGGCCGGGCTGCCTGCATAGAGATAGCCATTCTGCAAGCGCTTGCCCGGCGTCACTAGGGCGCCGGCGGCGATAATGACTTCATCTTCGACAACAGCGCCATCCATGACGACAGCCGCCATACCAACCAACACCCGGCTGCCAATCGTACAGCCATGCAATATCGCGCGGTGCCCCACGGTGACATCGTCGCCTAAAATCAAGGGATAGCCGCCAGGGTTGTAGTCACTGGCATGGGTAATATGCAGTACGCTGCCATCCTGGATACTGCAGCGAGCACCAACACGAATTTCGTGCATATCGCCCCGAATTACCGTCATCGGCCATACGGAGCAGTCGTCGCCCAAGACGACATCACCCAATACCTTGCTGGCCGAATCCACATAGACCCGCTCGCCAAATCGGGGCTCCTTGCCATGATGGGCGCGCACTGATGATTGCATGGTTTCATCTCTCCGGAATCAACTTGTATCGATCACTCTAGGTTAGAGCAGCCCAGAGACCAGCACTAGTACCACCAACGGTATCGACACGAAACGTACGACCCCCTGCCAGAGACGGAATCCATTGGGGCCGGTATCCAAGGTGCGCAATGCTGTCTCTCGCGGTAGCACCCAGGCGGCAAATATGGCGATCAGGAGCCCGCCTACCGGCAGGAAAATATCCGTGGGTATTGTCGTCACCAGATCGAAGAAGGTCATGTCGGCAAACCATTTCACCTCGGCCATCGTCGAGAAAGACAGTACCGACAACAACCCCACAAGCCATACTCCAAGACCGACAAGCGTTGCCGCCATACCTCGCTTGATTCCCATGCCTTGAAGCCCCGCCACCATGGGCTCCGCCAGATTGATCGACGAAGTCCAGGTAGCCAGCAGCAATAGAAGGAAGAAACAGGCTAACCACAGGGAGCCCCATGGCAATTCGGAAAAGGCGATCGGTAAGGTCACGAACATCAGCCCCGGCCCTTCCGCAGGATCGATCCCTTGAGAAAACACCACGGCGAAGATTGCGATACCCGACAACAAAGCCACCAGCATATCGAGCACCGCCACCGTTCCTGCCGCCCGGGACAAACTCTGATGATCCGGCATGTAGGCCCCATAGGCCATCAGCGCGCAAGCGCCCAGAGCCAAGGTAAAGAAGGCGTGCCCCATGGCATTCAGCACCACGGACAGGCTCATGGCGGACGGGTCCGGGCTGAATAGCCAAGTCAGCGCCAGACCAAAACCATCCGTGGTCGCGGCATAGATCACCAGCACCACAAGCAGCAGATACAACAGAGGCATCAACAGATTGTTGAGCTTCTCGAGCCCTCCGGACACCCCGCCGGCCACCACGGACATGGTCAGCAGCAAAAACAACGTATGATTGAATGTCATCCGCAGCGGATCGGCGAGAAAGACATCGAAACCGGCGCCGATTTGCGCCGGCGTCTGGCCGACAAAATCGCCGTTGATAGATCCCACCAGGTATTCGATGGACCAGCCGGAGACAACGGAATAAAAAGACAGAATCAGGAAGACAGTGAAAGCGCCGAATATGCCCAGCCATCGCCAATTCGTGGAATGACCGGCCTGTTGGGCCAGAAAAGCCAGAGACTGCATCGGACTGCGCCGGCCGGCACGCCCGATCATGATTTCCGCCATCATCATCGGGATACCTAACAACAGTACAAAAGCAATATAAAGCAGCAGGAATACCGCGCCGCCGTTTTCGCCGGTCATGTAAGGGAATCGCCAGATATTGCCAAGCCCGACCGCTGCGCCGGTAACCGCTAGAATAAAGGCACGCCGGCTACTCCAACGCTCCAGTGTCTCGTTCATCGGTCGATTCCTTGTGGCTGGCGACTAACGGGGAGGCAAGACTAGCAGGCCACCCGAGGCGGGCCAATCCATACCGTGAATATCGATCTCGTTTCAGGCCGTGAATTCACGGCGGATGTCTACAGGACAAGGAATTTCGCTAGAAACGACATTGAATGCACCGCCCTGAACCCTAATCTAACCATCACACTTGCCCCGATGAGGTCCCCATGTCGCACAATCCGCTTCTGGAAGCCCACACACTGCCGCCGTTCGCGGAGATTCAGCCCGAACATGTGGTGCCCGCCATCGAGCAATTACTCGAGGAGAATCGCGCTGCCATCGAGCGCCTGGTAGCGCAGGCGAATCAGCAAACACCTACTTGGGATAGCCTCGTCGCCCCCCTGGAAGAACTCAACGACCGGCTTTCCCAAGCCTGGTCGCCGGTTTCTCATCTCAACTCCACCATGAACTCTCAGGCACTGCGCGAGGCCCATCAGGCCTGCCTGGGCAAGCTATCCGCCTACGGCACCTGGCTCGGCCAACACGAGGGACTATTCCGCGCCTATCAAGCCCTTGCACAATCGCCAGAGCGGGTGCATTTCACCCAGGCGCAGCAGCGCGCCATCGACAATACCCTGCGGGATTTTCGTCTGGCCGGGGTCGACCTGCCGGAAGACAAGAAGCGTCGCTATGGTGAGATTCAAGCCCGGCTTTCCGAGCTCGCCAACACTTTCTCCAATCAGCTGCTTGATGCCACCCAAGCCTGGCATAAGGACATCACCGACGAGCACATCCTGGCAGGATTGCCGCAAAGCGCCCTGGACACTCTAAAGGCCAACGCCCAGGCCAAGGATATCGAGGGCTACCGAATCACCCTGGACATGCCCAGCTTCATTCCGGTAGTCAACTTCGCCGACAATCGCGAACTGCGCCGCGAAGTCTATACCGCTTTCGTGACCCGCGCCTCAGATCAAGGTCCTAACGCGGGTCAGCACGACAACGCCCCGGTCATCGAGGAAACCCTGGCGCTGCGCCAGGAACTGGTCGAACTGCTGGGATTCGAGACCTATGCGGATTACTCCTTGGCGACCAAGATGGCGGAATCTCCTCGCCAGGTGCTCGATTTTCTGCATGACCTGGCTGGCCGCGCCTATCCTCAGGCCCAAGAGGAATTCACCGAGCTTAGCGCTTACGCCAAGGAAGAACTCGGCCTGGCGGAACTCGCGCCTTGGGATATCGGTTACGCCAGTGAAAAACTGCGCGAGGCGCGTTACGCGATTTCGCAGGAGCAACTGCGGCCCTATTTTCCCGCTCCCAAGGTCATCGATGGCCTCTTCGACGTCGTCGAGCGGCTTTATGGCCTAGCGTTCGAACGAGACGACAGCGCTCCGCGCTATCACCCTGACGTCAGTTTCTATCGCATCCTCGAGAACGGTACCCCTATTGCCGGCTTCTACCTCGACCTTTATGCTCGGGAAGGCAAGCGGGGCGGCGCCTGGATGGACGAATGCCGGGTACGCCGGGAACGCGAGGACGGCAGTCTGCAACTGCCCGTCGCCTATCTGACCTGCAATTTCACCCGGCCATTGGGAGACAAGCCGGCCCTGCTGACCCATGACGAGGTGACAACGCTCTTTCACGAGTTCGGTCATGGCTTGCATCACATGCTGACCCAGCAGACGGTAGCGGACGTCTCCGGCATCAACGGTGTCGCCTGGGACGCGGTGGAACTGCCCAGCCAGTTCATGGAGAATTTCTGCTGGGAGCGCGAGGGTCTGGATCTGATTGCCCGTCATGTGGACAGCGGCGAATCACTGCCGGACGAACTGCTCGAACGCCTGCAAGCCGCGCGCAACTTCCAGTCCGCCATGGGCATGATGCGCCAGCTCGAGCTTTCGCTTTTCGACTTCCGCCTGCATTCGGAGTTAACGAAGCCCTCGGCTGAAGACGTACAAACGCTACTGGATGACGTTCGCGCAGAAGTCTCCGTGCTGCCTCGGGCAGATTTCAATCGCTTCCAGAACGGTTTCGGGCATATCTTCGCCGGCGGCTACGCGGCGGGCTACTACAGCTACAAATGGGCGGAAGTGCTGTCTGCAGATGCCTATAGCGCTTTCGAAGAAGCCGGCACCTTCGATTCAGCCACCGGTAGACGTTTTCGTCAGACAATCCTCGAGGCCGGCGGTTCGCGAGACGCTGCGGATCTGTTTCACGCCTTCCGCGGTCGCGAACCCAGCGTCGAGCCGCTGCTGCGCCATAGCGGTATCCGCGCCGCCTGAGGCCTCGAAAGGAGATTGTTTTCATGCCCGTCCAGAAACGCTTTATCGCCGGCGCGGTCTGTCCGCGCTGTGCCACCATGGATCGTATTCGTACCTGGGAGCAGAATGGAATTCGCTATCGCGACTGCGTCAACTGCGACTTTTTCGAGCAGTCGGCGATAGAGGAAGAATCGAGCGAGGAGCTAGAGACCCGGGTCAATCGAGTACGGGAGGAACAGCAGAAGGCGGATCTGCAAACCGTCAGGATTCTCGATCCCAAGCGCTGAATTATTACCTCTTGGCGTTATGCAAAAAGCCTCCCGATCGGGAGGCTTTTACCGGCAGGAACCTTGGCATTCGAATAGCAACGGTTACTCTTCTATCGTGCCGCAGGCGACTCGAGCGCCACCGCCGCCAAGCTCGGGATTGTCGGAATAGTTGTCGCCGCCCTCATGGATCATCAGCGCATGGCCGCCGAGATCCGACACCTTGAGCCGCGGTGCCAAAGTAGGCGTTGTCGCCATGCCGTCGTCATCCACCATTAACACCGGCAAATCGCCCAAGTGTCCATCACCGTAAGGCCCTTGGTGAGTCTCGGTATTCTGCGGGTCGAAGTGTCCGCCGGCAGCAGCGGCGGCAACCTGTTCGCCATCCTTTTCCGCAGGCTCACAGCTGGCGTTTTCATGCACATGAAAACCATGCAGGCCGGGCTCCAGACCGGAGAGGTCGGGGGTCAGCAGCAGACCGTACTCCGTATCCTCGACGGTAACGGTGCCGACACTGTCACCGACGCCATCCTGGCTGACGCTATGCATTTCGATTTCCTGCGCCGCCTGCGCTCCCGCCGCGAGCAGTAGAGAGGCTCCAATGCCTAATGTCAGATTAGCTAATGCTTTCATGTCTTTCTCCTGTCCTTGAGTTCGACTTGCCCTATTCAGGCTAGCTAATACGCACCGGGTTGCCAACCCGGATGCCGCAGGAAAACAGCTCACTCACCAAGATGATCGACGATACGCAACACCGGGGCCGACTGATTCAGCGTATAGAAGTGCAGACCTGGTGCCCCGCCATCCAGCAACCGCTGGCAAAGGCGCGTTACCACTTCCTCACCAAAGGCGGCGATGCTCTCACTGTCGTCGCCGTAGGTTTCGAGCTGCTTGCGAATCCAACGTGGGATCTCCGCACCGCAAGCATCCGAGAACCGCGCCAGCTTCGTATAGTTCGTGATCGGCATGATGCCCGGCACGATGGGTATTTCGATTCCCAGCGCCTGAGCCTGCTCGACGAAGTGAAAATAGGCATCGGCGCTGAAGAAATACTGGGTAATCGCCAGATTAGCCCCAGCCTTGACCTTGCGGGCGAAGTTATCCAGATCCTTGGCCGCGCTGGCCGCCTGAGGATGGGTTTCCGGATAAGCCGCCACGGCGATCTCGAAGTGATTGCCGGTTTCCTCGCGGATGAACTCGACGAGTTCGTTGGCATAACGCAGCTCTCCCGCCCCGCCCATGCCGGAAGGTAGGTCACCGCGCAGCGCCACCAGGCTGTCGATGCCCCATTCGCGATAGCGTACCAGCAGCTCGCGCAGCTCTCCCTTGTCGCTCCCGATACAGGAGAGATGGGGCGCTGTATTGATCCTGCTTTCGCTGATCATGGCAACGGTGTCGGCAGTGCGAAGCTGCGTCGCACCACCGGCGCCATAGGTGACGGAGAAGAAGCGCGGCTGACGCTTCGCCAGGGCGTCTCGCGTGTGCCTCAGCTTGTCTCGTCCCACCTCGGTGGCCGGCGGAAAGAATTCGAAGCTGATACCCAACGGATGCTCGTGTTTACTCATCGAATCAACCTTTCGTTGTCACCTTGAAAGCGACTCATCTATTCATGTTCTTTGACACCACCGTGATTGACGAGGCGGCTTGTAGATCATTCTGTCAGCGCTCTATTCTGCCGACCGTCAACGCAGACGACCAGTGAAAGTTCTCCAGCTTCTGTATCGATTTCTTTCATGTTGAAGCCCTGACAGTTGAGCTCTGAACAGGCATGATGGCGGTTTTCCCGGTGAGATTGGCCCATGGAATCCGAGCTTGGTACAGCGCTAATGGCGCCGCTATGGATGCTGCTGTCTTTCGTGGCGCTGGGCGTCGTCTGCGCTCGACGCCTTGCCATCGATCCGCGCCCCATTGCGACGCTGCTGATCTATGTCATCGCCCCCCTGACCTTCTTTCGAGGCTTAAATCTCGGCGGCCCGACGCCGAACTACCTGCTGCTGACCCTAGGCCTCTTCCTCGCTTCGAGCGCGATCTGCCTGCTGGTCCACCGCCTCGCCCGCGTCCTGTTCTCGGCTCAGGAAGCCGCGGTAGTGGCCTTTTCCGCAGGAACCGGCAATACGGGATACTTCGGCCTGCCCGTCGCGATGATTCTATTGCCCCCCGAAGGAGTGACGCTTTATCTATTCTGCATCCTGGGCATCACCCTTTACGAGTTCACCCTGGGGTTCTACATCAGCGCCAGGGGGCAATTCTCGATACGCCAGAGCCTGATTCGCATCGCGCGACTGCCCCTGGTCTACGCCTTTCTTATCGCACTACTGGTCGAGGCGGCGGGCATTACCCTGCCGCCGATCGTTCACCAGGGTCTCGATGTCTTTCCCTCCACTTATACGCTGCTGGGCATGATGATCATCGGCATGACGTTGGGTCGAGTGACGCTTGGCGAACTGGATCTGCGTTTTATTGCGGCCTGCGCGGTGATTCGCTATGTCTTCTGGCCGCTGGCGAGCCTTCTGGCCGTGCTCGGGCTATCGCAGATGTTACCGGTGACACCGGAGTTGGCCATGGCCTTGCTGTTGCTGGGCGTGGTGCCCATGGCGGCCAACGTGGTGGTAGTCTCGATGGAGCTTTCCATCGCGCCGGAGAAAGGCGCCATGGCGGTATTGTTGACTACCCTCGCGGCGCCGCTGCTGATTCCATTTTATCTTCCATGGATGATCCAGTTGACCGGGCTTGCTTGAAGGCTCGCTATACCACCTTGTCGATATCGCTATCCTGAGAATAGACGAGCTTGGTAGGGCGGGTGGTGCGTCGCTGCCGCGCGCGACGCTTATGATGATACATCTTGGCGTCCGCGCGCTGGATGAGAGTGTCGACGTCGAACAAGGTCTCCCTGCTGGGCTCGAACGTCGTCGTGCCGACGCTGGCGGATACCGCGAAACCCAGGTTTTCCCGAGATTCATCGCTAGCCAGCTGCTCGGTCAGGCGCAGGCACCATCGATCGCAGGTCTGAGCATCGGTATTGGGCATCACGACGAGAAACTCGTCGCCACCGGTACGACAGGCCAGATGATGCTCGTCCAGCAACTCGACAAGCAGGCTCGCCACGTGGCAGATCATGCGATCGCCATAGTGGTGTCCCAGGGTATCGTTGATGCCCTTGAGATTGTCCACATCGATCAATAGAAGCGACAGCGGGTGCTTTTCCTGAAGGCTCGCGGTCATGGTCTCTTGCAGAAACACCATGCCACAGCGTCGGTTCGGCAGATTGGTCATGACATCGTGGTTGGCCAGATGGGTGAGTACCTTGCTCTTCTGCACCAGCTGCTCGTTGGCGGCAACAAGTTCCTGGTTACGTTGGGTCAACTCCTGGCGCAGGCGAGCCGACTGCGTGAAGTTGACGTAGCGCACGTGGCTGAGGAACGGGGAAATGGTCAGGCCGACCAGCAGGAACGTTCCGCCGTACTGCACCAGCTCGCTCAGCGAGAAAGGGCTTCCCAGGAAGAACAAGCCATAGACGACTACCATGAACAGGTTATGCGCCAGCATATTGGCCCAGCGCCATACCGTGGCCAGCGGCAGCAGCACGAATACCGCCACCGCGACATTCAGGTTCCAGCTGAGAAAGGCCAGAGGCGTGTCGATCAAAGACGCCCCCCAGCCAAAAAAGACCTCAGCGCCCAGGGCGCCCACCAACAGGGCGCGCTCGGTACGTCTAGGGCGTCGATGCTGCCAGAGCAGGCATCCCAGCAGCAGCAGGACGAGCATCAGCCGGCCGATGCTCAAGGCCATCCAATGGTCGGGCACCATCAGATAATCAAAGGGAACATAGGAAAGAATGCCCCAGATGGAGCACAGCAGAAAGACCGCGTTCAGGCGCGCTTGCTGGCAATGTTCTGCCTTGGGTAGATACGCTTTGTAATCCGCCAGCAACAAGAGAACTTCCAGCCGCGGTGACGGCTGGAAGTGGCGCCTCTCATCGGTATCAGTAGCGATATTCATCCGACTTGAACGGTCCATCGGGCGCGACTCCAACATAGTTGGCTTGATCATCGGTCATGCGTGTGATCACGCCACCGAAACCCTCGACCATGTAACGCGCGACCTCCTCATCGAGTTGCTTGGGCAGTACCGTCACGGCTAGAGCATCCTGCTGCTCTTCCCGAGAGACTTCGGCAAAGCGTCGCTCGTAGAGATGTATCTGTGCCAGCACCTGATTGGCGAAGGAACCGTCCATGATACGAGACGGATGCCCCGTGGCATTACCCAGATTGACCAGTCGCCCCTCGGAAAGCAACAAGAGATAATCGCTGCTGCGGGGATCGAAATCGCCCGGCTTGCTGTCGCGATAGACCTTATGCACCTGCGGCTTGATCTCTTCCCAATGCCATTCCCGGCGCATGAAAGCCGTATCGATCTCGTTGTCGAAATGGCCGATGTTGCAGACCACCGCACCTTTCTTCAGTGCCTTGAGCATGGCCGCATCGCAAGCATCGATGTTGCCTGTACAGGTCACCACCAGATCGATACCGTTCAGCAGATCGCCATCCACACTATCTTCGCCCAAATTCTTGCCGTCGATATAAGGCGACACGACCTCGAAGCCGTCCATGCAGGCCTGCATGGCGCAAATGGGATCGATCTCGGTCACCTTAACGATCATGCCTTCCTGACGCAGGGAAGCCGCCGATCCCTTGCCGACGTCCCCATAGCCCACCACCAGCGCTTTCTTGCCCGCCAGCAGATGGTCGAGGCCACGCTTGATGGCGTCGTTGAGGCTGTGTCGACAGCCGTACTTGTTATCGTTCTTGGACTTGGTGACCGCGTCGTTGACGTTGATCGCCGGCACCTTGAGCGTCCCCGCTCGCAGCATTTCCAGCAGCCGATGCACGCCGGTGGTGGTTTCCTCGCTGATACCATGAACGGCGTCGAGCAGTTCCGGACGCTTTTCGTGCAGCAGTTGAGTCAGATCGCCACCGTCGTCCAGCACCATGTTCGGCGTCCAGCCGTCCGCGCCTTCCACAGTCTGCTCGATGCACCACCAGAACTCTTCTTCCGTCTCGCCTTTCCAGGCGAAGACCGGGACATTCGCTGCGGCGATAGCGGCAGCGGCGTGATCCTGGGTCGAGAAGATGTTGCAGGAAGACCAGCGCACGCTTGCGCCAAGCTCGATCAGCGTCTCGATCAGCACCGCGGTCTGGATGGTCATGTGAATACAGCCAGCGATACGCGCACCCGCCAGAGGCTGACTGTCACGATACTTGGCACGAATCTTCATCAATGCCGGCATTTCGGTTTCGGCGATACGAATTTCCTGCCGTCCCCAATCCGCCAGGGCGATATCAGCAACTTTGTAATCCTGGGCGGCGGCTTGAGTGTTCGCCATAACGGTCATTGCTACAACTCCTGAAAAACGGGCACCGTTACCGTATAACTGCAGATCCGAGCCTCACCCCGCATCGATGAAAACCGATCAAGGCTGCAGCGCCCCTCGAACCCGAAGCCTGTGTGAAGCCGTCTATCTTATCACGTCAACAATGCCGGTGAGCCAGCCTGCTTCCCGAGGACTGTTTCCTACCATTTCTTCCAGCCATCTCTTCCAGCTACTTCGCTTCGCTGTCGCCGGTTTCCTGAATCTCCGCCCCTTCCTTTTCCGTCGGGTCGGAAGATCGAGAAGGCTGTTCATCCTCGGTCAGGTTGGAAGGCTTGGGGGACTCGTCTTTTGATGAAGAACCGGAAGGCTCGGCAGGCTGCTCGCTGGCGGATCTCTTGGCGCGCTCTTCTTCGGGACGTTGTGACGAAGGCCTATCCTGGCGGTTGACCGCTCGACGGCTTTCCTGCATTTCCTGCTGGGTGCTCTCGGGCGCCCCCTCCGGGCGCACGCGCTGCGGAGCGTCCTCCTCGCCGCATCCTGCCAACAACGCGGCCGCCAGGACAGCGGCGGCAAAACTGCCAAGTCGATTCATGATGCGCTCCTTGCTGAATGAGTGCTCTACCACAAAAACGGTATCGGTCAAATATGACGCCACATCACCCGGGTGTCCATAAACCGGGGGTCAATCCCTCGCTTGCGGCGACTGGTTTACGACGCCTTCGACGACCTTGCCGATGGTCAGCCCCTGCACCAGAATCGAAAACAGCACGATCAGATAGGTGATCAGCACCAGAGGCTCCCGATAGTCTACCGCGGGCAACCCCAACGCCAGCGCCACGGAAATCCCGCCCCGCAGGCCGCCCCAGGTCAGCACTCGGGTCATGCCCGGACGAAACGGAAACCAGCGCCGCAGCAGCGCCAGCGGTATGCCGATGGTCATGAAGCGAGTCGCCAGCATGATCGCGATCAACGGCAGCACCACGCCGAAATAGGCCCACTGGAAGGGGATCAGCAAGAGCTCGAGACCGATCAGTACGAACAGAATCGCATTGAGCATTTCATCGATCAGCTCCCAGAAGCCGTCCATATAGGCGCGGGTATTGTCGGACATGGCACCGATCCGGGCCATGTTGCCGATGATCAACCCCGCCACCACCATGGCGATGGGGCCGGATACATGAAGTTTCAGCGCCAGCGCATAGCCGCCGGTGACCAGCGCCAAGGACAGCAGAACTTCCACCTGATACTGATCGATGGACTTCATCAGCCGATACACCAGAGCGCCGATGATGACACCCAGCAAGATGCCGCCGCCGGCTTCCTGCAGAAACAGCAGGCTGACATGCCCGACGGTCAATGCCTCCTCGGCGGTGGCGGCGCTCAGCAGCGTCGAGAACACCACGATCGCCACTCCATCATTGAACAGCGACTCACCGACGATTCTCACTTCCATATCCGGCGGCGCGCCGGCGCTTCGCAAGATACCCAGCACCGCAATGGGATCCGTCGGCGCGATCAGAGCGCCGAATACCAGACACCAGATCCAGGGCACCTGGATGTCGAACAGGCCAAATAGCCACCAGGCCGCGCTTCCCACCGCCAAGGTCGAAATCACCACGCCAACGGTCGCCAGCAACCCGATGGACCAGCGGTAGCGCTTGAGCTGGCCCAGATCCACATGCAGGGCGCCGGCGAACAGCAGAAACGACAGCATGCCCTCCATCAACAGCTCGCTGAAATCGATTCGGGCGAGCCAGCCCTCGGCGCGATCCGTCACCAGGGTGAGACCCAAGTGATGAATACCCATCAGACCAAGGGAGAAGATCAGCGCGATCACCATCACGCCGATGGTGGCGGGCAGGCGCACGACCCGAGCGTTGAACCAGGCGAACAGCGCGGTCACGCTGACGAAAAGGGCGGTGAGATTGAGCACGAGATGACTCCTTGTCTACGCAAAACGACGGAACCGGCGTACCGATTCCGTCGTTTCATTCAGGTCGCTGCGGCGCCTAGAGTCCTGCGGCGGCCCGCAGGGCCTCTGCCTTGTCGATCTTTTCCCAGGGGAAGGCAATGAAGGTCTCGCTATGGGACTCGCCGTTGACATCTTTCCAGCGGTAGGTCGACTCGAAGGGCTCGCGGCCGAAATGGCCGTAGGCGGCGGTCAACCGATACATGGGATGCAGAAGATCGAGCATGCGCGTGATGGCATGCGGGCGCAGGTCGAAATGCTCCCGTACCAGCTCGACGATCTTGGCATCACTGACCTTGCCGGTACCGAAGGTGTTGATCGATACCGACGTCGGCTCCGCCACGCCGATGGCGTAGGACACCTGGATCTCGCACTTGTCCGCGAGCCCCGCGGCAACCAGGTTCTTGGCTACGTAGCGCCCGGCGTAGGCGGCGCTGCGATCGACCTTGGAGGGGTCCTTGCCGGAGAAGGCACCGCCGCCGTGGCGCGCCATGCCGCCATAGGTATCGACGATGATCTTGCGCCCGGTCAGACCGCAATCACCCACCGGGCCGCCGATCACGAACTTGCCGGTAGGATTGATGTGATAGTGGGTCGACTTGCTCAGCCACTCTTCCGGCAGTACCTGCTCGATGATTTCCCGGCGCACCATCTGCCGCAGTGCCTGCTGATCGATGTCCGGATCATGCTGGGTGGAAAACACCACCGCGTCCACGGCGCAGGGCTTGCCCTGCTCATCGTAGCGGAAGGTGATCTGACTCTTGGCGTCCGGACGCAACCAGGGCAGCAGACCATTCTTGCGCAGTGCCGCCTGGCGTTCCACCAACCGATGGGCGTAATGGATCGGCGCCGGCATGTAGGAATCCGTCTCGTTGGTGGCATAGCCGAACATCAGGCCCTGATCCCCGGCACCCTGGTCCTCCGGCTTGCTGCGATTCACCCCTTGGGCGATGTCCACGCTCTGCTTGCCGATCAGATTGAGCACGCCGCAGGTTTCCCCATCGAAACCCACTTCGGAGGAAGTGTAGCCGATGTCCAGGATCACCCGGCGCACCAGGTCCTCGAGATCCACCCAGGCGGTGGTGCTGATCTCGCCGGCCACGATGGCGACCCCGGTCTTGACCAGGGTTTCGCACGCCACGCGCGCCTGCTTGTCCCGAGCAATGATGGCATCGAGCACCGCGTCGGAAATCTGATCGGCGATCTTGTCCGGATGCCCCTCGGACACGGACTCGGAAGTAAACAGGGAATATTCGCTCATGGCATGCATGACCTTTTTGCAGTTAGCTGATCGTGGCTGGAAGCCCCGCTATTTGATGGAGAATTCTACACCGAGACCGACAGGCGGTAAATTTGCCGCTCCGGCGCTTCTCAGCGACAATATCTCACAGTTCACGGCTCGCGCTTGCCGCATCCTCTGCGGTATCGTTCGATCAAACTATCCCTTGTCAGCCTGAATCCTATACAAGTCATTAGCCTCAGCGGCCCCCAGGTGAGGAGCTATCTTCATGCCATCTCGTTTCGAACTGGCCAACGCGATTCGCGCCCTGTCCATGGATGCGGTGCAAAAAGCCAAGTCCGGCCACCCCGGCGCCCCCATGGGCATGGCGGATATCGCCCAGGTGCTGTGGAACGACTACCTTCAGCACAACCCCGACAATCCCAGGTGGGCCAACCGTGACCGCTTCGTGCTTTCCAACGGCCATGGCTCAATGCTGCTGTATTCGCTTTTGCACCTCTCGGGCTACGATATCAGCCTGGAAGACCTTCAGCGCTTTCGTCAATTGCATTCCAAGACCCCCGGCCACCCGGAATTCGGCTACGCGCCCGGGGTGGAAACCACCACCGGCCCGCTGGGACAGGGGCTTGCCAATGCGGTGGGCATGGCCATCGCCGAGCGTACCCTGGCGGCTCAGTTCAACCGTCCGGGGCACGAGATCGTCGATCACCGCACCTACTGCTTCGTCGGCGACGGCTGCCTGATGGAAGGCATTTCCCACGAGGTGGCGTCCTTCGCCGGCACCCAGGGCCTGGGCAAGCTGACCGTCTTCTATGACGACAACGGCATTTCCATCGACGGCGAGGTCGAGGGCTGGTTCACCGACGATACCACCAAGCGCTTCGAGGCCTACGGCTGGCACGTGGTGCCCAAGGTCGACGGCCATGACCCGGAGGAAATCAAGGCCGCCATCGAACTGGCCAGGAACCACGACGAGCGCCCCAGCCTGATCATCTGCAAGACCGTGATCGGCTTCGGCGCCCCCAACAAACAAGGCACCGAGTCCTGTCACGGCGCGCCGCTGGGCGAGGACGAGGTAGCCGCCGCCCGCAAGCAGCTCGACTGGCCCCATGCGCCTTTCCATATCCCCGAGCCTATCTATCAGGGCTGGGACGCCACCGAACAAGGCCAGGAGCGGGAAAGCGAGTGGCAGACGCGCTTCGAGCGCTACGCTTCGGATTACCCGGAAGAGGCCCGGGAGTTCAAGCGGCGCATGGTCTGCGATCTGCCCATCGAGCTGAACTGCGAGACCCTGATCGAGCAGCTTCAGGAAAAGGGCGAAAGCCTGGCCACGCGCAAGGCTTCGCTCCTATGCCTCAACGAACTGGGGCCGCAGCTGCCGGAGTTGCTGGGGGGCAGCGCGGATCTCGCGCCCTCGAACCTGACCTTCTGGAAGGGCGCCAAGGCGATTTCCCGGGAAGACGCCAGCGGCAACTATCTCCACTACGGCGTACGCGAGTTCGGCATGGGGGGGATAATCAACGGCATCGTGCTGCACGGCGGCTTCATGCCCTACGGGGCCACCTTCCTGACATTCATGGAATACATGCACAATGCGGTGCGCATGGCGGCCCTGATCGGCAAGCGCGCCATCTACGTGTTCACCCATGATTCCATCGGCCTGGGAGAAGACGGCCCCACCCATCAACCCATCGAGCAGCTTTCCGCCCTGCGCAGCACGCCTAACCTGTCTACTTGGCGCCCCTGCGACGCGGTGGAAACCGCCGTGGCCTGGCGCGCCGCCCTCACCCGCAACGCCGGTCCCACCGCCCTGGTGCTGTCTCGCCAGACACTGGATCACCAGGCTCGCGACAAGCAGGTACTTGGCAACGTGCGACGCGGCGGCTATGTGCTGAAAGACGTCGAAGGCGCCCCGGAACTGATCCTGATCGCCACCGGCTCGGAGGTAGGCCTGGCCATGCAGGCGGCGGAAACCCTCGAAGCCAGCGGCAAGGTGGTGCGGGTGGTCTCCCTGCCCTCGACGGACGTCTTCGACGCCCAAGACCCGGAATACCGCGAAAGCGTGCTGCCCAGAGCGGTGACCGCGCGGATTGCCATCGAAGCCAGCCATCGGGACTACTGGTACAAGTATGTCGGCCTGGACGGCACCGTCATCGGCATGAAGACCTTCGGCGAATCCGCCCCGGCGGAGGACCTGTTCCGCCACTTCGGCTTCACCGTGGATAATATCGTCGCCCAGGCAAACACCCTGCTGGAGTCGAAATAGCGCGTCGATGAGCGTCAAGCCAAGCGGCATGACGTTGATGTGAATTTGGTATGAAACTATCGGGCCCCGGCAATGCCGGGGCCCAGTGCGTTCGCGAACAAATTTTTAACGTCTGCGTTTCCCTAGGCGATGGTCACGTCTTTCGACAGATACACATCCTGAATCGCGTTGAGCAACTCCACTCCCTCCTTCATCGGCTTCTGGAACGCCTTGCGCCCGGAGATCAAGCCCATGCCGCCAGCGCGCTTGTTGATCACCGCAGTGCGTACCGCCTCGCCCAGATCCGACTGGCCCTTGGAGCCGCCGCCGGAGTTGATCAGCCCGGCGCGGCCCATGTAGCAGTTCGCCACCTGATAGCGGGCCAGGTCGATGGGATGATCCGAAGTCAGCTCGGAATATACCTTGTCATGGGTATGACCGAAATCTACCGCCTTGTAGCCACCGTTGTTCTCGGGAAGTTTCTGCTTGACGATATCCGCCTTGATGGTCGCCGCCAGATGAATGGCCTGGCCGGTCAGATCGGATGCAACGTGGTAGTCCGTGCCGTCCTTCTTGAACTCCGGATTACGCAGGTAGGACCACAGCACCGTCACCATGCCCAGCTCGTGGGCGCGCTCGAAGGCGTCGCTGATTTCCATGATCTGCCGGCGGCTGTCCGGAGAACCGTAGTAGATGGTGGCTCCCACGGCGATACAGCCCATGTTGTGGGCCTGCTCCACTTGGGCGAACAGGGTTTGATCGTAGATCGCCGGGTAGGTCAGGGTCTCGTTGTGATTGAGCTTGAGCATCATGGGAATCTTATGGGCGTAGCGTCGCGCCACGGAAGACAGCACCCCCAAGGTTGAAGCCACGCAGTTGCAGCCACCCTCGATGGCCAGCTCGACGATATTCTTGGGATCGAAATACATCGGATTGGGGGCAAAAGACGCGCCGGCGGAATGCTCGATACCCTGGTCCACCGGCAGCAGACCCAGGTAGCCGGTACCCGCCAGGCGGCCATGATTGAACAAGGTCTGCATGTTGCGCATCACGTGAGGGCTACGATCGCTGTCCGCCATCACCCGATCAACGAAATCCGGCCCGGGCAGATACAGATCTTCCTTGCGGAAGCCACTGCAGGTATGGCCGAGCAGGCTATCCGCCTCGTCGCCCAGCAGCTTGATAATATCGGTGGTCATATTTTTCCTCCAGTGAATAGGGGTTCAGCAAATGTGGGGTAAGTGTCGCGATACCTCGGGCCTTGAGTACACCTTGTCGGCGACATACGCACAAGCTACCCATGTTCCCGGGCCGAGGCCAGTATCAATCTTCTAGGAACCCGCTTTCGAGGATTCGCTTTCAGAGGGTCCCTCTCGGGGACTCGACGTTCCACGCCTGCAGTTGATGGACTTTTACGCTAGAATCGCGGTTTTCTCGACGCCAAGAGTCGCTGCCCCATGGCTTATCGCATCGCCATCAACGGTTACGGTCGCATCGGCCAGTGCGTCTTGCGCGCGCTGGCCGAGCGCGCCGACGACGCGACGCGGCCGGCGCTCGAGATCGTGGCGATCAACGAGCTTTCCGATCTCGATACCATTGCCTATCTGACCCGTTATGACACCACTCACGGCCGCTTTCCCGGCCAGGTAGAAAGCCGCGACGGCCACTTATGGATCAACGGCCACGGCATTCGTGTGCTCTCGGAGGCGGAGCCGGAACATCTGCCCTGGCAGTCGTTGGATATCGACCTGCTGCTGGAATGCTCCGGCAGTTTCAAGGATCGTGTCACGGCGACTCGCTACCTGAACGCCGGGGCGAAACGTCTGCTGTTTTCCCAGCCGGCGGAAAACGACGTGGACGCGACGGTGGTAGTCGGCATCAACGATCACATCTTGAGCGGCGAGGAGCGCATCGTCTCCGCCGCCTCCTGTACCACCAACTGCCTGGTACCTTTGTTGACGGTGCTCGACGAAGCGCTGGGGGTGGAGCACGGCGTCACCACCACGATCCACTCGGCGATGAACGATCAGCCGGTGATCGACGCCTATCACCAGACGGATCTGCGCCTGACCCGTTCCGCCATGCAGTCCATCGTGCCGGTGGATACGGGGCTGGCGAAGGGAATCAATCGACTGATGCCGCATCTGGCGAACCGTTTCGAATGTCTGCACGTGCGCGTGCCCACCATCAACGTCTCCGCCATGGATGTCTCGGTGTGCGTACGCGATGCCGCGGACGCCACTCGAGTCAACGACCTGCTGGAAGCGGCCTGCAACGGGCGTCTCGCGGGGCTGATCGGGTTCTCCCGAGAGCCCACCGCCTCCATCGACTTCAACCACGATCCGCGTTCGGGCGTCGTCGACGCTACCCAGACCCGGGTCGCCGGCGGCCACCTGGTCAAGCTTTTATGCTGGTTCGACAACGAATGGGGATTCGCCAATCGCATGCTCGATATCGCCGAGCGGCTGGCGGAGCGAACTTCGCTGTTGGCTGCTCGATCGCCAGCCGAACAGCCTCTCGTCGAGCCGCAGGGCAAGGTGCTCTAGCGCGCCTTGCCTATCGCCTGCTTTTCGAATGACTATCTCGAGGACTTCTACCGATGAACGTTTACAAGATGACCGACCTGGAACTCACCAGTCAGCGCCTGTTGATTCGCGAGGACCTGAACGTACCGATCAAGGATGGCCGCGTCACCAGTGACGCTCGGCTCAAGGCCTGCCTGCCCACCATCGAGGCCGCGCAGAAGGCCGGCGCTAAGGTCATGCTGATGAGCCACCTGGGGCGCCCCACTGAAGGCGAGCCGGAAGAGCAGTTCTCCCTGGCGCCGGTGGCGGATCGCCTAGGCGACCTGCTGGGTATTCCGGTGCGCCTGGTGGAGAACTATCTCGATGTCGCCCTCGATCTGATCGACGGCGAGATTGTGCTGCTGGAAAACGTGCGCTTCAACAAAGGCGAAAAGAGCGACGACGATCAGCTGGCCAAGACCTACGCCAATCTGTGCGATATTTTCGTCATGGATGCTTTCGGTACCGCTCACCGCGCCCAGGCCTCCACTCATGGCGTGGCGCGCTATGCGAAGAAAGCCTGCGCCGGCCCGCTGCTCGCCAGGGAGCTCGAAGTCCTGGAGCAGGCCTTGGCTTCTCCCGCACGCCCCATGGTGGCGATCGTCGGCGGGTCGAAAGTTTCCACCAAGCTCGACGTGCTCAACGCCCTTTCCTACAAGTGCGACCAGCTGATCGTAGGTGGCGGTATCGCCAATACCTTCATCGCCGCGGCGGGGCATAACGTCGGCAAGTCGCTCTACGAGGAAGACCTGATCGACCAGGCCAAGGCACTGATGGAAAAAGTCGACATTCCCCTGCCCACGGATGTCATCGTGGCGACGGAATTTGCCGAAACCGCCGAGGCGGTCACCAAGCCGGTAGACCAGGTCAACAATGACGAGATGATTCTGGATATCGGGCCGGACACCGCCGCGCGTTTCGGCGCCCTGCTAAAGGATGCGGGCACCATCCTGTGGAACGGCCCGGTCGGTGTTTTCGAGATCGACCAGTTCGGCCACGGCACCGAAATCCTCTCTCGCGCCATTGCCGAAAGCGACGCTTTCTCCATCGCCGGCGGCGGCGACACCCTGGCGGCCATCGACAAGTACGGCATCGCCCAGCAGGTTTCCTACATTTCCACCGGCGGCGGGGCTTTCCTCGAATACGTGGAAGGCAAGCAACTCCCCGCGGTCGCGGCGCTGGAAGAGGCCGCGAGCCGCTAAATACCCGGTTTCAGCAAAACGTTTTTCAAAGGAGAGTCCATGGCCCTGATCAGCCTGCGTCAACTGCTGGACCACGCCGCGGAGCGCGGCTACGGCGTGCCGGCCTTCAACGTCAACAACCTGGAGCAGATGCGCGCCATCATGGAGGCGGCGGACCAGACGGATTCGCCGGTGATCGTTCAGGCCTCCGCCGGGGCGCGCAAGTACGCCGGCGCTCCCTTCCTGCGCCATCTCATTCTGGCGGCGGTGGAGGAATTTCCGCACATCCCGGTGGTCATGCACCAGGACCACGGCACCTCTCCCGCCGTCTGTCAGCGCTCCATCCAACTGGGATTTTCCTCGGTGATGATGGACGGCTCCTTGGGAGAGGACGGCAAGACCCCGACGGACTACGACTACAACGTGACGGTCACCCGGCGCACGGTCGAGATGGCTCACGCCTGCGGGGTTTCCGTAGAGGGCGAGCTGGGCTGCCTGGGCAGCCTGGAAACCGGCATGGCCGGCGAGGAAGACGGCATCGGCGCGGTGGGCAAGCTCGGTCATGATCAACTGCTGACGGACCCGGAAGAGGCGGCGGACTTCGTCAAGGCGACCCGGGTGGACGCTCTGGCCATCGCCATCGGCACCAGCCACGGCGCCTACAAGTTCACGAAGCCCCCTACCGGCGATACCCTCTCCATCTCCCGCATCAAGGAGATCCATGCGCGGATTCCTGATACTCACCTGGTCATGCACGGCTCTTCCTCCGTGCCCCAGGAATGGCTCGAGATCATCAACGAATTCGGCGGCGAGATTCCTGAAACCTACGGCGTGCCGGTGGAGGAAATCGTCGAAGGCATCAAGCACGGGGTGCGCAAGGTCAATATCGACACGGACCTGCGCCTGGTTTCCACCGGTGCGGTGCGCCGTTTTCTGGCCAGGAACCCGGCGGAACTCGATCCGCGCAAGTACCTCAAGGAAACCGTCTCCGCCATGCGCGAGGTGTGTATCGCTCGCTATGAAGCCTTCGGTACCGCGGGCAACGCAAGCCGGATCAGACCGCTCAACCTGGAAGACATGTTCCTGCGCTATGAGCGCGGCGAACTGGATCCGCAGGTCAGGTAAGCCTAACCCGGGAAGACAGGGACACCGCGATTCTGTATACTTGCTTGTTTTCCCAGGCCTTGCCCACACCACAAAGCCTGTTTTTTGGCATCGTATATTCCAGTTTGCGGAATTTACGAACCCCTTTCCGGTCAAATGCTATATTGCAGCGCAGCAAAAAAACACGTCTAATGACGCCGCAAATGACGACATGCTCTTTTTAACCCCTGGACACTTTTTAATGAATCATAAAAATCGCCTTCCTAGTATTATCCCGCTGACGCCACTGGCCATGATGGATGCCTACAAGGTCAGTTTGATGACCATGGAAATGCTTTCCTCCGCATTCTCCACCATCGTCCTGCGCAACAACATGTGGCTGACCCAAGCGCCTCACAGCGCCAGCATGCTGGAAGAAAATCAACTCATGGTGACGGAAAAACTGCAGGCGAGTGTGGAAGTCGGCCTGGAAATGCAGAAGAACCTGGTCAATCTGTCAGCCGGCAAGTTTCATCCCTGGTGGGTCACCGGCCGCCGCGCGCTGCGCCCTTTCTATTATCGCACCACCGCCAATTCCCGACGACTCTCGCAGAGCTGACGCGTTCAGGAGCCAGCGCCGTCTCGAAGAAGAGTTGAGTTCCCTTGATCATCGGCTTGTAATGTCTCTAAAGTAAGATCCCATTCTTCAGGAAAGGAAGTCCGCGATGAACCTACGCATCTCCGGTTTTTCGAAGTTTGGTTTTTCTAGACTCGGGGCTTCAAGCATCAGGATTTCGAGCCTCGGCGCCTTGCTTTGTCTGGTGGGCGGTCTGCTGTTCATGTCGCTCGCGGAAAATGCCGTTGCCCAGGAGCCGTCGATTCGTATCAGCGCCGGCGCGGGAGCGCCAGGCGAGACAGAAGCGGATCAAGGCGGAGAAGACAACCTGGCGTCCACCCCGGATCTGCGCATGACCCCGGAACCCACCGAACAGGCCATGCCGAAAGTTCGTGAACAGGGAGAGTACGGGCGCTATCTGACGGACCAGAAAGGGCTAAGCCTTTACATGTTCGCCAAGGATTCCCAGGGCGGACAAAGCACCTGCGATCAGACCTGCGCCATTGCCTGGCCGCCTTACGCGAGCGTGCAGCCACCTCAGCCCGGAGAAGGCGTGGATGCCGAACTGCTAGGCACCATCGAACGTCAGGATGGCTCCCAGCAGGTCACCTACAACGGCTGGCCGCTTTACTACTTCAGCGGCGATAAAAATCCCGGTGACGCCCTGGGCCAGAATGTCATGCATCTGGGCGCCGGTTGGTATCTGCTTTCCCCCCAGGGCGAGAAGATCACCCGCGGCGGGCGCAGCCAGACGGAAGACCTGCAGCAAGGAATTCTCGGCGAAGACGAACCCGCCAGCCAAGGGCAGCGGGCGCATCGCAAGCTCGAGGATGCGCCCGGCAGTAACTGAGGGACCGGCTGACTTTTTCGCTACCGCTTTTTCAAGAGTCTCCCAGCAGTGACATTCCTTCCCAGAGGTCACAGCTGAGGTGACGGCCATGATGTTTAACTGAGTGGGCGCTGCTTGAGCCGGTAGCGCCTGCGGCGGCGTTTATCCACCTGGCGCAAGGCTTTGTCTCCGGCGTGCCGCCCGACGATTCGCGCCACGCCTACCAGCGCGCCGGTGGCAGCACCCCACAATAAAGCGCTCTGCCATCCGACATCGTCCTCACCCGGATTTTCCGGCGGACGATGGCCGGACTTGCCCTGATAAGCCTTGCGTGCCGCGTTGCGTGTCATGATGCCCGCGCCTAGCGCTGCGCCGTAGCCAATCAGCGACCAAAGCGTATTTTTCCTCATGCCTGAACCCTCTGCCGTTTATCTGCAACCAGCCTACTGTATCCTGTGAGCCCATCGCTACGAGACGTTTTCCGTCAGGCCGTTTCCACGCAACGACGATCAGGAAATTCCCACTATGCTTGCATGGCTAAATCACATGGCCCTACCCACGGCGCTGGGCATCTTTGTCGCCTGCTCGATCGTCATCGGCATCGTCGGCACGCGCCTGACCCATGTGGTCGATGACCTCGCCGATCGAACCGGTCTGGGGGAAGCGATTGCCGGCGCGGTATTGCTGGGCATGGCGACCTCTCTATCCGGTATCGTGCTATCCACCACCGCCGCCTGGGGAGACCGGCCAGAACTCGCCATGAGCAACGCCTTGGGCGGCATCGCCGTACAGACCCTGTTCCTGACCATTGCCGATCTCGTGCACAAACGCGCCAACCTGGAGCATGCCGCCGCCTCCATCGGCAATCTCATGCAGGGTTCGCTGCTGCTCTGTCTGCTGTCGCTGTTGCTGGTAGGTCGTTTCACGCCGGAATGGACATTCTGGCAGGTGCATCCGATTACCCCGCTTCTGTTCATCGTCTATCTGTTCGGTCTGCGTCTGGTGGACAAGGTCCAGGACAACCCGATGTGGCATCCGGCGCAAACCCGGGAAACCCGGCCCGACGTTCCCGATGAACAGGCGCTCAAACGCTCCCTGACCTCTCTGTGGCTGGCCTTCCTGCTGATGGCCGCGACGCTCGGTCTGGCGGGCTGGATGCTCGAGCGCAGCGCCACGATCATTACCTTGGAAACCGGCTTGAGCCAGGCGGTGATAGGCGCCCTGATGACCTCGGTGGTAACGTCTCTGCCGGAGCTCGTCACCTCAGTGGCGGCGGTGCGCCGCGGCGCTCTTACCCTGGCAGTAGGCGGCATCATCGGCGGCAATGCCTTTGACGTGTTGTTCGTCGCCACCTCGGATATCGCCTATCGTGGCGGTTCGATCTATCACGCCATCCCCGACAACATCGCCCTGTGGATTGCGCTGTCACTTTTGATGACCGGCATCCTGATCATGGGTCTGATTCGCCGCGAAGAACAAGGCCCCGGCCGTATCGGTTTCGAGAGCGTGGCAATCATCGGCTGCTACCTCACCGGCGCCGTCATACTGGTAATTGGCAAGTGACAATGGTGATGAGCAAGCCACAATGCCTTTCATGTAAAAACACATGAAACAAATAATGTTACCAGAATGTTAAAAAACAGCGTTCACAAAATAAAGAATTTAGGCTTTAATACCGATAAGGCGTATGGATAGATGAATTGATCCATAAACCGACTGAACGCTGAGTCGCAAGCATCGGGCTTGCGGGGAGAAACTGGGTGATGGCACAACCTCACTGTTTACTGTTTGACTGCGACGGCACTCTGGTGGACAGCGAGCCGCTACTGGCAGCGGAAATGGCCACTACCCTCAATGAGCTGGGCCTGCCTTTCACGCCGGACGACTACATCGGTGAATTTCGTGGGGCGCGTTTCAGCCATATCGCTCAGGAGCTTCAGCGTCGCTACGGAGAAATCGATGCCGAGCGCTTGAAGGCATCGGAAGCCGTCATGCGTCAACGCTACGCCGCGCGCGTTCCCGAGGAACTGACCGCGCTACCCGGGGTACGCGAAGCCCTCGATTTACTGGCTGTATATCCCAGCGGGGTGGTATCCAACGGAACGCAGGCGAAGATTCGCGCTGGACTTGCCGCTACCGGGCTGGGTGAATATTTCGGTGAGCGTTTGTTCAGCGGCTACAGCGCCAACTGCTGGAAGCCGGATCCCTGTCTCTATCTGTATGCTGCCAGTTTGATGGGATTTGCCCCCCGGGAATGTCTGGCGATCGACGACGCTATCGTCGGCGTTCAAGCCGCCCTGGCGGCGGGAATGACCGTAGTGCACCTGAATCGTTTCCCGGATGTCGAAACCACGCCGGAAGGCGCCATCTCCATCAGCAACATGCACCAGCTGCCTACCATTGTGGCTCATCTGAGTCGCAGCATCGCCGTCAACGGCTAGTCGAGTTGCCGGTGTCTACGCTATCCTCGGCGCCATCCACGTCTGCCGCCGAGGTTCTCTCATGCCTTCCCTGCAAGATCAGCTGCGCGCGCGATTAGGCGCTCGGCGATCGGATGCTCCTTCCGAAAAGCCATCCTCCGGTCTCGTCTACTCCACCGAGTACGGCGAAACCTGTCCGAATTGCCGCCACCCCCTAGCGGAATGCGCCTGCGCTTCCCTCGCGGAGCGGGAGCGTCTGGCAGGTCTGGACGGCATCGTGCGTATTCGCCGTGAAACCAGCGGACGCAAGGGCAAGGGAGTCACCACCCTGACCGGCATTCCGCTGGAAGATGAACCGCTCAAGGAACTGGTCAAGGAACTGAAGAAGCGCTGCGGGACCGGCGGCGCGCTCAAGAATGGGGTGATCGAAATTCAGGGGGATCATCGCGAAACCCTCAAGACTATCCTCGAACAGCACGGTTTCAAGGTCAAGCTGGCTGGGGGATAGCCTCGAGAGTGGCGCTCAGCGTCTCCAGCGCTTGCCCTACCGACTGCTCGACCTTGATCTGGTACAGGGCATCCGCTCGGGTACGCCCGAGATTGACACAGGCGATGGGCTTGCCCAGACGAGCCGCCTCGCGCACGAAGCGGTAGCCGGAAAACACCATCAGCGACGATCCCACCACCAGCAGACCCCTGGCCTCGCCGATCAGGCGCATGCTCGACGTCACCCGGTCCGCGGGAACGCTATCGCCGAAAAACACCACGTCCGGCTTGAGAATACCGCTGCCGCAGCGTCGGCAGCTGGGCACATGGAAACTCGAAAAATCCAGGGATTCCAGATCCGCATCGCCGTCCGGTCCGACCGGGGCATCGAGAGACAGCCACTCCGGATTGGTCGCCTCGAGTTCCGCGTGCAGATCGTAGCGCATTCGCTTGGCCTCGCAGCTCATGCAGCGCACCAGCTCCGCCCGTCCGTGCAGATCGATGACCCGTCGGGAACCCGCCTGCTGGTGCAGGCCATCCACATTCTGGGTGATCAGCGCTTTTACATAGCCGCGGGCTTCCAACTGCGCCAAGGCGCGGTGTGCACCACATGGGCGCGCGTGATGCACGGCGCGAAAGCCGATCAAGGCCCGCGCCCAATAGCGCTGTCGCGCCGCGTGGCTACGCATGAAGCGCTGATGATCCATGGGCGGGGGACGCTTCCAGTTGCCCAGGGCGTCTCGATAATCCGGAATGCCGCTTTCCACACTGACCCCAGCCCCGCTCAACACCGCCAGGCCAGGATGTTCGGTAATAAACGTTTTCAACCTTTCCAACTCGCTGCTCGACGCCAGCGTCGGGCATGCCTCGATCGATTCCATCGTCTCTCCTTTGAAACCATAGCCGGCGCCTTCGGGTATCTTTAGAATACGCCCTGAACGCGACAGGGCAAGGAACCCTAATGGCCTGGTTGGAGTATCTGCTTCCGCTGATCTTCTTGTTGCCGCTCGGCGCTACCGCGGTTATCGTCCTGGCGCTGCGTAACCTGCACGACTCGCGGGTGCATTCGCCTTTTGACGCCCAACTGCTGCGCGAATCCGGTCAGACCCTGCGCGTGCGTCTAGACCGTGCTTTCGCGGATCTGTTCCTCGATGGTGCCCTGGGTCCGATCGCCACGCTGGCGCCCATGGTGTACGGCATGGGCCGGATGCTGTTCGCCCCTCGCCAGGACTGGCTGGAATGGGCGTTTTATGGCGCGCTCAGCACCTTGCTGGCGCTGGTTTTCTGCGTGCTGCTGATGCGTGATTATCAGCGGATTCGGCGCCTCAAGCTGGGACTGGCCTGCGAGCTTGCGGTAAGCCAGAAACTGGAGCGTCTGGTACGTCCGGAAACCCATCCCTACGCGGTTTTTCACGACATTCCTGCGGACAGGTTCACCATCGACCATGTTGTGCTGACGCCCCGAGGCGTTTTCGTGATCGAAACTCGCGCCCGCACGCGGTCCCTTGACGCGGCAGGTCAGGAACAGAACCGGCTGGTAGTGGAACGGGAGCGCCTGCGTTTTCCGGGCTGGAGCGAGCGAGGTCCGCTGCACAAGACACGCCAAGCCAAGGCGTGGCTCGAAACCTGGCTGGCGCGGGAGTGCCATATCAGGCTGTCGGTTCACGCCCTCCTGGTTCTCCCCGGCTGGCAGATCGATACCACTGAAGCGCCGGAGGATATTCAGGTGATGAACGGCGAAACCTTGATCCAGCATCTATCCGGTGAAGACCTGTCGGGAGAGCCGTCGGAACGACTAGATCCAGACACTCAGGATCGTATCGCTCACGCCCTGATCCATCAAATCAACCGCTGGAGCCTAATATAAAGTCAAAACAAGAACCAATAATGCTATATAAAACAATCGCGACGGTAAATCTGGTTTTATAGTAATTAAAAAAATACTATAAAACTTTCTTGATTAACTAAAAAAACAATATAAACAATGTGCCAAATATCAATCTAGCATCCTCCACTTTCTTCCGTTAACCTTTCGCATGATAATTAGCGTGCCTTGCGATTAACCCGGCAGTCATTTGTGCCGGGTTAATCGCGGCACAGGGAAATGCCGCCACCGACCGGCAGGTCGGTGCGAGCCTGCGCCACACCAGCAGATTCCCATATTTGCGCCAGTGTGGCGGGGGCGACAATCAAAGAGGTCAGGATGACCTATTTGATTGCCAGGTTAATAAAGCGTCCGCCTGGCTCTCAAACAGCGTTTCAAGAATAATTCTCTGAAGTATTCACCAACAGGAAATTCTATATCAAGTTAATGATTTTCCTCTTACCTGACCGCGTACTTTCACTATAAAAACTAATCAAATCGCAGATTATTAATTAGTAGTTTTGATAGTAGACCATCAGAGCAGGCTAGCTTTTATTATTAAAAATACGCTTTTATGTACAAAACCAAACAATAATACGGCAAGACAGAAACAATAAATTAGTTTTATCCATTACTAATTCTTTGCAAAGCCGCGTTTTCAGCCGTGATGGGATACCGCCATACCGCGTCGTATCGGGGTTGCAAGGATGAACAAGTGAGCAAGGGTATGAACAAGACGATGCGGATGCTGACGTGCTGTCTTTGGGGCCTGACCGCGTTTGGAATGGAAAACGCGCTGGCCCAGACGGGCAGTCTGGATTCCCAGCGAGAAGCCTGGGTCATCATGGCCCGGGAGGGACAGCGCGACAGGGCCATCGAGGGACTGTCACGGCTCTATACCAAGACCGGTGACCAGGCCGTGCTGGACGATCTGATCGCCCTGCTGATTCGCGCAGAGCGCTATGCGGAGG
The DNA here is from genome assembly GCF_007954585.1 of Pistricoccus aurantiacus. Classification (GTDB taxonomy): domain Bacteria; phylum Pseudomonadota; class Gammaproteobacteria; order Pseudomonadales; family Halomonadaceae; genus Pistricoccus; species Pistricoccus aurantiacus. The sequence continues at coordinate 583,249 of NZ_CP042382.1, forward strand.
CGTTGAACGCCTGTGGCAACTGTACGGCGGCCAGTTACTCCGCCACTAGCCTCGAAGCCTTGGGCTTGGCGGCTCGCCAAACCGGCGAGACACAGCAGGCTCAAACATTCTATCGAACCCTCACACAGCGCCAGCCGGATAACCTGCAAGGTTGGCTAGGGCTGGCGCTCGTGGATATCGAACAGGGTGCCCACCTCGCGGCAGGTTACACCCTGCAGATCATCAAACAGCGCTTCGGCGTCAGCGACGACTGGCTACGCACCCGTATCGAACTCGCTACCCAAAGAAACGATCTCATCGATGAGCTTCGCACCCGTGAATACCTGGTGCGACGCAACCCCGAAAGCGTGCAAGACATTCAGGCGCTGTATCGGCTGGCGGTGACCATCGGCGCTCGTAACGCGGCCAAGAATCTGCTGCGCGAGCATCCTGAGGCTTTTTCAGCTATCGACCTGCAGTGGCTGAGCTATTACGACGCGGTAGACAAGATTCGCCTGGCGGAAAATACCCATCAACCGCAGCGCGCCAGAGAGGCGCTTCAAGAGCTTGATGCGCTGATCGACACGCCGAACATCAGTGACGATCTGCTCAAACGCGCCCAGTACGACAAGGTCGTTGCCTTGGCCCTGCTGCGTCGTTTCGCGGAAGCGGAAACTCTCGCGTCTCGACTGGAAGCTCGCGACGGTGAACTGCCCGCCTATGTAAAACGGGCGCGAGCGGATGCGCTCAGCGGCTTGGGAGAACCGGACCGGGCCATCAAGCTTTATCAAGCACTCGCGGCTTCCGGATTGCAAGAGAATCGCGATCTCAATCAGCCTTTGAATGCCTCCTTGATCTACGCCTATGCGGACGCCCAGCGCTATGACGATGCCCAGGCGTTACTCGATGAGTGGCAACAGCAGGAGCAGGACTCCCGCTGGGACTTCACCGGCGTTTCCCGTATCGACAACCCCAACTATGGGCGGATCAGACAATTTCAGGTAATGCTGCCCGCCTGGCGCGGTGATGAAGCCGAGGCCTCCCGACGGCTCGATGGCCTGCTCGAACAGGCGCCGGGCAACGCCTCTCTCTGGCAGCTCAAGGGAGATATCAGCCGTTGGCGCGGCTGGCCGCGTCAGGCAGAGGAAGACTACCAGCACGCGGCGCGTTTGACTTCGCCGACGGATCGACACTTCGCCGAGGATAGCGTCCTGCTGTCACGGCTTGAACGAGGCCAATGGCGCGGCACCGTCGAAGCCATCGATAAACGTCTCCGAGAGGATCCGCCCAGCGTCATGCGCGATAGCCTGCGTCGCAACCTGAAGGAAGAGCGTGCCGGCGGTCTTATCGTTACGGCTAGCCGAGGCGACAGCGAAGGCGCTGATGTACAGAGCTCCAAGGACTGGCGCTATGAGGCCCGGCTCGAGGCGCCGCGCAACGACGCCGGCTCGCGCTTTTTCGCGCGTCGCATCGGCCTTTACGGCGAATACGAGGGGGACGATCTTTACGCCGCCTACACCAGCGCCGGTTATGAATTCAATCTCTATCCCGCCACCCTGTCCATCGAGGCGGGTAACGGAAATCAGCTCAACGATGACCCGCTGCTGTGGAGCTATCTGACCTACGATTTCTCCGATCACTGGAGCGCGGAGCTTGGCGTCGAGATCAACTCCGCGGAAACCCCGCTGCGTGCCCTGCGCGATGGCGTCAACGCGGACCTGTATCGCCTGGAAGCCAGCTATCGTCGTGATGAAGCCGGCACGGGCTCGCTGGGGCTGGCGCTGATGGATCTCGACGATGGCAATCTGCGGCGCGCCATTCAGGGTAGCTGGTCAGAACAGCTCTACCACTGGGACAGATGGCAAGTCATCGGCGAACTTTCCGCCGGCGTTTCCCGCAACGACACCGTCGAGGCCAGCTATTTCAACCCCAAGCGCGATACCAGCGTGAACGGTCGTGTGGAAACCGCCTATAGCCTACCGCTGGGTTACCGCAAGACCTTTACTCAAACGCTGACCCTGGGCGCCGGTCATTACTGGCAGAAGAACTTCGATAACGACGACACCTGGGAAATCGGCTACGGCCACCGCTGGACCCTGGCGCCGGATCTGACCCTGGAGTATGGCGTGACTCGCCAGCGCGCCGTCTACGACGGCGATCCGGAATATGACAACAGCGTCAACGCCGGTCTTGAATGGAGATTCTTATGAGCAAATGGATTGCCACGCTATTGGCACTAACCTTGGCATTCCCCGCGTTCGCCGCCAACGAGGCCGAGACCTACAGCATCCTCAGCTATCACGATGTGATCGATCTGACGCAAACCCCAGATCGGAAGATTTACCCCCAAACGATCACTCGGGACCGCCTGGTGAAACAGTTCAACCTGATCGACGAACTGGGCTATCAGCCGATCAGCTTCCAGCAGATTCTCGATGCCCGGGCGGGCAGGCAGCCGCTGCCTGAGAAAGCCGTATTGCTGACCTTCGATGATGGCTACCGCAGCGTCTACGACATCATTTTCCCGCTGCTCAAGCTCTATGATTTCCCGGCGGTGATCGCCCCGGTAGGCAGCTGGATGGCGGTACCGGCGGGAGGCAAGGTGCTCTATGGCGATGTTCACCTGCCTCGCGAGCGCTTCATGACCTGGGAGCAGCTGCGGGAGCTCCAGGATTCCCCGCTGATCGAGGTGGCCTCTCATAGCTACGACCTGCATCACGGCGTTGTCGGCAATCCCTTCGGCAATCAGCTACCGGCGGCAGCCTCTCCCAAGTGGTCCCCGGGTAACTTCAACGGCATGGCCGGCTATGAAAGCCCGCAAGAGTACGAAGCCCGAGTGGGTAACGATCTGAAGCGCGCCAGCGCTCAGCTCAAGGAAAAGCTGGGCCAGGCGCCGCGAATCCTGTTCTGGCCCTACGGCGCCTACAGCGAAGCAAGCGTGGAACTCTCCGCCCAGGCGGGTATGCCGTATACCTTTAGCCTGTTGGCGCATATCAACAAGCTGAGTGACGATACCGGGCAATTGGGGCGTTTCCTGATCGATCAGGAAACGTCCCTGGAAACCTTCGAGGAGTATCTCTCCGGCGATACCTGGGAGCGCAAGACCGAGCGGGTGGTACATGTCGATCTCGACTATGTCTATGACCCGGACCCTCAGCAACAGAGTCGTAATCTCGACGTGTTGCTGGACCGTATCAAGCGCCAGGGCATCAGCACTGTCTATCTGCAGGCCTACGCGGACGCAGATGGAGACGGCGTGGCGGAGGCCATGTATTTTCCCAACCGGCATATGCCGATGAAGGAAGATCTGTTCAATCGAGTTGCCTGGCAGCTCAAGAAACGCTCCTTGGTCAAGGTCTATGCCTGGATGCCGGTGATGGCTTTCGATCTGGGAGAGGGCCAGGAGTACGTCAGCGACGTGCGTAGCGGCGAACCCAATCCCGAAAACTATCGGCGCCTGTCGCCCTACTCAGCACGCAACCGCGAGATCATCGGCGATATCTACGAAGACCTGGGCCTCTACGGCAAGTTCGGCGGCCTACTGTTTCACGATGATGCTTTCCTGAGCGATTTCGAGGATGCCGGCGAATCCGCCAGCGACTGGTATCGTCAGCAGTGGGATTTGCCCGGCGACGTCGAGCAGATTCGTCAAGACGACGCCCTGATGTCCCGCTGGAGCGAACAAAAGACTCAATTTCTGATCGACTTCACGCATCAGCTTGCCGAGCGCGCCAACTACTACCGTCTGGTGGATAACAACAAGCTCGAGACCGCGCGCAATATCTACGCCAGGCCGATCATGCAGCCGGAAAGCGAACGTTGGTTCGCTCAGGATCTCGAGGCCTTCGGTCAAGCCTACGATTACACCGCCGTAATGGCCATGCCCTACATGGAAGGCGCGGACGACCCGGACGCCTGGCTGAAAGAGCTAGCTGAAAAATCCCTGGAACAGGTGCCGGCGAACAAGCTGGTCTTCGAACTACAGGCCTCGGACTGGCGGGATCAAACCCCCGTCTCCAGCAAGACCCTCGCTCACTGGATGGACGTGATCCATGAAGCGGGTATTGATAACTACGGCTACTATCCGGACGACTTCCTCAACGGCCATCCGGATACCTTGGTTCTGCGATCTAACTTCTCGTTGAACGCTCAACTGGGAGCGGCACAATGAACCTGACGCAAACCTTTCTTCTTTTCATCATCGCCTATCCCGGCGTCATGGCAACGTTGTGGATAAGCGGCGGCCTTTACTACTTCTTTCACTGGGAGCGCAAGCAGCAGCGCCAGACCGACTGCGCCACGAATCCCAACGCGCCTAGGGTCACGGTGCTGGTGCCCTGTCACAACGAAGGGCAGAACATCAAGGAAACCATCGGCCATCTTTCTCGGCAGCACTACCTCAATCTGGAGATCATCGCCATCAACGACGGTAGCCGCGATAATACCGGCGTACTGCTCGACAAGATGATGAAGCAGTACTCGAATCTCAAGGTGCTGCATCAGGAAAACCAGGGCAAAGCCAGCGCCATGAATCACGGGCTGGCGGAGGCCACCGGGGATATCATCGTGGGCATCGACGGCGACTCGGTACTCGACTACGAGGCGGTAAGCTGGATGGTCGAGCACTTTCTCATCGGCCCGCGTGTAGGTGGCGTGACCGGCAATCCGCGAGTGCGAACCCGCTCCACCGCCGTGGGCAAGATCCAGACCGGCGAATTTTCCTCGATCATCGGGCTGATCAAGCGAGCACAGCGGGTCTATGGCATGGTGTTCACCGTTTCCGGCGTGATCTGTGCTTTCCGCAAGCAGGCACTGCTACAGGTCGGGGGCTGGAGCACCGACATGATCACCGAGGATATTGATATCAGTTGGAAGCTGCAGCTGAGCGGCTGGCAGATACGCTACGAACCCCACGCGCTGTGCTGGGTGTTGATGCCGGAGACCCTGCGTGGCCTGTTCAAGCAGCGTCTGCGCTGGGCGCAAGGCGGCGCCGAAGCCTTTCTGCGCTACTTCCCTCTGGCGATACGCTGGCGAAACCGGCGCTTCTGGCTACTGCTGCTGGAATATATTCTCAGCGGCTTCTGGTGCTACTCGCTATGCGCGCTGGCGATACTCGGCGTCGTTCAGTGGGCGCTGAACGATATCGTCCTGCACAGCGTAACGACGATTATCCTCTGGTCGAGCAGCTGGTTGATTCCTATATGTCTGCTGCAATTTGCCGTGAGCTTCTTTCTCGACAAGCGCTACGACCAGGACATGGGAAGACATTTTTTCTGGAGTATCTGGTATCCGTTTTTCTATTGGATGCTCAATCTGCTGACAACAGTCATTGCCATTCCCAAAGCGGTTACCCGTCGCCGCGGCCAGCTGGCCATCTGGCGCAGCCCGGACAGAGGAGAAGCCTTACGTGGACACTAATCTTTCAATCGGCGACCTCAATTCGCTCGATCATGCGGCAACTTCTAGCCGGAAAATCGGCGAGCGGGAAAAACTGCCTAACATGATCATTAGCCAGTCAAGGCGCGCCGGCATGGGGTACTGGGTGCGCGATATAGGCCTGATCATCGTCACCCTGGGTCTCTGGTGCCTGCCCTTTCTACAGGCCTATCTATTGATCAACAGCGCCGGTGTCGCCGTGCAGCAATATGTAACGACCGCGCTTATGCTGCTTGCCATTGATTTCACCATTATTTTTCTGGTCATCCATCTCTGGGCAAGCTACGAGCGCATGAGAACCAAATGGCATCGCTCCGCTGAGGCCAGCCGCTCCGCCCGCGCGGTGCCTCACCTGGCGCCGGATCCGGTATTCTGGCATGGAAAATGGCAGGAGAAATGGAATTCGCAGCTGCAGGCGCAAATGTACAAGGTACAGATGAGCAAGAATCTGCAGGACGAGAGCCGGCGTATTCACTGAACGCTCTTTTTCCTGAACACTATTCTTCACGGCGAGACAATAAAGCCAGGAGCATTGCTCCTGGCTTTGTTTTGCTATTCATCAGGCTGACGCGATCAAGAACGACGTGTCGTCGTTCCCGGCGTGGAGGCGCCCGGCGTGGGGCCGCCCCGCGTGGAGGCACCAGCGGTGGAAGTCTGGCTTCGCGAGGAACCGCTGGAAGATGCATCCTCGGTCTCGGCCTTGGCCTCCTGGGTTTTTTCATGCACCTTGGCCTGGGCATGATCCGCCGCCTGCTGCCCGGTTTCCGCCGCCTTGTCCATCGCCTTGTCGCGGTACTCACCCATGTAGTCGTCTTCAAGACGTGTCGAGGGAAACAGACTACCCAAGGCGGCCCCGAGAGCAATCCCTAGCGCACCGGCGACCAAGGGGTTTTCCTGAATAAAGCGCGACGTCTGCGCCCCCGCGGATTGCGCGCCGTGGGACACGCTCTGTACCGCTGACTGAGACCCGCTGGCAACGCCGCTTGCGGTATTCTGTGCACCTTGCCTCATACGTTGCGCTCCCTGTTTAACGCTATCGCCCATACTCTGCGCCGTTCCCTTGACGCTTTCGCTTACGCCCTGCGCCTTACTCCTGGCGCTGTCACCCAACTGCTGGGCTTTTTCCTTTGCCGCTCCGGTCCTGCTCTGACCCGCGCCATGCGACTCGCCTTTCGGCGCCTCGCCTCCCGGAGAAGCCGCTCCGGACGATGTTGCGCCGACACCGCCATGCTGATGGCTGATCTGCCCCGCACGCGTTCCGGTATCGGTTCGAATGCCCGGCTCCCCTGACGGCACCGCACCGTTGGACAATCCTGAATCCCCCGAGGTCGTGCCGTGCGTATCGTGGCTACCACGCGAGCGGTGTGGGTCCAGTCCCGGGCTCTGTCGCGTCGCCACGGACTCCCCCACGTGATCCGCCGGATCGCGCTGGGACATGATCAGCCATCCCAACCCCACGCCGGTCACCAGCACCGGCAGCGGATTGTTCTTGACCGTGACGCCCAGTTTGTTGAAAAAAGTATGGGCGCCACCGCCGCGCAGATATTCGTAGGTCTCGTTCATCAAACGCTGCGGCGAGAACTTTTCTTCGAGTTCGTTCAGCGTGTTGTCCAGTTGAGAGCGGGTACGCTGAATATCCGATTCGATCTCCTCGGGATTACGCTGTTCGTTCTTGTCGTCGCTCATTTCAGCGCCTCCTTGGCATTTTGCTCGTGCTTCTGGGCAAGCTGCTTGTCGCTTTTCAGACTGGAAAGGGTGCGCTGGGGCGCCAGGTTCTGGGCCTTGAGCTTCTTGCGACCGCTTTGCAGCATGATGAAACCGACGATAACCACGATGACGCCGACGATAAGCGCTGAAAGCCACGGGGTCGTATCCGGGGGTAGTACCGTATTCAAGCCGAATACTGCCGCCGCCAGCAGTACGAGAAAGCCAGCGAACAGCACGGCGCCCGCTATCGCAACGGAAGTCGCCCCTGATGTGGTCTGCGAAATCTTTTCCGAGACCTCAGCCTTGGCCAGCTCGATCTCCTGACGAACCAAGGAAGTCAACTCATTCGTTAAGTCGGACAGCAAGCCGGTAAAGGTAGAACGATCTTTATTAGGCGTGTTTTCTGAATCCATGAACCTGATCTCCATTTCGCGTGATAGCGTCATTGACCCACTGTCTGGAACGCCAGCGAGTCACTCGGGATGCCGAATATGACTGCCGATCAGTACGGATAGGTGCCTCCCGGGCCGCCTTGCGGATGGTCGTCATGGCGCTGTGAACTTTTCAGAAAGCGTGAGAGCAAAAAGCCCACGGCAATGGCGCCGCCCATGAGCGCGGCGGGGCGTTGACGACCATAGCGCTGGACGTCGCCCAGCAAATCCTGCAGGTTCTTTTCCCTCAACCGACGGGACAGCGCATCGGTGCCTCTCGCCAGATCATTGGCATAGCGGGAAAAGTACGCTTGGTCCTGGTTCTTGAACTCATCCGCCATTTTATGGAAGACGTTGGCGACTTTTTCCGTTTCCTGGGCCGCCGCGCCGGTCTGACGGTTGAAGGTACTTTCCGCCTGCTGACGAGCGGCGTCCTGCACCTCGCCTGCCGTTTGCTGCGCCTTGTGCTTCACGTCATCCTTGGCATGTTCCGTCTGGGGTTTGCCTGCCGCTCCCGCAGTGCCAGAAGCGCTTCCAACGGAACCGCTTCCAGTGGTGCCAGCCGCTGGTGGCGTGGTCGCGCCGGAACTTGCCCGATCTGGATTGACCCGGTCTGGATTGACCCGGTCTGGATTGACCCGGTCTGGACTGACTCGCTTATCTGGATCCACCATGTATCACCTCCATGCTTCATGGTTTGCATAAATTGAAAAGTATCGGAGACAACGATCTCTTGAAAGAAAACACCACTTGAGCGTTTTTTCAACCGCGGAGACTTTTCAACATGCGCCGTTTTTTATTGCTTCCAGCAACTTAATGTAGACCTCTATCAGCCCTCAAGAGTGTAAAAAAATGTATGTTCGGCAACCTGTTTAAAGCGATAAGTCAACGCCATCGCAAAAAAGAAACTTAGGTTAACAAGTCGCCGTTCGGGATAAATGATTTTTGAAAAATAACGATGGCCAATTCGATTCAATCCGCGCGTAGTCGACCGCCCATTTCCTGAGCCAGATCCACCGCGTAGTGGTCGGTCATTCCCCCGATAAAATCCAGCATGCGCCGATAGCTGTCATAAAGCGACCAGGAGGGGCGCGGCGTGTTTTCACCGATCAACGCCAAGACTCGCTGATGCTTGAACGTCGAGTCTCCGGTGTGATGAAGCTCATGAGCGGCCCCGATAAAGGCTTCCAGTAGAATACCCAGAGTGGTGTAGGCGCCGATTTCCAGCTTTGCCTTGCGCTCGTTCTGAAAGATGCGCTCCCGAGCCAGCTGCTTGGCGCCTCCAACGCCCCAGCCCAGGTCCGGATGACAGAGCTCCAGCAGGTCGTCGTTCAAATCGCCGTTGAGCAGTTCCGTCTCGTGCTGAACAAACACCGCCGCCACGTCGTTTACCGCCCGCTCCATGGCGGCGCCGCGCAGGGCGGCGATACGCCGCCGCTGAGAGACTCCTTCGCGCTGCATGTCGTGATATTCCGACGGCGAGCCTCCGGCGATCAGCATCAATACCTCGGCAACCTCATCGAAGCGCAGAATGCCCATTTCCAGGCCGTCCTCGAGATCCAGCAGCGCATAGCAGATATCGTCTGCGGCCTCGACCAGATAGGCCAGAGGGTGACGGCACCAGGCGTCGACCCCCCGGGGCTTGAGCCCAAGCTGCTGCGCTACCTTGGTCAGCAGATGTTTTTCCGATTGGTAGGCGCCGAACTTCCCCGCCTTGCCGCCATGCTCCACGGTCCAGGGATATTTAAGCAGTGTGCCAAGCGTTGCCCCGGTCAGGCGCATGCCGCCGCGAAACTGGTTGTATTCGATCTGAGTGACGATACGAAACCCTTGAGCGTTGCCTTCGTAGGTCAAGAGATCCGCCCGCTGCGCCGGCGAAAGCCCTTTGAGCAGGCCGCTGCCATCCTGCTCCGCGCGCTTGAACCAGTCGCGAATGGCGTATTCCCCGGCGTGACCGAAAGGAGGATTGCCGATGTCGTGGCCCAGGCACGCCGCCTGCACGATGACGCCCAGGTCCGCCGGGGTGATCCAGCCCGGCAGCCGCGGCTTGAGGCCCTCACCAACGATCATCCCCAGGCTGCGACCCACGCAGCCGACCTCCAGGGAATGAGTCAGCCGCGTATGGATGTGGTCGTTGTCCGTCAGCGGGTGTACCTGGGTCTTGCGTCCCAGCCGCCGGAAGGAGCCGGCGAAGACGATACGGTCATGATCCTTGTGGAAAGGGCTGCGCCCCGGCTCTTCCCGGGTACCGCGAGGCTTGTCATTGAGCCGGTTCGGATCGAGCAGCCGCTCCCAGTGCATCTGCGTCATGGGCATTCTCCTTGAAACGACCATTCTGGCACTCCTGGCTGGAAACGTCCCCTTGGCGCTTTACCTTGATCGTTAGTGGCACAAAAACGCCTCCCAAGAGGAGGCGTCGTTCTGCCAGGTCATTAATGAAGGGCGGATATCATGCAGTCTTGACGTCGATGCGGCGCCGGCGATGGGTTTCACGCTTGGGCAGGGTCAAATGCAGGACACCGTTGCTGATCTTCGCCTCGATCGCTTCGGTATCGATTTCCTGGCTCAGCGTGAAGCGGCGCGCATAGCGATCGCCTCGCACTTCCGCATAGGACGGGGACAGCCCTTCCGGCATATCGAACTTGATATCACCTTCGATGCTCAGCACATTGTTGTCCACTTCGATATGCAGCGACTCCTGAGTCACCCCGGGCATGTCGGCGATTACCTGCAGCGCCTCGTCCCGCTCAAAAATATCCACCATTGGCGTCAGGCTGCGTCGCTGTTGCTGCTGGGTCGCTACCTCCTGCTGCTTTTCATCGTGAGAAGCTGCTTTCTGAGTCATTTCCTTTTTCATCGCTCAACACCTCCCTATCTATCACGTGAACGCAAGCCGTTTCAGGCACTCTTGATCTCGACGCGACGAGGCTTCATTTCCTCGCGCTTGGGCAGCTGGATCTCGATCAGTCCATTGGTGGCGCGCGCTTCGGCGCGTTCGGTATCCACGCCCTCCGGCAGGGTGATGGATCGTGAAAACTCGCCGCTGAAACGCTCCTTGCGGTAGTAGGCACCCTGCTGCTGTTCATCCGCGCCGAGAGCGGACTCTCGCTTGCCTTGCAAGGTCAGGACATTATCCTGAACGCTTACCTCCAATTCGTTTTCACTCAGCCCCGGGGCGAACACGTAGACTCGATAAGAGTCATCCGTACGACCCATGTTGATCATCGGAAACGTCCCCGGAGGCATGGAACGAATATCTGAGGTAGCAGTAGGAAAAAACTCATCCATTACCTGCCTGAACCAATCGAAATCCGCAGACTTCGGCCCACCGGAACGCCAAAATTCATCGAACAACATGATCGAACACCTCCTTTGACAAGACAGTGTTTCCCTCTTTCGTTTCGCGATGCTAGCGAACTCTTTTTGAGTTCTTATCACCTGAACGATTTTTACTAGCTCGCTACTTGAAACATGGTGGCGAGCGCAAGGATTTCAAGGACGGAAAATGCTCGCAAGCCCATTAAGGAGGGTATTTTTCATCACATTGTTTTGGGGACTCATTCAACTTGCGAGTCAAGGTATTGCGTCCCCAGCCCAGCAGCTTGGCTGCTTCGCCCCTGCGCCCACCGGTATGCGACAAGGCGGTTTCGATAAGAATGCGCTCCGCTTGCGCCAGCGCCTCTTCGAACGCCGCCGTGGAGCCCGACGCCAGGGTGCGCTGCGCCCAGCGGCGAAGCGCCTCGCGCCAGTCCTGCCTGGCGTCGCTGTTTTCGATTTCACGCAGTTCCATCGGCAGGTCGTCGACCAATATCTCGCGCCCGGTAGTCATCACCGTCAGCCAGCGGCAGGTATTCTCTAATTGACGCACGTTGCCGGGCCAGGGCAGCCGGGCCAGATGCCGCTCCGTCTGGGGGGTCAGTCGTTTCGGCTCCACGGCCAGCTCCCTAGCGGCTTCCGCAAGAAAATGCCGCGCCAGGCAGGGAATGTCCTCGGCGCGCTCCGCCAGTCGCGGCAGATGCACGCGAATCACGTTGAGACGATGAAAAAGATCCTCGCGAAAGCGTTTCTGCTCCACCAGTGCTTCCAGGTTCTGATGCGTGGCGGCAATGATACGCACGTTGGCCTTCAGCGGAACGTGGCCCCCGACACGATAAAACTCGCCGTCGGACAGCACACGCAAAAGCCGCGTCTGGGTATCCGGCGGCATGTCACCGATTTCATCCAGAAACAGGGTGCCGTCATCCGCCTGCTCGAAGCGTCCGCGACGCAGCGCCGTGGCGCCGGTAAAAGCGCCTTTCTCGTGGCCGAACAGCTCGGACTCCATCAGCTCCTTGGGAATCGCCGCCATGTTCAAGGCGATGAACGGACCCCCGGCCCGGGGGCTATGCTGGTGCAGCGCCTGGGCGACCCGCTCCTTGCCGGTGCCGGATTCTCCGTTGATCAGCACGGTGATATTCGACTGGGACAGACGACCGATGGCGCGAAATACCTCCTGCATGGCCGGCGCCTCGCCGATGATCTCCGAAGGCGTCGCCGGAGGCGTTGTCACGGGATGCCGATCCTTTCGGGCATGGGCGACGGCGCGGCGCACCAGCGTCAGGGCCTCGTCCACGTCGAAGGGCTTGGGGAGATATTCGAAAGCGCCGGCCTGGTAGGATGCCACGGCACTATCCAGGTCCGAATGAGCGGTCATCACGATAACCGGCAGCTGCGGATAGCGTTCCTGCACCTGAGCCAACAGATCGAGACCGTCGATGCCCGGCATGCGAATATCCGTGACCAGCACCTCCGGCGGCTGAGCGTCGATGCGCCGCAGGGCTTCGCTGGCACTCTCGGCGCTTTCCACCTGCAGATCGCTTTGCGCCAGCGCGCGCTCGAGCACCCAGCGAATGGCCCGGTCATCATCGACGATCAGCACGCGAGCGAGATCAGGCATGGATGTCTCCGGAAGGCGAGGATGGGATCTGCTTGATCACCGGCAGCAATAGTCGAAACTCGGTATGCCCCGGGATAGAGTCGCACTCGATCAATCCTTGATGCTGGTGCATGGCGGCCTGAGCGATGGAAAGCCCGAGACCGCGGCCCTTTGCGCGTCCGGAAACCATCGGATAGAACAGCGTGTCCCGCAGCGCCCGGGGGATGCCCGGACCGTTGTCGATCACCGCGATTTCGCATACCAGGCGATGACGTTCCGCCCCCAGAGTGAACTGGCGTCGAGCCCGGGTGCGAAGCGTCAGGGTCGGCTGGGCTGCGGCGCTTTCTTCCATCGCCTGCATGGCATTGCGCGCCACGTTGAGCAGCGCCTGGATCAACTGCGCCTCGTCGCCGAGCAGTTCCGGCAGGCTGGGGTCGTAATCGCGGCGTATCTCGATATCGACGTGTTCGGCGCTCAGCAAGGCACGAACCCGTTCCGCGACCTGGTGAATGTTCAGCGTCGCGAAAGCGATACGATGATTCGGCCCGAGCATCCGATCCACCAGATCCCGCAGCCGATCCGCCTCCTGGATGATTACCTGGGTGTATTCGCTGAGTCCCGGAGCGATCAGTTCACGTTCCAGAAGCTGAGCCGCCCCGCGAATGCCGCCCAAGGGATTCTTGATCTCGTGAGCCAGGCCTCGAGTCAGCGTCTTGATGGTGGTCTGATGCGCCAGCAGCGCCTCCTCACGAGAAATTCGCAGCAGCCGATCCCGCGGCTCGATCTCCAGCAGCAGTTCGTCTTCGGGAAGTGGCGTCACGGTAACGTCCACGGTGACGCCTTCGCCGGAGGGCAAGGCGATCACCGCTTCGCGCTGAGTGTAGGAACAGCCGGCCGCTCGCGCCCTGCTCATCACCTCGATGATCGCGCCCTCGAGATGGTCCAAGCGCATACCCTGCATGCGCTCCAGGCTCAATCGCATCAGCGCTTCCGCCGCCGGATTCATCCAGCGCAGCCGCAGTTGAACATCCAGCAACAGGATTGCCGTGCTCAGGTGCTCCAGCAGACGTCGGTACATGACACCACTCGAATTTGTCGAAAGGAATGGATTGTTATGAGCAAGAACCGGGCCAATTCGCTTCAACAATATGGAGAACGAGCACCGGCGCCTTTTTCATCAAGATTTTCGACAAAACGACCGTATAGTGAAAGCGCTTCACTGCACCATCTTAGTGCAAAGAAACACCCTGCGTTAATGCAAGAGGTCGAGACTTCTAGCGAGCCTCAAGGATTCGTGACGCCCTTCCCGGCGCCCGGGATGGTAGGCGCGCCGCTGATCCCGGAAACCGGGCCGTTGGGAGTATTGGGGTTATTGGGATTTTGCGGCAAATTGGCGCTGGCCCGCTTCACATAAAGAATAGTCGGCGCCGTGCTCTCGAGCACCCGGCCGTCCTCGCCCAGCAGTTCCGCGCTCAAGCTGTGCCTGCCTCGCTCCAGTCCTTTCAGCACGAAAGTACTCCCTCGCTGGGGCGGCTGATGGAGCCGGTCATCCACCAGCAGCTGCACGCGATGGTTCTGGTGCAAGGCTGGCTCGATGGCCAGGCGAACCTTGACATCGCCGGCCAGGCCATTGGGCAAGGTCGTGCCGCTCTCCGGCGAGGCAATAGCGAAGCGGGTATAGCTCGGAAAGACATCGCCGGTGGATGACCGGGAAGGAGAAATCGAAAACCCGGAATAAGGGGGGGGGCGGGAGGGAATCGTCGTCAAGGGGGTGAGATCCACCGCCTTGCCGCCCTGCTTCGGGTCGTCGGTAAATATTACGTTGCCTTTTTCATCCACGAAGCGATAAACCGTACCCGCAGCGATACATGAGCCGCTCAACCAGAGAATGCCCAATAGCGTACAACAGATTAACAATAGTCGGCTCATTACCTGTCCTCGAAGCGATGGCCCTGGGCATGAAAGCGTTACTTGTAAATTGTATCTCAATGTAACGAAAAAAGGAGCCGCTTGGCGACTCCTTTCGCTATCTCGAGACGCTGTTTTCGCAAACTTACGCCCCTGGTTCGCGTTACCATGCGCTTATCACAGGAAAGGCTCCCATCTCGCCGATTTTATTATCGGCAGCCATAATCAACAGCTGTAGTACATATCGAATTCGATGGGATGCGTAGCCATGCGTAGCCGCTCCACATCCTCGTACTTGAGCTGGATATAGGCGTCGATCATGTCGTCGGTGAACACGCCGCCTTCGGTCAAGAAAGCACGATCCTCGTTCAAGGCCTCCAGCGCCTGCTCCAGACTGCTGGCCACCGTCGGCACGGCCTTGCCTTCCTCCGGCGGCAGGTCGTAGAGGTTCTTGTCCATGGCATCCCCGGGATGAAGCTTGTTCTTGATGCCGTCGATACCCGCCATCAGCATGGCCGCAAACGCCAGATACGGGTTAGCGGTCGGGTCCGGGAAGCGGGTCTCGACCCGCTTGCCCTTGGGGCTCGCGGTATAGGGAATACGAATGGAGGCACTGCGATTGCGGGCGCTGTAGGCCAGCATCACCGGCGCCTCGAAGCCCGGCACCAGGCGCTTGTAGGAGTTGGTGGAGGCGTTGGTAAAGGCGTTCAGGGCCCGGGCATGCTTGATGATGCCGCCGATATAGAAAAGCGCCATCTCGGAGAGCCCGGCGTACTCGTCACCGGCGAACTGGTTGCTGCCATCCTTCCAGAAGGACTGGTGAATGTGCATGCCGCTACCGTTGTCGCCAACCAGTGGCTTAGGCATGAAGGTGGCGGTCTTGCCATAGGCGTGAGCCACGTTGTGGATCACGTACTTCATTTCCTGGACTTCGTCCGCCTTCTTCACCAGAGTGTTGAACTTCACCCCGATCTCGTTCTGACCGGCGGTGGAGACTTCATGGTGGTGCACCTCGACGCTCTGGCCGATCGCCTCCAAGGTGTTGCACATGGCGCCACGAATATCGTGAAAGCTGTCCACCGGCGGCACCGGGAAGTAGCCACCCTTGACCCGCGGTCGGTGGCCCAGGTTGCCACCCTCCAGCGCCCGGTCCGTCGACCAGGCGCCCTCTTCCGAGGAAATCTTGAACATGGAGCCTTCGATGTCGGTCTTGAAGTGCACTTCGTCGAAGATGAAGAATTCCGGCTCCGGGCCGAAAAAAGCGGTGTCCCCCAGGCCGGTGGACTGCAGGTAGGCTTCCGCGCGCTTGGCGATGGACCGCGGATCCCGCTCGTAGCCCTGCATGGTGGCGGGCTCGATAACATCGCAGCGAAGAATCAGGGTGGCATCCTCGGTGAACGGGTCCAGAAAACCGCTGCCGTCTTCCGGCATCAAGATCATGTCGGACTCGTTGATGCCTTTCCAGCCGGACATGGAAGACCCGTCGAACATCTGGCCGTTCTCGAAGAACTCCTCATCGATGTCCCGGGCAGGAATCGTGACGTGCTGTTCCTTGCCGTGGGTATCGGTGAAGCGCAGATCGATCCACCTGATATCGTGCTCTTCGATCAAGGCGAGGGTCTTGTCAGCCATAACTTGCTCCCATATAGAGGGTAATATTGCCGACGCATGTCGCCGGCCCGGTCAATCCAAGGGGGCCTAGCATGCCACGCCGGCAACGAGTTTGGAAAAAATGCTGCCCGTTGCCATATCCTTAGCACAAATCGTGCCAACTTCATAAACCCGTGAAATTTTAGAGACTTGCCATTCCCCAACGCCGAGGATTCCGACGCGAATCGGTTTTTTTCGGTTATCGCCCCGCCAAACGCACCAACATAGTGCAAGTAGATTCATTCAAGCACCACTTTAGGGCATGGTGGGGCATCGATTTCGTGTACCTGGTTCTTTACACTGACTTGATGTAATGAAGTTTTCCCTTCTCCCAGGGGGAACTAAATTTCATTTAAATGGCCAATTGCTACTGTTGGAAAATAAAGGCTACATATTATTACGTGATCCTTTATTAATTGAGCGTTTCCTGGTGCGCGTCTCCCAGAATCATTCCCCATGCGCCACTTGAAACCTTGCCCAATGAATCAAGGCTTGTCCTAGAACGCCCTAGAAGCGATCTGTCGATGAACGGTTATTGTGTCATTATCGATGCCCATCTCCTGGAGCCTCGCCTGCTGCGCTGTCTGGCGATGGTGCGTCGTGTCTTTCGCTCCCATGTCAGCCAGGTGGAACTCAATCTCGTTGCTAAAACCCGCAGTGACGAGCTCGAGAAAATCGCTCGCTATTTCAATGCTCGACTGGAAATAATCAACCAGCCCACCGCGGGAGCACGCCTGAACGCCGCCGCCCGGGATACCACTCAGGAACTTCTGGTGTTTCCCGGCCATTGCGGCCGATTCAAGAAGAATGCCTTGGTGCGTAACCGCGAGCTCTTCAAGGAGCGAGGCTGGGACGCGGCTGTACTAAGTCCCCAGGAGAAAGGGCTTTTCGAACGCTTCAACCGCCTGTGGCTGCGCCAGGATTCTCAACCGCTGAGCACACTTTGCGTGAGTCGCGAATGGTTCGAGCGTATCGGCGGCTTCGATGCTCAGCTGGAGGCGAGCGCCTATCAGGATCTGCTGTCTCGCTTGCTGGCCTGCAACGCCCATGTCATCGAGCTTGCGCTCTAGCCAACATTCATCACGACGGTTTTCGCAGAGGTTGTTGGCGATTCGATGCGCCAGCAGGCCCTATCCGCCTTTTTTGCGTGGTTTTTACGCCTTTACATGGCTTTTGCGGCAAAACGCTGGTAGCTAGATAGGCGCCAATACTATAATGCCGGCCAATTTTCCAGCAGGATCTTTCAGTGATCGAGAATCTTCGTAACATCGCCATCATCGCCCATGTCGACCACGGCAAGACGACTCTGGTCGACAAACTCCTGAGCCAGTCCGGCACGCTGGACCGCAAGACGGAAGGCCAGGAGCGGGTGATGGATTCCAGTGACCAGGAGCGTGAACGCGGCATCACCATCCTGGCCAAGAACACCGCGATTCGCTGGCAGGCCCCGAAGGACGATCGGATCTATCATATCAATATCGTCGACACCCCGGGGCACGCGGATTTTGGCGGCGAGGTGGAACGAGTGATGTCGATGGTCGATTCGGTTCTGCTGCTGGTGGACGCGGTGGACGGCCCCATGCCCCAGACTCGCTTCGTCACCCAGAAAGCCTTTGCCCAGGGGCTGAAGCCGATCGTGGTGGTCAACAAGATCGACCGCCCCGGCGCCCGTCCGGACTGGGTCATCGATCAGATTTTCGATCTGTTCGACAATCTGGGCGCCTCCGACGAGCAGCTCGATTTCCCGATCATCTACTGCTCGGCGCTCAACGGCATCGCCGGTCCGGAACCGGATCAACTGGCGGATGACATGACGCCGATGTTCCAGTCCATCGTCGATATCGTCGAACCGCCCCAGGTGGAACTGGACGGACCTTTCCAGATGCAGATTTCCGCGCTGGATTACTCGAGCTACGTCGGCGTCATCGGCCTGGGTCGCATCAAGCGCGGCGCGGTCAGTCCCAACCAGCAGATCAGTGTAATCGGCGTGGACGGCAAGACCCGCAAGGGCAAGATCGGCCAGGTGATGACCCACCTGGGGCTCGAACGGGTGCAGACGGACAAGGCCACCGCCGGGGATATCGTCTGCGTCACCGGCATCGACGATTTATCCATTTCCGATACCCTTTGCGATCCCGCCGCGATGGAGGCGCTGCCGCCGCTTTCCGTGGACCAGCCTACCGTCTCCATGACCTTTCAGGTCAATGATTCGCCCTTCGCCGGACGAGACGGCAAGTACGTCACCAGCCGCAACATCAAGGACCGCCTCGAGCAGGAGTTGATCCACAACGTGGCGCTGCGGGTAGAGCAAGGCGACACCCCGGAAAAGTTCAAGGTATCCGGGCGGGGCGAGCTCCATCTTTCGGTGCTGATCGAGACCATGCGCCGTGAAGGCTTCGAGCTTGCGGTGGGACGTCCGGAGGTGATCATTCGCGAGATCGACGGGGTCAAGCAGGAGCCCTACGAGGAAGTCATCGTCGACTGCGAGGAACAGCACCAGGGCGCCATCATGGAGGAACTCGGCTATCGCAAGGGCGAGCTGACCAACATGAACCCGGACGGCAAGGGCCGTGTGCGCCTGGACTTCATCATACCGGCACGCGGGCTGATCGGCTTTCGCGGCCAGTTCCTGACACTGACCTCCGGTACCGGTATTCTGACCAGCCGTTTCGATCATTACGGCGAACTCAAGCCGGACGCTTCCATCGAACGGCGCAACGGCGTGCTGGTTTCCATGGTGCCCGGCAAGGCCCTGGCCTATGCGCTCTACGCCCTGCAGGAACGTGGCAAGCTGATCATCGATCACGGCACCGAGGTCTACGAAGGCATGCTGGTAGGGATCAACAATCGCGCCAACGACATGGTGGTCAACCCCACCAAGGGCAAGAAGCTCGACAACATGCGCGCCTCCGGCAACGACGAGAACATCGTGCTGACCCCGCCGGTGCGCTTCAGTCTCGAGCAGGCCATCGAATTCCTCGATGACGACGAGCTGGTGGAAGTCACCCCGAGCCATATTCGTCTGCGCAAGAAGCACCTGACGGAAAACGAACGCAAGCGCGCCGCCAAGAAATAAGCGGTACCGCTCACGACCCACCCGCCTTGTTGGCGGGTTTTTATGGGCTGCCAAACGCGGTTTGCGATTCTTCTTTCACCTGCCTAGGCTCAAGCGACCATCTCATCAAGAAAAACCGACAGGGAAAGAGTCATGATCAAACATCGTGTAATGTCATCATTGCCGCGTCCACTGGTTGCCGCCTTTGGCCTGGCCTGCGCCGCCGGCCTGTCGGCTTCCACCGTGTCCGCGGCTTCACCGACGCAGCAGGAAGTGCTCGAGGCGGTTTCCAAGCAGGAACAACCCTTTCTCGACACCCTGGAAACCCTGGTCAATATCGATTCCGGCACCGGCGATACCCAAGGTCTGAGAGCGGTCGAAGAATTGCTCAAGGAACGCCTGCGGGAACTCGGTGCCGAGGTGGAAACCCGCCCGGCGCCGAAATTCGGCGGCAACACCGTCGTCGGCACTCTGGAAGGCAGCGGCGACCGGGCCATCATGCTGATGATTCACTACGACACCGTGTTCGAGGAGGGGGAGGCGGAAAAACGCGGATTTCGCACCGAGGACGGCCGCGCCTATGGCCCCGGAGTCGCGGACGCCAAGGGCGGCGTGGCGATGATCCTGTACACCCTGGAAGCACTAAAGGCGCTCGATTTCGATGACTATGGCAAGCTCACCGTCGTCTTCAATCCGGACGAGGAGAAAGGCTCCCTCGGTTCTCGGGATGTGATCGGCGAGCTGGCGGCGGACCAGGATGCGGTGCTGGTGTACGAGCCCTCCTTCAG
Organism: Pistricoccus aurantiacus; assembly: GCF_007954585.1. Lineage (GTDB taxonomy): Bacteria > Pseudomonadota > Gammaproteobacteria > Pseudomonadales > Halomonadaceae > Pistricoccus > Pistricoccus aurantiacus. The sequence continues at coordinate 603,118 of NZ_CP042382.1, forward strand.
CCCGGATGGCGCGGATGCGGTCACCGTGGTGACCAAGGGCATCAACTATGTATTTCTCGATGTCACCGGACGCTCCTCCCACGCGGGCAGCGCCCCGGAAAAGGGCCGCAACGCGGTGATGGAGCTGTCCCACCAGCTGCTGCAACTCGACGAGCTAGGCGACGCGGACAAGAAGACCACTCTGAACTGGACCATCGTCGAAGGCGGCAGCAAGCGCAACGTGATTCCCGAAAACGCCCGTGCGGAAGGCGATATGCGCTATTTCGCGCCGGGAGAATACGAGCGGGTCATGAACGAGGCGCAGGAGATCACTAAGAACAAGCTGATCGATGACACCCAGGTGGAGTTTCGTATCGAAAAAGGACGCCCGCCGATGCCTGACAACCCTCAGACTCAGGCGCTGGCGGAGCAGGCCAAACAGATTTATCAAGAGTTGGACCGCGACCTGAAAGCGGTGGAAATCGGCGGCGGCACCGATGCGGCCTACGCCTACAACCCGGATGCCGCCAAGCCCGCGGTGCTGGAATCCCTGGGTGTGGTGGGCGGCAATGCCCATAGCCCGGATGAATACGCGGAGCTCGAGAGCATCGTACCCAGGCTTTATCTCTCTACGCGCATGGTCATGGCGCTTTCCGATTCATCGAAGTCGAGCGAACCGGAAAGCACCGATCGGTAACAGAAAGACGCCTGGTGCAAGCCCGCTTTTACAGTGGGCTTTTTTGTTGCCCGGGAAAAAGGCTAAGCTAAGACCATGTTCGTGCTGACAAAGTACGGCGAATCACAACCCAACAGGAGAAGCGCTCATGAATCGGCATAAACACGTGGAATGGGACGATCCGGGCAACAACAGCGTATTGAAGTTCTACGAGCGTGACCCCCAGGATTATGTCGAGCCCCATCCCGGCAGCATCATTACCGCGATTTACGAAGGTTTCACGGTGCGGGTGCGAGTCGAGGCTTTCGTCGACGGCGATACCAGCATCGGCGAGGTTGTCGCGCTGATCAATCCCCGCAGCGGTGAACGCAAGAAAACCCACAGCAAGCTCGAGGTGGGCGATATGGTTCGCGTGCCGGATGCCATGCGCTCCATGGATCGACGCGATCCGGATGTTGAAAACAAGCACTGACACCAGAAGAAGTTTCATGCAAGCGTTGGATATCCTTCGCCGACGTCCGCATGCCCGCATCGATTCACGACTACGCTGATAAATACCGCCGTGTGCCGCAGGCGGTATTCTTTTGCGGCAAACCCCGTTCAAGCACGATACTCGAAGGAGACAGCTTATGGCAGCGGATTCCTCCCCCGGCCTGTGGCGGCGCATTCCTCTATGGCAGAAGATTATCGCCGGCCTGATCCTTGGCGCCTTGGTAGGCGCGCTGATGGGCGAAAATGCCGGCATATTCAAACCCTTGGGCGATATCTTCATCAGCGCCATCAAGATGCTGATCGTGCCGCTGGTGTTCTCGACCCTGGTGGTAGGCATCACCGCCATGCGCGATCCCCAGAAGATGGGGCGCATCGGCGCCCGCACCATCGTGCTCTATTTGATCACCACTGCTTTCGCCATCGCCATCGGCCTGCTGGCCTCGACGATCTTCCAGCCTGGCGCCGGTCTCGACATGAGTTTCGATACCCCGGTGGAATCCGAGGAGGCGCCATCCCTGGTGGAAATCCTCGTCAATCTGGTGCCTCAGAACCCCATCGATGCCCTGGCGGAAGGCAATATCCTGCAGATCATCGTCTTCGCCATGGGCCTGGGAATCTCCCTGATGCTGATCGGCGAGAAAGGCGAGCCGGTAGTGCAGGTCTTCGAAAGCTTCGCCGAAGCCATGTACAAGCTCACGGAAATCGTCATGGCCTTCGCTCCCTTCGGCGTGTTCGGCCTGATCGCCTTCGTCGCCGGCAACTACGGGCTGGAAGTGCTGCTGCCCCTGGCCAAGGTAATCGGCGTGGCCTACCTGGCCAGCATCGTGCATGTGCTGGTGGTCTACAGCGGTATGCTGGTCTTGTTGGGCCGGCTCAACCCGGTGCGCTACTTGATGGGCATTCTCGACGCTTTGGTGGTCGCCTACTCCTCCGCGTCGTCTTCCGGCACGCTGCCGATATCAATACGCTGCGCGCAGAAGAATCTGGGAGTTTCCGAAGGGGTTTCCGGCTTCGTGCTGCCGGTAGGCGCCACCATCAACATGGACGGCACCGCGCTTTACCAGGGCGTAGTCACCCTGTTCATCGCCCAGTTGCTCGGCGTCGATCTCAGCCTGACGGATTACGGCATGATTATCGTCACCGGCACGCTCGCCTCCATCGGCACCGCAGGCGTGCCCGGCGCTGGTCTGATCATGCTTTCCATCGTCATGGCTCAGGTCGGCCTGCCCCTGGAAGCCATCGCGGTGGTCGCGGGAATCGACCGCATCCTCGACATGGCGCGCACCTCGGTGAATGTCGCAGGCGATCTGATGGTGACCACGCTCGTAGGTAAAAGCGAAGGCGAACTGGACTTGGAGATCTACAATTCGCCCAATAAAGCATGAAAAATTTAATAAAAAAGAATTATTTTTATTAAAAATACTGGCACTATGCCATTTAGGTGTATAAGTTTTGTACATCTCTCGACGGCAAGCTCAAGCCTCCAAATGAACTCTCGCAGCAAAAATTGCTGCATGCCCGGCACCCCCGCCGGGTTTTTTTTGTTCTTCAAAAAAACCTCGATGGCTTCTATGCTGATAACGTCACTCATAACGAAGGAGACGTTGACATGGCAGACAAGGAAACCTGCGCATGCCCGAAATGCGACTGCGAGGTCAATCAGGATCAGGCGGTAACCGCCGGCGGCAAGACTTACTGCTGTGATGCCTGTGCCAGTGGGCATGAAAACGGTGAGAAGTGCCAGCATGAAGGCTGCAACTGCGACGCCTGACCAGCGTCGCTCCCATTCATTCCGCTGACGAAACGCCAGGAGAAAGGATGCCTAAGCAAGCGCGCGTTGAACCGATACGCGATATCGGAGAACTCAAGGACAATATCGTTGGCTGGAACGTGATCGACGAAAGCCAGCCGGATAACGAAACGGTGGTTTCCAGCCACGATACCGAGCAGGAAGCCATCAAGGCCGCCGAAGAGTTCGAGCAGCAAGAGACCTGAGCCAAGGATTCATTTCAAGACGACAAGCCCCCGCCCGGGGGCTTTATCATTGGCTGCCCATGAATCTTTATCCAATCGACGGGACACCTCATGTCATTGATCGAATTACAAGGAGATCGCGCCGCTGTCGGGTTTGCCCACGGTCAAGCGCTTGACGACAGGATTCATGACAGCCTCGCAGTCTACGAACGCCTGTTTGCGGATTTTGTCGGGCTCTCCTGGTCACAAGCGCGAAGCCAGGCGACTCGCTTTCTTCCAGCCATCGAACGCCACTTCCCGGACATTCTCGATGAGCTTCAGGGCATCGCCAAGGGCGCGAACCTGGATTTCGAGGATATCCTGGCGCTGAACTGCCGCAGCGAAATCGCTTTGACTCAATCCGGCGGCTGCTCCGCCCTTTCCCTATGGCACGAGGAAACTCAGTGGCTGGCCCAGAACTGGGACTGGCGGGCGGATCAGCAAAGGAACGTGGCGATACTCAGAATCACGATGGACGGCCAGGCGCCGTTGATCAGCGTCGGCGAGGCAGGCATGGTGGGCAAGATCGGTCTCAACGTCCACGGCATCGGCGTCTGCCTGAATGCCATCCGCTCCCAGACCTGCGGCGACGGCCTGCCGATTCATATCGCCCTGCGCAAGATTCTAGAATGTCGGGATTTTGCCGCGGCACAACATATATTGCGCGAAGAACGCATCGCCTCCCCGGCGCATTTTCTGGTCGCAAGTCAAGACGGACAAGCCATAGGTTTCGAGGTACATCCGGGCACGCCCGGCGAAATCGCCCCGCGAAATGGCACGGTGCTGCATACCAATCATCTGATCGATCCGATGACCACCGGCGAAATCGCCGACTTCCCCCGCCCGGATTCCCCGCTGCGGCTATCGCGACTGGAAACGCTGATGGAACGGCTCAATGCCACCACTCCCGGCGCTTTTTTCGAAGTACTCAGTGATCACGACAACGCTCCCTCCTCGATCTGCCGCCACATCAATCTCGAGGTGCCGGAAGCGGAACGCATGGAGACACTGTTCAGCGTGGTGATGAACCTCAATCAGCGCCGTCTTTACCTGCGCATGGGCAAGCCCTGCGAAAGCGACGGAATGGAAACGTTCTCTTTGGAAATCTGATAGGAAGTTGGCATGATCGGTTTTTGGAGTTATTATAACCCCGAAATGCGGTAAGGAGTCGGGGGGGGGGGGGTGAAAAGCAGTGATTTTATCAAAGAACTTGAAGCGAATGGATGGCGTCTTGATCGAGTAAAAGGTAGCCATCATCATTTTAGACACGCGGATATGCTTGGCACTATTACCGTGCCTCATCCAAAAAAAGATCTAAAAAAGGGCTTGGTACAAGCGATTAGAAAACAAGCTGGACTCAAATAGGTCCGACAATCCTGACACCACACAGGAGTTACTTTACATGCACTATCCCATTGCCATTGAAGTCGGCGATGAGCAGCACGCCTATAGCGTGGTAGTACCCGATTTGCCGGGGTGTTTCTCTGCCGGTGATACCTTCGATGACGCAATTGCCAACGCCCGCGAGGCTATCGAGGGTCATCTGGAAAGCCTGGCCGAGCATGGCGATCCTATTCCTACCGCAACCACCATTCAGCAATATTTGAAAGAACCCGAGTACGCTGGCTGGGTATGGGCGGCAGTCGAAATCGACATGACCCCATATCTGGGAAAAAGCCATAAAATAAACGTGACGCTGCCCGATCTATTGATCAAACGCATCGACAACACCGTTTCCAAACAGAGCGAGTATCAAAGCCGCTCCGGCTTTTTAGCTCGTGCCGCATTACACGAGCTGGAGCGCAGCGCACGTTAGACAAGACTCAACCCGCCAACGCTTCTTCCACCAGTTGCCGAGACTCCGCGCTCATCGGCAGCTCCAGGGCCAATGTCCGAGCCTGGTCGGACATCTTGTCCCAGGTCATTCGCACGATACGAATCAGATGATCCCGCTCGATCTGTCGGGAGAAGTCCGCGAAGTAGTTTTCCAGGAACACCAGGCAAGCGCAGTCTTCCACCGACTGCGCCTCCTCATCACGGCCCAGGCCTTGCTTGCGTACCAGTTGCTCGACGCGACGCGCGTCTTCGTCGGTATAGCCGTTTTCCCGCAGCACCCGAGCGGCGGTTTCTCCGGCGCGCTTGCCTTGATCCCGTCGCCAGGTCAGATAACCGACTCGCCCTTCCGGATAGTCCGTGCGCGGCACCTCCCAGCGCTGCAGATGCTGAGCATTCACCGCCAATTGAAGCAGCTCACTCGGTGATTTTCTCAGCCGAAACAGCCAGGCGCTCATGCGATGAGCATGCCACAGCTCCTTGGCAACCGGCTCACCGTCGATATCCACACGACGCGGATCCTGCGCATGCAGCGCGTTCAACTGGGTCAATGCCTGATCAAAGGACTCACTCATGAGGGAAAACATCCTCCCGTTATTCGACGGCCAACCCTCAGCCTAACGGAAGTATCGCCAAAACGCTTTCTCAAGCGGCTTGGCGATACCCCCGCTGATTCTTGCGGGAGTAGCTTCCCTTGCCCTTCTTGGGTTTTTCCTGGCGCATGCGGAACATCGGCGTGCGCAGTTTTGCCTTCAAGGCGTTGTCACGAATCTTGCCTTTTTTCATCAGCTTGCTCTCCAGTTAAAAAAAGAGCCATACCGACATTTCGGTGCGGCTCATCTCGTTACGTCAAATCATCCAGCGTAAGGTCGAGCACCTCGGCAATGCGCGACAGCCCCCCACTGAACTGGCTTTCCTGCCAGATTCGAGTTTCGAAAAGTCGATCAGTTCCGGCGCTTCTTCCGCTCCTTGAAGGGGGAGTGCATCTGGCAGCCTCGTTTCGAATCGCTGAGCTACGCTAGCGGCTCGGATCAGAAAGCCCACCACCCCAGGAAGTGCCCTGGGGTGGCTGTCTAGTGAGAGCGCAGGCCTCCGTTTCCCTGATCAGGAAGCCAGTGCTTCGGCTTCACGCTTCTGGCTCATTGCCTGCGTTTCCTGCTCATCCTTGAGGGTCGGGCGCAGCAGCAGCATGGCGATGGCGATGACCAGCAGCACCGAGGCCTCGTGAACCAGCATGCCGATGGCCATGGTCACGCCGCCGAAGAGTACGCCGAAAAGCAGCAGGGCGATGGCGATGTTGAGACGCATGGTCTTTACCGTCCGCTTGGCCAGGTTAAGGGCATAAGGCAGGCGAGGCAGCCGGTCGGCCATCAGGGCGATATCCGCGGTTTCGATGGCCGCCGGTGAGCCGGCTGCGCCCATGGCGATCCCGATATCGGCCTGGGCGAGGGCGGGGGTATCGTTGACGCCGTCACCGACCATGCCCACGGTATACCCTTGGCTCTGCAGCTCCTTGACGATGACCAGCTTATCTTCGGGCATCAGCTCTGCGTGCACTTCATCGATGCCGAGCTCAGCGGCAATGTTCTCGGCGACACGCTTGGCGTCCCCGGTGGCCATGATGACCTTGACGCCATTGTCGTGCAGAGCCTTGATCGCCTGGTAAGCAGTGTCGCGAATGGTATCCGCCACGGCCACGATACCGACGGCGCGGCCGTCCACGCCAACGTACATGGCGGTCTTTCCGGCGGCGTTGAGCTCCAGGGTACGCGTGTTGTCCGGGCTCTGGTCGAGCAGGTCGGCGGTGCCGACCGCGATGGTGCGTCCATCAATATTGGCGCGAATACCCTTACCGGTAACCGGCTCCGCCTTGTCGACCATCTCCACAGTCAGTTTGCGCTGTTCGGCGCCGCGGATGATCGCTTCCGCCAGAGGATGTTCGGAGGCGGTCTCGGCCCTGGCGGCCAGAGTGAGCACCTGGTCTTCGCTGTAGGCGTCATCCAGTACGACTACATCGGTCAACACCGGCCTGCCGTAAGTCAGTGTGCCGGTCTTGTCCACCACCACGGCGTTGACACGGGCCGAGGTTTCGAGATATTCGCCGCCCTTGATCAGGACGCCGTCTCTGGCCGCGCGACCGATACCCGCCACGATGGATACCGGGATGGAAATCACCATGGCACCCGGACAGCCGATGACCAGCAGGGTCAGGGCCAGTTCCACATTGCTGGTGATCAGGCCGATCACCAGCGCGGTCAGCATGACCCCCGGGGTATAGTACCTGGAGAATTTCTCCATGAAGGTCTGGGTTTTGGCCTTGTCATCCTGGGCGTCTTCGACGCGGTGAATGATCTTGGCCAGGGCAGTGTCCGATCCGATGCCAACCGCCTTGACGCGCAGCAAGCCGGATCTCAGCCAGGTACCGGCGAAGACCTCCTCGCCTTCGGCTTTCTCGGCGGGGACGGACTCACCGGTGATGGTGGCTTCATCCACGCCGCCATGGCCGGTGACCACGGTGCCATCGACGGGAACCTGTTCACCGTTCTTGATCAGCACTATGTCGCCAGGCACAAGCTCCCATACCTCGACGGTCTCTGCTTCCCCGTCACGCAGCACGGTGGCCGTCTCGGGAGCGGCATCGACCAGATCCGACAGGGCCTTGCGAGTCTTGTTCAGGGTGGCCCTCTCCAGGGCGCCGCCGAAGGCGAAGAGGAAGGTTACCGCTGCCGATTCCCAGTAGTTGTTGATAAACAGAGCGCCGATGGCGGCGACAGTGACCAGCAGGTCGATAGAGACGATCTTGACCCGCAGCGCTTGAATGGCGGAGATGGCGATCTGATAGCCGGCCACCGCAGCCGCGGCGATCATCAGTGTGTCCCAGCCGGTGGTCCAGGAGGCGATGATCAGTAGTCCCGAGACGATCACCACACCCCAGTTTTTCCAGCGTGTCATAGGAGAATCCTCCAGATTCAAAGAGGGTTACGGATCGCGCCCTCCCGGCGCGATTCGTAGGGAATTACTGTGTTGCATGGCACAGACACCCGCGTCAGATGGCTGAGGGCTTGACGGTGTAGCCGACCTCGGCGACGGCGTCGACAAGGTTGCGTACCGAGGCTTTTTCCGGGTCGTGGCTGACGATCACCCGGCCGGAGGCGAACTTCACCTCGGCGGATTCGACGCCGTCGAGCCTCTTGAGCTTGGTCTCGATCTTCTCGACGCAGCTGGGGCAGGAGAATTCATTGGACCGCAAGGTAGTATTCTTCAAGGAAGTAGAATTACTCATGGTGTTGACTCCTAATTGATAGGTAATAGGTGGGCCGTTTTCTCAGTGATCATGGGAGCCGCTGTTGCCGGCGATCACGTTGTGCACATCCTCGAGGTAATACACGTAGTGCACATAGTGTTCGACGAACTCCCGGCCCTTATCGGGGCTCTCACTCGCCTGCTGCTTGGCCGCCAGGGTGGCTTCGAAGGCCGAGCGGGCCTCCTGCTCGAACTTGTCGACCACGCGTGCCAGGAAGGCATCGATCTCGCCTTTCTCCAGCGCTGTATCGGCCGCCTGGATGGCAGGGTCGATCTCGCCTGCTGGCTTGACGCCGGTGAAGGGAGCGCCTTCGTAGGCGCGGTGTATCTCTACCAGGGTCGCGAAGAATTGCTGATCGGCCAGCTCCTGGGCGTCGTCGCCAAGCTTTCTCACCTCGAGCGTCTTGTTGAAGGCGCTGGTCAAGGCCGTCTCGTCCGAGGCTGGTACCCATTTCAGCAGCGGGGTGATATCGCCCGAACTCAGCGCTATTTGCGCTTCCGAGATCACCGGACCGTCCATGGCGTCGCAGTGAGCGAACGCTGGGGTGGCCAGCAGCAGGGTCAGGGCAGAAGTGGTTGCGATTGCCAGCAGGCGCTTGCGAAAGATTGCGGTCATGGTGTTGTGCTCCTATATCGTGGAAGGAACAGTCGCTGTGCTGCTTGACTGTGCCTCCATGATAAGGAGCTGCGGTGACCGGATCGTTCTTTAACGCGCCTTCGAACGTTTTCTATAATACCATTAAAATCTTTTTAAATCAGAAAGATAACGGTTATTCTCCGGTTTTCTGAAAGTCGAACCCTAGCCCTGGGCACGATAGGCGCTGGGAGTCATGCCGGTAGCCTTCTTGAAGGCCGTATTGAAGACCGACTTGGAGTTGAAGCCCGAGTCATACATCACCTGCAGGATGGTGGTGCCGGGATCTGCCGCCTGCAGTCGCCGGCGAGCCTCGGCGACGCGGTAGTCGCTGACGAATTCAAAGAAGTTCTTCTCGAGCCCCTGGTTGATGGTTTGCGACAGCTCACGGGTGGGCACACCAAGCTGCCGGGCCAGCTGCTCCACCGTCAGATTGGCGTTCAGGTAGGGCCTGGTCTCGGCCATGTGGGTTTCAAGGCGCCGGAGCAGTGCACTATCCACTTCTCTCTCTGGCGCGTCCTGGTTGTCGTCGCTCTGGGCGAGGCGTGTCTCTTCGGCGCTCAGCCCCGAGAAGATAGCAGGCTGGCGCAGGGCGTGGATCAGCAGGTAGTTGATAAACAAAAAACCTGTGATGGCACCGATGGTGGAGACCCATTCGGCGCTGGCATCGCTCTTAAAGACATGGGCGGAGAGGCAGTAGAAAAGGCTGAGGGTCCAGACGAAGGCATAGCCGATCAGCAGCGTACGCAGCCAGGCCAGCTGTTTGTTCTCCAGGTTGGAGAAAAGCTGGCGTACCGTGGTGCCGAAGCGGCCGATAGCGCGAATGGTGGCCCAAAGGTAGCCCAGGAAGACCAGGTGGATGGCGGCGGCCAGCAGGAGATCAACCAGCGTCAGGTACATGATGTTGGCTCGTCTCCGTTTCGATGATTCAGCCGCGCATCGACTTATGATCACTGCGGCGACGCCGTAGTCTGTCTTCAAGCCACGCGAACACGTACCCGCGCGGCTCATCGATCCCCGTCATGACATACCGAAGCGTATAGGGATTATGGAGTGTCGCCTGCAGCATCGGCTCCGCCCAATGAACACCGCAGACGAGGGCCTCGTCGCCGATCTCAAGCGGAAAATCCTTGTCCGGCAACATGATCGACTGCCCTGCCCGGCGAACGGCGAGCGCTTCGCAGGGGAGCTTTTCCGGGAACGAGCGCGCATCGCGACACAACACACCCAACGCCACCGCCCCTCCAGCTTGCAGATATTCGGTCACCGCCGGCGCCTCGCCAGGCACCAGCCTGACCGACCACAGGCGCGAGGGCTCTGCGCCCACGACCGCCCGCAGACGGGCCACCAGTGCTTCCGTGCGGGCCGGTTCGCGTTCCGCAAGCCAATCGATCAATCCTTGGACGAGAGGCGAGATCAGCAGTTTCAGGATCCTTCGCGCCGTTGTCAGGCTGTGCTGAAGAATCAGGTCGGCCCGGGCGGCATCGAACGCCACCTGATTCTCATGACTGTTCTGACGCACGATACGAAACGCCTTCGGATTGAGCTGCATCACCGTCAACAACGTACTGAGATTGTCGGAATCGCAATTCGTCGCGGCGACGACCCCGGCCGCATCGTCGATCCCGGCGGCCACCAGGGCCGAATGATCCGCCCGCGCCTGGATCAGGACCGTACCTTCTCCGACCGCGTTGGCGTCCACCTCCGGATCGATGATGCGTACGCCGACGCCATGAGCCTGGAGATAGCGATGGGTCCAGTGCACCATGCGCCCGTACCCGCATAGAATCCAGTCACCCCGCGGAACCTGTAGCGGTGTCCCGAGTTCGACGCCATGCGCTCCCACGAACCACGCATTGAGATTGTGCAGTTCGGGACGGGCGATTGCCCGGTAGACGAGCTGGGCGAAGATCTCGAACGGGTCGACGACCGTGACATTGTCCAGTGCCCGCAGGTTGGCCTCGTGGCGGACCGAGGTCGAACGACAGATGACCCGGAGCCGCGGGTTCAGGTGCCGTGCCATCACCGCGATCTTGAGCGTGACGTCTTCATCGTTCGTCAGCGCAACCAGGGCCTGGCATGCCGGGTGTTTGACACCCGCGGCCAGGAGGTGCTTCGGCGCGCTGGCGTCCGCACAGAGCCCCGGCATCGCCACCGTATAATCGCGCACGCCCAGTGCCTTGATGCGTTCTGGATCAGAATCGAGTATCACCGCGCGTTTATGATGATCGCTCAGGCCCCGGGCAAGCAGACTGCCCGCATCGCCGAAGCCACAGAGGATGATGAAAGGCTCAGCGTTGCGCTTGACCTTGCGGGCAAACTGGAACCCATCCATGGCCTGGATGAAATGGGGGTTCTGAACCAGGCCAACCAGGGATCCGATCGCATAGAACCACGCGGTGGCGCCGGTATAGAGGCAGAAGATCGCCCACAGCCGCTGTTCGTCGCTGAAGCCGTCCGGCAGTTCGCCGAAACCGGTCGTGGTCGCCGTGTAGGTGAAGAAATAAAAGGCGTGGAAAAGATTCATGTGGGTCGCCTCACCATCGACGGCCCGGCCCGGCATCAGGGCCATGCCCATGATGCCCACCGAATACACGAACAGCAGCGCGAACAGCGGCCGGCGCATATAGCGCAGGACGATCATTCCCACACGGTCGAGATCGGAGGTAGAGGCCACGTGTTTAATCCTCCCTCTGCGCTAGCGTCGCGAGAGCAGCGTGTCGCCGACCAGGATCACCGTCGCGACGATATTCGCGATCAGCGCTCCCCTTGCGATTGAAACGATATCGGTCATCTCTCCCGGCGCCGGCCCGCCCCCATCACCGGATTCCGCGACGATCCAGACGACCCGCGCCGTGATCAGCAGAAGGCCGGCAACCAGACCGGACGCCAGCAGCAATGCCCCGATCTGGGAGCGATCCCCCAGTTTAAGACCGATCGCGACCAGGTTGACGATGATGGCGAAGGTGAGAATCCACACATTGTGATGGGCGGCCGCCTCGACGCTACCCGCGACGAAGGCGACATTGAGGCTCAAAGTAAGAATGACGAAAAAACCGAATACCACCCGCTCGAGATTCATGGACCTGCTCCTGGCCGGGACGCGCCATCAGTATAGGCACCTCGGTGATGGCCCGCCCCCTTGGTCTGCTCTTTGACTGCGCCAGCAACCCGGCCCCTAGCCGGCTCGATATGCTCGAATGCCCTTTTCATGTCTGAGCTGCCTGGGCGGCAGCGAACGAATGTAGCGCCGAGGCATTTATGCTGCGCGTTTTCTGAGCTGCCTGGGCGGCAGCGAACCGTCAGTGGGTAGGCGCTATCTATCAGTATGCTTTCTGAGCTGCCTGGGCGGCAGCGAACAATACCGATCCCGCGAAATCACCGTCGAACTATTTCTGAGCTGCCTGGGCGGCAGCGAACGGTATAGAACTGGGGCATGGGGTTACCTCACTTTTCTGAGCTGCCTGGGCGGCAGCGAACAATCCGTGCGCGACATTCTTACCACGCCGGTCTTTCTGAGCTGCCTGGGCGGCAGCGAACGTACTGGCGGCGGACTATCTCAAGATCGACCTTTTCTGAGCTGCCTGGGCGGCAGCGAACCCGATCAGCGATTCGATAACCCGCGCCGGTGATTTCTGAGCTGCCTGGGCGGCAGCGAACAACCTGATCCGCTTGGCCACCATCGCCGAGGTTTTCTGAGCTGCCTGGGCGGCAGCGAACAGCCGCAAGACGGCGTGAAGCGCCTGGGAGGTTTTCTGAGCTGCCTGGGCGGCAGCGAACAGCGACAAGAGCCCAGGCGATGCCCGCAATGCTTTCTGAGCTGCCTGGGCGGCAGCGAACGGGGCAAGCGCTCGCTGACGGATATCCAGCTTTTTCTGAGCTGCCTGGGCGGCAGCGAACGACCCGGTACCGGCACGCCATCGCGGCATCGCTTTCTGAGCTGCCTGGGCGGCAGCGAACTGTGCTGCCCACTCTCGACGCGCTTGCTTAACTTTCTGAGCTGCCTGGGCGGCAGCGAACCGTCGCTCGGCGATCATGGCGATCAGGTCTTCTTTCTGAGCTGCCTGGGCGGCAGCGAACGGGTCTGGTGCGATGATCCGACGCCAGGTCCGTTTCTGAGCTGCCTGGGCGGCAGCGAACCGACGCCAGCATCGAAGTCGAGGAGATTTGATTTTCTGAGCTGCCTGGGCGGCAGCGAACGGTCATCGGCGCCGGTCGATATAGCGCCAGCATTTCTGAGCTGCCTGGGCGGCAGCGAACCTGCTGAAGCGGAACCGAACTGACCTCGTTAATTTCTGAGCTGCCTGGGCGGCAGCGAACTGAGATACCGATGAAACTGACAAAAGCAGACTTTTCTGAGCTGCCTGGGCGGCAGCGAACGCAGAGATTGCCCGGCTGCTGACGGAGGATGCTTTCTGAGCTGCCTGGGCGGCAGCGAACGCCAGCCCGGGCCGCGAGCTCCGCCGGCGACTTTTCTGAGCTGCCTGGGCGGCAGCGAACAGCAGGGTCAAGGCCACGTTGGCGGCATAGAATTTCTGAGCTGCCTGGGCGGCAGCGAACCGTCTCGGTTCCGCCGACGACGATATGATCGATTTCTGAGCTGCCTGGGCGGCAGCGAACCTCGGGACAAGCGCAAGTTATTGATTTTAATATTTCTGAGCTGCCTGGGCGGCAGCGAACACGGTCTGGCCGTTACTATTGGCCACTCGCTTTTTCTGAGCTGCCTGGGCGGCAGCGAACGCCGACAGCTTCACCTACCGGACGTTCGACGATTTCTGAGCTGCCTGGGCGGCAGCGAACAACTACGATGCCGCTGATCTTGCAGCGGTGATTTTCTGAGCTGCCTGGGCGGCAGCGAACGATCACCCGCAACAGCGCCCAGGCCGCCCGCTTTTCTGAGCTGCCTGGGCGGCAGCGAACTCGATTCTGTCTCCGTGCTGACTCGTGGCCTGTTTCTGAGCTGCCTGGGCGGCAGCGAACTCCTTGTACTGCTTGGCATCCACGGCCCGCTCTTTCTGAGCTGCCTGGGCGGCAGCGAACGCGGATCCCAGCTGGGCCAGCGGCATCGGCGCTTTCTGAGCTGCCTGGGCGGCAGCGAACGACGATTTCCTTGGCCTTGTCCGGGTACTGGCTTTCTGAGCTGCCTGGGCGGCAGCGAACGTGATCGAGATGTTCGCCTGCCTGTTGCCGGTTTTCTGAGCTGCCTGGGCGGCAGCGAACGAGCTAATCGTGGCCCAAGGCCAGGTCTTGTTTTTCTGAGCTGCCTGGGCGGCAGCGAACTTGCTGGGACTGTTCCCGATGCGTCCTGATACTTTCTGAGCTGCCTGGGCGGCAGCGAACGGCTGTGTGGCACGACAAGGCCTACTCGCATTTTTCTGAGCTGCCTGGGCGGCAGCGAACATTGTGCCGGTGGTCGATCGTATCTACGTTAATTTCTGAGCTGCCTGGGCGGCAGCGAACGATTGATTATGCAAACAAACTGATCAGAGAGCTTTCTGAGCTGCCTGGGCGGCAGCGAACTCGGTCACGACAGCCAGGGCAATACCGCAGCGTTTCTGAGCTGCCTGGGCGGCAGCGAACGACATCTTTCTTGAGCGCCGCAAGATCGAGATTTTCTGAGCTGCCTGGGCGGCAGCGAACACATGCAGCGCAGACAAATAAGCATTAGCCATTTTCTGAGCTGCCTGGGCGGCAGCGAACTTGGGTTTGCTGCGCTTATAGCATGTGCTGCCTTTCTGAGCTGCCTGGGCGGCAGCGAACTTGTCGTGGTGCGTTTGAATTTTTCTTTGCCTTTTCTGAGCTGCCTGGGCGGCAGCGAACGCTGATATGAGCCGCACCGTATACGCCCACCATTTCTGAGCTGCCTGGGCGGCAGCGAACGCCAGGAAGTGAAAAAAAGCCCGGATTACCGGTTTCTGAGCTGCCTGGGCGGCAGCGAACGTGATAAGCGCGATGTTGATGTCAAGACGACTTTTCTGAGCTGCCTGGGCGGCAGCGAACTCCTGGCCTACGCGCTATGGCAATGGGTGACGTTTCTGAGCTGCCTGGGCGGCAGCGAACAAGCCTCAGTGTTTCTTCGACCAATGCTTCCATTTCTGAGCTGCCTGGGCGGCAGCGAACGTATGCACGGTTTATTGTCGCAGGCCATATCGTTTCTGAGCTGCCTGGGCGGCAGCGAACGGCTCAGGCGGTAACGGCTCCATGTTCTGCCCTTTCTGAGCTGCCTGGGCGGCAGCGAACGAAGTCCTGGCGTTGGTCGGCGATCCGTGCATTTTCTGAGCTGCCTGGGCGGCAGCGAACGACCAGATAGCCAACCTGCGCCGGGATCTGCGTTTCTGAGCTGCCTGGGCGGCAGCGAACCCTCAAACTACGGGTTTTGCCGCTGCGCTACATTTCTGAGCTGCCTGGGCGGCAGCGAACCAACGCATGACAGCACAAGCTGCACGGCTTTTTTTCTGAGCTGCCTGGGCGGCAGCGAACTGGCTCAGCGATATGGCACCCTTTTCATATTGTTTCTGAGCTGCCTGGGCGGCAGCGAACCCTCAAACTACGGGTTTTGCCGCTGCGCTACATTTCTGAGCTGCCTGGGCGGCAGCGAACCAACGCATGACAGCACAAGCTGCACGGCTTTTTTTCTGAGCTGCCTGGGCGGCAGCGAACTTGCTGGGACTGTTCCCGATGCGTCCTGATACTTTCTGAGCTGCCTGGGCGGCAGCGAACGGCTGTGTGGCACGACAAGGCCTACTCGCATTTTTCTGAGCTGCCTGGGCGGCAGCGAACATTGTGCCGGTGGTCGATCGTATCTACGTTAATTTCTGAGCTGCCTGGGCGGCAGCGAACGATTGATTATGCAAACAAACTGATCAGAGAGCTTTCTGAGCTGCCTGGGCGGCAGCGAACACCTTCGTCTTCCACCGGCTTGCCGGTGGCCATTTCTGAGCTGCCTGGGCGGCAGCGAACGACGCCGACCCAAAACAACAGGACACACTGAGTTTCTGAGCTGCCTGGGCGGCAGCGAACAGCGGTCTGGCGCTTCGCTGAGGCGCCTTTCCTTTCTGAGCTGCCTGGGCGGCAGCGAACCGATACTGGATATCTAAAGGCAACGATGGAAGTTTCTGAGCTGCCTGGGCGGCAGCGAACATATAATCGCGCGCGCGTGCCTTTTATTTACGTTTCTGAGCTGCCTGGGCGGCAGCGAACTTCGCCATTGCTGGCGCACTGGCCTGGCTGAATTTCTGAGCTGCCTGGGCGGCAGCGAACGAGGAGGCTGCTTTGACGTACCTGAGCTGTATTTTCTGAGCTGCCTGGGCGGCAGCGAACCTTCCCCCCCCTGCCACCCACGGGATCCTTTTTTTCTGAGCTGCCTGGGCGGCAGCGAACGAACTGTAGGGGCCGCGGCGCTTGTCCTGTTATTTCTGAGCTGCCTGGGCGGCAGCGAACAGCTCGACTGCAAACGTCCCACCGCTCCTTCCTTTCTGAGCTGCCTGGGCGGCAGCGAACAAGTCGCGGGGGCGGTGGGCGTTCTGATAGGTTTTCTGAGCTGCCTGGGCGGCAGCGAACCACGACAGCCAGGGCAATACGGCGGCGGGCGTTTTCTGAGCTGCCTGGGCGGCAGCGAACCTTGCACGTCGCCCGATAGACGCGGCTTCCTTTTTCTGAGCTGCCTGGGCGGCAGCGAACAGGGGGCTGTGGTGGCTGTTCCCACCTGGATATTTCTGAGCTGCCTGGGCGGCAGCGAACTATCAAGAGCCTCACTTGGAACCAGTCGAGGATTTCTGAGCTGCCTGGGCGGCAGCGAACAGAGGTGCAGAGCAGCGGATACGGTTACGTGGTTTCTGAGCTGCCTGGGCGGCAGCGAACATCCTAGAGGGCGAGCAGTATTACAGCGTCCTTTTCTGAGCTGCCTGGGCGGCAGCGAACTGCATCGGGAACCCAGTGAGCGTGGGCGACATTTTCTGAGCTGCCTGGGCGGCAGCGAACGCTTCTGCCTCTTCCTCGTTTATGCTCATGCCTTTCTGAGCTGCCTGGGCGGCAGCGAACTTGAGAGATGTTCAATTCCCAGATAATTTCTCTTTTCTGAGCTGCCTGGGCGGCAGCGAACTTGGGTATGCCCACTCAGGTCGCAATGACTCTTTTCTGAGCTGCCTGGGCGGCAGCGAACGAAAAGTCTATTCGATTGGATGCTTGCGCATATTTCTGAGCTGCCTGGGCGGCAGCGAACATTAGCCTCTGGGATCATGGTTTCAGGGACGATTTCTGAGCTGCCTGGGCGGCAGCGAACCTGGGCGCAGATCAAATGCAATACTGGGTGGATTTCTGAGCTGCCTGGGCGGCAGCGAACCTGGGCGCAGATCAAATGCAACACAGGATGGATTTCTGAGCTGCCTGGGCGGCAGCGAACTGTAGACGAACACCGGCTCGATCTCGCCCGAGTTTCTGAGCTGCCTGGGCGGCAGCGAACTAGAGCAAAATAACGCTAATTGATTGATTTTTAAAGAGCCTCCTGTAAAAAGCGCGATATTACCTTTATCAAGGCAACACCGCTAACCCATTGTTTTATAGATCTTCTTTTACTTCTTGCAAAAAAGGGTCAAAACCAGGGTACCGTGGCATGACGGCTCAGGCCGTAGTGGTTGAACGTGCCTTGTACGGGTTCCCTTTGCGGCTTGCCGTGGTCGATAAACAGGCAGAAGCGCTGCTGGCTCGAGCGGCTGTTGAGCTGTACGAACGGCAGTTCGATGCGACGCGACGCCGGTGCGGCATATAGCTGCCGCGCTTCCTCCAGGCTTATGTCATGACGTTTGGCATAACGCTTGGCGCGGCTTTCGCCGCCGGTGTTGAACTGCCTACGCTTCACTACGACATGTCTCACACCTTCGGGTACCGCTTGCACATTGCTCGATACGACGTGATCGCGCATGCCGATTAACCATTCACTCTCCATCAGTTGCTCGAGTCTTTGGCGAGAGCCGTGGAGACGAAATTGCTCCCCCAGGGTGCGCGCCTGCACTCCGCTTTTATGTTCGGGAAAGCTGACGCCGATATCATCGGCGTCGAGATCAAAAAGCGCTCGGTGCAGCTTGGCGTAGAGCGCTCCCATCAACATTGGCGCCGGAAATTCCGGATCGAGCCGTAGGCGAATATCGATGTAGTGATTCATGGCTTACCCCGCTTCGCCGAACACGCCGCCGCGAATCAACGTCGCCATCACAAAATGCTGTTGCTCGGTCGGCGGCACCTGATCCTTGATGATCCAACCGTCCAGCAACGAATAGAAATCGGCTTTTTGCTTGGGTTGGCGATACGCCTTGCCTTGGGTAGTGACGGAACCATAGGGCTCGACGGCAATAGGGCCGAGATCCTCATCGTTTTCCTGCGGATACCAGGTATCGATGGTGCGAATCGCATTGCCGAGCTTCTGAGAGTGAATACCCGCAACACCGCTGACTTGATAAAGCGTCTTGCTTTTATTGCCGCTGCTGCGATCCAGAATCAGCTCCTGGGAAGGAAACACCTCCTGCCCCTCTCCAACTCGGGCAAAGGCAACCACTTCCAGCAGCACATGACGCTCACCGCTCAGGCCGTTATGGATCTGATCCGCCAGCTCCTTCAGGCCCGACTGAGTCGCTTGAGTGGTTTCAAATCCGCGCAAGGAAAGCGTAAGCGCATCGAAGGACCAACTGCCGGTGGCCTGGCCCTGCTCCACGAGGTTGATACGAATCTCGATCTGCTCGGCGCCCATGCGGTTGCGCCACAGAAAGCGCCCATTGGCGAGGTTATAGGCATAGCGTTTGGCTAGTTCAGTGAAACCCTGCTCGCTGACGTAGCCTTTTACCGTTTCGCTCAGCTTGTCCTGGTAGTCAGCGTTATTGCAGGCGGAAGGCCTGCCGGCGCCACCCAAGACCCGCAGCGTGAAGCGGGTCATTAGCGTGTCCACATCGCTTGGCAGGGTAGCAACATCCACGGTCTGCAGATTGGGATTTTCAATGGCGACATCCAGTTTGGCGGGATCCTGATCCTTGGCCTTCAAGCGGTTGGAAATAGTGCCGCGCACGGATTTTTCGCGAATGGCGATGGGTTGCCATTCTTGCATGTCGTCGCGCTGCTCCCATTGACCGGCGAACATCAGCGCGTCGGAAGGATCAAGCTTGCGTTCGAAAGCGAGTACGGAAGCGGTCTTGAGAGTATCGTTCTTGGCCATGTCAAGGCTCCTTGCGTTAAGCGCGCTCTGTGCGCGTTTGATAGTCGTTATTCAGGCGATAAAGGCCTTGCTCCAGGTCGTTATCCACATACCAGAGCAGGTCTTGCAGCGAATGCAGGCGGTGCGGGCTAATCCACTGCCCGATGGAATACAGGCTTTCAACAAAACGGAAAGGCGTACTTTCATCCCGGGCGCCGGCAACCTCGCCAGGCTCGAAAATATCGGTAAGAGCGCCGTAACCTACGGGGATCGGCACCAGCCAGCCGGGCTTCTTGCGCACCTGCCATTCCACCTCGGCCTTTTCCTTACCGTTTTCATCCGCGATAGCGGTTTGATGGCATTCCCAGTTCAGGCGTGAAAGATCCAGCCAGCTATCCAGCAGGGTACTATTCGGTTGAGTTTGTTGGCGTTCCTGATGATGCTCCTGCAGGAGATCGTCACGCAGTACCAAGGCAAAGCCGGGCAGCCAGCGGCGCTTGAGCTTGCTAAAGACCTCTTGTCTGTCGCTTACATCATCGCCAAGCACTTCCAATGTCGGCTGATAGCGGCGCTGCCCCGGCAATAGCGGCATAACGCTGCCTCCGGCGATACGCATTCCCGCGACGATATCCATGACGGCCTGGGCGGCGTCGGCGCTCTGGATACCTTCGCCCTTCACCGCCAGCACCAGGGTGATCTCGAGATGCATGCGCCCTTCCTCGACAATGGACGGCGTTGTATAGCTGCCACTTTTTTCGATCTTTTTCCTATCTTCATGCGAGGCCAATGGATTACGAGTCAAATGGAAGGTGCGCACATAGCCTTGCTGGGTCTGGGTTTCGAAGTCGTGGCAGATCACGCCGATGGCGTTGAACTGCAGCTCCAGGGTTTCGGGCAGCTTGCGCTCCAGCGCATGCATGAAGCCGACAAAGGCGCTCATGGCGGGAAAGCCCCAGGTCATCGAGCTGGAAATGGCGTTGGCGTTCTGAATACGCAAATGCGGCAGAACCAGCAAGGCTTTGGTATCGGCATCAAACATGGGGCAGTTCCTCCTGCAGAGTATCCAGCTTGCGTTTCAGGCGCGCCGCCCACTCTCGATGCTCGTTGTCCCCCACGCTCAACCGATTCAGCTGGCGATTGAGCCAGCGGGCAAAGGCCTCGCGAATTCGTTCCGGCCATTCGCCTTGCTCACGCTGGTTGGCAAAATCCGCCTCTTCTTCACCACGCCAGGGGTCTAGCCATAGCTGCTGCTCCAGCGGCAGGCGGCAAGCCGAATCCGCGGACCAGCCCGGCGACAGCCCGTGAAATTCGCTGGAGAACAGCACCAGCTCATCGATCAGCGCATCGAAATAGCCATCGACCCGGTTGCGGGTATGGCGGTTTTCGGGCGGGTGTGTGAGTAAAAACTGCGCCAAGCCCTGTACCAGCCAGCGCACCTCGCGGCGGCGGCCAAAGCGCTCGAATACGGATTCGGTATACAAGGGCGCCTTGACGCCTTGGCTTTTCCATTTGGGCGGGAGGGAAGCCAACAGGTAGTTGTTGCCGCCCCGTTCACTGTTGAGCTGGGAAATATTCTGCGGCTTGGTGCCACCCAATTTCTGGGCCGCCAGATTCGGGTAATCGCGATAGCCACTTTCGGCTGGCTTGTTGTCTCGTCGTGCCTGGCGAGCCGTCTTGGCGGCATCGCCGAAACGGTCGGTATTGATGCGCTGGAATATCTGATGGGCAAGGGAAGTGGCATACAGCGGCGCCAGCAAGTGGAAGTCTCCATCGTCCGTGGGGTCGTCACCCGCAAGCCAATAAAGCTGCTTTGCTTGTGTATGCGAGGCCTCGATGCCCTTGGGCTGGGTAATGCCGGCAAAGGCGTTTGCCCACTCGGCTGCCTGGCCAGGGTTATCGCTTAGCGCGTCGCTGAATGCCGCGTCTTCTTCCAGCGCCAGTTCCAGCAGCGATCTGTCTGCATGCTGTAGCCTGAGAAACTTGTAAATATCTAGCGCCGCCGCATCCCCCACTACATCGCCGCTAAAATCCTCAGGCAGTAGATGGCTACCTGTCGGGGCCCGTGTGATTAATTACACGTTTCCAAAATAAATCGGGGCGCTCTTGCTGCCACTGCTTCATGGCCTCGATCGGTGTCCGATGATGCAAGGCCTTCTGGTGGATATGGTGATTGTACAGCCAGTTGTAGCGTTTGAGCGTCGCCTCCAAGTCGTCACGCGAGTCGAATCGGTGCGTGTTCAGGACATCGCTTATCCTGCCGTTAAACCGTTCCACCATACCGTTTGTTTGCGGCCGATACGGGGGAATGAGGCGATGATCAATCCCCTGCCGGGCACAGAACTGATCTACGCGGTGCCTGCCGGTGGGCTGGCGTTCGCCGCCGGCGGCAAAGCGGTCGGTAAAGGTCTTGCCGTTGTCAGTCAGCAGCGTCTTGATCTCGAACGGTGCACGCTCACGCACATGCTGCAAGAAGGCCTCAGCATCCTTGGCCGATTGACGATGACGTATCTCCAGATAGACCCAACGCGTCGCCCGATCGATGGCGACGAAAAGATAGCGTTTGCGCTCTTCGTCAGGCATCTGCGGCAGGTATTTGACGTCGACATGCACATAGCCCGGCTCATAGTCCTTGAACGGCTTGTGTGGCGGTTTCTGGGCGGCTTTTTCCTGCTTGTACAACGTGGCAAGGCTCGGTAGACCTCGACGTTTCATCAGTCGTTCAAGGGCAGAGCGAGACAGGCTGGGATGCAGAAACTCCCTCGCCACCTTCAGCAAATCGTCGACGCTCAGGCGCAGGTATTCGCGCAATGCCACGACAATCTCTTCTTGAATCGGCGACAAAGTCGTGAGCAGGTTGTGTCGGGTATGGGAGCGATCCTGTTGCGTCGTGCGATGACGCCACCGGGCGATGGTGGGACAGGACACACGATAGCGTCGTGCTAATTCACTATCGCTAGTCGACGCTGGGGCTTGTTGGATTTCCTGGCGGATGCGTGGCGTGGTGGTCGCCGTCTTATGCAGTTTGATATCCATCTCGTTGCTCCTGGATGAACTGGGCAATGAGGTCACGTGCTGCCAACAAAGGATAACTCCTGTGGCTCAATCTATCATCCGGGGCCTTACAGCTACCCACCAAAGGCATATCAGGTAGAGCAGCGGGCTCGACATAGCGACTGGAGCCTTTGGCTGCTGGATGAGTCGCTTTCAGCGCATGCGTTACCACCTGCAACCGACTGACCCGGCGAGCGGCATCCCCAACCCAGGCCTCGAACTCGAACTGCTCGACGAGCGCCTCGCGCTTGGGATCGTCCGAGGCAAGTTTTTCCAGCTTGCCGGCCAGGCGCTCATCGATAAATGTCTGCATCAGTTGGCGGATTTCGACCGCTCTGTTTTCACTATGACTCGACATACGTTTCCCTTTGTTTAATGCCTTGAAAATCCGATCGCCGGATGGAACCGCCATTGCCTGTCGCCTTCCAGCGCGCGCAACGTCAGCCGACCAAAGCGCTTGGCGCAGGCCTCAAGCGGTAGATCCTGGACTTCCGCCAGTTCGGCCAATTCGGTGAGATAGTCCTCCTGCCCCCAGGGCCGGATACCTGGGCCTTGTTCCAGTTCGATACGCTGGAGATTCGCCTCGCACTGAACGAATAGATCCGGATCCCGAGGGCGCTCCTTGTGAACGCGATGAAGGAGCGCTTGCTCGCCGCTCTCATCCGGCAGCAGCACCAGTTCCTCTTCCTGACCCGTACTCTCTCGAAAGGGCCGCCATTGGCTCATCACGCCGGTCAGCGGCAAGCGGGGCATGGCAAACCAGCTGTAGGCCCCCAGGCTTGGTGCAGCAGTGGAGCCACTTACTTCGGCCAGGTATTTCTGACGCTTGCGCTTGGAGAGCTTCGCTAGCTCTTCTTCACTCAAAACCGGCGTTTCTTCGGTGCTTGTAGTTGACGGAGCAACCATCATTTCTTGCAGGCAAGCATGTTCCAGGTCGACGAGATTGCGGCGGGGCTCAGGCGTTTCGCGGGGCAGAATACGCGGGCGAGCGTCGATCACGTCCCGCTGTTCCGGCGACAGCAGCGTCATCAGCTCATGGCTTTGCAGCAGATGCGCTTCGGTCTCGAAACCGGGGCGTATAAATACCGGCGAGCGCCCATCGGGATGCTCAAGCGCTTTCAGATTGCGGTTGAGCAGCAGGATATTGGGGGTTTCGCAAGGCGCCGGGCGATGGCGGCGCACGCGCCCTGCCAGCTGAATCAGCGAGCGCATCGACGAGGGCTCGACGATCGCCCAGTCGTAGTCATGATCCCGCCCCACTTCGGTGACCGGCGAACCCAGCACGATAAACAGCTGATCCCGAGCCGATGAGGCGTCGATACGGCGCCGAATATCCGGCAGTTCGAACACCGCCTCGGGCTCCTTGCGCTGCAAGGTGCGATCCAGCTGCCGCTCGATGGCCGAGCGCATCAACAGCGGATATTGGGAGTGATATACACACAGGTGGATCTGGACATTTTCCGGCGCGCCAAGCCGATAAAGCGAGAGCGCCACTTCCACCAGCGGGTCGATATTGGCCATGCGGATCAAGCCGAAGGAGACGCGCTTGGCGCTTTTAGGTAGCGTCTCGCCGTGCCGGCGATGCAGGTCCAGGGCGTGTTCGCGCAGCTGCGCGGCCAATTCCCGGCGTATCTCCTGAGGCTGACGCGATGACGGTATCCATTCTGCCACTTCGGCACGGCGGCGAATCGTATCCTTCGCCAACTGTTGATAGCGCTTTTGCACGAATTGCCGGTGGGCGCTTTCGAAACTCGTTCGGTCGCTGCAGCCTTCCGCAAGCGTTGCGCTCTCATCGAACCAGGCACAACAAACGCTAGGGTTTCGTCCGGTTGGTTCCCCGCGATTACGCCGATAAACCGCGCGCCCCGCGCGGTAAGCATCGTAAAGCCCCGCCACCAGGGCGGGCGGCAGCGTGGCGGAAGAAAGCAGCACTCGAGAGCCGAGCAGCCCCGCCCAGTTCACCAGCCGCGTCAACGCGGGCAGGTCATTAATATCGAAGTCGTCGATCTCATCGAGCACCAGATCGGAGGTCATCAGGCGCAACATGGGGGCGATCTGTCCGCCGCCTCGGGCGCTTTCCGTGGCGGGCATCAGATGATCCACGGTGCAGGTGAGAATCGGTGCGGCGATCAGGCTCTTGACCGTAGCATCGTGAGCGACGCGCTTGAGAATCGGATGCTCGGAGAAATTTCCCTCGAACAGCACATGGGAATCGTCCGAAAGCAAGTCTTGGGAAGACGCGGAGCCGGTCTTTTCCGCCTCCGCCTCGTAGTGCTCGAACAGGGCGCGGCTGGCACTGCCGCCGACGCGAATCGCCAACTCGTCTTCGCCCAGATGCATCTGCCGGCGGTAATCGCGGCCGGTCTGTAGGGTCAGGGTGCGCAGCCCCAGGGCAATGGAGAAACGCGCGCCTTTCTGCGGGTCCGCCAGGGCATACAGAATACGACCATTGGCCAGGGTCTTGCCGCAGCCGGTGGAGGCCATGTTGATGCCGAAAAAACCGTGATCGGATGATTTGTCACGCAGCCCAACCGCAAGATCGGAGGCGCGATCCTGCCAGCGAAAGCGACTGTTTTCGCTGCGTTTACGAAAGCCCTTGTGACGTGCCAGACGCGGCAGATGATCAGCCAAGGTAGCCAGATGGCGGGCGTTTTCCTTGCTGAAGCGCGCCACGCCTAGAAGGTGAGCGTCGAGCTTTTGATTGGGCTCGCCGGTCTTGCGCTGGGTGTTGGCGTAGAGGTTGTAATCGGCGTCGCCGCGCACCCAGTCGTCCTGCTTCGGGTCGTTCAGGCTGGAATAATAGTGATCCGCCAGCATCAGACATAGTCGTGCCAGGTGCATGACATAGGCGTTATCCAGCGGATGATCCGCATGACCGGGCAACCGTTTGAGCAGCCTTTCCGCGACCAGAGCCGCCTGCTGTTGCCACTTGGCTGTAACCACCGGCAGTTCATCGGCCAGCTGCCAGTAAGCCGTCAGCCGCTCAGGGTCGGTCTCGGTACAAGCCTCGTTCCACTGGTGGGTCAGCATGCCGGGTATATCGACCAAGGCGCTGGCGGAAAGCCCTTTCAACTTGCCGCCCAGCCGTTCGGGATTATCGCCGGGTTTCAACGGCAGACGGTGATGGCTAAGCAACAGCCAACCCACCGCCTGGGCCAGCGGCGGCAACCGGGTGAAAGGCGCCATGCTCTCGGCGTTTAATCCATCCCGCTGCAAACGGCGCGTCCAGCTGTCGGCGAAATCCGCCGGTGGCTCTATCAGACGCTTGAGCCATCCTTCGTCGTCATCCTCGCCGACAAACGCCTGGAAAAGCCGCAGCGACAGCCATTCGTGACGATAGAGATTCCTGCCTTCCAGCTTTCCTTTCAGCCGCAACTGAAAGGCCTCGGATGCCTTGCCCAAATCGTGCAGCAGTGCGGCCAAGGTGGCCAGCAGCTTGATATCCTCGCCGGTGTGCCAATCGTTCTCGTCGGCGCGACGCAAAATGTCGCGTCGTGTGGTATTGGTGGGCACGGCGCCTTGCATATTGAAGCGGCTGGCATCGCCGACGATCCAGACAAGCTCGCTATGATCGCGGCCGCGAATCCAGTGACAGGCCACCGCGGTATTCTTGCGCGCGCTCTTTCTCAGCAACTTTCTAAGCGTATCCAGTCCGGCCTGAGTGATGGGCGTCTGCCAGGTGCGCTCGCCGCGCCGCTCGGCGAACTGATCGAGAATGCGCCGGGTCTCCTTGAGAGCGTTCTTGTTGCACTGGGAGACGATCAGCACGTTCATGATTCGACGCTCCCCAGATCGATGGCGATCTCCTTCAGGGTGTCGATCATGAAATCCAGGGATTCGCTGCGGGTGAGGCTTTCGATGCAGGCTTGGCGAAACTCCTGCTCCTCGTCGCCGCACATGGCGGAAATGAACGCCTGAGGAAGAATGACCGCATCTTTGACCAGATCCGCCACGTCGAACACCAGCCCGCCCCGCCGGGTCTTGCCGTGCAGTACCGCCAATCCATGAGGAATGCCCATGACCCAGGTAGCCGTGGCGCCCAAGCCATAGGCGAGATAGTTACCGTGATCGAGGAAGCGGTTGGCCGGGTCCGTGCCGCTGCCACGCTTGGCGCGAGTGAAGTCGCCATAATTCACCGCCTGCACCGCCAGCTTGAACAGCGTCTTGGTCAGGCGTGCTTCCAGGGTCAGCAGGTCGATGGTGCTGGGCGCCTTGGCGATGGCCTGGCGATGCTGCTCCAGGGCCGAAGTCAGACGATCCGGCGAGATGACAAAACCTGAGTCGCGTAGCGGACGACTGTCGAGCCACTGTTTCTCGATACGTGCAAGCCGCGCTAGTTGAAAGCGCCGCGCGGCTTCGAGACGTTTCTCGTCGTCGAACCAGAAACGCACCCAGTACTGCAGGTATTCCGTGGGCCGATACTCGCTTTGCGGGCTGAGCCAGGCGACGTCCACGTCGACTTCGTTGGCGGAAAACAGCGGCGTGCCACCCCCACCACAGAAGCCGACCAGCACCCCTGCCTTGGCCAGCTCGCGCATGGCGGCCTGGGTAATGGAGGTGCCGGTACCCAGCAGGATCGAAGTGGTATTGGCAATCGGAATGTTCCAGTACTTCGACTGGCGCCCTTCATCGGTGACATATTCTACCCGACCACCGTTGACCAGCACGCGGCAATGCTGCAGGTAATAAAGGTTGGCCCGCTTGGAATGCAGGATCGTCTTGAGCGACGAAGGAGAAAGCTCGTCCATGTGACATGACCGCCGACTGTTTTACATAGGTTGCTATATAAGCATCATATGACTTGGGGCGAGCATTTGAACCGACGATCTGACGGCTATTGCATGGGCAGTTTCGGTGATGGCGGGCTCGGAACCGCTTCTTCTGAAGAAAATCTAGCGCAGGCAGCGGCGCTGATCGGTTCATTTCCATGGACATGGGAAACGCAGTGATAGCAGCTATCTATCTCACTACCGAGACGGCTCCTTCTCATGGGCGCCATGTTCTGACAGGTACACCCTCAGCGCCTGGTTCATCCGCGTCTGCCAGCCGGGGCCGGTTTCGCGAAAAGCCGACACCACACCTGGATCCAAGCGTACGGTGATACGCTCCTTGACCGTTCCCGCCTTGTGCCGTCCCCGTCGAACCAAGGTATCGCCTCGGTACTCATCGGCCTGCTCGAAAAACTCATCGGTCAGTTCCGGCGCGTCATCCGGATCGATCCAGCTGCTGTCGATATTTCGCTTGTTCGCGCTCATTGGCTTTCCTCATCGAAATAATGCGGCGATCCGCGCCGCGCGGCGTCCAGACCATGATCATCATATGTATGCACAAAAAATATCAAGCGCAAGACGCCAACGGCTGGTGTCACGGATACAGAAAGATAGCCGGGGCGAAACAAGCAAGTTCATGATGTGCTCGTGCAAAGAATCCTTTGCGATATGCTGCAGTCAAAGAAGCGAAGGTGATTGGCATGGCAACGCTTTACGAAAAAGACGCCTATGCCTGGGCGCTTGAACAGGCGGCTTTACTACGTGCCGGCAAGCTCGATCTGATCGACAGCCAGAACATCGCCGAGGAGATCGAAAGCATGGGCAAGAGCGAGCGTCGCGCCTTGATTAGCCAGCTGGCGCGATTGCTCATGTATCGCCTGAAATGGGATCATCAGCCGGAGCGGCGCTCCCGTAGCTGGCAACTCACGATAGTGGATGCCCGCGAGAAGTCCCTGCGGCTGTTGAAGGACAGCCCGAGCCTCAAGAGTTCCCTGGAAGCGTTGCTGGACGATGCCTATGAGGATGCCCGGCGAGCCGCTGCCATCGAGACGGAGCTGGAAAACACCTTCCCTGAGCAGCGGTTGTACCACGCCAATGAACTTTTGAGCCCATCGGACGATGAGTTGCCGGAGAAGCATTGAGCATGGAAATAGCGGGCCAAGGCTCGAGCAGCGTCACCGCCGCCTATGTCATACCGAGTGCCGTAATCACACCTTTTCACCCCTCGAACTCAGCCACTATAGTGATAGTGGTAACGTCGCCACCGGATCGGCGACTCATAGGGAGTGATAACCATGGAGCTTTTGGAAAACGTAGCGCGGTATCTAAAGGACAATGAGCTGAAGCTGGCCACGGCGGAATCCTGCACCGCAGGGTTGATCGTTTCGGAGCTGGCGCGGGTGCCGGGTAGCGGACAAGGTATCGATTGCGGCCTGGCGGTCTACTCGCCCCAGGCCAAGCATCGTTATCTGGGGGTAAGGTTCGAGACTATCGATACCTATGGTCTTACCAGCGAGCAGACCGCGCGCGAGATGGCCATAGGCGCACTGGACAACAACGATGCGGATTTGGCCATCGCCAACACCGGCGTGGCAGGGCCCGATCCCGCCGATGGCATTCCAGCCGGCACGGTATGTTTCGCCTGGGCCTTCAATCACCAGGAAAAGAAATACTTGTTTCTTGAAACCCGTCGCTTTACCGGCGAGCGCAACGAGGTGCGCCTGGCGGCGGCGCATCATGCCTTGGCGCGCATTCTTCGCCACCATGCGGCGGTGAAGGAAGGCAAGGCGCCGCCTCTTTGATAACTTGTGGCGCTGACAAGTTTTAGTGGAACACTCTATTACTTATGCCTAACCAGGAGGTCAGGATGACCAGTCAGGACAATCGCGACTTGCAGCAGCGAATCGGCCAAGCGCTGGGAGTGCTCAATTCATTCGACTCCGAGCGGGAAATCGAGCGGCGTGTCGACTTTCTATGCAAGCAGATGATCGAGTCAGGTCAGCGAGGTTTGGTATTGGGTATCAGTGGCGGAGTCGACTCGACGGTGGCCGGCCGGCTTGCTCAGCTGGCGGTGGAGCGGGTGCGCGAGCAAGGCGACAAGGCAACCTTCTATGCCATGCGCTTACCTTACGGTGAGCAGCAGGACGAAAAAGATGCTCGAATGGCCATCGACTATATCGCTCCGGATCGGGCACTCGCCACGGATATCAAGCCCGCTAGTGATGCCATGCTCGAAGCTCTGGAGCAAAGTGGTTTGCAGTTCGACGACCCGGGACATCGGGATTTCGTGCACGGAAATATCAAGGCGCGCCAGCGCATGATTGCCCAGTATGCGGTAGCCGGTACCAATGGCGCTCTGGTGGTAGGCACCGATCAGGCGGCGGAGGCAATGATGGGCTTTTTTACTAAATACGGGGACGGTGCCTGCGACTTGGTACCGCTTGCCGGTTTGACCAAGGGGCAGGTGCGGGAACTGGGTCGAGCCCTGGGCGCCCCGAGCCAACTGGTGGAGAAAGTGCCCACGGCGGATCTGGAATCCCTGCGGCCACAGTTGACCGATGAAGAAGCCTTGGGGGTCAGCTACGAAGAAATCGACACCTTCCTGATGGGAGGAGAAGTCAGCGAGCAGGCCTATCGCACCATTGTCAGCACCTATGAACGTACCGAACACAAGCGTCGGCTGCCTCGATCACCGCTGGATTGAGCGTGGTATCTGAATCCAGCATCTTATCGAGCCTGTCCGATGGGTATTTTTAATTCGCATGCTATCTTCTATGCTGATTGCCTGGCGTCCAGACACGATGAAGGAACTCCGGCCATCTCAATAGAGCTTCAAGGAGCCAGTACAAGGAGAGCGATCCATGGCAAGGAAATCCCGGCAGACTCGGTCAGGCGGCGAAACCGCCTCTTCCCTACCCCAGCGTCCTCTGGCGCCGACCACCGGCACTCCCAAGAAGGAGGAAGCCCATAGAAGCGCGATGGAGGCCAACCAGGCGGCAAGTGACCTCTCCAGCGAGGATTTCTTCCAGCGTTGGGATGAGCAGGTGCATGCGGCGATGGCCAAGTTCACCGCCGGGGTGTCGCCGGCCTCGATCCGCCAGGCCTATAGCGACTGGTGGTGGCATTTGCTGCTGTCTCCGGGCAAGCAGGCGCAGCTGGCCCTGCAGATGCAACGCAGTATGGTGCGGTTCGCCCAGTACGCTGCGGAGGCCGCGTCGAATCCGCAGTGCGAGCCCTGCGTCGAGCCCCTGGCTCAGGACGACCGATTCGAAGATTCCGAGTGGCAGCAGTGGCCTTTCAATGTCATCCATCAGGGTTTCCTGCTGACCCAGCAGTGGTGGCAGGAAGCCTCCACCGGTGTGCCTGGCATGACCCGGCATCATGACGAGGTGGTCACCTTCATCGGCCGGCAGCTGCTGGACATGGTTTCCCCGGCCAACAATCCCTGGACCAATCCGGTGGTGATGAAACGTACCCTCGAGCAGGGCGGACGCAACCTGCTCGAAGGCGCCGCCAATGCCCAGGAGGATATTCAGCGTTTCGTCAATCATCAGCCGCCGGTGGGGGCGGAAAAGTTCACTCCCGGCGAGGCCGTGGCCGTTACCCCGGGCAAGGTGATTTACCGCAATCAGTTGATCGAGCTGATTCAGTACAGCCCGACCACGGGCAAGGTGCAGAAGGAGCCGCTGCTGATCATTCCCGCCTGGGTGATGAAGTACTACATTCTCGATCTTTCCCCGGAAAACTCCCTGGTACGCTATCTGGTGGATCAGGGCCATACGGTGTTCATGGTGTCCTGGAAGAATCCCGGCAGCGCGGAGCGGGATTTGGGCCTCGAGGATTACCGCGAACTCGGCATCATGGAGGCGCTGGAGGCGGTCAACGCCGTGGTGCCGAATCAGAAGGTGCACGCGGTGGGCTACTGTCTGGGAGGCACTCTGCTCTCCATCGCCGCGGCGGTGATGGCCCGACAGGAAGACGATCGCCTGGCCAGCCTCACCCTGTTCGCCAGCCTGACGGACTTCGAGGAAGCCGGGGAGCTTGAGCTGTTCATCGACGACAGCCAGGTGCATTTCCTGGAAGACGCCATGCGCGAACAGGGTTATCTGGAAGACTGGCAGATGAAGGGTGCCTTTCAGTTGCTGCAGTCCAACGACCTGATCTGGTCTCGGGTGGTGCGGGAATATCTGATGGGCGAACGCATGGGCACCTTCGATCTGATGGCCTGGAGCACCGATGGCACCCGCATGCCCTACCGCATGCACTCCGAATATCTGCGCCGGCTCTATCTGGCCAACGAACTGGCCTTGGGGCGCTATCGCACCAACGATCATCCGGTGCTGCTCGGCGACATCACCCTGCCCGGGTTTCTGGTCGCCACCCGCAAGGACCATATCGCCCCCTGGCGCTCGGTGTATCGCAATCAGCTGCTGCTGGGCGGCGACCTCACCTTCGTGCTGACCAGCGGCGGCCACAACGCCGGGGTGGTCAGCGAGCCCGGGCACAAGCACCGGGTCTATCAGATCGCCGACAAGCCTGCGGACGCCCCCTACGTGGGCGCCCATACCTGGTACGAGCAGGTGCCGGAACGGGAAGGTTCCTGGTGGCCGGAGTGGCAGGCCTGGCTGCTGGAGCATTCCAGCGGCGAAACCACGCCGCCGTCCATGGGCAATCCCGACAAGGGTTACGCGCCCATCGAGGATGCCCCGGGGCGCTATGTTTTGGAAAGATAGGTTTTGGAAAGATGGGTTTTAAAAAGATAGGTTTTAAAAAGATAGGTCTTAGAACGGAAAACACCATTTGACAAGGAGTTCAGGATGCAACTCAAGGACAAGATCATCGCGATCACCGGCGCCGCCGGCGGCCTGGGCCGAGCCATGGCGGTCCGCCTGAGCCGATGCGGCGCAATGCCGGTACTGCTGGACATGAACGAGGATGGCCTGGAGCAGGTCCGCCAGGAATGCGAGCAGGCCGGCGCCAAGGCCAGAACCTATATCGTCGATATCACCCAGGAAGACCAGGTGGTGAAAACCTTCAAGCAGCTGATAGAAGACTGCGGCGGCCTGCACGGAGTGGTCAACAACGCCGGGGTCACCGCGGATGGTCTGCTGGTCAAGGCCAAGGACGGCCAGGTGGAGAAGACGCTTTCTCTGGAGGACTGGGACAAGGTCTCACAGATCGACATGCGCGGCGTCTTTCTGTGCGCCCGGGAAGCAGCGGCTCGGATGATCGAGCAGGATGAAGGAGAAGCGCCCCAGATGCGCGGGGTGATCGTCAATATCTCCAGCATCAGCCGCGCCGGCAATGTCGGCCAGACCAATTACTCCGCCGCCAAGTCCGGAGTGGCCGCCATGACCGTGACCTGGGCCAATGAACTGGCGCGCCACGGCATTCGGGTCGCCGCCATTGCTCCGGGGTTCTGCCAGACCGCCATGGTCGAGAAGATGCCGGACAAGGCCAGGGAGAAACTCGAAGCGAGCATCCCCCTCAAGCGCTTGGGAGAGCCGGACGAGATCGCTCACGCGGTGCAGTTCGCCTTCGAGAACGACTATTTCAACGGGCGAGTACTGGAAGTGGACGGCGGCCTGCGCCTGTAATTCTCATTCCTGATTTGCCCCCTTGACCAGTCGGCGACCTGTGGGTGGCTCCGGCTGGTTTCGGCGTCTTTTGTTATGTTATAACCTTTCACTTGTTTTGGGAGGTTAGCTTATGGCGCATCGCCACCGGCCGGAAGGCCCCTGCCATTTTTCCCTGATGTCGCTTTCCGCCCGGCGACGCCTGGCGCTTGCCGCCATTCCGCTGGGGGGGCTCTGGCTGGCGGTGGCCTGGGCGACAGGTATGGGCTTCTGATGGCCAGACTGACCCTCGAACATCTGCATCTGGCCCAGGGCGGACGCAGCGTGCTGGAAGATGTCAACGGCGCCTTTCCGGACGGTGCCATCACCGTTTTGATCGGGCCCAACGGTGCCGGCAAGAGCACCCTGATACAGGCCATCATGGGCCTGCTCAGGCCGATTTCCGGGCGGATAACCTGCCGGGTACCCAAGGAACGCCGAGCCTGGCTGCCCCAGCAACTGGCCCTGGATCTGAGCTTTCCGATCAGCGTCGAGGAACTGGTGATGACCGGCACCTGGCCAAGCCACGGCGCGCTTGCCGGCTACTGCGGCCCTCATTATCGCAAGGCCCGGGAAGTCATGAAGCGCCTGGGAATTTCTCATCTCGCCCATCGTGCCTTGGGAGAGCTTTCCGGCGGCCAGCGCCAGCGGGCGCTGATCGGTCGTACCCTGATGCAGGAGGCGGAGCTGCTGCTGCTCGACGAGCCCTTCGCCAACGTGGATCAAGAAACCGTCGAAGTGCTGACCCAGGTGCTGCGGGACATGGCCCGGGAAGGCGCCACCCTCCTGGTGGTGGTTCACGATCGGGAACAGCTCGCCAAGCTGGCGGATCAGGTGCTGGCGCTTTCTCACGGTCGGGCTCGCTGGCTCGATCCTCAGACAACACTCTCTTCGCGGGCGCTAGATCAAGGCCAGCCCGCGCCTACGATGCCTTTCGCCTTCGCGGATTCCTTTTGATGTTCGATCAACTGCATGCCCTGCTACTCGCCCCTTTCGACTACGGTTTCATGCGCCGCGCTCTCGTCGCCGGGCTGGCGCTTTCCTTGGCCGCACCGGCGCTGGGGGTCTTTCTGACCCTGCGCGGCATGAGTCTGATCGGCGATGCCATGGCCCACGCCATCCTGCCCGGGGTGGCCCTGGGCTTTCTGCTGGCGGGATTCTCCCTGCCGGCGATGAGCCTGGGGGGCGTGCTTTCCGGGCTCATGGTGGCGGCACTGTCCGGCAGCGTTTCCCAGATGACCGGCCACAAGGAAGACTCCGCCATGGCGAGCTTCTATCTGATCTCGCTCGCGGCGGGGGTCATGCTGGTGTCCCTGGGCGGCAGCAGCGTGGATCTGACCCACGTGCTGTTCGGCTCGATCCTGGCGGTGAATACCACCGCGCTTCTATTGATCGCCGCGGTGTGCAGCGTCACGGTGGCCTTGCTAGCGGCGCTGTTTCGCGCCCTGGTGGTGGAATGCCTCGATCCTTTGTTCCTGCGCGGCCAGGGAGCTCATAACGGCCTGATCCAAGGGGTTTTCCTGGGACTGGTGGTGCTTAATCTGACCGCCGGCTTCCAGACCCTGGGCACATTGATGGCGGTGGGTCTGATGATGCTTCCCGCCACTGCGGCGCGCTTCTGGTCGAAGCGCCTGGAGGGGCTGATCGGCCTGGGCACGCTATTCGCCATGTTCGCCAGCACCGGTGGCCTGTTGCTTTCCTATCATCTCGACCTGCCCTCCGGCCCCAGCATCATCCTGCTGGCCGGCGGGATCTATCTGCTATCGGCCCTGTTGGGGCGACACAATAGCCTGCGGGCGCGGCTACACCGCAAGGCCGTTTCCCGGGAAAGCGGCGAAGAGGAGGCTCGCGTATGAGACGTTATATGGCCGGTCTGGTCGGCATGATCGTGATGATTGGCGTCATGGCTTCACCGACCCAGGCGCAGGAGGAGGCGAAACCCATTCCGGTGGTGGCGAGTTTCAGCGTGCTGGCGGATATGATCGAACAGATCGGCGGCGATCACGTCGAGGTGACCTCCTTGGTGGGGCCGGACAGCGACAGCCATGCCTATTCCCCCAGCCCCCGGGACGCTCGGCGTATCAAGCAGGCGCAGCTGGTGGTGTTCAACGGGCTGCAACTCGAGGGATGGATGGCTCGGCTGCTGGAGGCCGGCGACTACGGCGGCGTAAAAGTGATTGCCAGCCAGGGCGTGGCGACCCGCGAGGATATAGAGGTGGAGCAGGAAGGCCACGCCGCTCACGCCCATGACGATCACCATCACGGCGACGCGGACCCTCACGCCTGGCTGGATGCGCAGCGAGGCAAGCAGTACGTTATCAATATCCGCGACGGCCTGATCGAGGCGGATCCGGCTCACGCGGCGGACTATCGCAAGCAAGCCGACGCCTACCTGGCGGAACTCGAGACACTGGACCAGGAGATTCACCGCCTGATCGAGACCATTCCCGAGAACCAGCGGCTGGTAGTCACCAACCACGATGCCTTCGGCTATTTCGGCGACGCTTACGGGATAAGATTTCTTTCGCCCCTAGGCATCAATACCGCCGCCGCCCCCTCCGCCCGGGTCATGGCCCAGTTGATCGATACCCTGCGGGAACAGGGCGTGAAGGCACTGTTTCATGAAAACATCACCAACCCCAGCCTGATCGACCAACTTGCCGAGGAAAGCGGCCTGCCCATCGCCGGCACCCTGTATTCCGGCGCCTTGGCCAGGGAAGGCGAAGCCAGCCACTATAGCGGCATGCTGCGCCACAATACCCGGGTGATTCACGAGGCCCTGGGAAATACGGAGTAACGCGCTAGGGTCTGATCCTGTTAAGGATGGGCTTAAGGGAGAAACACGCGATGCGACTTACCGAAGAGCAGAAAGCCAGACTTCTTGCCGAGGTACATGATGCGGTAGGCGTAGCCTGTGACGTGCGCCTTTTCGGCTCGCGCCTCGACGACAGCCGCCGCGGCGGCGATCTGGATCTGCTGCTGATCACTCGGTCCCCCCTGCCCCGACTGCAGGTCGCCGAACTCAAGCAGTCGCTCGAGGAAGTCCTGTATCTGCCTGTCGATATCGTCACTTATACACAGGGCACGGAACCGACTCCGTTTCAGGCCATCGCCCTGGCCCAGGCTCGCTCTCTTGATGCAAAGGATGCCGCATGAATCGAGTATTACCGGTAAGGATTCAAAAAAACGCCAAGGAGCCCCCATGCTCGAGTTCCGCCAGGTTCACAAGGCCTATGCCACGCCGCAGGGGCCACTTGAGGTACTCGAGGGAGTCGATCTCGAGCTGGCGGCGGGGGAAAGCCTGGCGCTGATGGGGGAATCCGGCAGCGGCAAGTCGACGCTGCTGCACCTGGCGGCGGGGCTGGACGTGCCGGACCGAGGCGACATCCTGCTCGACGGCAAGCGGCTTTCCTCCCTGGCGGAGCCGGCCCGGGCGGCGCTGCGGCGCGAGCGGCTGGGGCTGGTGTTCCAGCAGTTCCACCTGATTCCAAGCCTGAGCGTACGCGACAACCTGACCCTGCAGGCCCGGCTGGCGGAGCGGGAGGATCCGGACTGGACCACCATGCTTCTTGAACGTCTGGGGCTTGCCAACATGGCCGGGCGTTATCCTGAACAGCTTTCCGGCGGGCAGCAGCAGCGCCTGGCCATCGGTCGCGCTCTGGCTCTCCGTCCGGCCCTGCTGCTGGCGGATGAACCCACCGGCAACCTGGACGAGGCCAGCGCAGACAGCGTGCTGGCCCTGCTGGGGGAACTGGTGGCGGAAAGCCGCTGCGCCCTGCTGATGGTCACCCATAGCGCTCGGGTGGCGGCGCCCATGGATCGCCGTCTGATACTGAAGCGGGGCCAGCTATGCAGCGCCTGAGGGTCGTGCTGATCACCCTGCTGGCCCATTACCGCCGCCATCCGGGGCAGCTGGCCATGCTGCTGGTAGGGCTGTGGGTAGCCAGCGCCCTGTGGAGCGGCGTGCAGGCGATCAATGCCTCCGCTCGGGACAGCTACGCTCGCGCCGAGGCGCTGTTCAGCACCCAGTTGGACAGCATTCAGCGGCGCAATGGCCAACCCCTGACTATCGAAAATTATGCCGCCCTGCGTCGCGCCGGGCAGCCGGTATCGCCGCTGCTGGAAGGCCGGATCACCCTGGCCAACGGCGAACGCCTGGACGTGATGGGCATCGATCCCTTGAGCCTGCCGGCGGGAAGCGGCTGGCAAAGTACCGATGATGCCACGGACCTGACCGCCTTCGTCACGCCCCCCTGGCGCACCCGCTTGGCCCCGGATACGCTGGCGCGTCTCGGCACCAATGAGAACGAGCAGGCGGTGCCGGGCAGCCGCCCACGTCTGGAAAACGGACAGCGCCTGCCGCCGCTGGAAATCGTCGCCAGCCTGCCGCCGGATACGCTGATCATGGATATCGCCCCGGCGGCGGCACTTCTCGAGCGCGGCAACACCATCGACCGGCTGCTGGTGGCGCCGGATCAACCCACGGATCTGCCCTCAGCGTTTCAACGCCAGGCCGGCGACCAGTTGCCGGCGCCGGATCAGCTGACCGGGAGCTTTCATCTCAACCTCACCGCCATGGGACTGCTGGCGCTGGTGGTGGGTTTCCTGATCGTTCACGCGGCCCTGGGGCTGGCCCTGGAGCAGCGTCTGGACATGCTGCGCACCCTGCGCGCCCTCGGCGTGTCCGGGCGCGAGCTGACCCTGGCCCTGGGTCTGGAGATGCTGCTGATTGGTCTGCTGGGCGCGGTGCTCGGCGTGATCAGCGGCGTATGGATCGCCGGCGCCCTGCTGCCGGACGTCGCCTCGACTCTGCGCTCCCTCTACGATGCCCAGGTCGGCGTCCGGCTCTCTCTGCCCTGGTATTACTGGCTGGGCGGCGTCGCCATCACCCTGGGAGGGCTGGCCACCGCCGGGCTCGGCATGCTGTGGCGCACCGCTCGCTTGAACGTGCTGGCCTTGGGTCAGGCCCAGGCCTGGCGCGGCGGTTTTCGGCGCCAGCTAGGGCGTATGACCCTGGGCGGGGGCCTGCTGTGGCTGATCGCCCTGGGGCTGTACCTCTGGCTGCTAGGGCGGCCCGCCGGCGAAGGACTGGTAAGCGGCTTCCTGATGGTCGGCGCGGCGCTGCTGGGTAGCGCCCTGTTGCTGCCCCGCCTGCTGGCCTGGTTGCTTGCAAAACTAACCGGCCGCGAGAATCACCCTCTGCGCCAATGGGCATTGGCGGATACCCAACTGCAGCTACCCAAGCTGTCGCTGGCGATGATGGCGCTACTGCTGGCGCTTGCCGCCAACCTGGGGGTAAGCAGCATGGTCGGCGGCTTTCGCCTGACGTTTCTGGACTGGCTGGATCAGCGCCTGGTGGCGGATATCTATCTGCGCCCCGGGGAGGAGCGCTACACCGAAGTGCTCGACTGGCTGGAAGCTCGGTCGGATATCATCGCGCTATTGCCTAACCGCCAGACGGAAGCTCGACTCGACGCCGGCAAGCAGTCCCGCCCGGTGTCCATCGACGGCATCACCCCCGCTCCGGCCTTGACCGAACGCTGGCCGCTGCTGGATACGCTTGACGGTCGCGAGCAGGCCTGGCAGTCCGTCGCCGAGGGAGCGTCACTGATCAACGAGCAGTTAGCGATCGCCGCCGGCCTGGAACTCGGGCAAAAGATCATTCTCGCAACCTCCCGCGGGCCGTTCGAGACGCGTATCGTCGGCGTCTATCCGGATTACGGCAATCCGCGCGAGGAGATGGTGCTGGCGGAGTCGTTGGTGGCGTCCCGTTTTCAGGCGCCGCCGGATTCCGTGGGCCTGGTACTGGAAGAATCGAGCGACGGCGAGTCGCTGCTGGCGGATCTCGACAGGCGATTCGGCGCGGACAGCGTGTCGGTCATCGACCGGCGCGGCATCCGGGAGCTTGCCATCGAGATCTTCGAGCGTACCTTCACCATTACCCGGGCGCTCAACGCCCTGACCCTGGGGGTGGCAGCACTAGCGCTGTTCACCAGCCTGCTGGCCCAGGCAAGAACGCGGCGGGCGCAGCTCGCGCCGCTATGGGCGTTGGGCGTTCCTCGACGCCCCCTGGCGCTGGTGTCCCTGGTCCAGCTTGGCGGCCTGGCGCTCGTTACCGCCCTGGTCGCGATTCCTCTAGGTATCGCTCTGACCTGGGCCCTGGTGGCGGTGATCAACGTCGCCGCCTTCGGCTGGCGGCTGCCGCTTCACGTGTTTCCCCTGCAGATCCTCTGGACCCTGGGACTGGCGGTGCTGGTGGCCTGGCTGGCGGCACTCTTGCCCGCCTGGCGGCTATGGCGCATCCCGCCCCGGGCCCTGTTGGCGGAATTCGAAGGTAAATAGCTGGCGGAGTTCGAACAATGATGACGCGATGGTCGAACAGGCTCTTCTGGATCGCCCTTGGCCCCGGGCTGCTGCTCCTGGCAGCGGTGGGCTGGTGGAGCTTTCGTGAAGACGATACCGCTGCCGAGAGCTTCGCCGGGCTGGGCGAAACCCAGGAAGGCTTTCCCCAGGCGCGCCCGGGAACCGAACTGCGCTTTCCCGAGGATCACGGCGCTCATCCGGACTACCGCATCGAATGGTGGTATCTCACCGCCAACCTGCGCGACGCTCAGGGCAACCCCCTGGGCATGCAGTGGACCCTGTTCCGCCAGGCCCTGGCGCCGCCGGATGCAAATTCAGCGCCGGTATCGCCCTGGCAGACCCGCCAGCTATGGATGGCCCACGCGGCGCTTTCCAAGGGTGATACCCACCTTGTCGCGGAGCGCTTCGCCCGGGGCGACACCGGCCAGGCCGGCGTGAAGCTCGCCCCCTTTCGCGCCTGGCTGGACAACTGGCAGTTGACCAGTCGAGTAGATGATTCCCAGGCGGACGCCTTCTCGGATATGACCCTGAGCGTACAAGCCCAGGATAGCGATGGCGAGGATTTCGGCTATCGTTTGCAACTCAAGGCGCAAGGGCCGCTGGTCGCTCATGGCGAGGCGGGCTTCAGCCAGAAATCCGCGGATGGCCAGGGGTCCTTCTATTACAGCCAGCCGTTCTACCGGGTCGAAGGTGAAGTGACCCTGAACGGCGAAAACCTTCCGGTCAGCGGCCAGGCCTGGCTCGACCGGGAATGGAGCAGCCAACTGCTCGGTCCCACCCAGAGCGGCTGGGACTGGTTTTCGCTGCACCTGAAGGATGGCCACCGGCTGATGGCCTTTCGCCTGCGCGGCGGCGGCAAGGATAAAGACAGCGCCTACGTGTCCGGCAGCTGGATCACGCCGCAGGGCGAGCTGACGCCTCTGAAAAACGACGAGGTGACGCTGACGCCGCTGGAGACACGCCAGGTCGCCGGGCGCGAGGTACCGACCCGTTGGCGGCTGGCACTGCCGGATCAGGCGCGGGAATTTATCGTCACCGCCCGCAATCCCAATCGCTGGATGGGCACCAGCTTTCCCTACTGGGAAGGCGCCGTCACGGTAAGGAATTCAGGCGACGGCGCCCTGGCGGGCGAGGGTTATCTGGAAATGACCGGCTATTGAGCCGACGGCTCAGCGAGCAGTATCAGCCATCCGTTTTCTTCAACGTGCCTTCCTTGTGCGCGGCGACGTGATCCGTCTTGTCGCTCTTGATTTCGTATTGCGGTTCGTCTTCCGAGGCGCGCCGCTTATGCCCCTTGTACTCGAAATCCTGGGTATGCACTTTCTTGATGGTGCCGCTCACCTGGCCTGCTTCGGAATTCCAGGTCACATGGTCGCCTACCTTGAACTTGGTCATGACATTGCCTCCTTTACGCAGGTCATAAACAACGTTTGCTTGACTAGCCTGGCCGTCAATCAATCTCCCAACTGCTTGAGTCTGGCCGCTTCCACTATCTCGATCCAGTAGCCGTCCGCGTCCTTGACGAAGGCCACGTCCTTCATCTTGCCCTGATCCGGGCGCTTGACGAATTCCACATCGTTGGCATCGAACCAGGCCACGGCGGCGTCCAGGTCCGGCACCGAGAAGCAGATATGCCCGAAACCCTGGGGCTCGGCGTTGCCGTCGTGATAGGCGAAGTCGTCCTGCTGCTCCGTGCCCCAGTTATGGGTCAGTTCCAGAATGCCGCGCTGATCGAAAGTCCAGGCGGTGCGCTCCGCCGCATCCTCCGGTGGCTGCTCATTCGCGTCGAGCCGAGCCAGAAAATACAGCGAGAACTGCATCTCCTCGAAATCCAGCCGTCGCAGTACCCGCATGCCGAAGATACGGCTGTAGAACGCCAGCGCCTTTTCCGGGTCCTTGACCCGCAGCATGGTGTGATTGAGCCGAAACCCTTGGGAATCGCTGGTGGGCGCCTGAACGCCGGGATATTGCTCGCCATCGAAACTCATCGCGCTCTCCTTGTCCTTGAGAATGAGGATTGCCTTACCCTTGCGGCAGGTCAAACGCCTGCTGCAGCGCCGGCCAGGCGGGCTCGCCGCTTCGGGTGGTCACGCCCTCGACAAAGGCCTTGACCTTTTCCGGGTTGTTCTTGATCCACTCCTCCGCGACGGCTTCCGGCTCTCGCTCTTCGTAGCTGAAGCCCAGAATCATCTGGCTCTGATCCTCCGCATCGATGACGATCTGGTCAAGCAGCCTGGCGGCGTTGGGGTGGGTGTCGGCGAAATCCTTGTTGAGCAGGGTTTTCACGTCACTGCGTCCGCCATCCGGCCCCCAGAGGTTTTCCGGATCCTCGAGATAGACGATATCGTATTCGATATTCATCCAATGCGGGGTCCAGGCGCCGAAGACGATCCATTCATCGTTGTCGATGGCGCTGTCCACGGAGCTGAGCATGCCCGGGGTCGAGGTGCCGGCGATTCTCCAGTCCCCCAGGCCGTAGGTGTCCTCATCCACCGCCTCATGCAGGATTTCGCTCATGCCGGAGCCGGCTTCGATGGTGTAGAGGGTGCGATCGAACCTGTCGGCGAACTCGTCCTTGTCCAGGTCCTCGGTGCTGGTCACCCCGGCGTCCGCTACATAGCGCGGCACGGCGAAGCCCAGCCGGGCACCGTCAACGTTATTGCCCAGATCGACGATCTTGCCTTTGGACATGGCCGAGTCATACATGCTCTGCTGCCCCGGCAGCCAGGCCGCTAGAAAGGCATCCAGCTCGCCCAGATTGAGCGCTTCGTAGGTAATGGTGGCGCTGATTTCCTGCTGATCCGGCTCGTAGCCCAAGGCGTCCAGCAACTGAGACGCCATGGCGGTCTTGACGGTGACACCGGGCCAGGAGGGGGAGGAAAAACGTACCCGAGGGGATTCTTCCGCGGCAAAGGCAGCACTTGTCAACAACGTCAGGGGCGCGGCCAGCACAATACCGGCGACGGTCAGCGTCAGCGGGTGCAATCGTGATGTCATATCGACTCCTTGGTATTACCTGCGATATTTGAAAACCCTTTCTAAACTAGTGGCATGAGCGCCTTGCGTATAAACGTCTGCTCAACGTAGCAGCCGGCGGCCATCGAGTTGACCCGCCCGTAGGCCATCAACCGTGAATCAGCATTTGGCCAATGTCGACCAATGTTCTACATTTATTGTACAAAAGCGCTACGACAATTAAGTTCAGCCGTTTATCTCATCAGACAATCAAGGAGCTTGAACAATGGCTTACGTGCAGGAAATGGGCGATAACGTCACGCTGTCGGAACTCGAAAGGGCCGTAAACAACGGTTTTTCTCCCATTGTCGAAATATGGTCCATGGACGGGGTCTATGTGGTTCGCCTACATCATCACGTCGACAAGGTAAGC
Source organism: Pistricoccus aurantiacus (assembly GCF_007954585.1). Taxonomy (GTDB): domain Bacteria; phylum Pseudomonadota; class Gammaproteobacteria; order Pseudomonadales; family Halomonadaceae; genus Pistricoccus; species Pistricoccus aurantiacus. Next base: position 645,414 of record NZ_CP042382.1, read on the forward strand.
AGTCTTTGCGACAAGGATGGCCAGGTTCTCAGCTTCAAGGGCACCGGCAAGATCTGCGACATGCTCGGTGAAATCGGCCTGACCCATGGCGTGCTGACCTTCGCGGATCAGAATGGCGACGAGATGATCGGCGTGGCGAGCCAGCCGGTTACCCGGGACGAAATGCTGGCTTACGGAACCCGTATCGCGTTTCGCTGAGCCTCGGGATTTGTCGCCGGCAATCATTGAAAGAATGCTCGACCGTTCCCATGTCATTCAAGTGGCACTACGCTGAGCATGAAGCCGGAGAGCAACGGAAGCCCCAACACTTCGGCCAAGCTTGTACAAACGAAAAGGAGTCGGATCGTGTCCAATCAGCCATTTCTTACGGATATCAAGACCATACGCGAGCGCGCTCGTCAGCATATCGAGCGCGGCGCCGTCACCGAGGGCTATACCGCGGATCGGGAAAACGTCATCAATCTGCTCAACGAAGCGCTGGCCACGGAAATCGTCTGCACGCTTCGCTACAAGCGCCACTACTATATGGCGGACGGCCTGAGCGCAAGCGTTGCCAAGGAAGAGTTTCTCGAGCATGCCCAGCAGGAGCAGCAGCACGCGGACTGGCTGGCAGAGCGCATCGTGCAGCTGGGCGGCGCGCCCAACTTCTCGCCGGAAGGCCTGCTGAGCCGTTCTCACGCGGAGTACGTCGAAGGCGAAAGCTTGCGCGACATGATCATGGAGGACCTGGTGGCGGAACGCATTGCCATCGACAGCTATCGGGAAATCGCTACCTACCTGGGTGACAAGGATCCGACCTCCCGGCGCATCATGGAGGACATTCTTGCCCAAGAAGAAGAGCACGCGGACGACATGGCCGGCCTGCTTGAAGGGCTGGATCATCAGCGGCTGGACAACGCCTAATCCCACCCAGGTAGCCCAACCGATGCCGCCTCGAAGACAACGACACGCCGGGTATCGTCATGCCCGCTCGGTCTTTGCTTATCCTCAGCGGTTGTTTCACAGCAGTTGGTGAAAATGGCATGCTGAGCGGGTTAGCTAATGATCTCTACATTCAATTCAGGAGGACCACATGGCGCTGCAACTTGGCGATATCGCCCCGGACTTCACCCAGGAAAGCACCGAAGGAACCATCAATTTTCACGAGTGGGCCGGCGACAGCTGGGTAATCCTGTTCTCGCATCCCAAGGATTACACGCCGGTCTGCACCACTGAGCTTGGCGAGGTGTCTCGCTTGAAGCCGGAGTTCGAGCGCCGCAATGCCAAGGCCATCGGTCTGTCGGTTGATCCTCTGGATGATCACCATGGCTGGGCCGGAGACATCCAGGAAACCCAGGGACATGCGCTCAACTTCCCCCTGCTGGCGGATGCAGACCGCAAGGTCAGCGACCTTTACGGCATGATTCATCCCAAGGCCAACGACACCCTGACGGTGCGCAGCGTCTTCATCATCGACCCCAGCAAGAAGGTGCGCCTGACCATCACCTATCCCGCCAGCACCGGACGGAACTTCGCGGAAATCCTGCGGGTGCTCGACAGCCTCCAGCTCACCGACAATCACAAGGTGGCCACGCCGGTGAACTGGTGCGACGGTGACGACTGCATTATCGTCCCGGCGGTCAGCAACGAAGAAGCCAAGACCCTGTTCCCCGAGGGCTGGGACGAGAAGAAGTCCTATCTGCGCATGGTCAAGCAGCCGGGCAAGGCTTGAGACCAGGCGGTCTCGACAAGCGCGGCATCCGCTAGACTCGAAAGATACCGGTCCAGGTGGCCGGTATCGTCGTTTTCTATAATGGGTCAGGGACGGAACAAGGAGATCACCATGCCTACCTTTAAAGGACTTTCCACCCGCTGCGTGCACGCCGGCGAGCCGGAAACGGATACGCCGCAAACGCCCATATACGCCACCACGCTGTTCACCTTTCAAGACACCCAGCAGTTAAGCGACACGGTGGCGGGGCGCCGACCCGGTGGTCTCTATACCCGCTTCGGCCTCAATCCCACCATTCAAGCCTTGGAAGCCAAACTCGCCACCCTGGAAGAGGGCGAAGCGGCGCTGTCCTTCAGTTCAGGAATGGCGGCGGAATCCGCCCTGTTCATGAGCCATGGCCGTCAAGGCGTCATCACGTTGGGCGATGTTTACGGTGGCACCCTGACTCTGCTGGCGGATCAGTTGCCTACCCTGGGTATTCCCTTTTTTCCCTTGCTGGGCCATGAGCTGGACCGCCTGGAAGAGACGCTTGTCCAAGGTCCCAAGCTGATCTTCCTGGAAACCCCCACCAACCCGGCCCTGGAAATCTTCGATATCGCCGCCATTGCGGAGATGGCTCACCACCACGGGGCGTTACTGGCGGTGGACAACACCTTCGCCTCACCGGTCAACCAGCAGCCCTTGGCCCTCGGAGCGGATCTGGTCATGCACAGCGCCACCAAGTACCTGGGCGGCCACAGCGACCTGACCGCCGGCGCCCTGATCGGCCCCCGTGAGTTGCTCGAGCCGATCAACGCCTGGCGCAAGAGCCTGGGCAGCGTACCCGCCCCGGAAACCGCCTCGCTGCTCGCGCGCAGCCTGCGCACCCTGGTGATACGCATTCGCCAGCATAATGCAGGCGCTCAGCAGGTGGCGGAAGCCCTGGCAAAGCACCCCAAGGTAACGCGAGTGTTGTATCCGGGTCTGGAAAGCTTCCCCGGCCACGACTTGGCCAAGCGCCAGATGCGCGGCTTCGGCGGCATGTTGACCATCACCGTGGGCGACAGCGGCGAGGACGCCACCCGCTTCGTCGATCGTCTGAAGCTCTTTGCTCTGGCGCCGAGCCTGGGCGGCGTGGAAAGCCTGGTCACCCAGCCGCTGACCCTGACTCACCACGCCATGGGCGCGGCTGAGCGCGAGCGTCGCGGCATCAGCGACAACATGGTGCGGCTCTCCGTGGGGCTGGAAGACCCGGAGGATCTGATCGAGGACCTGCAGCAAGCACTGGAAGAATGAAATCGTTCAAACAACATATCCTTATAACGGATTTATCCAAGTCGCGGTTTTCCCCTGTCCATCGCCAGCGGCTATGATCGGCGGCCTGACTCATCAAGTTGCATGTATCGGAACGGAGACTCCTTATGCTGCCTATTTTCCGTCGCCTTGGCGCGTTACTGGCCTTGTCATGCCTGCCCGGGCTCGCCCCGGCCCAGAACACCACCCTGGAGGTGGGCTACATGCCGATTCTGCCGGTGGCGCAGCTTTTCGTCATGGAAGGCGAAGGTTGGACCGAGGAAGCTGGCCTGGAGCTTGACCTGACCCGCTTTTCCAGCGGCCCGGCCATGGTGCAGGCCTTGGCCGCCGGCGATCTGGACGTGATGTATTTCGGCATCGGTCCGGCCATGGTGGCTCGGGCCAATGGGGTGCCGATCAAGGTGCTGGCCGCCAGCATCAAGGAGCAGATCGGCCTGGTGGCCCGAGGGGAATTCGCCGAGAGTTTCGACGGCTTGGACCCCAAGGCAGCCATTGCCCGTTTTACCGAAGAGCAGAGTCGCAAGCCCAAGATCGCCACCTTCCCCCGCGGCTCGGTGCCGGACACGGTGCTGCGCTACTGGCTCGCCGAGCAGGTCGGTGTGGATCTGGATAGCGTGGACATCGTCGCCATGGGCGCGGATCGGGTACAGCAGGCGCTGCTGGCCGGTGCGGTGGATGCGGCGTCGATCCTCGAGCCGATCCTGACCACGGTGACCGAACGCGACGATAGCGCGAAAGTGATCGTTCGAGGCGGCGACATGCTGCCGAATCAGCCCGGCGCGGTCCTGGCTGCCCGGGAAGCCGTACTGAAAGAGCATCCGCAGGCCATGCGCAAGCTGCTGGAGCTGCATATCCGCGCCACTCAAGTCCTGGAAGAAGATCCGGAGCGCGCCGCGCCCCACGTGCGGGAATTCGTCGGCAAGCGCCTGGTGCCCCTGGCCACGGTAGAAGCGGCGCTGAAATCGCCTTCCTCCAATTACCTGAGCGATCCTCATGAAATCATCGACGCCACCCGGGTGATGCGAGATTTTCAGACCCAGAACGGCACCCTGAGGAAGTCGGTGGATATCGAGGCACTGTTCGATACGCAACTCTACGACGAGGTGAGCCAACCGCAGGGCGATCAGACCTCATGAGCCACTATCGGCGCATACTGCTCAGCATCCTGGGGGTTGGGGTTTTCGTGGTGCTGTGGGAAGCGGCGCTGCGCAGCGGCCTGCTGCCGGGCAATCTGGTACCGCTGCCGTCGAGCATTCCCGGCGTCTTCTGGGCGGAAGTGCTCGACGGTATCTGGCTCGAGGTCGTGATATCGAGCCTGTCCCACTATGGCGTGGGAGTAGCGATCGGCTCGATACTCGGCATTCTGGTGGGTGTCGGCGCCGCCCTGGTGCCTACCTTTGACGCCCTGCATGCATGGCTAGCGAGGTTATTACGCCCGATTCCGCCCCTGGCCTGGATTCCCTTCGCCATCATCTGGTTCGGTATCAGCGCCCAGGCGGCGGCATTCATCATCAGTATCGGCGTGTTCTGGATCAACTACTTCACCAGCTACAGCGCCGTGAAGAGCGTCGACCCGGGCTTCGACGAGGTTGCCATCGCCTTCGGCCAGAAAAGCTTTCTGGCCAGACTGCACAAGGTCAGCCTGCCCGCGGCGGCGCCGGGCATCTTGAGCGGTCTGCGCGCCGGTCTCGGCCAAGGCTGGATGACCGTGGTCGCCGCGGAGCTGTTCGGCATTCCCGGTATCGGTCAACGCATGATGGAAGCCTCGAGCCTGCTGGCCACGGACATCGTGGTGGTCTACATGCTGACCATCGCCGGGCTCTATGCTCTGTTCGACTCCCTGTTCATGGCCCTGCAGCGCCGATTACTGAGATGGCAGCCATGAATCGACACGAAAGCGCATCACAGCCAGTACTCAAGGCTCAAGGGTTGAGCCTGGGATTTGGCGCGGACACGGTGCTGGAAGGGGTCGATCTCGATCTGGCGCCCCAGGAATTCGTCGCCATCGTCGGCGCTTCCGGGGTGGGCAAGTCGACTCTGCTGCGCGCCTTGGCAGGCTTGCTAAAACCGCAGCACGGCCAAGTGGCGCTGCGAAAAGACACCGCGCCGGATAAGCGCAGCTGGTCGATGGTGTTTCAGGCACCAAGACTGTTTCCCTGGCGCCGAGTGCATCGCAACGTGGAGCTGGGGCTCGAAGGGCTCAAGCTCTCCCGGCGAGAGCGCCGCCAGCGGGCGCTGGAAACGCTATCGCTAGTGGATCTGGCGGACTATGCCGAGCGCTGGCCAGGCACCCTCTCCGGAGGTCAGCAGCAGCGGGTGGGCATCGCTCGAGCGCTGGCGGTGCGCCCGGACGTCTTGTTCATGGACGAGCCCTTCTCCGCCCTGGACGCCATCACCCGCCGGCGCCTGCAGGCGGAGCTGGTAGCACTGCGCACCCGCACCGAGGCGGCCATCGTCTTCGTTACCCACGATATCGAAGAAGCCGTGCTGCTCGCCGACCGAGTCATCGTGCTGGGCAAGCGCGGCGAGGGGCCCGCCGGCGTGGTGGCCAGGGTGGATATCGATCTGCCCCTGGAAGGCCGTCGAGAGCATGACGGCTTCGCCGATCGGGTCTATACCATTGAAAAGCGTATCGGCACCGCCGCCACCGAGTTCACTCTTTGATGAGGAAGAAATTCTCATGACGCTGATGAAAGTACTGCTGCACGCCCCTACCGCCGCGAGTCTGGCCCGGGCGCGGCGCAACGCCAGAAACCTGCTGGCGGCGCGCCCGGAAGCCCAGGTGCTGATCGTCGCCAACGGCCCGGGGGTTCGCGAGGCCCTGGAGAATCCCGATCCGGACACGGATGATCGCCTGCGCCTGTGCCTCAATACGCTGCATACCCTGCAGCTGGAAAATTCCGGGGGCATCCAGGAAGTGGAAGCGGCGGTGGTGACCCTGGCGGAACTGCAGGCCCAGGGCTGGCACTACATTCGCGGCTGATTGTTCCTATCTTGCCAAGGAAATTCGGATTGACTATTTTATATTGGTCATTTGATTCGTTTTGCGATAAGGAGTCAGGTCAAGCTGTAATATCGCCTTTGGCTTAGGTTATCTAGTGCGGCTGGGGCAAGGAAGAATAATCAAGGAGGAATGATATATCCGAGTTCGAACGCTATCCCCGTGCTTGAACCCTAAGGTATCAATGCCGCATGGAATTAGTTCGTCATGAACCAGGCTTATCAAAATCTTACAATTTCCCGGCTATCCGAACGCCCCACCTCCCCGCTATCCGAACGTCCCACCACTTCTCCACTGTCCGGGCGTTACGCCACGCGTTCCCTGGATCGCGCGTTCAAGGCCAACCTAGCCAAGGCAACCGGGGGCACCTCACCGGCGGGCGTTGCCACGGTCATCTATGAATGGCTCGCGCACCTGGCCATGTCCCCAGGCAAGCAGCTGGAGCTGACCGAGGAACTGGGCTTCAAGCTTGCCTACCTGACACGCCGCGTCCGCCACATGAACCCGGCCTGGGATACCCGGCCTTGTCTCGACCCCATCCCACGAGATAATCGCTTTGGCCACGAAGCCTGGTCTCGCTGGCCCTATAACCTGATCTCTCAATCGTTTCTGTTGCAGCAGGAGTGGTGGGAAAGCGCCACCACCAATATCGATGGGCTATCGAAAAGCACCGAAAATGTGGTGTCCTTCATCGCCCGGCAGACACTTGATCACTGGTCACCGTCCAACTTCTCCTGGCTCAACCCGGAAGTGATCGACGCGACCCTGGCCCAGGGCGGCATGAACTTCCTACGCGGCTGGGAGAATCTCTGCGAAGACTGGGAACGTCATGTGTCCGGTTGTCCGCCGGTGGGTAGCGAGGACTTCAAGCTCGGCGAGAACCTGGCGGCCACCCCGGGCAAGGTCATCTATCGCAACCGGCTGATCGAGCTAATCCAGTACACGCCGACCACCGAAAAGGTCTATGCGGAACCGATCCTGATCGTGCCGGCCTGGATCATGAAGTACTACATTCTTGACCTGACGCCGAAGAAATCCCTGGTCCGCTACTTGGTGGAACAGGGACATACCGTCTTCATGATTTCCTGGCTCAACCCTACCTCGGAAGATCGAGATTTGAGTATGAGCCACTATCGGCGCCTTGGCCCCGAGGCAGCATTGAGTGTCATTTCGGCCATCGTCCCGGACCGCAAGATTCACGCCGTCGGTTACTGTCTCGGTGGCACACTGCTGTACATAACCGCCGCCGCCATGGCGCGGGACGGCGACGAGCGCCTGGCCACGATCACCACCCTGGCCGCCCAGGCCGACTTCACCGAAGCCGGCGAACTGTCGATGTTCATCACCGAAAGCGAAGTCGACTACCTCGAAAGCATGATGCAGGACCTTGGCTATCTCGATGGCTACCAGATGGCCGGCGCCTTCCAGCTGATGCGCTCCAACGACCTGATCTGGTCACGCATGATTCACAACTACATGCTCGGCAAGCGTCAAGTAGCGAGCGCACTGATGGCCTGGAACGCGGACATGACGCGCATGCCTCATTTGATGCACTCCCAGTATTTGCGTCGACTGTTCCTTGACAACGACCTGGCCACCGGCCGCTATATCATCGGCGATCGTCCCATCGCCATCCCGGATATCAACGCCCCGATCTTCGCGGTGGCGACCCTCGGCGATCACGTCGCTCCCTGGCGTTCGGTCTACAAGATTCATCTACTGTCCGACATGGACGAGGTCACCTTCCTGCTCACCAGCGGCGGCCACAACGCGGGCATCGTCAGCGAGCCAGGGCACAAGCGCCGCACCTACCAGATGGAAACTCGCCTGGCGAGGCAGAGCTACATCGATCCGGATACCTGGCTGCAGACGATGCCCAGCCAGCATGGCTCCTGGTGGCCGGTCTGGCAGGCCTGGCTGGTGGAGCGCTCCTCCGCGAAGCGAGTCGCGCCTCCCAGCATGGGCAATGGACGCTATGCGCCACTGGTGGACGCCCCGGGTACCTATGTCCTGCAGAAGTGAGGGCTTGCAAAAATAAGGTCTTGCAGGAATACCTCCCGACTTGTTGACCGTCAGTCGTTGAAGTGGCGCCCGGCGGTCACTTCCGGCACGTAGCCCACGCGAATCACGAAATCGCCGAAGGGCTCGCCGGGTTCGCGCTCGCGACCGTAATGCTGGAATAACCCTTCCAGGGCCTCGAGAATCTTCGTCTCGCCGACGTTTTCCAGGTAGCACTTGTTGAGCCGCTGGCCGTGAAAGCCGCCGCCCAGGTACAGGTTGTACTTGCCCGGCGCGCGGCCGGTGAAGCCGATTTCCGCCAGGTAGGGCCGGGCGCAGCCGTTGGGGCAGCCGGTCATGCGGGTAACGATCGGCGTGTCGGCGATGCCCGCCTGTTCTGCCAGCGCTTCCAGCTTGATCAAGAGGCTCGGCAGATAGCGCTCGCTTTCCGCCATGGCCAAGCCACAGGTAGGCATGGCCACGCAGGCCATGGCGTTGCGTCGCAGGGCGCTCTGTCGACGTCCTTGAGTCAGATGATGGTCTTGTAGCAGGCGCTCGATGGTGTCCCGCCATGCCGGTGAAATATTGACAATGGTCAGGTTCTGGTTGGGGGTCAGCTGGAACTCGCCTTCGTGTACTCGGGCGATCTCTCGCAGCCCGCTCATCAGCGGGTAATCCGGCCAGTCGCGAATACGCCCGTTCTCGATGAACAGGGTGTAGTGCCAGTGACCGTCGTCGCCTTCCAGCCAGCCGTAGCGGTCGCCGTTGTGCTCGAAGGCGACTTCCCGCGCCTCGCCCAGGGACCAGCCCAGGCGCTCCTCGACCTCGCCCTTGAACCAGTCCAGGCCGTGGGTATCCAGGGTGTACTTGAGCCGGGCCCGCTTGCGATCCACCCGGTCGCCGTAGTCCCGCTGCACGGTGACGATGGTTTCCGCCACCGCGATCATCTCCTCCGGACGACAGAAGCCGATCGGGTCCGCCAGGCGCGGATAGGTGGCGGCCTCGTTGTCGGTGCGCCCCATGCCGCCGCCCACGCAGACGTTGAAGCCCTGCAGGTCGCCATCTTCGACGATGGCGATAAAGCCCAGGTCCTGGCTGTAGACGTCGATATCGTTGACCGGCGGCACCGCGAAGCCGATCTTGAACTTGCGCGGCAGGTAGGTGGGGCCGTAGATCGGCTCGTTGTCCTTGTCCGGATCGACGCGCTCGCCGTCCAGCCAGATTTCCCGGTAGGCGCCGGCGCGAGGCGCCAGGTGATCGCTGACCGCTTGGGCGTGCTCTTGCACCTTTGCATGCAGCGCGCTCTGATGTGGGTTGACCGCGGCCATGACGGTACGGTTGACGTCGCCACAGGCGGCCATGGTATCCAGCAGCACCGAGTTGATGTCCTGAATGGTGGTGCGCAGATCGCGCTTGAGCACGCCGTGAAACTGGAAGGTCTGGCGGGTGGTCAGGCGCAGGCCGCCATCCCCGTAGCGGCGGCCGATGTCGTCGAGCTTGAGCCACTGTTCTGGGGTACAAGTGCCACCAGGCAGGCGAAGGCGCAGCATCATCTGGTAGGCGGGCTCCAGCTTCTGGCGACGCCGCTCGTCCCTCAGGTCGCGGTCGTCCTGCTGATAGAAGCCGTGGAACTTGGTCAGCTGGGTATCGTCCGGCGCCAAGGCCCCGGTGATCGGATCCGCCAGGCTCTGCTCGATGGTGCCGCACAGGAAGCGGCTATTGGCCTTGAGGCGCTCGTTGGGGTGCAGCGTCTCGAGGGGTTGGGTGATATCGCGGCTGCGATCGGGAGTGCTCATCTCGAACCTCGCTCAATAGACGTCGCGCTGATAACGCTTGTCGCGCTGCAGCTGTTTGACATAGTCGGTAGCGGCTTCCTTCGAATGGCCACCGTGCTCGCGGACGATCTCGATCAGGGCGTCGTTGACATCCGGTGCCATGCGCTCCGCGTCGCCGCATACGTAGAAGTGCGCACCGTCTTCCAGCCAGCGATAGACCTCGCCACCGCGCTCGCGAAGGCGCTGCTGGACGTAGATCTTCTCCGCCTCGTCCCGGGAGAAAGCCACGTCGAGCCGGCTCAGCACACCGCGCTTGAGCCAGTCCTGGAACTCGGTCTGATAGAGGAAATCCGTGCGGAAGTGCGGATTGCCGAAGAACAGCCAGCTGGGGCCGCTGGCGCCAAGCTCCTCGCGCTGCTGCAAGAAGGCGCGAAACGGCGCGACCCCGGTGCCCGGCCCCACCATGATCAGCGGGGTCTCGGGATTGTCCGGCAGGCGGAAATGCTTGTTGGTGCGCAGATAGATCGGCACCCGATCGCCGGGCTCGATCAGGTCGCACAGATAGGTGGAGGCGACGCCATGGCGCTCGCGCTCGAAGCTGGTATAACGCACCGCCGCCACGGTGAGATGAACCTCTTCCGGGTTCGCTAGGTGGCTCGAGGCAATCGAGTACTCCCGGGGCTGCAGCTTGCGCAGCATACCCAGCAGCGCCGGAGCATCCAGATTAGCGCCGGGGTATTCGAGCACCAGATCGATCAGGTGGCGCCCGTAAAGGTAATCCATCAACTCGCCGCGCCGCTCCTTGGCCAGCAGTTCGCCAATGGCTGGTGCCTCGATTCGGGCCGCGTAGGCTTCCACCACCGGCGGCGTCAGGGTGGTGATCTCGTAGTCGTCCCGCAGCGCTTCGAAAAGGCTACGTCCACCGCTATGACTTTCGACTCGTTCCTCCGGGTCCAGTCCCAGGGCGTCGAGCAAGGCGCTGACTTCCGCCTCCCGGTTGCGCGGCAACAAACACAAGATGTCGCCGGGCTGATAGTCCAGTCCGGCGCCTTCCAGGGAAAGTTCCAGATGATAGGTTTCCTTGGGGGAACCGCGCCCGTTCAGCCCCTGGCACTCCAGCACCTCCGCCAGGAAAGGGTGCTGGCGATCGTAGCGAGTTGCCTGCGGTGAGTCTTGCGGAGTCAGCGCCGCCGGTTCGGCGCCCGGCGCCGGCGTATCGCTGCGGCTGGCCAGGGCGTCCAGCAACTGGGTGATCCAGGCCTGGGCAGGCTCCTCATAATCCACGTCGCAATCGAGTCGCGGTGATAGGCGCTCGGCGCCCAGGGCTTCCAGCCGGCGGTCGAAATCCTGGCCGGTCTGGCAGAAGAATTCATAGCTGGAATCTCCCAGCCCTAGCACCGCAAAGAGGCACTCCTTGAGCTTGGGCGCCTTGCGGCCGTGCAGAAATTCATAGAAGTCCGCCGCCGGGTCCGGTGGCTCCCCCTCGCCATGGGTGGCGGTGACGATCACTAGCCGGGCTTCCTGGCGCAGTTCCTTGTGCTTGTAGTCCGCCAAGTCGACGACTCGGGCATCGAGCCCCCGGGCCAGGGCCTGCTCGCCGAGCTGGCGCGCCACCCCTTCCGCATTGCCGGTTTCGGAGCCATAGAGAATCGTCAGGGGATGCGCCGCAGGCGCCTGAGAAGGAGCTGGCTGAGCCGACGCCGCGGCGTTGACACCCGTCAAGTAGCCGCTCAGCCAAGTACGCTGATCCGCGGACAGCGCCTCGATCAAGCGATTGACCGCGCCAGCCTGCTCCACCGTCAGCGGGCTATTGGTCGCATCCAGGGCGTTGCTGTGCATGGGCGTTCACCATGTAGACAAAAGCGGAAGACGCCCTACCCTACCGACCTTTTTTAATACTATTAAGGAATTGTTGCTTACCTTTCTATTCGAATTGGTTATTTAGCTTACTTTATGTAGTTCCTTGGCGACGTCGGCCATGCTGTGGTAGGTGTGATCGCCGAACTTCTCCAGGGTCTGCATCTCCTGCTCGCTGGCCTGTGCGCGGGCATGGCGCTTGAGTTCCTCGCCGCTGGCAGGAAAGCTCATGCCCTCGAATAAGCTGGCGAAGCGCGCGGCGGAGGGCGCCTGCATGGCCCGTTGGCCGCCGGTCTTGCTCGGCTGGCTGTCCGGGGCCTTCTCGTGGGTGCGCAGCTCACCGAAGGCACGCGCCACTTCCGCGGCGTCGCGATATTCCTGATCGGGCAGTTGCGCGATGATATCGCGCACCTCACCGTTATCGACGGCGTTTCCCAGTTCCTCCCGCGATGTCGGAAAGTCGACGCCCTTCAGTGCCTTCTCGAGATCCGCGGCGGACACCGCCTGGCGGGGGTGGGAAGTCTGCAGATGCCGTTCGTAGCGGGATTTCTGCTCGAACTCCGCGCCGCATATTTCACAGGTGAATTGAGCCATCAGCGCACCTCCCCCACCGCTTTCTGAACATCCGCCATGGTCTCGAACTGCCGATCGGAAACCTCGTCGAGCACCTCGACGATTTCCTTTGCGGCATCGTTGGCTTTGGCCTGCTTGAGCAACTCGGATTTGCCGCAGGGAAAATCAACGCCCTTGAGCGCCTTGGCGATGCCTGCCGCGGAGTCGGTTTGGCTTGCCGCCTTGCCGCCGCGCTCACCGCCCTTGCTGCGATCCCCTGCCGGGGCCTCGCTTCCCGGTTGCATCTGTGGCTCCACGAGCTTGCCGCTTTCCAGCGCGTCGGTGGGCCATTCCCGCTTCGTCAAGCCCAAGGTCTTGAACAGATTCGCCTTGCCGGTGATCTTGACGTCTTCCTCGCTCAGATCATCGTGGGCCCCGATCAGCAGAAATTGAGCGTCCGCGTAGTCGAGCAGCTTGGGATCATCGATGGCGATCCAGCGCTTGTCGGCGAACTTGTCCTTCAGGTGCTTGGGATAGTCCGGCTTGGCCTGGGGAAAGCCGGGCACGTCGACGGCGGGATTGCGTACCGAGATCACGAAGCTCGCCTCGGCGAGTATGCCTAGCGTCTTCTGTGCCTTGCCGATCGTTTCGGGGCTGGAAAGCCGGTAGGCCAGGCGGGTGCCGCTGTCATCTTCGAAGATCGCGTAGCGTCCCTCGCCGACGGGAATGGCCTCGCCCTGCTCCTGCTCGCCTCGGGTCTTGGTTTCGTACTCGAGCGGAACCAACGCCTCGCCAATGTCCTTCGGCTTGGCGGTCAGGTCGTTCATCATCCATTCGCGTTGGGTGGACTTCGATTTCCCTCGCGGAATCTCCGGCAGTCGCTTCTTGCCTACCAGAAAAAGCCGCGCCGTGTCTTTCTTCTCCGGCGCCAGCACCAGGTACAGGCGCTGAATGTCATCCAGCTCCTGGATTTTTTCTGCATCGATCTTTGGCCGGTAGAAGAAATAGATATCTCCCTTTTCCACATAAGCCGTCATTTGTCACCTCCTGTGTCAAAATCGACGTGTTCGAGTCACCCGAACGCCACTTCCATGGGTAGCAAAGAAGCTTCTATCCTGCAACGTCCAGGCTAGGTCGTCGGTCGTGCCTTGATCGCCACCCGACGCTCGTGCAAGGCGATCAGGGAACCGCTGGCGATGATCACCAGGCTGCCCACGTAAACCCACAGATCCGGCGCTTCATTCCAGAACCACCAGCCCAGTAGTACCGCCCAGACCATGGCGGTGTAGTCGAATGGCGCCACTAGCGCGGCGGGAGCGATACGGCAGGCCAGTGTGATGAAGAGCATGCTGCCTACCCCGAGAATGCCGGCTCCAGCGAAGGCGAGCCAGTGAATCGCCTGAGGCGTCTGCCAGACACCGGGCAGCAGCGTGGCGGAAACCAGCAGCGGCACCAGCACTACATAGAAGACCATTGCCCACAGGGGTTCGCGATAACCGTAGCGCCGGGCGGACAGCATCAGTAGCGCATAGCAGAGCGCCGCCCCCAGCAGCGAAAGCGCTCCCCACTGGAAGCTTTCGCCACCGGGACGCACCACGATCAGCACGCCGCCAAAGCCCACCAGGGCAGCCATCAACGGCAAAGGGGCCACCCGTTCGTTAAGCAAGGGAAGTGACAGAAGAGTGACGAACAATGGCGCGGCGAAGGCGATGGCGGTGGCCTCCGCCAGGGGCAGCAGGGTCAGACCGAAGATGAAGCACAGCATGGAGCCGGTGGCGAATAGCCCCCGCCAGACGTGCAGCCAGGGGCGCCGGGTCTTCAAGGTGCCCAGGCCGCCGCGAAAATGCGCGATCAGTGCGACCAGCGGCACCGATACCAGAGTGCGAAAGAAGATGATCTGAATGATTGCGTAGCTCTGTCCCAGCCACTTGGACAGGGCATCGCCCAGCGCCAGGCACAACACTCCCAGGCACATGTAGCCGATACCCAGCAGCGTCGTTGGCATTGCGTCATCTCACTTACTTGATCATCTCACTTATAGTCATCTTACTACCAGACAGTCCATCCCCCGAGCGGAGAGACGGCTGCAGACGCTACGCGCCTGGTCTTCCTGCAAATCTACCAGACGCGCGCGGAACATGCGGCTGTCCGAGACGGCGACCTCCATGACATCCACACGCAGGGCCTGCTGCGCTCCCAGGTAATCCGCCGCCCGAGACGCGAGATGACGAGCCTGACCGGCATCCTTGAAGGCACCGACCTGAACCGCCCACTCACCGGCGGGACCCGGCCGCGAGCGACGCTCGACCAGTTCGGCGATAGGATCCGCAGAACCCTGGGCCTGAGATGGCGAGGAAGAAGAAACGTAGGAAGCGGTTGTCGTCGCTGCGTCAGGATTCGTGACGCGGCGACGGGCGGTGGAAGCCGGGCTAGCCGAGGCGATTTGCCGACTGGCGTTTGCCATGGTCGGTGCAATGATCGCCGATGCCAGCGCCGGCAAGGGCGTTGCGTTGCCGTAGATGTCGGTTTGACCGCTCCAGTCCCGGCCGCTCAGCATGGCAAGGCGGGTGAATCCGTCGTCCATCAGCTCCGCCATGTGTTCATCCCGGGAACTGGCGGAATAGCCGCCCATCACCACCGCGATCACCCGCCGGTTATCACGCATGGCGGAGGTCGCCACGTTGAAGCCGGAAGCGCGAATAAAGCCGGTTTTCAAACCGTCAGCGCCTTCATAGTTGCTGAGCAGCCGGTTGTGGCCACGACGGGACTTGCCCTGATACACGTAGCTCTTGCGGGAAAACTCTTGATAATACTGGGGAAAATCCCGCATCAGATGCACCGACAACACCGCCATGTCCCGAGCGGTAGTCACCTGCGCCGCATCCGGCAGCCCCGAGGCGTTGCGGAACTGGGTGTCCTGCATCCCGAAGGCCTGGGCTTTCTGTGTCATCAAGCGGGTGAAGTTGGTTTCGGTGCCGCCCAGCGCTTCTGCCACCACCACCGCGACATCATTGGCGGAGGTCACCACCAGAGCAGGAATCGCCTCCTCCACGGAGATCGTGCTGCCGACATTGAGCCACAGCTTGGACGCCGGCATGGACGCCGCATGAGAGGATACATAAAGCGGCTGATCGAGGGCCACTCGCCCTTCTTCGATGGCTTCGAACAGCAGATAAAGCGTCATCATCTTGGTCAGCGACGCCGGATAACGACTCTCTTCCGCATTGGCCGCATGCAGAATATTTCCACTGGTGGCATCCACCACGATAGAGGCGTAACGCGGATTGGCCGCCTGGGCCGCTCCACTCATCAAGATAAAAAGCATCAAAGCCAATGAAATGGCCCACGGGTAATGATAAGACCCGCGCCCCAGGACGTTACCCCGCATGACGTTCCCCCGAACACATATTTTTTACATTGCGAAACAATAAACCTAATTCCGTTGCTTTGAAATCCCGATTAGGCGCCAATATGCCCATCAACTCTCGCCTATCCAACTGTAGCGCCATTTACTCAATTAGATTTTTCCTTGTTCGTGCTCGTCAAGCACCAGCTTATCCTGGACCGATATTTGACATACTCCAACATGTCGTCAATAAAGAAGGTTGAAGTTAAGTGGCCTATCCAGGCTCGTAACCGCTTCAATCACGGTAATGGAGAGACAATGATGCGTACTTCATGGATGTTACTGGCTGCGACGGCGTTTACCGCTGCCTTGGCTAGCGCGCCGACCTTTGCCGCCGACGATGAGTGCACCTTGACCATCGAAGGCAACGACCAGATGCAGTTCAACAAGGAAGAAATGACCGTTCCCGCCAGCTGCAACGAGGTCACTATAGAACTCGAGCACACCGGCGAAATGGCGGCGGACGTGATGGGGCACAACTGGGTGCTGGCCGAGTCCAGCGTCTCCGAGGAAGTGGCGACCGCCGGCATGCAGGCGGGTATGGACAACGACTATCTGCCCCAGGACGATGACCGTATCATCGCTCACACGGAAATCGTCGGCGGTGGTGAAACAACTTCCGTCACCTTTTCCACAGCGGACCTGGCGGACAAGGATCTGACCTTCTTCTGCTCCTTCCCGGGTCACTACGCTCCCATGCACGGCAAATTCATCGTCAAGCAAGAGTAACGCCAAGCCTACTATCGACATGAATCCATCGCCGGCCTTAGCGCCGGCGATATCGTTGCGATACTCGCCACCCCTGCGACGTGAGGCGTTCCCTGCATGTCCGACTGTGCCGCTCACCTTGCCCGTCTGCGCGAAACCGCGCCCCTCGTGCAACACATCACCAATCACGTGGCCATGAACCTGGCCGCCAATGTGCTGTTGGCCCTCGGCGCTTCTCCGGCGATGGTGCATGCCAAGGAGGAGGTCGAGGAATTCGCCGCTCTGACGGACGCGCTGTGTATCAATATCGGCACCCTTTCCGCGCCTTGGGTTGAGTCCATGCAACTGGCCGCCAAGACTGCGCGGCATGTCGGCACTCCCTGGGTGTTCGATCCGGTGGCGGTAGGGGCCACCGCTTTTCGCCGGGAGACCGCCGCTCGACTGCTGGAACTCAAGCCCACGGCGATTCGCGGCAACGCCTCGGAGATCATCGCCCTGGCGGCCCAGGGTAGTGCGGGGCGGGGCGTGGACAGCACTGATAGCGTCGAGGCGGCGGAGCAGGCGGCGATCGCCCTGGCGAACCGGACCGGCGGCGTGGTCGCGGTCACCGGCCCGGTGGATTTTGTGACCGACGGCAAGCGTCAGGCCAAGGTAGCCAATGGCCACGCCCTGATGCCCAGAGTCACCGCCCTGGGCTGCGCGCAATCCGGCGTCGTCGCCGCTTTTCTGGCCGATACCGAGGATAACTTCGAGGCAACCCTGGCGGCGCTGGTGAGCTATGCCATTGCCGGCGAAATTGCCGCTCAACGCGCCCAAGGCCCCGGTAGTTTCGCCGTCGCCTTCCTGGACACCCTCTATCGACTGGACGGCCAGCAGATCGATACCTACCTACGCCTGGAGATGTCGGATGAAATTTGATCTTTCTCTGTATCTGATCACCGACCCGGCCCTGTGTGCGGAAAAAGGCCTGGTGGAAACGGTCAAGGCCGCCGTGGAAGGCGGCGTCAGCATGGTACAGCTGCGTGACAAGCACGCCTCCGACGCGGACATGATCGAAGAGGCCAAGGCCTTGAAGGAGGCTCTGGCGGGCAGCGGCGTACCCTTGATCATCAACGACCGTCTCGACGTGGCCCTGGCCGCCGGCGCGGACGGACTGCATATGGGCCAAAGCGACGGCGACGTGGCGGCGGCGCGCCGGGCCCTGGGACCGAACGCGATTCTTGGGCTCTCGGTCAGCAATCACGCCCAGATGCGCGAAGTGAACGAGGAACCACTGGATTATCTGGGTCTGGGCCCGATCTTCGCCACCCAGACCAAGGATGATCACGATATTCCCTTGGGTTTCGACGGTCTGGAGGAGCTCGCCGCCGCCAGCTCGCTTCCCTGCGTCGCCATCGGCGGCCTCAAGGCAGATCATGTCGAGGCGGTACGCAAGGCCGGCGCCCAGGGGCTCGCGGTAGTCTCGGCGATCTGCGCCACCAAGGATCCCAAGGCGGCGGCGCAGGAGTTCAAGCGCTCAACCGACTGACGCCCATCCAGATCAGCCGCAGGGCAAGCAGCGTCAGCATCCACTTGAACAGGGTGTCGAAGCGCTGGTCGCTCAGGCCGCGCAGCAGCTTCAGTCCCAGCCAGGTGCCCAGCAGGCCGGCGACGATCATCGCCAGCATCAGGCCCAGCCATTCCCGGAAGACGAAGCCCGCCACCCCGAACACGAAGGCCTTGCTGAGATGCTGCAGGCTCATGCAGGCGGCGAAGGTGGCCACCCGGGGCAGCCGCGCGGTCTGGCTGTGCTTGATGAAAGCCCCTACCAGCGGGCCGCTCGCTCCCACCAGACTCGACAGCAGCGTGGTCACCGCCCCCGCCGCGAAGGTGGCTTTGTTGCCCAAGGAACGCTTCGGCAAGCTCGGCCCCCAGCAGGACAGCAGCACGAAGCCGGCGATACACAGCTCCAGCACCCCCGGCGGCAATCGCACCAGCAGCCAGGCCGCCATCAGCGCCCCGACGATAACTCCGGGCAGAAATACCGCGATCACCTGACGATCGATGTGCGGCCAGGTCAGCGCCGCCCGCCCGGCGTTGGAACCCAGCTGCACCATGCCGTGTACCGGAATCAGGGCGGCTGCGGGCATGATCTGCGCCATCACCATGATCAAGAGCGTCCCGCCGCCGATCCCCACGCTGGCGGAAATTCCCGAAGTCAGCAGGGAAAGCAGCGTCAGGCTCAGATTGAGCCCGGGAGGAAGCGGCGATAATAGCTCGAGAAACGACAAGGCCGACACTCTTGCAGCAGAAAACGGGGTTCACCATAAAGCATCACCGGGTCGTTTGGCAGCGAATTACCGCAATACGATGTGAAAGCATTGCAACTCAGTCTCAGGTAAATATACTCGTGAAAGTAAATCACTCTCATTCACGGATGCCACCCATGACGTCTCGTCTTCACCTCGCCCCCTTGGTGATCAGCCTTGCTAGCCTGAGCAGCCTATCCTTCGCCCAAGACGACGTATCGCCCCAGGCAGTGGTGGAACACTATGCGGATATCGCCCATGCCAACTATCAGGACGCCCTGGTGACGGCAAAGGAACTCGACCAAGCCACTGATGCCTTCATCGACGACCCCAACGCCGAAACCCTGAAAGCCGCCAAGCAGGCTTGGCTGGCTTCTCGCGTGCCCTATCAGCAGACGGAAGTCTTTCGCTTCGGCAACCCGGTCGTCGATGACTGGGAAGGCCAGGTCAACGCCTGGCCCCTGGACGAGGGCATGATCGACTACGTCGAGGGTGACGACTATCAGCACGAGCTGGGCAACCAGGGCGCCAAGGCGAATATCATCGCCAGCAGCGAGATCAACGTCGGCGGCCAGACCGTGGACGTCAGCGACCTGACTCCGGAACTGCTGGCGGATCTCAACGAGATCGGCGGCTCGGAAGCCAACGTGGCCACCGGCTATCATGCCGTCGAATTCCTGCTGTGGGGCCAGGACCTGCACGGCTTCGAGGCAGGCAGCGGCGAGCGCCCGCCCAGCGACTACCAGACCGGCGATGACTGCACCGGCGGCAACTGCGAGCGCCGCGCCGCCTATCTGGACGCCGCCACGGATCTGCTGGTCGAGGACCTGGAATGGATGACCCAGCAGTGGGCGCCGAACCAGGACGACAACTACCGTGCCGAGCTGCTGGCACTCGATCCCCAGGAAAGCTTGAAGCGCATGCTGTTCGGCATGGGTTCTCTGTCACTTGGCGAGCTGGCCGGGGAGCGCATGAAGGTCGCCCTGGAAGCCAACTCCTTCGAGGACGAGCACTCCTGCTTCAGCGACAACACCCACAACGATCACTATTACAACGGCATGGGCATTCGCAACGTCTATACCGGCAGCTACGAGCGGGTGGACGGCGAGACCCTCGAAGGCCCGGCGCTTGCCGACCTAGTGACAAGCCAAAATCCCGAACTGGACAACACCCTGCGCCAGCAGCTCGAGGATTCCATGGCGGCGCTGGATACCCTGAAACAGACTGCGGAAGCCGGACAGGATCCGATGACCTTCGATATGATGATCGCACCGGGCAACAGCGAAGGCAGCGAGATGATCAACGGCGCCATTCTTGCCCTGATGGAACAGACCGGCTCCATCGAGCAGGCCGCGGGCAAGTTGGGTATCGAGTCCCTGGAGCCGGATACCGCCGGCCACGCCTTCTGATTTCTTCTTATAAGACCCATGAGCTGCGGCGAGACTTTTCTTGAGACCGTTTTCCCAAGAAGGTCTCGCCGCAAACGTTTTACGAGGTTCGCTAATGGACGCATCGCGTCACTTGATCTACTGGCTTGGCGCCTGGTTGCTGGGGCTGACCGCCAGCGTCCATGCGCAGCCGTATCCGCTGCAGGACACGTCCAAGAGCGGCGACGCCGGCACGGTGGAGCAGTTCGATCACAACGCCTACTCCCTGCCGCTGGCCAACCAGTCGATGACCAAGCGTCTAGATTTCAGCGTCGGCAACAGCTTCTTCCGCAATCCCTGGGTCGAGGCGCCGTCCAGCACCGAAGCTCGGGACGGCCTGGGGCCGCTGTTCAACACCAACTCCTGCCAGGGCTGCCATATCAAGGACGGTCGCGGCCACCCGCCGGCGCCGGGGGAAACCCCGGTGTCATTGTTCCTGCGTCTGTCGGTGCCCGCGGACCCGGATAAGGACGCCGAGTTGCTCGAGCGCCAGGGAGTCAAGCCCGCACCGGTCTATGGAACTCAGCTGCAGAACGCCGCCCTGCCGAGCTTCAAGCCCGAGGCGGATATGGTGGTGAAATACCGCGAGCGCGAGGTGAAACTCGACGACGGCAGCAAGGTAAGCCTGCAGGTGCCGGAATATCGTATCGAGAATCTCAACTACGGGTCGCTGCCGGAAGACTTGCTGACCTCCCCCCGGATGGCGCCGCCGATGATCGGCCTGGGGCTGCTCGAGGCGATTCCCGAGGAAGATATTCTGGCGGGTGCCGATCCGCAGGATACGGATGGCGACGGCGTCTCCGGGCGACCCAACCAGGCCTGGAATCGCGCCACGGATAGCATCCAGCTGGGCCGCTTCGGCTGGAAGGCCGGGGAAGTGAGTATCGAGCAGCAGAGCCTGGGGGCCTTCGCCGGGGACATGGGCTTGACCTCGAGCTTGAACCTCAAGACGGACTGCGATCCCAAGCAGCGCTGCGGCGATATTCCCCACGGCGGCGAACCGGAAGTCAGCGACAAGATCGCCGATTTCGTGACCTTCTACGCCAGCAGCCTGGCGGTGCCCGCGCGTCGGGATATGGATGATCCCCAAGTGCAGGCCGGTGCCCGGCAGTTCAACGCTCTAGGCTGCGCCGCCTGCCATACGCCGCGTCACCAGACCGGCCAGATGGAAGGCCGCCCGGAACTGAGCGATCAGACAATCTGGCCCTACACCGACCTGCTGCTTCACGATATGGGCGAAGATCTAGCGGATGGACGCCCGGAATTCCAGGCCAGCGGCCGGGAATGGCGCACTCCGCCGCTGTGGGGTATCGGCCTGGCGCAGACCGTCAATCCTCGCGCCGGTTTCTTGCACGATGGCCGCGCCCGCACTTTGGAAGAGGCTGTCCTCTGGCACGGCGGCGAAGCGCAAACCGCCCGGGAAGGCTATCGCAACCTGCCCCGTGAAGAGCGCCAGGCGCTGCTACGCTTTCTCGAATCGTTATAACATCCAGGATCACCATGACATCACTGCGTCGTTTATCCGCCTTGCTCCTCACCTTGGCTATCCCCACTGTTACCTGGGCACAAGCTGGTGAACCCAAGGCGCTCTGGCATGGCACCATCGGCGAGCAGTATCAGATGCTGCACCAAGCCAGCACCGAACTCGCCAACAATCTGGAAAACGGCTGCGAGGATAAAGCGACGCTGCGTCAGGAATGGCTCGCGGCCAATCGGGCCTGGCAGCGGGTGCGCTATGTGGATTTCGGTCCCATCGAGCAGCAAAGCCGCGCCTGGCAGTTGCAGTTCTGGCCGGATCGCAAGAACCTGGTCGCCAAGAAGGTCAGCGCCTGGTTGAAAGCGCCGAATCCGCCCACCGCAGAGCAGATCAAGGCGGATAGCGTGGCGCTGCAGGGCTTCCCGGCTATGGAATATCTGCTGGTCGAGGAAGATATCGCCTCTCCCCAGGCCTGCGCCTTGTTTAGTGCCATCGCCGAGCATCTGACCGCCACGACTCAAGCCTTGAGCGACGACTGGCAGGCCTTCGAGGATCACTACCTGAATACCGAAGGCTACACGGACACCACCGTGAAAAGCGCCATGCACGGCCTGGAAATCCTCGAGGAAAAACGCATCGCCGAGCCCATGGGGCTACGCGGCAAGCCGCGCAACGGCTACCTTGCGGACGCCTGGCGCAGCGGCGAATCCGTCGCCCTGATCCAAGCCTCCCTGGCGGGACTGGAACAAAGCTTCCTGCCCGGCGCCAAGGCGCTGCTGGAACGTGAAGACGAAGCGGAGCTTGCCCAGGAGCTGGAAACCGAGCTGACCAAGGCTCGGGAGCTGGCAGCGTCTCTCAAGCCGGGCCTGGCCCCGGCCCTGGAAAACGACGAAGACTACAGGCAACTGCAGAGCCTGTATCTGCAGGTGGGCAAGCTGCGCCGGCTGGTCAATCAGGACATCGCTTCCGCTCTGGAGATCAAGCAGGGCTTCAATTCCAGCGACGGAGACTGAGAACCTATTTATGATCTACTGCGTGTCGGTCATACGTCGTTAAATTCGGCCTCGTGCGCGAGTCCGATCAAAATACTCATTTACACCAGCAAACTCCGCTTTTTCGTCCGAATTTGCCTTGTCTGACACTAACTCGCTAGATCATAAATTAGGTTCCAAGCATGCTGAATCGTCGCCGCTTCCTCAAGAACAGTCTGACACTGGGGGCCTTGGCGCAGATGCCCTGGGCCTGGGGAAAGGTTCCAGAGGGCGAACCGCTGCTGCTGAGCGCCGTGGACGATGCCCGGGGCCGTCACTGCCTGGCCGGGGCGACTGCCCAAGGCGAACTGGCCTTTATCAGCCAGGTGCCGGAGCGCTGCCACGGCGGCACCCGGCGCCCAGGCCGTGAGGAAGTCGTGATGTTCGCCCGTCGCCCGGGCCGGCATTTTCATGTAGTCAATACCGCCACCGGTAAAAAGCAGCTAAGCGTTGCTGCCAGTGAAGGCCGCCACTTCTACGGTCACGGGGTGTTCAGTCCGGACGGGCGCTATCTCTACGCCGCCGCCAATCGTTTCGAGACCCGCGAAGGTATCGTGCAGGTCTACGATGCCCGGAAAGACTATCGACCGGTCAAGGAGCTGTCGCTTGACGGCATCGGCCCCCATGAGTTGCGCCTGCATCCGGACGGCGAAACCCTGATCGTCGCCCTGGGCGGCATCGAAACCCACCCGGACTACGGCCGGGTCAAGCTCAATCTGGACAGCATGGCCCCGGCGCTTTTGCTGATGAATAGCCACAGCGGCGAAATTCACGCCCGCCACACCCCTTCTCACCATCAGCTGAGCTGTCGCCATCTGGACGTGGCGCCGGACGGCACGGTAATCCTCGGCTATCAGTTCCAGGGGCCGGAATGGGAAACCCCGCCGCTGATCGCCCGGCTGGACGGCAAAAGCGGCGAATTCCACGAGCTGACGCTGCCGGAAACTCTCACTCCCCGACTACGCAACTATATCGCCAGCATCGCCGTCTCCCGGGATGGCAAGCACGCCGCGATCACCGCCCCCCGAGGCAATCGGGTGCTGATCCTCGATACCCGCGACGGCAGGCTGTTGAATGAGTCAGAGCTGGAAGACGCCGCCGGCGTGGTTGCTTATGGCGATGGTTTTCTGATCTCCTCCGGTCGCGGCGGGCTCTATCGTCTGAGCAGCGAGGCCAGCACGCCACAACGGCTCACTACCCTGCCGCTACACTGGGACAATCATCTGACCCTGGCGTAAGGGCTTGCGATGCTTCAACGCGGTATCTACACAAGTGAACCGGATAAGTCCGGGTTTGCCTTCACTGCCTGAATCCAGGTCATTGAAATCCCTTCATACAAAAAGCCCCGCATCCTGGCGAATGCGGGGCTTTCGATTGCATCACGTCGTCAGCTTGGATCGCGAATCACTCGACGATCATTATCGATTTGACGTTGACGAATTCCTTCATGCCGAAGCCGCCGTGCTCACGGCCGTAGCCGCTGTCCTTGACGCCGCCGAAGGGCAGCTGGGGCTGGGCGATGCGATAGCCGTTGATGTTGACCATGCCGGTATCGAACAGGTTGCGTGCGATATCGATGGCGCGCTTCTCGTCCTTGGAGAAGATGCCGCCGCCGAGGCCGTAGCGGGAATCGTTGGCCACGCGAATGGCTTCGTCCTCGTCCTTCACCCGAATCAACGATGCCACCGGGCCGAACAGCTCTTCGTCATAGGCGGGCATGCCGGGCTTCAAGTCTTCCAGCACGGTGCTGGGGTAGAAATAGCCCGGGCCGTCGGGAATTTCACCGCCGAACACGCAGGTCGCACCGGCGTCGACAGAGCGTTTGACCAGATCGTGCAGGGTATCGCGCAAGTCGTCGCGAGCGATGGGGCCAAGCATAGTGTTCTCGTCGGTGGGATCGCCGTATTCGATCTGACGCATCTTCTCGACGAACTTGTCGCGGAACTGCTGATAGACGGAATCCACCACGATGAAGCGCTTGGCGGCCACGCAGGTCTGGCCGTTATTGAAGATCCGGGCCTGTGTACAGGTTTCCACCGCCAGATCGATATCCGCGTCGTCCAGCACCAGATAGGCATCGTTGCTGCCCAGCTCCAGCACGGACTTCTTCAGGCACTCGCCGGCCTTGGCCCCCACGGCGCTGCCGGCCCGCGGGCTGCCGGTCAGGGTCACGCCGCGCACGTGTTCGTGCTCGATAAGCTGGTTGACCTGATCCGCGTCGATGAGCAGATTGCGGAACACGTTCTCCGGCAGGCCGGCCTCAAGAAAGACCTTCTCGATTTCCACCGCGGACCCCCAGACGTTGGGGGCATGCTTGAGCAGCACGGTGTTGCCCGCCATGATGTTGGCGATGCTGTAGCGAATGACCTGGTAGAACGGGAAGTTCCAGGGCTGAATACCCAGAATCACGCCGATGGGCTGATAGCTGACCAGCGCACGGCCGCCTTCGAGTTCGCGCTCTTCATCCGCCAGTTCCTCCGGCGCTCTATCGGCACTGTATTCACAGATGGCGGCACACAGCTCGATCTCGTCACCGCCCTGGGAAATCGGCTTGCCCATCTCCCGGGTCATCAGCGCCACGTACTCGTCCTTGCTGGCCCGCAGGCGCTTGGCGATTTCCCGCAGGATGTTGCCGCGCTCCTCGAGGCTGGTCTTGCGCCACTCGAGAAAGGCCTGGTGGGAATCCTTCAGCGCCTGCAACGCCTGCTCGTCGCTGAGCATCTCATAGGTGGCAAGGGTCTCGCCGTTAGCCGGATTGATCGTCTGATACGTCTTCGCCATGTCATTCATCCTTTTTGCAATGGTTCATAAAACCCGTCTGGAACGGGGTTCTGACGCAAGCCTTGTTCCTTGGCCGGTCTCTTCGATTGGTGTGAATGCCAGAACAATGCCAAGCATTATAGGAAGTGCAGCCAGGGAATGAGACCAACATTTCTGCGAGATTTTTGCACATTCCTGCTGAATCAAGACGCCCTCGAGGATCAATGAGGATATAAATTGGCATAATCGTCCCGCACCGAATCACGGAGCCCAAGATGCCTGCATTCCCATCGACCGATGTCCTGATCGAACTGATCGCGCCTTTGATCGAACATGACGGCTACACCAGAACGTCATTGCCATCGGTGACGCTGATGGCGCTACGCCGGCCCATTCCACGAACGCCGCTGATGTACGAACCCAGCCTGAATATCGTCGCCCAAGGCTACAAGATCGGCTACCTCGGCAACCGCGAGATTCACTATGGCCCAGGGCAGTATCTGGTACAGACCCTGCCGCTGCCTTTCGAGTGCGAGACTCAGGCGTCGCCCGAGTCGCCGCTGCTGGGGGTATCGATACGCCTGGATCCAGCGCTGCTGGGGGAACTGGTCGCGGCCATGGGTGAGCACGACGACCAGGACGAAGAACCGCCCGTGCCCATGGCCTCGGTATCGATGACCCCCGGCATGCTGGGCGCGGTGGTACGACTGTTGCAGACACTGCACGACCCCGCCGAGACCGCGGCCATGGGACCGCTGCGGGAGCGCGATGTGGTGTTCGAAGCATTGAAGGGCCAGCAGGGGGCAGCGCTTCGCGCTCTGGTGAATCACCAGGGCCACTATTCGCAAATCGTCCAGGTGCTGTCACGGCTGCATGCCTGCTACGCGGAGGAAGTCTCGGTCGAGGCCTTGGCGAGCCAGGCCAACATGAGCCTCTCGACCTTTCACCAGCACTTCAAGCAGATCACCCAAACCTCGCCGCTGCAATATCTCAAGCGGCTGCGCTTGATCAAGGCGCAGCAGCTGCTCGTTCAGGAGGCCTACAACGTGAATCAGATCGCCGAGGCGGTCGGCTATCGCAGCGTTTCCCAGTTCAGCCGCGACTACAAGCGCTGCTTCGGCACCTCGCCTCTGCGGCATCGCAAGGAGGAACGTGCCCTGCAGGTATCCTGAGCCGACAGGTAACTTCACCACAGACGTTTCCGTTGCTGCAGTAGCTCGAACAAATGATGCGATACACAGCTTGTCGTAAAATGACAATAAAGCGTCGCATAACGGCGATTCATCCGGCAGGTTCTCCACCACACTAAGCGTCACTTAACTAGGGAGACGCCCAGATGAATCGCAACGTCATTCTCACCTGCGCCTTGACCGGCGCCGGCGACACCGCCGACAAGAACCCCAACGTGCCCGTTACCCCGAAGCAGATCGCCGATGCGGCGATCGAGGCGGCGAAAGCGGGCGCCAGCGTGGCGCACCTGCACGTGCGCGACCCGGAAACCGGCGGCATCAGCCATTCCATGGAACACTTCCGGGAAGTCGTCGGGCGCATCCGCGAAGCGAACGAAGACGTCGTCATCAACATCACCGCCGGCGGCGGCGGCGACTGGATTCCGGATGCCAACGATCCGACCCGGGGCGGTCCGGGCACCGACATGCAGACCCCGGCGGAGCGCCACGCCCCGGTAGGCGAGCTGTTGCCGGAACTCTGCACCCTGGACTGCGGCAGCCTCAACTTCGGTGACATGGTCTATATCAACACCGCGGACTGGCTGCGGGAACACGCTCGCCTGGTGCAAGCCGCCGGGGTCAAGCCGGAACTCGAGTGCTTCGATCTGGGCCATGTGTGGTTCGCCCGCCAGCTGCAGCAGGAAGGCCTGCTCGACGGCGATCCGCTGTTCCAGCTGTGCCTGGGCATTCCCTGGGGCGCGGAAGCGGACACCGAGACCATGCTGGCCATGCGCAACAAGCTGCCGGAAAACGCCAACTGGGCGGCTTTCGGTATCGGTCGCATGCAGATGCCCATGGTCGCCCAGGCCATGCTGCTCGGCGGTCACGCCCGGGTCGGACTGGAGGACAATCTGTATCTGAGCAAAGGGGTCAAGGCCACCAACGGCCAACTGGTGGAAAAGGCCGCCGGCATCATCGAGAACCTGGGTGGCAAGGTCATGACCCCGGCGGAAACCCGCGCTCACCTCAAGCTTCGCGACCCGGACACCGGAAAGACCGCAGGAGAAAAGGCATGAGCGAGCAACACACCAGCAAGCAACTCTCCGTCATCGGTACCGGAGTGATCGGCAACGGCTGGATTTCCCGGGCCCTGGCACAAGGCTTCGACGTGGTGGCGTTTGATCCCATGAAAGGGGCCGAGGCGCGTACCCGCAACGCGGTAAAAAACGCCTGGCCCTCCCTGGAAAAACTCGGCCTGGCAGACGGCGCCAGTCAGGAGCGGCTGCGCTTCGTCGATAGCCTGGAAGCAGCCGTCGAGAACGCGGACCTGGTGCAGGAGAACGTGCCGGAGCGCCTCGAGCTCAAGCGCGAGATTCTCGCCAAGCTGGATGCGGCGGCCCCGAGTGCCACCATCATCGGCTCGTCTACCTCCGGCTTCAAGCCCACGGATCTGCAGCAGGACTGCACCAAGGCGCCGGGCCGGGTGATCGTCGCTCACCCCTTCAACCCGGTCTATCTGCTGCCCCTGGTGGAACTGGTGGGAGGCGAGGCTACCACGGCCGCGCAGATGGAAACCGCTCGGGCGCTGTATCGGGACATGGCCATGCGCCCCTTGATCGTGCGCAAGGAGATCGAGGGTCATATCGCCGACCGGCTGATGGAAGCCCTATGGCGCGAGGCGCTGCATCTGGTCAACGACGGCGTGGCCACCACCGAGGAAATCGACGCCGCTGTGGTCTATGGTTGCGGCCTGCGCTGGTCGCTGATGGGCACCTTCCTGACCTTCCATCTGGCCGGGGGCGACGCGGGCATGCGCCATATGCTCGAACAGTTCGGCCCGGCATTGAAGCTGCCCTGGACCAAGCTGGAAGCTCCGGAGCTCACCGATGAGCTGATAGACAAGGTCGTCAAAGGCTGCGAACACCAGGCCGCCGATCGTCCCGTCGCGCAGCTCGATAAGCGCCGGGACGACTTTCTGGTGGAGCTGCTCGATCTGGTACATAAATACTGGCCGGAAGCCGAAGGGCTCGAGGGGCGTATCTGATGCGCATTCTCGACACCCGAGTCGCCCCGGAGTGGGTGGACTACAACGGCCATATGAACGACGCGGAGTACGCTCGGGTCTTTTCCCTGGCCTTGGAAGCCTTGATGGATCATATCGGTCTGGATGAGGCGGGCCGCGCCGAGCACGCCTACACCATCTACACCCTGGAAACCCATCTGTGCTATCGCCGGGAGGCCCATGAAGGCCAGCCCCTCGGCGTCGAGGTGACCCTGCTGGATCAGGACGCCAAGCGGCTTCACGTCTTCATGGAGATGCAGGACCAGGACGGTCAAACCCTTGCCACCAGCGAGCAGATGCTGATGGGCATGGGCAGCGACAGCGGTCGTCCGGAGCCGTTTCCAGCCTCGGTGGCGGAGCGCATCGATCGTTTGCCCCAGGCTGATACGGAACAATGGCCGAGCCTGGCAGGACGCAGGATCGGAATTCGCCGCTAGTGGATATCGATACGTTTATCCGCCGCTTCGAGGCGGGCCTGGCAACCCTCGGGGGAGTTTCCATCGAGGAAGCACGTCGGCGCTACGATACAATTTGCGCCAGTTTCGCCCCGGCGGATCCCGCCGGCATGCGTATTCACGACGACCAGGTGGAAGGCGTGCCGGTACGGCGCTTCTTGCCCGGCTCGCCGCAGCGGGGCTGTGTCGTCTACTGCCACGGCGGCGGCTGGAACCTGGGCTCGACGATAAGCCATCACGGCGTGGCGGCGAGCCTGGCCCAGCAACTCGGACGAGAGGTGGTCAGCGTCGACTATCGCCTCGCTCCGGAGGCAAGTTATCGGGATGCCCTGGAAGACTGTCGGCGAGTAGTGGTGGTCTGTGCGCCTCATGCCTTGGTCGGCGATAGCGCCGGCGCCCGACTGGCCATGGACGTGGCCTACGGCGGCGACTGGCAAGGGCCGCTGGGGCTGATCTACCCCCCGGTGGGCAAGCCGAGCGTAAAGGCGCTGGGGCCGGATGCGCCGCTGCTTTCCCGGGTGGATATCCTGACACTGTGGCGGCAGGTTGCCGATCAGTTGCCGGATATCCCCGTTGATACTCCGCCAGCCTCGCGTATGGACGTACTGGCGGTGGAACACGATCCGCTGACTCGTCCTCTTTTCAACGCCGTAGATGACTGGCGTGCCTTTGGTGCTGAGGTAAGCTATCGTGTGGCGCCTGACATGGTGCATGGCGCCCTGCATGCCTGGGCTAGCCTTCCCGCCATGGGCGATGCCTGGCAAGAATTCTGCGAAGCGCTGCGGGTTCGCCTAAGCTGAAACAATACGCGCGACAATCTGCCTGTCGCCAAGTGTCATCCATGTGTCCATTTCATCCTCATTTTCCTTTAATCCACGAGGCGCGATCGAACGAACATTCACGTAAAAATTCCAACACACAAGGCCAACAACCATGCAACGCAGTTATTTGACGTCGATCTTTTCGATCACCACCATCATAATCCTTATCGCCATCACGGCGATCTTTCCCAGCCAGTTCGAGCATTACCTCAATCTTATCAAGCAGCAGGTCGTCGGCAATTTCGGCTTTATCTTCACCTATCCCGCCTTCTTGGCCTCGCTGTTCTTTATCGTCATCTGCTTTACCCCTTGGGGTAATATCAAGTTCGGCAGCGGTGAGCCGGAATTCAAGACCCTGAGCTGGATGGGCATGCTGTTCGCCACCGGCATGGGCATCGCCCTGGTAACCTGGGGGGTCACGGAGCCTCAGGCGCATCTGGAAGAAGGCATGAGCCTGGACGAGTCGCTGCTTCATGCCTATAACCACTGGGCGCTGCTGGCCTGGGTGGGTTATCTCGCCGTGGGCGTGATGTTTTCCTACGCCCTCTACAACATGGGCATCGAAAAGCCCGCGGAGGAACTGCTGGGCAACGGCTTTCTCAGCAAGCTGAATCTGGTCAGCTTGGTGGTGTCCACGGTCATCGGCTTGGCATTGACCTTTTCCTATGCCAGCAACCCCATTCAGGCGAGTCTCGTCGAATGGTTCGGCGTGGAAATCAACACCAGTCTGATCATCGCGGTGCTGGCGCTGTTTGCTATCGCTTCCTCGACTTCCGGGCTCAATCGCGGCATCAAGTGGCTGAGCAACTACAATAGCCTGTTCGCGCTGATCCTGCTGTTCGCCGCCTTTCTGTTGACCCAGCCCTTCGAGATTATTACGACTCTGGGGCGGTTGCTGCCGGAATACCTGGTGCGCTACCCGGCCATGGCCACGGATATCGGTCTGGGCGATCCGGAGCGCAAGGCCTGGCTGGCGGATTGGCTGTACGCCTTCGAGGCGTCCTGGTACGGCTGGTTCATCTTCACCGGGGTATTCATCGCGCGGATTTCCCGGGGTCGCACCCTGCGCCAGATGGTGCTCGGCATCCTGATCGCCCCCAGCCTGATTTCCTGCTTCTGGTTCACTACCTTCGGCCTGGCGGGGATATCCGAGAACGTCGATGACGTCTTCTCGCTGATCGCCCAGCTCGATGCCACCGGCATTCTTTCCATCGTGCTGACTCTGAACATCCTGCTGTTCTTCGTCACCAGCGCGGACTCCGCCGGCCTGGTCTGCGAGATGCTGACGGTCAAGCGCTCGCGGATCTTCTGGATCATCGCCATGGCGGGACTGGCGATCTCCATCAACCTGCTGGGAGGCGATATCTACAAGGTGATCCTGACGCTGATTTCCGTTGCCGCCATACCGGTGGCCATCGGCGTATTTGCCCTGGGTGCGGCCTTTGTGGTGCGAGTCATGCGCAATCGCGCCGCCGCCAAGCAGACGGCAAGCTAACTGCCTTGCCGGGATGCCGCGTCAGGCTTGGTAGCGTCGTCGAACGTAGTGCTGTCAAAAGTGGTATTGCGAACCTGGCGCGGCGACATGGCGTAGTGGCCACGAAAGGCCCGGGAAAGACCCGAGCTTGAGGAGAAGCCACAAGCCAGGGCGATGGAAAGAACGTCCAGATCGGTTTCCTCGAGCAGCTGCCGGGCCCGCTTGAGGCGTAGTTTCAGGTAATAGTCCCGAGGCCTGTCCTGCAGTTCCTGCTCGAACAGCCGCTGCAGCTGGCGCGGCGAGACATGAACGCGCCGAGCGATTTCCGTCAGGCTCAAGGGCGTCTCCAGATGACGCTCCATCAGCGCCACTGCCTCGACCAGCGGGCGCTTGTGGGTGCCCAGACGCTGGGCCAGGGACCTGCGCTGCTGGTCGCTTCTCGTGCGAATGCGCTCATGCACCAACTGCTCGGAGACATCCACCGCCAGACGCGAGCCGTGGCGCCGGGCGATGATCTCCAGGGTCATGTCCATGGCGGCGGCTCCTCCGGCACAGGAGAAGCGCCTGTGTCCGAGTTCATAAAGCTCATCCGAAGTGCTGATGCCGGGAAAGCGCTCGCGAAACGTCGGCAGGCTTTCCCAGTGCAGGGTGACCCGCTCGCCCTCGAGCAGCCCCGCCGCCGCGAGCAGAAAGCAGCCGGTATCCATCCCGCCCAGCGCACAGCCCGACTGATCAAGCCGATGCAGCCAAGCCAGCAGCTCTCGGCTGATGGCGGCTTCCGGATGAAAACCGCTGCATACCGCCAGAGACGGCAAGTGACGCACCTCGGCGATGGACTGATCCACCACCAGGGTCATGCCGCTGGAGGCAGTGACCGGGGCGCCGTCCTCGCTGATCAGAATCCAGTCGAAGAGTGGCCGCCCGGCGATCCGATTGGCGATCCGCAGCGGCTCCACCGCGGAGAAGAACGCCATCATCGAAAAGCGCGGCAGCAGCAGAAAGCCGATGGGTTCGGGGCTGGGGCCCAGGTATTCGAGTCGCATGGGGCGAGTCTAGCAAGGGCGAACGAGAAAGACTGGGTGACGCTCGGATAATACGCCTTGGATCAGGCGCAGTTCGCTTCCGCGTTCATGGGCAATCGCGCAATGATATCACTGACGTCGCGACACACCTCGGCGATGGTTTCATCGCCATAGCGCTGGCCCCGGCGCTTCTTGTAGCCTTTCTCGTAGAGCTTGACGTGCTCGGTGGCACTGACCCCGGCCTTTTCCAGGCAATGGGTGACGCAGTGCATCTGGCAGCCGTCGATGGCAACAATGGGGCGCCCGGAGCGAGCGACTTTCACCAACCCCGGCACGCCGCCGCCGACCCCGGCGATGCAGGACATTTCCGCCACGCCGGTGTGGTCAAGACGAATCGCCGTTTCGTTGGCGAGCTGGGCCACATCGGAACAGCCGGAGCAGGAATACACGAGAGTGCGAGGTTTCCTGGATGACGACACTGCCATGAATCCTCCTTGTTTTAGAAAATAATTGACAGGAAAGTAACTGTAGAAGCCGCTGACAGAACATCTCAGAAAACGGCAAATTCCGAGCTCTCAAGAGAGAGCCCGGGGAATGAGGACCAGTATGGCCAATAATTAGCAGGGGAACATTGCGCCCGATCAATTTTTGGGTGAATTCATCTCGAATTCAGGTGCTCTGTTCAAGCAGCATGGCCTTGATATGCCCAATGGCACGTAACGGATTGAGCCCCTTGGGACACACCCAGGTACAGTTGCCAATCTGACGGCAGCGAAACACGCTGAAGGGATCCTCGAGCTCGGAAAGCCGCTGTACCGTCGCGGTATCGCGGCTATCGATCAGAAAACGATAGGCCTGGATCAAGCCCGCCGGACCGATGTACTTCTCCGGATTCCACCACCAGGAGGGGCAGGCGGAGCTACAGCAGGCGCACAGGATGCACTCGTAGAGACCGTCGAGCTTCTCGCGATCTGCAGGGCTCTGCAGACGCTCGATAGCCGGATCGGGTTCATCGTTGATCAGATAAGGATGAATCTTCTCGAACTGACGAAAGAACTGGGTCTGATCCACCACCAGATCGCGGATCACCGGCATGCCGGGCAAAGGACGCAGGATCAGGGTGTTGGAGCGCCCCAGCACCTCCTCCACCGACGTGATGCAGGCAAGCCCGTTCTTGCCGTTGATGTTCATCCCATCCGAGCCGCAAACCCCCTCGCGGCAGGAGCGTCGATAGGCCAGCTGTGCATCCTGCTGCTTCAGATGCTCCAGAACATCCAGCACCATGGCCTTGCGAAAACGATCCTCGACCTCGACGCTTTGCATACGAGGCGTCTCGTCGAGTTCTGGGTGATAGCGGAACAGCTTGACGGTAAACATCGTTATTTCCCCCGATCAAACATTCTTCATTACCTTGACACTAGGAAAGAAGGAGGAATTTAACAAGCATTTTAATTGCATCTTTGATGCAGACTGCTATCTCACTTTTGACGCATTCAAGAAACGGACTGGGTCAGCTTGCGCAGGCGAACTTCGTCGCGCACCACCAGACGCTGGCGATCCACATCGATGATCTCGAGCTCGCGCAGCTTGGAAAGCAGGCGCGACAAGGTTTCCGGGGCCATGGACAGTTGCGCGGCCAGCCAGTACTTGGGAATGGTCAGGTTGACAACGCGCTCGGGAGCGTCCTCGTCGGAAAGCCGTCGCAGTAGGTAGGTGGCCAGACGAATCATGGCATCGCCTTGGGTCAGCAGAGCCAGATCCTCCAGGCGCTCGGTGAGCTCGAGAGCCAGACGACTCATGAATTCCGCACGACATTTCGGCTGCCGATCCATGATCTCGCGACAGAGGGCCGCGTCGATCTGCAGCACGTGAGTATGCCGCAGCGCCTCGGCAGAATAGAGATATTCGCCTTTCTGGGAAACCATGCTCAGTTCCCCCAAGGTATCGCCTTGCTCGACGCAACGGATCGTCGCCATCCGGGTATCGGAGGTGGTGCGTACCAGTCGTACCGCGCCGTTGATCACCACGTACAGCCATTGAGCACGTTCATCCTGCTGAAAAAGCCAATGGTGAGCGTCCAGGCTCTGTATGCTGGCGTCCTTCAAGAGTGCTTCCAGCTCTTCCGCTTCTAGCTGAGCAAGCCAAGGTACACCCAACACCAGTTCACGAAGTTGCGCCGGCTGAAACGTGCTCGATGTCGGGTCATCGGGT
Source organism: Pistricoccus aurantiacus (assembly GCF_007954585.1). Lineage (GTDB taxonomy): Bacteria > Pseudomonadota > Gammaproteobacteria > Pseudomonadales > Halomonadaceae > Pistricoccus > Pistricoccus aurantiacus. Next base: position 679,912 of record NZ_CP042382.1, read on the forward strand.
AAGGAAGGTTCCATCATGTTGTTCTTCCACGGGGCTGAACCGCCCCTTCATGTTGATAACTCGGAAACACAGGTTGCGAGCTAAACAATCACCATAGTTCGAAAATCAACGAATAGCCGTGACTTGGATCAATTCGATGTTAATCCTAGCGAGAATAGCAGCATGATACCGGACGAATCAGATGTTGCCCTTGCCCGTTGAGGCCCGCCCTATCGCGAACTTAGAGCCTGCATACTTGATTCTCTTCTCAAGACCAGGTCCGCATGGTTACGGTATACGGGAACGAACGGTATCGAATGCTTTGTCTTTGAAAAAGGAACCGCCATGTCTTCTTCTACCAGCGTTCTCGAGCGATTGGGTATCGAACATCCTATTATTCAGGCGCCGATGGCCGGTGTGTCCACGCCCCGACTAGCGGCAGCGGTTTCTAATGCGGGCGGGCTAGGCTCACTGGGCATCGGTGCCAGCACGGCTGACCAGGCGCGGAAAATGATCGAGGAAACCCAACGTCTGACGCCTCGACCATTCAACGTGAATCTGTTCTGCCACGCGCCGGCGCAGCGTGACGCCAAGATCGAAGCCGCCTGGCTTGACTATCTTTCACCGCTATTCGAAGAAACCGGATTGGAAACTCCCAGCGGCCTCGAGGAAATCTACCGGTCTTTCATCGACGACGCCGCGACGCTTGAAATGCTGCTCGAACTGCGTCCAGCCGTGGTCAGTTTCCATTTCGGCCTACCTTCAGCGGACGTTATCGCCTCATTGCGCGAGGCAGGCATCTATACGATGGCCACGGCAACCTGCCCGGACGAAGCAAGACAGATCGAGCGAGCCGGAATCGATGCCATCGTGGCCCAAGGCATGGAAGCCGGCGGACACAGAGGCAACTTCGAGCCCGAGGCAAACGATGAGCACTTGAGCACCCTGGTGCTCGTCCGCCTGCTGCTACGCCAGACAGGCCTTCCGATCGTTGCCGCCGGTGGCATCATGGACGGCCATGCCATTAAAGCGGCTCTGGATCTGGGCGCGGCTGCCGTTCAGCTTGGCACCGCCTTCGTGCTATGCCCCGAGTCATCGGCGAATGACGCCTATCGCGAGAGCCTGAAAAGCGAGAAAGCAAAACGGACACGACTGACGAAAGTGCTATCCGGCCGACCTGCGCGCGGCATGGTCAATCGGCTGATTTCCTTCGGCGAAGCGAAAGGTAGCCCGCCTCCCGCGGACTATCCGGTGGCCTACGATGCGGCCAAACGGCTCAATGCGGCGGCTTCCAAACTCGGCGATCATGAATTTGCCGCTCAGTGGGCGGGACAAGGGGCGCCCCTGGCCCGCGAGCTGCCTGCCGCGGATTTGATGGCATTACTGCGAGAAGAAAGCAGAAGTAGCGGCGGCTGACAGAAAACGAAACGCACGCCTTGAAAAAGCGTCACGGCGATAATAGGGCTACTCTAAAACCTACCCTGCATAAGAAAAACAGCATTTCTTTTCGCTTGCCGAGCGATGTGAGACTTGACCCGATCGACAGACTTTGGCTATTCCTTGGCTCAGCTGTTATTATTTAATAATCAATAACTTGCATGAGGCTTTCTGTATGTATTACCTCGACATGCCAACCGCCGAGGAAATCGACGATCTCAACCTGGTTCGGTCTGATGCATGCATTTCAGTCTATCTACCCACCACTCCCATCACCCGCGATATCGAGCAGAGCCGGATCAACCTCGGCAATCTGGTCAAGAAGGCCATCGGCCAGCTTGAAGCAGAGGATTTTGACAAACGGCGTATATGGGCTCTACAGGAGCAGTTCGAGGAACTGCTGGCAGATGACGACTTCTGGAATCATCAGGCACATAGCCTGGCGATTCTGGCGACGCCGGAATCGCTGCGCACCTACCGCCTGGCGAACAAGCTGAACGCTATCGTGGAGGTGTCCGACCGCTTCCATCTCAAGCCGTTGCTACGCGCCATTACTTTCTCGCACGCCGCCTATGTCCTGGCGCTTTCGGAAAACGCCGCCAGATTGATCGAAATGTCTTCGGACGCATCGGCCACCGAGATCGAGGTTCCCGATCTGCCCAAAAATGCCGCCGACGTCATTGGCGAACCGACAACCAAGGACTATACCGGCACCGGTCACAGGCATGGCGCAAAGGGACAGAACTTTCACCTGGCGCGATATGTGCGCAAGATCGATGCCGCGCTACGACCTATCCTCATGCGCTCGAACGTTCCGCTGGTGCTGGCGGCGGCCAAGCCATTGGAGACGCTGTTCCGGGCACGGTGCACCATTACCGTTCTCCCCCAGGCCATCGAGGGAAGCCCCGACCGCTTGAGCGCGGCGGAACTGGCGGCTGCCGCAAGGCCCATACTCGATGAGCATTACGCAAGCCAGATCAAGGACTTTCATCGCTTGTTCGAAAGACGAAGGGGCCAGAATCGAACGACCACGGATATCTCCGACGCCGCTCGCCTGGCCACCTTCGGTGGCATCGACAGCCTACTGGTGGATATCGATGGCGTGATCGATGGGTTTGTCGACGAGGAAACCGGCGAGGTCACTTTCGGCTCCCAAGGCGACGCCTTCAATTATGGCGTGGTCGATGAAATCACCGGCCGCGCCCTGCGTTCGGGGGCTCGAGTGCTGGCCGTGCGCAGGGCTGACATTCCAGAAGGCAAGGATCTGGCTGCCATCCTGCGCTATCCGATCTAGGATATTTTCCTCAGCTTCGCGCGAACACCACCGTGCGCCGGGCGTGCAAAAAGACCCGGCGTTCCACGTGATATCCTATCGCACGAGCCAACGTCAGACATTCCACGTCCTGGCCTTTGGCTACCATGTCTTCCGGATAGTAACTGTGGTCCACTGGCTCGACCCTTTGGGTGATGATCGGCCCTTCGTCCAGGTCGTCGTTGATGTAATGCGCCGTGGCGCCGACCAGCTTGACGCCTTTCTCATAGGCCTGATGATAGGGCTTGGCGCCCTTGAATCCCGGCAGCAGGGAATGATGAATATTGATCGCCCAACCGCTGAGCCGTTCGCTCATCTCCGGTGACAGCACCTGCATGTAACGGGCCAGGATCACCAGCTCCGCGCCGGCTTCCTGGATGATCCGCCACACCTCGGCTTCCTGCTGCGGCTTGGTTTGTGCGGTGATCGGGCAGTGATGGTAGGGAATTCCGTGCCAGGCCGCCAGCGGCTCGAGATCCGGATGGTTGGAAATCACCGCTCGCACGTCGATGGGTAACTGCCCGGTGCGATAGCGATAGAGCAGATCGTTCAGACAGTGATCCGCCTTGGAGACCATGATCACCACCGGCAGACGCCGCCCCGGCGGCGTCAGCTCGAAACTCATGTCGAACTCCATCGCCCGGGCGGCGAATTCCGCCTGGAAAACCTCGCTGTCGAAGCCATCCTCCTCCGGGCGAAACTCCACACGAATGAAGAAGCGACAGTTCAGCCGATCATCGAAGGAATTGAGCTCGGTGATATAGCAGCGGCTTTCCTTCAAGAACCGAGTGACCACATCCACGGTACCCAGACGGCTGGGACACTGGGCGGCGAGAATCCAGGTATCTTTGGTGCTCATGGCGACTCCTTGCAAACTTTACTATTATGGGGAAGTAAAGATTATGGGCATTACATTGTTATTGTCCGAAAGGGAGCAACCCTAATGACCAAGACGTTGGCTACCGTCAGTTCGAAGCGGCAGATCACGCTACCCATCGACCTCTGCCGAGAAGTAGGCATTACTCCCGGCGACAAGGTCAAGGTGTTCATTCATGACGGTCAAATTACCTTGATGAAACAACGCTGCGGAGCGGCTGAAGGCGCACTCGCCAAACTTGAGGGCGACATTTCCTTGAGTGATGAAGCCTCCTTGCTGGATGCGCTGGAGCAGCGCGATACCAGTCGGAATTCGACGGAGTGATTGCCATCGACACCAATGTGCTCCTGCGTTACCTGTTGCAGGATGACGAGGTTCAGGCCAGTCAAGCCAAGACGCTGATCCAAGGCGATAGCCTGGTGTTGATCACGGATGTCGTCCTTGTCGAAACGCTCTGGACACTGAAAGGCAAGAAGTACCGCGCCGACAAGCCAGCGCTTATGCATGTCATCGATAGCCTGTTGAAAGAGCCGACGCTGATCTTCGAAGACGATGCAACGGTATGGCATGCCCTGCAGGATTATCGGCAAACGAACGCGGATTTTCCGGACGCTCTAATCGCCAGAAAGGCGGCCTTCATCGCCCTATTGAAAGGTGAACCCTACTCGGCAACCTATACCTTTGACCGTCGAGCGCTTGGTTTGCCTACTACCAGTGCAGGATAGCCTGCTTGTCATCACTCTGAACTCGCCAGCTTAATTCCCAGGAAACCGAAGGCTCGGGCGAAGGCATGCCTGAACCATCTCAATACCGACGGTCGACGAATCACATAGTCGCGAGCGAGAGAAGCGCAGGCCCCATAGCCCACAAAAACCACGAAGGTCATCAGCATGAAAGCCGCGGCAAGGCCAACAAGAGCCAAGGTGGCATTCCCGGAGCCCGGTGTAATGAACTGGGGCAGGAAGGCAAGAAAGAAAAGAGACAGCTTCGGGTTCAGCACGTTAAGAAGCGTTCCTCTGACAGCGACCCGCCACATGCCCGCCTTGGCCGTATTATCGGATACGTCGAGCGCGCCATTCTCCCGCAGAATGCTCCATGCCATGTAAAAGAGATAAAGCACGCCAAGCTAGGTGGTCCGACTCAATGAATCCATTCCCTTACGGCGCCTGGCAAACGGGACACCAATAAAGCCGGCGCGATGAGGCGGTGGTACGGCGGATAAGGCTGCCGCAGCGGTAGCAGGGCCGGTCTTCCCGAGCGAAAACCGCGAAGCGATAATCCGCGCGCTTATAGCCTTGAGCTTTCAAGGCCCGAACCCGGCTCGGCGGGTTGGTGATGCCCGCGGTCCGATAGGCACGCCGACCGATGATCATTGTGCTGCGACCTAAGCGGGCAATAGCGGTATCATCGAGTTTCTGGGGGCTCGCGCCGGGCGCGACCCGGGCATGAAACAGGATCTCGGAGCGCAGGTAGTTCCCCACCCCGGCAATAAAACTCTGATCGAGATACAACGCCTGCAGCGCGCGACGCCGAAACCGCGAGCCGCGCAGCCGCTCGGCGACAGCCTTGGCGGAAAGATCTTCGGAAAGCAGGTCGGGGCCGGCTCGTCTGAGAAATGGTTGCTGAGCCAATTCATCCTCATCGAGCACTTCGATATCCGAGGCGCTGTATAAGAGCGCGCTGTGGGTGGCGGTATGCAGCGCCACCCGCAGGCTGCGTCCGGTATCCGGATACCCATCACGCTGGCAGACGTACCAGCGGCCATAGAGTTGATTGTGGGAATACAGGGTGAGCCCGTTGTCGAAACGGGTGAGCAGCGCCTTGCCGCGGGTGTCGATGGCGCTGACGGTACAGCCTGCAAGCCGCGACTCGTATTGCACGAGCCGTGGCAGGCCGAAGGAAACATCCTCCAATCGCTCATCAACGAGTACCTTAGCCAGCCGATCCGCCTCGCGTCGAATCTCGGGGCCTTCAGGCATCGCATAGCACCCAGTCGCATGTCCCGCTCGACCACATTTTCATGAACCGCCTTGAGCATGAGCGTCATCGGAATATTCGAACCGATTAAACCAGTTCATAATGGCGGCGGGCAACTCAAGCACGCTGTCGGCTTAATTTTCCAGGCTCTAGCCCCGACCATCGGCGCTGTGGATTGCACGATCACCGGTATCCGATTCGATCAAAGCCCGAAATACCCTGGCGGCAGGCGAGTATTCGCGAACATCGGATTTTGCGGATTCAAAGGCTGCACCGGCGGCTGGAATTGAAGCGATAGCACACAGGCGCCCTCCCCCTTGTCGTTGATCATCTTGATGCAGCCGTCCTGCTGACTCGCCACCAGCTTGCTCTGGCTTGCCTGATCGTAGAATGCCTTGTACTGCATTCCTTGCTTGATGGTCGCCTGAGGCACACCCATGCTCGCTAGCGCCTGAAGGCTCGCTTGCTGCAAGGAGGCCTGCAGATAAGCCTGCATTTGTTGCGGAGTCATGGTCATCGGCTGCAACGCAGGGGCAACCTCGGAAGCGCCTTTTGGCTCATCGTTCTGAAGCGGCTCCAGCATGGTGGCGGCCAGACCTATACCAAAAGACTTGCCCAAGGAATAGCCAAGCCCGGCATTACTGCTCAGCAGCAGCGCGGTACTGGCGGTGGCAAGCATGTTGGTCATCAATCCCTGATAGGCAAATCTTTCCTCCTCCGGCTGCTTGTCGAGATAAAACCCCTCGGTCTGCGGCAGATCGTAACTGTGGTGGGGATTGTAAGCAGACGGAACGGGATCGCCGCCGGAGGAAGCGCAGCCGCCAATAAGTACCGCCAGCGTGAGGGCTATCGAGAGATGGATAAGGGATTTCATGAGTCGGCCTGCAGCAAGTATTGTTACTTTGTGTATTTTTTATTAAAAACAATGTTTCTGCAAGCCTTAATAAGAAAACAATAAGAAGCATTATTTAACGCTTAGTTTGTGATCCCTGTGATTTGGCTCATCCTTTGTAAGCGTTCGGGCATCCTTCAATTACCCACAAGTTGCTGATGTGCTTGGATCCGCAGCGTGGAATCCTTCGACGAGGTCAGCTAACCGTGTGAAGCCCCGCCAGAGGACGGTGGTTCCTGGCGGGGGATCGCTTGAGCGGTCCAAGTAGCCACCGAGACGAGCGACGGCAGTCATGTAGAAGGCCATATCGTGTGGCGCGCTCTGTCTGTTTGACGGCATTGATTGGTCGAGAAGAGTTCTTTCAGTATTAGTCAAAACCGCTGCCGGTGAGGCTGTCGGGAACTGGCGTCGGAGAATGGTCAGCCAGGATATTCTCCAGGACACGATGCAGCAGAGCGCAATGCAGTTGGCGAGTCGATCAGCTGTGGTGAGGTGTATATCCTCAATCCGGCAGCCAGTTTTCAAGGTCTTGAAGAATGTCTCGATGTTCCAGCGCCGTGAATACCAGTCAAGCTTTTGCACCGCCTCGGCGTGAGTGGTGACGGGGAGGTTTGTGATCAGTTTCCAAAAGATGGGGGGCCGGTCTTCGGGATGATTGACCTCTTCTGCAAAAATGACATTAAGATTTTGACTTTTATGATTTTTCTGCTTTCCAATGGGTGGGCAGACGGTCATCGTTGCATGCTTGACTGACAATACAGCCTGTTGGTCTTGGCCGCGATCGTCGCGAAACCGAATATTGTGCCTTCCGCTGGCATGAGTCTCCGCCATTACTTGGGAAAGGGTCGTTCCGCCATCCTCAGCAAGGCGGTCGACGCAGCTTCGAACCAGAAAGTAAGTGCCAAGATCCTGTGCCAGGCAAAAGAGTTCGAAGATGTCGCTCTCCCGGTCACCGATATGCACGCAACGTTCAGGTGACCCTGCCAGCTCAGTAGAACAACGTAAATTGTCGAGCCAGCGCATACTTTCCTTCTGATCGATCGGCACCCGAGTAGGGTTGACCTTACGCTTGAGGGCAGTGGTTCCCTTGAATTTGTTCCGCGACCAGAATTTAGCGGCCGTCAGGCCCAATGGCAGCCCTTCCGGTGTGATCGCCAGGCTGGCATGCATCAAAAGTCCACAGACAGTATGTTGTCGGTGCCGCCCTTCCTTCATCTTGCGGCCGGTTGATATCTTGGTGAAGCCGATTTTCTCAGGTGACGAGCGCTTGAAGGAAAACTCCGTTGTATCGTGCAAGATCAAGATGGGGCCATCGGTAGCCTGAATTCGCAAAGCCGAGGCGGCGAAATGCCCCTCCAGAATCTTGTCCTCGCTGACATTTTCATTGGCGAAGAAGCGGTAGGCGGCCTTTGTATTCGTCCAATCCTGAAATGCTGTAGGTAGGGATTTGCCCGGTCGCTCCCCGATAGCTTCCAGGATCGTTCCTAACCTTCGGTTCAATCGTGCGTCACCTAAATCACAGCCAGTGGTTTCTTCATCCACCCAACGCTGTCCCATACCCGTCCTCCCATATCACTGAAGGTGCTGGACAACCAAGCACACCGGGCCCCACTTTATCAAGCGAAAACTCATATGCTCGGTGGCTTGTGGGTAATTGAAAGGTTCACCGGCCGGATACCATCCTTTTGTTAATTCTTTTAATAAAAAAGCAGCCTAGTTATCCTTAGGCTGCTTTTTCCCTTTTAATATCAATAGGTTATGCCGATTTTATACCCGTTGTCAGCATCCAATCCAGCAGGCCAACGCTAGCTTGTGCAGTGCGCGCCAACCTATAGGTATCATTCAAGCGAAACGGTTATTCAGGCAAAAACAAAGTATTTGCGTACCGTTTCCACGACTTCCCAAGTGCCTTTGAAGCCGGGCTCGACCACGAAGATATCTCCAGCCTTGAGATGAATCGGCTCGCCCCCATCCGGAGTAAGGATGCAGTAGCCTTCACGGAAGTCACAATATTCCCACTTATTGTAATCCACCGCCCACTTGCCCGGAGTACAGATCCAGGTACCCATGATCTTACTGCCATCTTCTGAAGTGTAAGCGTTGAGATTAACGGTATGGGGGTCGCCAGAAAGCTTTTCCCACGGCGTAGCATCCAGTAACACTTCCGGCTGTGCATCACGCAGGGCCTTGACCTTGATAGACATTGCTTTTCCTTTCGAGAGTGATAGCAGGGAATTACTTCACCGTACCGCCACTTCCCTGCTGGAATACGTTGGGCTATAGCACAGCCCAAGGTGGTACTTGAAACTGATTTCAGCAGAACTCTTCACAAAGACCGGGGCATTTCACCCCGGTCTTGGTTCATTTTTTAAATTCGGCGCTTCAGGCCTCAGCGCTTGACACCGATCCCATACTCTTCGCCGGCATCCAGCAGCCAGCGGTAGCAGTAGTCGGCGAAGCTTCTACGCAGCACCAGCTCGTAGCGCTCCTCGCTGGGACGACGCAGAATGGCGCTGGACTTGGCAAACACCACGCTGACCGCCTTGCCCACCGGGAAGTTGCTTGGATGGACATCGTAAGGCACGGACTTCATCAGCACTTCCCGGGCCTTGTCGCCGGTCAGCTCGATGAGGGTCTGGGCGCCGCTGACGTTGACGATGGCGAAGTGGGCGTCCCCCAGCCTTTCTCTCAGGCGATTTTCCAAATCAAACTCTTCGCCGCCAGGCACCACGACCAGCCATTCATCCGGCGACATCCATTGCACGGAACGCTCGCCGCTTTCATCGTGCACCAGCCCCAGGGGCCGACCGGGTAGATTGATGCCAAGCACCTCGCGCACCGCCTCGTCGAGCACGATGGCGCCGCCGCGCAGAATCAGCTGGCCCAGGAAAGGCTTTTCCTCGAGCTGGACCCGGCTATTCTGGCTCGGCTTGGGGACGCTACCCTTGTGATAGGCCACGGACAGGGGCGACTCCATGGGAATCGACTTGTCCGGGCGGGTGTCGAAGGTCGCGACATTGCCGTAAGTGATATCAGACATTCTGACGCTCTCCCTTGGGATCGATGAATACGGTACTGACGATCTCGGCCTCGTGGGTCACGCCACCGGACATCGGCAGATAGACTTTCTGGCCCATGCGTTCCTGCCCGCCCTTGACTACCGCCAGGGCGAAGCCGTGTTTCAGGTTCGGGCTGTAGTAGCTCGAGGTCACATGGCCCTGCATGTCCATGGGAATGGCCTGATCCTTGTCGAAGACGATCTGAGCGCCCTCTTCCAGCACCACCTTGGGATCCGTGGGCTTCAAGCCCACCAGTTGCTTGCGGTCCTTGCGGGCGGTATCCGGTCGAGTCAGGGCGCGCTTGCCGATCCAGGAGTACGGCTTGTCGTAGCCGATGGCCCAGAACATGCCCAGATCCTCCGGAGTCACGGAGCCATCCGTATCCTGACCGGCGATGATCAGCCCTTTCTCAGCCCGCAGCACGTGCATGGTCTCGGTGCCGTAAGGCGTCAGATCATACTTCTGACCGTGCTCGAACAGGGTCTTCCAGACGTGCAGGGCGTAGTTGGCCTGAACGTTGATCTCGTAGGCCAGTTCCCCGGTGAAGGAGATGCGGAATACCCGAGCCGGCACGTCGGCGACCTTGCCGTTTCGCCAGTCCATGAACTTGAACTGTTCCTTGTCGAGATCGATATCGGTGACTTCCGACAACAGCTTCCGCGCATCCGGACCGGTCACGGTCATGGTCGCCCAGTGATCGGTGACGGAGGTGAAGTACACCTGCAGCTCCGGCCACTCGGTCTGATGCCACAGCTCGAGCCATTCCATGACCCCGGCGGCGCCGCCGGTGGTAGTGGTCATCAGGAAGTGATTCTCGCCCAGGCAGCTGGTGGTACCGTCGTCCATCAGCATGCCGTCGTCCTTGCACATCAGGCCGTAGCGCACTCGTCCCGGCGCCAGCTTGGCCCACTTGTTGGTGTAGACGCGGCCCAGGAATTCCCGGGCGTCCGGCCCTTGGATGTCGATCTTGCCCAGGGTCGTGGCATCGAGAATGCCCACCGTGGTGCGCACCGCCAGGCTCTCCCGGGCTACCGCCTCATCCATGGTTTCCAGCTTGCCGTTGACCTTGCGCGGAAAATACCAGGGACGCTTCCACTGGCCGACATCCTCGAACTCGGCGCCGTTTTCCACGTGCCACTGATGCATCGCGGTATAGCGCTCCGGATCGAACAGCTCCCTGGCGTGACGACCGGCGATAACGCCGAAGGTCACCGGCGTATAGTTGGGACGAAACACCGTGGTGCCCACTTCCGGAATCGAGCGTTTCAGCATCCGCGCGGCGATGGCCATGCCGTTGATATTGCCGAGCTTGCCCTGGTCGGTACCAAAGCCCAGCGCGGTATAGCGCTTGACATGTTCGATGGACTCGAAGCCCTCGCGAGTCGCCACCTCGATACCCGAGGCGGTGACATCGTTCTGCAGATCCACGAACTGCTTGGGTGCGCGCAGCGTCGGCTTCTCATGAGGTACCTGATAGAGCGCGCGAGTCGGTGCGTCCTGCCGCGCTTCCGTCCTGGGCAGTTCCGCGCTCTTGGTCGTCTCGATACCGCTGGCCTTGGCCGCTTCCAGGCCGAACCGGGCGCCATCGGCGAGCACGTCCCCAAGCGCGTAGACACCGTGAGCACCGCCCACCGGATGCATTTCCTTCACCTCACCGGGCACGAAGCCCAGCAGGTCGTCACTCCAGGTAGGGCGGGAACCGGTGTGGGACGCCAGGTGCACCACCGGGCTGTAACCGCCGGAGCTGGCGATGGTATCGCAAGCGAGCTCTTCCACCTGTCCGCTGACCGCGAAACGCTCGAGATCGATCTTCGCCACTCGGGCGCCGGAAACACGGTTGGCTCCCTTGGCCTCGATTACCGCGGAACCGGTGATCACGCGAATGTTCTTGGACTTGGCTTCCTTGACCAGATCGCCTTCCGGATTGGTCCGGGCGTCGACGATGGCCACCACTTCACGACCGGCTTCCGCCCAGTCCAGCGCCGCGCGGTAGGCGTGGTCGTTATTGGTGGAAAGCACCAGCTTGTTGCCCGGCACCACCGCGTAACGGTGAATGTAGTTGGACACCGCGCCGGCCAGCAGATTGCCGGGAACGTCGTTGTTGGCGTAAACCAGCGGTCGCTCGTGGGCGCCGGTGGCCAGCACCACCTGATCCGCCCGCACCCGATGCAGCCGCGAGCGCACCTGACGCACGCTCTTGACCTTGGGCGCCGTATCCGCCAGATGCTCGGTACGCCGCTCGTGCAGGGTCACGAAGTTGTGATCGTGATAGCCATTGGCGGTGGTGCGCGGCAGAAGCGTCACGTTATCCATGCCCGCCAGGGTCTCGAGGGTAGTCTTCACCCACTGATCCGCCGGGGCGCCGTCCAGAGTCTCGCGGCTATCCAGCAGCGAGCCGCCCATCTCTTCCTGCTCGTCGCACAGAATCACCCGAGCGCCGCTTGTCGCTGCGGAGAGCGCCGCCGCCAGCCCCGCCGGGCCGGCGCCGATCACCAGCACGTCGCAGTGCTGATTGAGGTGATCGTAGATATCCGGATCGTTTTCGCTGGGCACGCGACCCAGGCCGGCGCCCTTGCGGATGACCTTCTCGTAGGTCATCCACATGGAAGCCGGGGCCATGAAGGTCTTGTAGTAGAAGCCCGGTGGCATGAAGCCACCGCCGAGCTTGCCGACCAGGCTCATCATGTCCCGCTGGACGTTGGGCCAGCCGTTGGTGGAACGGGCGGTCAGGCCATCGTAGAGCGCCTGCTGGGTGGCGCGCACGTTGGGCACCTGAGCGGCTTCCGTCTTGCCCAGCTGAACCACCGCGTTGGGCTCTTCCGCGCCGGCGGCGACGATGCCCCGGGGCCGGGAGTACTTGAAGCTGCGGTTGACCACGTCGACACCGTTGGCCAGCAGCGCTGCCGCCAGGGTATCGCCGGCATAGCCGCGATAGCGCTGACCGTTGAAGGTGAAGCTCAAAGAGCGGGAACGATCGATACGACCGCCCTGGTTCAGACGATTGGACTGAGTCATACCGATGCCTCCTTCTTGTCGGTTGTCTTCGAGGTCTCTTGGTTCTTGTTCAGCGCCTCGGTTTCCGGTCGCGCACCCACGGTCTGCCAGCCGCCGTCCGCGGCCTGAACGCCGGACTCCTTCTCCTTGTCCGCCAGGCTTTGCGCGGTCACCCGGGGCTGCTCGCCGATGCGATAGGTCTCGAGAATCTCGTAGGACGCGGTGTTGCGAGTGATATTGAAGAACTTGCGACAGCCAACCGAGTGGACCCACAGTTCGTGGTGGATGCCCCGCGGGTTGTCGCGGAAGAACAGGTAATCCCCCCACTCTTCGTCGCTGCAGTTCTCCGGATCCTTCGGACGGGCAATATGTGCCTGACCCTTGGGATGGAATTCTTCTTCTTCGCGATGCTCGTCGCAGTAAGGGCAATGTATATAGAACATGTTGTTTTCTCCTTAGTGCGCCACGCCGGCGGCGCCATGCTCGTCGATCAATGCGCCCGTATTGAAGCGATCGATAGAGAACGGTTCGGCGATAGGATGCATCTCGCCCTTGGCAAGGCTTGCGGCGAACACGTGGCCGGAGCCTGGGGTGGCCTTGAAACCGCCGGTGCCCCAACCGCAGTTGAAGAACAGGCCCTTGACCTTGGTCTTGGACAGAATCGGGCAGGCGTCCGCGCAGGTATCGACGATGCCGCCCCACTGGCGGTTCATGCGTACCCGCGAGAAGATCGGGAACATCTCGACGATGGCCTGCAGGGTGTGCTCCACGGTGGAGTAGCTGCCGCGCTGGCCGTAGCCGAGATAGCCGTCGATGCCGGCACCGATCACCAGATCGCCCTTGTCCGACTGACTGACGTAACCGTGAACGTGGTTGGACATCACCACGGTATCGAGAATCGGCTTGAGCGGCTCGGATACCAGCGCCTGCAGCGGGTGGGATTCCAGCGGCAGCTTGATGCCCGCCATCTTCGCCACGACCCCGGAGTTGCCTGCCACCACGCAGCCAATCGTCTTGGATTCGATATCGCCACGATTGGTGTGAACGCCATATACCTGGCCGTCGCGGATCTTGAAGCCGGTGACCTCGGTGTTCTGCAAGAGGTCAACGCCCAGGGAATCCGCCGCCCGGGCATAGCCCCAGGCCACCGCATCGTGGCGGGCAACCCCGGCGCTCTTCTGCCAGGAGGCGCCCAGAATCGGATAGCGGGCGCGCTTGGAGGTATCGATGATCGGCACGATCTCCTTGATCTGCTCGGCGTTGATCACCTCGCTGTCGATGCCGTTCAGCCGGTTGGCATGCACACGGCGCTGAATGTCGCGCATGTCCTGCAGGGTGTGGCCCAGGTTCATGACGCCACGCTGGGAGAACATCACGTTGTAGTTGATGTCCTGGGAAAGCCCTTTCCATAGGTCCAGGGAATGGTTGTAGAGCCGTGCGGCTTCGTCCCACAGGTAGTTGGAGCGCACGATCGTCGTGTTACGGGCAGTGTTGCCGCCGCCCAGCCAGCCCTTTTCGATCACCGCGACATTCGTGATGCCGTGGTTCTTGGCCAGGTAGTAGGCGGTGGCCAGGCCATGGCCGCCACCGCCGACGATGACTACGTCGTACTGTTTCTTGGGGGTGGGGTTGCGCCACTGACGCTGCCAGTTCTCATGATGACTGAGCGCGTGCTTGACCAACCCGAAACCTGAATAGCGTTGCATGGAACTCTCCTGGCGTTTCGCCTTAGGCATTGGCGGTCTGGCGAACGCCAGCCGACTCGGCATAGACGGGATGACGACCGCACAGCTCGGCGACCTTCTCGCGCACTTCCGCTTCCGCGGATCCAGTATCCTCGCCCTTGGCCAGCACATCGAGGATGTCGCAGATCCAGCCGGCCAGCTGCTCGCAGTCATTCTCGTCGAAACCGCGGCTGGTGGCTGCCGGCGTGCCGATGCGTAGCCCGGAGGTGACAAAGGGGCTCTGCGGGTCGTTGGGCACGGTGTTCTTGTTCACGGTGATATGGGCGCGTCCCAAGGCGGCGTCCGCGTCCTTGCCGGTCACGCCCTGCTGAATCAGCGATACCAGGAAGAGGTGGTTATCGGTGCCTTTCGAGACCACGTCGTAACCGCGTTCCAGGAACACCTTGGCCATGGCCCGGGCGTTGGTGATGACCTGCTCCTGATAGCGCACGAAGTCCTGGCTCATGGCTTCCTTGAAGGCTACCGCCTTGGCGGCGATCACATGCATCAGGGGGCCGCCCTGCTGGCCCGGGAATACCGCGCCGTTGAGCTTCTTGTACAGCGCCTCGTCGCCATGAGCGGAAAGGATCAGGCCGCCGCGAGGGCCGCGCAGGGTCTTGTGGGTGGTGGTGGTGACCACGTGGGCATGGGGCAGCGGGCTCGGATAGAGACCGGCGGCCACCAGACCGGCGACGTGTGCCATGTCCACCAGCAGCCAGGCGCCAATTTCGTCGGCGATGGTGCGGAAACGACGCCAGTCCACCACGCGAGCGTAAGCGGAGAAGCCGGCGATGATCATCTTCGGCTGATGCTCACGAGCCAGACGCTCGACTTCCTCGTAGTCGATCTCGCCGGTGTCCGGGTTCAGGCCGTACTGCACGGCGTTGTAGTGCTTGCCGGAGAAGTTCGGCGCCGCGCCGTGAGTCAGGTGGCCGCCGTGGGCCAGGCTCATGCCCAGTATCGTATCGCCGGGCTTGACCAGCGCCATGAAGGCGGCGGCATTGGCCTGGGCGCCGGAGTGCGGCTGCACGTTGGCGTAGTCCGCGCCGAACAGATCGCAGGCACGATCGATGGCCAACTGCTCGGCGACGTCGACAAACTCGCAGCCGCCGTAGTAGCGCTTGCCCGGGTAGCCTTCCGCGTACTTGTTGGTCAACTGAGTGCCCTGGGCTTCCATGACCGCTTTACTGGCATAGTTCTCGGAAGCGATCAGCTCGATATGCGCTTCCTGGCGCGCCACTTCATCCTTGATGGCATCGGCAAGCTGGGGATCGAAATCGCGAAGTGTCGAAGTGTTCATGGAAAATTGCGTGTTGTTCATGGGTTGCTCCTTGTTGTCGATCGACTCGAGGTCGATGGCACTCTCATGATCGCCGTGCACTGATTCAGCGAGGCATCTCTACAAGCTAGTAAGAGTGCGGGTTTAGTACCAATCAGTAATCCAAATGCGGTTATTTGACGCTAATTGACGCGGTAGACTCTCGAGCGCATCTCGTTCTGGACCTGCGCCACGTCCATGATTTCCTCGCCCTGCTCCTTCCAGCGCTGCTGTTCCGCCTCACTGGCTTTTGGCGAGAACCAGCCGGTCCAGGCATAGAGGATACCGATCAAGGGCGACGTCCAGCAGGCGAAGGCCAACGGGATATACAAGAGATTTTCAAGATTGCCATCATAGATGCCGAGCCCGAGAGAGGCGACGACCACGGCGCCACCGGCGTTCCAGGGAATCAACGGCGAGACCAAGGTGCCGCCCTCTTCCGTGGCCCGGGATAGGTTGAGCATGGAATACTTCATGCCGCGATAGACCGGCCCGAACATGCGTCCGGTCAGAGCGATGGACAGATAGGGGTCGCCGGCGACCAGGTTGGTGGCGATGGAGCTGCCGATGGCGGAGGTTTGCAGTGCGCCAAAGCTGCGCGCACGCTTGACCACCGCCTCGATGATCGCCCGCATGCAGCCGGTGCTCTCCAGGATACCGCCGAAGGAAAGCGCGATCAGCAGCAGGGTGATGACCCAGGTCATCGACTGGATGCCGCCGCGATTCAACAGACCGTCGATCTCATCGACCCCGGTAGTGATCTCATAGCCGGAGAAGGCATAGGTGAAGATATCCTTGACCGGCGCGTCCTGAAACAGCAGTGCCGTCAGGCCGCCGAGCACCACGCCGGTGAAGAGCACCGGTATGGCGGGCATGCGCATCACCGCGAGTCCGATGACCAGTACCACCGGCAGTATCGTCCACAGGGAAAGCATGAAGTTATCCGACAGCCCGGTATTGATGGCGGTAATACGTGCAAACGATGCCGCCTCGTCTCCCACCAGACCAAAGCCCACCACGGTATAGATCGCCAGGGCGATCAGCATGGCCGGAAGCGTGGTCGGCATCAGGTTGCGGATATGATCGAACAGGTTCACCCCGGTCACCGCCGGCGCCAGGTTGGTGGTATCGGAAAGCGGCGAGACCTTGTCGCCGAAGAACGCACCGGACACCACCGCACCGGCGGTCCAGTAGACGGGAATACCGAAACCGGCGCCGATCCCCATCAGTGCCAGGCCCACGGTACCCAAGGTGCCCCAGGAGGTGCCCAAGGATACCGAAACCACGGAACACAGAATTGCCGCCGCCGCCAGGAATACTTCCGGGCTCAGCACGTCCAAACCGTAATAGATCAGCGTCGGTACGGTACCGCTGGCGATCCATACCCCGGTGATCATGCCCACCAGGATCAGGATGCCCACCGCCGGCAGGCCCACGCTGACCACGTGAAGCATGCCCTCCTGCATGTCTTCCCAGCTACAGTTCAGATAGCGGCCCAGTATCGCAGTGATGGCGATGCCGATCACCAGAGGCACATGGGGGGTGAAGGTATCGAAGATAAATAGCTGTGTTCCCAATATCAGGAACGTCAGCACAATGGGTAACAGCGCCAGAAGCAAGCTGGGCTTGCGGCAGGTCGAAATCATGATGTTTCCCTCGATTGTAATTGTCGCATGAGGTGAAGCAAGAATTGCCCTCAGTTATAGCCGAGGACGACCGTCAAGAATTGAATAATTGCGCCAACTTTATTGCCGGGAAAACCTTGCCTCTCGCGATGAAACGGGGCGGACCATGTCGGACCCGCCCCGTTTCACACTTTGCCCTTCCGCCGTTATTCCGGCAGCGCGTACACCGCGACCTGATCGCCGACCTGATCCTTCATGATCGTATTGCCGCCGGCGACGAAAGCCACGTACTGCCGCCCTTCGTATTCGTAGACCGCCGGGTTCGCCACCGCCGGCGCTTCGGCTTGATCTTCCCAAAGCTCCTCACCGGTTTCGAGGGAGTAGGCGCGCAGCTTGGCATCCATGGTTGAACCAATGAAGATGACGCCACCAGCGGTGACCGCCGGGCCGCCGATGGTGGGCGAGCCCCAGCTTTCCGGCATGAAGAAGCCATATTTCTGTGAAGCCCCCACCGGACGACGCCATTTCACCTCGCCGGTCTGCATATCCAAGGCGACGAGTTCGCCGTAGGGCGGCTTCCAGCAGGGCATGCCCAGCCAGTTCAGCGCCGTCTTGAGTCGTATGCCGTAGGGCGCGCCCTCCTGCGGCGAGAATCCGGTCTTGTTGCCTGATCCGCTATCCGCTTTCTCATAGGCTTCACGGTCATAGAGCTTCACGTACTGCACGATATGCGAGGTATTCACGATGGCCGTCTGGCTTTCAGGGTCGAAGGCCACTCCACCCCACTGCACGCCGCCGGCGCTGTCCGGATAGGCCAGAACCCCTTCGCCCTTGGTGGTAGGCGGGGTATACATGCCCTCGTACCAGAGTTGATCCCAGAGTTTCGAACACTCACCGAAGCTCACCGCGTCCGCCAGCCACCAGACTTCCGGCTTCTCCGCCTGATCCAGCAGCGGCGCCGGCCTGGTGGGGAAAGGTTGTGTCTCGGCATAGACCTCACCCTCCACGGAGCCGTCGCCGCCGGGAACCAGTCGCTCCTCGATGGGCCAGACATCCTCGCCGGTCTCGCGATTGACGACGAACAGGAAGCCCTGCTTCATCGCCTGGATCAGCGCGGGTATTTCCTTGCCGTCAACGGTGATATCCATCAGCGTCGGGGCAGCAGGAGTGTCGTAGTCCCAGAGGTCGTGGTGCACCCACTGACGGGCCCAGACCACCTCACCGGTCTCAATATCAAGCGCGGTGGTCGACGTCGCCAGAGGCGCCTCTTCGGTGCGGTTGCCACCCCAGAAGTTCGGCGAGGGAGACGAGACCGGCAGGTAGACGAGCCTCAGCGCTTCGTCCGCGGACATGTGGGTCCAGACGTTGGCGGTGCCGCTTTTCTCGCGCAGCTCCTCCGGCAGAGCCTCAAAGGACCATTCACGCTCACCGGTGCGGGCATTCAGAGCGAAAACCGTCCCCGGCGGCGCTTGCTCATAGGCCCAGTCCTTGCCCGCCCAGCCCAGAATCAGCCGATCACCGACAACAGCGGGGGGCTGCAGAAGCGACAAGGGCCATTTGTCGTTGGTAGTGTTCCACTGATTGACATCGAGCACGCCGCTGTCGGCGAAATCCGCGCAAGGCTCGCCGGTATCCGCATCCACGGCAAAGAGCCGCGCATCCATGGTGCCCATGTAGATGATCTTCTGACAGGCCTCATCTTCTTTCGGATCATCCGTTTCCCAGTAGGCCACACCGCGATTCTTCAAGGCGGGCTGGGTCAGTGCCTCCAATGCGGACTGGGTATCGAAGCTCCACTTCTCTTCGCCGGTGGCCGGGTCCAGCGCCAGAATGCGATAGAACGGCGTGCCGATATAGAGCGTGTCGTTGGCGAAGACCGGCGTCGCGGACCAGACGGTAGGCGGCAGATCGCCGGAACCGTCGGACACATCCCCGGTATGCACCTCCCAGACCTTTTCCAGATCGCCGACGTTCTCCGCGGTGATCTGATCGAGAGGGCTGTATTTCTGGGCGTTCAACTGGCCGTGGAAGCTGTCCCAGGTCGGCTTCTCGGGGACCAGCGGAAGCGACTTATCCTGCGCCAGCAACGGAGCCGGCAGGAGAAAGAGCAAAAGCGCGGCGGCTTTGGATGTTCGCATGGGGCGGCTCCTCAGGAATGGGCGGGGCGACTGGCGTGGGTGGAGCGGATCATATCGAGGATCAGCCCGATGAGACCGACCGCCATGGCGACACCAAGCCACCACTGATGCAGCAGCAGCCCGGCGACGCCGGTGCCGACGAGTCCTATGAAGATAAGCACGCGCAGGGCATTGCGAGCGCCGCGGCCTTTCACCGCCATCAGCATGAGCGCCAGGATCGCCAGGGCGACGCAGGCGAAAATGACGATCAGCGCGCCGAGTGAGCCGGTCACGCCAGTGAGCGGGACAAAATAGGCATAAAGGGCAACGGCGAATCCGACGAGGGCAGCCAGCAATATCATCATGGCGCCGGTTCTGGACGATAGGGATCGGGACATGAAACGCTTGCCTCCTTGCAAGATGAAAACGATGAGCCCGGCGTACCTTACGGATGCTCGCTTATCTCTTTATGAGACTTGCCTTCTTTCTTTCTAGTCAATCATGCCGGTAGCGGCCAACCGAAACGAACCGCGATCGAGTCTTATTGCCCGCCAAGCTTGCCGATATGCAGGAAGAACGGATCGACCAGATCCTGACGCAGGTTCGCCTCGCCCTTGCGAATTTCCGAGGGCGTATAGCCAAAGGTGTCCTTGAAGTTGCGGGAAAAATGGGCAGTGTCGGCGAAGCCACAGCGTTCACCCACCTCGGTGATGCTCTTCTTGGTGAAGTTGAGGAGCCACAGGCCGTAGCGCAGGCGCAGATCCCGGGCGAACTTCTGCGGGCTGACGCCGAGGCTGTCGCGAAAATGGCGCTCCAGGGCGCGGCGGGAGCAGCCGACCCGCTCGGCGAGTTCGTCAACGTGAATCGTGTCTCCCAGATGCTGTTCGATAAGAGAAATCGCCTTGCGTACCTGTCGGTTGTCGACCTTCCCCAGCACCACCGGATGCGGCTGCGGGTGATTGCCCTGGCGCGCTTCGTCGATCAGCATGATGTGCAGGCTTTTCTTGGCCCAGGCGCGGCCCAGATGACGCTCGATCAGATAGGCGGCGAGATCCGCGGAAGCGATGCCGCCGGCGCAGGTCAGCCGATCACCGTCATCGATGAAGAGCTGATCGGGCACCGGAATGCTCGCCGGGAAGCGTCGTATCAGATCCGCGTGGTGATACCAGCTGATACAGCAGCGCTTGCCCTGCATGAGCCCTGCCTGAATCAGCGCGAACACGCCGGTACATATTCCCACCAGCGGCACCCCGAGGCGTTCTGCTTGCTTGAGATAGTCGATGGTGCGGCTATCCACCATTTCTCTATCCTTGAGCACGCCGGCGATTACCACCAGGTAGTCGAACGCCGACGGATCGCGATAGGGCTCGCAAGGGGCGATGGCGGCGCCGCTGCTCGATAGCGCGCTTTCTCCGTCCACGGTCATGAAGGTCCAGCGACACCGCAGCTGGCGGCTCATGTCGCCTTCGTCTCCCGCCAGTCGCAGGCAATCGACGAAGGCCGCGAAGGGCAACAGCGTGAAGCGCGGCAGCAGCACGAAGCCGATGGACAGGGGATGTCCTCCCGCCTCGGAATCGATAGGAACGCTTGCTTTGAAAGAAGATGGCATCGACACGATAGACGTTTCCGGTTGGCACGGCGCGAACGAGGACTTTTTCGCCTCGTCGCCTCGTCGGCTCGGCTCACTAGGGAGGGATCTTACGGGCGAAGACGGAACTTCGCATTCTTTTGATGCGCGCCAGGCACTTTTTTATAAAAAAAGATGAAACTACTTTCACAAAAAAGCATAAAGAAATTTAATAGTTCAACTTTTAATATTTGGTTATAAACCACAAATCAAAGAATCACGCTGGGTTAACGCTAACTTCGGCTAGCTGCATTCATCTTGTCTTATGATCTATGTTATCGTTTTTACGGAACATTACATTGCTGCCCTTGTTGAAACAAGGCTTCTTCGCTACCTTGAATCTAACCACAAGGGAAGTGGATTGACGCCAGCAGGTAGTAGACTTCTACTTCACCGTTTTTATAAATCAGGTTGCAAGAACGAGTTAGTACCGGCTGTAGCGACAAGTGTTTAATCAAGGAAAGATTTATTACTTGAAAAACCTGACGCCCACGTCGATGGAAATGACAATGGCTTGAAGGAACAAGCCATATTTAACCAGGCAAGGTTAAGCGTTTAAGGGAATAAACCGTCAGGGCCAGGGAAATGGCCGGGTCTCACAGGATCGAGACGCGAAATGGTTTTCAAGTAGCATCCGTGGTTGCCCAAGGGCACCACGGATATTTTTTTGTCTCGTGTTTTTAGCTGACGGCGCTACCCATTGAAAACAGCGTTTTCAAACTCCCTTTCATTAAGCGCTTTATCTTTTTATTTCATTATCAACTTTGTTTAGAAGCACATTTTCTTTTTGTGCTGCTTGCCATGCCAACGCTGTAAGACATCCGGCGTTTTCAGGCAAACATTTGACGCTGAAAAGCATTTTATTCTCTTGCTTCAAGGTTCGCTAATTGGCGATCTGCTTCCTGCTGAAAGCCTCGGCGCGATTTCGCCAGCCGGGTTTGTTCTTCGCGATCCTCGATACTCGACAGGTTGGCATCCACGGACAGCAGTACCGCACTCAACCCCCCATGCAGCAATCGTCCTCCGGCCCGGATATCGCTTTGCAGATAATCCACCGTCAGCGGCAGCGCCTTGATGCTCAAGGCCAAGGCATCGTTGCAGACTTCCGCAATCGCCAGGGGGACGCGGTTGATGCGCGAAACGGCGGCCTGCAAATCGCGATTCGTATCTTCCTCGACCTGCTTGCTCGCCGCCATATACGCCTCGAAGGCCTCGACATCCTCCTGGGCATGCTCGACCAGCGCTTCCAGCAACGCTTCTCCGCGCTCGATCAACGCCTGATGGGGAGCGGTTTCATCGCCTTTTTTCTCCGCCTTCGCCTGGCTAAGCCCCAGCCCCTTGAGCACCAACGCCAGTCCGAGATCCGCCGTGACCGCCGCCACGGCGCCGCAGCCCGGCGTGCCTCGGGTTCGAGTCACCTCGCGAAAGGTCTCGAGCGACATGTCCCAGACGGATTTGACAGGATTCATCGGTGGGAACTCCCGTTAGCAGCGGATGGCATGTCGTCAAGCCGGCTCAACTCGCCTCCGGGCGCGAGCCGATAGCGAGCAAGGTCCTCCGCCAGAAATAGTCGCCCCTGATAGTGGGCGGCAGCCTCTTGGGCGATATCCCTGATGCCGGGTATCGCTCCCTCAAGGAGTTGATAGCGCGGGCTGAAATGGCTCAGCACGAGATTGGGCAGCCCCAGGCGCTGGGCGAATCTTGCCACCCGGGCTGCGGTGCTGTGCTGGTTATCCGTGCCGAGCCGCTCGACCACGGCTTGAGTATAGGTAGCTTCATGGACGAGCACCTGGGCGTCGCGACACAGGGATTCGAGCAGCGCTGGTGTATCGTTGTCCCCGCCGATCACGATCTTTCTGGGTGTCCGCTTCGGCAACAGCACCTCGCTGCTGGTGATACGGGTACCATCTTCCAGCACCACGTCCTCGCCGTGTTGCAGGCGCCCCCAGTCCGGCCCTCGCGGCACGTGCAGCGCCTCCAGGCGGTGAGTATCGAGCTTGGGCGGCAGATTTTTTTCGCTGAATCCATAGGCGTAAGAGAGGACGCTGTGAGAGAGAGCCGCCGCTTCCACAGTGAAATCCGCGGTTTCGAAAGGCATCGCTAGGGACTCGATCGCCAGGAAGCGGAGTTCGTAGGCAAGATGCAGGCCGGTGGCTGCCTGGATCGCTTTCACGAAGGCTTCAAGCGGCCGGGGACCGATCAGAGCAAGCGGTGCCTGACGCCCGGTCATCGACGCGCTGGCCAGCAGCCCCGGCAGACCATAGCAGTGATCGCCATGCAAGTGAGTGATCAGAATGGCGTCCAGTTGGCCAAGCGACAAGGCGGCATGCAACAGCCGATGCTGGGTGCCTTCGCCACAATCCACCAGGCACCAGCGCCGGCTCTTGTCTGACTTGATCGCCGTGGCGCTGACGTTGCGCGACCGGGTGGGCACGCCGGCGGAAGTACCAAGAAAAAGCAGTTCCATCAGGCCTCAAGGCGTCGACGTGGTGGCGCCGCGGCGCTGGTCGGCACCTTTATCCACCATGCTATCCACTACGCCGGGAATCGGCTCGGTAGGTCCGGAGAACTGACCGCGCAAGGCGTCCACCCCGCGCTGAGGGTTGGCCAGGGGCACCAGATCCTGGCGCGCCTTTCGCCGCTCGTCCGTATCGATGCCCATGCGTCGGTCACGTTCGTCGATAAGCTCCGAGCGCGCCTGGCCGAAGCGGTTGAAGGACCAGGCCAGAGAAGGCTCACCCAAGGGCAGCGACGGCTCGCCGCCATGGTCCGGGTTGGTGTCCCAGGTATGCCAGGTCTTGCCGTAGCTGTTCATCTTGCTTTTCATCAGCTCGTGATCCGCCTGATCGGGAAGTCCCGGCGCAACCAGCTGACCGGAGAGAATCTCCCCGTTGTGCGGATGCCAGTACTGCTTCTCCACATTGGGAAGCTGCTCGAACAGCCGCTCGGAAATGATGTATTCGATGCCGTTGAGGTGAGCCTTGGCGGTATTGCCGTCGAACAGGGCGCACTGGGCAAAATCCTCGTTGAGCTGGGTACAGAAATGATGCGCCTCCATCTGATGAGAAGGGTTCTTTTTCATGGGATGGAAACCCACCAGATAAACGTTCATCGGATCCAGGGGCTCGTTGGTCTGCATCATCGCGGCGCCGGCCTCGAGCGCCTGGGTCTTGCCGCTTTCCGCTCGGCCCGGCACGTCGACGCCGGACTGGCGCATTCCCGCGCCGGTACAGCCGGCCAATCCGATGATCAATGCCCCTGTCAGAAGCGTTGCCGCTGAATTCCTTTTCTCGAACATCCGCCAATCTCCTTTGGCTGTGGTGGTGAGCCGCTATTGCGGTGATTCGTTCTGGTGTTTCATCTGCGCCCGGCGCATGGGCATATTGTCGATGGTGCGAAAGATCTCCTGCAGTTCCACATGGCCTTCCAGCTGCATCTTCTTGCCGCCGTCCAGCCCCACGAGCACGACCTGCAAGGGGTCCTGGGCATCGAGTTCCAGCGCCTCGAGCAGTGCCCGGGTCTCGGGGACGGTCATGGGCTTGTCTTCCCGCCAGCCCTCGTCGTCCTCGATACGATAGAGCAGCATCCGACGCTCCTCCAGGGAGGCGCGCTGGCGCTGAATATCCGCAAGCATGCGTTGATAATCCGCATTCTCCGCGGACGGCGTGACGAGAATCAAGGGGCGAAACTTGCCTTGATCGGTGATCAGCGGATTGGCGGCGGGGTTGACGCCGCCCTCCTGAGCGATTCCGGTTCCCATCAGGCCGCCCGTCAGCAGTAGAATGGACCAAAGACGTAACCACATGATCGGCATACTCCCTGGGTAGATGACTACACTATAGGCATTGGCGGGAAAAACAGATACTCATCCAATAACAGGATTCACCCCCATGACCCTCGCCGAATCCGCACCCAAGACCCTGGGATGTCTGCTGCTGGACAACTTCACCCTGATTTCCCTGGCCTCCGCCATCGAGCCCCTGCGCATGGCCAACCGGCTGAGCGGGCGCGAGCTTTACAACTGGTACACCTTGAGCGAGGGTGGCGCGCCCCTGCGGGCCAGCGATGGCCTGCGGATCACCCCGGATGCCGCCCTCGATACCGCCCTGGACCTGGACTGGATCATGGTCTGCGGCGGTATCGGACCGAATTACGGCGGCAGCCGAATACAACGCAAATGGCTGCAGGCCCAGTCCCGGCAGCTGCGCCGGCTGGGGGCGGTATGCACCGGCAGCTGGGCATTGGCGGAAGCGGGCCTGCTGGATGGCTACGAAACCAGTATTCACTGGGGATGCATGGCGGCCATGCAGACCGCCTTTCCCAAGGTCAATCTGACTTCCCACCTGTTCTCCGTGGATCGCGACCGCTTCACCGCCGCCGGCGGCACGGCGCCGCTGGACATGATGCTCAACCTGATTCGCCGGGATCATGGCCGGGAGCTGGCGGCGAGCATTTCCGAGATGTGCATCTACGAACGCATACGCAGCGAGGAGGATCAGCAGCGGGTGCCCCTCAAGCATCTGCTGGGCACCGCCCAGCCCAAGCTGCTGGACTGCGTGGCGATCATGGAAGCCAACCTGGAAGACCCGCTCAGCCTGAACGAACTGGCCGCCTACGTGCAGCTTTCCCGCCGCCAGCTCGAACGGCTGTTCCACAAGCATCTGCAGTGCGCGCCGTCCCGCTACTATTTGAAGCTGCGCCTGTTTCGTGCCCAGCAGCTGCTGCAGCAGACGTCCCTGTCGGTCATCGAGGTGGCTTCCGCCTGCGGCTTCGTTTCCACCCCGCATTTTTCCAAGTGCTATCGGGAGTTTTTCCATCGCCCGCCGCGCAATGAGCGGCGCTTGATGGTCAACGCCTGAATCCCTCGCTCATAACCCGAGCGCCAGACGCAGGCCATCATATACCGCCGCGTGGGCATTGCGGCTGGACACCGCGTCGCCGATGCGAAACAGCTGGAAGCGCCCTTCGGGGTTGGTGCGCTTGCGCTGGGGCGCGATGGCGATGAAGGCCTCGATATCCAGCTCTCCCAGGTTGCTCGATAGCGGCTTGAGCTCGAAGTAGAGCTCATCCAGCGGTGCGGTGCCGTGCTCGACGATGACCCGATCGACGTTCAACGTTTCCAGCACATCACGACAGTAAGGGCTGGTCAAGGTCACTTGAAGCCCGTTCTCGCCGCGCTCGACCCGGGACAGGGTGCGATTGAGCCGCACTTCGACACCACCGCGGTCCAGGGCGGTGAGAAAGGCCGGGAAGTTGGTGCTGCCCACCTCGATGCCGATCATGCGCTCCGGGCTTGCAAACTGCACCCTGGCGCCCTGCTTCGATAGATGTTCCATGGCGGAAAGTCCCGGGTAGCCGCCGTGATCGTCAAAGACCAGCACCCGCTCCCCTGCCCGCACCGGGTCCGCCAGGGCGTCCCAGCTGGACTGCACCAGGGCCTCCCCCGCTTCCAGCTCCGGATGCACCTGAGGCAGACCGCCGGTAGCGACGATCACCACGTCCGGACCCAGGGCCAGCACGTCCTCCGCTTCCGCGTAGGTGTTGAAGCGCATCTCGACGCCTAGCCGCTCGCACTCGCTAACCCGCCATTCGGTGATGCCGAGCATTTCCCGGCGCCGCGCCAGCAGGCTCGCCACGCGAATCTGGCCCCCGGCCTGGTCGTTGGCTTCCAGCAGCGTGACCCGGTGACCGCGCTCCGCGCTGGCCCGGGCCGCCTCGAGTCCCGCCGGGCCGGCACCGATCACCACGACATGCTTGGGTCCGTCCACATCCCGGGCGATCACCTGGGGCAGGGTCTGCTCGCGGCCGGTGGCCGGGTTATGGATGCAGTAGGCGGCGCCGTTCTCGTAGATGCCGTCGATGCAGTAGCCGGCCCCCACGCAGGGGCGGATGCGCTCCTCCTCCCCGGCCTCGATCAGCTTGGTGATATTGGGCTCCGCCATGTGGGCGCGCACCATGCCCACCAGGTCCAGCAGGCCTTCCCGCAGTGCATAGCGGGCGGTGGCCACGTCGTTGATGCGCGCAGCGTGCAGGATCGGCAACTGCGTCGCCCGGCGCACTTCCCCGGCAAAGGCGAGATGCGGTGCGGCCGGCGCGCCCATGTTGGGAATCACCTCGGCGAGGCCCGCGTCGGAGTCGATATGACCGCGAATCACGCTGAAGAAGTCCAGGGTACCGCTCTGCTGCAGCAGCCGGCAGATTTCCAGGCCTTCCTCCTTGTGCATTCCGTGGGGCAGCAGTTCATCCACCGTCAGGCGCAGGCCGATGATGAAATCCGGCCCTACCGCGGCGCGGATTCTGTCGAGGATCATGAGCGGAAAGCGCAGTCGCCCCTGTAGATCGCCGCCCCATTCGTCCTCCCGGCGGTTGGTCCAGGGCGACAGGAAGCCGTCGAACATGTGGCCGTAGGCGTTGATCTCGATACCGTCGAGACCGGCGGCCTGACAGCGCGCCGCGCCATCCGCATAGGCCTTGGCGATGCGGTCGAAGTCGTGATCCTCCATGGCCTTGGGGAAGGCGCGATGGGCCGGCTCTCTTACGGCGGAAGGGGCCACCACGCTGAGCCAGTCCCCGGTGTTGTAGCGGGTGCGCCGGCCCAGGTGGGTAATCTGGCACATCACCGCGCAGTCGTGCTGATGCACGCCGTCGGCGAGTTCCGAAAGCCAGGGGACGATCTCGTCCTTGTAGAGCAGCAGATTGCCGAAGGCCGGCGGGCTGTCCGGGGCCACCACGGCGCTGCCGCCGATCATGGTCATGGCCATGCCGCCCCGGGCCTTGGCTTCATGGTAGAGGCGATAGCGTGCCTTGGGCATGCCGTCCTCGGAATAGGACGGCTCGTGAGAGGCGCTGACGATACGGTTCTTCAGCTGCAGCTTGCCCAGGGCGAAGGGCTGCAGGAGGGGATCGCGGGAAGCATTCATTGGAAATCTCCAGGCGAGAATGTCAGGGCAGGACTATTGCGGTTTGGAACCGATACGTCGCTAGGAAGCCGATAGGCCGGCCCGAAAGGAGGTCTTTTGCCGTGGCCGGAAAAAGCTCCCTGCTATTCCGGTATTCCCGCCATCCATGGCGGTCAGATAGCAAAAGTAGCGCCCAGGGAGGGGTTCACAGCGCCTCCGACTCGGGCCGGCCTACCGGCGTCACGACAACGGCATTCTTGAGCTAGCCCTGGGCCAACTTGAGCGCCGGCATCTCTTCCTCCAGATGGCTCAGCATCCGCTCGCTGTACCAGTCGACGAAGTCGATCACGCCGAACTCGAAGGACTGGGAATAAGGTCCGGGCTGATAGGCCAGAGAGTCGATGCCCCGCTGGTTGTCCTCGGTGATGCGTCGGTCTTGGAGATTGGTGGCATCCCATACCTTGCGCATCTCCACCGGGTCGTAGTCCACCCCTTCCACCGCGTCCTTGTGCACCAGCCACTTGCTGGTCACCAGGGTTTGCCGGGGGCCAAGAGGCAGAATGCGGAAGGTCACCGCATGGTCGCCCATGACGTGGTTCCAGGAATTGGGCAGGTGCAGGATACGCAGCGCCCCCATGCGCGGGTCGCGCAGATTTCCCATCAGCCGCTTGCAGGCGGGCTGACCGTCCAGGGTCATGGAATTGGTACCCTTCTTGAGCGGCGTGCGGGTCAGGCGATTCCGCCGTCCAAAATACTTGAGCTGCCAGGCAGCGCCCTGGGCGTCCCAGCGGGCGGTGGCCTCGGCGACCTGCGCCGCGTACTCCGGCGTGGCTCGTGGGTCTTCCGTATTGTCGAACTCCAGCAGGGAATTCATCAGTTCCGGGTGAGAGCCGTTGCAGTGGTAGCACTCCCGGTTGTTCTCCACCACCAGCTTCCAGTTGGCTTCTTCGACGATATGCGACTCCGCCGCCACCTTGACGTTGTCCATGCCGTGAGGCGCCAGATAGGTCTCGAGATCGGTCAGGAACGCCTCGAACAGCGGATCGTTGACCGGCTGCTCCGTCAGGTTGATGAAAATGAATCCTCCGGCACTCTTTACCTGGATCGGCTTCAGGCCGTAAGCGGCCATGTCGAAATCGTCGTTCATGACGTTGCCGGCGAACAGCAGGCGGCCGTCCAGTTCGTAGGTCCACTGGTGATAGGGGCAGACCAGCTTGGCCACCTTGCCCTTCTCCGCCAGGCACACCCGGGAGCCGCGGTGACGGCAGACGTTATGGAAACCATGAATCACGCCCTTGTCGCCGCGCACCAGCACCACCGGATTGTTGGCGACCTGCAGGGTCATGAAGTTGCCCTTGCCGGGTATCTCGCAGTCGTGACCGGCGAACAGCCACTCCTTGGCGAAGATTTCCTGCATGTCCAGGGCGTATAGCCGCTCGTCGGTATAAAGCGGCTGCGGCAGGGAAAATCCCGGGGTACGGTCGTTCAACAGCGCTGCCGCGGTCTGGCGGATAGCGGCTTGCTGATCATGGGCGGGAAAGGAAGGGATCAGGTTCATGGCGTGACTCCTCGAACAGGCATCTTGTTATTGCTGGGGTATGAAAGCCGTAGCCTTTGCGCCGAGTGTGGAGTAGCCGGAAAACGTCGAACTATCTGTAAGCGACATGCCATGATCTACCCACGACATCAGTAGCGCTGACGCTATCCGGCGGTTATTCCAGATACGTCGATGTCGTAATTGGGCAAGTTGCTCGAGCTCGTGCCGCACAAACTGGCATCAATGCATGAAAAGCGCCCGGCTGGCGCGGCGGAGACGACAAATGACGATGCAATTCCTCAACCCCGTGACCACCCAGACCTGGACCAACGGACGCCACCTGGTGCGCTGCGTGAAGGTGATCCAGGAAACCGCGGATGTGAAGACTTTCTGCTTCATGGCGGAGCAGCCGGTGATGTTCTTCTTCAAGCCGGGGCAGTTCGTCACCCTGGAGCTGGAGCTCGAAGGCCAGGCGGTGATGCGCTCCTATACCATCTCGAGCTCGCCGTCGGTGCCCTACAGCTTCTCGATCAGTGTCAAGCGGCTGCCCGGCGGCTGGGTGTCCAACTGGCTTCACGACAATATAAAAGCCGGTAGTGAACTGCCGGTGCATGGTCCGGTGGGCGACTTCAACATTATCGATCATGCGGCGGACAAGCTGCTGTTCCTTTCCGGCGGCGTGGGTATCACGCCCCTGATGTCGATGACCCGCTGGCTTTTCGACACCAATGCCAATGTGGACCTGGAATTCGTTCACAGCGCCCGGGCGCCGCGGGATGTGGTCTTTCATCGGGAGCTGGTGCATATCTTCTCGAGGATTCCCGAGTTCAAGCTGCACGTGGTGTGCGAGAACAAGGACGATATCGGCGAGACCTGGGCCGGCTATCGCGGCTTTCTGACCCAGCCGATGCTCGAACTGATGGCTCCGGACTACCTCGAGCGGGAAATTTTCTGCTGCGGCCCGGCGCCCTACATGAACGCGGTCAAGGCCATCCTGCGCGCCAACCATTTCGACATGGCGCACTATCACGAGGAATCCTTCGCCGCCACGCCGGTGGAAGTGCGCGAGGACGTCAGGGAGCTGGCCGAGCAGGCGGAGGCGGCGGAGGAAGCCCTCGACCAGACGCAGTTGGTCAGCGTCGAGTTCGCCCAGTCGGACAGGCGTATTCACGTGCAGCCCGGGGAAACGGTACACGCCGCCGCCGCCAAGCTCGGCCTGCATATCCCCAAGGCCTGCGGCATGGGCATCTGCGGCACCTGCCGGGTGGGGCTGAAGTCCGGCCGGGTGGAAATGGATCACAACGGCGGCATCACCGAGGAGGATATTGCCGAAGGTTATATTCTTTCCTGCTGCAGCAGACCCGTCGGCCCGGTGGTGGTGGACTTTTAAACGCCCAGCGTCATAAAAAAGCTCATGAAAAAACGCCGAAGGTGAATGCCCTCGGCGTTTTTCGTTTGACTACCGCACCCCTGACGGACAGGCGCTATACCGGTGCTTTCTGGAAGGCTACTCGCTTGGTCACCAATGAGACACCTACATAGCAGACCGAAGACACCGCGCAGCCGGTCAGCGGCCCGACCAGCCAGCCCACGTCGGCGAACAGCATCATATAGCCGCTGGTGAAGAAGCCGACCAGCATGGCCACCAGCGCCCCCCAGGCGGAACCCTGCCAGAAGGTGGAGATGAATACCGGTCCGATAAAGCTCGCCAGCAGCGTGCCGGTGCCCAGGATACCCAACCAGGAAAGCATGAAGGGCGGCGCGTAGAGCATCATCAACAGCGCCGCCACCCCAAGGATGACCACCGCGAAGCGGTTGATCCACAGCACCAGGTTCTGGCTCTTGAAGACATTGCGAAACAGCGCCAGGCGCAAGTCGTGGGAGGTCGCCGAGGCCACGGTGTGCAGCAGCGAGTTGGCAGTGGACTTCATGGCGAACAGGATGAACAGGGTGATCAGGCCTTCAAGGGCCGGCGGCATGAACTGTTCCAGATAGACCGGCATGGCGTTGTCCGGATCCGCCAGATCCGGCACCTGGGCCTTGACATAGAGACCGACTACCGGCACCAGACTGAGCAGCGCACCGAAGATCGCCACATAAATCCCCATCTTGTGCAGCTTGACGTCAGGCTTGAAGGCCAGGAAGCGCACCGCCATGAAGGGCAGCACCGCGGCGAACAGAAAAGCGTAAGGCAGCACCAGGAAGACCATTGCCGGGCTATCGCCATAGTGGGCGCCGGTGGTGGGATTCAGCAGTTCCGGGTCCATGGCGTTGAGAGTGCTTTCCCATTCTCCCAGATCGATACTGGTCAAAATCTGCACGATGATCATGACCGCCGCCAGACACATGCCGACGACCATGACCGTATCCGTCCAAGCCACCGCCGCTAGACCACCCAGCATGGTATAGATGATGATGACGCCGATCATCAACAGGGCACTGCTGGTCAAGTCGATATCCAGCCAGTTGGCGCCCAGCAGCGCCACCGCCTTGATCTGACTGGTCAGGAATACCAGCAGCAGGATGATGGTGATCAACGCCGCCAGGCCCTGTACCGCGCGGCCCAGGGCGCCACCGCCGTGAATCTGGGCGACATATTCCGGAATGGTGTTGCTGCCCATGTCCACGGCCTTGGCCTGCAGAAAGCTCGCGAAATACAGCACCGCGATCATCATCGCCGGGGCGAAGAAGAAATTGCCCAGTATCTCGATGGCACCGAACTGGTAGGTGGCACCGGGCGAGCCCACGAAACCCCAGCCGCTGAAGCCGGTGGCGACGATGGTGCCGGCGCCGACAAAGGCCCCCAGAGAGCGCCCCGCCAGCAGGAAGCCGCCCTCGTCGTCCTTCTTCATCATCTTTGATGACAGGTAGCCCAGGTAGATCATCAGGGCGAAAGTGATGAACAAGAGCCCCCAGTTGAAAATCTGATAACCGTCCATAATGCTTACCTCCCCTGTTGTTCTTGTCGCTGTAGGCGTCGCTTTTGCTTGAGTTCACGGCGCACGTAGGCGGCGCCGGAATGCACCAGCATGTAGATTGTCAACACCAGGAAGGTGGCTAATACCCAGGAATCCATCTTTTCGTCCTCTTGTTATTGAATTGGCAGTGGAAAGAATGCAGCAGATTGTCGAAAACCAGACCGCTTTGGCGTTATGTCGCGCCTTGCCTATGCTTGACATGCGGCATAGCCAATTGGCGCTATCTATTCATCAAGGTATTTTAAGCTCTCGATGCCAGCCAATTAGAAGGACAAATGCAGGCATCATCGTCACCAATATGAGGCCATTGTGAAAAATATTCCGACCGAGCTGTTGAGAACCTTTGTCACCATTAAAGACCTTGGGGGGTTCACTAGCGCCGGCATACTACTAGGTCGGTCACAACCAGCCATTAGCCTGCAAATAAAAAAATTAGAAGACATATTAGATACAAAGCTGTTGCTTAGGGGCCCCCAGCTGACGTTAACCGCAGACGGAGAAAACGTTTACCAATCTGCAAAAAAAATATTGGAATTAAATGACTCGTTGATAACGAAGTTGACCGGGGAAAACATCACGGGAAAAGTTCGCCTCGGCATTCCTAGCGATCTCGAACTAGCTTTTTTACCCAAAGCGCTTAAAAGCTTTGCAACAATCTATCCTAATATTTCTGTAGAAGTCGACTGCGAAATAAGCAAAGTAATACGGCAAAGGTATCAACAACATTTTTACGACATCATATTGATCATGGAGCCTGTGGACCAAGAGGATACGAGAGACAGGAGAGACTACCGCATCGAACAGCTAGAATGGGTTATGGCACCTGACTATCTGCCTTCTGAAAAGGAGAATATTTCCTTGATAGCTTATCCACAGGGTTGTGTCTATCGCAGCATAACCGAAAACCTGCTGGCTACACACAAAATTCCATATAAGACCGCTTATACTAGCACTAGCTTACTGGGGCTTTTATCGGCTGTGGAAGCAGGCCTTGGCATCACAGTAATGGCACGCTCCATGGTCCCAAGTAGAGTAAGATCTTCATCCAGGACATTCATTCTCCCGCAACTCGGCACTGTTTGTATCGGGTTATACTATAAGCAGCTTGAAATAAGCACCGCTGCTCAAAGAGTCGTGGATTTTCTGCGTTCAGGCATAGCAAACCTGGAAAAAATTGAATCATGAAAATGCCTGCTATCGAACTGTTTGTTAAATAACAGGCTATCCAAAAGTCACTCCGCGACCACAAATTCACTTGTGCCAATTACAGAAACCAGCAAAACCAATATTAAAGGGGATAGCGATATCAAAAGAGGTGGCAACGACAACAATGATATCGATGAGCTTACCAGTTCGGCCATTGATTCGCTCCGCAAACAGAGAATGAGTCGCGTGCCGATAATCGCCTATCAAGAGCGAGAAGCTGCCGTGTCTAGCTTGAGCAGCCGCCCGCTTCTTTTCAGGGCGTTATCGACACTCGTGCGTATATCAACAAGTATGACGAAATCGATAGGTGCGCAAAGTGATAACCGTCACTGGGCGCCCAGTCGACTCGACTCCCTTGCGACCGTAGTTGTCTGAACCTCGCCGTTTGTATCGAAACTTATCTTCACGTTTGGATCCGGATCATTCACGGCCTTCTCCAATTGCTTGATCGCCCTATCTCTTTTCAAAAGCCGTCTTATCATGTTTGCTATCATGAGCATGATGACAACGGAGAAGGGAAACGCGCCGATGATGGTTCCGGTCTGGACCGTATCCACGACAGCGCTACCGCCCAGCGTCAATAATATCGTCGCAACCGCGGCAATACTGGCGACCAAAACCACCCTGAACCAGGCTCCCGCCTTTTTCGGCGACGACACGAAGTCCGCCAAGGCATAGGTACCAGCGTCCAGCGATGTGACATAGTAGGTCGCGACCAATACGGTAGCTACTACCAGGAGGAGGCTACCGACAATCGGTATCATCTCAAGCGTTGCGAACAGACCACTGGCGACATCTGCGTTTACCGCTGCCGAGACGCCGCGTTCTGTCTTATCATCGTAAAAGATGGCAGCAGAGCCCAACACTCCAATCCACACCATGACGATCAGTGAAGGAACAATAGTCACTCCGATCACGAATTCGCGAAGCGTGCGTCCGCGAGAAATACGAGCGATAAAACCCGCCACGAAGGGTGAGAAGGCAATGACCCAACACCAGATGAAAACGGTCCACCAGCCATTCCAGCTATCCTGCCAGGATGTCAGAGGTTCGGAGGTACTTGGCGCATCCGTCCAGAAACTCATGTTGATAAAGTTTGTAAAGTAAGAGCCGAAGGTCTGGGTGATATTGGAAACAATAAACAGGGTAGGTCCGAATACGAAGACGGCGACAACCAGCACGACACTCAAGATCGAATTCGTTTCACTGATCATCCGCATACCCTTGCTGATACCGAAGAAAGCGGAGATGGCGGTAAGGGTCCCCAAGCCGACAATGACGATCAACCAGACGATAGGCGTTGAAGCCAGGCCAGTAAAGGAGGTAAGCCCTGAACTGAACTGCATCGCCGCAAACCCAAAGGATGTGGACAAGCCGAGTATCGTCGCCATGATCGCCAGTAATTCGACGACTACGCCGGCACCACCCTGCGCCCATCGCGGCAGAATATCCACGGTCGCCTCACGAAAGGTCAAGGTCTTGCCCAGGTTGTGATGCGAGTAGGCAAGACAGACTGCTACCACACAATACATGGCCCAGGCGGTGAATCCCCAGTGAAAGTAGGCCCAGACAATGCCGCCACCAGCGACATTACCTTCCATCGCCTGAAAGACGGGACTTTCGTCGCGGAGCATGATCGGCTCGGCAACAGACCAGAAAATGAGTCCGATGCCTTGCCCACAGGCAAAAAGCATCGAATACCAGGCAAAATTGCCGAATTCCTTTTCCGCACTGGGACCTCCCAGTCGCACTCTGCCAGCGGTCTTGCTGAATACAAGCCAGGCACATACCGCCACGGCAAAAAGCGAATACAGGATGAACATCCAGGTAAAGCCACCCGTGACGAAGGTTCGCAAGTCAAAGATGACTGCGGCTACACCGTCGGGGTTGAGCAGCACTACCGCGATGAGGGCAATGATGGCTACTGGCGGTACGAACTGGATGACTAACCTGCCGATAGGTGGCAGATCCTGGCCTGTGAAGCGAGGAATCTCAACAGGTTGGGGAGATGCAGAGTCCTCCCCCGGCTTGGCGTGTTTCATCTTATTTTCTGACATTTCATACTACCTCTCTATTATAGTTTCTGCGTTACTCAGGACGGTGCTTCTAGTAGCCTCCGAGTTATTCACCATGAGGTATACAATCGGGAAGATTATTTTTATTCAGTATCAATAACTTTGTTAAACGATCGTTGTGGAATAAAAGCCTATCAAGGGTACGGCCATTTCCAGTCAGCTTATTGAATACACAACGCCATTAGTAATGCATTACTTAGCCTGACAACTGACTATGCCGTTAGCCTTTGAATATTAAACAATGTTACCGACATCGTCGTGTTGACACGCTTATATTTCCTAACCAACAAACCGACGGATATTCAAGGTATTATGCCACTCTTGCAGCGACCAATAAAAAAAACAAATGGCCGCATTGCACATCGTTATTCGGCTGCTCGAAGCGTATGGATTCATCAACCTCGACAAGCACGAAAACCAATCAATTCAGGTGCTTTACTATACCTGCAATACACTCATCAAGGATAAGTTTCCCTTTTTCCTCGGTCGCTTTTACCGGCGAAGACAAGGTTCCAGAGGGTGCAACCCAAGAAGGATCGGGAGGAAAGACATCATAAGGAGGAAAACTTGCCGGCTCGACATCAACGGCTTTGGACATATCCACCAGTTCCGGATGAATGCTCAGCATGATAGAGGTTTCGAGAACGCCCCCATGTTCAACCGCCCAGCCGGTGAAGCCATCGGGAAATACTTTTGCAACTGTTTCCTCGCTGATGAAATCCCAATAGGATAATAAATATATCTTTACACTTATGTTATGTGCGTCGCAATGCTTGACCAACTTGTCGGCAGCCTCACACAAATAGACAGAATTCTCGAAATGCCCGTTAATCAGAATAAATTCACGGTTACCGTGATTCACGTAGGCTTGCAAGACATCAAAAACGTAATGCTCCAAAGCGCTACCGGACACACAGGTTGTTCCTGGAAAGAAATTGCCGCCGCCTGATTTGACTTGTGACTTGTATCCATAGCTGATGGCTGGAGCTACCAGCATACTGTCGGCTTTTTCTGCAACCTTTTCGGCAATATAACTTGGGATCAGCACATCGGGGTTGAGCGACATATGAGGACCATGCTGCTCAATCGCACCTACTGGAAGGATAATCTTGCACTTTCCTCCTTCAGTAAGCTCCTTGTAGGAAACCCAGTCCATATTCTCGATCTTGATATTTTTCATCTCAGCCATCCTCAGCACTAATTACTACTAGTTATTCTTGATAATTATTACTCGACCTGTTGCAGCTATTTAATGTATTCAAGTTTTAGATCGACAATTATCATTGCTAAAGAATAAGGGGGAGCTAAGCTCCCCCTTATTGATTAACTTACTTGATGATATTGTGCTCGGGTCCATACGGGAAGCCGGTGATATTCTCGGTCTTGTCCTCGTGAATCACCAGGATGTCGTGCTCGCGGTAGCCGCCGGCGCCGGGCTGGCCTTCCGGAATCATGATCATCGGCTCCATGGAGACCACCATGTTGGGCTCCAGCACGGTGTCGATGTCCTCGCGCAGCTCGAGGCCCGCCTCGCGACCGTAGTAGTGGCTCAGGGTCCCGAAGGAGTGGCCGTAGCCGAAGGTGCGGTACTTGAGCAGATCGTACTTGGCAAAGATCTCATTGAGCTCGTGGGCGATGTCGCAGCAGCGCACGCCGGGCTTGATCAGCTCGATGCCGCGCTCGTGCACCTCGCAGTTGACCTTCCATAGCCGCAGATGCTCGTCGGAGGCATGCTCGCAGAACAGGGTGCGCTCGAGGGCCGTGTAGTAGCCGGAGATCATCGGGAAGGTATTGAGGCTCAGGATATCGCCGGGCTGCACCTTGCGGCTGGTCACCGGGTTGTGGGCGCCGTCGGTGTTGATGCCGGACTGGAACCACACCCAGGTATCCATCAGTTCGCTGTGGGGGAAGCGCTTGGCGATTTCTCGCACCATGGCCTGGGTGCCGGC
This sequence comes from Pistricoccus aurantiacus, assembly GCF_007954585.1. GTDB lineage: Bacteria > Pseudomonadota > Gammaproteobacteria > Pseudomonadales > Halomonadaceae > Pistricoccus > Pistricoccus aurantiacus. Next base: position 717,494 of record NZ_CP042382.1, read on the forward strand.
CAGAGCCACCTCGTATTCCGGCACGCCGGCCTTGATGGCGTCGCGTATCGCCTCGCCGCCCACGTCCGCTACCTGAGCGCCGTTGCGGATCAGGTCGATCTCTTCGTTGGACTTGATCATGCGCATCTTCATGGTGGGCATGCCGATATCCGTGAACTCCACGTTGCCCAGCGCGTCCTTCATCTTCTGCTGGTTCTGCAGGGTCAGGTGATCGTATTCCACGCCAACGCGCTTCTTGCCTTCGCAGAGCTGCTTGATGGCCTTGAAGAAGTTGTCCTTCTGCCAGTCGGTATAGACGATATTATCGCCCAGGCGGGTGCGACGATAGGGCTGGCCGCCGTCGATGTTGGCGGTCACGGTGGTGAAGCTGTCCTGGGTGATCACCAGGCCGTAGTCACGACCGAACTTGCAGTAGACGAAATCGCTGAAGTAGTTGATGTTGTGATAAGACGTGAAGACCACAGCGTCGACATTGTTTTCCCCCATGTACTGGCGCAGCTTTTCCAGTCGACGGCGCATTTCCGCGTCGGAAAAGGTCGGGGTAACTTTTTCGCCGTTGGGAATTTCGATAAGAGATGGCAGTTCCATATTCTACTCCTTGAGTCATTGTTGTCGGGCCGCTTTCAGCATCGAATGCATGCCCGCGCGATCGAGGTTTTCTTGACCCATTCGACCCTTCGCCGCCGTGCATCCGAACCATCGCTGTCGTTTGACTATCGTCATTGGGTAGGAATAAAACAAATAACTAGTCCAAATGCTCCCATTGGCTAACGCAATGTCAAGCGCTACCCCTACATTGCGATAGCCGTTAACGCATCGATTATCTCATTCGCTAGTAGCGTCCCGATGCGTCAAATGGAGGCGCGCCGGGTCATCTTGCTGCCGGCTTACCTCCGGCTGCCAGACTCGTGTTTCACTCAGACTTTCCCTGACCTGAAACTGATTGACGCTGCCGGCCATGTCGTCGGACCGACCTTCCAGCGCCCGGCTGGCCTGGGCGACCTGCTCCACCAACGTCGCGTTTTGCTGGGTCACTTCTTCCAGCTGGTTCATGGCCAGACTGATCTGCTCGATACCTGCGGTCTGCTCCGCGCTCGCCGCGGTTATCTCGGCGATCCGCTCCGCCATCTGCTGAACCTGGCCGGCGATATCCTGGAGCACATCCCCGGTCTGGGCGACCAGCGCCTCGCCCTCGTTGACCTTGACGACGCTATCGTCGATCAGGCTGCGAATGCGCTCGGCCTCCTCGGCGCTACGGCTGGCCAGCTTGCGCACCTCGGCGGCGACCACCGCAAACCCGCGACCGTGCTCTCCGGCTCGGGCGGCTTCCACGGAGGCATTCAAGGCAAGCAAATTCGTCTGAAAGGCAATGCTGTCGATGGCCGCCACGATAGCCGTCATCTGCTGGCTGGCTTCGTGAATCTGGCTCATGGCCCGATGCGCGCGATCGCCTACCTCGCTGGCACGCTGGGTGCCCTGGCTGACCTTGGCGGACAAGGCTTCTGCCTGGCGGGCACTATCGGTGTTCTGACGTACGGTTGCGGTGATCTGCTCCATGCTGGCCGCGGTTTCCACCAGCGAAGCGGACTGCTCCTCGGTACGCTGGGCCAAGTCCTGATTGCCTCGGGCGATTTCTCCGCTGGCCAGTCCTACCGCCCCGGCGCTTTTCTTGATATTGGCTACCAGCATTTCGGTGCTGGCGGTGGAGTCGTTGAACGCACGGTATAGCGAAGAGAGTTCGTCCGTGCCCGGCACCGCCAGGCGCTGGGTGAGATCCCCGCCCCGCTGATCGATCTGGTGCAGCGTGGCCTTGAGGGAGCCGACGATACCACGCACGATCCAAACCGCCAGTAGCACCGACAGACCAATCGCGATCACCGCGATGACGACATAGCGCCACAAGTCGTTGCGCGCCTGCTGATGCAGCATTTCAGCGGCATCGATGACGTCACTGGCAACACTAGCCTCCACCGCCGCCAGCCGCTCGATCTTGAGGGTTTGCCAATCGAACCATTGCTCCGGATCGATACCATAACTCTGCGCGTCGGCACTTTGGAGCACCTGCTCGCGTAAGGCGACAAGCCGATCGATCTCCTCGCCGGCTAGAGCGTTCTCGAGCTTGACTTGCATGGCTGAAGTGCCAAGGGTATTAAAGCTTTGTAAATAGGCCTCTTCCCTGCCTACTAGCGCTAGATAACGCCGAAAGATAGCCGGCGTCATCCGGTCGGCGGCGAATACATTGGCCAGCAAGGCTCGCTCGATACCGGCCAGATCCTTGGCTTCCAGCAAGGCGTAATAGGCACTCAACCGTCGGGAGACTTCGGCTTCCCGAGTAGCATGGGCCAACTGTCCGACCAGGGCCATCAGCTCACCGTTGATCGCGGTGTAATGCTCGATGGCTTGGGCTACCGGTAATGTCTGGGTGTCCACTTGGCGTCGAATGTCCGGCAAGGTATCCGCCCGCTGCTTGATGTCGGCCAGTCGAGTAACGACCGGGACGCTAAAATTCGCCTCGTCCAGCGTTGCCAGATAATCCCGGTATTCCCCCAAAGTCGTTTTGGTGTTGGCTCGCTGACGAGCTAGCGCATCACCGAAGCGCCGACCGTTACTACCTAAAAAGCCGGCGGTCATACCGCGTTCGAATTGTAGCTGATGGGTCAGGTCACCCGCATAGCGAGACAAGGTCGCCAACTGCGTCAACTGCGTCATATTCTTGGCGATGGCTTGACGCTCGAGAATACCCGTCCCGGCGAAGTACAACACGGCCAATAGCGGCAAGATCAGCGTCAATAAAAATTTCCCGCTCATGGGCAGGCGGTGCAACCAGGCATTCATATTCGTTTATTCCGCTAACAAAGGTTCGACTTATCATGTCGGCCATCGCTGTGAAAACTTGATGACTTGGCGGGGCGAGTAGCGAATTGGATGACTTGAATCAATATCTCCGCCACCAGATCGTCGAGGTGATGCGTCGCAGCTTCCTCGAGTGACGTAGGCGGGCATGGTGCAGAGCCAGCGGCCGAAGGGGCGCAGCTATACGCCCTAGCGGAGAACTGCTTCGGCGACAGGCCGAGCTAGGTGAACAGCGCCTTGATCTCGCCTGGATGCAAGGCATCAAAAAGTCTAAAAACTAGTACTCTTTGTACGATACAAGCGCTGATCGACTACGCTTTCTAACAAAGAAAATAACAAGTGTGTCTTGGGAGAGAGACATGCGCACAAGCGTTTGCCGTCTAGCCGGTGTGGTGCTCGGCCTGAGCTTCACCCTGGCATTGGCCTCGGAACCCGTGCTGGTACAAGGAGAAGAGAGTGGGCAGGGCGTGCTCCGGGTGCGTAACGGCGAATGTTTCGCCATCGTGCCGGAGCACGTGGTCGGCTATGGGCTAAATCTTTTTGTCGCGGCTGCAGACCGAACCCGAGCCTCTGCGGAAGTGGAAAACACCTTCGGTGATGATATCGCCATTATTCGCGTGCATGCCCAGGGGCGCCTCGATTGTGGTACCGGCTGGACGGCATCGCCAGGGTTAGACGCGCGACTGCGTAGCGCCGTGGCGGAAGGCAAGACAGCCAGCATCATCCGCGTACGCGCAACCGGCGGCCTGGAATCCTATCCCGTCCGCGTCCATGGCTACGATGATCGTTATATAGAAGTCGCACCGCTGGGTAGCGATATCACCATCTTCCAAGGGGTCAGCGGCTCGAGGCTGCTGCTGGACGGCCTTCCGGCAGGAATGGTGATGTCCGTCGATAGCGAACTCGGCCTTGTCCGGGTCTATCGCCAGGATGCGCTGACCCATCTAGTGGCGCGGTTCTTCGATACATCCGGCCCTCGCCAGATGCCGGCAATCGACCAGCCGGTGGAACCGCTGATCGCCAGGGCGATGGCCACGGCACGCACCCCCATTCGCGAGGAGCCTAGCCTTTGGTCGCCGGTGGTTCGTTGGCTGCTGGTCGGCCAAAGCGTCGCCATCACGGGAAAGGTGAAAGGGCTGCCCTGGCTCAGAACCGAGGAAGGCTATGTGCGCGTCAACGATATGTCGATGCGCTAAGGACGTCACGACACAATAACAAGGAGAACGCACATGCAGATGAAATATCCACGCTGGATACTGACGGTGCTGTTCATTATCGCCATGCCCGCGTTGGCCATCGATCTCGCCGACCTGGAAGCCGCCAAGGAGCGGGCCAGCATCATAGACCGGGTCCGCGAACTGTTGGCGGACGATAGTCCCTCCGTTCGACTCGCGGTATTCGAGGAGGTCATGAAGGGCGACGATCCCGTGCTGCGCAGCATGGCCTTGGAAACTGCGCTCAACGCCGACGATGAACGGCTCAAGACAGCGGCCCTGCGCCAGCTTATTCGAGATCGTGACAATATTCTTATCGAGATCGTACAGCCCGTGGACCCTAGTCAGGCCCAGGCCTATTTATATACGACGTGGCGTGAGCTGATCATCTTTGATCTGAGGATTGATGAGTCCACCGACGAAATTACTGGGTGGTTCAGTACTGCCCAGATTGGGCGTACGGAGTTTGTCGGCCAATTGGTCCGTGGCGGCTGGCAGCTCAGGCTGGCGCGGCCAGGCAGTTATTTCACATGCTTCTTGACCATGAGCGAGGTCTCGGGAGTGGAGCTGAGTGGTGCACTACAGTGCTCCATCAGTGGGAGAGCAACCACGGAAGACGCCGCCAACGCCAATAGCGCCACGCTGCCGGCTCGGGTGAAGCTATCATGAAGACGCTATCGATGAAGTTCGTCTTTACCATGATAACCGCGTTCCTCGGCGGTATGGCCAACGCACAATCGCCTCCTGAAATTCCTGTCGAAGCCACCTGGGTGGACGAAGGATATGTCCCTGATGTGCCCGTCTCGGGGCGTATCATTATTGGCGCAATGCTTGCCGAATCTGGCCGTCCTGACGGCAGAATACTTTATGTCAGGGTCGGCTCCGAGCCAGCAAAAGAAAGCGCCGAACTCGAGAGTGAAACACTATGCATCAACCTGATATCTCGCGATGGAAGCTATACGGGTGTCTGGAAGGTGCCATTGGCTGAACGCGATTCTTCCGGTTGGATTAAAGTGCAATATACAACCAAGGAGCCCGCCTTTTATGAGATGGATCATGCCAAGGATCTCGTCGCCCTGGCAGCCTTCAAGGACCGCTGTGACCCCGGTGGCATCACTCGTCGAATCCTGCCGGTGACCTGGCAATGGCCCGATGATGATCGCTTGCTACGGGTCTTCGTCAATAGCAGCCGCATGCGTACACTCCTGGCCATTCCCTTCACTCGAGATGACAAGAATGCCTCGACCGGCGTCGAAATCATCGAGTGCAAGCAGATCGAAGCGTCTCATAGAATTGCCTTCGATCGTCAATGCGACATCGATATCGATGGCCTCGAAAAAGAGCAAGGGCAAGCGAGAGAGCTTCACTACGACCAGGCCGCGCTACTTCGCTACCGCGGCCCCAATCGCGCGCCCGTCGTGTCACTGCCTCTATTACAATGATCGAGTGACGCGATATGCCGATTCCCAGGCGTTGCCCCCAAGACGCGGGATGGAAAAGTGACCTCAGACATCCCGCAGTGATGTTCTTTATAGTACTGAGCGCTTTACTTCTTATCGCCCCTCCACTACTCAAGGTCATTCGCCAACCCGCCAGCCTTAGTGTCACCGCCAGTACGGAGGTACTAGACATGGTGACCGCGGAAGGAAACACCACCCGGTGGTATATAAGCGATGCGGTTGCAACTTACGTTTTTGAAGATCCTGCGAATGACAAGAAGGCCACGAGTATCGACGAATTATGGTTATCAAGGCCGGCTCCCGAAGAAACGCATTTCACGGGATTCCTGGATATTGGTCCCTGTATGCGCATTCAAATGATACGTCACGGCAACGGCCCCCTCGAGCTTATCGTGGAGCCTATCGAGAGCCAAATGGATTCGCGCGATAGGTGTGGCGATGACAAAAGCGCTGACGATACCAAGGGCTCGGCTCGCAGTATTCGCCTGGAAAAATTTCAAGATAACGCCACATCGAAACCGGAATGGCCCTTATCGATCACGCTTGAAATGAATATCGAAAATTACCCTTTCAGCGGAAGCCTAAGAGGCAGCGGCGGCATTGGCGTGGAAACCTACGATACCAACGCAAGCCAAGTGCCTCCGATGCTACATGAAGGGCATGTCACCATACTTGGCAAGGCACTAGCGACACAAGAGCGCTTCAAGATTATGGAAATACCCCTGGTACTCGGCGATGAGGTCCATCTCATCGACCGGGAGGAGCGGGATATTCAGGCTGCCTGTGTTTTCTACGTTCCGGCGGCAAGGGGTATGCCGGGGTTCGATGTCTCCTGTCGCGCCATGGAAAACACCATCCGAATCAACCGACTCGGAGCGCGCCCGTTCGAAATTCCCCCGGGACTTTGGGCCTATCTGAAGAATGATCCTAATTTTCAAGCATTATTGGCACTGATCGGCTCCGTGTTGTTCGTACTTTTCCAATATATTCTAGACCGACTCTTCTCCCGACAAACGCCCACCTCATGAACATACCTGATCCAGCTATTAACCTGGCAATCAAATAGGTCATCCTGACCTCTTTGATTGTCGCCCCCGCCACACTGGCGCAGATGAGTGAATCTGCTGGTGTGACGCGGGCTCGCGCCGACCTACCGGCCGGCGGCGGCACTTCCCTGTGCCGCAATTAACCCGACATAAATGCTTGCCGGGTTAATAGTTGCGAACAGGACACGCTTGGGGCAAGCCCCAAAACACGCCTCATGGCTTGTCTAGCGAAGATTTCTCAACGTCCGGAATCAATATCTCCGCCACCAGATCGTCGAGGGTTTGCATATACGCCTGGCCCGGGGAAGGCGGCGTGGGATCGGAGGTCATGACCACGGTCAGCGCCAGGCTGGGAATCACGTAAAGACGCTGTCCGCCAAAGCCGAAACCGTAGTACACGATATGTTCGGCCAGCTGGGTGATAAACCAGCCGTAGCCGTACAGATCGCTATTGAATTCGGAGCGGGTGTAAGGGGTCCAGGAGGCGGCGATCCAGTCTTCGCTCAGGATTCTCTCGCCGTCATGAATGCCTCCCTGACGGTAGAGTTCGCCGAAGGTAAGTAGCGCCCGGGGGGACAGGGCCATATTGTTGCCACCTAAATAAATACCTTGGGGATCCCGCGTCCAGGGCGGAATGCGGATATCCAAGGGCTCGCCCAGCCAGGAGCTGGCCAGGGTGTGGGTATCCCGGCCGCTGCTATCGGTCAGCGCCGCGGAAAGCAGGTGAGTATTGCCGGTGGAATACAGCATGCGCCCGCCGGGCTCGTCGACGAAGGGGCGCGTTAGCGCGTAGGCGATCCAGTCATCACTGGCGATCCAAGGGGCATAATAAGGACCCGAAGTGCGCTCGAGTCCCGCCTGCATGGTCAGCAAATGCTTCATGCGGATCTCATGAATGCGCGGATCGGCCCCATCGGGAATACGCTCATCCGCCAACAGCTCGGTAATGGGCTGTTCTACGCCTTCCATCACGTTACGTTCGATGGCGATACCTACCAGCGCCGAAATCACCAGCTTGGATAACGACTTGATATTGGCTGGCCGGTTCAGGCTTTTCCCCGGAGCGGCATACTCGATGAACGGCTCGCCGTCATGGGCCGCCAGCAGCGTATGCAGGCGGGGCAGCGACTCCACTTGGGCGATGGCCTTTTCGACAAGGCTTTCCTTAGCCGTTTGAGCGTTGAGCGCCTGACTCCAGACGACCATGAGAATCAGTGATAATGTCGCCAGCAGCCGGCGAGAGGCATACGCCAGATATTTCACCGCGGGATACATGCTCGCTCCTTGCCTCGCGACCCAAGGCCGAAATGATGACCGGAGCCGTTATGGACGACGATCAGACTATCACCAATCTTGAACAACTGATCGAGCAGCTCGACAGTACCACCCGCGACCGGGAGCGGGTCGATATGCACCTCATCCTGGCGGCGGTGGGCAGTCGCTCCTTCGGCTCGCTGATATTGATCGCCGGGCTGATCACCCTGGCGCCGCTGATCGGCGACATTCCCGGCATGCCGACCTTGATGGGACTACTCGTGCTGCTGCTGTCCTGTCAATTGCTGCTGCGGCGCAGGCGGCTCTGGCTGCCCCGCTGGCTACTCGAACGCTCGATATCCCAGGCCAGGTTCGCCAAGGCCATGAAATTCATGCGCAAGCCGGCGCATCATATCGACAAGCTCCTGAAACCTCGCCTGACTTACCTGACTCAAGGCCCAGGCCTCTACACGATTGCACTTATCTGCAGCGCCGTTGCCTTGATGATGCCGCCGATGGAGTTCATTCCTTTCTCCGCCAACTTCGCCGGCGCCGCCCTGACCCTCTTCGGCCTGGCGCTGATCGCCCGAGATGGCCTGCTGGCCCTGCTGGGCTTCGGGCTGACGGGGCTGGCCGTCGGGTTTATTGGCTATCAGACCCTTCTTTAAAAATTTGCATGTTTTTAATCCGAGGAACGAAACATCCCGATACTTTTGGATTTCTATCGTTAAATCTCAGCCGCTGGAGACGGTATCATGCTCCCTGATCCCCACTTCCTCGCCGATGCGATGCTCGGTCGGCTGGCGCGCTGGCTGCGGGCACTGGGTTTCGATACCCGCTTCGATTCCAGTCTGGACGACCCAGAGCTCGTTACTCTGGCGAATGCGGAGTCGCGCATATTGCTGACCCGGGATCGCCACCTGGTCACTCACCTGCAACCGGCGCAGCCGCTTCTGATCACCTATGATTCACCTATCGAGCAGCTTCGCCAGGTTATCGATGCCTGTAATCTCGAAGCGCCCAGGGTGCTTTTTACCCGCTGTCTGATCTGCAACGTGTCGCTTCGCGAGGCAAGCGGTGAAGAGGTCTTGCTGCAGTGCCCTCACCCCGCAAGCTTATTGCCCGAGCCAGCCATGTGCTGTCCTCACTGTCGGCGCCTGTACTGGCACGGCTCGCATACAAGGCGGATGTGCGACACTCTGAAGAAGGCGTTACCCGGCTGGCTTCAGCAATAGAACATCGAGCACTAACGTCGCGGTGGCAACTGCCGATAGGGCGTTCAAGTAAAATAGCGGAATGGCATAAATGAGCTCGATAGCTGATTTTACGACAGGATTATTTCAGCACATAGAGCGATAGGTTCTTTGAAGAATGGGCAAAAGTGTGTCGACCGGGGCGTTTATTCTCAAGCGTACTAAAAACAACGAAACGGGAACGTTTTAATGAAGCGCGTGCTTTCTCTTTTTCTAGTGGACACCAGCAACCTGGAGCTTCTGCGCGCGCAGCTCAAGGCATTTTCCAAGCAGGTACCGCTGCTTTATTTCATTCTCAGCGTCAATACCGTGACGCTTGCCTCCACCCATTACGGTAAGGCACCTTTCGTTCTCACCGTCTTGTTTCCCGCCGCACTGATAGGTTTTTGCCTGATACGGGGCATCAATTGGCTGCGGGTTCGCCATCGCAGGATAAGCGATAAAGAGGTGATTCGCCGTCTTTATGGTGTGGTGATTCTTGGTGGTCTTCTCGGCGCGTTTTATCTCGGCTGGGCGCTATCTATCTACGATTACGGCAATGCTTATACCAAGAGCAACGTCGCTTTCTTCACTGCGGTTACCGTCATCAGCAGTATATTCTGCCTTCTCCACCTGAGAGCCGCCGCCCTGGCCTTGATAACGGTTATTGCCATTCCGTTTTCCGCCTTTCTGCTATTTACCCAAGGAACTACCTTTGTCGCCATCGGCATAAATCTGCTCCTCGTCTCCGCCGCCATGGTGTATATCCTCGTTGTGGTGTCGACGGATTTCGAGAAAATGATCAACAGTCAGATAGAAACCGCGCGACTGAGCGAAGAAAACCATCGTCTGGCCAATATCGACAGCTTGACCGAACTACCCAACCGCCGGCATTTTTTCCAGCAGCTCAACGGCTTTTTGGCTTGCGCCAAAGAGGAGAACACCTCCCTGGTGGTTGGCATCATTGATCTGGACGGCTTCAAGGCTGTCAACGATATTTACGGCCATGTCATCGGCGATCGCGTGTTGACGAAAGCCGGCCAGCGCCTGGAAGCGCTTTCCAGCGATACCACGCTGATCGCTCGCCTGGGCGGCGACGAGTTTGGTGTATTGATCATCGGCGCCCAGGAACACAATGAGATTCTCGCTTTCGGCGAGCGTGTCTGCGCGGCGCTGCAAAGGCCCTTTTCTCTGCCGGAAGCGGTCGCCAACGTCTCCTGTTCCGTGGGATTCGCGACCTTTCCCGAGGCGGGAAACTCGCCGGAGCTGCTTTATGAGCGGGCGGACTACGCACTCAATTACGCCAAGGAACATCAGCGCGGCAGACCTACGATCTTCTCGAAATCTCACGAAACAGAAATCCGCACCCGAAGCACCATCGAACAGGCGCTGCGCTGCGCGGATCTGGAGTCGGAGCTATCGCTGTGTTTCCAGCCCCTGTTCGATGTCGCGCACCAGCGGCCCATCGCCTTCGAGGCCCTGGCTCGCTGGCACAATCCTGAGCTCGGCAACATTCCGCCGAACGTGTTCATCGCCATTGCCGAGCGCACCGAACTAATCAACACGCTCACGCAGGTACTGCTGCGCAAGGCGCTGGACGCGGCCAGCACCTGGCCCGAGGAGATACACGTCTCCTTCAACCTGTCGGTGCGCGACATTCTTTCGGTGGATTCGATGACAAGGATCATTGCCATCGTTCAGTCAAGCGGTGTCGAACCCGGCCGTATCGGCTTCGAGGTCACCGAGTCGGCGTTGATGGGGGATTTCGAGCAAGCCCATGACGCCATTGCCAGGCTCAGGGCACTCGGCACACGGGTTTCCCTGGACGATTTCGGCACCGGCTACTCGAGCCTCAGCTACGTCCACCGCCTGCCGTTGGACACCATCAAGATCGATCGCAGCTTCGTGCTGGATATCGAAACTCGCGCCACCAGCCGCAATATCATTCGCACCATCGTCGATCTGTGTCGCAATCTGGAAATCGGCTGCGTGGTCGAGGGCATGGAAACCGAAGCCCAGGCCGATATTCTGCGCGATCTCGGCTGCAACACCATGCAAGGCTATTTCTTCAGCAAGCCCTTGGCGGAGAAGGACGTACTCGACTTTCTCTCCCTTTCTGAAGTCAGCGCTTAAACCAAGTGAGGGTGAAGCCGGTTTCATATTCATGATGAACCGTGCAAAGATAAGTCGGCTAAAACCTTCCACGCTCGACGTGATCGTCACCCTGCACAAGGACGCGCCTGCATGTTCAGTACCGCTGCAATCGTTATTTCCCTGCTGCTGTTGATGTATCTGGCCTACCGAGGCTACACGGTGCTGCTGCTGGCGCCGCTGATGGCGACCCTGGCGGTGCTGCTCTCCGGCGACATCGTCATGATGATGCCGATCTACACCCAGACCTTCATGAGCGCCCTCGGCGGCTATCTGCTCAAGTTCTTCCCGATCTTTCTGCTGGGGGCGCTGTTCGGCCAACTGATGGCGGATTCCGGGGCGGCGAGCGCCATCGCTGGTTGGATCACCCGGGTACTAGGGGAAAAGCACGCCATCCTTACGGTGGTGCTGGCCTGCGGGCTTCTGACCTACGGCGGCGTGTCCCTGTTCGTGGTGGCCTTCGCCATCTACCCCATCGCCCGGGAGCTGTTTCGCGCCGCGGACATCCCAAAGCGGCTGATTCCGGCAACCATCGCCCTGGGCTCCTTCACCTTCACCATGACCGCCCTGCCGGGTACCCCGGCGATTCAGAACGCCATTCCGATTCCCTACTACGGTACCAACGCCTTCGCCGCCCCGGGGCTGGGCATCATCGCGGCGATCATCATGTTTTCCGTCGGCTGGGGGTGGCTGAACAGCCGGGCCAGGAAGGCCAAGGCCGGCGGAGAAGGGTACGGCGTTCACGACGAGATGCAAGACACCAGCATCGATCCCGAGGAGGGCGTCGAAACCTCGCGAGAGATGCCTTTCTGGCTGGCCATCGTGCCGCTGGTGCTGGTCATCGGCGTCAACGCGCTGTTTACCTACGGGATATTTCCCGCCATGGATTTCGCCTATCTGAATGCGGAATTTCCGGATCTCGAGGTCGCCAATCAGACCGGCCTGTGGGCGATCATCATCGCCTTGATCGTATCCTGCGCCTGGCTGATCCTGACACGCCTTCGTCACTGGCAGGATCTGCAGAACACCCTTAATCGCGGAGCCCTGGGCTCGATGCTGCCGATCTTCAATACCGCTTCGGAAGTCGGCTACGGGGCGGTGATCGCTTCCCTGGCGGGCTTTGCCATCATTCGCGATGCGGTGCTCGGCGTGTCGCCGGGCAATCCGCTGATCTCCGAAGCCGTAGCCATGACCACCCTGGCGGGCATCACGGGCTCTTCTTCCGGGGGGCTTAGCATCGCTCTGGAAACCCTGGGCAGCGACTATCTGCAGATGGCCCAGCAGGCGGGCATCAGCCCGGAACTGATGCACCGGGTGGCGGTGCTCGCCGCCGGCGGCTTCGATACCCTGCCCCACTGCGGCGCGGTGATCACGCTGCTGTCCATCTGTGGCCTGACCCATCGTCAGTCCTATTTGAACATCGCCATGGTCACCATCGCGATTCCGATGCTGGCGGTGATCAGCGTGATCACCCTGGGAACACTCTTTGGCAGCTTCTAGACTTTCCTGAGTCGCGTTTCAGCCTCGCCGCCCCGGCGGGGCCAGCCGTTGCTGGCTATCTTGTCAGCGTCGAGCACGAGGACTAGGCTTAAAGAAGTATCTTAAATACGCTTTACCATCGGATATCCTGGCGCAGCGAGTCGATGCGCCGCGTGCAGCCAGCAGGCATGCGATAACCGGCGAATCACAACGCAAGCCATGAGGAGTGACACCATGAGCGATACGGCACCCGCGGACTGGGATCCTCGGTCACCCAAGGTCCTCGACAACCAGATTCAAGCCTACGACGAGATGCGTCATCGCTGCCCCGTCGCCTACAGCGATTATCTGCTCTGGTCGCTGTTTCGCCACGAGGACGTGATGCGCGCACTCACGGATCACGAAACCTTCAGCAACGGCGCCTCGCGCCATCTTTCCATTCCCAACGCCATGGATCCGCCGGAACATACGCCTTACCGGCGCATCGTCGAGAAATACTTCACGCAGGAACACATAGACGAGTTCGAACCGGTGTGTCGCGCCAACACCGAGGCGCTGTTCGATGACTTGCCACCCGAGGGTGACATCGAAGTGATGAGCGCTCTTGCCCAGCCTTTCGCCGTACGCAATCAGTGCGCCTTCATGGGCTGGCCGGACAGCCTGCGGGAACCGCTGCGCCAGTGGATCGGCAAGAACCATCGGGCTACCCGGGCCGGAGATCGTCAAGCCATGTCCAAGATTGCCCTGGAGTTCGACGGCTATATCAGCGAACAGCTTATCCTTCGCCGGGAGGCCGGTGAGGAAGCCCCGCCGGACGCCACTACCCGCCTGCTGCACGAAAAAGTCGAGGGCCGCTGGCTGAGCGACGAGGAAATCGTCAGCATCATCCGCAACTGGACCGTCGGCGAACTGGGTACCATCGCCGCAAGCGTAGGTATCCTGATTCACTACCTGGCGGCGCATCCCGAATTGCAGGAGGCGCTTCGCCAAGGGCACGAGAATCTCCCCGAGGCCATCGACGAGATCCTGCGTATTCACGCGCCGCTGATTTCCAACCGCCGCATCACCACTCGAGCGGTGACGATCGGCGGACGCGAAATACCCGCCGGCGAGCGACTTTCCGTGATCTGGGCCTCCGCCAACCGAGACGAGGATGTCTTTGGCGATCCGGACGAGTTCCAGCCCCAGCGCAATCGTGACAACAACCTGCTGTACGGCGCCGGCCTGCATGTCTGCCCCGGCGCGCCCCTGGCCAGGCTGGAACTGCAGGTGTTCATGGAAACCCTGCTGGCCAAAGTCCGACATATCGAACTGTCACCCGATACGACACCGGAACGCGCGCAGTTCCCGGCCAGCGGCTTTGCCTCGCTGCCGGTGCGGGTTCAGCGCGGCTGAGAGAAGGAGACCGCCATGACCTTTCCCGACTTCTTCGACGATGTGCCGGTGATTCGCCTGCGCGATCCGCTGGCCCAACTGCTGGGCAGCGCGACGGACGGAATCATGGACTACCGTTACGCGGACGCCGTGCGTCTGACGGGGCACTCCTGCCCGACCGTGGCGGGCGCTTTCCTGACCGCCCGGGCCGCGCTGAAGGCGCTTTACCCGGATACGCTTCCCGAGCGGGGCGGCATCAGCGTGCGCATGCCCTCACCGGAAGCGGAAGGCACCACCGGCGTGGTCGCGCAAGTGCTGACGCTCCTTACCGGCGCCGCCACCCAGGGCGGCTTCAAGGGTATCGGTGGCCGGTTCGCGCGCAATGGGCTGCTCAGTTTCGCCACGCGCTCGGGCAAGAATGGCGGCGCGGTATGCTTCGAGCGGCTCGACACCGGCGCCGCGGTGGCGGTGATGGTCGATGCCGGCAAGGTGCCCGCCGACGCTTCCCAGCGCGAACGCCTGCAGGCGATCATGCAGAATCGAGCGACCCCCGAGCAACTGACCGAGTTCGCATATTTCTGGCAGGAACGCGTCCGCCGAATGCTGCTGGAGCACGCGGATGATCCGGCGATGATTCGTGCCATCCCGCTGAACGATACGGTTGCCTAGGAGGATTGGAACGATGCAAAGGCATCATTTATGCCTTTGCCGCGCCGTGGCATACCCTTTCTACTAACCGAGCAATGGCGTCGAGCGTTGTGTCATCGGTGTCTTGCCAGACCAAGGCCTTCACGGGCAGACGATGGCCATCGTCTGCCGATCCTGCATCAAGCGAGTTCCCACCTTGGGATTGCCGAAAAGGATGACTTCGTTAGTCACCTCCATCCAGTCCGAGCCCGATTCGACGCGAAGAGACCGCTTACCGATTGCCTGGATAATACTTGAGGATAGTCCCGCTGCGAGTACAGGCACGCACCATGGATCGGCATCCTGCCAACGGGAAGACGACCATGGCTTCGCTGTAATTATAATATGCCTTATGGCCCATCAAGCTGCAGGTATACGTCATGGATATGCTGCACAGTGCCACCATCCTCATGGGCGCCGCGGTCATCGCCGTTTCCATCTCCCAAAGCTTGGGATTCGGTTCCGTATTGGGCTATATCATTGCCGGTCTGCTCATCGGCCCCTGGGGGCTGAACTTGATTTCCAATTCCGAGGACATACTGCACTTCTCGGAAATTGGCGTGGTTCTGCTGCTGTTTATCATTGGCCTGGGAATGAAGCCGGCGCGTTTGTGGGCATTGCGAAAGTCCATCTTCGGATTGGGCGCCACCCAGGTGACGATCACCACGTTACTGCTGGCGGCCTTGGCGGCCGTGCTCGTGGATTCCTGGGTGACGGCTGTGGTGGTGGGTTTCGGGCTTTCGCTGTCCAGTACCGCCTTTGCCTTGCAGCTCATGATGGAACGAAGGAAGTTAGCTTCGCCCTACGGACGCAGCGCGCTGCGCATTCTGTTGTTCCAGGATCTAGCGGCCATTCCGGCGCTGGTCATCATCCCCATTATCGCCGTCACGGAACTGGGCTCGAGTGCCGATATTCTCAAGGATATTTTCAGCACCGTCGCAACCCTGGCCGCCTTCTGGCTGTTTGCGCGTTTTTTACTGCGCCCGATGCTGCGCTTCGTCGCCGCCGCGCGAATCCATGAAATATTCATCTCGGCGGCGCTTCTGCTGGTGCTCGGTTCGGCGTTACTGATGCAGGCTATCGGGGTTTCCATGGCGCTGGGCGCTTTTCTGGCGGGGGTACTGGTCGCCGATTCCGAATACCGTTACCAGCTGGAATCCGATATAGAACCCTTCAAGGGATTGCTGCTGGGATTATTCTTCATGGCGGTGGGAATGACCGCCAACCTGGGGCTTCTGACTGTCGAGCCGGTAGCCTTGGTGCTGATCGCTCTCGCTATCGTGCTTTGCAAGGGAGCACTTTTATTTTCGATAGCGCGCCTGGTAAAACTGAACAACGCCCAGGCCCTGCTGCTGGCCGTGTATTTGTGCCAGGGAGGAGAGTTCGGCTTCATACTCTTTACCCTATCCGCCAGACATGGCCTCATGAGCGTCGAGCTCAGCGAATTGCTTATCATGGCAATCACCTTGTCGATGATGATGACGCCGGTGCTGCTTTATCTTGTCGAACGGCTGATGAAAAAATCGACCGTCACCGAACAGTTGCCGAATTATGACGTGATCGATGCACAGGAACCCAAGGTGATCATCGCCGGGTTCGGCCGCTTTGGCCAGATCGTTTCACGCCTTATCCGCACCCAGAAGATCCGTTTCACGGCCATCGAGATCGATCCTGGCCGCGTGGATTTCATTCGCCAGCTTGGCAGCAAGATTTACTATGGCGACGCCTCGCAGAAACAGCTGCTCGATACCGCCGGTACAAGCAAGGCCGAAATTCTTGTGCTGGCCATCGGTGATATCGAGACGTCGCTGAAGATCGCGGCGATGGTCAAGCGCCACTATCCCGATATCAGGCTGTTTGCGCGTGCCCGCACCCGTCGGCATGAAATGCGGCTTCGTGAACTGGGTGCCGATGTGATTATTCGCGACACCCTATTGTCGAGCATGCACCTTGCGGAACAGGTGCTGCGATCCATGGGGCTGTCCGTGGAAAAGGCCGCCTACGTGAAAGAACGGTTTTATCGTCATGACGCCGAAACCTTGGATAAACAGATCGCCTATCTCGCCGATCAGGAACGGCTGATGCAATCACAGCGCGAAGCTCTGATGGAGTTGGAAACGCTATTCGCGGAAGATGAAATGAATTTCCCCGAAGAGGAAATTCACTCCAAATAACCAACGCTGCGGCTTTCTTCCCTGCCCGATTCACATCGAGCCGGGCAGGATCAACGAGCTACGTTTTTTCCGACGGTTTGTGCTGATTGATGGTATCCAGTGCCAGGCTGGAGTGAGCAAAGGCCCCACCGGCGCGCATTTCAGTAGCGACCCAGATGGCTTCCATGATTTCCTGCGCGGTGGCTTCTTCCTTGAGGGCTGCCTGGGTGTGACCGTGAATGCAATAAGGGCACTGGGTGACATGCGCCACCGCCACCGCAATCAGTTGCTTGGTCTTCTTGGGCAACGCGCCGTCGGCGAATACCGCCTTGCTGAATGCCTTGAAAGCTTCGTCGGCTTCCGGGGTGAGTTCCGCGCGCTGATGAGCCAATGCCGACGTGGGCTTGGGGAACAGGGAATCCATTTCTCGCTCCTTTCTGAATCGTAGAAAGCCCAGAAAAAACGGCCGGGTACATATTCAAGATAGTTACGCTAACGAGGAAGTACAAACCAGAGCGGGACTGCTTGAAGAAAACGCTGACTGTCAGGGTTTCCGGCCAAGATGGAGCCGCGCATGCCGCGAAATGCTGTGGAGAAGACCGAAGAACGTCATCCCCCAAGCCAGCAAAGCGATATACAGGAAGACGTCGGGAATGATCTCCAGAAATCCGAATTCCATTGCCTGATTCATCTGGTGGGTAGCGGCGGTGTACATGCCCATTGGAAATACGGCGCCCCAGTACAAGGGGTCGTATTCGAGTGGAAAGCGCCTGATCACATGGCGCCAGATGCCAAGCAGAAAGAGCATCGGAACCCACCAGGTACCGGTCGCCCAGTAGAAAATGGTAAAGCCCTTGAGAAACGGCAGCAACGATTCCAGATAAGGCGCATCGGGGCTATTGGCGATGAGCAGCGAGCCTGCCAGCGTCGAGATGGCCATCGCCCCCATGCTGATCCAGAACGGCGGCGCCAGATCGCTCGGTGAAAAAGGAAAGAAGTAGTAGCGATAGAAGATCAGCGAGATCATCCAGATGTAGAGCATGCCGCCCCATAGCCACATCGACAGCGCTAGAAAATTCAGTTCCAGTCGATAGGGCTGCGGCCAATCGGCGGCGATATGGGCACTGAGCACGGCGACGGATTGAGTCGCCACCACGGCGAGCAGCCAGCTACCGTTGATGCCTTCTTGCAGGGGCGGCTTGTCTTTCTTGACGACGGACACGGTGAAAAAGGTGTAGGTCAGCCCCAGCCATAGCAGGCTGGTCAGAATCCATAACGCCAGAGCGACGTTATAGGAGTGCGCTAGTACGACGAACTGGGTGCCGAGCACGGCGGAGCTGGCCACCCAGGTGAAATAACCGGGCCCGCGGGCATGATCGAGCATGTCCGCCATGAATCGCCTCGGAAACCAGACAAGACGTAGGCCGTGCAATAGCCACAGCACGCCATAGGCCACAATGTTGAGATAGAACAGCAGATAAGCCAGAAGTGTCAGTCCCAGCATGTGTGCCGCAAGCGAGATGATTCCGGTCGCCATGACCATGCCGAAATAGGCGGGTGGCAGATCGAGGGTGGCGGCTTTGAGCAGGCTGGACCATTGTGTCCCGCTAGCCATCGGTCTCGACCGTCGTGATGTGATGGCAGGCGGATAACGTGCTGGATCGTCGCGTACCGCTTCTCATCTCGATCCTCCCAAATAGATCTCGAGCCCAACACTCGCAGCGACTTGCGCTATCCTCGAAGAGTCAAGATACCTTGACGATTGCCGGGCGCGATACGATGAAAATCATGATGACCCCGACTATACATTTTTTTCACGACAATCAGGTAAGACGATGACTTATCCGGCTGGGCGCACGCTATCCGAGCTTGAACACAACCTCGCGGCCATACAGCAACGTATCGATACGGCCTGTCGTCGTGCGAGTCGCGACCCCAGCGAGGTACGCCTGCTGCCGGTGAGCAAGACCGTGGACGAGGCGCGTCTGCGGCTGGCCTACCGGGCGGGCTGTCGCGAATTCGGCGAAAACAAGGTACAGGAAGCGCAGCGCAAGGCAGAGGCCTTGGCGGATCTGACGGATCTGCGCTGGTCGGTGATCGGACACCTGCAGACCAACAAGGCCAAGCTGGTGGCGCGTTTCGCCAGCGAGTTCCAGGCCCTCGACAGCCTGCGCGTGGCAGAGGCGCTGGAGCGCCGCCTTGAAATCGAGGACCGTGCGCTGGACGTGCTGGTTCAGGTCAATACCTCGAACGAAACCAGCAAGTTCGGACTGGCGCCGGAGGATGTCGCGGCCTTCATTCGCCAGTTGCCGGCATTCTCTCGCCTGCGGGTGAAAGGTCTGATGACCCTGGCGATTTTTTCAGATGATCCGACCCGAGTACGGCCTTGTTTCGTACGGCTGCGGCAGTTACGCGACCAGCTGCGGGAGCAGCTACCGGACGGAACCAGCATGGATACCCTGTCCATGGGCATGTCCGGCGACTTCGAGCTGGCGATCGAGGAAGGCGCCACGGTGGTGCGAGTAGGACAGGCGATCTTCGGCCCGCGCCCTCTGCCCGACAGTTACTACTGGCCGGATGCGGATCAAGACAACGGATAAGACATTCTAGAATCAAGCCAGCGCACCCTCGCCCTGTGATCCAACAAAATACTGAGATGCATCAATATAAACTTGCATAAAGTATATAAGCTAAGGTTATTGGCTGTCTCATGTGATGATCCAGGAGGATGGCATGTTTGCATTGAACGACCAGGTAGCCATCGTGACCGGTGGCGCCAAGGGTATCGGCAAGGGAATCGCCGGTGTGCTGGCAGAGGCGGGAGCGCGGGTGGTGATCGCCGATATCGATGCCGAGGCCGGCAAGCGTACCGCCGAGGCGCTGGGCGCGACCTTCGAATCCTTGGACGTGACCGATCGGGATGCCTGTCAGCGGGTGGTCGAGACGGTACTGGAACGTCATGGCCGCCTGGATATTCTTTGTTCCAACACCGGCATCTTTCCCCAGGCCACCGTTGAGGAGATGACCCTGGAGGACTGGGAGCAGATGATGGCGGTGAACCTGCGCGGCACCTTCTTCATGGTGCAGGCGGTGCTGCCGACCATGCGCCAGCAGAGTTACGGCCGCATCGTGATCACGTCCTCGATCACCGGCGCCATCACCGGCTATCCCGGCTGGGCCCACTACGGCGCCAGCAAGGCGGGACAGCTTGGTTTCATGCGCTCCGCGGCGCTCGAGTGCGCCAAGGAAGGCATCACGATCAATGCGGTAATGCCGGGCAACATCCGCACCGAAGGCCTGGAGGCCCAGGGTGAAAACTATCTGAAGGAGATGGCGGCCTCGGTGCCTACGAAGACGCTGGGGGAGCCGGAGGATATCGGCTACGCCGCCTGCTTCCTGGCCTCGCCGGAAGCTCGCTTTATTACCGGCCAGACCGTAATCGTCGACGGCGGCCAGATTCTGCCGGAATCCTTCGAGGCGGTGCTGTAACGCGATGGGGCAAGACGTTATTCGTTGCCAAGGGTGCATGCAGAAAACCATCATCGCGACGCCGATACCGGTGATGGTTACTATAGTAGTTGTCTTGGGTATTCTGTCTGGCTGGTTTTGAAAGGAGACGCCACTGTGCTGATCGGCCTTTTGCAATGCGATGACGTCGCCCCGGAGTTGCAAACCCACCACGGCAACTATCCGGAAATGTTCGAGCGGCTGTTTACCGCGATCGATCCAACTCTGGAGTTTCGGGTCTGGCGCTGTCACGAGGGCGAAATCCCTGCGGATGTGAACGCGGTGGATGCCTGGCTGACCACCGGCTCGAAGCATGGCGTCAACGATGGCGATGCCTGGATCGAGGCGTTGTGCGGCTTCCTGAATCGGCTCTGGAAGGAAGAAAAACCGCTGGTGGGCGTCTGCTTCGGGCATCAGCTGATCGCCAAGGCGCTGGGCGGCGAAGTGGTCAAGAATAAGCGCGGCTGGGGCGTGGGCATGTCCTTCAATCAGCTCACCCGCCGCGCCGAGTGGATGGAGCCGTGGCAGGAGGGGCTCGACCTGGTAGTCAGCCACCAGGACCAGGTTTCTCGCCTGCCGGAGCAGGCGGTGGTATTGGCCAAGAGCGACTTCTGCCCTTTTTATCTGGTGCAGGTGGGCAGGACGTTTCTGGGTATCCAGGGCCATCCGGAATTCACCAAGGCCTATTCCGCCGACCTGATGGAGCTGCTTCGCCGGCAGGTACCGGGCAATCGCATTCGTGAAGGCATGGCCTCTCTCAACGCGCCGGTGGACAATCACCTGATGGTGCGCTGGGTGCTCAACTTCATGCGTCAGGCGCTATGGCATCAAACTTCTACAGAGACGACCGAAACCAACCCACCTGTGAATCAGTAAGCTTTTCGAAACTGTTGTTTGAGTGGAGAGCATGCCCATCCAAGCGCTCGACCTTGCCACGTAGATGGTTGCGCGCTGATAAGTAACGCCTCAGCGAGGCGTCCAGCTGACCAGCGCCCAGCGCATCGGAGCGCCGCCTCGGGCGGCGCGCTGGGGATCGGCGTCGTACCAGTCCTTGAGCCGCGCGGTTTCCTCGTCGGATAACTCACCCAGCGTCCAGGCGACACGTCGGGCGAATTCCTCGAAATCACTGGTCCCGGCCAATCGGCTGGGCAATTCGATGTAGCTCAACTCCGCGTAGATGCCTTGGGCATGCAGCAGCCCCAGGGTATAGAGATGATCCGGGAGAGAACGCGGCGAGCGGCCCAGCGCCGAAACCAGCCCAGGGTCGATAAAGTGACCGCCCACCAGCTGGGTCATGTAGATCCGCCACCGGGCATGGGCGTTGAGCTTGGCAAGAGCGTCCGCCAGATCCGGGACCATGCCGGAGCGCGAGGCCACGACGATGTCGCAGACCGGAACATCGCTCCAGTCATCCTCCCAAGCTCGCAACAGCGGAGTAACGTTGTTCAGGCCGAGGCGCTTGGCGTTGTTCATCAGCTGTTCGAGCATCCCGGGACTGAAGTCCAGCCCCAGGACGGATGTCATGTGCGGCGCCAGCAGCAGCGCAATGGTGCCGGCACCGCAGCCCACGTCCAGCACGCTGCTGCAGCCGTCAAGATTCATGCGAGCGACAAAGGTGTCCGCATAGTGGCCGCCGGGCGGTTTATGATCCATGCGTTCGGCTCGAGCATCCCAGTCCGCGGGCGCTTTTCGAGGACGTTGGGATCGCGCCATATGCTGGCGGTAGAGCGTGGCGAAGTCGATGGCGTTCGAGGGCAAGACGTGTTCTCCAGGGCAGTCGCGGCTCGGGCCGGCGAGGCTACTGTAGTAAGATTGGTCCTTCTTTTCATCCCTCCTATTGTCATCATCATAGTCCGAGCCTCATGACCTCCACAGCACCTATTACCGCCACGCCGGAGCTTCTTTCTCCCGCAGGCAACTATCGCAACATGCGCTATGCCTTCGCCTACGGCGCCGACGCAGTCTATGCCGGCCAGCCGCGCTATTCCCTCAGAGTGCGCAACAACGACTTCGATCTCGCCAATCTGCACCGCGGCATCGAGGAAGCCCATGCCCAGGGCAAGGCGTTCTACGTCGCTTCGAACATCGCGCCCCACAACGCCAAGCTCAAGACCTATCTGCGCGACATGGAACCGGTCATCGAGGCCGGGCCGGACGCGTTGATCATGTCCGACCCGGGACTGATCATGATGGTGCGCGAGCGCTGGCCGGAGCAGACGATTCATCTCTCGGTGCAGTCCAACGTGGTCAATCACGCTGCGGCGCGCTTCTGGCAGCGCCAGGGCATCCGCCGCATCATCCTCTCCCGGGAGCTATCTCTGGAGGAGATCGGCGAGATCCGCCGAGAGTGCCCGGATCTGGAGATCGAGACCTTCGTGCACGGCGCCCTGTGTATCGCCTACTCGGGGCGCTGCCTGCTGTCCGGCTACTTCAACCGTCGCGACCCCAATCAGGGCACCTGCACCAACGCCTGCCGCTGGAAATACAACACTATCGCGGCGGACACCGACGAAACCGGTGATCTCAAGCCCGCTCAGGCGGCACTGATCGAGGACGTCACCCGGCCCGGCGAGCTCATGCCCATCGACGAGGACGAGCACGGCACCTACATCATGAACTCCAAGGATTTACGCGCCGTGCAGCACGTGCCCCGGCTCATCGAAATGGGGGTGAGCTCGCTGAAGATCGAAGGACGCACCAAATCCCACTACTACGTAGCACGCACTGCTCAGGTCTACCGCCGCGCCATCGACGATGCCCTGGCCGGACGGCCCTTCGACATGGCGCTGATGGACGAGCTGGAAAACCTGGCCAATCGCGGCTACACGGAAGGCTTCTACCGTCGCCACGTGCACGACGAGTACCAGAACTACGAACGCGGCCACTCCATCGGCGTGCATCAGCAGTTCGCCGGTGAGGTGATCGATTACGATGCCAGCCGCGGCTGGCTGGAAATCGACGTCAAGAATCGCTTCGCCTTGGGTGACTCGCTGGAGCTGATGCTGCCCGGCGGCAACCGTCGTTTCACCCTCGAGGCGTTGGAGAACAAGCGCGGTGAGACAATCGATGTGGCGCCGGGTTCCGGACATATGATGCGCTTACCGGTTCCCGGCGAGGCGATCGACCCCGAGCGGGCGGCATTTGGGCTCTTGCTGCGGGATCTCGCTTAGGCGCTTGACTAGCCTACGATGACCTACCGGCATCTTATATCTTCAGAGGACAGCGGAATCGATGTCATCGATGGTCACAAGCAAGTACCTAAGATGAAGGCCCTCATTCTTCCCGCCAGTAGTCGTTGGCGGCGGCCACGGTCTGAAAATGGATGGCGATCACCTGGGTCGCGGCGATCAGGCTATCCGGATCATGGGCGTAGGCGCCGCGCAGTGCCTTGCGTACGCTGGCATCCGGCTGGGTAGTGCCTACGCCCTTTTGCGATAATTTCACTGCCAGTTGGAAGCCTTCCTGAGGGGTCTCGGTGATCAGACTTGGTAGCCAGCTTTCGGAATCCTGGGTGTCCTCGGCGGATGCCGTGCTTGCCAACCCAAGGGTCAGCATCCCGCTCAGCAGCAGCGAGGGCAGTATTCCGGCTCTTGTTGCCAAACGGCGCTTCGTCTTGTTCATCGTGTCTTCTCCTCGGCCTGGCCTGTTACGGTTGTCTCGCGTTTATCGTTATATTGACGAATCGCGGGCTGTTCAATGTCCTGTTTTATTAAAAGCATTTGATATGCACATTAAACATAGCAGTCGATGCGGTTCGCGCAAGAGGCGCTGCCTACCGGCAGCGTTTTCCAAGGGTCACGGAACCTCCGATTGGGAGACCGCCAGGCTGCGGCGCAGGGCGTCCAGCTTATCCTGCTGATAGCGGTCTCGATCGCGCAGGAAGTCGGCGCCAAAGATACGTTCTTCCCGGCTGGACATGTTTTCCGCAAGACGTCGAATCCCCAGATCCTCCAGCGGGAAACGCTCGTGCAAATCGATCCAGCCCTTGCCATCGCGCAGCTTCAGCGCCGGATTGAGGGCATAGTGGCCGCGGCGTAGGCGCAGAAACAGCTTGCGATTGTAACGGTCCTCGCGCTGGATTTCGTTCTTGGACAAGATACTGGAAAGATACTGCCGGCGCTTGCGGCGCTCGGACAGGATGCTATCGGGCAGCCGCGCGACCCAGCCCTCGATATCCTGGGCGGTGTAGCCGTTGCCCCAGGCCGCAGCAGGGCCGAAATGGCGATAGAACATGGTCTGCAGCAGTTCGAGCAGAAAGGTTTCCATCAGCCGACGATCAAGCTTTACCAGACGGCCCTCGACCTGCACGCCGAGGCTCGTCGGCGCCAGCAGCGGGTACAGGCCGGGCAGGCGCTGACGGGCGAAGGCGTCGTCGAGCATCGCCTGTTCCAGGGCGAAATGCAGGGCGCTAAAGCCATTGTTGGCGACCAATGCCGGGTCCGCGCCCCGGTCGATCAGTTGCGCTACCAGGCCAACATTGCCCAGGCGCGCCGCGATCATCAAAGGCGTCAGGTTGAAACGCATGCGATGATCCACCCCGTAGCGCTCCGTGTCCCTGAGCACCGCTGTGGGATGATTCACCCCGTAGTTCATGAAGCGGTTACGGTGGAGCTGGTGAATCGCCTTGCCCTCGTCGTTAAGAGCGGGTTTGAAGCCGACTTCCGCCAGGGTGTTGAGCGTCGGACGATGATGATGAAGCAGCGCATATTCGAAGACTTCGAGGCGCTGTTTCTTGCTGTCCTCGGTGAGGGCCTGCTCACGCAATGCCTCGAAGCCAGCGCGATCGAGCACCTTCCAGGGCACTTCCTGCTCACCGAGCACCTGTTCGCGAATCGCCTGGGCCTGCTCGTCCTTGCCCTGCAGCTCAAGCCGCCTAGCCTCCTGCTGCCAGTCTTCCAGCGTGGAATCCTCTCGTTCCAGTTGGAGCTCGCCTTCAAGACTTTCCACCTGCAGCAACCTCAGCACCGGATGTTCGGGCTGCGCTTCCACTAGATAAACATGGCGCACCGCTCGGGTGACCGCCACATAGAGGGCGTTGATGAAGAACTTGTAGATTTCCAGGGACTTGTCGTGCTTGTCCTTGGCCCGGCGATAGCTCAGTTCATCGACTTCCAGCGCCTCGGGGTCCACGCCCCGGGCGATTGCCTGGAACATCGCCGCATCGGTGCTGATCGCGTTGTAGAGAATCACGCTGTCGTACTCGAGCCCCTTGGCCTCCTGGATCGAGAACACCAGAGGCGTGCGAAACCAGCGCCGTGCCTCCGCCTTCTGCTCCGGATGCAGCACCACCACCGCGAAGCGGGTGGACCGGGCGGTGCGACTGTCGAGTTCGCGCTTGAGTGACTCCCGGTCCTCAAGCAGCTTCACTTGCCCGGACTGTTCCACGGCGCTGCGCACCAGATAGTTGCTCTCGCGATCCACCGAGCCGAAGCGCGCATGCTTGAGCTTGAGAATGCGGTTGGCCAGGGCCGTGACCAGCGGCGCGTTGCGATAGTTGGCGTGCAGGATGCGCACCACTTCGCCGTGGCCTGTCAGGTCGCGCTCATGAAAGAACAGTGACTTGACGCCGGCCCAGGAGAAGAAGTTGGGATGGACGATCTGGTTGGCGTCGCCACTGAGCAGAAACTGGCCGGGCTCGCGCAAGGTGCGCAGGATCAGATACAACTGGACGTTGGTAATGTCCTGCACCTCGTCGATCACCAGGAAGTCGTAGCTGGGTTCTACTCGATCGAGATAGTCGTGAGCGACCAGGTTGGGATCATGGAGCCCTTCTTCGTCGAGGAAGGCGAGATAGCGCTCGAAGAGGTCATAGACCCGGGGCCGCTCGACTTCCGCAAAAATCGACTGCTTGACAC
This sequence comes from Pistricoccus aurantiacus, assembly GCF_007954585.1. Taxonomy (GTDB): domain Bacteria; phylum Pseudomonadota; class Gammaproteobacteria; order Pseudomonadales; family Halomonadaceae; genus Pistricoccus; species Pistricoccus aurantiacus. Next base: position 743,759 of record NZ_CP042382.1, read on the forward strand.
CGAGTTCCAGGTACTCCTCTCGGGAACGCCAGCCGCGCTCGGTGACCGGCCCGGTGATCACGCCACGAATTTCCTCGTAGAGCTTGTGCGGATCGCTCAGGCCGCTGCCCTGGCGGTGGCGCTGAAACCAGCGCTGGAAATCCTGGCTGGTGACCTGGCGGCCCCGGGGCACCCGGATGCTTTCCAGCAGTTCCTGAAACGACAGGAAATCCACCGACTGGTCCGGATTGTCGTAGCCGTGAGCATAGTAGAGATCTCGGGCGTTGGACACGAGATAGGGCGAGAGGCTGACATAAAGCACCTCGCCGATGGTTTCCTTGAGCTTCTCGAGGATCAGCGCCGTCTTGCCGCTACCCGCGGAGCCGATCACCATCAGCGGCGGCGGCGAGGTGAAGATGGCCTCCTGCTCGTCGTCGAAGGTCAGGATCTTGTCGAGCAGATGGAAGCGTTCGCGCTGCGGATGTAGATAGCTCAGGGGTTCGGCCTGCGCCTCTTGCGGGGAATCCAGACGCGGTATCCTGTCCTCTTCGATCTCCGCCACACCCGCCAAGAAGCGTGAACGCTCGTAAGCATGATTGCGCAGGTATTCGAGTATCAGGCAGCAGGTTTCCCCGGCGTGTCGATAGAGCGAGAACAGGATGCGGTCACGCTTGTTGAGCCGCGCACGATAGAGATTGTCGCCGATCTTGCGCACATCCGCCTGCTGGAAATTGTCCGCCTCCAGGGCGGTCCGCAGCTTGGCAAAGCCAGGAATCGATGTCGTATCAAGATCGCTGTAAAGCAGAACGCGCATGAATGAATACCTTTGACCGTTGAGCGCTGCTGATTTAAGCAACTCATGGGTCGACGCTGGTTTATTTCGTGGACGAGCCTTGGGAAGCGCTTCGCGCCGCTGGCGCGCTATAGGTCGGAGTATCGGCGAAAGGTGCCGGGGGATTCCACTGCTGCAATCCGTAGAAGACCCCGAAGATCATGATCACGATCAGCAGCACCCAGATCCAGGTAGGGGTCGGTGCCGGGGTTTCCGCCCGGGAGGGCTCCCAGTGGGCTTCGCCGGCACCGCCATAGGAGTTGACCAGGATCGGAATCTTGCCTTCCAGGATATCGTTGTCGCTGAGGCCGTTGATGGCAATGCCCGGACCGTTGCGCACCTCGAAGGTGATATGCCTGACGCCTTTCTGGCCGCCGGCGTCGTAGGCCTCGATACGCAGGGTATGAGGGCCATCATCGAGGACCGTGGTATCCAGTTGGAAACGCACCGGGGAGCGATGGCTGATGATGGGCTCCTCGCCGCCATCGAGGAAGATATCGGTGCGGGTCTGATCGTTCATGGCTTGTCCTCACCCTTATCCTTCAGGATGCGCCGTTTGATATGCTGGTCTTGTCGTTCGCCGGGCCTCAGAAAGCATTTGATGCAATAAGCGGTGACGAACAGCACGATGAGTCCCCCACCAACGACCAGCAATTTGTCTATCAGTCCGACTCGGTCGACGAACTCGGCGGCTTGGACCTGTATCGTTAGCAGGCAAGCTGTCATCAGCATGACGAGAAGTACGCCGCGCATCATTTCTCTCCTGCCTCGCGTCGGCCGGCAACATCCTCCGCGGTTGCTGCGGGCGCATCGTTACCCCAGCTGGTGCGCTCGTGGTTGACGATGGCGGCGATCTGATCGTCGTCGAGCTGATCGGCGAAGCCGGGCATAGGCGAAGCGTACTCGGTGCCGTCGATAGTCCTGCCCTGGGCGCCATGCAGGATGGTGTCGATATGCTCGCCAGGATCCTCCGCCAGCACCAACGAATTCCCCGCCAGGGGCGGGAAGGTGCCTGGAAGGCCCTGACCATTGGCCTGATGGCAGCTGGCGCAGTTATTGGCGTAAAGCGTGTCGCCTTTCGCGCCGGCTTGTCCCTCGCTTTCTTCCGCCGGGACGCCTTTCTGGTCCGTTTCGGCTGAGGCTTCCTGAGTTGTGCCGCCGGCGCCTTCAATGGGAATCTGGCGCAGGGCAAGCAGGTAGGCCACCAGCGCCTGTCCTTGCTCGGTGGGCACGACCTTGCCGTCTTCCGGCGCATAGGCTTCAGGGATGGTCACCACTGGTGCATCGCCCTCGGTGCCGGTAGCCGGTTCGAAGAGCCAGGGATAGGCAGGCATGATCGAATCCTTGACTACCGCACGAGGATTGTAGAGGTGCAGGTATTGCCAGGTTTCGCTGGATTGCCGGGCGCCGATATTGGAAAGATCCGGGCCGGTGCGGGCGCTGCCCAGTACCGCCGGCGAGTAGGGGCGCCAGACATCCATAGGGCCAAGCAGGGCGTAGTCCGCCGCGGCAGTAGGCCGCCCCCAGGGCTGATCCATGGGCAAAGGGCGCACCTGCTGGGTATGGCAGGCCACGCAGCCTTCGGCGATATAGACTTCAAGCCCCCGTTGCTCGAGGTCCGACAGCGGTTCGGCCTCCGGCAGCGGTTCGGTATTTTGCTGCATCCACTGAGCCGGAAGGATGGCGATGATGAAGGCAAGACCGATGAAACCGAAGAAAATCGTGCCCAGCAGCAGCCAATGGTTGCGATGGAAGTTCATGCCGCCGCCTCCGCCGCCAGGGGCTGGCGCGACTCGTGACGAACGGGACGCATGCACCAGAGATTATAGGCGAAGATCAGGTGTGACAGGAACATCAGGCCGCCGCCCAGGGCACGCCATAGCCAGAAGGGCGCCATCATGGTCACGGAGTCGATGAAGGCGTCGCCGGCCATCCAGCTCATGCCCTGCATCGTGCCGCCGATCATCAAGGCAATGGTGTAGATGGCCACCCCGACGAAGGCAAACCAGAAATGCACGCCGGCCAGAAAATGCGACGGCTCGCGCCCGGTCAGGCGAGGCAGTAGACCATAGATACCGCCCCATATCAGGAAGACGACGAAGCCGTACATGGTCAGATGCGAGTGGGCGACGGTGAAATTGGTGAAATGCCAGACCCGATTCAGAGAGCGAAACGCCTCGAAGGTGCCCTGCAGGGAGAACAGAAAGTAAGCGATCACCCCCACCAGGATAAAGGGCAGGCTGTAGCTGCGCGCCACGGTGCGAAAGCTGCCCTTCATGGTCATCAGGAAGTTGCCGGTGCCCGCGGCGAGGGTGACGATCATGCCCACGCTGAAGATGATCGCCACAGTCTGTAGCCACCAAGGGGTCGGCGCGAAGATGAAATGATGAGCGCCGATCATGCTGTAGAAGACCATCTGGGTCCAGAAGGCCAGCACCCCGAGAGAGTAGGAGTAGATCGGCTTGTTGAGCAGCTTGGGCAGAAAGTAGTAGGTCAGTCCCAGCACCATGGGCGTGAACCACATGCCTACCCCCATGTGCATGTAGAAGCCCTGAATCACCGTCTCGCTGATGCCGGTCTGCTGATAGACGGGCACATAGGCGATCACCATCAGCGCCACCGTCCACAGGAAGCCACCCATGATGTACCAGTTGGAGATGTAGATCTCCTCGATGGCGCGACCGGCGATGGTGCGAATCATGTTGTAGGTCACCAGTATCACGCCCAAGGCGAAGGTGCCTTGCACCGGCCAGATGTACTCGCGATATTCCTGGCCGCCGTTGTTGATACCGGACATCAGCAGCAGATCGCCCACCAGCACGGCGGCGTTGATCAGCCCGAGACTGACCCAGGCCAGCGGCAGGCTGTGCAGCCGCCGCCGGCTGGTCTTGGGCACCACATAGAGTGTCAGGGCGATCATTGCCAGGGACGCCCAGCCCCAGAACACCGTATTGGTATGTACCGGGCGCAGACGACCGTAGGAAAGCCAGGGAACATGATCGATGTCCGGGGTCGCGAACTTGAGACCCAGATAGGCACCGACCAGCGTCCCCACCAGCAGCCAGAGAGTCGCACTGCCGAGATAGGCGTAGATGAGGCGGGTGGAAGCGGTATCCCGGTCGGGAGCGACCTCGACCGCCGTCTTGGTGACCACCGCGGAACGGCTTGCGGGAAGCAGGGACGCCGGATTCGCCATGACGCACCTCGACCATTCGACAATAAGATGTTTTTTAAATACTTCTTAAAGCCTAGTACTACAGTTGTAACTGAACAAGCTACAATGCATGTGATTGATATGGAAGCGATCATTGGGTGAAAGATGCAAGAACTGGATCTCTCTGTCTCAGCATTGTTGGATGACCTGGCCGATCGGTTAGGCCCGCTCTTTCCGCGTTCTGAGACGCGCGATCGTGCCCTACGCTACCTCCAGGGGCTGATCAGTCAGTGCGAACGTAAGAATAGCTGGCATCTTGCCGAGTGGCTCGGGGATGCCACCCCGGATGGGGTGCAGTACCTGTTGGATCGTGCCCGCTGGGATGCGGAGGCGGCACGCGATGTCCTTCGCCAATGGGTCATCGATACACTGGGCTCCAATGAGGGTGTCCTGGTCCTGGACGAGACCGGCTTTATCAAGAAAGGTCAGCACTCGGCCGGCGTACAACGCCAGTACAGTGGCACCGCCGGCCGTATCGAAAATAGCCAGATCGGCGTCTTTCTTCTCTATGCCAGTCCGGCAGGGCATGCCTTCCTGGATCGCGCCTTGTACTTGCCCAAATCCTGGACACAGGACCGCGAGCGTTGTCGGCGTGCTGGCATCCCTGATGATGTCGAATTCGCCAGCAAACCTGAGCTCGCTCGTCGGATGCTAGAACGTGCGCTGGACCAAGGGATACCCGCCGCTTGGGTGACGGGGGATAGCGTCTATGGCGGCAACCGCAGCCTGCGCCTATGGCTGGAGGAACGGTCGCAACCCTTTGTTTTAGAAGTGGCTTGCGACGAATCCTTATGGTGGCAGAGCTTTCAGTACACGCGAGCTGACGAGATCGCGGCGGCACTGCCGGATGACGCATGGCAGACCTTATCCGCCGGCTCAGGCAGCAAGGGCGAACGCTGGTACGACTGGGCTTTGGTCCCTCTGATGAGGTTGCAGCCTACGGAAGAGACACGCCGCTGGAGACATTATCTCCTGATCCGTCGCAGCCTCTCGACACCGGATGAGCTGGCCTATTATGTGGTCCATGCACCCAGGGACTGGGTGTCGATCGAGACCCTGGTGAAGGTCGCGGGGCAGCGCTGGAAAATCGAGCAGGGTTTTCAGACGGCCAAGGGGCAATGTGGCCTGGATGAGTATGAGGTGAGGCGCTGGGCCAGTTGGCATCGCCACATCACCTTGTCGCTGCTGGCCCACGCCCTGCTGGTGGCGATTCAGCAAGTGAACCAACAGCAAAAAAAACCGCTGCCGACAGGATCCCGTGGACACTCTCCGAGCTCAGGCGGCTAATTGGGAGATGGCTATGGCAAGGACAGCAGGCCTTGTCCCATGTGCTTCATTGGTCGGACTGGCGACGAAAGCACCAGTACCGGGCATGGCAGTGCCACTGTCGGCAGCAGCAAGCCCGGATGGCGGTGCATGAACGATCACGACAATAGCTACGGCTGTAGTACTAGTCACAAGCATCCAATAGCGCAAACGTCGAGCAAATGATCCCATCCGCCAGGGATGACCAGCCTTCGTCATTCAACTCGCCTGAAGAAACTCTCCCATCACCCGATAGGCCCGCGCGCACTCTTCCGGCACCAGGTCTTCCATATTGAGGAAGGCGTGAATCATCGAGGGAAAATGCTCGTGGCGATGGGCGATGCCCTGTTCCTTGAGCCGTTCCACATAGGCCAGGCCCTCGTCGCGCAGCGGACAGAAGCCGGCGGTAATGACCAGGGTTTCCGGCATGCGACCGGTCATTCGCATGAACAGCGGCGAGGCAATGTAGGCATCCCCACCTTCACGGAAATAATTGTCGAAATACCACTGAATACGGTCTTTCTCCAGGAAGTAGCCCCGGCCATTTTCCTGCAGGGAAGGAAACGAGCCGGTGTAATCGACACTCGGATAGACGAGTATCTGACACTTCAGAGAAATATTGGGGTTGTACTGAGCACGGGAGCTGACCGTGGCGGCCAGAGCAGCACCGGCGGAATCCCCGGCCACGCTGAGGATCTTCTGGAAGCGTCGCTCCTTGGCTTTCAGTACCGGCCAGAGATGCTCGAGCACGCCTTCCGCATCTTCTACCGCCATGGGATAGGGACATTCCGGCGCCAGGCGATATTCCACGGACACTATCAGGTTGCCGCTGGCCCGGGCCAGCTTGCGGCAGATTCCATCGTAGACGCTGACGCTGCCCGCCGCATGGCCGCCGCCATGCAGATAGACGCATACCGGCTTGACCTCTTCCGGATTGGGGTCGTAGATGCGAATCGGTACCGGGTAATCGATGGTTTTCACCATGGCGTCGCCGACCCAGGGCAGCTCCGGGCGCTGGGTGACAAGGCCGGCGGTAACGTTGGCAAGGGCTTCCCGGGCTGCGATGGGCGTAAACGTCACGCCTTCCGCGCGCTGTTTTTCCAGCAAGGGGTTGATCTGTTCCAGCCAGGCGGCCAGGGCGGGGTGAAGGGTATCGCTCATGAAAACTCCTTTTCATCAAATCATCGATAGCCTCGTGTATCGATCCGCTGTGCATCGATTAACCATGGATCGATCATCAAAATGCCGCAAGCCCTATTCGCCAGATCGGAAGCTAGATGGATAGAATAGGGTGACAAGACGGATAAAGTCACACCCGAGGAGTCAAGCCGTGCCAGCGGATAGCCTGATTCAAGGCAGTTTTATTCTCGCCGCCCTGGCGGTTGGCGTTCTGCTGACGTATCTGCTGCTGCGTGGCAAGCTGATAAGCCGCGAGGAAACGCTCAAGCATCAGCTTGAAGAGCGGCAGCGGCTCGAGAGCGAGCTTGGCGAATCTCGCCAACTGTGCGCGGCGAAGGAGCAGGCGCTACACGAGGAGCGGCTGACCAACGCAAGACTCTCGAGCCAGTTGGAATCCACCCACCAGACGCTTGCGGACTTCAAGACACAGTTCGCGCAGCTCCAGCAGCAGCATCGTCGGCTGGAGCGGGAAAACTCGGATATCAGAACCCGCCATCAGGAATTGATCACCACGCTCGAACAGCGGGAGCGTCACTTCAAGGAGCAGCTCGCCCTGGTCAACGAAGGTCGCGAACAGCTCAAGCAGGAATTCGAGAACCTGGCCAATGAGGTGCTCGAGCGCAAGGGCAAGAGCTTCAGCGAACTTTCGGAAAGACATATAAGCCACCTGCTGCAGCCCATGCACACCGAGATGAAAGGCTTTCGCGAACGCATCGAGAACCTGCACCATCAGGACACCCAGCAGCAGGCGGCACTGAAGCAAGAGCTAAAGACACTGCAGAACCTCAACCGGGAGATCACCGACCAGGCGGAGCGCCTGACCGAAGCCTTGCAGGGGCAGAAGAAGATTCAGGGCAACTGGGGCGAGCTGATGCTGGAGAACGTGCTGGACGGCTGCGGGCTGCGTCTGGGCAAGGACTACCGGCGCGAGGTCAGCTTCAACACCGAGGATGGCCGCCGGCGCCCGGACGCCATCGTCTATCTGCCCCAGAACAGGCACCTGGTGATCGACGCCAAGACCTCGCTTTCCGCCTATGTGCGCTACGTCAACAGCGACGAGGATATCCAGCGCGCCCAGGCCCTGGCGGATCACTGCCGCGCGGTGAGCGATCGCATCAACGAACTGGCGGACAAGCACTACTACGATCTGCCCGGACTCAACTCCCCGGAAGTGGTGGTCATGTTCATCCCGGTGGAATCCGCCTATGTAGAGGCCATCAAGCACGACGAGACCCTGTATCAGCGGGCCATCGAGAACAATGTGCTGGTCGCCACCCCCACCACCCTGCTGACCAGCCTGAACATCGTCCGCCAGCTGTGGCGTTTCGAGGACCAGAGCAAGCACAGCGTGGAGCTCGCCAAGCGCGCCGAAGGTTTCTACAACAAGCTGCGCACCTTTCTGGAAAGCATGCAGGACGTGGGCAAGCGCCTGGACGGCGCTCGCTTGAGCTTCAATCAGGCCATGGGCCAGTTCTCCACCGGCAAGGGCAATCTGCTCAAGCAGGCCAGCGAGTTTCAGGAGCTCGGCGTCTCGGTGAAGAAGGAGTTGCCCGCGGAACTGGTGGAACGCGCCCGCATGGAACTACCGCAGCGGCTCGAGCATAGTCGAGACGAAGACCAGCCGGCGGAGAAGGTCTGAGCCATCCCCATGCGCCTGGACTATCAAGGCCCCTGGCCGGAACCCATCGGTTTTCTATTGCTGCCGCGCTTTTCAATGATGGCGTTCTTTTCCGCGGTGGAGCCACTGCGTATCGCCAATCGCGTCGCCGAGCGAGAGCTGTTTTGCTGGCACGTGATCAGCCAGGACGGCGAACCGGTCAGCGCCAGCAATCGCATGACCCTGCTCGCGGATGCCTCTTTGGAGACGGCGCCGTCACTCCCCAGCCTGGCGGTGTGCACCAGCTTCGACCCGGAAGCCGCCCTGAACCGCCGGCTGATCCGCTGGCTTCATCACCAGGCCCAGCAGGATTGCGCCCTGGGCGGTATCGATACCGGCTGTTTCATTCTCGCCCAGGCCAGGCTGATCAAGCCTCGGCAGCGGGTGACCATGCACTGGGAAAGCCTGCCGGCCTTTCGCGAACGTTTTCCCGAGATCGACGCAGTCGAATCACTTTATGAGGTAAGCCACGATGGCTTTTCCTGAGCCGGGGGCACCGCCGCCATGGACATGACCCTGGGGATGATCGCTCGGCGTCATGGCGACAACTTGGCCGCCCTGGTCTCCGAGCAGCTGATCCACGAACGCATGCGCACCCCCCAGGACCATCAGCGCCTGGCCCTGGCCCAGCGGCTGGGCACTCATCGTCATGGACTGGTGGAGGCAGTGGCGTTGATGGAGCGACATATCGAGGCGCCCCTGGCCCTCAGCGAGATTGCCGCCCGGGTGGGTATTTCCCTGCGCCAGCTGCAGCGGCTGTTCGAGCAGGAACTGGCCCGGCGACCCCGGGATTTCTATCTGGAGCTGCGTTTGACCCGGGCGCGCCGGCTGCTGGCGGAAACCGACCATGACATTCTCAGCATCGCCCTGGCCACCGGCTTCGGCGCCGCCTCCAGCTTTTCCCGGGCCTACAAGCGCCGCTACGGCGTGAATCCTCGGCAGCATCGCCATCCGGATTGACGCTTTCGGTCAAACAAGCGTCGCCTTGAGTACAATCAGGCGCGTCTCGGCCCGGCATCCTGACGGCTGATTCCAGCCATCAGAGAGATCCACTCCATGAGCCAAGCCAACCTTCCCCTTACCCCGGACTACGACGCCTGGCCCGTCGAGGTATGGCCCGCCGAGGTCAGCCACGACGAGCGCCTGCTCACCCTGCGCTGGCAGGACGGCCGGGTGAGCCGCTATCACAGCGTCTGGCTGCGGGAGAACGCCGCGGACGACAGCACAGTCAATCCCTCTACTCGGGAGCGTATCCTGGATCTCTCGACGCTCGGCGAATGGCCGACGATCACGAGCGCGACGCTGGACGAACAGGGAGCGCTTGTCGTCACCTTCACCCCGGAGAACCGCACCCTGCGCTTCCACCCGGGCTGGCTGCGGGCGAATGACTACTCCAATCTCGAGTCGCCGGACGCGCCCCTGGTGCCGGTGACCACCTGGACCGGCGAAGAAATGTCGGAGCCCATTAGCCTGGATGCCGGCGGCTGGCTGACTCATAAGAATGCCCATGCAGAAGACGATCCGGCCTTCGAGGCACTGCTGCGGGAGGCCTTGGAAGCAGTGCTCGGTTACGGCCTGGTGCGGCTGCGCAACCTGCCAACCGAGCCCGGCACCCTGGCGCGTATCGCCGAGCGTATCGGACCGATGAGGGATACCAACTTCGGCACCCTCTTCGACGTCAAGGCCAAACCGGACCCGGACTCCAACGCCTACACCTCCATCGCCCTGCCCTTTCACGTGGATCTGCCCACCCGGGAATACCAGCCTGGGCTGCAGTTCCTGCACTGCCTGGAGAACAGCGTTGAAGGCGGCCAGGCGGTGATGGCGGACGGCTTCGCCATCGCCGAGGCGCTGCGCGAGGAGCATCCCGAGGCCTTCGCCACCCTGACTCGGGTCAAGTGGTGCTACGCCAATACCGCCAAGGTGACGGACTACGTTTGGTTCGACCCGATGATCAAGCTTGACGACCAGAGCCGTCTGCTCGAGGTGCGCATCGCCGACTTCCTGCGCGGCCCCTTGATGGCCCCTTTCGAGGATATCGAGCACGCCTATGACGCCCTGATGCAACTGCAGCGGATGCTCAAGGAACCCCGCTTCGCCCAGCGCTTTACCTATCGCCCCGGCGACCTGGTGATCTTCGACAACCGCCGCCTGCTTCACGCCCGGGACGCCTTCGAAGGCAGCTCCGGCCACCGCTGGCTGCAGGGCTGCTATATGGAACGGGACGAGATCCGCTCTCGGCTGCGCATGCTGTGGCGAGCCGAGCGCCGGCGGCGGGTCGAGGCGCTCGATCAGCTACGGCAGGAAAATGCATCCGAGAGCGCGCTTCAGGAACTGGCCGACCAGGCTCAGGATCTGGGCATGGGCTACTGATGCGCTTGGCGACCACCAAGCTGTCCGCTGTACGCCCGAGACATCTTCAAAGGTAGCAACGGTCACTGCTCCTAACTCTTGTAAGCGCCTTCTCTAGTGTGTATTTTTATACACAAAAGAAGAATGACGATGAAGCGATACAGCAGTCGAGAACTGATCAAGATGCTCAAGGCTGACGGTTGGGAGCCGGTCGCGGTTGCCGGCTCGCACGATCAGTTCAAGCATCCTGACAAACCCGGCCGCGTCACCGTCCCCCATCCCAGGAAAGACCTGCCCACGCCGACGATTCGCAGTATCTTCCGCCAGGCCGGCTGGCAGCAATAGGAGGATCTCATGGCGCACTATATTGCTTTGCTGCATCATGAAGACGATGCCTATGGCGTCGTCTTTCCCGACTTCCCCGGTTGCGTCAGCGCCGGCGACAACTTTGAAGATGCTCTTCGCATGGGCGCCGAAGCACTGGCCTTTCATGTGGCCGGCATGCAGGAAGACGGTGAGGCGATTCCCGCCCCACGTAGCCTGGAGCAGATCAAGGCCACCGGTGACGACTGGATCGAATGGGATAATGCTCTGGTCACCCTGATACCGCTGCTGCCCCCGCCGGATATCTCCGAGCGCGTCAACGTCACCCTGCCCAAACGGTTGCTGGTCCAGATCGACGCCATCTCGCGCAATCGCTCCGGCTTTCTCGCCCAGGCGGCCGCCGAGGCGCTGCGCCAGCGGAGTTCGTGAAAGCCAATCCCCTGCTTCGCGCCTCAGGGTCGCCAGCGTAGCGGATGTGTCTCACGCAGCACGCCGTCCTCGTCCCAATCCGCCCAACCGCTGAAAGGGAGTGGCGCTTCCGTCTCGAGCTGTGTCAGGCGCCGTGCCCAGCGTGTTTTATCGGCCTCCAGTTGGCATCGAAAACTCGCTTCCGCCTGATAACTCAGCCCGCCGCCTTGGACCCCATAGGTCAGCTGTGGCGCAAGCACCTCGAAACCGACGTAATAGAGCGAGCAATGAATGGGCCACATCAGGGTCGTGATGTCGGCGCTACGTCCGAATCGCGAAAAGGTCGCGGCGGGAGCGCCGGTGGTTACCGAGCAGAGCGCGCGGCGCCCGCGTAACGGGCCGCGATCGAAGCGACGACTTCCCGAGTAAAGGCCGCCGTAGACAAACACTCGGTCGAACCAGCCCTTGAGCATGGCGGGCTGTGCATGCCACCACAGCGGAAACTGCAAAATCACTAGATCGGCACGCCACAGCCGATCGATTTCATGTTGTATCTTTCCTGGTAACGTATTGCTTTCGAAATGATGGCGCTGTTCGGTCAGTGCCGAGAAGACCTCGGCGTCTGCGCGTGTCGTAAAATGCCCGGGCCGTTCCACCGGATCGAAATTCTCCGCGTAGAGATCGGCAACCTCGACCGTATGGCCCTCATTCTCGAGAACCTCGATCGCGACATCCTTGAGCGCGGCGTTGAAGGAATGGGGTTCGGGATGACAGTACAGGATTAAAACGTGCAGCATGGTAATTCCCGATAGCTGCAAACGCCGCTTGCATTATTGAAAACCAATGACCGAATTGACGACTCGCTGGAATGACCTGCCGCTGGTGCAGGCAATCGCCGAGACCGGCTCGCTCTCCGGTGCGGCGCGGCGACTGAATGTGAGTCACGCGACCGTCTTTCGCCGCTTGGGCGAGCTGGAGCGGCGCCTTGGAGTGCGCTTGTTCGAACGCTCGCGCAACGGCTACATGCCGACGCCAGCCGGGGATGATCTGGCAGTAACGGCAGCACGCGTCGCCGACGAGATCGCCGGTGCCGAGCGTCGCCTATTGGGGCGTGACTTGACGCTATCCGGCACTTTGCGTACTACCACTACCGATACGCTGTTGATGGGATTGCTGACGCCGATTCTCGCCGATTTTCAGGCGGCGCATCCGCGCATCGTTCTGGAAGTCGTCGTTGCCAACCGCCCTCTTAACCTAAGCCGTCGCGATGCTGACATCGCCATCCGTCCCGGCAATTCGCCTCCCGAAACACTGATAGGGCGACGAGTCGGGCGCCTTACACAGGCGGTATACGAGCCTAGTAATAGCGGTGATGAAGCATTGCCTTGGGTGGGACCCGATGTGCATCTTGGCTATCCGGCACTAGAAGCATGGATGATGCAGCAAGGTGCCGACGCGCATACCGTCTACAAAGTCGACAGTATGCTCGGCATGTTGGCAGCGGTGCGCGCGGGCTTGGGACAGGGCGTGTTGCCTTGTTATCTCGCCGATGCCGAGCCGACGTTGCGTCGTCGGAGCGCCATGATTCCCGAGCTGACCATTGACCTGTGGCTGCTTACCCATCCCGACCTACGCCGTACGGCACGTGTACGCACCTTCTTTGAGGTCGTTGCTCAGGCCATTGAGGCGCGAAATGCGGTGCTGTTGGGTGAGCACCCTTGGTAGGGCCCATGCGTTGAGTTCCATTATGGAACCTTGTGCTCTACGCTACATCCAAGGTGATAACCATGGGAGGACCTGAATATGGCACAGACGGTCAAGCTCAGTGACGACGAACTATTGGAAGCGGCCAAGATCAAGAAGGATCACTTTTCTCGATCACTGAATGGCCAGATCGAGTACTGGGCGCGGCTGGGTAGATTCGTGGAGGAATCCGGCCTCTTCGATCTGCATAAGGTGAATCTGGCTTTTCAGGGCAAAATTCCGGTGGAAGATCTGACTCCCGAGGAACAGCACACCCATGCTTGGCTCTTGTGGCAGAGCCTGGAGGAGCTGGACGGCTCGGACGACAGCACTCTACGCGAGATTAAATAGGCTGGGACAACCGCTTACGGGCTAAACAAGCTGTCTCAATGACCATCCAATATTCTCGTTACATGACTTACCCCAGCCCCCGCCCCGCGCTTTATCCCAACCCCCGCCCCGCGGTCACACTGGGCCGTTCGCCGAAGCGTGCCTGATAGGCACGGGAGAAGTGCGCCAGGTGGGTAAAGCCGGTGGCCAGGGCCGCTTCGGTAACCTGGCAGCGGCTGTCGGTGAGGATGCGCCGGGCCTGGTCCAGGCGCATGCCCAGGTAGCACTGCTTGGGGGTTTCGCCGAACTGGGCCTGGAACTGGCGGGTCAGCTGGCGCTGGGACTGGCCCACCAGCCGGCAGATCTCGGGAATCGGCAGCGTCTGGCCGAGATGCGCTTCCATGATCGCCAGGGCGCTGGCCACCGCCCGGGGCAGATGCGCCAGACGCTCCCGGGCCTTGTGTAGTTCGCCTTCCGCAGCGCGCTGGTGCACCAGTTGGCGACTCACCGCCTCCGCCAGGGCCGGGCCATAATCCCGCTCGATCCACTGCAGCATCATGTCGATACCCGCGGCGCCACCGGAGCCGGTGGGACAGGGCTGATCGAAGATGAAGTCCGCCTGGCTGACCTCGATTTGCGCGAACTCCTCTCGGAAGGCCGGCACGCTCTCCCAGTGCAGCGCCACCGGCTGCTGATCGAGTAGCCCCGCCCGAGCGAGGATAAAGGGGGCGGTATCCAACCCACCGACCCGCCCACCGAAAGCCGTGATCTGACGCAGCACGGCGCGATCGCCGGCGGTCACCCTGGCCTCCGCCTCGTAGGAGGACACCACCATCAGCAGTTCGCTGCACTCCAGTAAGCTCAGCCGATCGTCCACCTCGATACGCACCCCGTTGCTGGCCACCACCGGCTCGCCGCTGCTCGACAGCAGGCGCCAGGCGAACAGCTCTCGCCCGAAACGATTGGCCACCCGCAGGGGCTCCAGCAGGCAGAACAGGGTCAGCATGGAGAACTTGGGCACCAGCCAGACATCCACGGTATGTTCCGCCTCTCCCGGCGCGGGCACCGGGGGCAAATCCGGGCGTGGATAAGGCCAAGGATGAACGATCGGCTCGGTCATGGCGAAAAATAGCGCTTATATGGCGAAAAAGATCAAAACCATTTCTCAGTATAGCACTAGGGTAAGGCGATATTATCGAGGTACATCTATAGAGGTTGCCGCCATGACCCTTTCCGCCACCCCTACGTTACAGGCTCAGGGACGCCGTCTAAGGCTGCGCACCCAGGACTGCGAGCGCCAGTTCGCCGCCCTGTGGCTGCGGGAGCGCGCCCCGGACAGCGAGACCCTGGACCCCCAGACCGGTCAGCGGCTGATCGAGGCCGCCCAGCTGCCGTTGGATCTGACCATCGAGGACGCCAGGCTCGAAGCGGATCGGCTGCGGCTGCGCTTCAGCGACGGCCATGACACCGCCTTCGACCTGAATGCCCTGCTAGAGGCCGGCGAGGCCGTGCGCACGGATATTCCCGCGGGCCTGACCCTGTGGGATTCGCGCCTGGAACGCCTTCCGGAGGCGGATTTCGCCGCCGCCCTGGAAAGCGACGCGCGGCTGCTGGAAATGCTGGAGGATCTGCACCGCTACGGCTTCGTGCGGGTGCGCGGCGTGCCCACGGAGGAAGACGGCATGCAGGCGCTGATCGATCGCATCGGCCCGCTGCGGCGCACCAACTGGGGCGGCATCGCCGACGTCAAGTCCGTGCCGCAGGCATACGACCTGACCATGACCCAGCGCGGCCTGGAGCCCCACACGGACAACCCCTATCGCGATCCGATCCCCGGCTATATCTGGCTGCACTGCCTGACCAACGCCGCGGAGGGCGGCGACAGCACCCTGGTGGACGGTTTCAAGGCGGCCCAGCGGCTGCGGGAAGAGGCGCCGGAGGATTACGCCTGCCTGACCCGGCTCGCCACGGAATTCTTCTACACTGACCAGACGACCCGGCTTGCCGGCGAGGGGCCGCTGATCGAACTCGATAGCCAGGGCCGGCTGCATCGGGTGCGCTTCTCCAACCGCACCGAACGTATCCCCGCCCATGATCCCGAGGTGCTGGAGCGCTACTACGCCGCCCGGCAGCGTTTCTATGAACTGATTACCTCGGACGAGCTGACCGTGCATCTCAAGCTCGACCCGGGGGAGATGCTGATCATGGACAACTACCGGCTGTTCCACGGCCGCACCGCCTTTCAACTGGAAGGCGGTGTGCGCCATCTGCGCCAGGGCTATGTGGACCGGGACAGCACCGCCAGCCGCCGTCGGGTCTTATTCTCGCAACTACGGGCCCCTCAACTACAGACCCAGCCAGCCACTGCGCCAAAAGAGAAGGAGGAGCTGCAATGAGCCAAGCAACCTTCAAGCGTTTCGACGAAAGCCGTGTCGAGGACTGGAAGATCATCGACGCCCACTTCCAGGCGTATCAGAACGACGCCAGCCGCCGGGTGCTCGAACACCTGCTGCGTCTCAAGGGCGACAACCACGGCTACCCGGTGGATCGCTTCGAACACAGCCTGCAGACCGCCACCCGGGCGCTGCGGGACGGCGCCGACGAGGAAACCGTGGTCTGCGCCCTGCTCCACGATATCGGCGACGACCTGGCCCCGGCCAATCACGCCGAAATCGCCGCGGGGATTCTCGAGCCCTTCATCGACCCGCTCAACACCTGGATGATTCGCCATCACGAGCTGTTCCAAGGCTATCACTATCGCCACTTCTATGGCCTCGACCCGGAGGCGCGGGAGCGGTATCGCGACCATCCCGCCTACGCCCGCACCGTGCGCTTCTGCGACGACTGGGACCAGCGCTCCTTCGATCCTGACTACGATACCCTGCCTCTCGAGCACTTCGTGCCTATGGTGGAGCGCATCATGAGCCGGGTGCCCTTCGGCGACGCTCCAACCGTCCAGGATAAGGAAAGCGCATGATCACCTGTGCCCAGCGCCTGCTCGATCTGCTGGAAGCCTACGGGGTCGATACCCTGTTCGGCATCCCCGGGGTGCATACCATCGAGCTCTATCGCGGCCTCGAAGGCCGAACGCTGCACCATGTCACCCCGCGCCACGAGCAGGGCGCCGGCTTTATGGCGGACGGTTATGCCCGGTCCACCGGCAAGCCCGCCGCCTGCTTCATCATCACCGGCCCGGGCATGACCAATATCGCCACCGCCATGGCTCAGGCGCTGGCGGACTCCATTCCCATGCTGGTGATCTCCGGGGTCAACCGCCGGGCTACAGCACCTTGCAATCCGGGGACAGCGATGTGTTTCTCGGCGGCTGGCTGCCCGCCCAGCAGAAGATCTACGACGCCGCCATGCAGTCCGACGCCATCGTCGATCTGGGCAACAATGTCGAAGGGGCGCGCATGGGCTTCGCGGTGCCCGGCTACGTGCATGACGCCGGCATCACCAGCGCGGAACAACTGAACGAGCCGGAGAATCGCGAGCGCTTCGGCGCCGAGTTCTACTCCATCGAAAGCGGCTCCACCGTCGGCGAAGCGATCCATGACGCCGCGGATAACGACGTCTACGGCCTGGGAGACTGGGACATTCGTGAATCCTCCACCGCCGGCATGCTGGCGGAGGTGGACGCTGCCTATCGCGACCAGCGCTGGATCGCCTTCTACGGCTGGACGCCCCACTGGATGGCTCCGAAGTACGACATGGTCATCCTCGACGATCCGGAAAGCGTCTACGGCCGGGAAAACGGCAAGAGCGATATCCGTACCGTGGTGCGTCGCGACTTCAGCGAGGCCAACCCCAACCTGACCAGGTTTCTCGATCAGGTGGTGTTCAGCGCCGAGGAACAAAGCCAGTTCATCGACGAGTTCAGCCAGCAAGGCAAGGATCTGGAAGAGGTCGCCGAGCAGTGGATCGAATCCAACCCCGAGCAGGTTCAGAGCTTCCTCGAGGGCGTGACCACCCGGGACGGCGAACAGCCGACCATCGAGTGAGCCGTTTGCGCAGTGCTTGAAGAGCGAGCAATTTATCGATAATCGCTGGGGGCTGGCCGACTGTCGAGAGATCAAGCATGTGATTGGGCCTAGAGGCTGAGTTGATCTATCCTATTCTTCTGGATTAGGAATATTCCCAGCTGAGCAAGGAGCCATCATGCAACATCTACTTAAAGCCGCCGTTTTTGCTGCTCCATTTCTTCCGGCGAGCTGGATTTCGACAGCCTAATGAACGCCTATATGGAATTCTTCGGCACCGATGATCAACCTAACCTGCCTGCCCGCTCCGCGGTACCGGTGCCGCAACTGGCCAACCCCGGCTGGCTGATCGAGATCGAGGTCATCGCGGCGAAGTAGGTCGGCACCTATTCCATCGACGTCAGCAGGGATGCGGTCTTGCATGCAAAAACTTGGCCGTTAGCGTCATCGATGGCGCTAGTCACGACTATTCCTGGATGAACGGAGGCAACGATTGGCGCAGAGTCGGGCCGATTCAGAACGAACAGACCATGACTTGACCGGGGGTTCGACCCGCTGGCGCGTTCTGGCGGTGCTGCTGGCTGCCATCGCCATGTCGTTGATCGGCGTCAGCATCGTCAACGTTGCCCTGCCCTCTATCCAACAGGGCCTGGGGGCCACACAGTCCGATCTACAATGGGTGTTGTCCGGCTATGCCCTGACCTTCGGCGTGGTGCTGGTCGCCGCCGGTCGCGCCGGTGACATCATGGGTCGCGGCGGAATCTTCATCATCGGGGTCGCGGTGTTCACGGTGTCTTCCATTGCCTCAGGCCTCGCCCCGGATGCTGACTGGCTCAATATCGCCCGGTTTATACAAGGCGTCGGCTCGGGGCTGCTGAGCCCTCAGGGCGTCGGCATGATCCAGCAGTATTTCCGCGGAGCCGAGCGCGGAAAGGCGTTCGGCTACTTCGGCAGCACGGTCGGCGTGGCGGTGGGCATCGGTCCGGTGCTGGGCGGACTGCTGATCGAGCTCGGTGGTCCCGACTTCGGCTGGCGCCTGACGTTTCTGGTCAATGTGCCCATCGGTATCGCCGCCATCATCATGGCATTTGTCTGGTTCCCGAGGCCATTGTTCAGCCAGGGAACGAAGGCCGCCAAGAGCATCGAGCACCGAGTACTGCATGTCTTCCGCTCCTTGGATCCGATCGGCTCGGTGCTGCTGGGGCTTGCGGTATTCGCCATCCTGTTCCCTTTCATGGAGTCGCGAAGCTCGGCGTTTACCTGGCTGCTGTTCCCGCTGGGACTCGCGCTGGTCGCGGTCTGGGTCTGGTGGGAGCGACACTACGCCCGCCTGGGCCGCAGTCCGATGGTCGATCTGAGCATCTTCTCCACCCGCAGTTTCGCCAACGGCACCCTTATCATGACCCTGTACTTCACGGGAATGACCAGCATCTGGGTGCTGGTGGCACTGTATCTCCAGCAGGGCCTGGGGAAGTCCGCCCTCGAAGCCGGCCTGGTCGGTATCCCCGCGGCTTTCATTTCGGCGTTCGCCGCCAACTGGGCCGGCCGGCGGGTGATGACCTATGGTCGCAAGGTGGTCATAGGCGGGCTGCTTTGCGGCATCGCCGGCCTCGCCGCGAGTATCGCGGTCGTCCTGCTGCAACAAGACGGCCACCTGAGTATATGGTGGCTTCTGCTGTCGCTATCGTTGATCGGCGTGGCGCAAGGCTCCGTCGTCAGCCCCAACCAGGCGCTGACCTTGGCGGAGGTTCCGCTGAAGTACGCGGGCAGTTCCGGCGCCATCATGCAGACCGGCCAGCGCATCGGCACCTCCATCGGCATCGCCGTGATCACCGCGGCGGTCTTTGCCGCCCTCGATATGACCTCCTGGCCGGTCGCCGTTTCCCTCGGCTTCGGCCTGATCGGGCTTATCATGTTCAGCGCGCTCGCGGTCGCGTACAAGGATTTACGGGATCGAGCGAAAGCAACCGACGATCAGACTTCTCGCGATAAAAGATCGTGACGAAACCAGACAAGCCACCGTCCCTCCCTTGGTAACGCTACGGCTTGCCCTTCCTGGGCAAGCCTCAACAGTGCCGGCTCCGTTCGCGATACAGGGATGCACGCATGCTGCTGGCGCTGATGATGTGAGACTTCCGGAACGCTTTATCGAAACGCCTGCGACTTTGAGCCCGTTTATCGCACGATCCCTTTCCTGCTGACAAAATGCTACAAAATACAGCTTACAATCTAAATGATAATTACTATTATTTGTTTTGCGTTTAGCGGTTCCAATAGCAGGCCAGGTAGCAAAAAACCCTTAGCCCGGCCCAGCTTCTGGTATGACGCTAGACGCCTAGTATTAGCTCAGAAACGCTAATCGCCATACTTAAAAGGAGCCTGAAATGGCTATTGAGAATCAAGGCAACGGATTGATCTTCGGTACCGACGAGGGAGAAGTGATTTGGGCCAGCAGTCCCGCCATCGTCAGGGCCAAAGGCGGCGACGACGGCGTACGCCTGGGCTACGGCAACGACGTGGCCTACCTCGGCGAGGGTAACGACGTGGCCTACGCGGAAGGCGGTAGCGACGCGGTCTTCGGTGAAGCCGGCGACGACCTGATCTACGGCGGCAGTGGCAACGATTGGCTGGACGGCGGCGAAGGGAACGACTTTCTCTACGGCGGGGAAGACAACGACCAGCTGTTCGGCAACGCCAGCGACGACACCATTCTTGGCATTGCTGGCAACAATGCGCTGTACGGCTCCACCGGCAACGATCTGATCATCGGCGGCACCGGCAGCGACGTGGTGTTCGGCGGTGAAGACGATGACGTCATCGAAGGCGGCGACGGCGATGACTGGCTTTCCGGCGGCTCCGGCAACAATCAGATCCACGGCCAGGGCGGTGACGATGCGGTCTACGGCAGCGCCGATGGCGAGGGCCAGCCGCGGGAAGGCAGCAGCACCGAGCTCTTCTATACCGGCAACGACGGGAACGACACGGTCAACCGGTTCACGCCGGACAATGACCAGGTCATCCTGTCCGCCAATATCAACGACACGGGCATCCAGTCCCTGGAGGATCTGGCGGGCCTGGTGACGGACACGGAAGCAGGCGCCGTGGTCGACCTGGGCGAGCAGACCCAGATCCTGATGGCCGGCATCCCCGCGGACGATATCCTCGCCAACGCAGCCGAGTACATCACCATCGCCTGAGGCAGTTCCTTATCTCTGACGCAAGATAGCAAGCAAGGGCCCGGCGCAGGAAAGGCGTCGGGCCTTTTGGGATTTCTCTCATGACGCTTTCCGAACGGGCCACGGCCAACTGCTTCTTCAACGCCCTGCTGCGGGAATGGCCTCGATACGAGGTCGCGCCGGGTTATCTGCTTATCCGGGATGGCGAACATACCCTGCACCTGCCCTATCGCCACCTTTCCATCACCGGTCGTCACCGGTTCGCGGGGCCGCTGCGTCTGGACGATCGCCAAGTGAGTTTTCGCGAGGCGCTGGATTGGCTATTTCGTCATCCGGAGCTAATCAAGCTGAGCACCCCAGCCCGAGCCCAGGCCCTGAAAGCGCGAGTACAGGATAGCCTGACCAATCTGGAACACAGCCTAAACGCCCAGGCGAGCCTGGACCGGCTGTTTGGCGAGCCGCTGGATTTTATCGAGGCGGAAGCGACGCTGCTGGTGGGGCATTCCATCCATCCTTGCCCCAAGACCCGGGAAGGCTTCACCCCGGAGGATACCCGGCGCTACGCCCCGGAATATGCCAATGCCTTCCCGCTGTGCTGGTATCGGGTGGCGCGGCACCGGCTCGGCGCCAGCAAGGGTACGGACCTTGAACCGGAAATGTTGATCCAGCAACTGCTGCCGGACAATCCCTGGCAAGAGCACATCGACGACGAGCATCTGATCCTTCCCTGCCACCCCTACCAGCATCGCCACTGGCAGACGGACCCGGCCCTGGCGACGCTTCGCCATCAGGGCGAACTCGTCTACCTCGGCAAAGCGGACCCGCGGTGGCGAGCGACCTCTTCGGTGCGGGCCATCTGGCATCCGGAGCGGCCCTGGATGCTCAAGTTTTCCTTGAGCGTGCGTCTGACCAACTCCCTGCGTCATCTTCAGGAAGGCGAGTTCCATCGCGGCGCGGTGCTGGAACAGGTGCTCGATTCCCCGGCGCTGGCGGAATTCGCCACGCGCTTTCCGTACTTCCGTATTCTGCGCGAACCCCTGGGGCTGGGAATCCAGGATGACGCCGGGCAGCTATTGCCCCAGACCCTGATGCTGTGGCGGGACAACCCCTTTGTCGGCGAGGCGGCGAACAACGTGGAAACCCTCGTCACTTTGCTGCAGGACGATCCGCGCAGCGGTCTCTCACGACTGGCCCAGCGCCTGATGCAGACCCCGCACCCGGAAACCGCCGCCAGCTACTGGTTCGCCGCCTTTCTCGATGTCGTCGTGGAACCGCTGCTGATCGCCCAGGCGGACTACGGCCTGCTGTTCGGCGCCCATCAGCAGAATATTCTCCTGCAGCTCGATGACCTGATGCCGGTTCGCGGCTGGTTTCGGGACTGCCAGGGCACCGGCTTCACCGATCTGGCCACCCAGTGCTACGGCCCGCATCTCGGGCGCCTGGTGGAGCGCAGCGCCAATCTGGTGCCGACGGAAATGGGCACTCGGCTGTTCGGCTATTACCTCTTCATCAACGCCACCTTCAATGTGATCGCGAGCCTCGCCGGCGCCGGCCTGGGCCGGGAGCGGGATTATCTCGCGCGGCTGCGCGACTTCCTGCTCGACCTCAAGACCCGCGGCCTGCACGACGCAGTCGTGCTGAACTACCTGCTGGAAAGCCCGACTCTCTGGGCCAAGGGCAACTTCCTGTGCGCCTTTCAGGCCATCAACGAAAACACCATGGCGGACCCGCTTTCCCTGTATCACCCCATGGCCAATCCCATCGTCAACCCGAATGCCAACCCATGACTTACTCAACCTCCTTGACCAACGGGGCCCTTTTGACCAGCGAACGCGAACGCTGCCTGGCCCCGGCCCTGCTGCCGCTCAGCCCGATGATCATGACCCGGACCGGCGACGTCTCCCATCCGTTGCGTCCGGCCAACCCCGTCGACGAGCATTACCGGCGCCATCTGCCGGAAATCCACAAGACCTTCAGCCTGCGGCTGATCGACGTGGAAAAAGACGGCGAGCGCTTCCACCGCTGGCAGAACGATCCGCGCATCGCCGCCTTCTGGGAATATCCCTTCGACCGGGCGACCCTGGACGGGATGATTCGCGAGCGTCTTGGAGACCCCCACTGCACGCCGCTGATCGGCTGCTTCGACAACCAGCCCTTCGCCTATTTCGAGTGCTACTGGGTGGCGGAGGACCGGCTCGCTCCTTACTGCGATCACGGCCCCTTCGATCAGGGAGTACACGTGCTGGTGGGCGAGACGACCCACCTGGGCCGCGCCAACACCGTCGGCTGGCTGAACGCCCTGAGCCACTATCTGTTCCTGCGGGAACCCCGCTGCCAGACCCTGTTCGGCGAGCCGCGGGTGGATAACCGGGCCATCCTGCGCTACACCCACCCGCTCACCGCCTGGCGCAAGCGCTACGAGTTCGACTTTCCTCACAAGCGCTCGGCGCTGCTGAGCTGCGCGCGCCGGGATTTCTTCGAGGAAAGCACATGAAAGACGCGGACTGGCTCGAACTGGCCGACAAGCGTTTGCTGGCCAAGGCCCTGGGGGAATCCTGCTTCGAGGGCAGCCTGGAAGCCAAGGCGCTGCAGGACGATTGCTTCCAGATCGAGCTGCCGGAGAATGTCCGCTATCGCTTCCGCGCCCGGCGCAGCGTCTGGGATTGGCTGATCGTCGAGCCGGACAGCATCGACCGCAACGGCGAGCCGGCCCATAGCCCCCAGCGATTCCTGCTGGACGCTCAGTCCGTGCTGGGCATCGACGATATCCTGCTGGGCAATCTGCTGGCGGAGCTCAACAACACCCTGTACAGCGATGCCAGGACATTGGCGCGCCGCCGGGGTTACGCCATGAGCGAACTGGTCGCGCTGGATGGCATCACCCTGCAGAGCCTGCTGGACGGCCATCCCAAGCTGCTGGCCAGCAAGGGCCGGCTCGGCTGGGGCACGAGCGACCTGGCCCGCTACAGTCCGGAATCCGGCGCTTCCTTTGAGTTGCGCTGGCTGGCGGTGCGGGAGCGGAACTGCGCCAGCGCCATCAGCGAGCGAGAAAACTGGCGGGCACTGTGGCAGGCCTGCCTGACCACGGAGGATCTGGCGTATATCCACAGCTGCCTGATGGAACAGGGCTGGAATCTTGACGAGACCCGCCTGCTGCCGGTGCATCCCTGGCAGTGGCGGCAGTATATCGTCCTGCAATATGCAGAACCCCTGGCCCGAGGCGAGCTGCTGGATCTCGGCGAGCTGGCCGGGGACTACCGGGCGCAGCTTTCCCTGCGCACCCTGAGCGGCCCGGGGGATTACGACATCAAGCTGGCGCTGACGCTGCTCAACACTTCCTGCTTTCGCGGTATTCCCGGGCGCTATATCGTCATCGGCCCGGCGCTGGGGGACTGGCTGAGCGAGCTGACCCGCCGGGACGACACTCTCGCGCCCCTGATCGTGCAGCGGGAGCTGGCGGGGATTCACTGCCCGGCGCCCTGGCAGCGGGAGCTGCCGGAAACCCCTTATCGCTATGCGGAAATGCTCGGCGCCATCTGGCGGGAAAGTCTGGAAGCGTGGCTCATGGATAGCCAACTGAGCCGCCCTCTGGCCGCCTTTATGCTCGACGCCCACGAGGAAGGGAGCCTGATCGCTGCCCATATCCGCCGCTCCGGACTCGACGTGGAAACCTGGCTGCGCCGGCTGTTCGAGGTCACCGCGGTGCCGCTTTATCACCTGATGTGCGCCTACGGGGTCGGGGTGATCGCCCACGGCCAGAACCTGTCGGTGGTGCTCGACGATCATGTGCCGACAAATGGCGCCATCAAGGATTTTCACGGCGACCTGCGTCTGTGGGAAGCGCCCCTGGCGCAACGGGCCGGGCTGCCACAAGCCGTGGCGGAATCCCTGACCCATCTGCCCGCCCACTATCTGATTCACGATCTGATCACCGGCTACCTGGTGACCACCCTGCGCTTTATCTCGCCGCTGGTGGAACGGGATCTGAATTATCCGGAACGTGATTTCTACGGTTTGCTGCGCCAGACCCTCAGGGCTTATCAGCGCCGCCATCCGCCGCTTGAGGAAAGCTTCGCCAGGTTCGATCTGTTCGAACCGGAGCTGCTGCGGGTGTGCATCAATCGTGCCCGCTACCGAGTGGGCTACGACGACAGCGCGGAGCGCCCGCTGCCGGAACTCGGCCCGCCGCTTCCCAATCCCCTGGCGCTTTCCATCCCTCTCTCCGAAGGAGCAGGATCATGACCGAGCCTCTGGATCTGGCCGGTATCGGTATCGGTCCCTTCAACCTGAGCATTGCCGCCTTGCTGGACAGCCCGCCCCACAGCCAACGGCCACGGCTCGAGGCCCGCTTCTTCGATCGCAAGCCAGGCTTCGACTGGCATCCGGGCATGCTGCTGCCCGGCGTGCGGCTGCAGACTTCTTTCCTCAAGGATCTGGTCACCGGGGTGGCGCCGCAAAGCCCCTACAGTTTCCTGCAGTTCCTGGTCAGCCAGCAGCGTTTCTATCAGTTCCTGGCGGCGGAGCTGCCCGCTATCAGCCGGGTGGAATACGGCCAGTATCTAAGCTGGGCGGCGGCTCAGCTGACCAGCCTGCACTTCGACAGCCAGCTGGAAACCGTGGATTTCGACGGCGGCCACTTCCGCCTGCACTTCAGCGACGACCGCCAGCCGGTGGCGGCTCGCCATCTGTGCCTGGGCACCGGCAAACCGCCCTGGGTGCCGGACTGCTGCCGCCCTCACCTGGGATCGGACTGCTTTCACGCCATCGGCATCGCCAATCGCACCTTCAATTTGCGCGGCAAGCGGGTCGCTATTGTCGGCGGCGGTCAGTCCGGAGCGGAAGTGTTGCAAGCGATACTCGACGAGTACTGGGGACGCCCCGCCCAGATCAACTGGCTCTCCCGACGCAGCAATTTCGCGCCGCTGGATGAGACGCCCTTCACCAACGAATACTTCACGCCGCAATACATTGCCGCCTTCTTCGACCTGCCCGGGGCGGTCAAGCAGCGGGTGGTGGAAGAGCAGAAGCTCGCTTCCGACGGCATCTCCCCGGCTACCCTGAAGGCGATCTACCGGCGCCTCTACGAAGGCCAGGTGCGGGGCGATCTCTTTCGGGTGCGCCTGATGCCCGGGCGTGAGTTACAAGGCATGGCGCGCCAAGGCGATACCTATCGGCTTGCTTATCGCAACCGCCTGGACGCCACCCAGCAACAGTGCGAGGCGGAGGTGGTGATTCTCGCCACCGGCTTCAGCCAGCAGCTCCCCGCCTATCTCGCTCCCCTGCGGGAATGTCTGGAACTCAATGACAGCGGCCAGTTGATCCTCGATCAGCACTTTCAGGTGCAGTGGAAGAACATGGCCACCAATCGGATTTACGCGGTCAACGCCGGACGCTTCAGCCACGGCATCGCCGAGCCGCAGATGAGCCTGATGTGCTGGCGCTCCGCCACCATCATCAACCACCTGGCAGGCGAGGAAATCTTCGATACCGGCCAGGGCACGGGCATGGTGGATTGGCGGGGTTGAGAAAATTGCCGGTGGCAGGGTTGAAGAAAGCGCCTGGCGAGACGACGCTTGTCAAGCAGTGCCAATAAGGACATGCCCGCCAAGGGTGTCTGCTGGTCGAGGGCCGCTTTTCTGCGTAAGGTGCGCTTAGCATCTTTATTTTAGAGGAATCGAACGCGTGCCGGACCTTGCGAACATCACCGTGGTGGCCTTTGACTTGGACGGCACCCTGATCGACTCACGGCTGGACTTTCCGGCGATTCGTCGGGAACTCGACTTTCCGGAGGGCGTCGGCCTGCTCGAACATATCGCCACTCTGGAAGACAGTGCTCATGTCCAGCACGCCCACCGGATCATTCATCGCCATGAAATGGCCGGGGCGCTGGCGGCGACCTGGATGCCCGGGGCGCGAGCGCTGCTCGATGGCCTTCACGAACTCGGCCTTCACACGGCGATTCTGACCCGCAATACCCGGGAGGCGGTGGAGCTTGTCAAGCGCAACCTGGATATTCCCATCGACCTGACCCTGACCCGGGAAGACTGCGCTCCCAAGCCGAGCCCGGATGGACTCAGGAAGATCGCCGGCCATTTCAATGCGACGACACCCGAGCTTGTCTACGTGGGAGATTTTCTCTTCGATCTGCAGACCGCCAGGGCCGCCGGCGCCTTGAGCTGCCTGTATCGCTACGGCGATAACCATCGCTTTACCAAGGACGCGGACCTGGTGGTCGACCACCTGGACGAGCTCAAAGCGCTGTTTCGTCAGCGGGCGCCCGCCTGAAGGGGCAATGATCCACCGGCGGACAGGGGGATCGGGCAATGCAGGCTCAGGCTGACCGCCCGCAGCAGTTCCATTTCCTCCGGGGCGATCACGCCGTACTGCTCGACGCAGCGCACCATGGCCTTGAGCAGCCGGGCCTGTTCCTGCGGGGCCAGTGCCACCAGCCGTTGCAGCGCCCAGTCCAGATCCTCCGGCGAGGCGTCGAGGATCATGTATTCCAGCGTCATGCCAAGCGGCGCAGCGGCGGCGGTAAAGGCTTCCCGGGCGGCAAGCTCATCCACGCTGTAGCGGGCCAGCACCGACAGCAGCAGGGCCGCCGGCCCGGCCAGCTCTTCCAGACGACGATTCCAGCGCTGTCTTTTCCCCGGCTGCATGCCTTGACGCAGAATTCGCAGCAAGGCCCATTGCAAGGCGCCGGGCTGTGTTTCCTGCAGCATCAACAGGGTCAGGCAGTGATCCAGACGCTGCGCCTGTTCGGGGCTGAGCTGGCGCAGCACCGGCAGGGTCAGTTCAAGCAGCGGCAGGCGCTGATGGCTTTCCAGCGTGGTGATGGCGTCGTCGAGTCGATTCAATTCCGCAAGCACTTCCGGTAGCGCCGCGTCGGTCAGTACCTGGCGTTGGCGCGCACGGCTCTCGGGGTCGAGCCCCATCAGGATGCCGTAGATCAGCGCCCGGGCGGCGTAGGGATCATGAGCGGCACGAACCAGATCTTGCGGCAACGCCTCGAGATGCTGCCGGGCGCTATCCAGATGCTTTTGCTCTAGCTGGCCGATGCTGGCGATCACCGCTGCCCCCGCGAGGAACGGCTTGTCGGCGATCGAAGTCTTCGATGGCATCTCGATGGGCGGCAAGGGCTCCGGGGACGGAACAACGGTTTCCTGAGTGAACCGTGATGGCGCCATTTCACCTTGCCAGTTTGGTAGAACCCGACGGATACGCGCCTTGAGCGGAGGATGGGTGCGGGTCAGTCGCGAGAAGCCATGCACTCCGGGACCGAAGAACAGATGGCTGTATTCCACCGCATTGGCAGCGCTCAGCTGGGAGCCATGACCGTGGCCGGCCAGGCGCAGCAGCGCATGGCCGATACCTTCCGGATTACGGGTGAACTGCACCGCGCTGGCATCCGCCAGGTATTCCCGCTGGCGGCTGACCGCCGCCTTGATCAGATTGGCGCATAGCGTCCCCGCATAGCCCAGCACCATCAGCGCGCCGCCGGCCAGCATCATCTTCACGCCAGCATCGCTGCTCGACGAACGGGAAAGCCTCACGCGGCTCATTCGACCGCCGTGAAACAGCAGGCGTCCGATCAGCCCGACCAGCAGGATACCGTGCAGCATGCCCACCAGGCGCAGGTTGAGGCGCATGTCCCCATGCAGGATATGACTGAATTCGTGGGCGATCACGCCCTGAAGCTCGTCCCGGTCGAGGCGCTCCAGAGCACCTTGAGTGATGCCGATCACCGCGTCCTCGGGGGCATGGCCGGCGGCGAAGGCGTTGAGCGCCGGATCCTCGATAAGATAGACCTCCGGCACCAGGATCCCTGCTGCAATGGCCATTTCCTCCACCAGATTGAGGGCGCGCTCTTCCAGCGGCGAGCGCACGTTGGCGTTGAGCAGCCGCCCGCCCAGAGACTCCGCCACCGCGCGACCGCCACGGCGCAGCTGCCAACTGCGCCACAGCCCGCCGATCAGCACCACCGCCATGACACCCAGGGCGATCTTGCCCAACAGCCAGGGATCGAAGCGCCAGCCCTGGCCGGGGGCGGAAAACCCCATTGCCAGGGTGATCGCCAGGGTGGTCAGGCCGATCAGAACCGCCACCGCCAGCACCAGCAGCGCGATCAGCCAGGTGGTGCTGCGCCGGGCATTGTCCTGGGCGGCGAAGAAATCCATGCTAGAAGGCTACCTGAGGCGCCTGCTGAATGGCTTCACTGTCATCGAAAGTCAACAGCGCCGCGTCCTCCTTGTGACCGAAGGAAGGCGCCAGTACTACCGGTGGAAAGCTCTGCTTGTAGGTGTTGTAACGCATCACCGCGTCGTTGAAGGCCTGTCGGGCGAAAGCCACGCGATTCTCGGTGCTGGTCAGCTCCTCGCTGAGCTCTCGCATGTTCCCTGAGGCCTGGAGCCCCGGATAGGCTTCCATCACCAGATTAAGGCGGCCCAGGGCGGCGCCGAGGGCCTGTTCGCCGTCGGCCAGGGCCGCCATCGCGCTCGCGTCACCGGGGCGCGCGCTTGCGGACTGCAGGCCGCTTATCGCCTGGTTGCGCGCGACGGTCACCGCTTCCAGGGTTTCCCGTTCATGGCGCATGTAGGCCTTGGCGGTTTCCACCAGATTGGGAATCAGCTCGTGGCGGCGCTTGAGCTGGACCTCGATCTGAGCGAAGGCATTGCGGTAACGATTGGCCAGCGCCACGAGGCGGTTGTAGATCGCCACCCCGTAAAACAGCAGCGCGGCAAGCGCGATCAATAGAACGATGCCGGTCATCGACATGCTGGAGTTTCCTTGTTAGAACGCCGGCTGAAACGCCTGGGGAGTCATCTCGCTATCATCGAACCCCAGCGGCGTTGCGTCTTGACGATGCCCGAGAGCGTTCGCCAACCAGACGCGAGAGACCCCATGCTTGTAGGTGTTGTAGCGCATCACGGTGCCATTGAAGATCTGGCTCATCAGCGTGATGCGCTTCTCGGCCTCACCCAGCTCATCGAGCAGCCGCTTGATCTCCTTGGAAGCGCCAAGCTCGGTGGAATGCTCGACCATCTGCGCCAGACGAACCAGAGCGCTATCCAGCGTATTTTCGGCATGCGTCAGCTCCGCCATGGCGGTTTCCTCACCGGGGCGGTGCCGGGCCAGGCGCAGGCATCTTGCCGCTTCGTTGTTTGCAGCGACCAGCGCTTCCACGATCGGATGATTGCCGCTCAGCTTGATCCCCGGGCTCCGCAACAGCTCTTTAGCCAAGCCATGGCGGCGTTTGAGCTGTATGCCGAGATGCACGAAGGCATGGTGAAAACGATTGACCTGGGTGGTCAGGCGATTGTGGACGGCGTAAATACAAAGCAGTGCAATCAACAATAGCGGCACGAGATTTGAGACGAGCGACATGAGGTGTTTCCCTTGCAATGGCTCCTGATGACCTGACTGGCGGAACGCTCGGGCCAGTATCACCGGTTATCGGCCGTTGCCGAGAAAGGATTAGCGCGACTTTTCATGCGCTATTAAAAAAATGGGAAACGAGGATTACTGAATGACGGACATACTGTTATGGACCTTCGTTGCCATTGTCGCCACGGGCATTATTTGGCAGGGCAGCGGCCTGCTCGAGCGCTCCAGCGAGCGCCTGGCCGCCTACTACGAACTGCCGGACATCGTGCAGGGCGCGGTGGTAGTCGCCGTGGGGTCGAGCTTTCCCGAACTCTCCACCACGGTGATCTCCACCTTGGTACACGGCGAGTTCGAGCTCGGAGTCGCGGCCATCGTCGGCTCCGCCTTGTTCAATATCCTGGTGATTCCCGCCCTTTCCGGCCTGGGGAGCAAGGAGCCGCTGCGCGCCAATCGCGATCTGGTCTACAAGGAAGCCCAGTTCTACATGATCGCCGTGGCGGTACTCACCCTGACTTTTGCCTTCGCCGCGATCTACCATCCGGTCGAAAGCGGCGGTAACGCCATTCAAGGCGAGATGACCCGATGGCTGGCCTTGATGCCGGTGGCGCTCTACGGGCTTTATCTGTTCGTGCAATACCAGGACACCATGGATCACCAGGCGGAGCCGGATACCCGAGAGATAAAGCCCGGCAAGGAATGGGGCATCCTGGCGCTTTCGCTGCTGATCATCGTGGTGGGGGTCGAGGGACTGGTGCGCGCCGCCATCAACTTCGGCGAGATCTTCAACACGCCAAGCTTTCTGTGGGGCATCACCGTGGTCGCCGCCGGCACCTCGATTCCGGATGCCTTCGTCTCCATCCGCGCCGCCCGCCACGGGCGCGGCGTGACCAGCATCGCCAACGTGCTCGGCAGCAACACCTTCGACCTGCTGATCTGCATCCCCGCCGGGGTGTTGATCGCCGGCACTGCGGTGATCAATTTCTCCATCGCCGCGCCGATGATGGCAGTGCTCACCGCCGCCACCGTCGCCTTGTTTCTGATGATGCGCACCCAGATGATTCTCTCCCGCCGGGAATGTGTCGCCCTGCTGGCGATCTATGTGCTTTTTATCGTCTGGATCAGCCTGGAAACCTTCGACCTCATCGACTGGGTGCCGAGCCTGCCGCCGACTTGAGGAAGTCGCTGAACCACTGCGTCATGAACTCTGCGGGAGATGATTCGCTCCTCGCCCTGACATTGTTATCTCCCTTGCCAGCGACTCTTATTCGCTACTAGAGTCTCAATACCGCTCGCTCCTGGAAATGATGAGCGAGCGATACGCCGTTCGTCGAATCGTCTGGCGTAGCCTTTTTCCAAGCAAGGAGAATCTACGATATGGATTATCGTCCGCTGGGCCATTCCGGCCTGATGGTATCGAAGATGGTGCTGGGCACGGTGCCCTTCGGCGGCGCCCACGGCTTCGAGAAAGCCGCCAGCGTCGGCGTGGAGGACGCCTCGAGAATCCTCGATATCGCTTTCGAGGCCGGTATCAACACGATCGATACCGCCGACCTCTACTCCCTGGGCGTGACCGAGGAGGTCACCGGCAAGGCGCTGGGCAAGAAGCGCAACGACATCATTCTCGCCACCAAGGGGCGCAGCCCTCTCGGTGATGATCCCAACAACACCGGCGCCTCCCGCTATCATCTGATTCGTGCCGTCGAGGCGAGTCTCAAGCGCCTGGGCACGGATCATATCGACCTCTATCAGTTGCATAACTGGGACGGCCTTACGCCCATCGAGGAAACCCTCGAGGCCATGCATCATCTCGTCATCAGCGGCAAGGTGCGCTACTACGGCACCTCGAACTACAGCGGCTGGCAGATGATGAAGATGCTCGGCAAGGCGGAAACGCATCATTATCTCAAGCCGGTCAGCCAGCAGATCTACTACACGCCCGAATCCCGGGAGGCGGAATACGAACTGCTGCCCCTGGCGCTGGATCAGAACATCGCCAGCCTGATCTGGGGTCCCATGGGAGAAGGCTTTCTCACCGGCAAGGTGCGCCGAGGCCAGAACACGCCGCCGAACACCCGCCAGGGCGAAGGCTGGCCGGAACCCTATATCCATGACATGGAGCGAGCCTACGACATCATCGAGGAGCTGTTCGCCATCGGCGAAGTCCACGACTGCTCCCCGGCCCGGGTCTGCCTGGCCTGGCTGATGAACCGGCCCGGGGTGACCTCGCTGATCTTCGGCGCTCGAACCGAAGAACACCTGCGGGATAACCTGGCGGCAACGGAGCTCAAGCTCAGCGACGAAGAGCATCAGCGTCTGGAAAAACTGACCCGCCCGATACCGCTCTATCCCTACTGGCACCGCATCGTCTGCGGCATGGACCGCTGGGATCCAGCGGAAAAACCGTTCCTGGAAGGCTACGCCGAGACCATCAAACATCGCGACGACGATCGCGCCTCGAAATCTTCCGACAGTTGATCGCCAATACGCGCGGCCCATCATGGGCCGCGCCATCGCCAGAATTTCTTTGAACGGTTTCGTCCTGCGCCGCCATTGATCGCCGTCCATTACGCTATGCTGGTGGGTATCCTCCCGTACACCGCAAAGGAACCTTGCCATGAGCAACAAGACCGACAGAGACATCGAGAAGAGCTACCCCACCGCCGACTTCGTCGCCAAGCTGCGCCGACTCGCGGATTCCCTGGAACAAGGCAAGCGATTTGAAATCAGCATCGCCGGCGAGCGCATCCGCGTGCCTGCCGGCGCGACCTACAATATCGAGCACGAGCGAGAAGAGGGCGAGGAGGAGATCGAGTTTCAGATCAAGTGGAAGAACGAGTGATCGGCCCTGTCGAAAGATGCTGCGCTTGTCTTTTCAGGAGGCGCTGACATCGCGTTTGATACGCTTTAGCCAACGTTGCTTGGCGTATCTGCGCAGGTTCTGAACGCTGTCCGTCTCATCGACGATGTCCTGACCTAGGATCGTCTCGATCACGTCTTCCAGGGTAATCAGCCCTACCCAGGCACCATGCTCATCGTAGACCAGGCGCATATGGCCGCGATCCTTGAGCATCGCCGTGAATACCCCTTCGACATCGTCGGTTTCCAGGATGATATCCACCGAGTGCACCAGCGTCTTCATGGTTTGCGCGTCGTCGGCGTGATGGATATCGGCCCGGTGCACATAACCCAATGCCCGCTCGCCTTCATCCATCACCGGAAAGCGTGTGAACTGTCTTTTATCGTAATGGGCATTGAACTCTTGGACGGTGAGTTCCGGCGGCAGGATTTCGCAGACCGTACGCGGCGTCATGACGCTCTCCACGGTGATTTCGTGGAGGTTGAGAATATTGACGATGGTGCGCACCTCGTCTTCGTCCAGTGCCCGCTCATCCCGGCCGATTTGTGCCAGCGCTTTGATTTCACTGCGTATATCCACATCCTGCTCCGCCTTGCCGATTCGCGTGGTGATCAACTCGGAGAGCCAGATGAAGGGCGACAGCAGCACCATCATCGAACGCAACAAGGGCGGCAACCACGGGGCCAGACTTCGCCAATACGTCGCGCCGATGGTCTTCGGTATGATCTCGGAGAGCACCAGGATCAACAAGGTCATGACCGCGGACGCCACGGCGATATGGGCTTCGCCGTAAAGCACCGAAACCTGGGCGCCGACCCCGGTGGCGCCGACGGTATGGGCAATGGTGTTCAGCGTCAGGATGGCGGCCAAGGGGCGATCGATATCGGCTTTCAGCTGGAAAAGCGCCTGATGCAGCTTGGGCCGGCTTTCTTTCAACTGGGCGATATAGCTTGGGGTCAGCGATAAAAGGGCAGCTTCCAATATCGAACAAAGAAAGGAGAAGCCGATGGAGAGTAAAGCGAAGGCCGCTAGTATAAGCATGGAAGCTCACGGTCGAGAACAAGGCGTTTATTTATCCAAGCCTAACTATAAGCCCTGTCACGTTTTTCGGCCATGGGGCGGAATGCAGCTGGCCGCGCTACTCGACGAGCTGGAGCTGGTGTGATGATTGAAAGCTAAGGCGGACTCTCGACAGTCTAGACAGACTAGTTTTTTATAGCTTACATTACCAGTGGATCTTAAAAAGAGGAAAACAGCCGTGGAATGGCAGCTGCAATTGGCTAAAAGCAAGCTTAGCGAACTGGTCGAAACGACAAGCCGTGAGGGACCCCAAGTCATCACCGTTCGCGGTAAGCGCAAAGTAGTGATGATTTCCGCGGAAGAGTACGACGCCCTAGTACAACGGAATTCGCAAGGCTCGCTAGTCGAGTTTCTGCGCGCCTCACCCTTGGCAGAGGTTGAGCTTGATCTTGAGCGGTCACATGATGAAGGACGCGAGGTAGCACTATAATGCACTATCTCGTCGATACCTGTGTGATTTCCGAGATAGTCAAGCCTTCCCCCGCACCGCAGGTCGTCGAATGGCTGGTAAATGTGGAAGAAGATCGTTTGTTTTTAAGCGTACTGACGATAGGTGAATTACAAAAAGGAATTTCGGCACTTGCTGCCGGTAGAAAACGCCAGCGGCTTCAAACATGGCTAGATCAAGAGCTTACCCGGCGTTTTGAAAGACGCTTATTGCCGATCGATCAGGAAACGGCGCAAGAGTGGGGCGTTATCAGCGCCCAGGCACGCCTCAAAGGATTGGCTGCTCCGGTAATCGATACCCTGCTGGCCGCTACGGCACGCCGACATAATCTAGTATTGATCACACGAAACCTTCGCGACTTTACTCCCTTCGATGTCCGATTATTTAATCCTTGGCAACTCGACTGATACACCGAGATCAGCATCGTCGGCGAGCGCATCCGCGTGCCTGCCGGAGCGACCTGCAATATCGAGCACGAGCGGGAAATTCGCGAAGAGCAAATCGAGTTTCAGACAAAGCGGTCAAATAAGTAAACAATGCCGGTTTTATTGATGCAAAAGCGTTTGATACGGCACAAGATCGGCGCTATACACGTATATCGAACTTAAACTCCGAGGTAACCGATCATGCTGGCAATCCGACTGCCCGTCGAGATCGAAGAGCGTCTTGACAAGCTGGCCAAGGCAACCGGTCGCACTAAGACTTATTATGCACGTGAAGCCATTCTTGAGTATCTCGATGATCTAGAGGATATCTACCTGGCGGAGCAAACGCTGGAGCGAGTACGCCGTGGCGAAACTCGCACCCATACCCTGGACGAGGTGGAGCGGGATCTTGGCCTGGCGGATTGAACTCACCGACGACGCCGCCAAGCAACTCAAGAAGATCGGTCACAGTGACGCCAAGCGTATTCGCGATTATCTGCGCTCACGGATCGAGCCGCTGGAAAACCCTCGGCAGCTGGGCAAACCGCTGACAGGAAAACTGGGTGAACTATGGCGCTATCGGGTAGGGCACTACCGCATCATTGCCGATATTGATGATCAAGCAATACGAATACTCGTCATTCGTATCGGCCATCGCCGCGAGATTTACCGATGACATCCTTATCAAGCACGACAAGTTCGATACCGGCCGCGAAACAATACCCTGTTGCACAAGAGACTGAACGTTTATCAAAACTCCCATGACCTCCGCCCCCATCCCTCAACTCTCCGCCCCGGACTGGCCAGCGATCGGCCGCATCTCGATCGTCACGAATGACGAGCCTCTGGTACCCATGAGCCTGGCGCCGTCCCCGATCAAGATGTTTCCCGCCTATGCCAAGCAGGGCATTCCCGGGGCGGTGGATGAGTGCCATGTGCGCGAGGGGGTTTATCGTCGCCTGCTGGCGGCGGCGCGCGGTCTTCCCCGAGGCATAGGGTTGATCGTGCTGGACGGCTGGCGGCCCTGGCGAGTCCAGCAGTATCTGTTCGATACGCTTTTCGAAGCGATCCGAGAGCGATACCCGAACGCGTATGAGGCGCAGCTTCTCGAGCGCACCCGGGAGTTCGTGGCGCTGCCGAGCACCGATCCCGCCGCGCCCAGCCCACACCTGACCGGGGGCGCCGTGGACGTGACGCTGAGCGACGCGGATGGCCTGCCGCTGGATATGGGCACCTTGTTCGACGATGCCACGCCGCTTTCCCACACCGCCTATTTTGAACGCCTGAACGTGTCAGGTGCGTATCAGCGCCGCGTTCGGGATAACCGCCGCCTGCTGTATCACGCCATGAGCGAACAGGGCTTTACCAACCTGCCCAGCGAATGGTGGCATTTCGATTTCGGCGATCAGCTCTGGGCCTATTACGGCGACCATTCTCAAGCGATCTACGGTTCGACGGAGCCGCTGCGTATCGAGGACCGCTGGCGCCGGCAGCTGTGAAACCCATCGCGTCAATTAATACTCAGCTAATCCGCCTCAGGCATGCTAAAGGCAAAACTCGTTTGAGGAGTCAATCATGGGAGTTGCGATAGCTGCCGATCGCGTCAGCGCGGTTCAGCGCTGGCTATGGCCGTTGGCGCTGATAATGCTGATGGCGCTGGGAACGATTCAGGCGACTCAAGCCCAGGAGTTTCTGCCGCCGGATGAAGCCTTCAAGCTAGACCTCGGCCAGCAGGATAATGAGCTGATCGCGCACTTCGAGGTGACCCCGGGCTACTATCTGTATCGCGAGCGGCTGAGCGTGGAAACCGCCGACGGCGCCATTGAAGAGCTGAATCTTCCCGACGGCGATATCATCGAGGATGAGTATTTTGGACGTTCCGAGGTGTATCACCGGGACGTGACCCTGCGCGCCGCGCTGGACGGCGCTCGAAGCGCCACTCTGACCTGGCAGGGCTGCGCCGAGGCGGGACTCTGCTATCCGCCCCAGCGACGCAGCATCGAGCTTGACGAGGTACCCGAAGCATCTGATGCCTTGCTGGCAAGCCTCGCGAACGGCTCTAACGTTGCCAGCGACGAAGGCGATAAAACGTCGGAGGCAGCCGAGACCTCAACAAATCCTCGCGAAAACACTCTAGGAGAAGATCAGCGTCTGGCCGCGCAGCTGGCGGATGGCCAGTCTCTGTGGTTTCTGGCGGCGTTCTTCGGCATGGGATTGCTGTTGACCTTCACGCCCTGCGTGCTGCCGATGATCCCGATCCTCTCCAGCCTGGTGGTGGGGAGTCAGCGTGATGCCAAGCATCCTATGCTGGGCGGGCTGGTGCTGTCCCTGGCCTTCGTGATTCCCATGGCGCTGACCTACTCGCTGCTGGGGGTCGCCGCCGCTCTGGCCGGCGCCAATCTCCAGGCGCTGTTCCAGAATCCGATCTTCATCGGTACCTTCGCCGGGCTCTTCGTGGTGCTGGCTCTGGCCATGTTTGGTCTCTTCGAGCTGAATCTGCCGACGTTCCTGCGTAACCGTCTGGGTCAGATCCAGCAGCGTCAACACGGCGGCCATCTGGGCGGTGCCGCGGCCATGGGGGTGCTCTCCGCGCTGCTGGTCGGTCCCTGCATGACCGCGCCCCTGGCGGGAGCGCTTCTGTATATTGCCGAGAGCGGTGACGCCTGGCAGGGCGGCCTGGCGCTCCTGGCTCTGGGCCTGGGCATGGGGGCACCCTTGCTCCTGGTGGGCATGATCGGTCCCCGGCTGCTGCCTCGCCCGGGTTCCTGGATGGTAAGGGTTCGCGCCCTGTTCGGCTTCGTGCTGCTGGGCATGGCGATCTGGTTCGCCGATCGGGTGCTACCGGGTTCAATCGTTCTAGGCTTATGGGGCGCGCTGATCCTCAGCCTGGCCCTGGCGCTCTGGCAGATGGCAAAAACCGCCCCGGACGAAGAAACCATGCCCCTGGCCATGATCAGCCGCAGCGCCGGCGCCGTCCTTGGTCTCTGGGGAATTGTCTTGATCGTCGGCGCCGCCGGAGGAAGTAAAGACCCGTTCCAGCCCTTGGCATTCCTGGCTGGCAGCGGCGGCGGCCAGTCCGTGGCGCCAACCGGCGGCGCTCCTCTACCCTTCGAGATCATCGACGGTCAGAAGGAACTGCAGGCGCGTCTGATCCAGGCGTCGAATCAGGATCAGTGGACCCTGCTGGAGTTCACCGCGGACTGGTGTATCTCCTGCGAGGTGATCGAGAAAGAAGTCTTCGGCGACTCCCGGGTACAGCAGGCGTTGGCTCAGGTGCAGCGTCTAAGCGAGGACGTGACGAAAAATACCCCCACCGATCAGGCGATAATGCGCGACCAGGAGGTGCTGGGCCCGCCGACTTTGATGCTTTTCGGTCCGGATGGCGAGGAACGTCGCGATCTGCGAGTGATCGGTGAGCTGAGCGCCGAGGAATTTCTCGAGCGCCTGGAACAGGCTCGAGACGGTTTATCCGCCACGGGAGATCCGGCATGACGATGCTTGAGCAGAGTGTGGCCTTGGGGCCAGTGGCAATCAGCCTGGGGCGGCTGTTGATCCTGGCTGCCTTTCTCGTCGCCTTGCTGGTCGGAGCACTACTAGGCCGGCGGCAGCGTACCAGCATCGGTGATACCCTGTTCGCCACGCTTCTGGTAGCGATAATCGGCGCCCGCCTGGCCTTCCTGGCGCGCTACTGGGACAGCTACACCGGCCCCTTCGAGATGCTGGATATCCGCGATGGCGGCTTCGATATTCTCGGCGGGCTGATCGCCGGGCTGGCTTACGCTGCCTGGCGTTTCTACCGCGTTCCGGCGCAGCGTCGCGCGCTCATTGGTGCCCTGGTCAGTGGCCTGCTGATATGGGGCGTCACCGCCGGTAGCCTGATGATAATGGTCGATCAATCCCGTCCGTTGCCGGCCATCGCCCTGGAAACTCTCGACGGTCGGGGCACGGATCTCGTTACGCTTCATGAGTCGACCGGCGAGCCCATGGTGGTCAATCTCTGGGCCACCTGGTGCCCGCCCTGCCGTCGGGAAATGCCGCTGCTGGGCAAGGCGCAACGGCGGGAAGACGCAGTGACCTTCGTCTTCGTTAACCAGGGAGAATCCTCGTCTCGGGTGCGCGTCTATCTGAACGAGGAATCTCTTGGCCTCGACAATGTGCTGCTCGATCCTCCCTTGGCCTTGGGCGAGCGGGTCGGCGCCATGGGCATGCCCACCACCTTGTTCTACGATGCCCGGGGGCAACTGGTGGATACCCACTTCGGCGAGCTTTCCAGGGCAACCCTGGCCCGAGGTCTTGAGCAGCTTCGCTGAGCGTGTCTCCACGCTTCATTCATACGGTTGATTCGCTGCCCTTCAACCGCCTATCCACAAGAGGAACTTGCATGAGTCCTACCTTTTGCCGTTCGCGGCTCGTTCTACCCTTGACCGCTGGCCTGCTGACGCTTGGCCTGATAACCGGTCAGGCGCAGGCCCAGGAGCAATCCTCGAACCTGCCCGCGCCGATTCAGTTTCTGACTACTCAAGGGCTCGAAGTGCACGGTACCTTCGAGGCACCCGGCGATCTGACCGGCTACGCCGCCAGCGTGCAGGGTCAGCCGATGGCGGTCTATCTCACCGGCGACGGCAAGCACGCGATTATCGGCAACCTGATCGACGCGGAAGGCAACAACCTTTCCAGCGAGCCCCTGGAAAAGCTCGTCAGCGGGCCGAAGAACGCCGAGAACTGGGCGCAGCTGGAAGACAGCGCCTGGATCCAGGATGGCGACAAGAACGCCCCGCGAATCCTGTACGTGTTCACCGATCCCAACTGCCCTTACTGCAAGAAATTCTGGGAGGAAGCACGGCCCTGGATCGAATCCGGCGACGTGCAGATGCGCCATATCATGATCGGCATCCTGCGTCCGGACAGCTCGGACAAGGCCGCCGCCCTGCTGGCTGCGGACGACCCCGAACAGGCGCTGAACGATTACTACCTGGAAGACGATCAGAAACCCACGTCCCAGCCCACGGAAACGGCCAAGGAAAAGGTGGAGGATAACAACCGGCTGATGAAAGACGCCGAGCTCTACGCCACTCCGACGATCTTTTACCGGAATGGCGACGAGGTCGGGGTCGCTCAGGGCGTCCCCCAGGGAGACAAGATGGAAGAGGTAATGGGCAGCGCCAGGCCTTGAGCCTATTCGACAGGTAGGATCAGCCGGGCTTCGAAGCCGCCTTGTGCCGGGGTGGCGAAGCTCAGCTCGCCCCCGGCGCGCTGAGCGATGGCGGCGACGATCGCCAGCCCCAGGCCGCTGCCCTGCTGCTTGCCGGCACGCCAGAAGCGCTCGGCCAGATGAGCCAGCGCCTCCTGAGGCGGTCCGCTGCCCGCATCGCGCACCGTGACGGTAATCCAGTGCTGATCCGAGCACGAAGCCTCCAGAACAACCGGCCGATCTCCCGGGCCATGGGTCAGAGCATTGACGATCAGGTTGCGCATCGCCGTGACTGCCAGCTCTCGAGGCAGCGCCAGGCGCACCGACGGCCAGGTCGCCGGCAACTCGAAACGCTCGGGTGCGCCACCACAGTCCGCCAAGGCCAGAGCCATCACTTCCGCCAGGGAGCTGGCGGTCTCGGCACCGAAGCCCGCCCGACCTTCCACCCGAGCCAGCATCAGTAGCTGGTCCAGCGTGCTCCCCAGTCGACCGACCCCGAGCTCTGCCTGACTCAAGGCCTGCTGAACCGCGTCTCCCTCGAGCCGTCGCGCCACCTGCAGATGGGTCTTGATGCCGGTCAATGGCGTGCGCAGTTCGTGAGCCGCATCGTCGGTGAAGCGCTGCTCCCGCTCGATGGTGCGGCGAATGCGCGCGAGCAGATCGTTGAAGGCCTGAATCAGCGGATGCAGTTCTCCGGGCAGGCCCTGCACCGGCAAAGGTGCCAGGTCTTCCGGGTTCCGCCGCCTCAAGCCTTCCTGCAATCGCGCCAAGGGACGCAGGCCCCGCAGCACCCCCAACCATATCGCCACCAGGCTACCCAGCAGGGCAACGACGAAGGGCACCGCCGCCACGGTGATTACATCCCGCAGCAACCGATTGCGTTCGCCCAAGCGATCCGCAGTGGTGATCGTCAATCCGCTACGCCGCAGAGTGAAGACCCGCCAGGTGGCGCCGTCCATGTCCCGATAGGCATAGCCGGGACGATCGCTGGACAGCAGCTGATCAAGCTCCACATGGGTGCGTGCGATCACCTTGCCGCCGGGAGCGATCACCTGACAGGCCAGGCCCTGGGTAGCGGGAATCGAGAAATTGCGTCGCGCCGTCGTCCAGGTATCCGGCGGCAGCTGCTCCATCAGCCCCGCCACCATGCGGGCGGACTGGGCGAGCCGGTGATCCAGGGTTTTCTCGACCTCCCGATGAAGGTCCTGCATCAGCCAGGCCGCCGCCACTCCCCACAGCAGCACCAGGGTCAGCCCCAGGGTCAGCAACAGGCGGGTACGCAGTTTCACGCCCGGGCTCCGTCCGGCTCGGGTGCCCGCACCGCCTCCGGCGGGCCGAGCCGGTATCCCAGGCCGCGCACCGTCTCGATCACGCCGCTGCCCAGCTTGCGCCGCAAGTAATGAATGTGCACATTGAGCACGTTGCTTTCCGTCTCGTCGTTCAGGCCGTACAGGCTGGCCCGCAGCTGTTCCGCGGAGAGTACTCGCTTGGGCGCCTGCAGGAAGGCTTCCAGCAGCAGCAGTTCCCGGCGCGCCAGGGCGACCTGCTGCCCCGCCACGCTGACGCTGCGCGCCTGGATGTCGAAACGCAGCGGCCCATGCTCGATGGTCGGGCTGGAGCGTCCCGCCGCCCGGCGCAGCAGCGCCTGCAGCCGGGCCACCAGTTCATCCAGATCGAAGGGCTTGATCAGATAGTCATCCGCCCCTTCGTTGAGTCCGGCGACCCTATCCTCGACGCTATCCCTGGCGGTCAGCAGCAGTACCGGCGTGGTGACGCCGGCAGCGCGCCATTCCCCGAGCAGGCTCAAGCCGTCGCCTTCCGGCAGGCGGCGATCCAGCACGACGATATCGCTGGGTAGCGCCTGGAAAGCGCGACGGGCCGCCTCTAGCCCATCGACGTGATCCACGGTGAAGTCGTGGGACTCGAGCCCCGCCTGGATGCCCGAGGCTACTAGAGGGTCATCTTCCACCAGCAACACATGCATGAGAGACAGTTCCTCTATTTGCGTTATAACGATACGATCGCCATCGGCGATGATAAGACAAAGATAATCCAGGTTATCGTCCTGCCCGACCAGGGCTGGCAGGATAAAACCACGCCCGGCCAAAAAGAACTGCTCGATGCAAAGGAATGCTCATGACCCAGGATAAGGTTACGTCCAGCGAGCAACGTCGGCGTATCATCACCCAGATGGAAGAGACATTTTCTTTTCCCGCCGGCCAAGTGGCCGGCCTTGCCTCGCCGCTGTCTCATCTGACCGATGCACACGCCGACCGGCTGCCACGGCCAGGCCACGGCGCTACCCTGGAGCGCTGGCAGAGCCTGGCGGAGGTGGCCGCGGTCGATCTTGCCTTGGTCAAGCTGTTCGAGGGACATACAGACGCCTTGGCGATCATCGCCGAACTGGGCGCTGAGCATGACGTGCCCGCGGACGCCCAGTGGGGCATGTGGGCGGCGGAGCCGCCGTTTGCTCGGGTCGTCATCGCCCCTCACGACGCCGATGCTTCGGGCCAGGAAGTTAGGATCAGCGGACGCAAGGCCTGGTGCTCCGGGGCGCCGGTGCTGTCTCATGGTCTGATGACCGCCTGGCAGGGAGATCGCCAGCGTCTGGTGGCGGTGGCTCTGGATCGGCCCGGTGTGGAGATTACTGATCAAGGCTGGGAAGCGGTAGGCATGGCGGCTACCGCCAGCATGGAGGTGGTCTTCGACGAAGCTCGTGCCTGGCTGGTCGGCCCGACGGATGGCTATCTCGAACGCTCGGGATTCTGGCAGGGAGGCGCCGGTATCGCTGCCTGCTGGTTCGGCGGCGCGCGTCGGCTGGGCGACTACCTGCACGAACGGGCAACGAAGGGCGGCGACGCCCATCTGTTGGCCCATCTTGGCGCGGTGGATGTGGCCCTGGAAAGCGCCGCGGCGCTATTGCGGGACACCGCCGCCTGGATCGACGCCCATCCTCAGGCAAGCGCCAAGCGCGTGGCCCTGCGTGCCCGGGCGGGTATCGAGGTAAGCGTGGAAACCGTTATCCATCATGTCGGTCGCGCCTTGGGCGCCGGCCCTTACTGTCGCGACCCGGCCTTCGCCCGGCGCATGGCCGACCTGCCGGTATTCGTCCGCCAAAGCCACGGACAGCGGGATCTGGAAGCCTTGGGCCGGGCACTGCTGGAAGATGCGCCAACCCCGCGCTGGAGCCTAGCGCCGTGAGCCGGCGGATCGTAGGCGAAGGCACTCCGGAAAGCCACTGGGCTGCCTGGCCAGCGATGGAAGCCTGGCCTCGAGTCGATGCTGCCACCTTGGTACCGCCGGAGTGTCGCGCCGTGGTAGTGGCGCCGCATCCGGACGACGAGGTATTGGGCTGCGCCGGCCTGATGATGCAGCTGGCCGCGCTGGATCGGGAGCTATTGCTGATCGGCGTGACCGACGGCACCGGCAGCCACCCCGGCTCCCGCCAATGGCCGCCGCAGCGTCTGGCCAAGGTGCGCCCCCGGGAGAGCGCCCAGGCCATGCAGCGCTTGGGGCTGGGCCGGGTGCCGGTAATTCGCGCGGGGATTGCGGATACCCGCGTCGAGATGGAGCGAACGCAGCTGGCTAGCCTGCTGAAAGCGCGGCTGCGCGCTAACGATGTGCTGCTGACCACCTGGCGTCAGGATGGCCATCCGGACCACGAAGCCACTGGCCGAACCTGTGCCGA
Organism: Pistricoccus aurantiacus; assembly: GCF_007954585.1. Taxonomy (GTDB): domain Bacteria; phylum Pseudomonadota; class Gammaproteobacteria; order Pseudomonadales; family Halomonadaceae; genus Pistricoccus; species Pistricoccus aurantiacus. Next base: position 787,311 of record NZ_CP042382.1, read on the forward strand.
AGTGGCCGAACGCAAGGGCTGCACCCTGATCGAACTGCCGATCTGGACCTGGCACTGGTCAGCGCCGGGCGACTCGCGGGTACCCTGGCATCGCGCCCGACGCATTCCGCTAAGCCAGATCCAACAAGAGGCCAAGCGCGCCGCCATTGGCGCCCACGCCAGCCAGCTGTCGCCGGATACAACTACCGGCCAAGGCGCGATCCTGACGCCGGCGACCCTGGCCCGGCTGCTGCGTCCCTTCGAGGTAGTCTTCCTATGAGCTTCACGCCGGAAGATTTCGCGCGGCTCTACGCCACCCATCGGGACCCTTGGGGCTACGAGCGCCATTGGTATGAAAGCCGCAAGCGCGCCCTGACCTTGGCCATGCTCACCCGCCGCCATTACCCGCGCATCTTCGAACCCGGCTGTTCCATCGGGGTGTTGAGCGAAGCCTTGGTCGAGCGCTGCGACGCCTTTCTCGGCTGGGACGTAAGCGCAAGCGCCATCGATGCCGCCAAGCGCCGTTTGCAAGGCTATCCGCAGGCGCGCCTGGAATGCCATGCGCTTCCGGAAGCCTGGCCCCAGGGCCGCTTCGATCTGATCGTCTTCAGCGAGCTGGGGTATTTTCTCGATCGGGCCGGCTTGCGGCGCGTCATCGAGCAGGTCTCCCGCAGCCTGGCACCGGACGGCGAGCTGCTGGCCTGTCACTGGCGTCACCCCATCGAGGGCGGGGAACTCGGTGGTGACGAGGTGCATAGGCAACTCGCGAGACAACTTGGCTTGCCCTGCCTGGCTCGGCATCGAGAGAAGGATTTACTGCTCGAGCTGTGGTCCCGGGATGAGCGCTCCCCGGCCCGGCGGGAAGGGCTGATCTGAATCCTGGCTTAACAAGAACATCAACGACACAAGGAGGTGTACTCCATGATCGGTATCGTGGTACCCGTGCATAACGAGCAGGACTATCTCTCTCGCTGCCTGGATGCCCTTTGCGCGGCGGCGGAACATGCCCGCCATCACCTCTACCAACGCAAAGCGGTGGAAATCGTTCTGGTGCTGGATGCCTGCACCGATGCTTCCGCCCTGATTGCCGCGAACTACCCGGTCACGACGCTGGAAATCCGCCAGGCCAACGTGGGTATTGCTCGGCACCGTGGCGCTCAATGGTTACTCGAACGACAGGCGCGCTGGTTGGCCTTTACGGACGCGGATAGCGTGGTGAGCCGCGATTGGCTGTCAGCGCAGTGCGCTATCGGCAGCGACGCGGTGTGCGGCGGTATCCGGCTGGAAGGCTGGCGAAAGTTGCCTATCATTCAGCGTCGGCGCTACCTGAAACACCTGCGCCGTAGCAGCAGACAGCGTATTTATGGCGCCAACCTGGGGGTCAGCGCCGAGGCCTACCACGCCGTGGGTGGTTTCGAACCCCTTCCCGCCCATGAGGACGTTCATCTGGTGCGGGCCCTGGAAGCCCAGGGCTTTCATGTCGCCTGGGACGAGACCCCCCGGGTGACCACCAGCGCCCGCTGTGAGGCCCGAGCGCCGGAAGGGCTCGGGGCACTGCTCAAGTCCCTGCAGGCTGCGAATTGGCGAGATGAAGGGCAAGCGGGTTCGCGCTTGCCTACCTCGCTGCCCTAAAGCCTCGCCGGAACTTATGGGCTTTCGCTCAGCCGCCAATCCTGAGCCAGGTCCGGCAGGAAGGCCTCCACCGCGGCGGTGGCGATGACATGGGTGGTGTCCTGCTCCGGATCCTCGACGTTCAATCCGCCCTGCACCGCGGTGACTTCCGCTCGTCCTCGGGGCAGTTCGGCAACCAGAGCCTGGGTATCCACCTTGTCCGGCTCCTGCACGCCAATGGTGACCTGCACCCGCATCAGGGTATGGTCGTAGCCCAGGGACTTGAACAGCACGATGGAGGAATGATGCAGGGCGTCCTGGATCGCACGGCTGGCAGCCTTGGTGTAGTCGAGCCCGTACAAGTCGTTGCCGGTGCCCATCTCGAGAATGACGCGCTTTTCGCGTTGTTGTGATGCGTTAGCCATGAGCCGGCTCCATGTCGAAAGAAACCTTGAGGGCGACGTTGGCGATCACGGTGACGCCGCTGCCGTCCGGCCTGGGCACGTCGAGCCCGCCCTTCACCACCTCGACGGATGGCTGGCCGTAAGGAAAATTGCCCAGCAGAGCGTCCTTGTCCACTTCCTCGGGCTTCTGCACCCCCACCTCCACGTCGATGATCATCGCGGTCTTGGGAAAATCGAAAAGCTCCGCCACGTTCAAGGAGTTATGCCAAAGCGCATCGCGAATCGCGCGAGACGCCGCCTCGGTATAGTCTTCCCGACGCAGGGACGTGCCCATGCCGAACTCGGTTACCACACGCTTTTTGGCCATCTTGCCTCCTGATTTCGTTTCGCTCGCGAACCATATCCCGTAATGTCGTCGTATCGCGATTCATTCGGCAGCATAGGCAATCCGTGTGATCTTGTCGCTGTCTTCATCATGGTACTTTTCATCATGGTACTGGAGCCTGATTCATGACCGATTCCGACACCGTCTCCATCAACACCCCCGCCGAGCGACTGGCCGCCCTGCGCGCGGCCATGCGCGAGCATGCCATCGATGCCTGGTGGCTGCCCTCCTCTGATCCGCACAATTCCGAATACCTGCCGGAGCACTGGGAAGGCCGAGCCTGGCTGTCCGGTTTCGACGGCTCCGTAGGCATTCTGACCATCACCCAGGACGCCGCCGGATTATGGGCGGACAGCCGCTACTGGGTGCAGGCGGAAACGCAGCTTGAAGGCAGCGGCATCGAGCTGATGAAGCTCAAGCAGGGCCAGGCCAAGGCGCCCATCGAATGGCTGGCGGCTCAGCTATCCGACGGCGCTACCCTGGGCTTCAATGCTCAGGTAGTGTCCCTGGCCAACGCCCGGCAGATGGAGGAAAGCCTCGCGCCGAAGGGCATCAAGCTGCGCGGCGACCTGGATCTGCTGGATGTGATCTGGCCGGATCGTCCGAGTCTGCCTCAGGCGCCGGTCTACGCCCATCCCGAGAAATACGTGGATGGTACCCGGGCAGAACGGCTGGCCAACCTACGCAAGGCCATGACGGATCACGGCGCGGACTGGCACCTGCTCTCCACCCTGGACGATATCGCCTGGCTGACCCAGCTGCGCGGCGCGGACGTGGACTTCAATCCGGTGTTTCTCGCCCACCTGCTGATCGGGGCGAGCGAGGCCACCCTGTTCATCGCCCCGGGCAAGCTCGACGAGACGCTGACCCGAGATCTCGTCCAGGACGGTATCGAGATTGCGGACTATGCGGACTGGCAGGAGCGACTGGGAGCGCTGCCGGAGAATAGCCGGGTGCTGCTGGACGCGGCCAAGATCACCCTGGGCACCCGCCAGGCATTGCCGGAAAGCGCGGCGCTGGTGGAAGCCTATCAGCCCAGCACCCTGGCCAAGGGCTGCAAGAGCGCGAAGGATCTGGAACATGTGCGCCAGACGATGGAAGAAGACGGCGCGGCCCTGTGCGAGTTCTTCAGCGAATTCGAGGGGGCCCTGGCGAGTGGCGAGACCCCCACGGAGCTCGACGTGGATAAGCGCCTGACCGCCAAGCGCAAGGCCCGGGATGGCTTCGTTTGCCTGAGCTTCTCGACCATCGCCGCCTTCAACGAAAACGGCGCCCTGCCACACTACCATGCCACCCAGGAAGCGCATTCCGTGATCCAGGGCGATGGCCTGCTCTTGATCGACTCCGGCGGCCAGTACCTGGGGGGCACCACGGACATCACTCGAGTGATTCCCATCGGCGAGCCAAGCAGCGCCCAGCGGGAAGATTTCACCCTGGTGCTCAAGGGCACCATCGGGCTATCGCGAGCGCACTTCCCGGAAGGCATTCCCGCACCGCAGCTCGACGCCATCGCCCGGGCGCCGCTGTGGACCGCCGGCCGGGACTACGGCCACGGCACCGGCCACGGGGTCGGCTACTTCCTCAACGTCCACGAAGGCCCCCAGGTGATCGCCTACTCCGCTTCCGCGGCGCCGCACACCGCCATGCGCGAAGGCATGATCACCTCCATCGAGCCCGGGGTGTATCGACCCGGCCAGTGGGGGGTACGTATCGAGAATCTGGCGGCCAACCGTCAAGCGCCGGAAAGCGAGTTCGGCGACTTCCTGCGCTTCGAGACCCTGACCCTCTGCCCCATCGACACCCGCTGCATTGAGCGCGACCTGCTCGACCAATCCGAGATCGACTGGCTCAACGCCTATCACGCCGAGGTTCGCGAGCGCCTTGCGCCCAAGCTCTCCGGCGCAGCTTTGGACTGGTTGGAGGAACGTACGAAGGCGATCTAAAGAGGAGCGCCGGCACTGGCCGGCGTTTCTATCAGAGGCAAAGTGCTGGCGTTATTTATAAATTCAGGGATGTCAAAGCTTCTAACTTGCGCAGTGAATGCACAATGGCTAGATTTGAATGCATTGCGATTACATTCAGTTTATTTGTGCATACAGTGTGAGGTAACGAGCCATGGGCATGATGACAGTCAGGAACATCCCTGATGACGTACACAGCGCTATAAAAGCGAGGGCCAGGCGGCACAACCGCAGCGCGGAAGCTGAGGTCCGTGCCATTCTGGAAGAAGCTACGCAGTCGGAAAGAAGCATTCCCATGGGGGATGCCTTGGCGGAACTGGGGCGCAAGGTCGGGCTGACCAACGAGGATTTCGCTGTTCTTGAGCAGATGCGCGATAACACAGCGGCAGAGCCAGTGAGTTTCGAATGATCGTACTGGATACCAACGTCATTTCCGAGGCAATGAAGCCCGGCCCTCACCCGGCGGTAAGAGCATGGCTCAATGCTCAAGTGTCCGGAATGCTGTATCTGTCCAGCATTACGTTGGCCGAGTTGTCGTTTGGCATTGCAGCCCTACCCAATGGCAAGCGCAAGGATACGTTGACTGTTGCCCTGGACGGGCTCATGGCACTTTTCAAGGATCGCATTCTGTCCTTTGATCCAACCGCCGCACGCCAGTACGCCGAGCTGGCTGTTACGGCCAGAACTGCCGGGCGCGGCTTTCCGATACCGGATGGCTATATTGCGGCTATTGCCGTATCACGAGGCTTTCAGGTTGCGTCTCGTGATACGGCTCCCTTTGAAGCGGCCAACGTCGATGTAATCAATCCGTGGGAATGGAAAGAATAGTGCTGCTAAGGTAGTCTCCGCAGCGCGGAGACTATCTCCTTCTATCAATCGGTCTACGGTTAATAGCTCACCAACATAGCCAGCTTTTTCTAATCCAGCGTCTGCACCCCGCCGCCATTGACGAACAGCACCTGGCCGCTGACCCATTTCGAGATGGGAGCGGCGAAGTAGAGCACCGCGCCGGCGATATCCTCCACCTCGCCGAGCCGTTCCAGCGGAGTGTGCTTGAGCATCTCCTTTTCCCGTTCCGGTGTCAGCACCGAAGCGAGGGCATCGGTGCGTACCGCGCCGGGGCCCACGGCGTTGATGCGAATTTCCGGGCCGTAATCGTGGGCGAGGTTGGCGGTCATATGGTTGACCGCCGCCTTGGAGGAGGCGTAGGCGCTGATCGCCGGGCTCTTGTTGATCGAGCTCATCGACGACATGTTGACGATGGAGCCGTAGCCGGCTTTCTTCATGTGCGGGGCGCACAGCTGGCACAGCCGCCAGATGCTGAAGACGTTGAGCTGAAAAACGCCGGCGAACTGCTCCACGTCGATATCAAGGGGGCTTTCCCGGCCGGCGCCGCCGCCACCGGCGTTATTGACCAGCACGTGAATGCCGCCGAAAGTCTCCACGGTCTTGTCCACCAGGGCGACGAGGTCTTCGTCCTTCGTCACGTTGCAGGATACCGCCAGGGCGCTGCCGCCCTGGTTCTCGATTTCCTCGACCACACGACGGGCGTTTTCCGTGTTGAGGTCCGCCACTACTACTGTGGCGCCGTGAGCGGCGAGCATCAGGCTCGAGCCGCGTCCTATGCCGTTGCCACCGCCGGTGACGATGGCCACCTTGTCCTTGAGACTGAGCAGATCATTCGTCTTCATCGCTCCTCCTTGATCGAGCGTTGGTTGTTCGTTCGCCGAATCAGCGGTTGCGCCGAACGCTCCCTGGGACACCGGCTGGAATGAGTCGTTCTTTTATCGCCCGCTTCAGCCGTGCTCCGCCTCCAGCAGGTGCGCCTGCAACAGTTCGTAGACCTGCTCGCCGGCAAGTCTTTCCGGCTCGAAGCCGGACTCTTCGGCGAAGCCCGCGAATTCATCGATATTCGCATTGTCTTCACCCACGTAGGCCATGGCCCAATGAGAGAAGCCGCGGGTTTCGACTGTCTCGAAGGCGAGCACGCTGACGTGGGAATGACGCTCGTCGCACTGGATACGCTCGAAGGTTTCCTGTACTGCATCTCGAGGACCTTCCAGCACCTGAGCGAAGCAGCCTCTGTTGAACATCAAGGCGCCGGTCACTCCTGCGTGAGCATTGTTTCGCCGGGAACAGTCCAGAATGCCGGCAATTTCCTCGCGCAGGATATCGTCATTTTCGGTGATGCCATTACGGCTAACGTATATCAAGCGGTAAAGCGTATCCTGCATGACAATATCCCCGATTATTTCACCAGCGTCAGAGACGTCGGACGGGAGGAGCGCAGGTATTCCTCGATCGCCTCCGGCGCCATGGGCCTGGCGATGTAGTAGCCTTGAGCAGTGGTACAGCCGCCCCGGGACAGTTCCTCGTACTGATCGAGAGTTTCCACTCCCTCAGCGACGGTCGCCATGCCCAAGCTTTCTCCCATGGATAGAATGGCTTTCATCAAAGCCTTCGAACGCGGCGAATGTTCCGCCTGCTGCAGGAAGGTGCGATCGATCTTGAGCTTGCTGAAGGGAAAGCTATTGAGGTAGCTCAGGGACGCGTAGCCGGTGCCGAAGTCATCCATGGCGATACTCACGCCCATGGCCTTGATTCCCCACAGCCGTCTCATCACCTCGTCGGAATCCCCCAGCAGGGTGCTTTCGGTGATTTCGAGTTCTAGCCGCTCCGGGGCCAGGCCGCTGGTCTCGAGAGCCTTGGCGACGACGTTCACAATGTCATCGTTCTCGAACTGCACCGGTGAAATATTTACCGCCACGCTCAGCTGGCTATCCCAGGTCGTGGCTTGTCGGCAGGCGGTTTTCAACACCCATTCACCGATAGGGTGAATCTCGCCGATCTCCTCCGCCAGGGAAATGAAATCCACCGGCGAGACGCGTCCGCGACTAGGATGATCCCAGCGAATCAACGCCTCGAAACCGCTGATTCTGTTACCGGAAATGGACTTTTGCGGTTGATAAAGCAGGGAAAACTGCCGTAGTCCCAAGGCTCGACGCAGATCCAGCTCGAGATTGCGTCGCGCCAGGGCGCGGCTTTCCAGCTGAGGATCGAAGAAGCACAGCCGCGAGCGCCCCAGGCGCTTGGCTTCGTAAAGTGCCAGGTCCGCGTGCTTGAGCAGCTCCTCCGCTTTCCTGGTGCCATGTCCGCGTATCGCCACCCCGACGCTGGCACTGCTGTTGATCTGATGCCCCTCGATCAAGAAAGGTCGCTGCATCAGCTCTACTAGACGCGCGCCTACCGCTTCCGCGCTATCCGGCTGCACGCTTTCGTTTTGCAGGATGGCAAATTCGTCGCCGTCCAGGCGAACCAGCATATCGCTTTCGCGTATCGTCGAGCGCATGCGTTTGGCGACAAGCTTGAGCAGTTCATCACCGATAGCGTGGCCCAGGGTATCGTTGACCTGCTTGAAGCGGTCCAGGTCTAGCAAAATCACCGCCGGAAAATACGTGTCGCGCTCTAGCCTTGCCCAGCGACGCACCTGATTGTCGTACATCAAGCGATTGCCCAGCTCCGTCAAGGGGTCGAGCCAGCTGATGGGCGTCCGTGAGACGTCTTCCGTCAGTGGCCAGTCCGGCAGGCTAATGATCAGCCGCCGGGCGCCAATGCCGGCACAGAGATACAAGGTCGTGGCACGCTGAGGGCCAACGCGCAACGCCAGTGTCGAGGCAGCGTCGCTACTCAGGCGTCGCTTCAACAGCGATGCCTGGCCCTCGGCGGCGCTATGGGTCCAGCTGTCCAGAGGCGAGGTGCCCACCAGTTGGACAGGCTCCCCGAGATTCAGCTGTTTGGCGAATGCGGGGTTGGCATAGGCGACTCGGCGCCACTCGTCGAGCACCGCCACGCCAACATTCGCCCGCTCCAGGCTCTTGACAAGCAAGGTTCCTTTCTCTGTATTCACTCGCGCCCCTCGATCCGGTATCAATCAATAAAGCGCTTATCGGCCATGGACCGGCATTCTTGAGAAAAATCGTCGAGAGCGCTGGACTAACCTGCCGAGGCGACTAATCTGATCTCAAGAACAAGCGAAAAGTAAAACGCATGGGTCAGGCCATTCCCCTTTCCACGACCGCTCCCATTGCCTACCCCTGCGCCGAAAAGGATCATGGTGCTCTTCACAAAAAGTCCGACTTCGCAGGATGCATAAAGGAGTCCGCGCGAAGAGGGTACAGCCGTGGCGAGCCCGTTGACCAATCTGGATCCGAATTACTACCGGACGCTCTTTCATGGCGTTGTCAGCGTCAACGGCCTCGATGTGGCCGGAGACTGGGAGGTCGTTTATTCAACCCTCGATGAACTGATCGCGACCACCACCGACGATGACCTGCCGCCCTCGGGCATCACCCTGGACGCGACCAAGAACCTCCTGATCTATGCGGATCACCTGACGATCTGGAAGGAGATCGCTGCGCCGGGAAAGAGCGTGAAGATCGTCGTCAACACGCTGGCGGCGGCCCCTGTCGCTGCTTCTGCTAAGACCGCCGATGTGACCATCAACACCACGCCACCGTCTCCGGCGCAGGACATTGCGCCAGTGCCGGCGGCAACGGGCTTGAAGAACAATGCTACGGCCGACAAGGCGCGGGGAGGCAATGACGGCGCCGATGCCGTCGATGAATCCAACCAGAGCGTTATCGAGAACGGCGCGGTGAAGGCCAGCGTCGTGCAAGAACGTGTCGGCAAGAAGGCCGGTCATATCGAGGTTCGATGTCAACGCCTGGACGACTCTGTGGGCGCCGTGAGCCTATCCGCCAAGGGCGGGCGGGGCGCGCCCGGCTTCAACGGCCAGGCCGGGGCGCCCGGCGAGACTGGAACGATGGGAAGCGAGGAACGAGATTTTAACGGCTTTACGCACGGACCTTGGAAGGTGACACGGCCGGTCACAGCCGGTGGCGATGGTGGAAAGGGCGGCGCTGGGGTGCTGGGATTTCCGGGCGGCGCCGGCGGCAACTGCGAATTCGTCTCCGTCGAGGCACCCAAGGCTGCCCCCACTGTCGATGCAGCCGTGGGCGATTCCGGAGCCGACCCGAAAGCCCCGGCCGTCGGCGGCAAGGGCGGTTTTGGTGGCATGGGATATGCCCGTCGGGAGAAGGTAAACGTTAACATTAGATGGCCGACGACATGGCGTAACGAAGCCCCGACTCCCATTCCAATGATGCCCAGCGGCAAACAAGGCGAAAAGGGCGCATTGCTCCAACCTGTGGTGCAGCCGGTGGCCCAGGCCGGTACCGTCACGGTCAAACAGATCGCCCCGGACGAGTTGGGAGCCGATTCCGCGTTCTGGCTGAAGCTGCTGCAGAAGACCAAGAATATCTACTTCCACTGCTATCCGGCCCCCGATGACGATCAGGATAAATACCACGACGAGAAGATCTGGCTGAAGGATCGTCTGGGGTGGATGTCCTCGGCGATCCCGGTCACCGACTCGCCCAATCCCACCGCCGAGGACTTGCGGCTCAGAGGGCTGAAGCGACAGGCGGACGGTCTGGGGTACTCACTGGACTCCGGCTGGACCGTGTTCGGCGAACCGCCCAACTATGTCCCGCGGGTCGGCCTGGACGATCTTCGCGCCACGCTGAAGACCCAGAGCGTCGCCTTCGGCGAGATCGAAACCGCCTTTCAGACCATGGTCGCCGCAATGGAGAGCTCAAGCGAGGCGGCCATCGACCACGCCAAGGTGTTGAGCGCGCTAGAGACCCAGGAGTCTCGCCTATCCGGGCGAATCACGGGTCTGACCGACGTGCTCAACGCCGCGGTGACGCGCCTGGATAGCCTTGAAACCGCGCTTGACGCTGCTCGAACAGCATTGCGTCAATCGATCGACACGACGTTGCAGAGCCAATTGAAAAAGTATTTCGCCTGCGAAATGGACGACGTCCTCAAGGCGGCGCAATCTATCGCCTTCTCCCCGGACGAGGCGATGGGTGTCGTCGCCGGTGGGCAGCTTCTCTACGACAGCGCCACCAAGATCGAAGGCGTGGACGGTGTAAAGATCAACAAGGACTACCTGATCACAAAAACGGTGCAGCTGTCGGAAGATATTCGCGCATCCGCGGTGAAAGCGTACAACCTATCCGGCAAGGATCTCGGCAATACCGCGCTGGTCACTCGCCTCACCGACTTCGAGACCTGGCTCGACAAGCTGCCGCAGAGTATTCCCGCCGCGACTGCGGTGCGCTCGGAGATCGAGGACTTCAAACGCCAGCTTCGTCTGCGCAGCGCAACGGCAATCGAGTACAACACCGCCATTCACGGCCTGCGCGCCGCCGGGGGTGAGCTCATCGCGCTGCGCCAGCGCATCACCGATGTGCGGGCGAAGACGGCCCAGGCGAGCGACCCGACCCTGGCCGGGCTCGCCAGCTATCTTGGGGCGATCTATCAGGAACTTCGCAACGAGGCGATGGTGACCGTTTACCAGGCCTATCAGGCCTACCATTTTCAATTTTTGAGTGTTCCCAGAATCGCTTTCGATACCTATCAGGACAAGTTGCTGTGGACGCAAGGCAGCCAGCCGTCGTCATTTTCACCGGCGGACATGGATATCGTTCTGTCGGATCTGCAAACGTCCAAGACGGCCATCAAGAATCACCTGAAGGGCGACTATACGGCGTTCGGCACCCCCCACTTTCCAACCCAGGTCAGCGTTACCATCGACAGCCCGGCGATGCTGGCCGCGCTGCGCAAGGACCATGCGCTCGATTTTTCGACAGTCCCATCCAGCCCCGGTGGGAAGGGCGAGTTCGTTCCTCTCAACACCTCCGATTTCGCCGATATCCGCGTGACCCACGTTCATCCTCGCTTCATTGGCGCCAGGACCACCAAGGGCCATCTCGCTATCACCGTGCGACATGGCAATCCAGACCGGTTCGTGACACCCGAGGGCCATACACTGGAGTTCACCCATGATGCGTACCGCATTCCTCTGACGCTCGATCTGGCGGTACCGGCCCGGCAAGCCTATCCCTGGCAACCGGACGAAGGGCGTCTGGACGGAGGCGGCTACGCGACCCTGGGCCTTTTCACCGACTGGAACATAGAGATCACCGCCGCGGACGCGAACGATCCCACGAACGAGGGCCTGGATCTAAGCGATGTGACGGCGGTTCAAGTCGATTTCTCCGGCCATTACCGCGTCAAGAACGGAGCCTAGTCCCATGACCGATAAAAAAACCGAAGCCCAGCGGTTCTGGGAAGCCATCACCCTCGACCCGATTCTCGCCGACGATTTCTACAAGCTCGGCGTGTCGCTGGTACCCAGCACGACGCCTCTCGACGACGCGGACGCCTTTCTGTTCCAGCACGGTTATCTCACGGATACGGCGACGCTGATCGAGGTCTATGAAGAGCTGCTCGATACCAGCCTGATCCCCTGGTTCGGTGTCTATAGCCTCTACACCGCCGATGATGACGAGCGTCATGTTCTCGAAGTGCGTAAAGCCGGCGTATGGTTCGATGCGGCACCCATTCATCGCTATACGATCAAGGACGCGACCCTTGGCTGGGACACCACCGGAACGGCCCCGGCCAATGAAAGCAAGGGTGAATTGACCTTTCGCAACGTCGGCCTCGAGGCCACGGACCCCGCCGTCTACTTCGGGCCGATCTGCGAAGGAACATTCACGCCCACCGCAGGTAAGGAGTTGAAGGGGCTGAAAGGCAAGCGAGGGGTATACGGCAAGGCGGCGGTCACCGGCGACGACGAGGCCGTCGATAGCCTGGCGTTCTGGGCCGGTCACTACGGCGTTCGCCGCGTGTCCGCCGAGGGCGCAACGGTAGAGTTCGTGCCCCCGGATCTTGTCCTCGACCCAAGTGGCTCGGTGGACTACGACGGACCTGTCAGCGCAAGCTTCGCGAACAATATCCTGTCCTGGGAGAGCGGAGCGAACTCCGCCAATACCAGCAAGGGGCGGATCAAGTTTGCCCTGGATGCCTACGGCAACAAGACGTTTCGGGGCGCCATCGTCGCTGATGCGCAGGCCGGCACCGCCACGGATATCCCAATCAATGCCATCGGCGGGCGCTACGAGGATTTCCCGCAGTCGAGCGATCTCGAGATTCTGACCGCCGTCTGTCAGGCCGGCGTCATCGGCTCGACCTATACGCAAACCCTTGTCGCCAGCGGCGGCACCGCACCCTACACCTGGCAGACCCAGAGTCAATTGCCGAAAGGCCTGGCGCTAAGCAAGGATGCCATCACCGGGACGCCGACGGAGGACGGCGCCTTCAGCCTGACGATCCAGGTTGACGATGCCAAGGGCGCCACGGCCAAGCGTTCCATGGGTCTTTCGATTGCCGCGAACCGCTCACCCGTCAATGTTGCCTCGGTATCGATGAACGTGGTGGCGGTTGCAACGGCATTCGCCTCGGCGATGCTCTTTCACAAACTCAAGCGTCGGCAGCAGAAGAAGGATGCGCAATCCAAGGCGGAGGCCGCCGCCGATGCCAGGCGCAGCGACGCCCGCCGAAACGACGACCCGGATAACATTGCACTCGACGACATGACCCAGTCAGCGAACGCGCAGTCGTCATTGCATGAAGTGGCACGCCAGGCCGATGAACGCAGCAAAGCGGCCGCGAAAGAGGTTTCCAGGCAGGAGCGCCGGCGGCGCAAGGCGAAAGCAAACAAGGACGCCGCCGAAGCCGCCCAGAAGAATCACGAGGCCGCCCGTGATGCCGCGACCGATGAGACAACCAGGGATGCGGAACAGGCGAAAGCAGACGCAGAGGCCGAAAAGGCGAACGAAGCGGAACAGCAGATGGAAGACGCGGGGCGCGCCAGGGACGCGGAGAGCGAGGAAAGTCGCTCCAACGAGGAAGCCGCCGACTCCGCCCACGCAGTGGAAGTCGTGTGAGCAAAGCTCCTAGCCTAGCGTGCCTTACCGACATTACCCGTTGCAAAGCCGCAATCTTGAAGTGACGGCGCGACAAGCCGCATACTGTTACAGCGATTGTACATCAAACTCGACCTTGATCAAGAAAAGAGAGCTTTATGAAACTACTGACGTCCACCCTCGCCGGCGTGACTCTGCTGGGCACCGCCACCCTGACCCAGGCGGCGGATAATCCCTTGAGCGTGCACGTGCTCAATATCCAGAACGGCAAGCCCACCGGCGGCGTCGAAGTGATTCTGGAGAAGAAGATCGACAGCGGCTGGGAAACACTCAACCAGGCCACTACCGAAGAGGATTCCGGACGCATCAGCGCGCTGTTTCCGGAAGATAAAGAGTTCACCGAAGGCGTCTATCGCGTGACCTTCGAGACCGGCGACTACTTCGACGCCCAGGGCACCGATACCTTCTTCCCGGAAATCCCGGTGCCCTTCAAGGTCGAGAGCACTGACCAGCACTACCACATCCCGCTGCTGCTGAGCCCCTACGGCTACTTCACCTATCGCGGTAACTAAAACCATTGAATGAGGCAGCAAGGAGCAGAAGGTATCCTTGTCGCCATATCGTCCAATACGCATCTACCACTGCAGTGCCAATCGATTCCCGTTGACTCTACTCCTTCCTTACATCAATGTAAGGAAAAGACAGCTGGAAGGAGCAGGTCTCAATGGTAACAGCAACAGTGACAACAAAAGGGCAAGTGACGATACCCGCGCAAGTCCGCGCCACCCTCGGCTTGAGTGCGGGAGATCGCGTGGAATTCGTTCCCATCGGAGAAGGCAAGTACGCCATCATGGCGGCAACGTACTCGGTCAAGGATTTGAAGGGCATGATCCGCAAGCCGCGCGCGCCGGTCAGCGTGGAAGACATGAACGCCGCTATCGCCTCACAGGGCGCTAAAGCGCGATGATCGGGCTGGATACCAACGTGCTGGTGCGTTATATCGCCCAAGATGACGCCAAACAATCCGCAAAAGCGAGTCAACTGATAGAATCATTGACCACGACGGCTCCCGGCTTTATCGTCATGGTATCCGTCGTCGAAGTCGTCTGGGTGCTCCAATCCTGCTACCAGGCCACGAAATCGGAGATTATCACGGTACTGGAAACACTGCTTCGAACGAAAGAGTTGATCGTCGAGCATGCTGACTTAATCTGGCAAGCTCTGCGGCACTTCGCGCAGTCCAAGGCTGACTTCGCTGACTGCCTTATCGAGCGTAGCGCTCACGACGCAGGCTGTGAGTACACTGTCACCTTTGATAGCAAGGCCGCCCGGACAGCGGGCATGCGGGAGCTGAAATAACTGGTTGAAGAAACGAACCGCCCTGCTAAAGGAGCGGCTGCTGCGCTACGTAGAGATGCCGCCGCCGTCGATGTTGAAGTGCTCATCGGGGATGTTCAGGGCATTCAGGCAAATCCCAGCCGGAAGCGACATAGCGCTTGTCCGAGTCCTGAGTAATCACCATGCGGTGCGGACGCTCATCGAACTTGATATAGAGGCTGCCATCCGGCGCCGGCTGCGCCATCGCCCCCAGCACCTGCTCGGCGTACTCCCGCCACTCGTCAAGCTCGTCGGTCTGCGCCACCACGTAGGCAAGACTGCAAATATCCATTACTTATCCCCCGAAGGTACGATTCATGGCACCGATTATCGAAAGGGGGATGGCAAGCATCATCGTCCATAGAGACTAAGGGGGCGAGGCGGGTGGCGCGGATGACGAGCGGTGACAAGTAACGTGGCATGATAAACTAATAACAGGGCATACAAACTAATTACGAGCAATCTCTTATGAGAACAATATGCTAGGGAGTATATAAATGTTTCAAGGTGAGATTAGGGAAAGTCAAATCAACGATCTATTTGAAAAAGTCAGAAATCGTAATTATGGCAAGTATCTCTTAAGAATTGTTATCGACAAAGCTAGAGCAATTTCAAACAAGTCTATAGACTTTGAATTTCCAATTACAGCTATAGTTGGACCTAATGGAGGAGGAAAGACTACTATTGCTGGTGCAGCAGCTATTTTATACAAAGAAATAGCTCCTGCCCTTTTTTTCGCAAAAAGTGGAAAATATGATTCGAGCATGCTGAACTGGAAAATTGAGTACGAAGCTATAGATAAAAATATAAGAACGAACGATACAGTTAGAAGATCTGCGAAATATCACAACTTAAAATGGGCTCGCAATACTCTAGATGTCGGGGCCCGTGTGATTAATTACACGTTTCCAAAATAAATCGGGGCGCTCTTGCTGCCACTGCTTCATGGCCTCGATCGGTGTCCGATGATGCAAGGCCTTCTGGTGGATATGGTGATTGTACAGCCAGTTGTAGCGTTTGAGCGTCGCCTCCAAGTCGTCACGCGAGTCGAATCGGTGCGTGTTCAGGACATCGCTTATCCTGCCGTTAAACCGTTCCACCATACCGTTTGTTTGCGGCCGATACGGGGGAATGAGGCGATGATCAATCCCCTGCCGGGCACAGAACTGATCTACGCGGTGCCTGCCGGTGGGCTGGCGTTCGCCGCCGGCGGCAAAGCGGTCGGTAAAGGTCTTGCCGTTGTCAGTCAGCAGCGTCTTGATCTCGAACGGTGCACGCTCACGCACATGCTGCAAGAAGGCCTCAGCATCCTTGGCCGATTGACGATGACGTATCTCCAGATAGACCCAACGCGTCGCCCGATCGATGGCGACGAAAAGATAGCGTTTGCGCTCTTCGTCAGGCATCTGCGGCAGGTATTTGACGTCGACATGCACATAGCCCGGCTCATAGTCCTTGAACGGCTTGTGTGGCGGTTTCTGGGCGGCTTTTTCCTGCTTGTACAACGTGGCAAGGCTCGGTAGACCTCGACGTTTCATCAGTCGTTCAAGGGCAGAGCGAGACAGGCTGGGATGCAGAAACTCCCTCGCCACCTTCAGCAAATCGTCGACGCTCAGGCGCAGGTATTCGCGCAATGCCACGACAATCTCTTCTTGAATCGGCGACAAAGTCGTGAGCAGGTTGTGTCGGGTATGGGAGCGATCCTGTTGCGTCGTGCGATGACGCCACCGGGCGATGGTGGGACAGGACACACGATAGCGTCGTGCTAATTCACTATCGCTAGTCGACGCTGGGGCTTGTTGGATTTCCTGGCGGATGCGTGGCGTGGTGGTCGCCGTCTTATGCAGTTTGATATCCATCTCGTTGCTCCTGGATGAACTGGGCAATGAGGTCACGTGCTGCCAACAAAGGATAACTCCTGTGGCTCAATCTATCATCCGGGGCCTTACACCTAGCAAAGCTATTTGGGCTTCAGTAAATGGCGAGCTATATCAAGGAAAGCTTGACATACGGTCGCTTCGAGCAATAAGTGGACAGATAAGATCAAAATTAGTTGTTTTTGTAGAAGATGACTTTGCTGAAATGTGGGTTAATTCTATTTTAATATCTATAGAAAGTATTGCTCGCGATGCAGTATCAATACACCCTATGAAAGGCGATGGGACGGCCGTTAAAGTTCACAAGAATCATAACCTTGACCCTAGTGCTAAGCAGAAGTCTGTCTGCATTATTGATGGGGATTCTGAACAAAAAGAAAATCAAGCAGAGTTTATATTTAGACTCCCTGGACAGTGCCCAGAATCTGCTGTTTATGATAATATACTTGAAAATATTGATAAAATATCTGGAGAGCTAGCGGTTGCATTATTAAAACCTTACGAATTTGAAAGCCAACTGATAGATCGCATGAAGAGTGTTCGAAACACGAATCGTGACCCTCACTTGCTATATGCTCAATTAGGAAAGAAAATCGGTTTTGTTCCTGAAGCAAGAGTCAAGGAAGCATTTTTAACTATATGGTGCCGACTAAACACAGCGTATGTTGAATCCATATCCACAGATTTAGCCGGCTTAGTTCCTCTTGAAACAGACGAAGTTTCTATAAGCTATATCTAATAAATAGTTATATTAATCATTTTGATGAACACGGCGTTAGAAATCATAAGGATAGACAAGTGCCGATCTTCGAAATTTACCAAAATGACTTATTGCGAGTTGAGCAGAAGAACTTTGTCCTTGAGAAAGATCTTCAATTCCTTATCGAACGGAATTTGGAGGTCGTCTTCAATTGCCACTTCGTAGCCACCGAGTTCTCAACCGGCACGGTGCATGCTGGCCGTATCGACACATTGGCACTATCGGAAGAAAATAACCCAGTTATAATCGAATATAAGAAAGTGGAATCTTCAGAGCTTATCAACCAAAGTCTTTTTTACCTTCATTGGATTCGGGATCATAAAGGTGATTTCGAGATGGCCGTTCAGAAAGCACTTGGTCCAGACGTTAAGGTTGATTGGTCGGACATTCGGGTCATTTGCATTGCTCCAAACTATAAGAAATATGACTTGCACGCCGTACAAGTTATGGGTGCAAATATTGAGCTATGGAAATATCGTTTATACACAAATAACAGCTTGTATCTGGAAGAGGTGTTCGGTGGTTCTTCCGAGGCCATCACAATTGATTCAAACTTGGAAAAAAATCCGACCATGGTTGCTGCTGGTAAGAAAGCCGCACAAGTGCGGGCTACCGCGAGCTATACCTACGAGGAGCACCTCGAAAACAAGAGCCCAGCCATTAAAGAATTGATGCAGGAAATTCGAGAAGTCGTTGTCGGTTTGGATTCCACAATTGAGGAGGTCCCGAAGAAATTCTATATTGCGTATAAGGCATCTCAAAATATTGTTTGCATGGAGCCTCAGAAGAAACACATCAAGTTGTTCCTGAAGCTTCGTCCGCAAGACATTGTGGACCCACCCACCACGTATCGTGATGTCAGCAAGATTGGGCATTATGGAACAGGTGACGTCGAATTTACCGTAGCAAGTTCAGCAGAGCTCGAAGAAATCAAGAAGTTCATTGAGCTGGCTTACAATAAGGTAGGTGGATAGTGGCATCTAATGTTGGCAGCCAGCCACCCATTGCCATCTATCAGGCCGCTAATAAGACGGTCGAAGTGCGGCTAGACACTATGCAGGAAACAATCTGGCTGCGTCAGGAGCAGATGGGTGAGCTATTCGGCCGCGAGCGATCGGTAATAACCAAGCACCTGCGTAATATCTTCCGGGAAGGCGAATTAGACGAGAAAAGCAATGTGCAAAATTTGCACATTGCCGGCTCCGATAAGCCGGTGAAGTTCTACAACCTGGATGTCGTCATTTCCGTTGGCTACCGGGTCAAGTCTCACGAGGCGACCTATTTCCGCCAATGGGCTACTCGAATACTGCGCGAGCACCTCACCCAAGGCTGGACGCTGAACCGCCAGCGCTTCGAGGAGAATGCCCGGGAGCTGGAGGCGGCCATGGCTCTGGTGCGCCAGACGGCTCGCAGCCCGGCGCTGGATACCACCAGTGGCCGTGGCCTCGTGGATATCGTCACCCGCTACGCCCAGACCTTCCTGCTGCTGCAGCGCTACGACGAGGGCTTGCTGACCGAGCCCAGCGCTCAGCCAGGCGGCCAGCTACCAACCTTGGCGGAAGCCCGTGCGGCGCTGGCCTCGCTCAAGGCCGAGCTGATGGCGCGCGGCGAAGCCACGGAGTTGTTCGCTCGCGAGCGCGGTGACGGCCTCGAGGCGCTGCTGGGCAACCTCGACCAGACGGTCTTCGGCGAGCCGGCCTATCCTTCGGTGGAAGCCAAGGCGGCGCACCTGCTCTATTTCGTGGTCAAGAATCATCCCCTCGTCGACGGCAACAAGCGCAGCGCGGCCTATCTGTTCGTCGACTTCCTCTACCGCAACGAACGACTGCTCGACGTCCACGGCGAGGCGGTGATCAACGACGTGGGACTCGCCGCCCTGACGCTCTTGATTGCCGAGTCCGATCCGGCCAACAAGGAAACCATGATCCGCCTGACCATGAATATGCTGGCCCGCCCGGACGATGTCTGATCTACGATTCCTTTCAGAAGATTAAATACACTCGGCAATAGCTCGGCCCAGCGACTCGGAGACCCCCTGGCCGGCGATGCCCGGCGCTGCCGTGTCAAACCAGGCGCTCAACCGAGCTCGGAACCGCTTCACGGTCTCGCTACACTCGGGATATCGGGAGGCGAATTGAGAACCTTGTAGATGCTGCTAAACGTTCTACTCCTTGCGCTCTTGCTGGCAGGCTTGGGGCTTGCGCTCTTGCGATGGTCTGATCACCGGGCTGATCGAAAGGCCATGAATCGGCTTGCAGCGACGCAGCCGACAGGGCCTGCCTGTTTCAACCCGGAGATGGTCGCCGATCTGCCGGAGCCCGCCCGGCGTTATTTTCTCTACACGATTGCCCCGGGCACGCGCCTTTATACGGTAGCCAGTATCACCATGGCGGGGCGGTTCGGGATGGGCACAAAGGCCGACCCTAAATATCTTGATATGACGGCGATTCAGACCCTGGCCATGCCTGCCGGCTTTGTGTGGAAGATGAACGCGAGGCGTGACCTGCTGCGCCTATCCGGCTCGGACAGCGAGGGCTGGACGCGATTCTGGCTGATGGGGTTGCTGCCGGTGGCACGAATGGGTGGCGATCCGGACCATGGGCGCTCGGCCTTTGGACGCTATGTCGCCGAGGCGGTGTTCTGGACGCCGGCGGCGGTGTTGCCTGGGCCAGGCATTCACTGGGAGCCGGTGGGTGCGGATTGCGCCCGCCTTACCGTGAGCCACCAGGGGCTCTCGCAGTCCGTCGATGTCACGGTCCCTGTGTGTCAACCTGAATCCATACACCGGCTCAGTGAGTTAAGCTCAATATCAGAGCCCGAGGTTCAGGAGCCCGTATCATGCCTAAACCGCCAACCGCGCTGCCCGATCATCAGGTCACGCCGAACCCCAAGCTGGAGAAGCGCACGCGTCGTCAGTTCTCGACCGAGTACAAGCTGCGCATCCTGGCAGAAGCCGATGCCTGTCGGCATGGCGAACTTGGAGAGCTGCTGCGCCGCGAAAAGCTGTACAGCAGCCAGCTGACCACCTGGCGCAAGGAGCTTGCCGAGAACGGCGTGGAGAAGCTCCACAAGACCGCCCCAGGCCCGAACCCGAGCAAGACCCCGGAGCAGAAGCGTATCGAGGCACTGGAGCGTGAGAACGCCCATCTTCAGCAGAAGCTCTCGACCGCCGAAGATTGCCTATCGCTCCAAAAAAAAGCGTTATCGATGCTCGATCGCATGAACAATGGGAGCGAACCATGATCACGGTGCTCGAAGAGCGCCCGGCGCAGCTTCCATTGGCCATGGCCTGTCGAGCCTTGGGCATCAACCGCAGCACGGTGTACGCCTGGCGAAAACGCCGCCATGAGCCTTCTACTGGGGCCTCCACCTCGCGCCGGCACTGTCCGCAGCCCAGAGCCCTGTCGGCCGAGGAGCGAGCGCAAATGCTGGAGATCGCGCATAGCGAGCCCTACCGGGATCAGCCGGTGTATGAGATCTACCACGACCTGCTGCAGCAAGGGATCTATCTCGGCTCGCTCAGCACCTGGTACCGGCAGCTGCGTGAGGCCAAGGAGAGCGGTGACCGCCGTCCTCAGCGTGCGCCCCAACACCATGCGGTGCCACGCATCACGGCAAGGGCCGCCAATGAGGCGTGGACGTGGGACATCAGCAAATTGCCCACGCGGCGACGCGGCGTCTACCTCAATCTCTACGTGGTGCTGGACCTTTACAGCCGCTTCATCGTGGCCTGGATGGTCTCTCACAAGGAGAATGCCGCCTTGGCTCAGCAGCTCTTCCAGGAGGCCGTAGATCGCTACGGAATCCCGCATGGAGCGCTGACGCTCCACCAGGATCGAGGCTCGCCGATGATCGCCCGGAGCTACCTGGACCTCATGGGAGAGCTGGGGGTGACGTGCAGCCATAGCCGCCCGAGGGTGAGTAATGACAACCCGTTCAGCGAAAGCCAGTTCAAGACCAGCAAGTACCAGCCCGACTATCCCGGGCGCTTCGAGAGCATCGTCCATGCCCGGCAGTGGTATAGCGCCTACGTCGACTGGTACAACCTGCAGCACCATCACAGCGGGCTGGCTGGCTTCACGCCGGAGCAGGTCTTCACCGGCCGATATCGCGAGATAGCGAAGGTCCGCCAGCGAGCGCTCGATGACAGCTTCGAGGCGCACCCCGAGCGGTTCCTACGCGGACGCCCCAAGGTGGTGATGCCTCCGGCCAGTGTCTCGATCAATCCGGTACAGCCCGATGACGACGACCCAGCGCCCTACAGTGTGGTGAACTTCCCGACGCTATCGGCGGCGGGCAACACCGAGACGAAATCGACACTAATTTTTAACGATCTGTCCGAATCAGGTTGACAGGTTCCGCGGTGGCGCCGGATGGTCAGCCGATCCAGGTCCGCTTCGAGCGCTGGAGCAATGCCAATCCGGAGAAGGTGTATCGGCTGCAGCCGTTCGGCGGCTACCTCTCGGCGTTCCAGGAGTTCACCGGGTTCCGCTTGCCCACCCATGTGGAGGCGGGCAACGGCTTCGGCACCGATCAGTACTTTCCTTTCTTTGTGGTGGACGTGACGGATATCGACTTTCCCGAATGGACGACCTGATGCACTTGGAAATATTCACCCAATAGGTCTAATCACCGCTAGTGTTGCGCAGCGAGGTCCACCAGGTGAAATACGAAGCAGCAGTGAAGCGCATTCGTCGTCACACGGAAGGCACTCTGTCTGAAGAGGCGGCATTGCTGAAGGAGATCGTCCGTTACGCCACCCTGGCGCCGTCCGGGCACAACACCCAATGCTGGCGGTTTCGGATCGAGAATCGCGCCATTGCGATCCTGCCGGACCTGTCCCGTCGGACTCCGGTGGTCGATCCGGATGACCATCATCTTCATGTGTCACTGGGATGCGCCACCGAGAACCTGGCCCAGGCGGCAAGGGCGTTCGGGTTCATGGGTAATGGGGTGTTCAGTGCCGCTTCCGACGGCGCAATCACGGTTCCACTGGAAAGATCAAGGGCACAAGAGTCGCCCCTGTTCAAAGCCATTCCCCATCGACAATGCACCCGAAGCGACTTTGACGGCAAGCCCTTGAGCCTCGAAGAACTGCACCGGCTAGAAGCGGCGGGAACCGGTCACGGCGTTGCGCTCCTTATGCTGACCGAGCGAGAAGCCATGGAGAAAGTGCTGGAATATGTGGTTCAGGGCAACAGGATGCAGGTCGACAATCCGAATTTTGTCAGGGAGTTGGAGCGTTGGATACGCTTTAGCGACGGCGAAGCGATCCGCACCGGGGACGGCCTGCCGGCTCGCGTAACCGGTAGCCCACCGGCCCCACGCTGGCTGGGCAGACTGCTGTTTCGTGCCTTCTTTCGGGCAAAGCCCGAGAATGACAAGTACGCCCGCCATATCCGCAGCTCCGCCGGGATCGCCGTGTTCGTGTCGAACCGCGATGACAAGGCGCATTGGATTGAAGCGGGTCGCTGTTACCAACGTTTCGCGCTGCAGGCCACCGCCTTGGGAATCCGGAACGCCTTTATCAACCAGCCGGTAGAGGAAGCCGGCCTTCGCCCCGAATTCGCCAAAGCCCTGGGATTGGGCGACGGGAGGCCCGATCTCGTAGTGCGCTTCGGCCGAGGGAGAGAAATGCCGAAGTCCTTGAGGCGCCCCGTGGAAGCGGTATTACTTTGAATAGCAAACGGGGACAGCCCTGTCGACAAGCTGCGCATCATTAAAATAAGGCATTTGGAAAATTCTCACGATATCCCCGTCGGGCGTTGGCATTTTACCTGATGCGGTGTCTTTCCTTCATATTTTCCGCAAGCCAGACCTTGATCAGCGTACTGCCCTCTCTCAAGATGAAAACGACCACCGTTTAATTAAACCGGAGAGTATCGCTTGAGTGAGTTCCTTGAACGGGTACGCGCCCTCGTTAGGGCCGGGGAAGTTCGCATATCGGAGCACGGGTACGATGAACTGGCGGAGGATCAGCTGACGGCACGAGAGACGCTAGCCGGGGTTTCAACCGCAGTGGTCGTAGAGGAGTATCCGAACTATCCGAAGGGACCGAGCGTCTTACTCTTGCAGAAGGACCGGGCGGGAAGCCCCGTTCATGCGGTATGGGGCATTCCGAAGGGCTACGACAAACCTGTCGTTCTGGTCACCGCTTATAGACCGGATCCCGAGCGGTGGGACAAAAGTTTTATAAGGAGGCGTTGATCATAATGCAGCGGATGAAGACGAAATACGTGCATGAAGGCAACTATGTAGCAGAGGTACGGGTCACGCTGCTCGAGGATGAAACCGCGTGGTCTCCCTACCTGAGCATTGAGGACGCAAACCGACTGGACGACGTAAGGGATGCGCTTCGCCAGGGCAACCTGGAGGCGGCGGCGCGATATGGCCGAATCTACGAGCTTCGTCCGGTAGCGCATCAGTAATGCTTTCTGTCGGCCAGCCACACGACATCTTTTCCAACGACTAAAGATTTCTTCGTCGTTCGTCATTACCCATACGAGCTCCTGAAATAACCGCATTGATTTCAGCAGCTCAAATACGTTCGGCAATAGCCCGCCCCAGCGCCTCGGTAGTGCCCTGGCCGCCCAGGTCGGGCGTAAGCACCTTGCTATCCCCCTCCGCCAGCACCGCCTCGAAGGCGGCGACAATGGCGTCGGCGGCGGCCTTATGGCCCAGGTGTTCGAGCAGCATGGCGCCGGACCAAACCTGGCCGATGGGGTTGGCGATGCCTTTACCGGCGATGTCCGGGGCGCTGCCGTGCACCGGTTCGAAGAGGCTGGGGAAGTCGCCCTCGGGGTTGATGTTGGCGGAAGGCGCCACGCCGATGGTGCCGGTGCAGGCCGGGCCCAGGTCGGAGAGGATATCGCCGAACAGGTTGCTGGCCACCACCACATCGAACCAGTCCGGGTGCAGGACGAAGTTGGCGGTGAGGATATCGATATGGAATTGATCGACCTTCACTTCCGGATAGCGCGCGCCCATGGCGGCGACGCGCTCGTCCCACCAGGGCATGGTGATGGCGATACCGTTGGACTTGGTGGCGGAGGTGAGCTTGCGGCGCGGGCGGCTCTGGGCCAGGTCAAAGGCGAACTTCAGCACCCGGTCGGTGCCGTGGCGGGTCATCACGGTCTCCTGGATCACCACCTCGCGGTCGGTACCTTCGAACATCTTGCCGCCGACGCTGGAGTACTCGCCCTCGGTGTTTTCGCGCACCACGTAGAAGTCGATATCCCCGGGACCGCGATTGGCCAACGGGCTCTTGATGCCCGGCAGCAGCCGGCAGGGGCGCAGGTTGACGTACTGATCGAAGCGCCGGCGGAACTGCAGCAGCGATCCCCACAGGGAAATATGATCGGGAACGATTTCCGGCCAGCCCACCGCCCCATAGAAGATGGCATCGAACCCTTTGAGAGTCTCGAACCAGTCCTCCGGCAGCATTTGTCCGTGCTCAGCGTAGTAATCGCAGCTGGCAAAGTCGAAATGCTCGAACGCGAGGTCGATACTGAAGCGACGGGCGGCAGCGTCCAGCACGCGCAACCCTTCCGGCATCACCTCCTTGCCGATGCCGTCCCCAGGAATGACAGCGATGCGATGGGGCATGGTGAAACTTTCCTTTTTACCGACCTTTCATGCGTCATCCGGTGACACTAGTCCTGTGGCTGCCGATCCTGCCCGTCTACTGAGGCCGAACCGCTCGTGGCTCGGCCAAAGGATAATGCCGAACATGTCGCCTACCTAGATCAGATCAGGCTTCAACTCCGGCTCGGCGGGGAAATCCGCCACACCGCAGGCTACCCGCTCGCCGCCACCGCCCAGCGGCTCGGGCTCGTCCGCGTAGTTATCGCCGCCGGCATGGATCACCAGGGCATGGCCGGCGAGATCGTCCACGGTGAGCCGCGGCGCCAGAATCTGGGCGTCGGCGATACCGTCCTGATTTACCAGCAGCACCGGCAGATCCCCCAGGTGGCCGTCACCGTAAGGCCCGGCGTGCTTGCCGGTAGCGTCGGGATCGAAGTGCCCCGCCGCGGCACCGGCGGCTATCGTTTCGCCGTCCTTTTCCGCCGGCTCGCACAGCGGTCGCTCGTGCACATGAAAGCCATGGGCGCCTGGGGTCAAACCGCTCAGGCCCGGCAGCAGCAGCAGGCCATATTCGCTATCTTCAAGATGTACCGTGCCCATCAACTCGCCGACCCCCTCAGGGCTCACCTTGTGCATGGTGACCTCGACCGCCGCCTGAGCGCCGGTAGCGGCTAATAGACAAATGCCCATAGTCACCATCAATCTGTGTCCAAGTCTCATATCACTCTCCCATCCTGGAATTAGAAGTTCTGACAGAAAATGAAATACATCACTTAGATTAGCCAAACGAGGAATTTTAGCCAGTTATTTAGCGGGCAAATCGAATACGCCTGTCGCCGCGACTCGATACATGATGACTTATCGAGGAGAAAGTCTAAGCCAAGATGCAAAAAAGCCTCGGAATCTCTTCCAAGGCTTTGATAATGCTGGCGCGCCCTATAGGATTCGAACCTATGACCTTTGCCTCCGGAGGGCAACGCTCTATCCAGCTGAGCTAAGGGCGCTTGGGTAATGTGGGGCTCGCACTATGGCGAGACGGCGAGTATCCTAACCGCCAACCTGGCACCTGTCCAGTATCCGCGCTACTGCTGCACTTCGCCGCATTTTTCAGTCAACCGGGTTGCCGGTATACTGGCCCTTCTTGCACGGTGCGAGTACCGGATAGAATTATACAAAGACCGTAAACGAGGTGGTGAGCGTGAAATTCAGCAATCTGTTCTTGGGGTGTCTGGCCACCCTGAGCCTTGGGGCGGCCAGCACTGCCTTGGCTCAAGATGCCATGTCGCGGGAAGCCATCGCCGAGCGCTTGGCGCCGGTGGGGGAACTGTGCCGTGCCGGTGAGGATTGCGGTACCGACACCTCGGCACCGACGCCGGTCAGCGCGGACAGCGGCGCGGCCTCTGGCGACGCGGCATCCGGCGAGGAAATATATGCCAGCGTCTGTACCGCCTGCCACGAAACCGGTGCCGCCGGCTCGCCGGTGAGAGGCGATGAGGAAGCCTGGGCGCCACGCATGGAGCAAGGCATGGCGACGCTTTACGACCATGCCATCAACGGCCTCAATGCCATGCCGGCCAAGGGGGGCAACCCGAATCTTAGCGATCAGGAAGTCAAGGACGCGGTCAACTACCTGACCGAACCGGTACGGGGCGATGACGTGGCGATCGAGACCGACGATGATGCGGCAGCCGGCGATCCGGCGGCCGGCGATCCGGCAGGTGGCGATGCGACCACGGAAGGCGAGACGCAAACCGCCAGCGCCGATACCGCAGAAAGTGAAGCCAGCTCAAGCGAAGACACCGCCGCTGCTGAACAGGCGGCTCCGGAAGAAGCAGGCGATACCACTCAGGTAGCGGCCAGCGATGACGCCGCTACCGGTGGAGCGGCCGAGGGCTCGGATCTTCCCGGCGCCAGCAAGATTGCGGTTTGCACCACCTGTCACGGCCAGGACGGTCATGGCACTTCGCCGATGTATCCCAACCTTGCGGGGCAAAACGCTACTTATCTGGAAAACTCGATGAAGGCCTATCGCGCGGGAGAGCGCCAGGGCGGCATGTCTGCGGTGATGACGCCGATGGCGGCCGGGCTTTCCGACGAGGACATCAAGGACATCGCGGAATACTACAGCCAGCAGACGCCTTGATCGTAGCTGTCTCGCCGAACTCGGTTCATCAAAACAACGGCGAGACGGTCTGGCCCAGTCACGCTAGCCTGACAATCTAGTTCAGCAACGAGCGCAGCCCGGCGATGGCATTCTGCCCCCGGGCTTGTTTCTTTTGCGGATCTTCCTTGTCCGCGCGGCCCTCCCATTCCAGCTCGTCCTGGGGCAGTTCATCCAGGAAACGGCTCGGCGTGCAGTCCATCAGTTCTCCGTAGGCCTTGCGCTGACGGGCTAGAGTCAGGGTCAGGGTGCGCCTCGCGCGGGTGATGCCCACATACGCCAGCCGCCGTTCTTCCTCTACCGTATCCGCCTCGATGGCGTTGCGGTGAGGCAGCAGTTCTTCTTCCAGGCCCATCAGGTAAACGTGCGGGAACTCGAGCCCCTTGGAGGCGTGCATGGTCAGCAGCTGCACCCGGTCGGAGTCGTCTTCCTCCGCCTGCTGTTCGAGAATATCTCGCAGCACCAGCCGGGAAATCGCCGCTTCCACGCTGTCGGTTTCCGTGTTCTCGCTGGCGGTGTTCTCTTCTGACGTCTCCTCCGGATCGCGTTGCATGGACTTCTCGAGCTGATCGATCAGCGTCCACACGTTGGCCAGGCGCCGCTCGGCGATGGTCGGCGCACTGGCGTTCTGATAGAGCCATGCCTCGTAATCCATCTCGATGAGCATGTCGCGAATGGCGGCGATGGCGTCACCGCTGTCCATGCGTCGTCGCACGCCGTCGATGAAGTGAGTGAAGCGTCCCAGGCGCTCCACCGCCCGAGTCGGCAACAGCTGTTCGAGGCCCAGTTCGTGGCAGGCGGCGAACAGCGAGCACTCCCGCTGGGTAGCATAATTGGCGAGCTTCTCCAGGGTGCCCGGGCCGATTTCCCGACGCGGCACGTTGACGATACGCAGAAAGGCGTTGTCGTCCGCGGGATTGATCAACAGACGCAGGTAGGCCATGGCGTCCTTGATCTCGTTGCGGGAGAAGAAGGAGGTGCCGCCGGAGAGCTTGTAGGGAATCTGGTAGTGCTGCAGCTTCAACTCCAGAATCCGCGCCTGGAAATTGCCCCGATAGAGCACTGCGAAATCCCGCCACTCGGCGCGCTCCTTGATGCGCCGAGTCAGGATCTCGCCGGCCACCCGCTCCGCTTCCGCCTCCTCGTGACGATTGACCACCACCCGGATCGGGTCGCCGCGGCCCATCTCCGACCACAGGGTCTTCTCGTAGACGTGGGGGTTATTACTGATCAAGGTGTTGGCGGCGCCCAGGATGGTGCCAGTGGAACGATAGTTCTGCTCCAGCTTGATGACCTTGAGACTGGGAAAATCCTCTCCTAGAGTGACCAGGTTTTCCGGCCGCGCCCCCCGCCAAGCGTAGATCGACTGGTCGTCGTCACCCACCACGGTGAAGGTGGCGCGCTCCCCCATCAAAAGCTTGACCAGCAGATACTGGCTGATGTTGGTGTCCTGATATTCGTCCACCAGCATGTAGTGAATCTTGCGCCGCCAGCGGGCCAGGGCTTCCGGATCGTTTTGCAGAAGCACTACCGGCAGCAGGATCAGATCGTCGAAATCCACCGCGTTGTAGGCCTTGAGATGGCGGCCGTAGGCCTCGTAGGCCCGGGCGGCGTAATGCTCGTCCTGATCCGCCGCATGAGAAAGCGCCTCCCCCGGCAGTATCAGGTCATTCTTCCAGTTTGAGATTCGGTGCTGCACCCGGTTGATCTGATCCGCGTCCACCTGGGCGTCCTTCTGCAGCAGATCCCGCAGCAGCGCCTTGGCGTCTTCTGGATCGAACAGGGAGAAACCCGGCTTGTAGCCCAGCGCCTTGAGTTCGGCTCGGATGATATTGAGCCCCAGGGTGTGGAAGGTGGAGACGGTCAGGCCGTGACCCTCGCGACCCTTGAGCATCGTTCCCACCCGCTCCTTCATTTCCCGAGCGGCCTTGTTCGTGAAGGTCACCGCGGCGATGCGCCGGGCGCTCATGCCGCATTCCTGCACCAGATAGGCGATCTTAGAGGTGATCACGCTGGTCTTGCCGGAACCTGCCCCGGCCAGCACCAGACAGGGACCGTCGATATAGCGCACGGCTTCCTGCTGGCGGGGGTTGAGCTTGGCGAGGCGTTCGCGAATCGACATCAACCCGCCTCGCCGTCGAAGGCGCAGGGAAGCTCGGCTCCTTTGAAATCCAGCTGGCGCCAGGCTTCATAGACGATGATCGCGCAGGCGTTGGAAAGGTTCAGGCTGCGGCTGTCCGCCAGCATGGGAATACGCAGGCGCTGTTCCGCCGGCAGGGCGTTCAGCATGGCCTGAGGCAGACCGCGAGTTTCCGGGCCGAACACCAGCACGTCGCCTTCGCGATAGCGCGGCTCGTGATAGCCGGTGCGGCCCCGGGTGGAAATGGCGAAGATGCGCTTAGGCAGTGTTTCCTCGATGAAGGCGCGCCACTGAGCGTACACCCTGACCCGCGCCCACTCGTGATAATCCAACCCCGCCCGACGCAGACGCTTGTCGTCCAAGGCGAACCCCAGCGGCTCGATCAAATGCAGGCGAAAGCCGGTATTGGCGCAAAGCCGGATCAGATTGCCGGTATTGGGGGGGATTTCCGGCTCGAACAACACGATATCAAGCATCGAGATCACTGGTAGGGAAAGTGGCGCTTCAAGCAATCGGCGCCCAGCAGGGCGCCGATTGCATCTGACTGCTTCTCAGGATAATGCGCTTGGGCGAACTTGCCTAGAATCCTATGCTGACGCCCAGGGTCGGGCCGCTATCCAGGGTCTTCTTGCCCCGGTCATCGAACTTGGTGCGGTAGTACTGATAGCCGCCGTAGACATAAGTCTGGGAAAACAGGTTGACCCGGGCCTGAGCGCCGTAATTATAACTCTTCTCGATATCTCCATGGCTGAGCCCGTCCGGCGTGTAGAAGCCATAGGCGCCCACGGAGGTCAGCGGGATCGGCGTGCCGACGAAGGCGGAGCCGCCCAGTCCCAGGCCGCCACCGTCGCCGTAGTGAGTGTCCTGGTACTGATAGCGGCCGCCCACGGCCAGATCGACGATCGGCAGATAGGGAGCAAACATCAGCGAACCGGAATACAGATCCACGTCGCGGCCGCTGTCATCGGAGGTGAAATAACCGACACCGGCACGCAACGTAGGCGCGATGCTCTGGCTTGCCTCGACGCCGAATCCATCGTCATGGCCGCTGACGGAAAGGCTCAGCGCTAAGGCATTGTGACTCATAAGCAAGAGCGCGGCGGACGCCAGTAGGTAACCGGATTTTTTCAGCATGATGAAGACTCCATTGAAAATCATCTTAGGCTGCTTACCATATAAGTATAGCATGGTCGATACCATCTTGGTCGACGTCTCAGGGCGTATCGACGCCGTAATGGGCGCGATAGTCGCGAATGGCCGGGGCGTATTGTCGCAGCTCTTCCTCGGCGTGACGCTCCAGGTATTCGAGCACCTGATTCAGCGTGACGATGCTGATCACCGGCATGCGGTAGTTGGCCTCGACTTCCTGAATGGCGCTGAGGGCGCCTTGGCCGCGCTCCTGACGATTCAGGGCGATGACCACTCCCGCGGCGTTGGCACCGGCGGCGGCGATCAACTCCATGACCTCGCGAATGGCGGTGCCGGCGGTAATGACATCGTCGATGATCAGCACCCGCCCGGCAAGCTCGGCGCCGACGATATTGCCGCCCTCGCCGTGAGCCTTGGCTTCCTTGCGGTTGAAGGCGAAGGACAGATCGCGATCATGATGATCCGCCAGAGCGACGGCGGTGGTGGCGGCCAGGGAAATACCCTTGTAGGCGGGGCCGAACAGAACGTCCGGGGAGAGGTTGCTGTCCACGATGGTACGGGCATAGAAACGCCCCAGCCGCGCCAGGGCGGTGCCGCTCTTGAACAGGCCGGCATTGAAGAAATAGGGGCTGACGCGGCCGGACTTCAGCGTGAACTCACCGAACTTGAGCACTCCCTGGGCAATGGCGAACTCGATGAACTCTCGTTGATAGTCCTGCATCTTCGCCGCTTCCTGCTCTTTCACCGGCTCGTCTCCTCAGCGCCCGTTATCACATCGATTGATGAAAGCCATTTACTAAAACCTCTAAACCTCAGGTATGATACACGCGCGATATCAAAGGGACCATGGAATGAAAATCGCCACTATCAACGTCAACGGCATCCTTGAGGCCGTCGATCGAGGCTTTCTCGATTGGCTGGCCAACCAGGACGCGGATGTCGTGTGCGTTCAGAACCTGAAAGTCAAGAGCTTCGAGCTGAACGACGAGATCCTCTATCCGGAAGGCTATGAAGGCTACTTTCTCGATGCGGAACAGGACGGTTTCTCCGGCGTGGGGCTCTACTGCCGCAAGATTCCCAAGGCGATCATGTACGGCCTGGGCTTTCCTCAATGCGACAACGAAGGCCGCTTCCTGCAGGCGGATTATGATCGTTTCAGTGTCGCCAGCTTCCTGATGCCGGACGGCAGCGATCCTGCCGCCAAGCAGGCTTTCATGACCCAGTATCAGGAATACCTGAGCAAGATGGCCCGCAAGCGCCGGGAATACATCATCTGCGGCACCTGGCATATCGCTCACAAGACCCTGGATCTCGCCAACTGGGCGGACAACCAGACCACGCCGGGCTTCAAGCCGGAAGAGCGCGCCTGGATGGATCAGGTCTTCGGCCCTATCGGTTTCATCGACACCTTCCGGGAAATCAACCGGGACGGCAACGAGTACACCTGGTGGCCAGCGCTGGATCAGGACCGGCCCCGCTCGCGCCAGGAAGGCTGGCGGGTCGACTATCAGATCGTCGGCCCCAACTTTCGCCAGCATGTCCGCGACGCCTGGATCGACTATGACGCTACATTCTCGGAGTTCGCGCCGCTGATCGTCGAGTACGACCTCACGGTCTAACCGCCGGCCAGTGCAGCGGCTGTCGATATTCCATGACCCCTGCACAACTGACTCTCATACAAGAATGCCGGTTCAAGCCGGCATTCTTGTGTCTGAAGATCAAGCGATAACTATCAGGTGCGAATACCCAGCGTTTCACGCTGATGCTCGAAGAGCTGGCGCCCGGTTGTTTCCGCCAGATCCAGCATGGCGTTGAGTTCCGCCCGGGAAAACGCCGCCGCCTCTGCGGTGCCCTGCACCTCGATCAGCCCGCCCTGCTCGGTCATCACCACGTTCATGTCCGTATCCGCGGCGCTGTCTTCCGGATAGTCCAGGTCCACTATCGGCACGCCCTTGAAGATACCCACGGACACGGAACTGACCAGCTGCTGGAAAGGATCCTTCTTGATCAGCTTCTTGCGCTGCAGGTAGCGAACCGCATCCACCAGCGCCACGCAGCCCCCGGTGATCGAGGCGGTGCGGGTGCCGCCGTCCGCCTGAATCACATCGCAGTCCACGGTGATGGTGAACTCACCGAGATGCTTGAGGTTTACCGCCGCTCGCAGGGAGCGCCCGATCAGGCGCTGGATCTCCAAGGTTCGCCCGCCCTGCTTGCCCCTGGTCGCCTCCCGTCCGCCCCGGGTATGGGTCGCTCGAGGCAGCATGCCGTATTCCGCGGTCACCCAGCCCTGATGCTTGCCTCGCAGCCAGCGCGGCACCCCCGCCTCGACGCTGGCGTTGCACAGCACCTTGGTATCGCCGAACTCCACCAGTACCGAACCTTCCGCATGACGGGTGTAGTCTCGGGTCAGGCGAATCTCTCGGGCTTGCTCCGGCCGACGCCCGCTGGGGCGCTTGACCGGTGATGCAGTAGAAGGCGAGTGCATAACATTCCTTATCGAATCGAACGGGATCGGAAAACGGCCTACATTCTACATGCCTCGCCGCGCGGATTCCCGGTCAACTCATGCAGGCAGCCAATCCGTTACACTAGCCCTATCGCATTCAAACCCAGGAGTTCCCATGGCACACAGCATGACCGCGTTTTCCCGCCAGAGCCATGAAGCCGCTTGGGGCAGCCTGCATCTGGAGCTGCGCTCGGTGAATCAGCGCTACCTGGACCTGCACTTCCGCCTGCCGGAGAGCCTTCGAGCGCTGGAGCCGATCTGGCGCGAAACCCTGCGCAAACGTCTGGCCCGGGGCAAGGTGGAATGCACCCTGCAGTTCGCCCCGGCCACCGTCGGCGCCGGTTTTGGGGTCAACCGTGAGCGCCTCATGGAACTGGCCTTCGCCCTGCAGCAGATACGCGGCGAGATTCCGGATGCCCCCATGCCGGACGCCCTGGCACTGCTCGATCACCCGGGCATCGGCGATGCCCAGGAACCCGATCTGGACGATATCAAGGCCGCCGCCGAAACCTTGTTTTCTCAAGCGCTGGATGAGCTGATCGAGGGCCGCGCGCGAGAAGGAAAGCGTCTGGCGGAACTGATTCAAGCGCGACTCGACAGCACCCAAGAGCAGGTTGCCCAGGTACGCGCCCTGCTCCCGGGTATTCTCGAACGCCAGCACATTTTGCTGCTGGAACGTCTTGAAGCGGTGCGCGCGGAACTCGACCCCCAGCGCCTGGAAGCCGAGCTGGTGCTGATGGCCCAGAAAGCCGACGTGGACGAAGAACTCGACCGTCTGGAAACCCACGTGGCGGAAGTCGCCCGCCAGCTCATCCAGAAAGGTCCCATAGGACGCCGGCTGGACTTCCTGATGCAGGAACTCAACCGGGAAGCCAATACCCTGTCATCGAAATCCGTGGTCGCGGAAACCACCCGCTGCGCCGTGGAACTCAAGGTATTGATCGAACAGATGCGGGAGCAGATTCAGAATATCGAGTGACATATACCCGATTAATGAAAAATCAATAATCTTTTTTTAAGACTATCTGAACTGGACCCCGAAATTTGGACAGGTGCCTAAGCTCTGATTCATCATCTCCCTCAGGAGGAGAATCATGAGCAAGAAACGCCAACAGTACAGCGCTTCATTCAAGTCCAAGGTTGCCCTGGCCGCTCTCAAGGGTGACCAGACCACTTCCGAGATCGCCGCCCGTTTCCAGATCCATCCGACCATGGTCAGCACCTGGAAACGCGAGCTGCTGGAAAATGCCCCTGACCTCTTCGAAGGCAAGAAGAAGGCTGGCAAGCCGTCCAACGAGCCCAACACCGATGAACTCTATCGCGAGATCGGCCGGTTGACGGTGGAACGCGATTTTTTATCGCGCAAGCTCGATCAGTAAGTCGTCGACGCCGGTTGGCGATGATCGAGCGCGACCACCCTGATATCAGCATGACGCGCCAATGTGAATTGCTCAAATTGAGCCGCTCATCGGTGTACTACCGTCCTCGGCAACAGCGTCAGAAGGATTTGAATCTCATGTATCTACTTGATCAGCAACATCTGGAAACGCCGTATTACGGGTCTCGCAAAATGCGGGCGTTCCTGCAGCGCCAGGGCTATCAGGTAAACCGCAAGCGAGTCCAGCGACTGATGCGCACCATGGGCCTGCAGGCGGTATACCCGCGTCCGAGAACCAGCATTCCCGGCGAGGGGCACAAGGTTTATCCCTACCTGCTCAAAGGGCGCCGGATCGACCGGCCCAACCAGGTGTGGGCCGCCGATATCACGTATGCGCCGCTGGCCCGGGGCTTCATGTACCTGGTGGCCATCATGGACTGGCACACTCGCAAGGTGCTGTCCTGGCGCGTCTCGAACACCCTGGACGCTGACTTCTGCGTTGATGCTCTGGAGGAGGCCCTGCAACGTCATGGAACGCCGGAAATCTTCAACACGGATCAGGGTGTCCAGTTCACCAGTGAAGCCTTCACCGATGTTCTCAAGCATCATGGCATCCGGATCAGCATGGACGGCAAGGGCTGCTACCATGACAATATCTTCGTGGAACGCCTCTGGCGCAGTGTCAAACATGAGTGCATCTACCTCACCGCCTTCGAGGATGGGCGACACTTGAGACAGGCGCTTAACCGGTACTTCCGGCACTACAATCAGGAGCGGTTCCATCAGAGCCATGATTATCAAACACCCGACGAGGTGTATTACCAGCCATCCGTGACCCTGGCAGCTTGAGCCGGGTAAACAAAGAGGTCAGAGCTTAGTAACACCTTCAAGCTGTCCAGCTGATGGGGTCCACCTCAATCTTTAGTAATTCTTTGTCTGTCTAAAACCAATGAGTCGAGGGTACGACGTGGCAAAAAAGACCGAAAAAGAAAAGATGCTGGGAGGCGAACTTTATATCGCCGACTGCCCCGAACTATCGGCTGATCATCGCTACATATCCCAATGGCTGGATCGCTACAACGAGACGAATACCCATACGCAGGCAGAGCGCCAGCCACTGCTGGAAGAGGCATTCGCCCATGTGGGTAAAGGTGTCAATATCCGACCACCCTTTCACTGTGACTACGGCTACAACATCAGCTTGGGCGACGGCGTTTTTCTCAACTTCAATTGCGTCATTCTCGACGTAGTCAAGGTGGCGATCGATGACAAGACTCAAATTGGCCCTGGCGTTCAGCTACTTACCGCCGATCATCCACGAGATCCCGAGCAGCGTGAACGAATGCTGGAGTTCGGGCGCCCGATCAGCATCGGCAAGAATGTCTGGATCGGCGGCGGCGCTATCATCCTACCGGGGGTCGCGATCGGCGATAATGCCCTTATCGGTGCGGGCAGTGTGGTGAACCGCGACGTACCGGCGAATGCTGTCGTGATGGGCAATCCCGCACGAGAAAGGCCTGACTCAGATAGGCATTTCCGCTCGAAAACCTGACAAGCAAACCGGGCGAACGCCATGTTTTCCTGCCGAGCTTGTGCTTCAGGTGTTGGCGGCACTGGAAGCGCCGGGCGAGTGGCTTTATCGCGCTATCTGCTGGATCCTTCGCTCATTCATTAGAAAGTTTATGGAAGGTCAGGATCAAGCCATCACGTTGTGGCCCGCATCAACAAAAGCAATATTGCCCGTCACATTGCGGGCATAGTCGCTGGCAAGACCAACGGCCATATTGCCGATGTCATCAATGGTCACCACGCGTCGTTTTCACGTCAACGCTCGAAGTATCCGCCGCAAAAATGACCGGTCAATGGCATATCCGGCTGCAGCTTGCCCGCTTCATAAGGACCCAGTTTCTTGGCATAGCGTGTATCCAGCAGCACCGGTGCGAAGCGTCCAAAACAAGCACGCCTGTGATCTATGTCTCGCTCCAGCAGCAACCCCCAACCATCCAGCAAGGAACTGCTGAAGATCCGCTGAGGATGACAAGGAAAATTCACGGATACAGATTGGACAGCGGATCGATTCAGACCCTCGCGGCTGCCGGATCCCTGCCACGCTCCACCCAGAGTCCAATGTAGAAAATCACCAGGCCCGCAGCAGCGAGCCCCGCCCCTACCA
Source organism: Pistricoccus aurantiacus (assembly GCF_007954585.1). GTDB lineage: Bacteria > Pseudomonadota > Gammaproteobacteria > Pseudomonadales > Halomonadaceae > Pistricoccus > Pistricoccus aurantiacus. The sequence continues at coordinate 823,593 of NZ_CP042382.1, forward strand.
GCCCGGTGGCGGACCAGACGAAACCCATCTTGACCGTGACGCCGGCAAGCCAGGCGCCTAAAGCGTTGGCCCCATTGAAAGCGGCATGATTGAGAGAGGCCGCCATGGTCTGGGCATCTTCCGCCACGTCCATCAAGCGCGTCTGCAGTGCCGGTCCCAAGGCAACGCTGGTACCCACCAGCCCGACGCAGATGATGCCTAGCCAAAGAGAGTTGGCGGCAAAATAGAAAAGGCCTTGTATGACCAGGCACCAGATCAGAATGGTTGGTATGGCGCTCAGCAGATTCCTGTCCGCCAGGCGTGCGCCTATCAAATTGCCCAGTATGGTACCGACGCCAAAGACCGCCAGTACCAGTGGTCCCAGCGCTTCTCGCATGCCGGCCTGTTCGGTCAGGGTGGGAACCACATAGCTGAATACCGCAAACATCCCGCCAAAACCGATACAGCCTACCGCCAGGGTGAACAGTACTCGATGTTTGGCCAGGGCGGAGAGTTCCCGCTTCGGGCTGGCATTCACATCGGCGGCTTGCGCGGGTACCAGGAGACGCACCAGTCCCGCAGTGATTAGTGCGATCATCCCCACGGCGGCAAAGGCCACCTGCCAACCGAACAGGTTGCCGGCCCAGGTGGCCAGCGGCGCACCGATCAGGATGGCGACGGACAACCCCAGCATCACCCGCCCTATGGCACCGGCACGCTGATCGATGGGGGCTGAGGCGGCGGCCACCAGGGCGGCGATGCCGAAATAGGCGCCGTGGGGCAGGCCGGATATAAAGCGCAAAAGAACGAAAGAAGCAAAGTCAGGGGCAAAGGCGCTCGCCAGATTGCCGATGGCAAAAAGCAGCATCAGGACGATGAGCAAGGCGCGGCGGGGCACCCTCGCCGCCAAAGCAGAGATGAGCGGCGCACCCACCACAACGCCTAGGGCGTAGCTGCTGATCGCATAGCCAACATCGGGCATCGGTACCTGTAGATCCTGAGCCACCCGGTTGACCAGCCCCATGATGACGAATTCGCTGGTGCCGATGCCGAAGCCTCCCAGGGCCAGGACCAGTTCCACCAGTCGCGGATGAGCGCATCCTTCGGATGGCCGGGTTGAGCGGACATCACTCATCCATCATTCTCCTGTTCGCTGAAATATCCAAGCGGGTTTCACCTGATTACCGGGGCACTGCATAAATGCTATCGGCATGTTTCACGTGAAACATGCCGATAGTTATAGAGAACGTCGCAAGAAAATCAGAGGCAATGGAAATTATAGTTATACCGCTATTAAAGTTCTAATGAATTTTTTCGAATACACCGACCATATCGGACTATCAGCGACGGCTCTGGCGAATATCGGCGATATTGCGGTCACCGATCTGGTGGATATAGACCGTACTGACGCTCCCTGCGCCTGACGAGGGCCTTACCAGTCTTCTTCGTCCCAGGATGGCGCTCGGCGGTTGGCCTCCTCGGCACGAACATCGTCGATGACTTCCATCAGATCATCCACGTCGACGCTTGAAGTGTCCGCTTCGAAACGCCCGGACAAGGGCGTATCCGGCTGCAGTCTGCCCGCTTCAAAAAGCGCCCAGATTTCCTTGGCGTAGCGGGTCTCCAGCAGCGCCGGCGCAAAGCGTCCGAAATAGGCACGCATGTTGTTCACGTCCCGCTCCAGCATGCTGGCGGCGCTGTTGTTGCCCGCCGCATCCACCGCCTGGGGCAGATCGATGATCACCGGGCCGGAGGCGTCCAGCAGTACGTTGAACTCGGAAAGATCGCCGTGCACCAGGCCGGCGCAGAGCATGCGCACCACGTCATCGATCACCTTGGCGTGATACTCGAGCGCCTGCTGTTCGGTCAGGGTCACATCGTCCAGCCGCGGCGCGGCGTAGCCTTCCGCGTCGGCGATCATCTCCATCAGCAGCACGCCGTCGACGAAACCGTAGGGCTTGGGCACCCGCACTCCCGCCGCGTCGAGGCGATACAGGGCTTCGACCTCCGCGTTCAGCCAGGCGCTTTCCTGCTCCTTCTGGCCGTAGCGGGTCTTCTTCGACATCGCCCGGGCCCGGCGGCTGTTACGCACCTTGCGGCCTTCCTGATACTGCACCGCCTGCTTGAAACTGCGCTGCTTGGCTTCCTTGAACACCTTGGCGCAGCTGGGCTTGCCGCCCGCGCGCACCACGTATACCTGAGCTTCCTTGCCGCTCATCAACTGGCAGATGACCTCATCGATCATGCCATCATCCACTAACGGTTGTAGTCTCTTGGGTATCTTCATAGCACCTTGAAAATTGATTGAATTCAGGGCCCGATACGTCGCACGCGAAGCGAACGGCCTTTTATTTTTCCGATACGTAGTTTCTCGAGAGCCGCCTTGGCCAACTCCCGATCGATCGCCACATAGGCGCTACGTTCCGACACCTTGATCTTGCCGACTCGGCTACCTTCGATGCCCGCCTCGCCGGTCAAGGCGCCAAGAATATCGCCGGGGCGTATCTTGCGATTCCTGCCGCCCTCTATCTGAAGCGTCGCCTTGGGCGGCAGGAAAGGCTCGCGTTCCAGGTCGTTCGCCGCCGGTAGCCGCTGGCAGGCCAGCGGCTGCTCGAGCAACTCACTCAGTCGCGCCAGGCGATAGTCGTCCTTCTCGGCTACCAGGGTACAGGCGATTCCCGTGGCACCCGCGCGACCGGTACGCCCGACCCGATGCACGTGCACCTCTAGTTCCCGAGGAATACGGTAGTTGAATACCACTTCCAGGGCGTCGATATCCAGCCCCCGCGCGGCTACGTCCGTGGCAACCAGAATCGAAACGCTCTGATTGGCGAACATCAGCAAGACCTGCTCTCGGTCGCGCTGCTCGAGATCGCCGTGCAGGGCAAGCGCACTGAAGCCACGGTCCGCCAGCGCTTGTGCCACCTCGCGAGTTTCGCGCCTGGTGTTGCAGAACACCACGCTGGATACCGGACGATACGCCAGCAGCAGTAGCCGCAGCGCCTCGAACCGCGCCGATTCGTCGTCGATCCGATAGAAGTGCTGGCGAATGCTCGCCGGGTCGTGACTGGCGTCCACCCGCACATCGAGAGGGTCGCGCAGCAAGCCCTCGGCGATCAAACGAACCGGCTCGCTGTAGGTCGCGCTGAACATGAGCGTCTGTCGCGATTTCGGCGTCCGGGCGACAATCGATTCCAGTGACGCCTGAAAGCCCATATCGAGCATCCGATCCGCCTCGTCCAGTACCAGCACCGTGAGATCGGCGAGATCCAGGGAGCCCTTTCGCAGATGCTCCTCTATCCGGCCCGGGGTACCGACGATCACATGCGCGCCGTGGGCCAGGGAATTCAACTGGGGGACGAGAGGCGCTCCGCCGCAGAGAGTGAGCACCTTGAGATTGGCCATGGAGCGCGCCAGGCGCCTGAGCTCGCCGGCGACCTGATCCGCCAGCTCCCGGGTCGGGCACAGGATCAGCGCTTGCGGACGAGAATTCGCCATCTTAATACGAGACAGCACCCCCAGGCCAAAGGCGGCGGTCTTGCCGGAGCCGGTTTTCGCCTGGGCCAGCAGATCCCGCCCCGCCAGTATGCCCGGCAGGCTCTCCGCCTGGATCGGCGTCATGGCGTGATAGCCCAGAGAGGCCAGATTGTCCAGCAGCGCGGGCGCCAGCGGCAAGGCGGTAAAACCGCCGGTAGAAACGGAATCAGTCACGAAAGCGAACCTGAGAAAAAGAAGACGGCGATAGGATAAGCGAGGCAGAACGGGCCTGACGAACGAATGGGAAGCACGATGGCAGCCGAACAGCATAACAGAAATGCGGCCTGCCCGAATCAGTTCAGCCGGTCTTTCTCACCTTCAACAGCGCCAGCAACGCTACTATCCCGGTCAGCGCGACAAAGCCGGCGAACCCCACCCCGGTGGGCGCAAGACCGATCAGCCGCGAGACCAGACCGATCCCCAATACCGGAATGGACAGCGCGATATAGCTGACGATAAAGAAGCTCGAGGTGACCGAGGCGCGCTGGTTGACGGGGCTGGCCTGGGCGATGGCGCCGAGCCCGGCGCGAAAGGCGACGCCGTGACCGAGCCCGGCGACCAGGGCGCCGCTCAGGAAGATTGTCAGGGATGCCCAGCCGACACCGCTGCCCACCAGGACAGCGCCGAAGATTACTCCCAGACAGCCCAGCGGCAAACGCCGGGATTGCGGGAGGCGATCCTGCAAAAGCTGCCCCAGGGTCGAGGCGAAGAACACGCTGCCTGCTACCAGCCCGCTCAACGCCAGATTGTCGTAACCCAGCACCTCTTTCATGAAGGCAGGCGCCGTGGCGGTGAAGAAGCCCAACATGGAAAATCCGGCGAAACCGGCGATCGCCGCGGGCAGAAAGATACCGCGCACTTCTGGAGGAACATACAGACGCTGCAGACGCAGTCTCGGCTTGTCCGGACGCTCGACGCTTTCCGGTACTTTGAAGAAGGCCAAGACCGCCAGCAGGCACAGCAGGAAATGTACCGCGTAGGTCAGATGCAGCGGCCAGGGCAGGTATTCCACCAGCAGCCCCGCCGTCACGGGACCCAGCCCGAGTCCGCCCATGTTCACTGCGGTCGCGATAAAGGCCGCAAGCTGTCGCCGGGCTTTCGGCGCCAGTTCCATGACCGCCACCGTTGCCGTGGCGGTGAAGATCCCTGCGGAAACGCCGGAAACCAGCCGGGCGATCAGCAGTCCGCTCAAGCCGTCGCTGATCCAGAACAGCACGTCGCTGATTGCCGCCGCCGCCAGGCCGGCAAACAGCAAGGGCTTGCGGCCAAGCTCATCCGACCAACGCCCGGTGATGATCAAGGCGCCCATCACCCCCACCGCGTAGACCGCGAAGATGACGGTGATGATCAGCTGTGAAAACCCGTACTGCTGCTGGTAAAGCGGATACAGCGGCGTGGGCATGGTGGTGCCCAGCATGGTGATCAGAAAGGTGAAGGCGACAACGGCGAAGGCCCAGGGCGAGCGAGGATCGGACATGACGACATCCTTGTGGCGCTGAATTCGGCACGGCTTCAGGCTGCATGACCGCCGGCACATCCAGGCAAGATGAGCCCTGCCGGGAGTTATGCGATACTACGCCTCCCTTTCCATCCCCTTCAACCGACGGCCCGGCTATGTCCCAAGGAACCCTTTTCATCGTTTCCGCCCCTTCCGGGGCCGGCAAGACCAGCCTGGTGCGCGCGCTTCTCGAGCGACTCGACGATATCCAGGTCTCGGTGTCCCATACCACCCGCCGGCAGCGTCCCGGCGAACAGGACGGGGTCAACTATCACTTCGTCTCCATCGAGACCTTCGAGCACCTGATAGAACGCGGCGATTTCTTCGAATACGCCAGGGTCTTCGATCACTATTACGGCACCTCGCGCCCGGCGGTTCAGGCGCTGCTGGCCGCGGGTCAGGACGTGATCCTGGAAATCGACTGGCAGGGGGCGCGCCAGGCGCGGGATCAGATGCCGGAGGCGATCTCGATCTTCATCCTGCCGCCGTCACGGGAAGCGCTGCAGGAAAGGCTGATCGAGCGCGGCACGGACGACGCGGCGATCATCCAGCGGCGCATGCGGGATGCGATCAGCGAGATGTCGCATTTCGACGAATACGAGCAGGTGATCATCAACGACGATTTCGCCACCGCCCTGGCGGACCTGGAAGGCCTGGTGCGCGCCGCTCGCTGCCGCCTGAGTCGGGTACGCGAACATCACGCGGGGCTGATTGGCGCACTCTTGTCACAAGACGAGCGCCTCAAGTAGACTGGTTTATTGCGCGCTGCAGCGAAACCCCTTTCTGGCGTTTGTTCTGGTCCTGTCGGCAGTGTCGCAATCCGCATTCTGTCACCCATTGCTGCTAAATAAGGTACCTGTCCCATGGCGCGAGTTACCGTCGAAGACTGTCTGGAGCATGTCGAGAATCGTTTCAAGCTGGTGATGATTTCCACCCAGCGCGCCCGGCAACTGGCCCGCGGCTCCCGGGACGCGCTGCTTCCCTGGGAAAACGACAAGCCCACCGTGATGGCACTGCGCGAGATCGCCGCGGGAAAGATCGATGAAAGCGTGCTCGACGAACCCGTCGAAGCCCCGGTGCGTCAGCGTCCGCCGATCATCGAATTCAGCGAGGAATAAAAATTTTCCAACGCATCCGTTTTTCCTGGTAACACAGGCGCGCGCAATGTTCACCATCGATGACCTGGCCGATCGTCTCGACAGCTACCTTCCCCGGCATGAGATTCAGCAGGTCAAGCGCGCCTTCTATTATGCGGAACAGGCCCACGACGGTCAGCGTCGCCGCTCCGGCGAGCCCTATGTCACCCATCCCCTGGCGGTAGCCAACATCCTCGCCAACATGCACATGGATCACGAAAGCCTGATGGCGGCCATGTTGCACGACGTGATCGAGGATACCGGCATTTCCAAGGCCGCCCTGACGGAGCAGTTCGGCGAATCCGTGGCGGTATTGGTGGACGGCGTCTCGAAGCTGACCCAGATCACTTTCGAAGACAAGGCGGTGGCCCAGGCGGAAAACTTTCAGAAGATGGTGCTGGCGATGTCCCAGGATATCCGGGTGATCATCGTCAAGCTCGCCGATCGCCTGCACAACATGCGCACCCTGGGCGCCCTGCGCCCGGACAAGAAACGCCGCATCGCCCGGGAAACCCTGGAAATCTACGCCCGCATCGCCGGGCGGCTGGGTATCAATACCATCCGCGTGGAGCTCGAGGACCTGTCCTTCCAGGCGATCTATCCCATGCGCGCCGAACGCATCAAGCGCGCGGTCAGCAAGGCTCGCGGGCATCGTCGCTCCGCCATCCAGCAGATTCAGCGCGCCCTGCAGAAGTGCCTGGACGACGAGGAGCTGCCGGGTACCGTCAGCGGACGACAGAAGCACCTGCTGTCGATCTATCGCAAGATGCGCGACCAGCAGAAGCCGTTCGCGGAAATCATGGACGTGTTCGGCTTTCGTATCACCACGGACAGCGTCGACAGTTGCTATCGCATTCTCGGCGCGGTGCACAATCTCTACAAGCCGGTGCCCGGGCGTTTCAAGGACTATATCGCCATTCCCAAGGCCAACGGTTACCAGAGCCTGCACACCACCCTGTTCGGGGTCGGCGGCATGCCCATCGAGGTGCAGATTCGCACCCGGGAAATGGAGGCCATGGCGGAAAATGGTATCGCTGCCCACTGGCTCTACAAGGCCGGCCAGACGGAACGCCCCATCGCCGCCGGCAGTCATGCACGAGCACGGGAGTGGGTGCGCGGTCTGCTGGAAATGCAGCGCCGGGCCGGAGATTCCCTGGAATTCATCGAACACGTCAAGAACGACCTGTTCCCAGACGATGTCTACATATTCACCCCTCGAGGCGACATCATGGAACTGCCTCAGGGCGCCACGGTGATCGATTTCGCCTACAGCGTGCATACGGATATCGGCAACAGCTGTATCGCCTGTCGTATCGATCGCCACTTGGCGCCGCTGTCGACTCGCCTGGAAAGCGGCCAGACCGTAGAGATCATCACCGCCCCGGGTGCCAAGCCCAGCACCCACTGGCTATCCTTCGTGATCACCGCCAAGGCGCGCTCGGCGATTCGCCACGCCTTGAAGCATCAGAAACAGCTTGAATCCGTGACCCTTGGCCGCCGGCTGCTCGACAAGGCGCTGGCGGATTTCGATACCAGTCTCGACGCCTTTCCCCGGGGGCATCTTCGGCCCCTGTTGGAAGAGTTCGGCTACAAGCGCGAAGACGAACTGCTGGAATCCATCGGCCTGGGCACACGGCTGGGTTACGGGGTTGCCCGGCGGCTGGTGGACATGCTGCCCGGGCATCATCTCGATACGGTCAGCCACAGCAACGACCCGGTAGTGATCAGCGGCGCCGAGGGCATGGTGATCAACTTCGCCCGCTGCTGCCACCCCCTGCCCGGGGACTCGGTGATCGGCCATCTTTCCATGGGCAAGGGGATCGTCGTGCACCGGGCGGACTGCCGCAATCTGGCGGAACTCCGGGACGAGCCGGAGAAACTTGTGGCGCTGCAGTGGTCGCCGAACATCCAAGGGGATTTCCCGGTGGGACTGCGTATCGAAATGGAAAGCCGACGCGGGCTGGTGGCGGAAATCGCCAGTCTGGTAACGGATGCCGGCGCCAATATCGAGCGTATCGGCATCGAGGAGCGAGACGCGCGACTCTCCATCATCAACCTGATCCTCGCCGTGCGCGACCGGGTACATCTGGCGCGCATCATCAAGCGCATGCGCAACCTGCATAACGTCGGGCGCATCTCGCGGGTGCGTAACTGACGCTATGTGATTGCTTCCCAACCTGCATCACTCAAGGAGATGCTTCATGAGCAACAAAGCCGTGATCAATACCGACAAGGCTCCCGCCGCCATCGGTCCCTATTCTCAAGCCATCAAGGCCGGCAATACGGTGTATTTCTCCGGGCAGATCCCCCTGGATCCGGGCACCATGGAACTGGTGTCCGAGGACTTCGAGACCCAGGCCCGCCAGGTGTTCAAGAATCTCAGCGCGGTCTGCGAGGAAGCCTCCGGTTCGTTGAAGGATATCGTCAAGCTCAACCTGTACCTGGTCGACCTGGCGCAATTCGCCATCGTCAACCAGGTCATGGAAGAATTCTTCAGCGCACCCTTCCCGGCCCGCGCCGCCGTCGGTGTCAAGGCACTGCCCAAGGGCAGTCAGGTAGAAGCGGAGGCGGTGATGATCCTCGGCGATTGATAGCGGTTATCCGCTGCGTCGAACCGGTGGCGCCACCCTCGCCACCGGCCCATTTCAAGAAGCGCGTTCAGGCCTTCTGCGGGGTCAGAAAGCCGCCTTCCTCGAGTACCTGAGCGTAACCTTCCCGATAGCTCGGATAGTGAAAGCGATAGCCGCTGGCCAGCAGCCGGGCGTTATTGCAGCGCTTGCTGGCGCGCTTTCGCAGCGGTGACTGGATCACCTCCGTAGCCTCTACCTTGAGCTTGCCGGCGATCCACTGCATTACCTCATGCAGCGGCGCGGAATCGCAGTCCGTGGCCAGATACAGGGATTCCAGGGGCTGATCCTTGAGCGCGGCGTCGATCAGGTGCGCCAATACCCCAGCGCAGTCGTCTCGATGGATGCGATTGGAATACATCGGCGGCGAGACGGCGACAATACGGCCCTCGCCGACCTGGCGAATCAGGCGGTCGCGACCGGGGCCATAGATACCGGAAAACCGCACCACGGTACCGGGAATCTCCTGATTCGAGAGCGCCTGCTCCGCCTCGATCATCAACTGCCCTGAGAAACCGCCGGGTTCGACGGGGCTCTGCTCATCCACCAGTTCCCCGTCCTGCTGGGCGTAGACGCTGGTGGAGGAGACGAAGAAAAGGCGCCGGGGCGGCGTCTTGCGGGTCGCCAGTTCCTTGAGTACCGCCTTGAGACCGTCCGGGTAGGCGGCGCGATAGGCAGCTTCATCGAAGCGACCGGCGCTGAGCACGTAGACGACGATGTCCGCCTCCGGCAGTGCCGCGAGAGCCCCCTCCTCGTGTATATCCAGCGAAAGGGGTTCGATACCGCTGCCCTCGAGGGATTCCGCCCGGCGACGCACGCCGATCACCCGATGACCGGCCTTCAACAGCACCTGACCCAGGACAGTACCGATATCGCCACAACCAATAATCAGAGTCGTCTTCTTCACCTTTACCTCACCGCTTGATAAAACATCCCTATTAGAAACCGCTTTTCCGTAAAATCGGAGGATGCCCAAGGCATTACCATGACTCTAACAGAACTCCGCTACATCGTAACCTTGGCCCAGGAGCGTCATTTCGGCCGGGCCGCCGAGCGCTGCTTCGTTTCCCAGCCGACGCTTTCCGTGGCGGTCAAGAAACTCGAGGACGAGCTCGAGGTGGCGCTGTTCGAACGCTCCAAATCCACGGTGCAGGTCACGCCTCTTGGGGAGCGGATCATCGAGCAGGCCCAGCGGGTACTGGAACAGTCCAGCGTGATCAAGGAGCTTGCCAACGCGGGCAAGGACCAGTTGGCCAGTCCGATACGCATCGGCGCGATCTACACCATCGGGCCTTATCTTTTTCCCTACCTGGTGCCGGAACTGTCCCGACGGGCACCGCAGATGTCACTGTACATCCAGGAGGGGCTGACCGGCGGGCTGCGGCGCAAGCTGCGTAACGGCGAGCTGGACGTGATCATCGTCGCGCTGCCCTTCACGGAAACCGATGTGCTGACCAAGGCGCTCTACAAGGAGGACTTCGAGGTATTGATTCCTGCGGATCATCCTTGGGCCAAACGGGAGAGTATCGACAAGGAAGATCTGCTCAAGGAGCGCCTGCTGCTGCTCGGCGAAGGCCACTGCTTTCGGGATCAGATCCTCGAGGCCTGCCCCGCCATCGTCGACAAGCTGAACAGCCCGGACAATACCCTGACCGCGGAAGGCGGTTCCCTGGAGACCATCCGCCACATGGTGGCCTCAAGACTTGGCATCACCGTGCTGCCCCAGTCCGCCATCGGCACCAACCATTACGAGAACGGCATCCTGACCAGCCGCCCCTTCTCTCGGGAGGTACCGTCCCGTACCGTGGCCATCGCCTGGCGGGCCAGCTTTCCCCGGCCCAAGGCCATCGACGTGCTGACGGACGCCATCAAGGCCTGTCGTGAACATCAACTCGATAGCAATCCTTTGATGAATACGCCATGAGCGAACCCGGCGACGATACCCTTGGCCAACCCGTCGACAGCCTCAAGGGGGTCGGCGAGGCGCTCGGCGCCAAGCTGGCACGGCTGCGTATCGCCCGGGTCGTCGATCTGCTGTTTCACCTGCCCCTGCGCTATCAGGACCGCACGCGAATCACGCCCATCGCCACCCTGCGTGCCGGTCAGGAAGCGGTGGTGGAAGGCGAGGTGGCGGCAGCGGAGGTGGTCAAGGGGCGCCGGCGTAGCCTGCTGGTGCGCTTGAAGGATGACACGAGTCTCCTCAGCCTGCGCTTCTTTCACTTTTCTCCGGCCCAGCAGCAGCAGTTCCAGCCCGGCACCGCGGTACGCTGCTTCGGCGAGGCCCGGGCCGGGGCCACCGGCCTCGAGATCTATCATCCGGAGTATCGTCTGCTCAGAGCCGATACCCCGGTGGAGGAGCATCTCACCCCGATCTATCCCACCACGGAAGGACTGCCGCAAACCCGCCTGAGGGCGCTGATCGATCAGGCCCTGACGCTGCTGGAAGAGGCCCCCAGGGCGCTGCCAGACTGGATTCCCGAGGCGCTTCGCAAACGCTTCCGCCTGCCGGAGCTGCAAAGTTCGCTGCGCTATCTTCACCAGCCGCCGCCGGAAGCGAACCTGGAGCAGCTGGCGGAGGGCCGTCATCCTGCTCAGCGGCGGCTGGCGCTGGAAGAACTGCTGGCGCATCAGCTGAGTCTGCGGGAAGTGCGCCAGCGCATTCAGCAGGACGGGGCTCCTCGATTGCCTTCCGGCTGCAGCCTGCAGGCGCGCTTTCTGACTCAGCTGCCGTTTTCCCTGACCGGCGCCCAGCGTCGGGTGCTGGACGAGATCGCCCATGATCTGGAGCGTCCGATTCCCATGCTGCGCCTGGTGCAGGGAGACGTAGGCTCCGGCAAGACCGTGGTGGCGGCCATGGCGGCGCTGGACGCCATCGCCGGCGGCTGCCAGGCGGCGATGATGGCGCCCACGGAAATCCTCGCGGAGCAGCATTTTCGCACCTTCCGAGACTGGTTCACGCCGCTGGGCGTCGAGGTGACCTGGCTCGCCGGCAAGCTCCAGGGCAAGGCGCGGCTGGACACCAAGGCAGCCATCCTCGATGGCCGCGCCCGCATGGTAGTGGGCACCCACGCGCTGTTTCAGGGGGACGTGCACTTTCAGCGCCTGGGCCTGGCGATCATCGACGAACAGCACCGCTTCGGCGTGCATCAGCGCCTGGCGCTGCGGGAGAAAGGCGAGGCCGGCGGCCTGACCCCGCACCAGCTGGTAATGACCGCCACGCCGATTCCCCGCACCCTGGCGATGAGCGCCTACGCGGATCTCGACGTCTCGATCATCGACGAACTGCCCCCGGGACGCACCCCGGTGAAGACCGTGGCGGTGCCGGACGAGCGGCGTCCCGAGGTGGTCGAGCGCATCCGCAGCGCCTGCGCGGAAGGGCGCCAGGCCTACTGGGTGTGCACCCTGATCGAGGAATCCGAGGCGCTGACCTGCCAGGCGGCTCAGGTCACCCGGGAAAGCCTCACGGAAGCCCTGCCGGAACTGGCCATCGGCCTGGTGCACGGACGCATGAAGGCGGCGGAGAAAGCGGAGGTGATGGGCGCCTTCAAGGCCGGCGAGCTGGATCTGCTGGTGGCTACCACGGTGATCGAAGTGGGGGTCGACGTGCCCAACGCCAGCCTGATGATCATCGAGAACCCGGAGCGCCTGGGGCTTTCCCAGCTGCATCAACTGCGCGGCCGGGTGGGACGTGGTTCCACGGAGAGTTTCTGCGTGCTGCTCTATCACCCGCCGCTGTCCGCCCACTCCCGAGAACGCCTGGCGGTGATGCGGGACACCACCGACGGCTTTCGCATCGCCGAGAAGGACTTGGAACTGCGCGGCCCCGGCGAAGTGCTGGGTACTCGCCAGACCGGCCTTGCCCAGATGAAGATCGCCGATCTGGAACGGGACAAGGATCTGCTCGACAGGATACATTCCCTGGCCCAGGCGCTGTTGGAAGAAGCACCCCAGGCCAGCCGGCCGCTGATCGAGCGCTGGCTGGGGGAGGAAGCCGGGCGATACGGGCAGGTGTGAGAACCTATGCACGACCTGCTACGTGTCGGCCATACATCGTTAAATTCGCTCTCAAAATGCTCATTTACTGCGTGTAAACTGCGCTTTTTCGCCCGAATTTGCCTTGTCTGGCGCTAACTCGCTAGCTCGTGAACAGGTTCTGGCTAACGCATTTCGCCGAGCAATTTCTGCAGTTTTTCCAGATCCGAGGAGTCGCCCACCAGGCGGACTTCATCGTTCATCATGCCGCGCAGGAAAGCCTTCTGAGAGGGTTTCTTGAGAATTTTCAGGGCCGCCTGCTGATTGGCAAAGCGTAGTTCCAGGTCCAGGTCCACCGGCAATCCGGTCGCTGTTTCGATACCCCGAGGCGACATGCAATAGTGTCGGGCGATGGTGAGATCTTCCGTGGCGATTCCCCAGTCGAGGCCTCGATAGCGCTCCAGCAGCTCACGAAAGCGTGGCTTGCGCTTGAACGCCCGCTTGAGCATGAAACCCAATACCCACAGCATTAAACGAAGCTTCATGACGGCTCCCGGCGGCAAGAAAAGAGAAAATGAAAACAAAGGAGCGAAAACGTGATGGCGAACAGGCCGACTACCTCGGTAGCCGGCCAGGCGACGGCTACTTCTTGTTGCCTACCGCCTCCTTGAGTCCTTTGCCGGGTTTGAACGCCACGGTCTTGCTGGCGGGAATGGTCATCGTTTTTCCGGTTTGCGGGTTCTTGCCACTACGTTCCGCGCGCTCACGCACGGTGAAGGACCCGAAGCCGATCAAGGCCACATCCTGCCCCCTGGCCAAGCTGTCGGTGATTTCATCAAGAATCACGTTGAGCACCTGGCCAGCCTTGTCCTTGGTAAGATCAGCACGCTCGGCGATCGCCGAGGCGAGTTCTGGCTTGCGCATGAAGCCCTCCTGATTTGGCTATCATGAGGCGACAGTGCCGCCCTGGCTTTTTGTCACTAACATCCTTGGATAACGAACTTGCTTTTCAATTCGCGCTGTTCGAGACACCGCGCGACAAGGGTGCCACGAAACCATTCGCCGCAAAACGCCGAATACGACGCCTTTAGCCTAGCAACGCGGGCGATGCTCGCGCCAGTTCGACTTTCCGCCGCACCCGGTCTCCTGTCAATGCAAAGCCCAGCAAATTGCCTCGGGCATCTTCCGCCAGAGCGGTCATGTTCGGCGCCTCCCCTTCCAGACGCCAGCGCGCCGGTTCCTGAGCAGGCGGCAACGCCACCACCGGCAGCGCCGGTGTCTTGACGATGATCGGCCAGGGGCCATAGCTGACCTTCGTAGGCTCCCCGCTGAGGGTCGCCGCCAATGCCTTGGCGCTGGCCTGCAGCGGCTGCACGTACATGGCGTTGATGCCCGCCACGCAGGCCACGTCCCCCAGGGCATGAATCCCCGGCGCACTGGTACGCAGATAGCGATCCACATGAATGCCCGCCGCGCTTGTCTCCAGCCCGGCTCGCGCCGCCAGACCGGTCCTTGGCGCAAGACCGGTGGCCATCAGTACCAGATCCGCCTCGAGTACCTGGCCGTCATCGAGATGTACAGCGATCCGGTCGCCCCCTGCTTCCATGCGTTCGAGAAGACGTCGAGTATGCAGTTCGATCCCCGTTCGCTCGAACGCCTCGCCCAGCGCCTTGCCCAGCGGCTCCGGCAGCAGGCGCGCCAAAGGCGCGGTTTCCGGCGCGATCATGACGACTTCATGGCCGCCGCCGCACAGGTCGTTAGCGTACTCGCAGCCCACCAGGCCGGCGCCCAGAATGGCGACTCGCGCGGAGCCGCTGTGACGATTCAAGGCGCGATAAAAAGCCCGGTAGTCGTCGAGATCATTGATGGTGAAAACACGGTCCGTCAGCGTCTCGGGAAGGGCAAAAGGCGCCTGGGGCTCGGCCCCCAAAGCCAGCACCAGATCGGAATAGGGCAGAATTTCGGCGCCGAGTTCGATATGCCGAGCCCGGGGATCGATGGCGGTAACCCGGGTATGGGTTCGCACTACCGCATCCAGCTGGTCCGCCACCCCCAGCGCCGAGTGGCTGGCCAGCCGCTCCGGCGTCAGCCCCTTGGCGAAGCCGGTGGACAGCAGCGGCTTGGAATAGTCATCGCCACTGTCCGCGGTGATCAGGGTGATGGGACGTTGCGGGTCTCGACGGCGCAGCTGACGGGCCAGGCCCAATCCCGCCATGCCGGTGCCGAGAATGATCAAGGGGTCACGCATAAGGCTCCCTACGGGCGCTTTTCGAACACAAGACGGTGGAAAGCGCATGATACACTAGCGCGCTTATCATTGACCCGGAGCCAAGGATGCCTGGCAGACCAATCTCTTCCTCGCGAGCCATCTTTCACTGGTATCCGGCGCCGGCGGCTCGTCCTTCGATGAGCCCCGCCTGGTGGCGCTGGATTTCCTCCCAGGATTCCTTGACCGCTCGCTTGATTCGGGCCGCCGGCGACAGGCCGTTTCGGGTCAGGCTGCTTGACCAGGGCATGGCACGCCCTTACCGGGATGAAGCCCTGGCTCTGGGCATCGGCTTGCAGCGTCTGGCCTGGTGTCGGGAAGTCGCCCTGTGTGTCGACGAACGTCCCTGGGTGGTGGCCCGTTCCGTGGCACCGCTTTCCGGGCTTCGCGGCCTGCGGCTCGATCGTCTGGGAGAGCGCTCTCTGGGCAGTTGGCTGTTTCAGCAGCCGGATCTCGAGCGCGGACCCATCGAGGTGACGCATCACGCACCTTCGTTCTATGCCGCGGACGGCTGCTGGGGGCGGCGTTCGGTACTCGAGCATCGCCGCCTGAGAATTCTGGTGCAGGAATTCTTCCTGGACGCCATGGCGGATGAACTCCAATTATCATCGCGCTAGGATAGGCCCAATCGCCCTGGAGATTTCGATGGAACAGACGCTGCGCCCCCGCGGACTGGCCCGACTGCCGGATTTTTTGCGCCTGACTCGCCTGGATCGGCCGATCGGTACCTGGCTGCTGATGTGGCCGACTTTATGGGCCCTGTGGATCGCCTCGAACGGCCTGCCCAGTCGAGAGTTGCTTCTGATCTTCATCGGCGGTGTCTATCTGATGCGCGCCGCGGGCTGCGTGATCAACGACTACGCGGATCGTCGAGTGGACGGCCACGTCAAGCGCACCAAGGACCGGCCCCTGGCCACCGGGCGCATCAGCGAGAACGAGGCCAGGCTCGTCTTCGTGCTGCTGGTGCTGGGGGCGTTCGGGCTGGTATGCCTGACCAACGTCTACACGGTGATGCTGTCCAGCGGCGGCATCCTGCTGGCCTGCGTCTATCCCTTCATGAAGCGCTACACCCACCTGCCCCAGCTGTTTCTGGGGGCGGCCTTTTCCTGGTCGATTCCCATGGCCTTCGGCGCGGTGCTGGAGGAGGTGCCGCCGGTGGCCTGGATCCTGTTCGCCGCCAACCTGGTCTGGACCGTGGCCTACGACACCCAGTACGCCATGGTGGACCGGGACGATGACCTGAAGATCGGCGTCAAGTCCACCGCGGTGCTGTTCGGCCGCGCGGACAGACAGATCATCGGTATCCTGCAGCTGGCCACCCTGGCGCTGCTGGCCTGGGCGGGAACGCGTCTGTGGCTGGGCGGCTTCTACTGGCTGGGTCTTGCCGCCATGGGAGCGATCTTCGTCTACCAGCAGTGGCTGATTCGCGACCGCTCTCGAGACCACTGCTTTCGCGCCTTCCTCAACAACTATTGGGCGGGACTGGTGGTGTTCGCCGGCCTGGCGTTGAGCCTGTGGCCGACTATCTGAAAACGCCGACATGGTGGGACCACCTCCCTTTCAACTACCTTTCATGTTCAACGGGTTATTATTAACCCGGCAAGCATTTATGTCGGGTTAATTGCGGCACAGGGAAGTGCCGCCGCCGGCCGGTAGGTCGGCGCGAGCCCGCGTCACACCAGCAGATTCACTCATCTGCGCCAGTGTGGCGGGGGCGACAATCAAATAGGTCAGGATGACCTATTTGATTGCCAGGTTAATAAACAGGGGAATATCCCGTGGCCGACAAGACCCAAGTGATCGTGTTCTACGACGAGCGAATGCTGGCCCACAAGCCGGACCCGGATGCCTCCTTCCTGCCCGGACGCATGGACAAGCGGGTGCGCCAGATACTCGCCGGGCTGAATGGGCCCTGGAAATACCCGGAGCATCCCGGTCGGCTCACCGCGATCAAGCAGCTGCTGGATCTCGAGCCCATCCCCGGGGTGCATTTCGAAAGCGGCTCGGCGGCGACCCGGGAGCAGCTCAACCGGGTACATACCAACGCCTATCTGGAGGATATCTTCCAATTACGCGGCAAGTGCGCCTGGCTGGATGTGGATACTACGGCGGTATCACCGGATAGCATCGCGGCGGCGGAGGTAGCGGCGGGCACCGCCGTGGCAGCGGTCGAAGCGGTCGCCGCCGGGCGTACCGAGAGCGCCTTCGCCCTGGTGCGTCCTCCCGGCCATCATGCGGAGCCGGTGCGTGCCCGCGGGTTCTGTCTATTCAACAACGTGGCCGTCGCCGCTGCTCATGCCCAGGCTGCGCTCGGCTACCGGCGCGTGATGATCGTCGACTGGGACGTCCATCACGGCAACGGTACCCAGGACATCTTCTGGGCGGATCCGGACGTGCTGTTCTGCGATATCCACCGCGCGGCACCCTTCTACCCGGGTTCCGGGCGACTGGAGGATATCGGCGCGGGGCTCGGGGAAGGTACCACCGTCAACATTCCCATGCCGGCGGGATCGGGAGACGCCGCCTACCTGAAGGCGTTTCGAGACATTCTGGTGCCTGCGGCGCAGTGGTTCGAGCCGGAGCTGATTCTGGTCTCCGCGGGCTTCGACCCTCACTGGAACGACTTGGCGATGAATGTCTCCTACGAAGGCTTCGCCGCGATGACCGGCATCCTGCAGGCCTTGGCACGAAAGCACTGCGATGGCCGGCTGGTATTCGTTCTCGAAGGCGGCTACAACCTGACCTCGCTCTCGCATGGGGTCAAAGCCGTGCTGGAGGTGCTCGCCGGGGCCGAGCCACCTCAGCCGGAAAGCTGCGGTATCGCGGAGGTCGAAGCCGCAGCCGCCTATCACCGCGAAGCCTTTATCCCGCCGGATAGCGATGCCTGAGCCGTTCATTATCGACTGACCGGGATTTACCGCCGTTGCGTTAGCCTGATTCGGCAACGGATTGCCTGCTCATTGGCAAGCTATCCCTTCACCACCGGCGTTACGGCGTCATCGCGATAATGCCTATCCCACATCAAGACCGAGCCGGCCACGGCGCCGGGCAGCAGGAAGATATTGGCCAGGGGAATCCAGGTGATGAGGGTCACCCAGCCGCCGAAGGTCAGGGTCGACCAGGTGCGGGCGCGTAGTCGCCGGCGCATCTCCGCGAAGCTGACCTGGTTGTTGTCCATCGGGTAATCCAGGTAGGTGATGGCCATCATCCAGGCGGAAAACAGCGCCCACAGGAAGGGCGCTGCCAGATTGAGGGCGGGAATCCAGCCGATCACGAAGAGCACCGCCATGCGCGGCAGTATATAGGCCAGCTTGACCAACTCCCGACCCATGGCATCGATGCCGGTCTTGAGCAGGCCACGATCGTCCGCCGGCGGGCGGCCGGTCACCTGAATTTCCACCTTGGCGGCAAGAAAGCCGTAGAAGGGCGCGGCGATCAGATGAGTGATCAGCGTAAAGGTAAAGAACACTATGAGAATCAGCGTTGCCACGAACAGCGGCCAGATCAGCCATTCCAGCCAGTTGAGCCAACCGGGTACCGCCGCCATCCAGCTATCCAGCCAGCCGCCGAAATGCCCCAGCACATAGTAGAGCCCGCCGCCGTAGACCAGCAGATTGACCAGGATCGGCAGGAACACGTAACGGCGCAGGCCCGGACGAAACACCAGGCGAATGCCGCGGGTCACGGCGGTAAAGGCATCGAGCATAAAACGAGCGCCTCCGGAATAAATTGAATTGATTCAATGGGTATCGTTGATGTTATGCCTTAATATGGCAGTGCAGCAATTTGCTCAATCACCCTGCTCAATAACTTCAACAAGGCATGTTTCCATGATCGATCTCGACGACGTCCCCACGCCTCAGGGCGATCTCACCCTGAAACTGCTGGCTTCGCGACAGGATACCAATCTTTACGGCGATATTTCCGGCGGCTGGCTGATCAATCACATGGATCAGGCGGCGGAACTGGCCGCAGGCCGACAGGCCCATGGCCGCACCGCCACCGTGGCCATCGAAGCCATGGACTTCCTTTCCCCGGTGCGGGTGGGCTCCATGGTCAATATCTTCACCCGGGTACAGGAAATCGGCCATAGCTCGATCAAGATCGACGTGGAGGTATGGATTCGTCTGCCTCAGGAGCGCAACCCGCAGGAGTTGCACAAGGTCACCGAGGCGCGTTTCGTGATGGTAGCCTTGGACGAGAACGGCCGTATCCGCGCCGTGCCCAACGGCGCTTGAAGGCGCCATCCTTTCGCTGATGACGTCGCTCTATCAGCCCTTGGCGACGGTTTCGCGGTTTTTTAGGTAGGCGAATTCGCCGATATCCGTGTAGCCGCTGACCAGCTGCTGGAACTGGCGATAGGAGTCGAGGATGCGCTTTGAATCCGCATCCTGCTCCGCCTGGCGGGCCAGAACCTCCTGCGACGAATCGTAGAGCGCCTTGAGTACATCCTCGGGAAAGCTCTTCAGCTTGACGTCGTGTTCTTCCACCAGCGTCTTGAGCGCCCGGGCGTTGTGATAGGTGAACTCGCTGATCATCGCCAAGTTGGCGGAACGAGTGGCTTCGCTGACCACCGTTTGCAGCTCTTCCGGCAGTGCCTTCCAGGCATCGAGATTGACGGTGCCCTCGAGCGCCGCGCTGGGTTCGTTCCAGGCGGTGGTGTAGTAGAACTCCGCCACCTGATAGAGGCCGAAGGCCAGGTCGTTGTAGGGGCCGACCCAGTCCGCCGCGTCCAGCACCCCGGTCTGCATGGCGGTGAAAATCTCGCTGCCGGGCATGTTCAGCGTGGTCACGCCGATACCTTCCATGGCTTCTCCGGCGAGCCCGGGCAGGCGCAGCTTGAGCCCCTGCATATCCTCAAGGGAGTTGATTTCCTTCTTGAACCAGCCCGCCATCTGGGTGTTGGTGTTGCCCACTACAAAGGGCTTGAGGTTGTGCTTGGCGTAGAGCTCGTCCCAGAGCTTCATGCCGTCCCCCTGATAGAGCCAGGCGTTGGTTTCCGCGGTGGTCATGCCGAAAGGCACCGCGGTGAACATCTGTGCCGCCGGCACCTTGCCCCGCCAGTAATAGGCGGCGGAATGACCCATCTGGGCGGTGCCGGAGGATACCGCGTCGAAGACCTCCAGCGCCGGCACCAGCTCCCCGGCGCCGTAGACATCCACCTTCATGCGTCCGTTGGAAAGCTGCTCGATGCGCTTGGCCAGGTCGTTGGCCCCGGTGCCCAAGGCGGGAAAGTTCTTCGGCCAGGAGGTGACCATCTTCCAGCGCACCTGATTCTGGGCCTTCGCGGTGGAGACGAAGGGCGCGGCGGCGACTCCGGCGGCAGCCGCGCCGAAAGTGGTCAGAAACTTGCGGCGTTGCATGGCGGTTACTCCTTGTTGTTGATCGTATAGTTGTCACTGACGGTTATAAAGATCAAAGCGGCGTCAGCTTGGCAAAGCCCAGTACTAACCATTTGTCGCCTTCGCCTTCGAAACTGACTTGCACCCGGGCGCGCTCGCCGCTGCCTTCCGCGTTGAGGATCACCCCTTCGCCGAACAGCGGATGGCTGACCCGTTGGCCCAGGGACAGGGTAGGCAGATCGCCTTCGCCGCCGACGCTCGACTGGCGGGATAGCCCCGTCGCCGGGCGATTGGCGCTGACCGGGCGGGAAATCTGTCCCCGCAGGCGCACTTCCTCGAGCAGTTCCTCCGGCAGTTCCCGCAGGAAGCGGGAGGCGCGCTGAAAGGTTTCCTTGCCGTGCAGGCGGCGGAGTTCCGCGTAGGTCAGGTAGAGCTTCTTCATCGCCCGGGTCAGGCCCACGTAGCAGAGCCGGCGCTCCTCTTCCAGACGCCCGGGTTCCTCCAGGGACATCTTGTGGGGGAACAGACCCTCCTCCACCCCGGCAATGAACACCACCGGAAACTCCAGGCCCTTGGCGGAGTGCAGGGTCATCAGCTGCACGCTATCCTCGAACTCGTCCGCCTCGTGGTCGCCGGCGTTGAGCGCCGCCTCGGAGAGAAACGGCTCCAGGGCCGCGGCGCCTTCGCCGATCTCCTGCTCCATCACCTCGCCCTGCACGAAGGCCCGGGCGGCGTTGACCAGTTCCTCCAGGTTCTCGACCCGGGCCTGGCCCTTCTCCCCCTTCTCGTTGCGATGATGCTCGATCAGGCCAGTGATCTCGAGCACATGGGTGACGATCTCGTGGAGCATCATGCCGGCGGTGTCGTTGTCCAGGCGTTCGATCAGCTCGATGAAGCCCTTGACCGCGGTGGCGGCGCGGCCCTTCAGGGTACCGTCCGCCAGACAGGCTTCCGCCGCCTGCCACAAGGAGAGATTCTCGCTGCGGGCGCGATTCCGCAGCACTTCCACGCTGCGGGTGCCGATACCCCGGGCGGGTACGTTGATCACCCTTTCCAAGGAAGCATCGTCGTCCCGGTTGAGCAGCAGACGTAGATAGGCCAGGGCGTTCTTGATCTCCAGGCGCTCGTAGAAGCGCTGACCGCCGTAGATGCGGTAAGGCATTCCCTGGCGGATCAGGGTTTCCTCCAGCACCCGGGACTGGGCGTTGGAGCGATAGAGAATGGCGATCTCCCGGCGATGAAAGCCCTCGTCGATCTTCTCCTTGAGGGTATCGACGATAAACCGGGCTTCATCCAGGTCGTTGAAGCCGGCGTAGACGGAAATGGGATCGCCCTTGTCTCCCGCGGTCCACAGCGCCTTGCCCATGCGCCCCGTGTTGTGGTCGATCAGGGCGTTGGCGGCGTCGAGAATCGCGCTGGTGGAGCGGTAGTTCTGTTCCAGGCGCACGGTCCTGGTATCGGGGAATTCATCTTCGAAGCGCTGAATATTCTCGACCCGGGCCCCGCGCCAGCCGTAGATCGACTGATCGTCGTCCCCCACCACGGTCATCGGAATGCGCTGGCCGGTGATAAGTTTGAGCCAGGCGTACTGCAGGGTGTTGGTGTCCTGGAACTCATCCACCAGCACGTGGGCGAAGCGCTCCTGATAGTGGGCCAGCAGGGCGGGATTGTCCCGCAGCAGCTCGAGGCTTCTCAGCAGCAGCTCACCGAAGTCCACCAGTCCACCGCGCTCGCAGTTCAGCTGATAGCGCTCGTAGAGCTCGACCATCTGGGTGAGGTAGGCGTCGCCGTGGGTCTGCACCTGGAAATGGCGCAGCCCTTCCTCCTTGCAGCCGGAAATGAAGTATTGCACCTGACGCGGCGGGAAGCGCTCGTCGTCGATGGAATGCTCCTTGAGCATGCGCTTGACCAGCCGCAGCTGATCGTCGGAATCGATGATCTGGAAATGCTGGGGTAGCCGGGCGTCCTGCCAGTGGGTGCGCAGCAGCCGGTGGGCGATGGAGTGGAAGGTGCCCACCCAGATATTGCGCAGGGACAGGCCCAAGAGTGCTTCCAGGCGGGTACGCATCTCCTTGGCGGCCTTGTTGGTGAAGGTCACCGCGAGGATCGCGTAGGGAGAAAGGCCTTCGGTCCGCAGGAGCCAGGCGATGCGATGCACCAGCACCCGGGTCTTGCCGGAACCGGCGCCGGCCAGCACCAGCATGTTGCCTTGGGGGGCACTCACCGCCTCCCGCTGGGCCGGGTTGAGATGATCGAGAATCGCCGTGACGTCGTCCATGGAAGGCTACTTTCGAGGTCGAAAATGGACGGCAAGCTTAACATATTCCGCTCTAACCTTTGGCCGGCTCGGCAAGCGCGAGATAATGCTCGACCACCGTCTCCAGGCGGAAACGATCGCAGCTATCCTCGGGAATCGTGGGTGGATGCGATACTACCCGTCGAATGGCCGCCGCGAAGGCCGCCGTGTCATCCAACGGAACCAGGCCCTCCTTGAAGCGCTCTCCAAGGATCTCCGCGGGCCCACTCGGGCAATCGACGCTCACTACCGGGGTACCGCAGGCAAGCGCCTCCGCCAATACCAGGGCAAACCCTTCGGAATCCGAACTGAGCAGAAGCGCCCGCGCCTGCTTCATGTAAGGATAGGGATTGTCCCTGGGACCGACCATGCAAACGTTGCCACTTAACTTCATCTCGGCAATCAGCGCTTCGACACGCTCGCTTTCCCTGCCTCCCCCGACCAGCAGAAGAGGCAGGCCGACGCCGCTGTCCCGATAGGCGGCCAGCAGGCGATCGAAACGCTTGTGACGCTGATCCATACGCCCCACGAAGACCAGATAGTCCGGGGGAGCGTCATTCACCGAATCCTCGGCAAGGGTGCGAATACGCGCGATGTCGAGAGGGTTATGAATGGCCCGCGCCGCTCGGGGATGAACGTCGAAGTGTGCCGTCAGACGTTCGAGCATACCCTGAGATACGGTGACCAGACGCTTGCGGTTGTATAGCTTTCTGACCTTGCGCCGCTTCAGCCAACGTCCCAGGCCGCGCTTGTTGCCGAGAAAACCCGTGACCGGATCCGCGTGTAGGCAGTACCAGGCCTGCTCCGAGAGCCTTGACCGCACGACCACCTGGTGGGCGTGATGCAGATGCGCCAGCACCAGATTAAAGGTGCCTTGCCGGTCGTCGAGCCAGGCATCGAACTGGCGGGCATGGCTGGCGTAGCGTTGCCAGCGTTCGAAACGATTCGAGGCGGCGTAGGGTAACTTGACGATCTCGACGTCGACGGGTAGTTCATAGCGCTGACGATCGCTCAGGATAACCAAGGTAACGCCGACCCCGGCCCGGTGCATACCAAGAATCAGATCCCGAACCACGATCGGCGCACCCCCGGAATCCAGGTGATCGATCAGAAAGAGAACCTTGGCTGCTGATGAAGTCGGCATGGAACATCCGCGTGATGACGTTTCATGGTGCATGACACGCTCTTGGATTCATCCTGTCAGGATGCGCTATTCGCTTGCTGCTCCGAAAAGCGCAGCGGCGTGAGACTTTTCTTTACCGTCCTGAGCTGCTCCGCCAGCTTGGGGCCGCGGGTCTTGGCCACCCCCACCGCGAGAACATCGATCAGCACCAGATGGGCGATGCGTGAACTCATCGGGGTATAGATTTCCGTGTCCTCGTGCACGTCGATATATAGCGGCAGACTGACCTCCTCCGCCAGGGGCGAGCCGTGGGGGCAAAGCCCGATCACCGTGGCACCGGCTTCCCGGGCCAGGCGCACGCTGGCCACCAGCGCCCGAGTGCGGCCGGTCTGGGAAATCGCCACCACCACGTCGCCGGGCTTGAGGGTCACCGCGGACATGTTCTGCATATGCGGATCGCTGTAGGCGGAGGTGAAGATCTGCAGACGAAAGAACTTGTGCTGGGCGTCCACCGCTACCGCCCCGGAAGCGCCGAAGCCATAGAACTCCACTCGATCCGCCATGGCCAGGGTATTGATCGCCTGGCTCAGGGCATCGTTGTCAAGGCGGTCACGCACGGACAGCAGAGTGCCCACGGTGGAGTCGAAGATGCTGTGGGAGAACTCCGACACGCTGTCACTGTCGTTCATCGAGAACTGGGCGAACTGGCTGCCGGTGGCGAGCATCTGCGCCAGTTGAAGCTTGAAATCCTGGAAACCGTTGCATCCCAGGGCACGACAGAAGCGCACCACCGTGGGCTCGCTGACCTTGGCCTCCGTGGCCAAATCAACGATACGCATATGAATGACGTCTTCAGGATTGCGTAGCACGAAGCGCGCGACTTTCTGCTCGGAGCGTCGAAAGTGCTCCATGCGGCCTCTCATTTCATCGAACAGGGCACGGCTCACGATTCGCTCCTGGGTCCATTGAAAAACATTCATCTGGCGGGTCGCGCCGAAATAAAGGGGTTCATTATGCCTCAGCGACGCCAAGGCTGACGATGAATTAACGTCGATAAAGTAACCCAACTCCTTTTTTCATCATTTTGTCAATGGGGTTATAGTAAGGATTATCGTTAAAAGTGAATGCCGGCCAAGGCCGCGTTTCCTGCCTGGGCGAATGCAAGAACGATGAGGCTTCACCGTTAGTCAGGAGTGTCGAACATGCGTAATGTCGAACAGCTGTCCTCGGTCAAGAGTGAACTTCTCGACATCTTCATGGGACTGGAGGCTATCGAACATCAGCAGCGTCGCAAGACCGCCGCCACCCGTCATCTGCGTGCCCGTCGCGGCATCGAATTACATAAGGAATTCAAGACACTGGAGCGCGATATCGCGGATTACGCCGACGATCGATTGCAGTAGCGCGATCCAGCCCCGCACGGATCTATCGGGGCTGGATCAAATCAGCGTTTCACAGGCTGCTGATAAATACGATGATCACGCCGATCGGCGCGATAAAGCGGCTGGTGACGTGCCACAGCATGGCGCCGGTACCTCCCAGCTTGAGTTCCTGGACCACGCCTTCTTTATTCAGGAACCAGCCGACAAAGACGATAGCAGCCAGGCCGGTCAAGGGCATCAGATACTTGCTGGTCAGGTTATCCAGGAAATCGAAGATACTCAGCCCTAGAAGCGTCACGTCGGACCAGGCGTTGAAGGACAGCAGCGCCGCGATGCCCAGTGCCCAGGTCGCTGCCCCGGCCACCAGGGTCGCCCAGGTTCGAGACAAGGGGGTGCGTTCTTCCACGGTTTCCACCACCGGCTCGAGCAGAGAAATCGCCGAAGTGAGCGCGGCAAAGGTCAACAGCAGGAAGAACAAGAGTCCCAGGATCACCCCGCCGGTCATGTTGCCAAAGGCCAGCGGCAGGGTAACGAAGATCAGCCCGGGGCCAGAACTCAGATCCAGGCCGTTGGCGAAGACGATGGGGAAGATCGCCAGGCCCGCCACCAGCGCGAAAAGCGTATCCAAGATAATCACGGTGGCAGCCGTGGACAGCAGATTGACCTCCTTGCCCAAGTAGGAGCCATAGGCCAGCATGATGCCCATGCCCAGGGAAAGGGTGAAGAAGGCCTGTCCCATGGCGGCCAGTATTATATCTCCCCCCAGCGCACCCCAATCCGGGTTGAACATGAAGCTCAGGGTTTCACCGAAGTGGCCGGAAAACATGCCGTAGCCCACCAGCACCAGCAGCAGTATGCCCAAGGCCGGCATCATGGTGCGTACCGCGCCTTCGAGTCCCGCGGTCACTCCTCTTGCGACGATCCCGATGACCAGGATCATGAACACGGAATGCCATAGCAATAGCGTGCCGGAATCCGCCAGCAGGCCGTTGAACAATTCACCGATGGCGTCCGCATCCTGGCCGCTGAAGGCGCCGGTCACCGAGCCCAGGGTATAGGAAAGCGACCAGCCGCCGATCACGCTGTAAAAGGACAGGATGATGAAGGCAACCAGCACGCCGCTGACACCTACCAGCCCCCAGGCCTTGGAACGCCCTTCCTGCCTGGCGACATCGATCATGGTATTGATGGGATTCTTCTGGCCTCGCCGGCCCAACATCCACTCCGCCACCAGAATGGGCAGACCCACCAGGGCGATACAGATCAGGTAGACCAGCACGAAGGCGGCGCCGCCGCTTTCCCCCACCATGTAGGGAAATTTCCAGATATTGCCCAGGCCCACCGCGGAACCGGTAGCGGCAAGAATGAAGGTCAGTCGGGATGACCACTGCGCATGGGTTATTTTTGCCATGATTCACCTTGAGGTTACGTGTTGTCATCGATCGATCAGATGCAATGACCTTTATGCTTGTTGTTGCCACGATCCTGCTTCTCGGATCACGACCCTAGCACCACGGATCGCGCGCTGCTAGCTCCAGCCTGTCTGCGATTCGACCAACGTCTGGCGACGCAAGGATGTCCGGAGAACTCGCAGGATAGGCGAAATTCCTACGACTATCACCCTTGCATGACACTTTCACAATCAACGTTGAAAGCCGCCTTAGCCAAACTTCGATATTACACCCGACTCGAAGAAGTGAAACCGGTTGTGGATAACTTGTTTTGACGCTTCAGCTCGGTCGTTGAGTTCAGGATTCAGATTTACAATAGCGGCTGTTGCCGTTCGCCGGGAAACTCCCTGAGTGGATCGAGATCGATGCCGTCCTTGAGGCGGCGATATAACGCTCTTGCCAACTTGGGTGCGCCTCGGTTATCCGGAGTATGCACAAATAAGAAAGGGGTTTTCCCCTGTTTTATCCACAGGGCAAGCTGTTCAATCCAAGGTGTGAAGCACGCTTGATTAATAGTGTCTTCGAAGTGGCCAATAAAGCGAATCAGCGGGAAATTCCCCGTTGAGATCACATGTAATGGGCGTTTGGGCTTTTCCTGACGTGCCTTGATCAGAGCCGAAGATGGATCGATCGATGAAGAAAACACGGCGCGAACATCCAGCATCACTCGATCGGCAGCGTAAGTTATCAACAATCGGTTTAGGTCGCGTTCCGCCTGCCCCTTGTGGAAAAATTCCTCATGACGCACCTCCACCGCGCAGGGAATAGACGGTGGCCAGCGTGCCAGCAGGGCTTCCAGAAACGGTAGTTCTCGAGGACCGAAATCTCGCGGCAGTTGCACCATCATCGGTCCCAGGCGATCGTGCAGTGGCGCAAGCCTGGCAATGAAATCATCGAATTCCCTTTCGATTCCTGCCAGCCGCTGTTCATGGGTCAAGCGCGCCGGCAGCTTGAAGCAGAAACGAAAGTCCTCGGGCGCCTGGCGCGCCCAGTTGACTACCGTTTCCACTTTCGGCGCGCCACTGTAGAAGGTGGTATTGCCCTCCACAGCGTTAAAGACCTTTGCGTATTCTTCAAGCCAGTCGCCGCTCTTGCTGTGGGGTGGATATAGCGTACCCCGCCAATCCGAATTGGCCCACATGGGCAGACCGAGATGCAGAGTGGGTCTTGAAGCGTCTGTCATGATGATAACCCTGCCTTGTCCGATGGAGGGTGATTGAATCAATCCTCGGACTGAAGTGTATGACCAGAGAGAAAACAACAGCGAATTTATTGTCGAGCAGGCTGTAATCGCTTGAATTCCTAACATGCTAACGACATGCTCGACGCTTGCTGTCTTTCATCGAATCATCCGTCGCCTGGAACCTGCCTTCATGTGGATGCCGCTGACCTTCGTTCTATTATTCTCGACCGGTTTTATCGCCGCGCGATTCGGCACCCAGGATGCCGAACCTTTTACCTTGTTGCTGACGCGCAGCCTGGTGGTGCTACCGGTGCTGGGGCTGATCCTGGTGGCGCTTCGCAAGCCACGTCAATGGGGCGACGGCAAGGCGCGCCTGACTCAGATGGGTATCGGCATGCTGCTGCACGGTGCCTATCTAGGCGGCGTGTTCGCCGCGGTCGAGGCAGGGCTGCCGGCAGGATTGACCGCGCTGCTGGTCAGCCTGCATCCACTGGTTACCGCGGCGCTTTCCTTGCCGCTGTTCGGCGTTCGGCTGAATATCAAGCAGTGGGCGGGACTGGTCTGCGGCGCGATAGGAGTCAGTCTGGTGCTAGGTGCCGGATTGCTGGGCGAGGACATCAACACGACCAGCGAATGGCCCCTGATCGGGCTGGTGTGGTGTCTGGTGGCGCTACTGGGCATGTCCAGTTCAACCCTGTGGCAAAAACGCGCCGGGGGTCGCCTGGGCATGGTGGAAGGCTTGATATTTCAGTATCTGGGGGCGGCGCTGGTCTTCATCGTCGCCGCTGGCCTCGTGGGTAGTTTTGAATTCGACCCCACGCCGCGGCTACTGTTGACGCTTGCCTGGCTGGTGATTGCCATCTCCGTGGGCGCCATCTGGCTATTGATGCTGATGCTGGAGCGCGGTGAGGCGCATCAGGTGGCACGCATGTTTTTTCTGGTGCCGCCCTGCGCGGCGCTGATGGCCTGGCTGCTCTTCGACGAACAATGGAGCCCGCTGATGGTGGTCGGCGCCGCTCTGGTGGTGGGCGGGCTGGTACTGGATCGACCGAAAGCCAGGCCGGCGCGCTCTCCGATACAAGCATCGGAAGCCGCCAGACGTTAAATAAACATGACCCCATGAACCGAAGCGCGCCCCCTAAATTAGCGAGCGCGCTTTACACCACGTCAAAATCTGAAGCCCTACTCCACCGTCACGCTCTTGGCCAGGTTGCGCGGCTGGTCCACGTCGGTGCCCTTGAGTACCGCAACATGATAGGAAAGTAGCTGCAGCGGCAGGGTATAGAGGATCGGCGCCAGCGCCTCGTCGATATGCGGCAACCGCAGTACCCGGATGCCTTCGCCTTCCTTGAGATGCACGTTCTCGTCGGCGAAGACGAACAGCTCGCCGCCGCGAGCGCGGACTTCCTGGAGATTCGACTTGAGCTTCTCCAGCAGTTCGTCGTTGGGGGCGACGGCGATCACCGGCATTTCGTTGTCCACCAGCGCAAGCGGGCCGTGCTTGAGCTCTCCCGCCGGGTAGGCTTCCGCGTGAATGTAGGAGATTTCCTTGAGCTTGAGCGCCCCTTCCATGGCGATGGGAAAATGCGCGCCGCGACCCAGAAACAGGGCGTGGTGCTTTTCCGCGAAGGCGGTGGACAATGCTTCGATTTCACTATCCAGGGCCAATACCCGGCTGACCATCCTTGGAAGTTCGCGCAGTGCCGCGACGATTTCCGCCTGACGGCCCTCATTGACGCCACGCACCTTGCCCAGGGCCAGGGCCAGCAGCATCAGGGCGGTCAGTTGAGTGGTGAAGGCCTTGGTGGAAGCCACGCCGATTTCCGGTCCGGCGTGGGTCATCAGGGTCAGATCGGATTCCCGCACCAGGGAGCTGCCCGGCACGTTGCAGATCGCCAGCGCGCCGAGATAGCCAAGCTCCCGCGAGAAACGCAGCGCCGCCAGGGTGTCCGCGGTTTCGCCGGACTGGGATAGCGTGACGAACAGGGTATTTTCCGGCACCACCACCTGGCGATAGCGAAACTCCGAGGCCACTTCCACCTGAGTGGGAATGCCCGCATATTTTTCCAGCCAGTAACGCGCGGTCATGCCCGCATGATAGCTGGTGCCGCAGGCGATGATATGGATCTGCTTGACCCGGGAGAACAGGGCTTCCGCCTCGGTGCCGAAGCTGTTGACCAGCACGGAGCTTTGCGCCAGTCGCCCTTCCAGGGTCTTGGCGATGACCGCCGGCTGCTCGTAGATCTCCTTGAGCATGAAGTGACGGTAGTCGCCCTTGCTGGCGGCGCCGTCACCGTGCTCGAAGATCTTGACCGGGCGCTCCACCGGCTTGCCGTTGATATCAAAGATCTCGATGCTGCCGCCTTGGCGCAGGCGTACCAGATCGCCTTCTTCCAGATAGATGAAGCGGTCGGTGACCTGCAGCAGCGCCAGCGGATCCGAGGCCAGGAAGGCTTCCTCGATACCCACGCCAACCACCAATGGACTGCCTTGACGCGCGCCGATCAGCGTCTCCGGCTCGCTGCAATGCGCTACGCCCAGGGCATAGGCGCCGTCCAGCGAAGCCAGAACCCGGCGCACACCTTCGAATAGATCCGCTTGACGGTCCACTTCACGAGCCAGCAGATGCGCCACCACTTCAGTATCGGTTTCCGAAGTGAAGACGTAGCCCTGGCCTTCGAGTTCCGACTTGAGGCTCTCGAAATTCTCGATGATGCCGTTATGCACCACCGCCAGGCTTTCGCCAGACTGGTGAGGATGGGCGTTGCGCTCGCTGGGCTTGCCATGGGTCGCCCAGCGGGTATGGGCAATGCCCAACTCGCCGCTGAGCGGCGCTTCTTCCAGGCATTCTTCCAGGGCGGCGACCTTGCCCACCGCGCGACGACGATCGAGCTGTCCTTGCGGCGATATCACCGCCATGCCGGCGGAATCATAGCCGCGGTATTCCAGTCGCTTGAGTCCTTCAAGCAGAATGCCCTGTACATTGCGAGCCGCCACGGCCCCGACGATTCCACACATGATGATCTCCTATTGATCCTGGGCCGCTTTGGTCGGGCGCGACCAGCCATTCTTGCTGGTCTGGCGTGCCCGGGATACCGCCAGGGTATTATCGGCGACATCCTTGCTGATGGTTGAGCCGGCACCGATGGTGGCCCCGCTGCCGATGGAGACCGGAGCCACCAGGGCGCTGTTGGAGCCGATGAATACGCCATCGCCCAGTTCGGTGCGGTGCTTGTTGGCGCCATCGTAATTGCAGGTGATGGTGCCGGCGCCGATATTGACGTCACGCCCGAGGGTGGCGTCACCCACATAGCTCAGATGATTGATCTTGCTGGCTTCGCCCACCTGGACATTCTTGGTCTCGACGAAGTTGCCCACCTTGGCCTTTGCCGCCAGATGAGTGCCCGGACGCAGCCGGGCGAAGGGACCAATATGGTTGTGGCCCGCCGCGACGCTGTGCTCGATGATGCTGTGAGATTCGACCACGCTACCTGCGCCGATATGACTCTGCCTGATCACGCAGTAAGGCCCGATGCGCACGCCCTCGCCCAGTTCCACCTCGCCTTCGAAGACGCAGCCCACGTCGATTTCCACATCCCGCTCGCAATGCAGGCTACCGCGCACGTCCAAGCGTGTCGGGTCCGCCAGGGCAACGCCTTCCACCATCAGACGTTCGGCGATTTCCTGCTGATAGGCTCGCTCCAGCGCCGCCAGTTGGGCACGATTATTGACGCCTTCCACTTCGCTGGGCGTCGCCGGCTGGGCGGTAGCGATACCCACGCCTTCCTGAGCTGCCATGGCGATCACGTCCGTCAGATAGTACTCGCCCTGGGCGTTGTCCGCACTGAGCCGGGGCAGCCAGCGCTTGAGCTGCGTGCTGGTCATGGCCATGATGCCGGTATTGCATTCCCGGATGCCGAGCTGATCCTGGCTGGCGTCCTTCTGCTCGACGATGGCGATCACCCTGCCTTGCGTATCCCGCACAATGCGGCCGTAACCGCTGGGGTTATCCAGGGTCACGGTCAGCAGCGCCATGTGCCCTTCGTCCACTTCCTCGAGCAGCGAGACCAGCGTCTCGCGACGAATCAAGGGTACGTCGCCGTACAGCACCAGCACCTTGTCCGGACCGAGCTTGTCGAGTACCTGGGCCACCGCATGGCCGGTTCCCTTCTGCTCCTCCTGCAGGGCGAAACGCAGCCGGAGCCGATCGGCGTCGCCTTCCAGTGCCTGGCGCAGTTGATCGCCGCCGTGGCCTATCACCAGATGCAGATGATTGGTATCCAGCGTGACGGCGGTATCGATGACATGACGCACCATCGGCTTACCCGCCAACGGATGCAGCACCTTCGGACGCCGTGAGCGCATCCGCGTTCCTTGGCCAGCGGCCAGAATCACCACGTCGAGGCTCATCATGACTCCTTGATTGGGTTTGCTTGTCTATTGATTGACGACCGGCTCGCCGGCCGCGATTTTTCGAACTTGTGCGGTATCGACGCCCATCTTTTCCAGACGCTCCTTGCCGAAGCGTTCGGTAAAGGCGGGGCTTGCTCGACTGGACCAGCCGTCGCCGTCACGCACCAGCAGCAGTATCGGCAGGGATTCCCGTCGCGCAAGGGCCATTGCCTCGTTCGGGCCGAGCACCATCAGGGCGGTGGCCCAGGCGTCCGCCCAGGCGTTATCCGGATGAATCACCGTGACCGAGGCCAGCGCATGGTCGATTGGGCGTCCCGTGCGCGGATCGATGGTATGAGAATAACGCTTGCCCTCCGCTTCGAAATAATTGCGGTAATCTCCGGAGGTGGCTACCGTGGCATCGTGAAGCGGCAGTACTTCCCGAGCGACTCGTTGATGAACGTCCGGCACTTCCACGCCGATCCGCCAGGGGTCGCCCTGGTCGTCGCGATCCCCTTCCAGCACCAGCTCGCCGCCGATATTGACCAGGAAATTCTCGAGTCCCTGCCGGCGCAGATAGTCCGCTACTCGATCGACGCCGTAACCTTTGGCGACGCCGGAAAGATCGATGAAGATATCGCCCAGACGCCTGGCACGTTCTCCTTCCACATCCAGCTCGAGTCGGTCCTGACCGACCTGCTGAAGTCTCTCCGCCAATAGGGCTGGATCCGGTACTTCCTGCGGGCGCGCTTCCGGACCGAAGCTCCAGAGATTGACCAGGCCTCCAACGGTAACGTCGAAAGCGCCATCGCTTTTACGCGCGACCTGCCGGGCGATATGAAGCACCTTTGTCAGTTCCGGCGATAGTTCCCGCCACTCCCCCACCGGAGTGCGATTGAGCTGCATCAATTCGGAATCTTCCCGATAGGTGGACATACTCGTATCAACATGCGCCAGCGTCTCCTCGATCCCCTCGGCCAGTTTGGCACGCTGTGCTTCCGTCAGCGGATCGACAACGGTGATCTGATAGAAGGTACCGAAAATATTACCCTCGAACCGCACCGGCGACTCCAGGCGACGTTCGTCGGAACAGCCGCCGAACAAGCCGATGGCCAGGACCAATATCAGGCAAGGGAGGAGGCGATCAAGATGACGTATCAAAGAAGCTTTCATCAAAAAAACCTTACCAGAAGAACCAAAATAGCCAGAGCCCGAAAACGATCCGATAGATCACGAAGGGCTGCATGCCGATGCGGGCAATGAATTCCAGAAAATAATGGATGCACAGATAGGCGCTGATACCGGAAAGCAGGGTACCGCCGATCATGGCCGACCAGTCGACGGGTACCGGATCGCCCAGCAAGTTCAGGGTTTCAAGCCCGCCGGCAAGCACGATAACCGGAATGGACAGCAGGAAGGAAAACCGGGCAGAGGCTTCGCGGCTCATGCCCAGCATCAGGGCGGCGGTCATGGTGATACCGGAGCGGGAGGTGCCGGGAATCAGCGCCAGGGCCTGGGCCAGACCGATCAGAATGGCGTCCTTGAAACCCAACTGATATTCGCTTCGACTACCGCGCTTGCGACGATCCGCGTAGCCCAGTACCAGGCCGAAAACGATCAAACCCACGGCGATGACCACGCCGGAGCGCATCTGTCCCTCGATCAAGTCCTTGAAGGCGAGCCCCACCAAACCCACGGGAATGGTGGCGACGATCACCCACCAGGCGAGTCGCGCATCCTGATCGGTCTTTCCGCCGGTGAGGGAGTCTCGCCAGCTCTTCAGCATGCGCCACAGCTCATGTCGGAAATACACCACTACAGCGCCAAGGCTGCCGACATGCAAGGCGACATCAAAGGCCAGGCCTTGATCCGGCCAGTTCGTCAGCGCGGGCACCAGAATTAGATGGGCGGAACTCGAGATGGGAAGAAACTCGGAAATGCCTTGAATCAGGGAAAGAACGACAACTTGCAACCATTCCATTGAAATACCGTGCAATTAAGGAAAGCGCCCTGATAGGCGATACCGATTGGATCGACGGAACCGGCTAAAAGAAGCGCTTTGGTGGCTGACGAGGATACACATCATGGCCGTGAGTGTCCGCTGTAAAAGCGAATTTCAGATACAAAAATGCACAAAAACGGCATAAAGAATGAGTATCTTGCAACGAAAAAAGCGAAAAAACACTATCCCATTCATCAAATATTGGTTAGTAATATAGTCGCAATGCCGAAATAAATGATTACACCAAAAGAATCGATCAAGGTGGTCACCAGCGGTCCCGAGGCGGTGGCTGGATCCCAGCCAAGTCGATCGAGTACAAAAGGCAGACATAAGCCCACCAGACTGCCCGTCAGAACGATAATCGTCATGCTCATGGCGACGACTATCATGAGCATCTCACCGCCACGCATGAAGCCGATCGGCGACACTGCCAAGGCCATGGTCATTCCTAGAGCAGCGGCAATCAACAGTTCGCGTCCCAATAGCTTGCCCCAGTCCTTGAAGGCAATATCACCGGTAGCCAAGCCTCGTACGGTCAGCGTCGATGCCTGAGCGCCGGCGTTGCCACCGCTATCGATCAACAGGGGAAGAAAGAATACCAAGGCCACCTGCGCGGCAATGATATCCTCGAAATAGGCAATACCCGCGCCGGAAAACAGGTTGCCGAACACCAGTAGCACTAGCCAGGCCACACGCTTGCGATAAAGGTTCCATAAGGGTGAGCGGCTGACGCCATCCTCGAGATTGCCAACCGAGGCGCCCTTGTGAATATCTTCCGTAGCCTCAGCCTGAATCACGTCAATCACGTCATCGTGAGTAACAATACCCACCAGAAGCTCGTTTTCGTCTACTACTGGCACCGCCAGGAGGTCGTAGCGGGCTACGAGCCGCGCCACTTCTTCCTGAAGTGTTTCCACCTGAGTATGAATCACATCCTTGATCATCAATTCATCAAGATAAGCGCTGGGCCGGGCGATCAGCAGCTGGCGCAAGGACAGGGTTCCCGCCAGATGACCCTGCTCGTCAACGATATAGATCTGGTAAACGGTTTCCGCATCCGGGGCGGTCTGACGCACTCGCAGCAACGCCTGGGACGCCGTCAGGCCACTGGGGATGGCGACATAGTTCGATGTCATCACCGCGCCGGCGGTGCCTTCCTCGTAGCTCGCCAGGCGTTTGAGTTCTTCCCGCTCGCGATGTGCCATACGCCGCAACAGCGCTTCACGACGGTCTTCTCCCAGGAGATTATATAAATCCGCTCGATCATCCGAGCTCATCTCCTCGAGGATCGCCAGCAGCGCCTCGTCGGACAGTTGATCGACCAAGCGCGCCTGCAGCCAGCCTGGCAGAAAACCATAGACATGAGCACGCCGCGTCAAGGGCAAATGCTCGAGCAGCGACAGTACGCTTGGCATCTCGTCCTGCTGATCGACGAGATCCTCCAGCAGCTCAGCGATATCTGCGGCGCGCAGTTCCTCGAGAAGCCTCGTCAGCTCTTTCGGATCTTGTTCCAACGCCACCAACAACATAGCTTTATGCGTATGCAAGGCATTTTCCAGCGTCATGGCATTCTCCCGGAGCGTGACCGTCACTCAAACATCGTATCCATAAAAAAACGCCCCCTGAGCCGTCGTCGGAAAACGGTTCAAGGGGCGCGACGCGGCTGGAAAGGCTTTCTAGCCCCGACCGGCCTTCTTGCGCAGTTGCTGAATGGTACGCAGTTGAGCCACGGCTTCCGCGAGTTCCGCGGCAGCTCGCGTATAGTCGAGATCCGCGGCATTCTCATTGAGGCGTTGCTGGGCTTCCTTG
The DNA here is from genome assembly GCF_007954585.1 of Pistricoccus aurantiacus. Classification (GTDB taxonomy): domain Bacteria; phylum Pseudomonadota; class Gammaproteobacteria; order Pseudomonadales; family Halomonadaceae; genus Pistricoccus; species Pistricoccus aurantiacus. Next base: position 859,588 of record NZ_CP042382.1, read on the forward strand.
CGCGCCTCTTCCGCCGCCGCTTCGTCGAGATCGTTGGCACGCACGGCAGTATCCGCCAGCACCGTGATTATCTTCGGCTGCACTTCCAGAAAACCACCGGTCACGTAATAGTGCTCTTCCTCACCGCCTTGCTTGAGGATACGCACCGGCCCCGGCGCAAGCTCCGTCAGCAGCGGCGTGTGTCCGGGCAGAATCCCCAGATCCCCGACGGTGCCAGCGGCGATCAATTGCTCGATGTCCCCGGAGAAGATCGATGTCTCGGCGCTGACTATCTCGCACTTGACGGTATTCGCCATCGCTATGTCCTCCTTCGTGGATGGACGGCCTGATTACAAGGATTCCTACATGGACTTGGCTTTTTCGACGGCTTCGTCGATGCCGCCTACCATGTAGAAGGCCTGCTCCGGCAGTTCGTCGTATTCACCGTCAAGAATGCCCTGGAAGCCACGAATGGTATCCTTCAAGGACACATATTTGCCCGGCGAGCCGGTAAAGACCTCGGCGACGAAGAACGGCTGAGACAGAAAGCGCTGAATCTTGCGCGCCCGAGCCACCGCCTGCTTGTCCTCGTCGGAGAGTTCATCCATGCCTAGAATGGCAATGATATCCTTGAGTTCCTTGTAGCGCTGCAGCACGTTCTGCACACCGCGAGCGGTATTGTAGTGCTCGTCTCCCACCACCAGCGGGTCGAGTTGGCGAGAGGTGGAATCCAGCGGGTCCACGGCGGGATAGATACCCAGCTCGGCGATGGAACGCGCCAGTACCACGGTTGCGTCCAGGTGCGAGAAGGTGGTGGCCGGTGACGGGTCGGTCAAGTCGTCCGCGGGCACGTAGACCGCCTGCACGGAAGTAATCGAGCCGGATTTGGTGGAGGTGATGCGCTCCTGGAGCACGCCCATTTCTTCCGCCAGGGTAGGCTGGTAGCCTACTGCGGAAGGCATGCGTCCCAGCAATGCGGACACTTCGGTCCCCGCCAGGGTATAGCGGTAGATATTGTCGACGAACAGCAGAACGTCGCGGCCTTCATCGCGGAATTTCTCGGCAATGGTCAGACCGGTCAGGGCAACACGCAAGCGGTTACCCGGCGGCTCGTTCATCTGGCCGTAGACCAGCGCCACCTTATCGAGAACGTCGGACTCCTTCATCTCGTGATAGAAGTCGTTACCTTCCCGGGTGCGCTCACCAACCCCGGCGAACACGGAATAGCCGCTGTGCTCCGTGGCGATATTACGGATCAATTCCATCATGTTGACGGTCTTGCCCACCCCGGCGCCGCCAAACAGGCCGACCTTGCCGCCCTTGGCGAAGGGACAGACCAGATCGATGACCTTGATGCCGGTTTCCAGCAGTTCGTTGCTGGTGGCCTGATCCGCATAGCCTGGCGCCTTGCGGTGGATAGGCATACGCTCCTGCTCGCCGATCTCACCCGCCTCGTCGATGGGCTCGCCGAGCACGTTCATGATGCGCCCCAGGGTTTCCGTACCCACCGGCACGGAAATCGCCGCACCGGTGTTCTTCACCTCGGTACCACGCTTCAAGCCCTCGGTGGAGCCCATGGCGATGGTACGCACCACGCCGTCACCCAGCTGCTGCTGTACTTCCAGAACGGTCTCGGCTCCCGAGACCTCCAGCGCGTCGTAGACCTTGGGCACGTCGTCCCGCGGAAACTCTACGTCAATCACCGCGCCGATGATTTGTACGATACGTCCGCTCATCTTGGTTCCTCTCAAAATCCTGCAAATGAAACCTTTGCTCGAAAAGGCCGCTGCCATTCAATGGGCGGCAATCCTTTCAAGGCGCTATACGGCTGCGGCGCCACCAACGATTTCGGAAATTTCCTGGGTAATAGCCGCTTGGCGAGCCTTGTTGTACACCTGTTCCAACTCGTCGATCAGCTCGCCCGCGTTGTCGGTGGCATTCTTCATCGCGATCATCCGTGCGGCTTGTTCACAGGCGGCGTTTTCCACCACCCCCTGATAAACCTGGGATTCGACGAAGCGCATCAACAACCGATCCAGCAGTACCTTGGCATCCGGCTCATACAGGTAATCCCAGGTAGTCGAGCTTTTCTGCTCTTCGCCCTCGGCGTTGTCTTCGCCCATCTCGGTGGACAACGGCAGTATCTGACGCACCACCGGCTTCTGGGTCATGGTATTGACAAACTGGTTGTACACCACATAAAGGCGATCGATCTTGCCCGCATCGAAGGATTCCAGCATGACCTTGACGCTGCCGATCAGATCCTCGACTTCCGGCGCCTCGCCGAGACCGCTGTTGGCGGAAACCAGTTGACCGCCATACTTCTGGAAAAAACCGCCGGCCTTGGCGCCCAAGGCGCTGAAATCGATCTCGACACCTTTTTCCTGCCAGGCCTTGACTTCCTTGAGCACCGCCTTGAACAGGTTGGCGTTCAAGCCACCGGCCAGGCCACGGTCTGAAGACACCACGATGTAGCCGACCCGCTTGACCTCACGATCGATCATGTAATCGTGCTGGTATTCCGGATTGGCCTTGGCGATATGCCCAACCACGTTGCGAATCTGGCGCGCATAGGGCTTGCTGGCCTTCATGCGCTCCTGCGCTTTACGCATCTTCGATGCCGCGACCATTTCCATGGCGCTGGTGATCTTTTGCGTGTTCTTGATGCTCCCGATCTGGGTGCGTATCTCTTTTCCCGCTGCCATTGCGATCTACCTCTCGTTCGGTCTCCCAGAAGGCTAGAAAACCGGCCCAGCCGTTACCTGGGCCGGTTTTTGTCTTACCAGCTCTGAGTTTCCTTGAACTTGTCGAGACCCTGCTTCAAGCCCTGCTGAATCTCGTCGTTGTAGTCGCCGGTCTGGTTGATCTTGTCGAGCAGCTCGGAGTGCTCGGACTTCATGTAGCCCTGCAAGGCGCGTTCGAAATCCAGCACCTTGTTGACCTCGACGTCGTCCAGATAGCCCTTGTCCGATGCGTACAGCGATACCGCCATTTCCGCCACGGACATCGGCGAGTACTGGCTCTGCTTCATCAGCTCGGTGACTCGCTGACCGTGCTCGAGCTGCTTGCGGGTAGCTTCGTCCAGGTCGGAAGCGAACTGGGAGAATGCCGCCAGTTCGCGATACTGGGCCAGGGCCAGACGCACGCTGCCGCCAAGCTTCTTGATGATCTTGGTCTGGGCGGAACCGCCGACCCGGGATACGGAAAGACCGGCGTTGATGGCCGGACGAATACCCGAGTTGAACAGGTTGGCCTCAAGGAAGATCTGACCGTCGGTGATGGAGATCACGTTGGTCGGCACGAAGGCGGAAACGTCGCCGCCCTGGGTCTCGATGATCGGCAGCGCCGTCAGCGAGCCGGTCTTGCCCTTGACCTTGCCTTCGGTGAACTTCTCGACGTAGTCCGCGTTGACCCGAGCGGCACGCTCCAGCAGACGGGAGTGGAGATAGAACACATCACCCGGGTAGGCTTCCCGGCCCGGCGGACGCCGCAGCAGCAGGGAGACCTGACGATAGGCCACCGCCTGCTTGGACAGGTCGTCGTAGACGATCAGCGCGTCTTCGCCGCGGTCGCGGAAGTACTCGCCCATGGTGCAGCCGGCGTAGGGGGCCAGGAACTGCATCGGGGCCGGATCCGCGGCGCCGGCGGCGACGATGATAGTGTGTTCCAGGGCGCCGTGCTCTTCGAGTTTGCGCACCACGTTGGCGATGGTTGACTGTTTCTGGCCGATGGCCACGTAGACGCAGGTGACGTCCTTGCCCTTCTGGTTGATGATCGCATCGATGGCGATGGCGGATTTGCCGATCTGACGGTCGCCAATGATCAACTCCCGCTGGCCGCGGCCGATCGGCACCATGGCGTCGATGGACTTGAAGCCGGTCTGTATCGGCTGATCCACGGACTGACGGGTGATGACCCCGGGAGCGACCTTCTCGATCGCATCCGTCAGCTTGGAGTCGATATCGCCCTTGCCGTCGATGGGATTACCCAGCGGATCCACCACGCGACCAATCAGTTCCGGGCCTACCGGCACCTCGAGAACGCGCCCGGTACACTGAGCGGTCATGCCCGCTTCGAGCTTCAGGTAGTCGCCGAGCACCACGGCGCCGACGCTGTCCCGCTCGAGGTTGAGCGTCATGCCGTAGATGCCGCCGGGGAATTCGATCATCTCGCCGAACATCGCGTCGGCGAGACCGTGAATCTGCACGATACCGTCGAATACGCTGACGATGGTGCCCTGATTACGGGCTTCGGATGCGACATCCAGCTTTTCGATACGCTGCTTGATGATGTCGCTGATCTCGGAAGGATTCAGTTGCTGCATGCCATGTCCCTCAGACTCAGACGGAAAGAACTTCGTGAAGGCGGTTGAGTCGCCCGCGTACCGAACCGTCGATCACGGTATCGCCGGTACGCAGGATGACGCCGCCCAGAAGGCTCTTGTCCACCTGAGTGGTAATAGAGATTTCGCGGTCCAGACGCTTGGCCAGGGCACTCGCGAGCTTGTCCTCTTGCGCCTTGTCCAGCGGAAAGGCGGAGACGATATCCACATCGACGCGCTTTTCCTGCTGGGACTTGAGCAGCGCGAACTGCTCGGCGATATCGGGTAATGCCGCCAGCCTGCCCTTGCGTCCGATCTCGACGAGAAAGTTGCGGCCCTGCTCATTCAAACTGTCACCGCAGATATCACTGATCAAATCGACCTTTTCGTCGTTGCTCAGACGCGGATTGCCGAGTACCCGGGCTCGCATGTCATCATTGTCGACGACCCGCGCCAGGGTATCGAGCATGGTCGCCCAATCCTTCAGCGCCTTGTGGTCGCGGGCGAATTCAAACGCTGCCTTGGCGTAAGGACGCGCGGCGGTAGACGTTTCCGCCATGGATCACCTCCTCACAGCTCTTTGGCGAGTTTGTCGACGAGTTTCGCGTGCTGCTTCTCGTCGATGGACGATTCCAGAATACGCTCGGCACCGATGATGGCGAGCCGCGCTACCTGGCTACGCAACTCTTCCTTGGCGCGATTGACTTCCTGATCGATCTCGGACTTGGCGGAGGCGATCATTCGCTCGCCTTCCTGACGCGCCTGATCCCGCGCTTCCTCGATCATCTGGTTGGAGCGTTTCTGCGCCTGCTCCAGTATTTCACTCGCCTGGGCCTTGCTTTCCCGAAGCTGCTCGTCGACCTGGTTCTGGGTCTTTTCGAGATCACGGGTCGCACGGCTGGCGGCATCCAGGCCATCGGCGATCTTCTTCTGGCGTTCCTGCAGGGCTTGTATGACCGGCGGCCATATATACTTCATGCAGAACCAGACGAAGAACGCGAAGGCGATGGCCTGGCCAATCAACGTAAGATTCAAATTCATGCCAGCACCTCTCGCGTCACAAGTTTGGGGTCACCACGACGGCTCATCGAGCGCGTCGCGAATCAACCGACAAACGGGTTGGCGAAGGTGAAGAACAGCGCGATACCGACACCGATCATGGAGACGGCGTCCAGCAGGCCGGCGACGATGAACATTTTTACCTGCAGCATCGGAATCATTTCCGGCTGACGCGCGGCGCCTTCCAGGAACTTGCCACCGAGAATACCGAAACCGATGGCGGTGCCGAGGGCACCCAGACCGATCAGCAGGGATACGGCGATAGCGGTCATACCCAGGATTTGTGCTTCCATGATGAACTCCAGTTTTCAGACGAGTGGTTTAGGGTTAAGGGTTTGAGGTAAAGCGCTTAGTGCTTTTCCACCGCCATGCTCAGATAGACGATGGTCAGCATCATGAAAATGAAGGCTTGCAGGGTGATGATCAGCACGTGGAACACCGCCCAGGGGAAGTGAAGCGGCAGTTGCCAGAGACCGACCATCGCGATCAGGATGAAGATCAACTCGCCGGCATACATGTTGCCGAAAAGACGCAGGGCGAGCGAGATGGGCTTGGCCAGCAGGGTCACCGCTTCCAGCAGGAAGTTGACCGGTATGAACAGCGTCTGGATCACCCTGTTGGAGGAACTGAAGGGATGCAGGGTCAGGTCGCCGATCAGGCCGCCGACGCCCTTTTCCTTGATGGTGTAGAAGATGATCAGGCCGAACACGGAGAGCGCCATTCCCAGAGTGGCGTTGACGTCCGTGGTGGGTACGATCTTGAAGTAGACATGCGCCGGATCCGCGCCGAACATCACGCCGATCTTCTGCGCGATCATCGGCAGGAAGTCGACGGGGATGAGATCCATCAGGTTCATCAGGAAGACCCAGCAGAAGATGGTCAGCGACAGCGGTGCGATCAACGAACTCTTGCCGTGGAAGGTTTCCTTCACCGAGTTGTCGACGAACTCCACCATCAATTCGACAAAGTTCTGCAGCCCGCCGGGTACGCCGGTGGTCGCCGCCTTGGCCGCCTTGCGGAACAGCCAGATGAACAGCAGACCCAGGGCGATGGACCAACCTATGGTATCCAGATGCAATGCCCAGAAGCCCATTTCCGCCGCTTCGTCCGCGGAATGAGCGATAGTCCAGCCACGATCCGGATGCAATCCGAAGGTCAGGCTTTGCAAGTGGTGCTGAATATACTCCGTGGACGTCAGATTATTGCCTGCAGCCATGCTATGCCTCGATTTCAGGTGTGCAACGGTCGCTGCAACAGCCAGGGACTCAGCCAGTTCGCGAACAGCGTTGCCACATAAGCGCCAAAGAAGAAAGCGGGATTTGAAGGAGGCACTGTGACGAACACCAGCGTGAACAATGCCACCGTCAAACCAAACTTACCGGCCTCGGCTCGGTAGAAACTCTTGACGATTTCCCGGGTATAGCGGGCTCCCTGAAAACGAAACGTGCGCCAGGCGAAGTAGCTGCTGGGTAACCAGGCCACCAGCCCGCCCAGCAATGCGGATAGCGCCGCGCCCTGCCCTGCCGCCAGTTGGCCGATCACGGCGGCTATCCCCACGACCGATAACTGCGCGAGCACCAATCCCAGAATGCGTGGACGCTTGAGCTTGGCGGGTCTTGGCTTTTCCATGCGTCCTTGGCGTCTCGGCTGAGTGGCTCGTGAATGCGCCTTGCTGATTTCAAGCACCAATGGTCAAGAGCAATCGTGGCGGATGATCCGAGCCAATCGGGTTCGGCGGGGATTATAAGGAAGCCCCGGACAGGCTTCAACAGACAACCGATCATTTCACGAGATATCGCACCAGCTTACGACCAAAAGAGCAGATTTTTCGGCATTTTAATTAGCCTGATAATCTATCGGGCCTAGCGGATATGCGCCAGAATACCGTCAAGTTCGTCGAGGCTGGTGTAGCGGATGGTCAGACGTCCCCTGCCGCCGCGCCCGTGCTGAATCTTGACCGGCGCCCCCAGCAGTTCTCCCAGTTGGTTTTCCAGACGCAGCACGTCGCCGCTCGGCGAAGCAGGCGCTGGCTTCGCCGGCGTCTTGCTGGCCAGGCGCTTCACCAGGGCTTCCGTGGCGCGTACCGTGAGGTCCTTGTCGACCACCTCCCGGGCAGCCTTGCGCTGCTTGGCACCGCTCAATCCGAGTAGCGCCCGAGCGTGGCCCATGTCCAGATCCCCGCGCTCCAGCAGAGTCTGCACTTCCGGGTCCAGGCTGAGCAGGCGCAGCAGATTCGCCACTTGGGCGCGGGAGCGACCCACCGTATCCGCTACCTGCTGCTGGGTCAGGGAGAATTCATCGAGCAGACGCTTGAGGGCGGCGGCCTCTTCCACGGGATTGAGATTCTCCCGCTGGATGTTCTCGATCAGCGCCAGGGCCAGGGCGACCTGATCGCTGACCTCGCGTATCACCGCGGGAATGACGTCAAGCTCCGCGAGCTGGGCGGCCCGCCAACGCCGCTCGCCGGCGATGATCTCGTAGCGCGCCTCCCCCACCGGACGCACCACGATGGGCTGCATCACCCCCTGGGCGCGAATCGAATCCGCGAGTTCCTCCAGCGCTTCCGGCTGGATGTCTCGCCGAGGCTGATACTTTCCGCGGCTCAGCTGGCTCAGCGGCAAGCGTTCGAGACGCTCCGCCGAGGGCGACTCCTCCAGACCGGCTTCCAATGTCTCGCCGCTTTCCAGCAGCGGGCTTTCCAGCACGTCACGATGCCGGCCACCGGCGCCGATCAGCGCATCCAGACCGCGCCCCAAGGCTCGCTTACGCGTCATCTCCTGTCCCCCGAATGGTAGTCGCGCTTTCAAACGATCGTTCTGTCCAGCGTTTGACGATCATAGCGCCAGCCGACGAATCAGTTCCTTGGCCAGCACCCGATGCGCTTGGCTGCCTCGGGACAGACGCGCGTACTTGGTTACCGGCAAGCCGTGGCTCGGCGCTTCCGCCACCCGCACGTTACGCGGAATGGTGGTCTTGAGCAGCATATCGCCGAAATAGTCGAAAAGCTGTTTGCTGACGTCCCGGGTCAGGCTGTTGCGCCCGTCGAACATGGTGCGCACGATACCGTAAATAGCCAGATTGGGATTCACGCTATCGCGAATCTGATCCACCGTGTCCAAGAGCGCCGACAGGCCTTCCAGCGCATAGAACTCGCACTGCAAGGGGATCAGCACCCCGTGGGCGGCGGTCAGGGCGTTGAGGGTGAGCATGTTGAGGGACGGCGGGCAGTCGATCAGGATCACGTCGTAATCCCCTCTCAGGGTATCGAAGGCCTCCAGCAAGCAGCGCTCGCGCCCTTCGTCCCGATCCAGCAGCGCCACTTCCGCGGCGGTGAGATCGCCGTTGCTGGGCAGCAGCGCGAAGCCGGCCTCCGGACAGTCGAGGATCACCTGACGCACGTCCTTTTCTCCCAGCAGCACGTCCAGCACGCTGGCCTCGAGGCTGTGCTTGTCTATACCCCCGCCCATGGTGGCGTGCCCCTGGGGGTCGAGATCCACCAGCAGGACCCGGCGATCCAGCGCCGCCAGGCTCGCGGCGAGATTGACGGCGGTGGTGGTCTTGCCCACGCCGCCTTTCTGATTGGTCAGAGCGATGATCTTGGTCACGAACGACTTCCTTACTGGACCTGATACCCGGCTTGCGGGCAGCCAAAGATTCGATTAATGCTCGAGGATCAACAGATGGCGCTGCCCGACTTCCTCGGGAATTCTCAAGACGCGCTGCTCGACGAGTTCGACGCCTGGCGGCAATCCCGCCAGCTCTTCCTCGACGAGACGCCCCTTCATCGCGAGCCACTGGCCCTTGGGTGCCAGCAGGGGCGCGCTCAGGGTGACGAAATCCGCAAGACTGGCAAAGGCGCGGGAAATGATCTGATCGAAGCCTTGCGGCTCGAGCGCCTTGCCAGGGCAATCCTCGATTCTGGCCTGTACCGGGGTCACGTTGTCCAGCCCCAGCTCGACCACCGCCTGGCGCTGAAAGCGCACCTTCTTGCCGTTGCTGTCGAGCAGCGTCACTTCTAGCGCTGGTGCAAGAATCGCCAGCACCAGCCCCGGCAGGCCCGGTCCGGCCCCAACGTCCAGCAGGCGCGGCCCCTTGATCGCCGGCAGTACCGCGGCACTGTCCAGCAGATGCTTGGTCACCATGTCATCGAGCGAACGTATCGCGGTGAGGTTATAGGCGCGGTTCCACTTGTGCAACAGGGCAAGCAATTCACCAAGGCGCTGGCGCTGATCCTCGCTGGTGGCGATATTCAGCGCCGAGAGTCCGCGCTCGAGACGCCGGAAATGGCTTGCATCCCGCATCCCGGTCATGAGTTGTCCGCTGCCGCCGGTGCGATCAGCTGTTTTTTCTTCAGGTGGATGAGCAGGATCGACACCGCCGCCGGGGTGACGCCGGAAATCCGTCCGGCCTGGGCCAGGGTGGCGGGGCGCGCGGCCGTGAGCTTCTGGCGAATCTCGTGGGAGAGTCCTTCGATCCGCTCGTAATCCAGGCTAGTCGGCAGCCGGGTGGCCTCGTGACGCTTGAGCTTGTCGATCTCGTCTTGCTGACGCGCGATATAGCCCTGGTACTTGGCCTGGATCTGCACTTGCTCCGCCACGGTGGGATCGGCGCTTGTCTCGCCCACCAGATCCGCCACGTCCGCGTAGTCGAGTTCCGGACGGCGCAGCAGATCCAGCAGGTTGTATTCCCGGGTAAGGGGACTCTGGATCTTCTCCACAAGCCGCTCCGCCTGTGGGCTTCCCGGCTGGACCCAGCTGGCCTTGAGCCGGGCGGTTTCCTGCTCGATCGCCTCGCGCTTGGTCTCGAAGGCCTGCCAGCGCGGCTCGTCCACCAGTCCCAGGTCGCGGCCGACCGCCGTCAGGCGCAGATCCGCGTTGTCTTCTCGCAGCAGCAGGCGATATTCCGCCCGGGAGGTGAACATGCGATAGGGCTCCTGGGTTCCCAGGCTGATCAGGTCGTCCACCAGCACGCCGAGATAGGCCTCATCCCGCCGCGGATACCAGCTGTCGAGTCCTTGGGCGCGTCGCGCCGCGTTGAGCCCTGCCAGCAATCCTTGGGCGCCTGCTTCCTCGTAGCCGGTAGTGCCGTTGATCTGGCCGGCAAAGAACAGGTTGTGAATAAATCGGGTTTCCAGAGAGTGCTTGAGATCCCGAGGATCGAAGAAATCGTATTCGATGGCGTAGCCCGGCCGGGTGATATGAGCGTTTTCCAGCCCCTCGATGGAACGCACCAGCGCGATCTGCACGTCGAAGGGCAGCGAGGTGGAGATGCCGTTGGGATAGAGCTCGGAGGTATCCAGGCCTTCCGGCTCGATGAAGACCTGGTGACTCTGCTTGTCGGCAAAGCGATTGACCTTGTCCTCCACGGAAGGGCAGTAGCGCGGCCCGGTGCTGTCGATGGCGCCGGAATACATCGGCGAACGCTGCAGGTTGGCCAGGATGATCTCGTGGGTACGCGCATTGGTATGGGCGATGTGACAGCTCACCTGGCGCGGATGCATCTCGCGAGAACCAAGATAGGACATCACCGGGGTTGGCGTATCGCCGGGCTGCTCCTCGAGACGGCTGAAATCGATGCTTCTGGCATCCAGCCGCGGCGGCGTGCCGGTCTTGAGTCGTGCCACCCGAAACGGCAGGGCGCGCAGACGCTCCGCCAAGGCGTTGGAAGGCGGGTCCCCGGCGCGTCCGCCGCGGCTGGTGTCCTCACCAATATGGATGACGCCGCCGAGGAAGGTGCCGGTGCACAGCACCACGCATTCACTGAAGAAACGGATGCCGGTCTCGCTTTCGACCCCGCCTACCCGATCATTGTCGATGATCAGATCGCCGGCGGCCTGCTGGAAGAGGGTCAGGTTTTGCTGGTTTTCCAGCATGCCGCGAATGGCGGCCTTGTAGCGCACCCGATCCGCCTGAGCACGGGTGGCGCGTACCGCCGGACCCTTGCGGGCATTGAGCACGCGAAACTGGATGCCGGCCAGGTCCGTGGCCAGACCCATGGCGCCCCCCAGGGCATCGATTTCCTTGACCAGATGACTCTTGCCGATGCCGCCGATGGCGGGATTGCAGGACATCTGTCCCAGGGTCTCGATGTTGTGAGTGAGCAACAGGGTTTTACAACCCATGCGGGCGGAGGCCAGGGCGGCTTCTGTCCCTGCATGGCCACCGCCGATGACGATGACGTCAAAGCGGTCGGGATAATTCACGTGATACCTCGAAGGCGCAAGCGCCGAAAAAGATGAGCGAGCAAATGTGATAACAGCACGTTTGCCGAGACAAGACGGAAATCAAAGCGGCGACAGTATAAACCTCCTGTGGGTAATCGTCAGGGTTTTCCACATGCGTTTTTCCTTCATCGGGTGTTTCCAGATAATAAATAAAAATAATGTATATAAAGAAGAAGTTCTGTTGTGGTTGTAACTACTGGTGTGGATACTTTTTGTGGAAAACCGATTAAATGTGTTATTGATCAATCTATTGGCATGTAGACTTTTCTGCGGAAAAGCCGCGTGCACGCTGCGCACAGACTGTGTTCGGGATGTGGACGAAAAGGCGAGTTATCCACAGGTGCATTTGACCACCGTTTATCCACCGACGACTACCGGGCTTGTCTGCCCGATCGTCAACATGACCTCGCAACGTATCGAACCTCCCTGATGCCGAGGGCTTGCGCCGGATTGGCGAGACATTGGGAATTATCTTATCCACAGCCGAAAAAAAGGCCTGTCGATGAAATCGACAGGCCTTCGGGAGAGGAAAATTCAAGATGTCAGTGTTTGAGCACTCGGGCGAGGAAACTTTGAGTCCGCTCATTCTCCGGAGCGTCGAACACCTTTTCCGGCGGTCCCTGCTCGACGATACGGCCCTCATGGATATAGATCACCCGATCAGCGACTTCCCGGGCAAAGCCCATTTCATGGGTGACGACGATCATGGTCATGCCGTCCTTGGCCAGTTCTCGCATGGCGTCCAGCACCTCGCCGATCATTTCCGGGTCCAGGGCGGAAGTCGGCTCGTCGAACAGCATCAAGCGGGGTTCCATGGCCAAGGCTCGTGCCAGGGCGACACGCTGCTGCTGGCCGCCGGAGAGCTGGGTAGGATACTTGTCCGCCTGATTGGCGATACCCACTCGCTCGAGCAGGCGTTCGGCGTTTTCCGTGGCTTGTTGGCGGCTTGCGCCGCGAACCTTGATCGGCGCCAAGGTGACGTTATCTCGTACACTGAGATGAGGAAAGAGATTGAACTGCTGAAATACCATGCCGACTTCGGTGCGAATGGCCTTGAGGGACTTGCCGCTCTTGCCCTTGGGTAACAGCGCCTTGCCGTCCACTTCGATCTTGCCCTGCTGGAATTCCTCGAGGCCGTTGATGCAGCGAATCAGCGTCGACTTGCCGGAACCGCTGGCGCCGATCACCACCACGACTTCCCCGGGCATGACCTCCAGGTCGATATTCTGCAGCACATGCAGGGCGCCGAAATACTTGTCGACGCTTTCAAGGCGCACGATAGGTGAATCGCTTTCGATAGAAGGATCGCTCGAAGTTGAGGATGCTTGCATAAGGATGATTTCCTTTACTGTTCGGCCCGCTTTCCTTCAATTACTGGCCAACCAGGCCTCGGCGCTCGAGTAGACGCAGTGCCAGGGATAGACTGAGAGTAATCGCCAGATACAACAGTGCCACCATGAAATAGACCTCGAGTGCGCTGAAGGTGGTGGCGATATAGATCTGACCCTGGCGCACCAGTTCGCCGACCCCGATCACCGAGAACAGCGAAGTATCCTTGATGCTGATGATGCCCTGATTGCCCAGGGCGGGAATCATGCGGCGCAGCGCCTGAGGCCAGATGATGTAGCGGAAGGCCTGCAGTCGAGAAAGCCCCAGAGACAGGCTGGCCTCCCGCTGGCCGCGCTCGATGGACTGCACGCCACCTCGTACGATTTCCGAGATATAGGCGCCGGAATTGACGGCAATGGCGGCGATACCCGCCACCAGGGCGTTGATCGGTCCGCCGAGAATCTGCGGCAGACCATAGAAGATGAACAATACCTGCACCAGCACCGGCGTACCGCGAAATACCTCGATATAGACGACGGCGGGAATTCGCAGCCAGATCATACGGCTGACACGCATCAGGCCGAAGAGAATGCCGATGACGAAGCCGATGGCAAGACCGCTGAAGGAAATCAGTAGCGTATAGGGAATGCCCTTCAACAGGTAGGGAATGGAGTCGATGGCGGCTTGCCAGTCGAATTGGAACGTGGCTTCCAAGCAGGAATCTCCCCTGGCGAGACGTTAAGTGAGAGCGGTAGACGCGGCGGAGCCCGCGGGCTCCGCCAATTTCGTTAAAGAACGTCGATGACCTTATTTTTCTTCGCTTTCACCGAACCACTTGGTGTGGATTTCATCGTAGGTGCCATCTTCCTGCATGGCGGTCAAGGCCTCGTTGACCGGTTCGACCCACTGGCTGCCTTGGGGAAAGACGATGCCGTATTGCTGGCCTTCATATAAGGGGCCTACCACCTTGGCGCGGCCTTCGCCCCGGGTGGTGGAGAAATAGCCGACGTTGGGGGCGTCGTAGAAGACCGCGTCGACACTGCCGCCCAGCAAGGCGATGTACATGTCGGCACTGCCTGGATAAGGCGTGATATTCGCGCTGTCGCCCAGGTTTTCCTGCAGGTAGTCATAGCTGGTGGAGCCGATCTTGGTACCGATGCGCTTGCCTTCGAGATCGTCGAAGGAGGTGATATCGTCGTTATTGGCGCCGACCAGGATACGCAGACCGGAGTCATAGTAAGGATCGGAGAAATCCACCACTTCATCGCGTTCGTCGGTGATGGTGATGCCCGCAATGGCAATATCCACATTGCCGGTCTGTACCGCGGGAATGATGCCATTGAAATCCATGGTCTGGATCTCGATATCGAAGCCGGCGCGCTCGGCGACCTCACGGATGATGTCCATGTCGAAACCGATCATTTCGCCGCTTTCCTGATCCATCATCTCGAAAGGCACGAAGCTTGGATCGGTGACAACCCGCAGGGTTTCGGCGCTGGCGGTGGTGGTCAAACCGGCGCTCAGGGCGAGAGCAGCGAATAGCGTGGAAGAACGCAGAACAAGTGATCGCATGGTAATTCCCCATAGAAACGATTGTTTTTCATCGTGAGTTTCTTATCGATTACCAATTTACCATGACGACTTCGCGAAAGAGGGTCAAGGGCGGGAAAATCATCCAGATAACGTACAGCCAACGCAATTAACGGAGTGTAAATGTGCGACAAGAGTTACGGTGGCAGGAAATGCCTTGTTATCTGCGGCGACGGAATCACACCATAAAGGAAGCGCCGCATCCGCAGGTACTGGTGGCGTTGGGATTGTTGATCACGAAGCGCGCCCCGGCCAGGCCTTCCTCGAAATCCACGGTGGAACCGACCAGATACTGGTAGGAAAGCGGATCCACCAGCATGGCCACATCCTCGAATTCGATCAGGGTATCCTCATCCGAGGCGGTATCGGCAAAATCGAACCCGTACTGGAAGCCGGAGCAGCCGCCGCCGGTGACGAAGACGCGCAGCTTGAGATCCTGATTGCCTTCTTCCGCGATCAGGGCGCGTAGGCGACGCTTGGCGCCGTCGGAAAGCTGCAACGGCTTGAAGGAACCCGGTTCGAAAGACTGTGCAACGCTCATGTGCGAGCTCCCATGATTTGACAAGTGATAGCCACGGACGATGGCGAATAGGTCAATTATCCCTAATCCCCAGCAAAAGGGTCAACTTTTGCCAGGGAGATATATCATGGCATCAATGCCGCGGCGCCCAAGCCGAGCATTTCATCGAAGCCGAACATCAGATTCAGGTTCTGAATTGCCTGTCCGGACGCTCCCTTGACCAAGTTGTCGATGACCGCCAGCACCACCACCGTATCGCCGTCGCCCGGACGATGTACCGCCAGTCGGCAGATATCGGTGCCCCTGACGCTGCGGGTTTCCGGATGACTGCCCGGCGGCATCACGTCCACCGCCGGTTCGTCTCGATAGCGTGCTTCGAACAGGGCCTGGAGATCCTCGGGTTCTCGGGTCAGGTGACCGTAGAGGGTGGCGTGAATGCCACGAATCATCGGTGTCAGATGCGGCACGAAGGTCAGGCCGACGTCGCTTCCCGCGGCCCGGTCGAGGCCCTGGCGGATCTCTGGTAGATGACGATGGCCGCTGGCGCCATAGGCCTTCATGGACTCACTGGCCTCTGCCAGCAGGAAGCTGACCTTGGCCCCGCGGCCGGCGCCGGTCACGCCGCTCTTGCAATCGGCGATCAGCCGTTTGGTGTCGAGCAGACCCTGTTCCAGCAAGGGAATGAATCCCAGCTGTACCGCGGTAGGGTAGCAGCCAGGCACGGCGATCAGCCTCGCCTGGCGAATCGCGTCTCGATTGATCTCGGGCAGGCCGTAGACCGCCTGGGTCAGCAGTTCCGTCGCGCCGTGGGGCTGGCCGTACCAGTTCGCCCACTCATCCGCATCCTGCAGCCGAAAGTCCGCGGAGAGATCGATGACTCGGGTGCCCTGTTCGAGAAGCTCGCCGGCCAGGGCGTGGGCCACGCCGTGGGGCGTGGCAAAGAAGACCGCGTCGCAGTTTCCCAGCCGTCGGGCGTCCGGTTCCGAGTAGGCCAGCCCCGGGTAGTGACCACGCAGATTGGGATAAAGCTCGTCGACCCGCATACCCGCCTCGGAACGCGAGGTGATGACATCCACCTCGACCTCTGAATGCTGCGCCAGCAAACGCAATAATTCGACACCGGTATAGCCGGTGCCGCCGACGATTCCTACCTTGATCACGATAGTCTCCTTCGCTTGAAAGCCGGTCGTTTGATCAGTCGGTTGCGCCTTCCTTGCGACAAGGCGCAATCCTGACGTGATGCAACCAGTATGGTACATAGGTAACGGCGGCGTTTATGCCGATGCCTTCGTTTCTACCTGCCAGGATAGGCTTATTGTGCCACGTCTTCGTTTCACTTCGTCGAGTCTGGATGCTTTTCGACGCCAACTGGCTGGCGTGGATGCCCTGCCTCAGCTTTGTCTGCTGGGGGCTCTAGCAGGTCTGATCACCGGCGGCCTGATGGTGGCATTCAGACAGTTGATGTCGCTGGGAGCCATGGCGTTCCTGCCCGGCGGCAGTCCCGAGGCCTTCGAGCAACTGCCTCCTCTGGCTCGTTCGCTGCTGCCGCTGTTGGCGGTGGGCCTGATCGGGCTATGGATGTGGCGACAGCCGCCGACGGGACGCTCCATCGGCGTTGCCCATGTCATCGAGCGCCTTTCCTATCATCAGGGCCGCTTCCCCCTGCGCAACTGGTTGACCCAGTGGTGGGTTGGTCTCGTTTCCGTGCTGGGAGGATTGTCCGCAGGCCGGGAAGGACCGGCAATTCATCTTGGTGCGGCGGCGGCGAGCGGGGTGGGCGAGCGTCTGAAACTGCCGCACAATAGTCTGCGGGTACTGGCCGCCTGCGGCGTCGCGGCGGGGATCGCCGCCTCCTTCAACACGCCTATCGCCGGGGTAATCTTTGCCATGGAAGTGGTGATGATGGAATACACCATCACCGGTTTCATGCCGGTAATCCTCGCTTCCAGCCTGAGCGCACTGGTCGCGCAACTGGTCTATGGTTCGGAGCCTGCGTTTCCGATTCCCGGTCTCAACCTGAAATCCTTGATGGACATTCCCTGGATCGTCGTCAGTGCGCTGTTGATCGGCCTGCTGGCGGGGCTTTTCGTGCGTATCGGCAAGCTGGGTCCGCATCTCAAGGTCATCCCCGTCTGGTGGCGCTACCTGATCGTGGCGGCGAGCGTCGGCATTACTGCCTGGTGGTATCCCCAGGTTCAAGGCATGGGCTACGACATCCTGGGGCAGACCCTGACCGACCAGGTGGCCGTAGATGTGCTGGCGGCGGTGGTCATCGGCAAGCTGGTACTGACCGCGGGGACGGTGGCGATGGGCATTCCGGTAAGCATCATCGGTCCAATTCTGGTGATTGGTGGGGCCGCGGGCACTCTGTGCGGGCTGCTGGGGATGGTCCTGATGCCGGAGACCGCCTCGAGCCCGGAACTTTATACCATGCTGGGCATGGCGGCGATGATGGGAGCCGTGCTGCAGGCGCCGCTGGCCGCCCTGATGGCGTTGCTCGAATTGACCCACAATCCCAATATCATCATGCCGGGCATGCTGTCCGTGGTAGTGGCCGGGCTTACCGCTCGCCAGCTGTGTCGTTGCCAGGGTTTCTTCATTACCGTGGCGGGGCAGCATCTCAACCAGGTACAGCATAGCCTGCAGCGCGCGCTCGCCCGAGTATCGGTGCAGGCGGTCATGGAACGCAATATCAAGGCGACGTACCGTCGAATTCGGCGTGAGGAGGCCAAGAAACTACTGGAAGGCGAACCGATATGGATCGTCATTTTGCGCTCCTCGGACGACAAGCCGACCTTGGCCCTCAAAGGGGCGGATCTAGTTAAGGTACTGTTCGACGAGGAACTAGCGGCGGAGGAAGAAATCGATCTGCTCGACATACCGGGTCAGCGACTTGACGTAGCGGCGATTCCAATTCGCGCCACCCTAGGCGAGGCGTTGAATAGGCTAGAAGAGGCAACTCTGGATGCCCTCTTCGTCGAGGCCTCTTTCGGTCCGCCGGAGCAGCGAATTTTCGGTATCATCACCCGGGAGGCCATCGAGAACTATTATCGTTACAAAAGCTAGAATCGACGTCAGAAGGACTGAAATCGACGTCTCCAAAAGGCTGAATACGTTAGCGAAAACGCCGGAATGCGTGGCTGAAACCAAGGGAGTACCATGTATCTAGGACTCAAGGCATTACATCTGGTCGCGGTGGTGACCTGGTTCGCGGCGCTGTTCTATCTGCCGCGCCTGTTCGTCTATCACGCCATGGCCCGGGACAAGGGCGATACTCAGGCGATCGACTATTTTCTGGTCATGGAGCGCAAGCTGTATCGTGGCATCATGACGCCTTCGATGATCGCGGTGGTCGTGTTCGGCGTCGGCCTGCTGGTCCTGGTGCCGAGCTATCTGGGCCAAGGCTGGTTGCATATCAAGCTGGTGCTGGTGGTCCTGTTGATCGGCTATCACTATCTGTGTCTCAGATATCTTAAGCAGCTTGCGGCCCAGCGCTGTCAAAAGACCCAGGTGTTCTTTCGCTGGTTCAACGAGGCGCCGGTGCTGGTGCTGTTGGCCGTGGTGTTTCTCGCCATATTCAAGCCTTTTTGACGGCCCCTTCCAATGGAGAAATCCTTGCACAGACTGCGACGGCTACCGGCGGTGCTGGTGCTTTCGGGACACGATCCGAGCAGTGGCGCCGGGCTGGTGGCAGACGCGGAAGCCATCGGCGCCTGCGGCGCCTGGCCGCTGACCGTCCCCACCGCCCTGACGGTGCAAGACAGCCGCGACGTCTTGGCGGTCATGCCTTGTTCCGGCGACGACATGCGTGCCATGGCGCAAGCCCTCGGGGAGTTCGAGATCGCCGCCATCAAGGTGGGTCTGGTGGCGAGCCTGGACGCTCTCGATGCGGTAGTGGATATCGTCAAGGCCCATCCCGGTATTCCGCTGGTGGTGGACCCGGTGCTCAAGGCGGGAGGCGGGCGAGAGCTGTCCACTCAGCAACTCATCGATGTCTTTCGCGAACGGCTGCTGCCGCTGGTGGATATCCTGACGCCCAACCGTCTGGAACTCAGGCGTCTCGGCGCCGGGTCCAATGATAGCGACACGGACCGTGCCGTCGCCCTGTTGCGGCTGGGATGCCAGGCGGTACTGGTGACCGGCACCGACGACCCGCTCCCGGAAAGCGCTCGGGACAAGGTCGTGCATACCCTGCATACCCCGGACAGCGGCCGCCAGTGGCAGTGGCCCCGGCTGGCGGGTAGCTTTCACGGTTCCGGCTGCACCCTGGCGGCGGCTATCGCCGCGCGGCTGGCCGCCGGTGAAAGCCTGATCAACGCCTGCGAACAGGCCCAGCGTTTTACCTGGCAAGCCTTGCGTGAAGGCTGGAAGCCCGGTGAAGGCCAAGCATTACCGCGACGTTTGTGGCAATGTGATGACGTTGCGACATGGCGAGAATAAATAATAGCGCGGTGATTCGAGCGTGGATGGCGCTATCAACAGAAGCAATAAGACATTCAAGTTATCCACAAGAGGTAACCGACAGGTTATTCGCATTATTCATCCGGTTATCCACAAGCTTGGCGACAGGGTTCCAAGCTCCGCCTAGCAAGATCATCAACGAATCCGAAAAAGGAGGTTGCCCGTGACCACATCCGCTCAACTTTTCGAACAGGCTTGCCGGCATATTCCCGGCGGGGTGAACTCTCCGGTACGTGCCTTCAAGGGACTCGAACGGCCGCCGGTATTCATCCAGCGTGCCCAGGGCGCCTATCTGTACGATGTGGAAGGCAAACGTTATATCGATTACATCGGTTCCTGGGGCCCCATGATCACTGGCCATGCGGATCCGGACGTGCTGGCGGCGGTGCGCGAGCGACTCGATGACGGTCTTTCCTTCGGTACGCCCACCGCCATCGAAACCACCATGGCGGATCTGATCTGCGAGATCATGCCGAGCATGGACATGGTGCGCATGGTCAACTCCGGCACCGAGGCGACGATGTCGGCGATTCGCCTGGCCCGGGGGTATACCGGTCGCGACAAGATCGTCAAGTTCGAGGGCAACTACCACGGGCATTCCGATTCCCTGCTGGTCAAGGCCGGCTCCGGCGCCCTGACCCACGGCGAGCCCAGCTCTCCCGGGGTGCCCGCTTCCCTGGCGGAACATACCGTTACCCTCCCTCACAACGATATCGACGCGGTGGAAGCCTGCTTCGAGGAAATCGGCGATCAGGTAGCCTGCATCATCGTCGAGCCCGTCGCCGGCAACATGAACTGTATTCCGCCCCAGCCCGGGTTCCTAGAAGCGCTGCGCCAGGCCTGCGATCGTCATGGCAGCGTGCTGATCTTCGATGAGGTGATGACCGGTTTTCGAGTCGCGTTGGGCGGCGCTCAGGCCCATTACGGCGTCACGCCGGATCTGACCTGTCTGGGCAAGATCGTCGGCGGCGGCATGCCGGTGGGCGCTTTTGGCGGCCGGCGCGAGATCATGGAGCACATTTCCCCTCTGGGCGCGGTCTATCAGGCGGGGACGCTGGCGGGCAATCCGCTGGCCATGGCGGCGGGGGTTACGCTACTTAGAAAAATACGTGAGCCGGGTTTCCACGATGCCCTGAGCCAGCGGGTCGATACCCTGTGTGACGGCTTGCAGGAGCGCGCGGACGCCGCGGGCGTACCGATGATCACCCAGCGCGCCGGGGGCATGTTCGGTGTCTTCTTCACCGCTCAGTCCCGAGTGGACAATTTCGCCCAGGCCACAGCTTGCGATATCCAGGCATTCCGCACCTTCTTCAACGCGATGCTCGATAGAGGCGTCTATCTCGCGCCCTCGCCGTTCGAAGCTGGCTTCATGTCCAACGCGCATCGGCCCGAAGACATCCAGGCGACCCTGGAGAGCGCCGAAGCGGCTTTCTCGCGGATGTCCAAGGCCTAGGAGAACGCCCGTGAGCGATACCCTGATCCAGGCGTTGCGGGACGCAACGTGCTACGACCATCCGATCGGGAAGATCGAGATCCATGAAACCTCGGCTTCGTGGCTACTGTTGACCGGTGAGCATGCCTACAAGATCAAGAAATCGCTGAATGACGGAAGTCTTCTCGATGCCTCGACGCCGGATAAGCGCCGACGGCTCGGCGAACGGGAAGTACGACTCAATCGGCGTCTTTACGCGGAGCGTTATCTGGGGGTGGTGCCGATTTCCGGAAGCCCCGACTCGCCGCGAATCAACGACGCCTCGGCGCCGATCGAATACGCGGTGAAGATGCGCCGCTGCAGTCGGCGGCAGCTAGCCAACGTGCTGCAGGTCGAAGATGAGCTCTACCGCGAATCGATCGATGAATTGATCGCGCTGATGGTGGATTTCCACGAGCAGGCCGCCACTCAAGACGCGCCCGACCGGGAGAAACCAGAAGTCGGCGCCGCGATGCTTGACCCGCTCGAGGAAGCGTTCGCTTCGATCCGCGGGTGCCTGGATGAGTGTCTCGACGACCTTCAGGATCGCCAGACGCTCGAGGCGCTCGAGCAGCAGGCGCGCGAGATGCACGCCCGTCTCGAGGACTGCTTCTCGGCTCGCCGGCGCGAAGGCTTCCTGCGCGAGCGACTTGGGAGCCGGGCGATCGAGAAGGCGCTATATCGCCAGTCCTCGGATTTTGCGGATCACGAAGCCGGTGCCGCGCCGCGCCAAGGCGACGTGGCCTGTGATCTGGCTTTTTTGTTGATGGATCTGGAATCCCGGAACAAGACGAGTTTCGCCAACCATTCGCTCAACCGTTATCTGGAGCTTTCCGGCGACTATTCGCTTGTCAAGGTGCTGGGCTTCTACAAGCTCTATCACGCGCTGGATCGTGCCAGGGCGGCGATAATCGGTTATTCCCAGGCGATGGATTCCGAGAAGCGCCAGGCGTTGTTATCAAAATATCGCCATTACCTTGATCTGAGCCAGCGCTACAGCTGCTTCCAGTTTCCCTACCTGGTAATCGGAGTCGGTGTTCCAGGCAGCGGCAAGAGCCGTTTCACCGCCGAGATGGTGCAGCGTCTGGGTAGCGTACGCCTGCGCTCGGATGTGGAGCGCAAGCGGCTTCACGGCTTCGCCCACGAGGCTTCCAGCGCCGGAAAAGCGCTCTATCAGCCGGGAGCGACGGCACGTACCTATCAGCGCCTCGCCAAGCTTTGCGGCATTCTGCTGGAGGCGAGCCAGACGGTATGTATCGATGCCACCTGCCTGAAACGCGAGCAGCGCGATCTATTCAGGCACCAGGCGGAAGCTCGCGGGCTGGCGGTCATCATCGTCAGCTTCGAGGCCGATCCCGCCGTTCTTGAGCGACGTATCAAGAAGCGCGCCCAGCGCAGCGGCGAATCGCCAGATGCAAGCCTCGAAATACTGAAGCGGCAGCTACGCAGGTTCGACGCTTTCGACGACGATGAACGCCGCTATCTGGTGCGCCTGGATACCACCGCCGCCAATGCCAGTGAAACCCTGGTGGATCTGATCCAGCAGCAGGTACGGATCGAATGACATCGAGGCCGTCGTGATGGACGGCCCGACATGTCGACGTCTCGCTTAGCGGCTGGCGCTTCTGTGCTTGGCATCCTTGGCGGTGGGAATGGGCAGGCCCAGGTTCTGCTTGGCCCAGTTCATCGCCTGGATGCGATTGTGCACGTTGATCTTGCGGAAGATGTTGTAAAGATGGGATTTCACCGTATGTTCGCTGACGAACAGCTTGTCGGCGATTTCCGTATTGGACGAGCCGGAGCCCAGCAGACCGATGATCTCGATCTCGCGCTGAGTCAGGCCGCAGATCGGTCGATAGGTATTCAACTGCTGGCGACGATAGAAATCGATCAGGCGCCGCATCAGGGAACGGGACATCCAGATATCCCCCTGCAGCAGAGTGATGATGCCCTTGCAGATCAATTCCAGCGAATCGCTGCGATAGAATATGCCCTGCAGGTGCAGGGATGCCAGCACCTCGGTGGCATGATCCTCGTCACGCAGATTGAACGCGGCCAGGGTGATGTTATCGCTTTCCGTCGAACGGTAATGCCACTGCTGCATCGCATCCTCGCTGACGTAACCCGCGTCCATAAGGATGAGCAATTTATCGCATTCGATGTCGTCGATGCTGGCTTCCGGCGAGATGCAGGTCACGGAGCAGGCAACCTGACGGTGGATATAGTCCACGAATAGCTGCGACTGGGGATTGCTGTCGGTCACCAGTAACACCATTTCATTCGTCTGACTCATAATGTTTTCCTTAAAGTAATACGATTGTCGTTGACGACCTTGCCCACCCGGTGTCGAGGCATCGCGATGCGCTGCATCCCATCGTCAGTGACGTCATGTCGGCGAAACCCTCGCCTCAATCCTTCGACGTAAATGACATCTCATTGCAGGATGCGTTTTCCTTGATGCTTCTTCATACGGTAAAGACCGTTGAGCCAGTATGCGACAGGCTAGAGCCGTTGCTGTTTTATCAGCATAGGACTAATCATTGCTGCTTAAGCTTCATTTGTAAAGTTAAGTAAATGAAAAAAAGTTGAATAATATGTTAAATCAGTAAAAAATTAAAATAGCGAGAATTTATTCATACATTTCAAATATTTATTTGAATTCGTTTTTGACATGCAAAAAAGTAAAAAATGTATACTAAAAAAATAGTTTTTATATTTATACATACACTATTTAGGTAATTACTTTTCGTTAATTTTTTGACGATCCTCCATGAACATCCTTATCGACCGCTTGAATAGAAACTGTAGCCTTCATGACGCTCCCATCTTCTAGTACGGAAGATGCCGGCAGGAGACGCTCGTTTATTAATAGAGGTTAACTTTTTGAGCCGATTCATTAAAAAGTAAATTTATCCAGATTCAAGAAAGCTTGAGGCAAGCCGCAAGCGGATTTCACCCTGGAGTTTTCATCAGTAGAATGGCGATTTTGAGTTTGGAGTCGTCGGTCTCATGAAAGTGCCAACCACGCTGGTGCTGGCCAGTGGAAACACCGGCAAGATCAGTGAATTCAATGCGTTGTTGAAGCCGCTGGGGTTCGACGTGAAAGCGCAGAGCGAATTCTCCGTCAGGGAAGTGGATGAAACCGGCCTGACCTTCGTCGAGAACGCCCTGCTCAAGGCACGTAATGCAAGCCAAGTGAGCGGCCTGCCGGCCCTGGCGGACGATTCCGGTCTCGAAGTCGATGCCTTGAAGGGCGCACCGGGTATCCATTCCGCCCGCTACGCGGGAGAGCCCAAAAGCGATGAGCGCAACAACGCCAGGCTCCTCGAAGCGCTGGCCGAGGTGCCCTCGGGAAAGCGCACGGCGCGCTACTGGTGCGTGCTGGTCTATCTACGTTACCCACAAGATTCAGTTCCGCTGATCGTCCAGGCCTGCTGGGAAGGCGAGATACTCACGCAACCTCGCGGTAGCCAAGGCTTTGGCTACGATCCGCTGTTCTGGTTACCCGAGAAGGCGCTGAGCGTGGCGGAACTTGACCCGAAGGAAAAGAACCGCCTGAGCCATCGCGGTCGTGCGCTGCGTATGCTGGCGGAGCGGCTTGGGACCCCATGACGGATCTTCCTCCCCTGGCGCTCTACGTGCACGTGCCCTGGTGCGTACGCAAGTGCCCCTACTGCGACTTCAATTCCCACGGTGTCGGTCACCAGGCGGCGCTCCCGGAGGCGGACTATCTCGCCGCCCTGCTGAAGGACCTGGACGCGGATCTGGTCAGCGCGGGAGATCGGGAACTCGTCAGCATTTTCATCGGTGGCGGTACGCCGAGCCTGATGTCCGCGGATTTCTATCGGGGTTTCCTGCAAGCCTTGCGAGCGCGCCTGCCGCTGGCCAAGGATATCGAGATCACTCTCGAGGCCAATCCCGGCACCCTGGAGCTAGGCCGTTTCGAAGGCTACCGGCAGGCCGGCATCAATCGGCTCTCCTTGGGGGTGCAGAGCTTTCAGACCCTTCAGCTCAAGGCGTTGGGACGCATCCACGACGGCGAGGACGCCCGGCGGGCCATCACAAGCGCTCGTACGGCGGGCTTCGACAACCTCAATATCGACCTGATGCATGGCCTGCCCGGCCAGGCTGTCGCCTCGGCCCTGGCGGATATCGATACCGCCCTGGCCCTCGCCCCCACGCACCTTTCCTGGTATCAGCTGACTCTGGAGCCCAATACGGAATTTTACTCCCACCCGCCGGTACTGCCCCAGGAAGACGCGCTCTGGGACATTCAGGATGCAGGCCACCGGCGCCTGGAAAAGGCGGGATTCTCGCGTTATGAGATTTCCGCCTATGCCCTGCCCCATCGCCGGGCGAGACACAATCTCAACTACTGGCAGTTCGGCGATTATCTTGGCATCGGCGCCGGCGCCCACGGCAAGCTGAGTTATCGTGACAAAGCAGGACGCCTGATGGTCGAGCGGCGTTGGAAAACCCGCCAGCCAGAGGCGTATCTGCGCCGGCGTCACGATCTCCGCGGCTTCATCGCCGGTCGGCGCGCGGTCGAGACGCGGGAGCTGCCCCTGGAATTCGCCATGAACGCCCTACGCCTGGTGGACGGCGTTCCTCTACGACGATGGGAGCGGAATACCGGGCTTCCCCGTAGCGTTCTCGATTCGCGTCTACGAGAGGCGCGAGAAAAAGGGCTTTTGGTAGAGGATGGCGAACGTCTGCAGGCCTCTCCGCGAGGACTGCTGTTCTTGAACGAACTCCTGGCAACGATTGATGACGACTAGCGCAATCCGACAGCTAGGTTCGAAGAATGGCGGTTATCTGAAACGATTCCGCATGTTATCTTTCGCATGAGTTCTCGATAAGACGTTTTACCCACAAGGAGTAATACCGCTATGACAAAAACCCTACGTCTGGCTTACCCCCTTGCCGCCGCGCTAATACTGGCCGGCTGCGCCTCCAACGATCCCTATTCCGGACAGACCGATCGACAAGCCGACCGTAACCGTACCGCTATCGGTGCCGGTATCGGCACCGCCATCGGCGCCGCCGCCGGCGCGCTGAGCGGCGACGGCAGCACCAGCCGTCGGGATCGGGCCCTGATCGGCGCCGCGGTGGGTGCCGCCGCCGGTGGCGGCATCGGCGCCTACATGGATCGTCAAGAAGCGCAGCTTCGCCAGAGCATGCAGGGCACCGGCATCGACGTGGATCGTCGAGGCGACAATATCGTGCTCAACATGCCCAGCGGCGTGACCTTCGGTTTCGATTCCAGCGACCTGACCGGCAATGCCACCAGCGCCCTCAACGACGTGGCCACCGTGCTGAACCAGTATCCGGAAACCCGCGTCAATATCGCCGGTTACACCGACAGCACCGGGGAAGCGGGCTACAATCAGCGCCTTTCCGAGCGTCGCGCCAACTCGGTGGGTGACTATCTTGCCCGCCAAGGGGTGCAGCGCGGGCGTCTCGTGACCCAAGGCTATGGCGAGAATCAGCCGGTGGCGAGCAACGATACCGAAGCCGGCCGCGCCCAGAATCGTCGAGTGGAAATCACCCTGGTGCCCACCCAGCAGCGGTAATTTCCGCAAGCCAAGTGTTATCTTAAGACCCGTGGGATTCAGCCCCACGGGTTTTCTTTGACTTGGAAACAATCGCTCATGCTCGCCTATCAACACGCCTATCACGCGGGCAACTTTGCCGATGTGCACAAGCATCTGCTGCTGTTCGCCACTATCGACCTTCTGCTGCGCAAGGACTCGGCGATCACCTTCGTCGACACCCATGCCGGACGCGGCCTGTATCCGCTGGCGGCGGCCCAGACCCAGAAACTGCAGGAGTATCAGCACGGCATCGCGCCGCTATGGCGAGCCCGGGAAAGCCTGGCGGAACATCAGCCGCTGCTGCGGGATTGGCTTTCCGCCCTCGACGAGGCGCAGCCCGGCAGGCGGCTCGAGACCTACCCCGGATCGCCCTGGTGGCTGGCAAAGCGGCTGCGCGCCCAGGATCGACTGCGCCTGTTCGAACTGCACCCGGCGGAACACGAAGCCCTGGCGCAACAACCTCTCGCGCCGGGTATCAAGCGCCTGCGAGAAGATGGTCTGCAAGGACTCCAGCGCATGCTGCCGGTCTCGACGCCCCGGCTAGGCGTGCTGATCGATCCCAGCTACGAGGTCAAGACGGACTATACGATGGTGGCCGAGACGCTGATCGAGGCGGCCCGCAAGGTGCGCCACGCCGTCCTGCTGATCTGGTACCCGCTGCTTCCGGCGGGACGTCATCGGCAGTTGCTGCAGCAGTTGAAGGACAGCGGCCTGCGCAAGCTGTGGCGCAGCGAGCTGACGCTTGCCGCGCCGGAGCACTCGAGCCACGGCATGTACGGCAGCGGCATGCTGGTGCTCAACCCGCCCTGGGGACTGAGTGAGGACGTGACACGAGCGATGCAGGCGATTGCCCCGCTGCTCGGCGAAGCGGCCAGCCATCGGGCGGACTGGTGGGTGGGAGAATAAGCAATCTTGTGTTTTCACTTCCGATACAGAATCTAACAACCAAAATAAAAACAACAATTTATAAAAATATTGGAGCACATGCGGAGTGCAAGAAGCTGCGAAAAAAGTGCAAATATTTGTAATTTTTTTTTAGAACCGGCTCCCGATCACCCAATTCCAAACTGGGATAAGTGGGAAACTGGGAACCCTGCATATGCTTCAATTGTAATATCCGGCTGCTGAGGCTGCCTCGTAGCCCCTTCATGTTAGCCTTAGCTATAGTAACATCCCCCAAAACAGATTCGTTCTCATTTAAACGCCGTTGACGCACAACAGTATTGTGCATAAAATGAATAAAAAGTGATCAGGTAACTATGGCGGTTGAGTTCAGGGATGCGTGGCTGGATGCTTTCTATGAGCAAGACCAGAGCCATAAGAAAGTACCCAGCACCATTGAAGGTGCCCTTTTCAGGAAGATTCAGATTCTCGATGCCGCGACGCAGGAGTCAGACTTAAGGATTCCGCCGGGTAACCGGTTTGAACATTTGCAGGGAAACCTGTGGGGCTGGTGTTCCATCCGGGTAAACAAACAGTATCGCCTGATCTTTCGCTGGGAAGACAGCACCGCCCTGGATACGTACCTGGACCCGCACGCGTACAAGGGTTAGTGGAGGTTATAGTTATGAGAACTACAAAGCGTCGTCCGGTGACCGTGGGCCAAATGCTGGTCACCGAGTTCCTGGAGCCGATGAATATTGAAATCAGTGAGCTGGCTGAAGCCATGGGTGTGCACAGAAATACCCTCAGTCGGATTGTTCATGACAAAGGCACCTTGACCGCGCCCATGGCCATCAAGCTGGCAGCGGCTCTGGGAAATACACCGGAGTTCTGGCTGAACATTCAGCACGCGGTTGAGTTATGGGATGTTCGTCATCGTGCCTATGAACAAGAAGCCAAGAATGTGAAGCGCGTTAAGCCCCACGTCCTGCCTCTGGAGCAAGCCTGAAGAACATCTCGTGACTGCCATGTTTTCCTTGCCAGCCGGGGTATCCGGCTGGCAGGCCAGATTCTAGACGCACTGGCCCCATGGGCGTTCCCCTGACATCGTCCTGTCAGCACCAGACCACATAGAAATAGAAATTATTTCTTTATAAAACAGTAGTTTATTTTTATCTGGCTGGATGCTTCTCGATCTTTTTGGCCGTTTCACTTCCCGATGCAGAAGCTACCGAAAATCTCGCCCAACAAGTCATCCGCGCTGAATTCCCCGGTGATCTCCCCCAGGGCCTGCTGGGCGTCGCGGAGGTCTTCCGCGAGGAGTTCTCCGGCGCTGGCGCCTTCGAGCTGGGCGGCGCCGTTTTCCAGCGCCTGAGCGGCGCGATCCAGGGCGTCCAGATGGCGCCGTCGAGCGGAAAAGCGCCCTTCCGTGGTGGCGCTGAAGCCCATTACCGCTTTGAGGTGTTCCTTCAGGTTATCCACACCCTCCCCGGTCTTGGCGGAAAGCCTGATCACCGGCGTGGCCGTGGATAAATCGATGCCCGGCGCTTCATGGCTGGTATCGATCTTGTTGCGTACCAGGGTCAGGCGGGAAGGATCGGGGAGCCGCGCGACGAATTCCGGCCAGATATGCATGGGATCCGTGGCGTCGCTGGCGGCAGCGTCCATCAGCAACAATACCCGGTCCGCTTTCTCGATTTCCGCCCAGGCCCGGGCGACGCCGATCCGTTCCACCGCGTCCGGGGTATCTCGCAGGCCGGCGGTATCGATCACGTGCAGCGGCATGCCGTCCAGGTGGATATGCTCTCGCAGCACGTCCCGGGTAGTGCCGGCGACATCCGTGACAATGGCGGTATCCTGTTCGGTAAGCGCGTTGAGCAGGCTCGACTTGCCCGCGTTGGGACGTCCGGCGATCACCACGCTCATGCCCTCGCGCATCAGCGCACCCTGAGCAGCGCTGATACGGACCTCGGCGAGAGTGTGGCGAATGGTGGCGAGCCGCTCCGACACCTTGCCGTCGGCGAGAAAATCGATCTCCTCTTCAGGAAAGTCGATGGCCGCCTCCACGTAGACCCGCAGTTCGATCAGCCGTTCGACCAGGTCTTGTACCCGCCGGGAGAACTCCCCTTGCAAGGAATGCAGGGCGTTTTCCGCCGCGGCTCTGGAACTGGCGTCGATCAGATCGGCGATAGCTTCTGCCTGGGCCAGGTCAAGCTTGTCATTGAGGAAGGCGCGTTCTGAAAACTCGCCGGGACGGGCCAGACGCGCGCCCAGCTGCACGCAGCGTTCCAGCAGCAGGTCCATGATGACCGGGCCGCCGTGACCCTGAAGCTCCAGCACGTCTTCCCCGGTGAAAGAATGCGGCGCCGGAAAATACAGGGCAATGCCCTCATCGATCGTGTCAGAGTCACTATGGAAAGGGGTATACAGCGCCTGACGTGGCTTGGGCAACATGCCCAGCACGCGAGTGGCGATATCCGCGCAGCCCGGTCCGGAGACGCGAACGATGCCCACGCCGCCGCGGCCCGGCGGGGTGGCGATGGCAGCGATGGTATCTTGAGTGTATAGACTCATGGTGCCTCCAGGAAACGCCGAACCCTCGCCTGGGCGAGGGTCCGAGTCCTATCTTCGATGGGTCCGATACAACGGAATCATAACGGCCAGCTAGCGGGTTTTCATGCCCTTGCCGACACTGGGATCTTTCTCGATATGTCGAGTGATGACCCATTGCTGAAGAATCGAGATGGTGTTGTTGACGATCCAGTAGATCACCAGGCCTGCCGGGAACCACAGGAAGAAGAAGGTGAAGATGATCGGCAGCATCTTCATGATCTTGGCCTGGGTCGGGTCCGGGGGCGTCGGGTTGAGCAACTGCTGCACGAACATCGAGATGCCCATCAGGATCGGCAGAATGAAATAAGGATCCTTCATCGACAGATCGTCGATCCACAGGATGAAGGGCGCGTGGCGCAGTTCCACGGATTCCAGCAGCATCCAGTAAAGCGCGATGAATACCGGCATCTGGATCAGAATCGGCAGACAGCCCCCCAGAGGATTGATCTTCTCCTTCTGGTAGAACTTCATCATCTCCTGGGACATCTTCTGACGATCGTCGCCGTACTGTTCCTTGAGCCGCTGCATTTCCGGGCCGAGCTTGCGCATGCGCGCCATGGACTTGTAGGCCTTGGCGGAAAGCGGGAAGAGCACCAGCTTGACCACGATGGTCAGTACCACGATGGACCAGCCCCAGTTGCCGATCAGGTCATGGATCTTGTCCAGCAGCCAGAACAGGGGGTTGGCCAAGAACCACAGCCAGCCGAAATCGACGGTCAACTCCAGATAGGGCGCGACGGCCTCGAGCTGCTCCTGTACCTTGGGACCCAGGTACAGGGTAGCGGTCAGAGTGGCATCGCTGTCGGCATCCACGCGCTGTATCGGGCCGGCGAAAGCGACCACGTTGCGGCCACGGCTGTCCGTGGTGGCATAGTAGAGATTCTGCTGATTCTGGGAGGGTGCCCAGGCGGACGTGAAATAGTGCTGAATGATGGCCACCCAGCCGCCTTCCACGTCTCGATTGTTGAACTTGCCTTCCTGAATGTCGTCGAATTTGATCTTTTCGTAATGATCCTCCGGTGAGGAGAAGGCCGCGCCCAGATAAGAGCGCATGCCAAGCCCTGAACCGGTGCTGGGATCGGGGCTGTTATCGCGGGCCAGCTGGCCGACAAAGCGCGCCGTGACCGGCTGGTTGCCTTGATTGGCGAGCAGATACTTCACCTCGACCGCATAGCTGTCGCGCTCAAAGAGGAAGCGCTTGATGATATCGACGCCGTTGACGGTCGCCTTCAGATCCACGCTGAGGCTATCTTCGCCCTTGTTCAGCCGGTAGCGGGTCTTTTCCGGCGTGAAAGCGATACGCCCCTCGTGCCCTTCAAGCTGCAGGCCGGATTTTGCCACGTAGCTGCGAGCCTGATTATTGGAAAGCAGTACGAAAGGATGTTCCGAGTCGTTGCTCATCTGGTGCTGAGGAAGCGCCGCGTAGACGACATCGCCCCCCCGGGGATCGATACGCAGATCCAGCACGTCGGTATTGACGGCGATCAGGTTGCGACCTTGCGAGTCCGCCGCTTCGCTGGCCAGGGCATCTCCGCCTGGGGCGGTCGCATTTCCCGCATTGCCGGGAACCGACAGGCCGGTCTCGTCGTCTGGAGCACCGCTGGACCTGGAGCCATTTTGATCAGCCGAGTCGCGAACGATGGAAGGCGCGTCCGGTTCAGGCGGGGCCTGACCATAATCCTGATTCCACTGGACAACCAGCAGGTAGGCAAGTACCGCCAGCGGGATCAGTAGGAGGAGTCGTTTAACATCCATGGAAATCCTGCCCGTTAAAGGGGTGAGCTGACTGACAGCAATATGGATTGTGGCTGCGAATACACGCGAAAGCCTGCCGGGGGCAGGCTAACGGGATCGCTTTGGCAGTTCGATCAAGACGTACTTGCCAGCCGTTTCTGGCTATGACGCCTCAAGCGTTGCCACATGCTCTGTAACTGACGATGCAGCGTTGCATTATCCAACTCCGTGACACCGCGCTTGGCCAGCACCACGATATCAACGCTCGGCAAGCACCGCTGCCGCAAGCGGATGGACTCGCGCACCAGACGCTTCAATCGGTTGCGGTCCACGGCGCGGCGCGCATGCTTCTTGCTGAATACGAGGCCGACCCGGGGATGGCCCAATTCGTTGCTGATCGCAAGAGCCATCAGCCCTTCGCCATGTACCTTGAATTCCGCCCTATCGAAGACCCGACGATAGTCTCTGGCATTCAATAGCCGCAGCGACGAAGGAAATCCCTGGTCGGACACGCGCGATCCGCAATCAAGCGCTCAGGCGCTTACGACCCTTGGCACGACGACGCGCCAGAACGGCACGGCCATTCTTGGTGGCCATGCGGGCACGGAATCCGTGCACACGCTTGCGCTTGATAACGCTAGGCTGAAAAGTGCGTTTCATGACGATTAATTCCCAAATAGTTGATTAGGCTTGATAAAGCTGGAAGAGACGGTCGGATATTTTACCCCGCCTTCCGCATGGCAGTCGGCAAAATCCGAAAGGTATTCGATTCAAGACCGGAAATTCTAGTGAATTCCTATCTCGGGTGCAATTTTTCTCGCGTCTATTTGCTCAAGGATTGATCGAAACTGCCGGTCCAGCCAACAACGCCAGGTATTCAATTTGCTTGCTAATATATGGTTTTTACCTGGCTGCCACTTGTACTGACATTATCTATCCTTTGCACGATGAGGTCAGGATAGCCAAACCTGCTGTTATCAATACTGGGGATAGTTTCTGTTGATAAATAGGTTAACTATTTAATAATCAATAGCATACACAAAACAAAAAACTGTTGAAAAGCCGTGAAAAAAGCTTGATAGCCGTCGTTAACTGGTACGTTTATGAGACTGATGCAGGGTTCAAGCCGTAAGTGTTTACGAGAGTCGAACCGTAGGCTTTCTGTCACTGGAAACAAGTTTTCCACAGCCGACAAGCTCAGATACCGCGTGTGGATAACCTGGGCTCGCAGCGATACACTAGGCAGCCATTTTTTATTTCAGGTGGAGCCTGCGTTGACCGTCGCTCTTTGGAAGCAATGTCTGGACTATCTACAGGACGAGCTGAACTCCCAGCAGTTCAATACCTGGATCCGTCCGCTACAGGCAGAACAGGGTGAATCTAACGAACTCTGCCTGCTGGCGCCCAATCGCTTCGTGCGGGACTGGGTGAGCGATAAGTACGTAAAAAGAATCAACGAGTTGCTTCGCGATCTCGCGCCGGCGAAACCGCCCAAGCTGGTATTGTCCGTAGGCAGTCGGCGGGTCGCCCCGGCACCCTCGCCTCGGGACCTGGGTAACCCGGTATCCGCCAATCCCAAGCGCGCCAAGGCGCCAGTCGCTCCGGGCATCATCGGTTCTCGGGGTGAGCGCGCCGAGGACCAGGCAAGCGCGTCACAAAGTGACGATAGCGCACGGCGAGGAAGCAACGAGCGTCAGGTGCAGGTCGAGGGTAGCCTCAAGCATCAGAGCGGGCTGAACCCCAACTTCACCTTCGAGACCTTCGTGGAAGGCAAATCCAACCAGCTGGCCCGAGCGGCGTCTCGGCAGGTCTCGGAGAATCCTGGCGGCGCCTACAATCCACTTTTTCTCTACGGTGGCGTCGGTCTAGGCAAGACCCACCTGATGCATGCGGTGGGAAATCAGTTGGCCATCCGCCGAGAAAACGCCACCGTGGTCTATCTGCACTCCGAGCGCTTCGTGGCGGACATGGTCAAGGCGCTGCAGCTCAACGCGATCAACGACTTCAAGCGCTTTTATCGCAGCGTGGATGCCCTGTTGATCGACGATATCCAGTTCTTTGCCGGCAAGGAGCGCTCTCAGGAAGAGTTCTTCCATACCTTCAACGCGCTGCTGGAAGGCGGCCAGCAGATGATCCTGACATCGGATCGATACCCCAAGGAAATCAATGGAGTAGAAGAACGGCTCAAGTCGCGCTTCGGCTGGGGTCTGACGGTTGCCATCGAGCCACCGGAGCTGGAGACCCGGGTGGCGATCCTGATGAAGAAGGCGGATCAGGCCAAGGTGGATCTGCCTCACGATGCGGCTTTCTTCATCGCGCAAAAGATCCGCTCCAACGTGCGTGAACTGGAAGGCGCGCTGAAGAAGGTCATCGCGGATTCTCACTTCATGGGCAAGCCCATCACCCAGGATTTCATCCGCGAATCCCTCAAGGATCTTCTCGCGCTGCAAGACAAGCAGGTGGGCGTCGACAATATTCAGCGCACCGTGGCGGAATACTACAAGATCAAGCTGACGGATCTGCTTTCCAAACGTCGTTCCCGCTCCGTGGCGCGTCCCCGCCAGGTAGCCATGGCCCTGGCCAAGGAATTGACCAACCACAGCCTGCCGGAGATAGGCGATGCCTTCGGTGGGCGCGACCATACGACAGTGCTGCATGCCTGCCGTAAGGTTCAGGCGCTGAAGGAAGAAAGTGCTGATATCCGCGAGGACTACAAGAATCTGCTGCGTCTGTTGACCAGTTGAACGCCATTTCTGCTGGCTTATCCGTATTCTAGTACCAATTTTCTTATGACCTCCATTCAGCAAGAGCCGAATCCATGAAATTTTCCATTTCTCGTGAAGCCCTGTTGCGTCCCTTGACTTTGGTTGCTGGGGTGGTCGAGCGCCGTCAGACCCTGCCGGTGCTGGCCAATGTGCTGATAGACGTTCAAGAAGAGCAGGTCGCCTTGACCGGCACCGATCTAGAAGTCGAATTAGTCGGACGCACGTCTTCTGCAAGCGTCGAGCAGATCGGCGCCACGACGGTACCGGCGCGCAAGCTGATGGATATCTGCAAGTCCCTGCCGGAACAGGCGGAAATCCAGCTGGCGCTGGAGGAAGGCCGTGCCGTACTGCGCAGTGGACGCTCGCGTTTCACGCTTTCGACCTTGCCCGCGACGGAATTCCCCAATATCGAGGAAAGCGCCGGCAATACGGAGGTGAGCCTGCCTCGCGGAACACTCAAGCGGCTGATCGATTCCACCGCTTTCGCCATGGCTCAACAGGACGTGCGTTATTACCTGAACGGCATGCTGCTTGAACTGCGCTCGAACCTTGTGCGCACGGTAGCGACGGATGGGCATCGCCTGGCGGTATGTTCCGGCCCGGCGGACATCGAGCTGGAGCCGGCGCAGAAGCTGATCGTGCCGCGCAAGGGCATTCTGGAGCTGGTTCGTCTGCTGGACGATAGCGACGAGCCGGTGACCCTGTCCCTGGGCGCCAATCATCTGCGTGCCCACACCGGCAGCTTCACCTTTACCTCCAAGCTGGTAGATGGCAAGTTTCCGGACTACGAGCGGGTGATACCCCGGGGTGGCGACAAGGTGTTCATCGCCGAACGCACTCAACTGCGTCAGGTGCTGTCGCGTACCTCGATTCTGTCCAACGAAAAGTATCGTGGCGTGCGCCTGCTGCTCGAAGAAGGCAACCTTCGCGTCATGGCCAACAACCCGGAGCAGGAAGAAGCCGAAGAAAACGTTGCCGTGGAATACAGCGGCGCCAATCTGGAAATCGGCTTCAATGTGGGCTATCTGATCGATGCGCTGGGCGTGCTCGGGGAAGACAAGGTACAGGTGACACTGGCCGACCCCAACAGCAGCGCTCTCATGGAAGAGCCCGGCGGCGGCGATGCCATGTACGTGATCATGCCAATGCGGCTTTGACGCTAGCTTCTCCTTGTGCCCTTAGATCGTCTCGTCATGCAGGGGCTGCGTAATCTCGCCGCCCTGGACATACGTCCTTCGCCGGGAATCAACCTGATTCTGGGCGCCAACGGCAGTGGCAAGACCAGCCTCCTGGAAGGAATCCATATACTGGGCCTGGGGCGTTCATTTCGTACCCATCGGCTGAAGCATGCCATTGCCTACGAGGCGGATAGCTTGACGCTGCATGGGCGCGTAGCGGGGGATCCACCGATCCCTCTGGGCGTGCGGCGCGATCGCCAGGCGCAGGAGCTTGAAATGAGTCTGGCTGGGGAGCGTATCGCCCGCACCGCGAGCCTTGCGGAAGTCTTGCCGCTGCAGTTGATCAACCCGGATACCTTTCGCCTGCTGGAAGGCACGCCCAAAGCCCGACGAGAGTTTCTCGACTGGGGTGTGTTTCACGTGAAACACGGATTTTTCGATGTCTGGAAGCGTGTCCGGCAAGCGTTGAAACATCGGAACGCGCTGCTCAGACATGGTAGAATGGATCTTCGATCACTGGATATCTGGGATCGGGAACTCACCCACTGGAGCGAACGTCTCGACCGGCTGCGCGAGGACTATTTCGAAACATTCATTCCTGTATTCGAGGAAACCTTGAGCGAGCTGCTCGACGATCCAGGCCTGGAACTGCGCTATTCCCGGGGTTGGGATAAAGAACGGCCTCTGGTGGAAATACTTCAGCAGGGACGCGCCGGCGACAGGCAAATGGGATTTACCCAGCAAGGCCCGCAGCGCGCGGATCTCCGCATACGGCTGCATCGGCGCCCCGCCGTCGAAATATTATCTCGAGGTCAGCAGAAACTGGTGGTCAGCGCCTTGAAGCTTGCTCAGGGTCGGCTACTTGAGCGAACTACCGGGCGTACCTGTCTGTACTTGATCGACGATTTGCCCGCCGAGCTCGACAACCAGCATCGCAAGCGGTTTTGTCGGTGGCTCGAGCGCATGAACTGTCAGGTGTTCGTGACCAGCGTCGAGCCGCAGGCGCTTGGTGGAATATGGCAGCTCGAGACACCAGTCATGATGTTTCACGTGAAACAAGGGCAAATCGAAGCGGGCAGCGCCCACCATGGCGCCGGTACGAGCGCAATGACGTCGGATATGACGAACAGTAATACGGAGTAGTCAATGAGCGAACAGGCTTACGATTCATCGAGCATCAAGGTGCTGAAGGGGCTGGACGCGGTGCGCAAGCGCCCGGGCATGTACATCGGCGACACGGATGACGGCACGGGACTTCATCACATGGTGTTCGAGCTGGTTGACAATTCCATCGACGAAGCCTTGGCCGGGCACTGCAGCGAGATTCGCGTGGTGATCCATCCGGACGAATCCATCACCGTCAGCGACAATGGCCGCGGCATTCCCACGGATATTCACGAAGGGGAAGGCGTTTCCGCGGCGGAAGTCATCATGACGGTGCTCCACGCCGGCGGCAAGTTCGACGACAACTCCTACAAGGTTTCCGGCGGGCTGCACGGGGTCGGGGTTTCCGTGGTCAACGCCTTGTCCGAGGAACTCAAGCTGACCATCTGGCGAGCAGGTCAGGTGCACGAACAGATCTATCGTCATGGCGTGCCGGAAGCACCGCTTAGCGTGGTGGGCAAGACCGAGAAAAGCGGCACCCGAGTGCATTTCCGCCCTTCCACGCTGACTTTCGCCAATATCGAATTTCATTACGATATTCTCGCCAAGCGGCTGCGCGAACTGTCTTTCCTCAATTCCGGAGTGGCGATTCGCCTGATCGACGAGCGCAGTGGCGACGAGGAACTCTTCCATTTCGAAGGCGGCTTGAAGGCCTTCATCGATCATCTCAATACCAACAAGACTACGCTCAATCCGGTCTTCCATTTCGACACCCAGCGTGAGGACGGGGTGGGCGTGGAAGTGGCCATGCAGTGGAACGACACCTTCTCGGAAAACATCCATTGCTACACCAACAATATTCCACAGCGAGATGGAGGCACCCATCTGGCGGGATTTCGTGCGGCGCTGACCCGCAGTCTGAATCACTACATCGAAGCGGAAGGCCTGCTCAAGAAATCCAAGGTCAACACTTCAGGAGACGATGCTCGGGAAGGCTTGACGGCGATCATCTCCGTCAAGGTGCCGGATCCCAAGTTCTCCTCCCAGACCAAGGAAAAGCTGGTGTCTTCCGAGGTCAAGACCGCGGTGGAGCAGGAAATGGGACGCCTTTTCTCCGAGTACCTGATCGAGAAACCCGCGGATGCCAAGAGCATCGTCAACAAGATGCTCGATGCGGCCAGGGCCCGGGAGGCGGCACGCAAGGCCCGAGACATGACCCGGCGCAAGGGCGCTCTGGATATCGCCGGCCTGCCGGGCAAGCTAGCGGACTGTCAGGAAAAGGATCCCAGCCTTTCCGAGCTGTACCTGGTCGAGGGTGATTCCGCCGGCGGCAGCGCCAAGCAGGGACGCGATCGGCGTACCCAGGCGATTCTGCCGCTCAAGGGCAAAATTCTCAACGTGGAAAAGGCGCGGTTCGACAAGATGCTTTCCTCCGCGGAAGTGGGCACCCTGATTACCGCGCTGGGCTGTGGTATCGGGCGCGAGGAGTTCAATCCGGACAAGCTGCGCTATCACTCTATCATCATCATGACCGACGCGGACGTGGACGGCTCTCATATCCGTACCCTGCTGCTGACCTTCTTCTTTCGTCAGATGTCCCAACTGATCGAGCGAGGCCATGTCTATATCGCCCAGCCGCCGCTCTACAAGATCAAGCGCGGCAAGCAGGAAACCTACCTCAAGGACGAGCAGGCGCTGGTGGATTACCTCACCGCCACCGCGCTGGATGGCGCCCGGCTGTACGTCAACGCGGACGCTCCGGGTATCAGCGGTGAAGGACTCGAATCGCTGGTCAACCAGTATCGCGACGTGATGCACCGCATAGAGCGTCTATCACGGGTTTATCCAAACCTGGTGTTGCGCAAGATTGTCCATGCGGCTGCCCTTGAAGGCGAGGAAAGCCTCAAGGATCGAGTGACCATGCAGCGCTGGATCGACGAGCTGCAGGCCGAAATGGACACCTTGGTAGAGTACGAAGGCGGGCCGCGCTATACCTTCCAACTGCAGGAAGACACTGAGCGCGAGCTTTTCTTGCCCAGCGTCGCCTTGACCGCTCACGGGGTAACGACAGATTACGTCTGGGGCGTGGATTTCTTCCGCAGCGCGGACTATCGGGCCATGGTCGAGCTCGGCCAGATGCTGGACGGTCTGTTGGAAGAAGGCGCATATATCGCACGCGGCGAGCGTCAGCAGTCGGTAGCCACCTTTTATGAAGCCTTAGAATGGCTGATGAAGGAGGCGCAGCGTGGCCTGTCCACGCAACGATATAAAGGGCTAGGGGAAATGAACCCGGATCAGCTATGGGAAACCACCATGGACCCTCAGACTCGGCGCATGCTGCGAGTTTCCATCGAGGATGCGGTGGCGGCGGATCAGATGTTCAATACGTTGATGGGCGATGAAGTGGAGCCACGGCGTGATTTCATCGAGCGATTCGCCCTGGTGGCCAATCTGGACGTGTGATGTTTCACGTGAAACACTTTCAGCATTGTCGAGAGAAACCACATTACGATGCCAGCCGGTTTTTGCCGGCTGGCATTTTTTATTTAGCCCGTTTGAATGTATTAAATTAAGCGCTATGGATGCGTCTTGAGCAGCCAGTGAGCGAAGCTGGCCAGATCGTCGAAAACGGCAGCTCCAGCAGGTAATTCGCCCTTCTGTTCCGTATAGCTTCCCTTGCCGGTTCTGACCAGCACGTTGTGACACCCCATCTGTTCTCCCGCCTGCAGGTCGCGAAGACTGTCACCTACCATCCAACTGCCTTCGAGGCCGCTCAATCCCAGACGGTCACGAATCTCACGCAGCAATCCGGGCAGTGGCTTGCGGCAGTTGCAGTTGTCATCGGGCCCGTGGGGGCAGTAGACGATATGCGCGATATCGCCCCCTTCAGCATGCACCAGATCATGCAGGCGCTGATGCATCTGCTTCAAGGCCGCCTCGCCGTAATAGCCTCTGGCGATACCGGATTGATTGGTAGCCACGCAAAGCGTCCATCCCGCCTGAGAAAGGCGGCCCATGGCGCTGATGGCCTGAGGGTAGGGGATCCATTCCGCGAGAGACTTTATATAGTGATCGGAGTCCTGGTTGATGACGCCGTCCCGATCAAGGATGATCAACCTTTCAGTAGAGTTCATAGATAGTCATACAGGTAACCGAAAAAGAGAGAAGTGTGGACGGATGTTTCACGTGAAACAAAACGCTGGTAGTAAAAAGCCGACGTAGTTCGCCGGCCAATAATCATCGTTAGTCCATCGTCTGCGTTACTGCAGTTCGGCAATATCCGCCACTTCCAGGAACAGGCTTTGCAAGCTTGCCAACAAGGCCAGGCGATTAGCTCTTATTCCTGGATCGTCCGACATGACCATGACCTCGTCGAAGAAGCGATCCACCGGCACGCGCAG
Organism: Pistricoccus aurantiacus; assembly: GCF_007954585.1. GTDB lineage: Bacteria > Pseudomonadota > Gammaproteobacteria > Pseudomonadales > Halomonadaceae > Pistricoccus > Pistricoccus aurantiacus. The sequence goes on from NZ_CP042382.1 coordinate 899,812, forward strand.
GCCGGTCAGTACGTCCAGAGCCTCGGTGTAGCGCGCTTCTTGAAATAGAGGGGCGGTCTCGATACGTCGAGCCTCTACCGCCTTGGCGAGCTCCTGCTCCGCCGCTTCCTGCAGCAGGCTAGCATCGATCCGCAATGCGCGCTCATCGCCCTGCTTGGCAAGGATATTGGCCACACGCTTGTTGGCGGCGACAAGGGCACTCGCTTCATCGTGCTGGCTGAAATCATGCACCGCGCGAATGCGGCGGGCGAAATCCAGCGGCCGGGTCACGGGCCGGGCACGTACCGCCAGATAGACCTCCACAGGGATGCCTTCGTCCTGGGTCCAGGCGCGGAAGCGGTCCAGCATGTAGTTGAGTACCTCGTCCACCAGGCCGTTCGCCTGGGGCAGGTTGTCATGCTGGGCGGCGGCCAGCGTCAGCAGCTCCCGCAGGTCGAGATCCAGCTCCGCCTTGATCAAGATATTGAGCACGCCAATGGAGGCCCGGCGCAGGGCGAAGGGGTCCTTGGCGCCGGTGGGGCGAGCGCCGATACCGAAGATGCCGATCAGCGTATCCAGGCGATCCGCCAGGGCCAGGGCCTGACCGGTCTTGCCCTGGGGAATCTCGTCGCCGGCAAAGCGTGGCAAATACTGCTCGTAAAGCGCCTGGGCAACCTCTTCCGGTTCGCCGTCCTGGCGGGCGTAATAGTAGCCCATGATGCCCTGAAGCTCCGGAAACTCGAGCACCATCTCCGTGGAGAGATCGCACTTGGCAAGCCTTGCGGCGCGCTCTGAATGGTCGGGGGCGCCCTCGATACGTTCGGCGATAAAGCGTGCCGTCACGGCGCTGCGTCGGGCCTTGTCCGCCAGGGTGCCGAGCTGGCGCTGAAATACCACACTGGCGAGATCCGCTTCGCGAGCGGCGAGCGGCTGCCTGCGGTCCGTGTCGTAGAAGAAGGCCGCGTCCGCCAGGCGCGGGCGAATCACCCGCTCGTTGCCTTCGATCACCTGGCGCGGATCATGGCTTTCGATATTGGCGATGGTGATAAACAGCGGCTTGAGCCGACCCTGATCGTCCAGCAGGTGAAAGTATTTCTGATTGGCCTTCATCGAGGAAATCAGGCATTCCGGCGGTACCTCCAGGAAGCGCTCGTCGAAGCTGCCGGTCAGGGCCACGGGCCATTCCACCAGGCCGCTGACCTCCACCAGCAGGTCCTCGTCGATCACCGCCTCGGCGCCAGCGCGTTCCGCTTCCCGCAACACCTGCTCGCGAATGCGCTCCCGGCGCCGGTCGCGATCCGCCAGCACGTAAGCCTCCTCCAGGGCGGCGAGATAGTCATCCGCATGAACGAGTTCGATGGCCTGGGGCGCATGAAAGCGATGACCGAAGGTAGTGCGGGAAGCGTCGAGCCCTAACACTTGCGCCTCGATGACTCGGCTGCCGTGCAGCATCACCAGCCAATGCACCGGGCGGGAAAACTCGATGCGCGAGTCTCCCCAGCGCATGTACTTGGGCACCGGCAGCTGGTCGACGGCCTCGGCCACGATAGCGGGCAGCAGGACATCGATACTATCGCCGGGCTGCTGCTCGCGATAGCCGAGCCAGGTGCCCTTGGGGGTCTCCAGATGGATCAACTCCTCGACGCCGATCCCGCAGGAGCGCGCGAAACCCTGGGCGGCCTTGGTAGGCTCGCCGTCCTTAAAGGCCGCCGCCAGGGCGGGGCCGCGGCGCTCCACCTCCCGGTCCGGCTGCTTGTCCGCCAGCTGCTCGATACGTACCGCCAAGCGACGCGGCGTGGCGAAGGCGCGTACCCCGCCGAAGGGTACTTCCGCTTCATTCAAGCCGTCGGCGATACCCTTGGCGAGGGCATCGGAAAGCATGTCAATGGCAGCCGGGGGCAGTTCCTCTACCCCGAGTTCCAGCAAAAACGTCTCCGTGGCCATTCACGCCTCTCCCTTTTCTTTAACCGGCTGTTTTTCAACACTTTCCTGTTCGGATGCCGATTGCTTCAGCAGCTCGTCCCGCAGCGCCGGGCTGGCCAGCGGGAATCCCGCCGCCTTGCGCGAGGCATAATAGGCCTGGGCGACATCCCGGGCCAGGGTGCGCACCCGCAGGATATAGCGCTGGCGCTCGGTAACGGAGATGGCGTGGCGGGCATCCAGCAGGTTGAAGGTATGTGAAGCCTTGAGCACCCGCTCGTAGGCGGGCAGCGGCAGCTCCGCTTCCAGCAGGCGAGCGCATTCCGCTTCCAGCTGATCGAAGGCGGCGAACAGCACGGGGACTTCCGCATGCTCGAAGTTGTAGGCGGACTGCTCACGTTCGTTCTGCAGATAAACATCGCCGTAGGTAACCCGGGAGCCGTCCGGGGCGATGGTCCATGTCAGATCGTAGACGCTGTCCACGTCCTGCAGGTACATGGCGATGCGCTCCAGGCCGTAGGTCAATTCCCCGGTCACCGGATAGCACTCGAGACCGCCGGCCTGCTGAAAATAGGTGAACTGGGTGACTTCCATGCCGTTGAGCCAGATTTCCCAGCCCAGTCCCCAGGCGCCCAGCGTTGGCGATTCCCAGTTGTCCTCGACGAAGCGGATATCATGAACCAGTGGGTCGAGGCCGAGATGCTTGAGAGAGCCGAGGAAGCGCTCCTGAAAATCCTCCGGGGACGGCTTCATGACCACCTGGAACTGGTAGTAATGCTGCAGACGGTTAGGGTTTTCGCCGTAGCGGCCGTCCGTCGGGCGCCGGGACGGCTGCACGTAGGCGGCGTTCCAGTTTTCCGGACCGATGGAGCGCAGGAAGGTCGCCGGATGAAAGGTGCCGGCCCCCACCTCCATGTCCAGAGGCTGCAGGATCACACAGCCCTGCTCGGCCCAGTATTGCTGCAGGGCGAGGATCAGGCCCTGAAAAGTTGTCACGTCTGGCGTGGACTGTGTCATGGGTGAAGCACCGTTGGCCATGAATTAACGAGCCACCAAGTATACAATCAGCGCTTAATCGGTTATAGGCGCCCAGGACGATTGTTCCCGGAAACGTGATCCAACCACGAGGATAGATTGATGATCGTAGTCACAGGCGGCGCCGGCTTTATCGGCGCGAATCTGGTCAAGGCATTCAACGCGCAAGGCCGCGACGATGTGATGGTGGTGGACGACCTGACCGACGGCACCAAGTTCGTCAACCTGGCGGACTGCACCCTGAGCGACTACCTGGACAAGCACGATTTCCTGGCTCGGGTGAAGGCGGAGCTCAAGGGCGAAGACGCCGGGCTGCCGCAGATCGAGGCCATCTTCCACGAAGGTGCCTGCTCGGATACCACGGAGTGGGACGGACGCTTCATGCTGGAGAACAACTTCGAGTACTCCAAGGTGCTGCTGCATTACTGCCAGCGCAAGGGGATCCCCTTTCTGTACGCCTCCTCCGCCGCCACCTATGGCGGCAGTGAAGTGTTCAAGGAGGCCCCGGAGCACGAGAAGCCGCTGAACGTCTACGGCTATTCGAAGCTTTTGTTCGACCAGTACGTGCGTGCGCACCAGACAGATTTCACCAGCCAGGTGGTGGGCTTTCGCTACTTCAACGTCTACGGTCCCCGGGAGCAGCACAAGGGCAAGATGGCAAGCGTCGCCTACCATCACTATACCCAGGTGAGGGCAGGGCAGAACCCGCGGCTGTTCGGTGCCTACGACGGCTATGACGCAGGCATGCAGAGTCGCGATTTCATCTTCGTGGGGGACGTGGTAAACGTCAATCTATGGTTCCTCGAGCATCCGGTGCATTCCGGTATCTTCAACCTGGGCACCGGCCGGGCAGAGCCCTTCAAGACCATTGCCGAGACGGTAATCGGGCATTACAACAAAGGCAGCATCGACTACATCGATTTTCCGGAAGAGCTCAAGGGACGCTACCAGAGCTATACCCGGGCAGATATCGAGAAGCTGCGCCGGGTCGGCTACGATGCGGAGTTCATGACCGTCGCCGAAGGGGTCGGCGCCTATCTCCAGTGGCTCGACGCCCAGGGCCGCTGAGTGAGCGACGTGAGCAGCAACACAAGAGGCGAACGTATCCTGATCGTCGGGCCTTCCTGGGTCGGCGACATGGTGATGGCCCAGAGCCTGCTGATGACCCTGAAACAGCGCCGTCCGGGCTGTTATCTGGCGGTGCTCGCGCCGGGCTGGTCGCTGCCGATCCTCGAGCGCATGGCGGAAGTCGATGAAGCGGTGGCCCTGGACGTGGGTCACGGCGAGTTTGGCTGGCGTACCCGCCGAAAGGTGGCAAGAAAGCTCAAGAAACGCTTCGATCGCGCCATCGTGCTGCCGCGCTCCTGGAAGTCCGCCCTGGTACCGTTTCTGGCGCGCATCCCCGAGCGAACCGGCTTTCTCGGCGAGCAGCGCTACGGTCTGCTTACCGAGCGTCGTACTCTCGACAAGGCGGTGCTCGACCAGACCGTCAAGCGTTTCGTGTCCCTGGGTCTGCCCGTCGAAGAGGCAGCTTCCGGCGAATTCGCCATTCCTTCGCCGCGCCTTCGCCATGATCCGGAAAATCTCGCCGCGCTGCGGGTGCGTCTCGGACTCTCCGACCGACCCGCCATCGGCATGATGCCCGGGGCGGAATACGGCCCCGCCAAGCAGTGGCCGCTGAATTACTTTCACGATCTGGCGGCACGTCTCGTCGACCGAGGCTACGCGATTCGCGTGCTGGGCGGGCCCAAGGATGCGGACGCGGGACAGGTCATCTGCGCGAGTCTCGAGCATGCCCACAACCTGTGCGGCAAGACTCGCCTGGCAGATGCGGTGGACCTGCTAGCGGATTGCCAGCAGGTGGTGACCAACGATTCTGGACTGATGCACGTGGCGGCGGCGGTGGGTACTCGAGTGCAAGCCATCTACGGTTCTTCGACACCGGCCTACACGCCGCCGCTGACGGACAACGCGCGCATCCATTACCTGGGACTCGACTGCTCCCCCTGTTTTCAGCGAACCTGCCCGCTGGGCCATACCAACTGCCTGAAGCAGATCGGGGTAGAGCGGCTCGATAAGGCGATTTTCACCGACTCGGCCTAGCCGTTCAGGGAGATGGCATCATCGCATCATCGACGGTATCCATGGGCGTCTCGGTTACCTGATTCGGTCGCTGCGATGACTGGACGGACGGCTGTCTGCGCCGTGGGTGCAGGCCCTTCCACAACCGCTCCTGCAGCGCCACCTCCGCCTTGAGCTTGGTGTTGAGAGCATCCAGGCCGTGGCGTTCCACCAGGGTTTGCGCCGGGGACAGCAGCGACACCCCGAGCCCCGCCCGATGCCGATCGATGGTAAAGCCCATGGCTTCCAGCAGCGTCGGGAAGATATCCAGGGTGGTGGCTTCCCGCTCGATACGCCCCGGCGTCAGGCCGCTGCCGAGCATCATCAAGGTATTGCGTCGCGGCCCGCTGACCAGCTCCTCCCAGACCGGCACCTTCATGCTCAGATGGTCGCTTGCCACCACCACTAGGGTGTCGTCGAGCAGTCCGGCGCGTTCAAGACGCTCGATCAGATCCTTGGCCAGCCAGGCGGAGCATTTCACGGAGTAGAGGATGTCCGTGGGCTCGAACTCCCCCTGCAGCGCCTCGCAGCGCTTGGCGGGATAGCCGTGGGGCGCATGGGCGCCCAGAGTCAGGGCGACAGCGCCCCAGGGGGCGCCCCCTGCGTTCAATTCGCGGACTTCCTCGACCACCAGGTCGAACAGGCTGTCGTCAAACAGCCCCCAGCTATTCAGGTATTCCCCGTCCTCCAGCAGAGGCAACAACTCCTCGCGCCCGCGTATTCGATCGAAACCGTGATCGCGATAGAAGATACCTTTACCAGCGAAGCTGGTGCTGGCGCCTCCCATATAGGAAAGCGTGTAACCCTCGTTACCAAGCAGATTACCCAGGCACTTCACCCCGGGCACTACCTGTCCCAAAGGCTCGAATTGGCTATCGTGAATCAGTCCTGCCGGCATCAAGGGGACGCCGCACTGGCTGGCGATCATGCCCGCCATGGTCCAGCCGGTATTGTCGAGCTGACGAACCCCGTCGAACACCAGGGCACGCTTTTCCAGTGCTTTCAACGGCGCGTAGGCGTCACCGAAACGCGCTTCGTCCGCATAGGTCGCCTCGAGGCTTTCCAGATACAGGTACAGCACATTGGGCAGCCGTGGCGGGGCCTCGATTATCCGCGGTTCGACGTAGCGGCGATCCAGCCAGGCGCCGTCCCGGGTGACGAAAGCCGCGCCGCGCTGAGTGACCCCCAGCAATAGAGGGTTGGATACCAGCAGCAGAAGCGCCAGGACCTTTTCCAGGCGTTGCCATCGCGAGTCGTGGCGTACCAGCCAGGAAAAGGCGACGAGATTGAGCAGTCCCGCCAGAGTGTAAAGCACCGCGTCCACCATGCGCTCGCTGCCGCCGTGTTCGCCGATGCCCGCCTGAAGGTGGAAGAATACCGCCGCCATGTCCACCTGGCCGAAACTGTCCGCCAGATACAGGTAGACCCACCACAAGGCCAGCGGTAACCATGACCAGCACCAGCGTGTCTTCGACGTGATTGCCGTTTCCCAGGAGAAGGCGTCATCGCCGACGGCTCCCCACTCCAGGCGCCAGGCGAGAAAAAGCCATAGGCCGGTCAGGGGCAGCAGCCACCAGGACCGCCACACCAGCAGCGTCGTGACGGTGTGCGCCAGGCATAACCCCAGGAATATCAGCACCCACCAGCGTGGAGAAAATAAGGAAGAATAGTGGTTCAAACTATGTTTCACGTGAAACATGACATATCGCTGACGGTGATTTGTCGCATCCTTGGCCTTCAATCCTTGCCTTCTTTGGCGTTTGAAGAGAGGCGTTCGTTCTCATGAAGCTCGTTGAGCTTGGCGTATTTCATATAGGCGTGAAAGGCGGTGGTCATGGCCACGGTCATGCCGTCGCTGCCCTGCAGAAGACCGCCCTTGAGTATCAGCTTGCGCAGGGTAGCACTCAGCGCATGCAGGGTTGGGCGCCAGCTTGAAGGGGGAACGCCGCGCTCCTTCATCGCCCAGGCATCTCGAGAGGATAGCTGATCGATACGCTGAATCCAGTGCGCCAGGTCATGGTAAGTAAAGTGTTGGATATGTGCATCGGTCTGTTCGACCCTGGGCGCCTGCACCGAGGAATGGGCTTTTTTGGGCAGATAGCCCGCCTGGGTGCGGTTGTACAGGCGCACCACCGCATCCGGGTAGAAACCCGCGGCGCGAATCCAGTGATGGCCCACATAGTTCTTGCGGCGAAAGCCATAGGCGGTGGCGGGGTCGTCCAGTGCCAGGGTCGGAATCAGCGCAGCCGCGTCTTCGTCCAGGCGCTCGTCCGCGTCCAAGGCAAGAATCCAGTCGTGGCTGGCGTAGGGCACGCCGAAGGCCTTTTGCGGACCATCTCCCAGGTAGGCCTGCTCGATCACCCGAGCGCCTTCCGCCCCAGCGATCTCCCGAGTGAGATCCCGGCTTCCGGAATCCACCACGATCACCTCGGCGCAGACCCGAAACAGCGAGCGCAGGCAGTCGGTGATGTTGGCTTCCTCGTTGAGGGTGATAACGACGCCGGTAATCGATCTCATGGTATGTCCCTCTCGTTCAGCAGCGATTTCCACCAGGCGGCGATATCCGCAGCGGCGCGGGTCAGATCAATTTTTTGCATGTCCGTGGCGCTACCTGGATCGGGACTGAAGGCCAGGCGATGCTCGGCGCGGTTGCAGGTTTCCCAGCGCAGCGGCGTCGCCGAGCGCTTGGCAGGGTAGAAGCCCACCGTGGGCAGATCCAGGCAGCCGGCGATATGCAGCGGCCCGGTGGAGCCGGCGATAAACAGGTCCGCCGCCGCCAGGGTCAGGGCGAAGGTCTCAAGGTTTGGACGCGGCGGAACTCGGTGAGCGTCGAGTCCGGCGTCGCGCAGGATTTGAGCCAGGTGATCGGCGTTGTCTTCTTCACCGGGGCCGGCGGTCAACAGCCAGATCGGACGTATCTCGGCAAGCCGTGCCGCCAGGTTGCCAGCCAGTTCCGCGTAGCGTTCCCGGGAAAGATTGACCGCGGAACCGCCGCTGCCGGCGTGCAGAAAGATCCAGCAACGCTCGCTATCGATGCCCAGTTCCTCCTTGATCCGCTGTCGCTGGGTCTGCCGGGTTTCCGGCGGCAGCGGCCAGTAGGGAGGTGCGAGGCTTTTCGGCGGTGTCTGACCGAGCTCTTTCAACAGTGCTTCCGCCAACTCAAGGTTGTAGCGATATTCCGGCTTGCGGGAGTGAGAGCGACGCTGGACGACACGCCGGTTGTAGAAGATCTGTGCCCACTTGGTGGCCGGGGCCAGCCGCAGCGGAATGCGCGCCCGAACCCCCAACCAGCCGATACGAGGGGTAGAGAACAGGGTCAGCAGGGCGTCGCACTCCTTGGCGCGTAGCTCCTTGAGCAGGCGACGCTGAGCGTCACGCTTGCCTGCATCGCCAGGATCGAGGATGACTTCGTCCACCCAAGGGCAGGCTCGGGCCAGGGGCGCGGTATAGCTCGGCACCAGTACGCTGACATGATTGTCCGGTCGGGCAAGCTTCAGGCAGGCCAGCGTCGGCCAGGCCAGCATGAAGTCCCCCAGCTTGTCGTTGCGCACTACCAGAATACGGCGAGAAGTCGTAGCTGCAGTCACGTCAAAGCGCCTCGAACTGGGGTAGCACCGTTTCCTTGAGGAAAGGGCGATAGTGGACCTCCTTCACTCGTACAGGATGAGCGTCCATGCGCTTTATGGCGTTTGCCAGGGCGGCTTCGTCTTCCAGCGGCACGAGAAAATCCGCCAGGCTGCCGGTGAGTATTTCTCGTGGACCGGAAGGGCAGTCGACGCTGACCACCGGGGTTTCCAGCATCAGGGATTCGATCAGCACCCGTGGCAGGCCTTCCGCGTCCGAGGTGAGAATCAAGGCCTTGGCACTTGCGATAAACGGGTAGGGATTGGTCTGGTAGCCGCCCAGGATCACAAGGTCCTGAAGTTCCAGTTCCTTGATCATGGCACGGATACGCGGCGCCGATTCGCCCTTACCGAGCAATACCAATGGGGTCGTCACGCCGCTTTCCCGGTAGGCGCGCAGCAGACGATCGTGGCGCTTGCGCGGCTCGAAGCTGCCCACATGGAGCAGATAGTCGCCGCCTGGCACAGCCAGTGGTTTCTTGGCCAGTTCAAGAAAAGGCGCGCGTTCATAAGGATTGTAGATCGCCTGGATCGACGCCGGCTCGAGGCCTACCACCTCGAGCAGATTGTCCTTGACCCCTTGGGATACCGCGATCACCCGGCGACCGTCGTAGAAGCGCTTCGCCTTGGCGAAGGCCTTGGCACGCTTCTCGAGATCCGTGAACTTGGCGGAGATATCGCTCTTGATCCAGAAATACAGCCCCGAATGGCGGATATGCCGGGTGATCTTGTCCGCGGAGCAGGACAGCACCACGTCCGGAGCGAAGGTCTCGAGTTCCTTGGCGATGCGCTTGGCCTGCCATTTCTCGATCAACACGTTGTTGAAGGCCCGAGTCAGGCGATTGTGGATAGCAAGATTCTGGATATCCAGGCCTTCGGGAATCTCGTGCTCGACGAAATCCCGCAGCAAAATGACTCGCACCGGATTGCCCCGCTGGCGCAGGGCATCCGCGGTATACAGCAGCGAGCGTTCCGCGCCGCCGCCGTAAAGGTCCTTGATCACGAAGACAAAGCGTTTAGCGGGCATGGGGCTCCTCTCGCTTTTGGGAAGCGGGATGGTCGAAGTAATGGCGCTCGAGATAATCCAGGGCCAGATCGCGATAGGCGGTACCTTGTAGCTTGCGGACGCTCAGCATGCGCACGAGACTTTGGCGGCGCTTGTTCGGGCGTTTCGGCAGGCGGCGAACGTGGGTATCGATCCAGACGAACTTTCCTTGGGCATCCACCAGAAAGTTGCCGTAGTGAAGGTCCCGATGATAATAGCCGTGATTCGCGAGCCGGATCACTTCCCGGCAGAGCTGTTTCACGAAATCTCGGCGTCCGGCTTCCTCCAGCGCCTTGAAATGGGTCTCGCCGGATTGCGCCTCCGGCAGATAGGCCATGGCATACACCGATCCCAGGGGGTTGAAAGGATTCAAGGCAATGCCCACGCCCCGACACTCCACCGCGCCAAGCCCGGCCCGGCGCAGGATACGGTTGCTGCGCCATTCCTTGATGGCGTCGCCGCCGGCCAGCAGGCGTTTTTCCAGTAAGTCCTGAGCCAGCCATTTGAGCGGCTGCCGATGCCAGGCGTATTTATCCCTGGCGAACTTGAACAGGGTCTGCGAGGCCGGCTCCAGATAGAAATGGCTGCTGCCGATACGCTCCAGACGCTGCATGGCCGCGTCGGCTTCCAGGCGGATGGTGTGGCGGGAAAAAAAACGCGAGCGCAGCAGATACCAGCGGGACCGCTGGGACAGCTGGAGACGATGGAAGGGAAAGCGGGTTGGCATGGGATCTCGAAGTAAAGCGAACCGGAGCCTAAGGCACGAGTTTTGTAAAGGAGGCATGCTAGCATAGGGCCGGTTTTCTGTCCCCGAGACCCGGGAGTCTCTCTTGATGTCGAATGCTGCCTTGCCCACTCGGCCCATTTCACCGCAAGTCCTGCATATCTGCCTGTCCGAAGGCTGGGGCGGGCTCGAGATGTACCCGGCGCGTATCGCTCCGGAACTGGCGCGACAAGGCTGGCGGGTCCACGGCCTGGCGGTGGCGGGCTCACCTGTGGCGCAGAGCTTTCGCGAGGCAGGCATCGAGCCGCTGACGGTGAGCTCTCGCGGCCGGGCGCTGCTCCAGGTCTGGCGCATCTGGCGCTATCTACGTGAACAGGATATTCGTGTGGTGCACTGCCATAAATCCAGCGACCTGCGCCTGGGGGCGCTGCTCAAAACCCTTTGGCCGACGCTTCGTCTGTTCTTCACCGACCATATGGGTGTCACCCGGCCCAAGAAAGGGCTTTATCACCGCTGGGCCTACGGCAAGCTGACCCGGCTCTTCTCGATCAGCGAGGCAACCCGGCAGCGCAATCTCAAGGCCTTCGCTCTGCCTGAGTCCAGGATTCACCGGCTCTATTTGGGCATCGATCCAACCCACTACGATGTATGTCTGGACGCTATTCAGCAGGAAAAATTGCGCGAAGCGTTGGGTATTCCACGAGACACTGTAATGATCGGGCTGCCGGGTCGGATTACCCCGGGCAAGGGCCAGCGGGTATTTCTCGAGGCGTTGGCGCAGCTGCGCGATCAGGCACCGCAGCTTGTCTTTCATGGCCTGCTGATCGGGGGGCTGAAGGCGGAGCAGGGCGCCAACGAGCCCTTCGTGACTGAGCTCGAGTCCTTGATAACAAACCTTGGACTTGAAGAGCGAGTGAGTTTTACCGGCTTTCGCACCGACCTGCCGCGACTGCTGGCGCTGTTGGATATCGTCTGTGTGCCGTCTCGCAACGAAGCCTTCGGACTGACGGTGCTGGAGGCCATGGCCGCGGGCAAGGCAATCGTCGGCGCGGACAGCGGGGCGATTCCCGAACTGCTCGGCGACGACCATGGGCGCCTGGCGAATCCGCAGGAACCCCAGGCCTGGGCTAGTGCCATGCGCGAACTGGCCCAGGACACCGCGCTGCGGGAGCGGCTCGGCAAGCGTGCCCGACAGCGCGCGCTGCGCGACTTCAGCCTGAGAGAACATGTGCGTCGTCTGACCGCCTGTTACGTCGAAGCGACTCGCCCCGATGGCCCAGGAGACTGATTTGCGCACCCTGGTCGTTGTACGCACCCTCAAGATGGGGGGAATGGAGCGTGTCGCAGTCAACCTGGCGGATGCTTTCGCCGAGGCCGGCCATGAAAGTCATCTCCTTTTTTTCCGCAAGGAGAAACAGGCCCTGGCCCCGGAGCATCCAGAGGTGAAGGTGCACCATTTCCCCTTGCATTGGGCGCAGCGACTGAGCGGCATCGGGTTGTTTCTGGAGGCGCTGTCGCGCTGGTTGCTGAATCCGTTGATTCGCCGCTCGCACTTCGTCTGGACCGGTGGTCTGGGAGGTCTGTTGCTACGCCGTTGGCTGAACCGTTTCGAGCGCCGTCACGGTCGTCTTGATCGTATCGTCTTTCGTGGCATCGGCACCTTCGAGCAGGTCTGGAGTTTCCGCGACGACCGCGCCTATTTTGTACTGGAAAACATCCTGCGCCCTCGTGGCAGCGGCTGGAAGCGGCGCCTGTACGCCCGCTGTCTGTTTCAGGGAAAGCACCTGGTAGCCGTCTCCCAAGGGGTGGCGGACACCGCCGAGCAGGCGCGACGATCCTGGCAATTCCAGCCGGCCTCGCTGTCGGTGATCGTCAACCCCTGCCCGCTGAAGAGTATCCGTCAGCGTAGCCTGAGCCAGGAGCCGGACCTGCCGAACGAGCCTTATATCGTCAATGTCGCGCGGCTGGTACCGGCCAAGGATCATGCCTTGCTGCTTCGTGCCTACGCACGGGCCCAGCCGCGAGAGGCCCTGGTCATCGTCGGCGACGGCGGCCAGCGCCGCTCTCTCGAAGCGCTGGCGAGGGAGCTGGGAATCGCCGAACGGGTGTATTTCGTCGGTCATCGCGACAATCCCTATCCCTGGATGCGCGCCGCTCGACTGTTCGTCCTGAGTTCACGTTTCGAAGGGCTGGGTATCGTGCTGCTCGAGGCGCTGGCCTGCGGTACGCCGGTACTTTCCGTCGATAGTGTCGGCGGCATTCGCGAAGTGCTCAAGGGCCCACTCGAGCGTTGTATCGTGGCCCGGGACGAGGCTTCCCTGGCCGAAGGCATCACTCACGCCTTAGCGTCGGCACCGTTTGATATCGATGATGCCTGGCTGCAGGATTTCCAGCCCGCGCGGGTGGTCGAACGTTTTCTTCAGCCGCCTGCGCCACCTCGAGCGTAGCCGGCGCGGATCGCATCGATGGCTCCTGGACTATCGAACTTGGCCAGAGAGCGTGCGAGGCGCTGGAGATTGGCTTCCCGCCAAGCGCCGGGGGAACGCAGCCGGCAGCGGTCCAGATCGATCAACCAAGGGCGGTCGTCTTTATCCAGCAGGATATTGCGGGCGTTGAGGTCCACGTGATCGAGCCCTGCGGCGTGAAAGCGCTGGATCATTTCGCCGACCTTTTCCAACAGATTCTCATCCGCTTGATCGAGGCGGGACGCCAGGGCCGTAGCGCCGGCCAGGCGTTCGGTAATCAATGCCGCCCGATAGGTCAGGCCGTGATGCCAGAGGCAGGCGGCGATCGGCCGAGGCACCGGCAGATCTTGTTCAAATAAAGTGGCGGTCAGGCGCAGCTCGCGAAAAGCCCGACTGCGTTCCAGGCCGGTCCATAGATAGTCTGCTTCGCTCAGCCGAGCGATCATGCCGCCGCGTCGATAGGGGCGCAGCACCCACTGCCGGCTTCCCACCTGGATAAACAGGCTGGCACCGCGGCCCGGGGCCTCGCCGATCACCGCGCCGCGCGCCCGCCAGAAGTCCGGCGTGAACCAGCTCGGGGCAGGCCTGTCCAGAGCGATAAGAGCACCGTTGTTGACGTCATCTATACTATTGGCATCATTCGATAAAGCGCCGTCACATAACGCATCCGCATCATATAGAATAAACGCCTTCTCCACCTGACATGTTGCCAACTGCATGAAGCATCCTCTGCCGGCTTCTCCCGAGCATCTCTGCGTACTCAGGCTTTCCGCGTTGGGAGATGTGTGCAATCTGGTGCCCACGGTCCGCGCCCTGCAGCGCCAGTGGCCCCAGGCGCGCATCACCTGGATCATCGGCAAGGCGGAGCACAGTCTACTGGCGGGGCTTTCCGGGGTCGAGTTCGTCGTCTACGACAAGGCCACCAGGCTTGCGGGCATGCGCGAGATTTGGCGTCGGCTCGACGACACCCGCTTCGACGCGCTGCTGCACATGCAGCAATCGATCCGGGCGAGCATCCTCTCCCTGGGACTCAAGTCTCGAGTGCGCATCGGCTACGACAAGGAGCGCGCCAAGGACTGGCAGCACCTATTCACCCAGCGTCGGCTCCCGCCGCATCCTCGGGCCCATGTGCTGGAATCCTTCATGGATTTCGCTCGGCTGCTCGGGGTCGAGGATACGACGCCGGAATGGAACCTGCCGATTCCCGATGGTGCCTACCAGGAAGCCCGGCGGCTGAGCGGCGACGCCCCCTATCTGCTGATGAGTCCCTGCGCCAATCCCCGGCTGCGCAACTTCCGCAACTGGTCCGCGGAAGGCTACGCGGCGGTCATCGAGCACGCCTGGCGACAGCATGGCCTGGCGACGGTGCTTAGCGGCGGCGCCAGCACCCAGGAGCGGGAGATGGGCGCTCGGCTGCGTAATCTGTGCGCGGAAGGCGCGGTGATCGATACCATCGGAGCCACTTCTCTCAAAGGGTTGCTGGCGCTGATCGACCGGGCCCGCGGGGTGATCGCGCCGGACTCCGGGCCGGTGCACATGGCCAATGCCCTGAACACCCCGACCATCGGTCTCTACGCCACCACCAACCCGCAGCGGGCCGCTCCCTATCGGTTTCAGGATCGGGTGGTCAATCGCTATCCGGACGCGGTGCGTGCCTATCTGCACAAGGAGCCGGAGGAGATTCCCTGGGGCCAGCGGGTACGCCATCCGGATGCCATGTCTCTCATACGTGTCGAGGACGTGATCGAACGCCTTGATGCCTTGCTAGCGGAGCCCCCCAATGAAGCTTGATCTGACCGCCCTGGAACAGGCCCGCCTGCTGGTGGTGGGCGACGTGATGCTCGACCGCTATTGGCACGGCGGCACCTCGCGGATTTCCCCGGAAGCGCCGGTGCCGGTGGTCAAGGTCGGCGAGGCGGAGGATCGCCCCGGCGGCGCCGCCAACGTGGCGCTCAATATTGCATCGCTTGGCGCCAAGGCCGCTCTGGCAGGGCTGGTGGGAGAAGACGCCAATGCCACCCTGCTGACCAGTCGCCTGGAAGACGCGGGGGTCGATACTCATTTCCAGCGCAGCCGGCAGATACCGACCATCACCAAGCTGCGGGTGATGAGCCGCAACCAGCAGCTGATTCGCCTCGACTTCGAGGAAAGTCTCGCGGAAGTGGATACCAGTGAGCTTCGCGAACGGGTAGTGGCTGCCCTGGACGGCGTCGATCTGGTGATCCTCTCCGACTACGGCAAGGGCACGCTGAATCAGGTGGAGGCGCTGATTCGCCGGATACGCGCCACCGGCAAGCGCGTGCTGGTGGATCCCAAGGGCAACGATTTCACTCGCTATTGCGGCGCCAGCGTGATTACTCCCAACCTGGGTGAGTTCGAGGCGGTGGTGGGCCACTGTCGCGACGATGAAGAGCTGGCCCGCAGGGGCGAGACTCTGTGTCGGGATCTCGAACTGGAAGCCATCCTGATTACCCGCAGCGAAAAGGGCATGACGCTTATTCGCGTGGATCATCCGCCGCTGCATCTGCCCACTCAAGCCCAGGAAGTCTATGACGTGACCGGCGCCGGCGACACGGTAATCGGCGTACTGGGGCTGGCCCTGGCGGCGGGCCACGGCTTTCCGGAGGCCATGACCCTGGCCAACCTGGCGGCGGGACTGGTGGTAGCCAAGCCGGGCACCGCGACCCTTTCCATCGCCGAGCTGTATACCGCCCTGCGCGGCGGCAAGCTTGCGGAATTTGGCGTTATCGAGGAAGCCGCCCTGGTGCAGGCGGTGCGCGCCGCTCAGGCTCGGGGCGAGCGGGTGGTGATGACTAACGGCTGCTTCGATATCCTCCACGCCGGCCACGTGGCCTACTTGGAACAGGCCCGGCGTCTCGGCGATCGGCTGATCGTGGCGGTCAACGACGATGCCTCCATCGCCCGGCTCAAAGGCCCCAAGCGGCCGATCAATCCCTTGCTGCGGCGCATGCAGGTGCTCTCCGGCCTGGGGGCGGTGGACTGGGTGGTGCCTTTCGGCGAGGACACCCCCAAACGTCTGATCGAGGCGGTGCTGCCGGACGTGCTGGTCAAGGGCGGCGACTATCGCCCTGAAGATATCGCCGGCGGCGAGGCGGTGATCGAGAATGGCGGCGACGTGCGGGTGCTGGGCTTCGAGGACGGGGTTTCCACTACCTCGATGATCTCGACGATTCTCGACCGGGAACGCTGATGGGTCTCGGCGCTCCGGGTGCACTCTACCGTGCGGCCCTGTATGTTATGTCGCCGCTGATCTGGAAGCGGGTCTGGCGGGAACAGCTTCCCGGACGATCTCGGGGCGAACGGCTGGGTTATATTCCTCGCGCCGAATCGCCATTGATCTGGCTGCACTGCGCCTCCGTCGGCGAGGTGCAGGCGGCACGACCGCTGATCGAGGCATTGCTCGACGCCTACCCGGATCATCGTTTGACCGTTACCACCATGACCGCCACCGGCGCGGGGCGTGTCGGGGCGCTGGCCGGGCAGTCGCCCCGGCTGACGCATCATTTCCTGCCGCTGGATTTTCCCGGCGCCGCGAAACGCTTCCTCACACGGCTCGATCCGCAATCGGCGATCTTCTTCGAGACGGAGCTCTGGCCCAACCTGCTTACCGCCTGCGCGGCACGCCGGATTCCCGTTGCGGTGGTCAACGCGCGACTCTCCGCCAAGGCATACGAGCGCTACCGCAGAATTCGCCCGCTGATGCGCCGGACCTTGGCTCAAGTGGACTGGCTGGCGGCGAAATCCCCGGAGGATCTCACGCGATTTCAAGGGCTCGGCATGCCCGAGGAGCGAGCGACGGTGGTGGGGTCGCTGAAATACGACCTGAACCCGTCCCAGGAAGAGCATCGCCAGGGCCGGCAGCTGCGCCAACGTCTGGGCGAGCGCCCGGTATGGGTCGCCGGCTCCACCCACCAAGGCGAGGACGAATTGCTGCTAGACGCCCAGCGACGATTGCTCGAACGTCACCCCCAGGCGCTGCTGATTCTAGTGCCGCGCCATCCTCAGCGTTTCGCGCCAGTGGCGGAACTGTGCCGGGAGCAGCGCATGAATGTGGTGCTGCGCTCCAGCGGCCAGGTGCCGGAAGCCGCTACTCAGGTATATCTGGGGGATACCATGGGCGAGCTGCTGCGACTCTACGCGGCCGCGGATATCGCCTTCGTCGGCGGCAGCCTGGTGCCCATCGGCGGCCACAACCTGCTCGAACCCGCTGCCATGGGGGTGCCGGTGATCAGCGGGCCGCACCTGGACAACTTCAGCGATATCGCCGCGACCCTGCGCGACGCCAACGCTCTGGTGGAAGTCCCGGACGTTAATGCCTTGGCGACGACCCTGCAACAGCTGTTCGATAATGAGCCCGAACGCAAGCGGCTGAGTCTGGCGGCGCAGGGTGTGGTTGAGCGAGAACGCGGCGCCTTGGGGAGAATCATGTTCGGGCTTGAGAGGCTGCTGTCACATAAGTGTTAGGCAAAACGCTGGGAGAGATTGACGTTTCAGGTAAGCTGTTCTGGTTTTGCATGCCAGGTGGCGCCAGGCCCACTGTCGCAGGTGGTGTTTGGCTCTCCGTTTGCACAGATCCCCGATGAAATCTCTCGATAGACGGCATAACTCGGACCTATGACCGACTTGGCGGCTGCCGCCGTCGATATCCTTCCGGCCCGCGCCACTGGCGGAACCGCGGCCTTCAAGGCGCAGGTGAGAGCTGCGGAAATCTATCGTTGAAGCGCTCTCGCTTGAGCGGAGCATGTCGAGTTTTTCTTCCATATGGATCAATATGGAGACATGACAAGGGCGGTAGCTGTCAAAGCAGGAAAACGTCAGGCTATCGAATGCGTGACACCTCAGTTTCAGGGAGAAACCATCATGAGCGACAACCGTAAACCGACTACCACCGATGCGGGCATTCCGGTAGCGAGCGACGAGCATTCGCTGACAGTCGGGCCGGACGGCCCCATCGTGCTGCACGATCATTATCTGATCGAGCAGATGGCCCAGTTCAACCGCGAACGCATTCCCGAACGTCAGCCCCACGCCAAGGGCAGCGGTGCCTTCGGCCATTTCGAGACCACCGAGGACGTCAGCCGATACACCAAGGCGGCACTTTTTCAGCCTGGGGTCAAGACCGAGATGCTGGCGCGCTTTTCCACCGTGGCCGGGGAGCGCGGCAGCCCGGATACATGGCGTGATCCGCGGGGCTTCTCGCTGAAGTTCTATACCAGCGAGGGCAACTACGACATGGTGGGCAACAACACGCCGGTGTTCTTCGTACGCGATCCAATGAAGTTCCAGCACTTCATCCGCTCCCAGAAACGGCGTGCCGACAACAATCTGCGCGACCACGACATGCAGTGGGACTTCTGGACGCTATCGCCGGAAACCGCTCATCAAGTCACCTGGCTGATGGGAGATCGCGGCATTCCCAAGACCTGGCGCCACATGAACGGCTATACCAGCCATACCTACATGTGGGTGAATGCCCAGGGCGAGCGGTTCTGGGTCAAGTATCACTTCAAGACAGATCAGGGCATCGAGTGCTTGACCCAGGAAGAGGCGGATCGTCTGGCCGGCGAGGACAGCGATTACCACATGCGTGATCTGTTCGGCGCGATTGCAGAAGGCAATCATCCGAGCTGGACGCTGCATGTGCAGGTCATGCCCTTCGAGGAGGCCAAGACCTATCGCTTCAACCCCTTTGATCTGACCAAGGTCTGGCCCCACGACGACTATCCGCTGATCAAGGTCGGCAAGATGACCCTGGATCGCAATCCGACGGACAACCACACGGAGATCGAGCAGGCGGCCTTCGAACCCAACAACCTGGTGCCGGGTATCGGGCTGTCGCCGGACAAGATGCTGCTGGCCCGCGGTTTCTCCTACGCGGATGCCCACCGTGCCCGGCTTGGCGCCAACTACAAGCAGATTCCGGTGAATGCGCCCGTCGCGCCGGTGCACAGCTACTCCAAGGATGGCGAGATGCGCATCAACAAGGTCTCCGACCCAGTGTATGCGCCCAACAGCAAGGGCGGCCCGGCGGCGGACCCGGAGCGCTACCCGGAGGACACCATCTGGTATGCCGATGGTGAAATGGTGCGCGCCGCCTACACCTTGCGCGAGGACGACGATGACTTTGGGCAGGCCAACCAGCTTGTCAACAAGGTAATGGACGATGCCGCTCGCGAGCGCCTGGTCAACAACGCAGCGGGTCATATCAAGGATGGTGTGAAAGAACCCGTGCTGTCCCGCGTATTCGAATACTGGAAGAATATCGACAAGGATATCGGTGAGCGCATCGAAAAAGCCGTGAAGGAAGGCCGATAGCGCATTTCACGACCTAGGCTCCCTGTGATCCAGGCCCACTCACTGCAAGGTGAGTGGGCTTTTTTAACGCTACTAATCGGGGCGTAACTAACGTTCCTTACGCTCCACGCCATTCTCCGTGCCCAGCAACAGCAGATCCGCGCCGCGCAGGGCGAAGAGGCCGTTGGTCACTACTCCGGGAATATTGTTGAGCCGCGCTTCCATGACCTTTGGGTCGTCGATCAGGAATTCGTAGCAGTCGAGGATCTGGTTGCCGTTGTCGGTGACGGTCCCTTCCCGGTAGACCGGGTCCGCTCCTAGCTTGACCAGTTCCCGGGCAACGAAAGAGCGCGCCATGGGAATCACCTCGACGGGCAGCGGAAAGCCGCCTAGGATCGAGGTGGTCTTGGAGGCGTCGGCGATACAGATGAAGCGCTGGGAGCCGGCGGCGACGACCTTCTCCCGGGTCAGCGCCGCGCCGCCGCCCTTGATCATTTCCAATTGATCGTTGATCTCGTCCGCGCCGTCCACATAGACCGGCAGCGTACCCGCCTCGTTGAGCTCGAAGACATCGATGCCGTGCTGCTTGAGGCGCTTGGCGGTGGCCTCGGAGCTGGCCACGGCGCCGCGGAAGTCACCGCGCAGCGCCGCCAGGCGATCGATGAAGCGATTGGCGGTGGAGCCGGTGCCCACGCCGATGATGATCTGGCTGCCGAGGAGTGGGCGAATTTCGTCGATGGCGGCGGCGGCCACCGCGTCCTTGAGTTCGTCCTGAGTCATGAGAGCGATTTGGTCCGGTGGCTGTGGAGTGGGCGCATTATAGGTCACCACTGGCCTGCTGTGGATAGGTGGACATCTTTGCCTTGAACCGTCCCCGTGCTCGATAATGGTGGCCCTTTCGTCAATGTTGCGGCCCAGGCCGTGCACTCACCTTGGAAGATCAGGATGTTAGAAGATACCGTCAAGAGGATACTCAAGGCCCGGGTCTACGAAGCCGCTCGTGAAACCCCGATTTCTCCCGCCTCCTTTCTTTCCAAGCGTCTCGACAATCGGATTCTGATCAAGCGCGAGGATCTTCAGCCGGTCTTTTCCTTCAAGATCCGTGGCGCCTACAACAAGATGGCGCAGCTCAGCGACGAGCAGAAGGCCAAGGGCGTCATCGCTGCCTCCGCGGGCAATCACGCCCAGGGCCTGGCCATGGCCGCCAAGCTGATGGGAGTGAAGGCGGTCATCGTGATGCCGCGGATCACCCCGGACATCAAGGTCCAGGCGGTACGTGCCCGGGGCGCCAAGGTGGTGCTCAAGGGCGACGCCTTCGCAGAGGCGGCGGCTCATGCCCAGGAATTGATCGAGGCTCATGGCTACACCTACATTCCACCCTTTGACGATATCGACGTGATCGCCGGCCAAGGCACCGTGGGTATGGAGATTCTTCATCAACACAGCGGCCGACTGGATGCGATCTTCGTACCGGTAGGCGGGGGCGGGTTGATCGCCGGTATCGCCGCCTACGTCAAATACTTGCGCCCGGAAATCAAGATCATCGGCGTGGAATCCGAGGACAGCGCCTGCCTCAAGGCGGCGCTGGACGCCGGCGAACGAGTGGTGCTAGATCAGGTCGGGATCTTCGCCGAAGGCGTCGCCGTAGCCCAGGTCGGCGAGGCGCCCTTTGCGCTGCTGCGGGAGCTGGTGGACGAAGTGATCACCGCCAACGCGGACGAGATGTGCGCCGCGGTCAAGGATATCTTCGAGGAAACCCGGGCGGTGGCGGAAACCTCCGGAGCGCTTTCCCTGGCCGGACTCAAGAAATACATTCAGCAGACCGGCGTTACCGGTCAGACGCTTATTTGCATCAATTCCGGGGCCAATACCAATTTCGATCGGCTGCAGCATATCGCCGAGCGCACGGAGCTCGGCGAGCAGCGCGAGGCGATCCTGGCGGTGACGATTCCCGAACGCCCGGGCAGCTTCAAGCAGTTCTGCAAGATCATCGGGCGACGCATGGTCACCGAGTTCAACTACCGCTACGCGGATCCGGAAAATGCACATATCTTCGTCGGGGTGCAGGTCAAGCCCGGCGGCGAGGATCGCCAAGCGGTGGTGCAGCGGCTCGAGGAAAGCGGCTATCCGGTGGCGGATCTCACCGACAACGAGCTGGCCAAGCTGCATATCCGTCATCTGGGCGGCGGGCGGCCCCAGGAGCATTTCGAGGAAGAGGTTTACCGCTTCGACTTTCCGGAGCGCCCCGGGGCCTTGATCAATTTCCTGACCCACTTGCCTGCGGACTGGAACATTTCCCTATTCCATTACCGCAACCACGGCGCCGCCTATGGCCGGGTGCTGGTGGGCATGCAGGTGCCCAACGGCGATCGGGTGCATGTAGAGGAATACTTCGATGCCATCGGTTATCGCTACACCAAGGAGAGCGACAATCCGGCTTACAGGCTATTTATGGCTTAAGGCCGAACCCTTGGTCGCACTATGCGCCGGTCGCTGACGATGGCGTCCAAGGGTACGTCCCAGGGTGCCACCGGTAGCTCGGCGACCCCTTGGCAGTCGTGAGCCACGCCGATCAGGCCGGGCTTGGGGCGCCGCCAGCGAGTGAAGGCAAAGGTGCGATCGTAGAAGCCGCCACCCATGCCCATGCGATTGCCTTGCGCGTCGAATCCCACCAGGGGCATCAGCACCAGATCCAGCGCCCAGGCAGGCAGGCGCCTGGCACGATGGGCGCCGTGACGGGTATCTGGTTCCGCGATACCGAAACGATTGCGTACCATGGGCGTACTGGCGTGATAGCGCACGAACCACAGCCGATTCTCCGAAAGCGGTTTTAGCACCGGCAAATAGACCTGAGCGCCACGCTTGCGCAGCCAGTCGATCAACGGCGTCGGATCGATCTCGCCGCCTTGAGGCAGGTACAGCGCCACCCGGCGAGCCCGCTGGACTTCCGGCAATGACTTGAGTCGCTGCACAAGCTGATGCGCGGCCCGACGCTGCTGGCGACTGTCCAGGGCGCGGCGACGGCGACGCAGCTCTCGACGCAGCTGATCGCGGCTCGGTGAGTCGTGAGAACCGTTGATGGAAAGAGAAGAGGGAGAGGCTGGCATGGCAGTTGATCGGTCTCGAGGTTCCCCAGAATGCCGCTGTCATTCTGGCCCTTGAACCCATTGGTTCAAGGTGGGTGGCCGCAGACAGACCGTCAGGCTTTCCGACGTGCGGACATGCACACGGGTCTGTCTAGCTAATGGCCCCCTGGGTACTGCGCATAGGCTCGAGGGACTATAATGACTGGCAAACATTCCAGGGAACATTTCTATCCTATCAGAACTGATCCTTGAGCCAAAGCATCTAGGTCCCTAATACAACGGTAGCAATCCTGGCGGTTGCTTTCAGCGCTGTGGAGCATTAACCAAGGCATCTTCCAGCCGGGCGTTCAGCCTACCCAGGCTTTCCTCGTCGGACTTGCGCTCTTCCAGCAGCTTGACCAGCTCATGGGTGATATTGAGCGCCGCCATTACCGCGATCTTCTCTGTGCCCAGTATCTTGCCCTGGGCGTGGATGCTGCGCATGGAACGATCCAGGTACAGGGCTGCGCGTTCAAGCTGCACACGCTCCTCCGAGGGGCAAGCGATGACGTAATTGCGCCCCAGCAGGGATATTTCAGTGGTTGGCCGCGGGTCATCGGTCATGGGGGCTCCGGAATAGGCCAGGATCGGCCTCGATACGTTACTATGGACTCGGGGTCATGCAGCAGCGCAAGCCACCGATGAAAAGTCTCAAGCGCTATCCGCGAGTCACTATAAGAGAGCCGCTTGCGAACGGTCAACGCATGCCTGTGTACTGCCACCCTTGCCACCCGTCTGCATTGGGGATCTTCATGTCACTGATCAACGAGCGTATCGATTTCGCTACTATCGCCGATACCTTTCTCGTTCACGGCAGCTTTCAGTCGCCGGCCTTTCTCGATGGCCATCTGGCCGCCGCCTTGGGATTGATCGATATCGATGCCACCGGCTGGCTCGAGGAGGTATGCGCCGCTCTCGGGGTCGAGCAACCCCGAGATCCCCAGAGCGCCGAAACCTTGTTGCAGTGGCGGCAGCAGAGCCTGGCCGCCTTGTCTGCAGCGGAACTCGACTACGAGCCGCTGCTGCCGGACGAGATGTTTTCCCTGGCGGAACGGGCGGAGGGGCTAAGGCAATGGTGTATGGGTTTTCTCGAGGACGTGAACAATACGGAGACCGAGGTTCAGGAACGATGGTCTCAGGAATTACGCGAGGCGATAGGCGATCTCGCTGCGTTAGCGGAGTTGGAAATCGACCTTGAAGACAGCAGCGAGAACGAGAACGACCTGTTCGCGCTCACCGAACACGCGCGCATGGCGGCGATGCTGCTATATACGGAACAGCACCCGGGGATGCCCCAGGTCGAAAAGCCTCAGCAGACTCACTAGACAGCGAATGAAACGATCAGAAAACGTACAAGATGAAAACTCTCTTAATTTATTTACGTAATTTTTGTAATAATCGTAATATGATACAAATCAAGAGGTTGGCATGGATGATGTGTCGATGTCCGAGAACATAGCAGCCAAGGAAGCGGTATCAAAAGACGACGTGGATATCGCCATCATCGGCGGTGGTCTAGTGGGAGCGAGTCTGGCCTGCGCCCTGGCGCCCTTGATCGACCGGTATCGACTGCGAGTCGCGGTAATCGAGGCGGCGCCGCTATCGATTTCAAAGGCATCGATTTCAAAGGCATCGACTTCCCATGAGCTGGCTTACCAGCCTAGCTTCGATGCGAGAGCCAGCGCCATCGCCCAAGGCTCGCGTGTTCATTTCGAACGGCTAGGGGTATGGACGCGAATGGCGGAACAGGCGGAGCCCATCCGCTGTATCCACGTCAGTCAGCGCGGCAGCTGGGGAGCGACTCGTCTGGAGGCGGATGAGCTGGGGGTGGAAGCGCTGGGCTATGTGCTGCCCAACGCCTGGATGGGTCGAGTGCTGCACCAGCGCTTGGCGGAAATGGCGCTGGAGTGGCACTGTCCGGCAAAAGTGGACACGATTGTCCCGACCGCCAAGGGGCATCGCTTGACGCTTTCCCAGGGCCGAACGGTGGAAGCGCGCTTGACGGTGCTGGCGGACGGCGGTCGCTCCGGCCTCAAGGAACGGCTCGGTATCGCAAGCCAAGCGCGACCCTACGGGCAGCAGGCAATCATCGCTAACCTGGAAGTCAGCCGGCCCCATCAGGAAGTGGCTTACGAACGTTTCACCAGCCAGGGGCCGATGGCGCTGCTGCCGCTGAGTGGCAATCGCATGGAGCTGGTCTGGACGCATCGCCAGGGCGCTGACGAAGCGATCATGAATGCCAGTGACGGGGATTTCCTGGCCTGGTTGCAGCAGGCCTTCGGTGATCGCGCCGGGCGATTTCGGCGTGTCGGACAGCGCCATCGCTACCCGCTTTCCCTGGTGACCGCGGAGGAGCCGGTGCGTCCCGGCCTGGCGGTACTGGGCAACGCCGCTCATGCGCTCCATCCGGTGGCCGGTCAAGGTTTCAACCTGGCGCTGCGCGGCGTGATGGATCTGGTGACAGTATTGGGGGAATCCTTGGCGCTGAATCGCACTCTGGGCGGACTGGACGCGCTGAGTGCGTTCGAGGCCCGGCGTGCCCGAGACCGCCGCAACGTGATTCGCTTCAGCGACGGCTTGATTCGGCTGTTCGGTATCGATCAGCCGCTGCTGGCCCACGCCAGGGGCGCGGGGCTTGTCGGATTGAACCTGGTAGGACCGTTGCGCCGGACCCTGGCCCGGCGCGCCATGGGGCTCGAGCGTTAAAAAGTAAAAAGCCCCGACGCCTTGGGCGCCGGGGCTTGTCATGATCCAGTAGGTATCGACTGAAATGCACCAGCAGTTTTAGTGAGAGCTGGCGGGTTGGCCGCTGATTCCGTTAGCTTCTGGGCTGTTGTCCGGCACGATCGGCACTTCCTCGCCTTCCGCGTTGAAGAGCTTGCCATCGACAAAATGGTCGCCGTGATTGAGCACCGCCACGTCACGTTCACACAGGATACGATTGGTGCCGGCGACGAAGACGGAGGCTTGATCGACGTTGCCCGCCTTCAGGTGATTGAACAGCAGGTTCAGCAGGATCGCCATGATTGCCGCGGAGCTGATGCCGGAGTGGAAGATGGTCTCGAACCAGTCGGGGAAGTGCTCGTAGAACGTCGGCGCGGCGATCGGGATCATGCCGAAGCCGATGGAGGTGGCGACGATCACCAGGTTCATGTTGTTGTGATATTCCACCTTGGCCAGGGTGCGAATGCCGCTGGCGGCCACGGTGCCGAACAGCACGATGCCGGCGCCGCCGAGCACTGCGGTGGGCACTGCGGCAACCACTCGCCCCATGACCGGCAGCAGGCCGAGCAGCACCAGGATGACACCGCCGGCGGCGACCACGAAGCGGCTCTTGACCCCGGTCACCGCCACCAGGCCGACGTTCTGGGCGAAGGCGCTCTGGGTAAAGGAGCCGAAGATAGGCGCAAGCGCGCTGGATCCCATGTCCGCCCGCAGGCCGTTGGCGATACGCTTGGAATCCACCTCGGTATCGACGATCTCGCCCACCGCAATGATATCCGCGGTGGTTTCCGTCAGGATGACGATGACCACGATCAGCATGGAAATGATCGCCGCGATATCGAACACCGGCGCGCCGAAGAAGAAAGGCTGCGGGAAGGCGAAGATTGGGCCGTTGCCTACCTGAGAGAAGTCCGCCATGCCGACTGCGGTGGCGAACAGGGTACCGATGACCATGGCGAGCAGGATGGAAAGCCGGGACACTGCGGCGATGCCGATCTTGCTGAGCACCAGCACCAGCACCAGCGCCAGGGTCAGCGCCGCCAGGCCGATATTGGCCACGCTGCCGAAATCCTCCGCCTTGCTGTTGCCGCCCATGGCCCAGCGGGCCGCTACCGGCATCAGGGTCAAGCCGATGGTGGTGATGATGGTGCCGGTGACTACCGGGGGGAGAAACTTGATCACCTTGGAAAAGATCGGCGCGATGAGAAAACCGATGGCGGCGGAGGCCATGACCGCGCCGAACACGGTGGGTAGCCCGCCCCCGGCGGCGACAATGGCGATCATCGTCGCCACGCTGGCGAACGATACCCCCTGCACCAGCGGTAGCTGACAGCCGAAGAAGGGGAAGCCGATGGTCTGGACCAGAGTGGCGAGTCCACCCATGAACAGAGCGGCGGCGATCAGGACGCCGATTTCCGTTGGCGCCAGGCCGGCGGCTTGGCCGATGATCAAGGGTACGGCGACGATACCGCCGTACATGGTCAGGACGTGCTGCAATCCATAGGCAATACTGGGGCCGACGCCCAGGTATTCATCCTCGGGACGTTTGGCTTCATGCTTGTGTCGCGTGGTGCCGGTCGGAGTTGTTGTCATATCGTGGCTCGTGATTGTCGTTGTGTGTTAATCGTTGTGTGCCAGCTGTGATACAAGGGGCCAACAGAGGGTTGAGCGCGAATACTCAAGCTGCAATCCGCCATGGCGACGCAGCGTTCATTCGTAGTTGTAATTTTTCTCGTATCCAAACACCAGCCGTTTTTGGAAATACGTTCCATAGTCATTTTGCTATAAAGGTCGTCCGGAGCCGTTTCAACGTCTCGATGGGATTACCGAACTACCACCGCCAAGGGGGCTGAAAATGCAAGACGCAGTGAATCAGGCGGAAGTACTGATTGTCGGCGGCGGCATCGTCGGCCTGGGGTTGGCGGCTCTGCTGGGGGAGGCCGGCGTGGAAGTCAGCCTGATAGACGCGGGACCGCCGCCGGTCTCGACGGATTTGAAATCGACAGCAGCGCAGCGTCCTGATCTGCGGGTCAGCGCCTTGAACCCCATCTCCCAGCGACTGCTGCAAACCCTGGGGGCGTGGTCCTGCATGGAGACACAGCGGGTAACGCCCTACTACGCCATGCAGGTCTGGGACAGCCAAGGCAGTGGAGAAATACACTTCAGCGCGGATCAGGCCGGGGTGCCGGTACTGGGACATATCGTCGAAAACGTCGTGACCCAGCGCGCGCTAACCGCACGACTTCAAACGCTGCGGACGGTGACGATCCGCTACGGCGCCAAGGCTGTCGCCTTGGAGGAAACACCTGGCGGGCGGCGCCTGACCCTAGAAAACGGCGAGCAGCTCGACGCGCCGCTGGTCGTCGCCGCGGATGGCGCCCGCTCGCCGCTGCGAGATCTGGCCGGCATCGATGTCGACAGCCGCGATACCGGTCATGCGGCCCTGGTTACCACGGTTCGAGTCGCCAGGGGCCACGGCGGGGTGGCCCGACAAGTCTTTCTGTCCGGCGGCCCGCTGGCTTTCCTGCCGGTCGACGTGGCGGGTCGCGATGACCATTGCTCCATCGTCTGGTCGACGAGTCCTGCCGATGCGGAGCGATTGGCGAGTCTGACGCCGAGGGCTCTGGCCGGGGAACTGGAACAGGCCTTCGAGGCGCGGCTCGGCGCCGTGGAAGTGGTGGATCGAGCGGTCAGCCTGCCTCTGGTGCAGCGCCACGCCAAGGAGTACGTGCGCGACGGCTTCGCCCTGATTGGCGATGCGGCTCACAGTATCCATCCCCTGGCGGGACAAGGGGTGAACCTGGGGCTGATGGACGCGGCGGTGCTGGCGGAAGAGCTGCTGTCAGCCCGAACGCGGGGCGCTCGACTCGGCGACCCGCGTATTCTCAACCGCTACGCCCGGCGCCGGCGCGGCGACAATGCCGGCATGCTGGCATTGATGGACGGCTTTCGGCTGCTGTTCGGGAGCACTCATCCGGCGCTGGTGCTGGCACGCAACCTGGGGCTTGGCGGCGTCGATCGGCTGACCCCGCTCAAGCGCTTGCTGATGCACCAGGCGATCGGCGAGCGGGGGCGGCTGCCGGCGTCCTGTTCTTAACCCCCGGCCCGCGACCCCAGCACGTTCAGCGCCTTGAGCAGATTGAGCGCTTCGCCCAGCTGGTAGTCTTCCTGCAGCCGCTCCGCGGCGCTGCCGCCGGTGCGCTTGGCGCCGTTGCCTTCGAGATGGCCCTGCAGGTCCGCTTCGCGCAGCTGCAGGCCGCTGTTTTCCGCGACCTCGAGCCGCCCGCGTACCACTTCCACATCCGGTTTGATGCCCTGGGCCTGGATAGAGCGACCGTCCGGGGTGAAATACAAGGCGGTGGTCAGCTTCAGACCGTCGCCGTTACCCAAGGGCATGACCTGCTGCACCGAGCCCTTGCCGAAGCTGTCGGTACCCATCACTACCGCTCGGCGCTGATCCTGCAGAGCGCCGGCGACGATTTCCGCGGCGGAGGCGCTACCGCCGTTGATCAGCACCACCATGGGCACCTGAGGTGCGATGGTATCCGATGTGGCGGAGAAGCTGAGATCGCTGTCCGGCAGGCGGCCTTCGGTGTAGACGATCAGGCCCTGATCGAGAAACGCATCCGCCACGTCCACCGCGGCCTGCAGCACGCCGCCTGGATTGTTGCGCAGATCCAGGATCAAGCCGTCGAGAGGGCCTTTCCCGCGCAGTTCCCGGATCGCCTCGCGCACCTGCTCCCCGGTGCGGCTCTGGAATTGGCTGATTCTCAGATAGCCGTAGCCGGGCGCGAGCAATTCCTGCTTGACGCTTTGGGTGCGAATGTTTTCCCGGGTCAGAGTAACGGTGCGCGGGGCCTCCGCGCCTTTGGACAGAACGGTCATCTTGATGGTGGTGCCGGGCTCGCCGCGCATCAGCTCCACCGCCTCCTGCAGCGACAGACGCTCCGTGGGGGTATCGTCGATACGCAGAATGGCATCCTGGGGCTGGAGACCGGCTCGGGCGGCAGGGGTGTCGTCAATGGGCGAAACCACGCTGAGCTGGCCGTCTTCCATGCCCACTTCGATGCCGATGCCGCCGAATTCGCCTTCCGTGGACTCCCGCAGACTGTCGAAGTCCTCCTGATCGAGGTAGGCGGAATGGGGATCCAGCTCGCCGAGCATGCCGCGCATGGCGTTGCGTAGCAGGGTGGCGTCGTCGACGTCATCCACGTAGGCGCGCTTGATGCGCTCGAAGACCTCGGCGAAGGTCTGCACGTCTTCGATGGGGAGGTCGTTCGAGATGACCGATTCGGTCTGGGCCTGGACCGTGAACGGCATCAGAACCCACCAGGCAAATAGCAATGAGAGTGCCTTGGCGCGCATGTAAGCTCCAGTGGTATGAGTCGAGATAGCAAGCATCACGGCAGTCGTGGTCATTGGCGTCGCTAAGACGATGAATGCCGCGCTAGCGGCAACGATGGCTCAGCATAGCGCCTGTTTCCCGCAAGAATCCAGCCTAACGCCACGCGGCCCAACTCAGCATCATGTGATTCAGTTCAGTATCGCGTCATTCAACTCAGCGCCGCGCGATCCAGCGCTGCGGATCGATGGGCTCGCCCTGGCGGCGCACCTCGAAGTACAGCGCCGGCGAGCTGCGCCCACCGCTTTGCCCAACCGCGGCCACCACTTCGCCTTCCTTCACCGGACTGCCCACCTGAACCTGAAAATGCTGCAGATGTGCGTACAGGGTCATCACCTGATCGCCGTGATCGACGATCAGCAGATTGCCAAAACCGCGCATCCAGTCGGCGAATACCACCCGACCCGCGTGTATCGCTTGCACCGGGCTGCCTTCCGGGGCGGCGATCAGCAGGCCGTTGCGATTGACCCCCCGACCGCTGCCGAAGCGGGATTCGATCTTGCCCTGCACCGGCCAGGGCAGCTTGCCCTGGGTCTTGGCGATGGCGGTGGAGGGCGGCGGTCGCTTGAGCCGTGCCAGTTCTTCCTGGACCTGGGAAAGCATCTTCTCCGCCTGCTGGCGGTCTTGATCAAGGGCCGCCAGGCGCGACCGCTCGTCCTGATAGCGGCTGTCGAGCTTCGCCAGAAGCTGCTGCCGCTGGCGCCTCTGCTCCGCAAGCTCGAGGCTCTGGCTTTCCAGCGTCGCCACGACTTCCGCGAGCGCTGCCTGTTGACGATCCAGCTGGCGGCGATTTTCCCCCAGCTGCGCGTCGAGACGCTGGATTTCGTCGAGCCGCGCGGTTCGCGCTTTTGAAAGATGATTGAGGTAGGTCTGCAGCCGATCGAGACGCGCCGGATCGTCCTGATTGAGCAGCAGCTTCAGCTGAGGCGAATCACCCATTCGATAGAGGGCATCGAGTTCGCTGGCTAGCGCCTCGAGTTGCTCCCGTCGGGATTTTCGCAGCGTCTCGCGCTTTTCCTCGAGCGCCTCGAGTTCATCCACCAGGCCACGGCGTTCGGCCTGCAGCGTATCCAGGCGGCGATTGGTCTCGGCCAGGGCGGTTTCCACCTTGCGCAGCGCTCGAGCGGCATTGTCCTGGGCTTCTCGGGTCTTGCTCAGGCGCAGGTTCATCGCCTGAATATCGCTGCCGATCGCATCGAGACGCGCCTTGGCCTCTCGCTCATCCGGGGCGGCGAGAACCGTCGATGCAGGCACTGCCGTTATTATCACGGCCGTCAGCACCGACATCAGCCAGGCGGCGATTCGCGGACGCCTCATGAATAGTCGACGAGAACGCGCCCGGTCATTTCCTCGGGGATTTCCTGATCCATCATGCGCAGCAACGTCGGCGCCAGGTCGCAAAGGCGGCCATCGTCCTTGAGCCGCGCCGGACGTTTCGTCACATAGATCAGCGGCACCACGTTGGTGGTGTGGGCGGTCTGAGGCGCGCCGGTTTCCGGATTGACCATCTGCTCCGCGTTGCCGTGATCCGCGGTGATCAGACATTCACCGCCGACTTCTTCGATGGCCTCGACCACTCGTGAGACGCACTGATCCACCGCTTCGATGGCCTTGACCGCCGCATCGAAGTCGCCGCTGTGGCCGACCATGTCGCCGTTGGCGTAGTTGCACACGATCAGGTCGAAGCGCCCGGAATGGATCGCCTCCACCAGGGCGTCGGTGAGCTCGAAAGCGCTCATTTCCGGCTTCTCGTCGTAGGTCTTGACGTCCTTGGGGGAGGGAATCAGGGTGCGGGTTTCGCCGTCGAATTCCGCCTCGCGGCCGCCGGAAAAGAAGAAGGTGACGTGGGCGTATTTCTCGGTTTCGGCGATGCGCAGCTGAGTCATGCCTCGCTTGGCGATCACTTCCCCCAGGGTGTTGTGCAGATCCGCCGGCGGAAAGGCCGCCGGTGCGGGAATGTCCGCCGCGTACTGGGTCAACGTGACCAGGCCGTCGCCGGCCAGGCGCGGGCGGGAGGCACGCTCGAAGCCGGTGAAAGCGTCTTCCACGAAGGCGCGGGTCAGCTCTCGGGCGCGGTCCGCGCGAAAGTTCATGAAGATGGCGGCGTCGCCATCTTCCATGGCGATTGGCTTGCCCTGGGGAGCCACCGCGGTGGCGGTGACGAACTCGTCGGTTTCGCCTCGGGCGTAGGCGGCCTTGAGTCCGGCCTGGGCGGAGGAAGCCTGATACTCGCCGTCTCCCCGGGTGATCAGCCGATAGGCCTGTTCCACCCGCTCCCAGCGATTGTCTCGATCCATGGCGAAATAACGCCCGATCAGCGAGGCGACGAAGCCGTTCTCGGCGCCGAACAGCGCGGAAAGGCGCGCATCCGCTCGCTCCAGGGAGGCCTGGGCGCTCTTCGGCGCGGTATCGCGGCCATCGAGAAAGGCATGCAGGTACAGGCGCTTAGCGCCTCGGGCGGCGGCCAGCTCCGCCATCGCCAGAATATGATCCTCGTGGCTATGCACACCGCCGGGAGACAGCAGACCCATTAGATGTATCGCCTTGTCTCTAGCGACTGCGGCGTCGATGGGGGCGGTCAGGGCGTGGATATGCTTGAGCTCGTCTTCCTCGATGGCCTTGGTGATGCGGGTAAAATCCTGATATACCACTCGGCCGGCGCCCAGGTTCATGTGGCCGACCTCGGAATTGCCCATCTGACCTGCCGGCAGTCCGACGTGGGCGCCGTCGGTGTGGATCAGACTGCTGGGATAGTCGCGAGTGATCCGGTCCATGGTCGGAGTCGCGGCGGCAGCGACGGCGTTGTGCTCGGTTTCTTCCCGATGACCGTAGCCATCGAGGATGATCAGCGCCGTGGGACGCGGCGCGGCGGAAGCATTGGCAGGCATGAAAGACCTCGTTTGAAAGCATCGGCGCCCCTCTTTACCTGAATGGGGGTCGCGGGTGGCGGCGGCTTGCGGCATCATAACGCAGGGCCTGGGGGGGCGTCAGCTTGCCCTGCCGGAAACCGCCGGCTCGTGTATAATCGCAGCCCTCTCGTTACTTCTTGAAATCCTGTCGTCACTGAAAACGCCACTGAAAAAGAGTCACCGGACCGATGATCGATCAGCTGTTTGAATTCGTGCAGAACCATCCGCTGCTGGTGGGAGCTTTCCTGTTGGTGCTGGCCGCCTGGCTGGTCTATGAAGCCATGGGCAGCAGCCGGGGCTCGGTAGGCTCCAGCGAGGCGACCCAGCTGATCAATCGCGAAGACGCGGTAGTGATCGATATTCGCGATGCCAAGGACTTCAAGGCGGGCCATATCGCCGGCGCCCGCAACATTCCCCAGAGCAAGCTCGATGCGCGTCTGGGGGAGCTGGAAAAATTCAAGGACAAGCCGGCCATCGTTGTCTGCAAGCAGGGGCAGTCATCGAGCGTCGCCACGGCGAAACTGACCAAGGCCGGTTTCTCCCGCGCGCTTAAGCTCAAGGGTGGCATGGCTCAGTGGCAGGCGGACAGCCTGCCGGTCGTCAAGAAATAGACTCATTCATCACGTGTTCGAGGTATCACAATGGCGGAAAACAACTCTCAAGGAAGCAATGCCCAAGGCGCGACCGACGCCGCGGGGGAGCAGCCCCAACTGCAGTTCGGGCTGCAGCGTATCTACGTCAAGGACATTTCCTTCGAGTCGCCGAATGCGCCCCAGGTGTTTCAGGAAGCCTTCAAACCCAAGGTCAATGTGGATCTGGGCACCAGCAGCACCAAGATCGGCGAGGACCTGTTCGAGGTGGTGGTCAAGATCACCGCTCGGGTCAACCATAGCGAAACCGACAACACCTGTTTCCTGGCGGAAATCGAGCAGGCGGGCCTGTTCCGCATCACCGGTCTCGAAGGCGAGCGGCTTGATCATACCCTGGGCGCCTTCTGTCCCAGCATGCTGTTCCCCTACGCCCGGGAGTGCATCGACAACCTGGTCAATCGCGGCAGCTTCCCTCCGCTGATGCTGGCGCCGGTCAATTTCGATGCCATGTACCTGCAGAACAAGCAGCGCAAGGAACAGGCGGACACGCAAGATGGCGATACCCCGCTACAGTAAGCGTAACGTCCCTCGTATTCACGTCGCCGCCGAGCTGATTGTCGGCGGCGACGTCGTTCTGCCGGAGGCGGCGGGACGCCATGTCGCCCTGGTGCTGCGGCTCAAGGAGGGCGCGCCGCTCATCCTGTTCGACGGTCTTGGTCGGGAGGCACGGGCCCGGCTGGTCGAAACCGCGCGCAAGCGGGTGACGGCGAGGATCGAGGAGGCTTTTCCGGGAGGCGTCGAATCGCCCCTGGCGGTGCATCTGGGCCAGGCGATTTCCAAGGGCGATCGCATGGACTACGCCATTCAGAAGGCGGTGGAGCTGGGAGTGGCGGTTGTCACGCCGCTGTATACCGAGCACGGTGACGTGCGGCTAAAAGGCGAGCGAGAAGCCAGGAAACTCGCCCACTGGCAGGCGGTGGCGATCAGCGCCTGCGAGCAGTGCGGCCGGGCGACGGTGCCCGCCATTGCCGCGCCCCGCAGCCTGGACGCTTGGCTCGCCGATCGAGACGAACCCTTGCGTCTGGTGCTGCATCCGGCGCCGCAAGGTTCGCTTCAGCCCACTCTTCAAGACAGGCTGGATACCTTCGAAGCACCGGCCAGCGCCGCGCTGCTGATCGGCCCGGAAGGCGGATTCGACGACACGGAAGTCGAAGCCGCCTTGGCCAGCGGTTTCGTCACCCTGAGCCTGGGTCCGCGCATCCTGCGCACCGAAACCGCTCCGGTAGTGGCGCTGACTCTGCTGCAGCATCATTTTGGCGATCTGCAATCCTGAGTGACGCTTTTCGAGGATATAAAGCCATGAACGTATCCCAACATTCCTCTTTCCAGCCGGAGATCGGCGAGGTCGCCTACCTGAAAGTCGTGGCGGTCAATGATACCGGCGCCTTTCTCGATTGGGGCCGTCCCAAGGATCTATTGCTGCCCTACAGCGAACAGCGCGCCCGACCGCCGGCGGGCAAGCGGGTGATGGTGATGATCTTCGAGGATGACCAGGGTCGTCCAACGGCATCGATGCGTCTGGACGATTTCATCGTCGACCGGGCGGAAGGCTTGGCCGCCGGGGACAAGGTATGCCTGGTGATCGGCGAGCGTACGGACCTGGGGGTCAAGGCGGTGGTCGATCATCGCTTCTGGGGGCTCTTGTATCATGCGGATCTGCCTCGGCCCTTGCGGCGCGGCGAGCGACTCGAGGGCTACGTGCGCCAGGTACGCGAGGACGGCCGTCTGGATCTTTCCCTGACGCCTTCCGGGGCGGCGAAGCAGCAGCTGGCGGCGCAGCGGGTGATGGACGCCCTGGAAGCGCATCAAGGTTTTCTGGCGCTGAGCGACAAGAGTCCGGCGGACGTCATCAAGGCCCAGCTGGGGGTCAGCAAGAGCGCCTTCAAGCAGGCCATCGGCAAGCTCTACAAGCAGCGCAAGATCGTCATTGAAAAAGACGGCATCCGACTGGTGAAAGCGTCCGACGACTGATATCACCTCTTGGTCTATCGAGTAGCGCTGGGTCATACTGCCAAGCAACATTCTCTGATCTGGACACCCGAGACAATGAGCGAACGCGCCTTGAAGATCGGCATCGTGATGGACCCGATCGCCGATATCACCTACAAGAAAGACACCACCCTGGCCATGATGTGGGCGGCTCAGGATCGAGGCTGGTCGCTTTATTATCTCGAGCCGGAGGATCTCTATCTGAACCAGGGGCGGGTCCATGGCCGCCTGCGGGAACTCCAGGCCTTTCGGGACCCTCATCACTGGTATGAGCTGGGCGAGGTCGAGCCCAGGCCGCTGGCGGAGCTTGACGTGATTTTGATGCGTCAGGACCCGCCGGTGGATGCGCATTTTCTCGGCGCGGTGCATCTGCTGGGCTTCGCCGAGCGAGAGGGAGTATTGGTGGTCAATCCCACCCGGGCGCTGCTGGAGTGCAACGAAAAGCTCTTTGCCCAGCAGTTTCCCCAGTGCTGCGCGCCGACCCTGGTGTCCTGCCGCGCGGAAGAGCTGCGCGCCTTCCAGGCGGAACACGGCGACGTGATCCTGAAACCGCTGGACGGCATGGGCGGCAGCGGCGTCTTTCATGTGCAGCCGGACGGTCGCAACCTGGGCACCATCATCGAGATGCTCACCGAGCACGGGCGGTATCAGATCATGGCCCAGCGCTATCTGCCGGAAATCAAGGACGGCGATACCCGCATCCTGCTGATCGAGGGCGAGCCGGTGCCCTTCGGGCTGGCGCGGCTACCCATGGCCGGCGAAACCCGGGGCAACCTGGCTGCCGGTGGTCGCGGGGTCAGCCGCGAACTGACGGAGCGGGATCTCTGGCTGGTAGAGCAGGTCAAGCCGATCATCAAGGAAAAAGACCTGATGTTCGTCGGCCTCGACGTGATCGGCGATTACATTACCGAAATCAACGTGACCAGCCCCACCTGCGTGCGGGAAATCGACGATCAGCGCGGCACGGATATCGCTGGCCAGCTGATGGACGCCATCCTGCGTCGGCTCCCTTGAAACGTATCGATCGCGAATCATGCGGGCGAAAAGGGAAATTACCGAAGCGCCTATCCGCCGGTTTCGCTACGCCTGGCCGGCGCTGGGGCTGGCGCTGCTGCTGCACGGGGCGCTGTTCGCCCTGCTGGTGAACCGGTCGTCGCCAACGCCGGAACCGCCGCCGGGACGGCGCAGCATCAAGGTCACTCTGGTTCAGGCTCCTTCGAACGCCGCGCCGTCGGCAAGCGCACCGCAGGTGACGCCGGTAGCGATACCCGAGCGCGAGCCGAAACCCGAATCCGAGCCAAAAGTTAAACCCGTGCCGAAGGCAGTATCCCGATCCGAGGATAGTCTCAAGCCTGAAGTCAGACCGGAACCCGAGCCCAGACCCAAGCCCGAACCTGAATCCAAGCCTGAACCAAGACCCCAAGCCGAGCCGCCGGCGTCTTCCTCGCCGCCATCCGCGGATACGACCAATGCGCCGCCTTCCGGGCGCGATCTGCTGGCCGGCGCTACCGCCAGCGTGCGCGAACAGGGCTTTGCCATGCAGCCCCATGATGAGCCGCTCAGGGATTCACTCACCCGCGCCGCCCGGGATCGCTATATCGCCGACTGGACTCGACGGGTGGAGGATATCGGCAATCGCCGGTATCCGGCGCCGGCGCATCTTGCGGGACAACTGCGAATCCGTGTGGTGATTCGACCGGACGGTCAGCTTGCCCAAGCAGAGGTGATACAATCCTCGGGACATCCCGAACTCGACCGGGCGGCCCTGAACGCGGTCGAGGCGGCAGCGCCTTATCGGCCTTTCGATCAAGGCCTGGCAGGGCTCGAGCGACTGGAATTCACCCGTACCTGGCGCTTCGGGAAAGGCAACAATTTCGGCGTGCATTGACGCCCGGGAGGCCCATGCAAAGCTTCAAGAATCATTTTCTCATGGCAATGCCGCATCTAGAGGACAGCCACTTCGCCGGCAGCCTGAGCTATCTGTGCGACCACGACGACAACGGCGCCATGGGGGTGATTGTCAACCGTCCTCTGGAGATCACCTTGGAAACCCTGTTCGAACAGCTGGACCTGGGCGGCGAAGAAAGCCCTCATCGGGATGCGCCGGTCTACTACGGCGGGCCGGTTCACAAGGATCGCGGTTTCATTCTGCATCGCGGCAGCGCCCAGCCCTGGGATTCCAGCATTCAGGTCAGCGAGAATGTCGCCCTGACTACTTCCATGGACATGCTCAAGGCCCTGGCGGAGGATCAGGGGCCAAAGCAGTTCCTGATCTGTCTGGGGTGTTCCGGCTGGGAAGCCGGTCAACTGGAAAAGGAATTGAAGGATAACGTCTGGCTGACCGTGGAGGGGCAGAGCAGCATTCTCTTCGAGACGCCGGTGGAGCAGCGCTTGGGCGCGGCGGCGGGAATCCTCGGCGTCGACCTCAACCTGATGAGCAGCCAGGTGGGCCATAGCTGATGACGAGGCCGGGCAGCAAGGTTGGTGGCCCCCGTCTGATACTGGCCTTCGATTTTGGTACCCGGCGTATCGGCGTGGCGGTGGGCAACGAGCTGACCGCCAGCGCCCGAGCGCTGGAATCGCTGCCCGCCCGGGACGGCATTCCGGACTGGGAGCGAGTCACCCGACTGGTGGCGGAATGGCAGCCGGATCTGTTCGTGGTGGGCCTGCCCCTCAACAGGGACGACAGTGAATCCGCCATGAGCCAGCGGGCCCGAAAGTTCGGCAAGCGGCTGTACGGGCGCTACGGCAAGCCGCTGGAGATGATGGACGAGCGCGGCTCCACCTGGGAAGCCAAGGCCATCGCTCGGGAGAGCGGCTATCGCGATAGCCGCAAGAGCTATCGCGAGCAGGGGGTCGATGGTCTGGCGGCGGTGCTGATACTCGAAAGCTGGTTCGCCACCCAAGAAGGCTTGCCCGCCCGACCGTTTTCGTGATTTGAATGCCACCCGAGGATTTTGCCATGACGCTTCCCGATATTCCCCCGCTGCTGGATCGCATGCAGAGCGAAATTGAAAGCTGCATCGACAATTTCGGCCTTACTCGGGAGCGGCTGGCCCTGGTCGGTATTCATACCGGCGGGGTGTGGATTGCCGAAAAGCTGCACCAGCGGATCGCGCTGACCACGCCCTTGGGGACCTTGGACATCGGTTTCTGGCGGGACGACTTCAATCGTCAAGGGCTGCCGGAGGGCATTCGCGCGAGCCACTTGCCGTTCGATATCGAGAATCGCGATCTCATTCTGGTGGACGATGTGGTGATGTCCGGGCGTACCGTGCGCGCGGCGCTCAACGAGCTCTTCGATTACGGGCGGCCCAGCCGTGTGCTGCTGGCGAGCTTGATCAGCCTGCCGGGGCGGGAGCTGCCGATTCAGGCGGATATCTGCGGCGCGGCGCTCGAACTCCCCGCGGGGCAGCGGGTCAAGCTTTCCGGCCCGGAGCCCTTGACCCTATCTCTCGATACGGCCCGCCGCTAGTCAAAAGGAAACCGCTGTGTTCGATTTCACGTCTCGCCCCGGCACCTCGGCCCAGGTTCAACTCACCCCGGACGGTCGCCTGCGTCATTTCATCGATATCGATGGCCTGTCCCAAGCGCTGCTCGAGGAAATTCTCGATATCGCGGACAGCTTTCTCGGTGTGCAGCAAGGGGAGGTCAAGAAAGTTCCGCTGCTGCGGGGCAAGACCGTGGCCAACCTGTTCTTCGAGAACTCCACCCGCACCCGAGCCACCTTCGAGCTGGCGGCCAAGCGGCTTTCCGCGGACGTGCTCAACCTGGATATCCAGACTTCCTCCACCGCCAAGGGCGAGACCCTGCTCGATACGCTTCAGAACCTGGAAGCCATGCAGGCGAACGCCTTCGTGGTGCGCCATTCGGATTCTGGAGCGGCGCACTTCATCGCCAGCCAGGTCACGCCCCGGGTAGCGATCATCAACGCCGGGGACGGTC
Source organism: Pistricoccus aurantiacus (assembly GCF_007954585.1). Taxonomy (GTDB): domain Bacteria; phylum Pseudomonadota; class Gammaproteobacteria; order Pseudomonadales; family Halomonadaceae; genus Pistricoccus; species Pistricoccus aurantiacus. Next base: position 938,783 of record NZ_CP042382.1, read on the forward strand.
GCCACGCCCATCCCACCCAGGCGATGCTCGACATGCTGACCATTCGCCGCCACAAGGGTGAGTTCGCGCCGCTCAAGGTGGCGATCATCGGCGATATTCTGCATTCCCGGGTGGCGCGCTCGCAGATTCTGGCCCTCAACATCCTCGGCGCCGCGGAAGTGCGGGTGATCGCGCCGCGCACGCTGCTTCCGGTCAACGTGGAGGCGCTGGGTTGTCGGGTATTCACCCAACTGCAGGAAGGTCTCGAGGATGTGGACGTGGTGATCGCCCTGCGCCTGCAGAAGGAACGCATGGACGGCGCCCTGCTGCCCACGGAAAGCGAATTTTACCGCTATTACGGCCTGACCCAGGAAAGTCTGGCCTGGGCGCATCCCGAGGCCATCGTCATGCATCCCGGACCGATCAATCGCGGGGTGGAGATCGAATCCGCGGTGGCGGACGGGCCGCGCTCGGTGATTCTCGATCAGGTCACCAACGGCATCGCCATTCGCATGGCGGTGCTGTCCATGGCAGTCAGCGGTCAGACGCGCCAGCGGATGCAGGCAAGCGCTTGAGCGCGGCGCGGAATCTTCTATCTTGAATAGGGCGCGCTTGCCGCTCGCAAGGGAGCGCGAATCGTAACGCCAAGGCAACAAAGGAGTGAACCCCATGGCCGAACAGCAGCAACCCCCTCAACATCAGGACAGGCAGCCCGGCGACGAGCACGCTATGCAGCCGGAGCCGGAATTCATTCGCGACAGCTATCGCGGCACCGGCAAGCTCAAGGACAAGGTGGCGGTCATCACCGGCGGCGACAGCGGTATCGGACGCGCGGTGGCGGCGCATTTCGCCCGGGAAGGCGCCGACTGTGTCATCGTCTATCTTGAAGAACAGCGGGATGCGGAGGATACCCAGGCGCTGGTGGAAGCGGAAGGCCGGCGCTGTGAGTTGATGCAGGGCGACGTCGGCGACTCAAAGTTCTGTCGGGAAGTGGTAGACAAGACCCTGGAGCGTTTCGGCAAGCTCAATATACTGGTCAACAACGCGGCGGAACAGTACGACTGGGACGACGTGACCCAGATTCCCGACGAGAAGCTGCTGCGCACCTTCCAGACCAACATCTTCAGCCATTTCTACATGGCCAAGGCGGCGCTGCCGCACATGCAGGAAGGCGACAGCATCATCGCCACCTCATCGATCAATGCCTTCAAGGGCAACAACACCCTGATCGACTATTCCGCGACCAAGGGCGCGATTCAAGGGCTGGTACGATCCCTGGCAGTCTCGCTGGTCGGGCGGGGCATTCGGGTCAATGCGGTGGCCCCGGGGCCGGTATGGACGCCCTTGATACCTGCCAGCTTCGAAGAAGAAAAGGTCGAAGGCTTCGGTGGGCAGGTGCCCATGAACCGCGCCGGCCAGCCCAGCGAAATGGGCCCCGCCTACGTCTATCTGGCCTCGGAGGAATCCTCCTACATGACCGGCCAGACGATACATTTGAACGGCGGCGTGGTGCTCAATACTTGAGCACGGCAATCCAATCCCGCTGAAGGTTCGATCAAGCTCGTCGGTCGGCTATAATAAGCCGCGATTTCTCCCTAGCCGACCGCGAGCGTTCCCATGCCCCACGAATTTGCCCTTTCGCCCCGCCGTTTATCGGCCTTCGCGCTCGGCGGGAGTTCCGCCTCATGAGGCTTACCCTGAGCGGCGCGCGAGTGATCGATCCGCGTAGCGGACAGGATGGCGTCCTTGACGTCCATATCGCGGGTGGAAAGATCGCCGGCCTGGGCGAACTGTCGAATTTTCAGGCGGATCGATGTTTCGATTTGACGGGGAAGCTGCTCTTGCCGGGGCTGGTGGATATCGGCGCTCACCTGCGTGACCCGGGGCCGCGCTACAAGGGTAGCCTTGTTAGCGAATCCGCAGCGGCGCTGCGCGGTGGCTATACCTGTATCGCCCCGCGGCCGGATACCAGCCCGGTACTGGATAGCGCCGCCCATATTCAGACGCTGCTGGATCGAGTCGAAGAACTCGGCACCCTTCACGTGGCGCCCATCGGCGCCTTGACCCAGGGCCTGGAAGGCCAGTTGCTGGCCAATATGGCGGGCCTGAAGAAAGCCGGCTGCGTGGCGCTGACCAATCTGCGCCGGCCGGTGGCGGACACGCGGATATTGAAGCGCTGCCTGGAGTACGCCGCGTCATTCGATATTCCGGTCATCCTGCATCCCCAGGACGCCGCCCTGGCCGTCGGCGGCTGCGCCCATGAGGGCACTCAGGCCACTCGTCTGGGCCTGGGCGGCATTTCGGAAACCGCCGAGACCGCCGCCTTGGCTCAGTGGCTGCTGCTGATCGAACGAAGTGGGGTGCGGGCGCATCTGGCGCATCTTTCCTGTGGCCGCAGCCTGGCGATGGTGGAAGAGGCCAAGGCGCGGGGCATCGCGCTTACCTGCGACGTGACCCTGGCGCAGCTGCACTGGACGGACGAGGCCATCGACGGCTTCGACGCCAATTTTCATCTCGAACCGCCCCTGCGCAGTGTCGAGGATCGCCAGGCGCTGCGTGATGGGCTCAAACGCGGCGCCATCGAGGCTATCGCCAGCGGCCACCTGCCGCACGAGCAGGCCGCCAAGATGGCGCCCTTCGCCGCCTCCGAGCCGGGCATGAGCACCCTGGAAACCGCCTGGGCCATGGCGCAGGCACTGGTCAAACAGGACGTCGTCGACTGGCGGACGCTGGCGGCCCGTCTGTCCAGCGGGCCGGCGGATATCCTGGGGGTTTCCGGAGGCGGTCTGGCGGTGGGGGATTCTGCGGATATTGCGGTCTTCGACCCGACTCAGGAATGGGAGCCCAGCAGCCAGAGCCTGCATTCCAGCGGACTCAACACGCCGCTGTTGAATCGACGTATTCGCGGGCGCTGCGTGCTGACCCTGATCGAAGGAAAGATCTGCTACCAGCTTGATGCTTGAACCGACGCTTTGATCAGTACTTTTACCTTGATCAATACTCTTGCCTTGATCAGTACTCTTCTTTGAGTCAGTACTCTTCCGGCAGGGGCATGCGCCCGCCCAGCTGCTGGGTGATTTCCCGGGCGGCGCGGCGCACCAGACTACCGAGTTCGATCAGCCGGGATTCGGGGATTCGTGCCACCGGGCCGGAAACGGAAATGGCCGCCAGCGGACTGCCCCGCTCGTCGTGAATCGAGGCGGCGGCGCAGTGGAGCCCCACCGCGTGTTCTTCCCGGTCGCAGGCATAGCCCTGCTGGCGAATTTCCGCCATGCCCTCGCGCAGCTTGGCGGGGGTATCGATGGTGTTCGCGGTGACCCGTGCCAGCCCCCGGGCCTGCAGAATACGCTCGACTTCCTTTTCCGGCAGCCAGGCCAGCAGAGCCTTGCCCACGCCGGAGGCGTGCATCGGCGCCCGGGAGCCGAGCCGGGTGATCATGCGCATCATCTGATGGGATTCGCTCTGAGCCAGGAACACCGCCATGCTGCCGTCGCGAATGCCCAGGTTGGCGGATTCGCCGCTTTCCTCGGTCAAACGGCGCAGATAGGGCCGCGCGGTGGCGACGTAGTCCCGAGCTTCAAGAAAGGTATTGCCGATCTGAAAGGTCTTGACTCCTACTTTCCATAGACCGAGTTCACTGTCCTGGGTGATGAAGCCCTGCTTGTGCAGCGCCTGCAGCAGGCGATGGGTGGTGGAAGGCGCCAGGCCGGCGATCTGAGCGATGTCCGAAAGTGCCAGACCCATGGGGGCGGCGGCCAGCCCTTCGAGGATATTGAGCCCGCGTACCAGCGACTGGCTGTGCCCGCCGCTGACCTTGCCCGATCCGGCGGGCCGGCCTACCGCCTTACGTTTCGTTTCGGCCACTGCTATCTCCGTCATACGCGGTTGCCTAGATTCGCCCTAGCATACATGCTTAACGGCGCATGACGGAAATGGTTTCCATTTTTACCGCTCGACGCGGCCCTGCAGACGAAAGCGTGCGATCTGGTTGATCTGTTCAATGGCGGTGCGGCGTTCCTCGTCTGCGCTGTTCTTGAGGCGCGTCTTGAAAGCTTCGAGAATATCGTAGCGGTCCTTGCCCTTGACCGCGATGACGAAGGGAAAGCCGAACTGATCCTTGTAGGCCTGATTGAGACGCTCGAAACGCGCGAGCTCTTCCGGTGAACACTGATCCAGCCCGGCACCGGCCTGTTCCCGGGTCGAGTCATCGGTCAGCTCGCCGGCGATCGCCGCCTTGCCCGCCAGATCCGGGTGAGCGCGGATGACCTCGAGCTGGCGCTCCGGCCCTGCGGCATTGAGTACCGCGCCGAGGACTTCCGCCAGCCCCGACGGCGTATCCTCCTTCTCGCTCAGCCCTTGGTCCCAGGCAATCTCCGCTACCCAAGGCGAGTGCTCATAGATGTCGCCATACTGACTGACGAACTGTTCGCGACTCAGGTTGCTGGGGCGCGGTGTCAGGGTCTTGTCGCTCATTCGGTCTTGTCTCCCATGAATAAAAACGCCGTTCGTATTAGACGATAGGCTAAATGTATACAAAAAAACTTTGAAATGTACTCTTCTTAAGGCTAAAACTGTTTCCAGAAGCTGGCAATTATAGTCTGCATCACAAAACAGGAGAATCTCATGGGACGTTTGACGACACACGTTCTTGACACTGCCCTGGGCCGCCCGGGCCACGGTATCCGCATCGAACTCTTCCGTCTGGAAGGCGAAAATCGTACGCGCCTGGGTGAAACGATCACCAACGACGATGGTCGCTGCGACGCGCCGATCCTCGAAGGCGAGGACTTCACTACCGGCGAATATGAACTGCTTTTCCACGCCGGTGAATACCTTGACCGTCAGGGCATCAAGGGTAGCGAGCCGCGTTTTCTCGATCGCATTCCGCTGCGTTTCGGCGTCGCCAATGCGGACGAGCATTACCATGTTCCCTTGCTACTTTCCCCCTACAGTTTGTCCACCTATCGCGGCAGCTGATAGAGAAACTGCACCAAAATAAAACGCCGAAAACGCCCTCGACTCCTGACACTTCTATAACAGTTTCCGGCGCGTTTTTTGTAATAGACGCTATAGCGGTTCCTAGAACAACCGCACAACAAGAGGCACGACGATGGAAGCCTATTTAATCGAATTCGGTAATATGTTGTTGAGGTGGCTGCATGTGATCGCTGCTATCGCCTGGATCGGCGAATCCCTCTACTTCGTGATGCTCGATAACGGCTTGAAGACCCCCAAGGCGGCGGAAGACAAAGAGAAGGGCGTATTCGGCGAAATGTGGGCGGTACACGGCGGCGGTTTCTACCACAATCAGAAGTACGCCTCCGCACCGGCCAAGCTCCCGGAAGATCTGCACTGGTCCTTCTGGAAATCCTATACCACCTGGCTTTCCGGCTTCGCGCTCTTTGCCGTGCTGTACCTGGCGAGTCCGAGTATCTACCTGGTCAATCCCGGCAGCCCCTGGGAATGGGCGGCCAACATGACCGGCTGGCAGGCCAATATCGCCGCGCTGCTGTTTTTGTTGCTGGGCTGGGTGGTCTACAACGAGCTGTGCAAGCGCATCAGCCCGAACATGACCCGGGACGGCGTCCTGAGTATCGCTGTGGCGGTGATGATGGTGGTAGTCGCCTATCTGGCCACCCACATCTTCGCAGGTCGTGCGGCCTTCCTGCTGACCGGCGCGGTGATGGCCACGGCCATGTCCGCCAACGTGTTCTTCTGGATCATTCCGGGACAGCGGCGCATGGTGAAGGCCATGAAGGCCGGTGAAACGCCGAATCCTCTCGACGGCAAGCGCGGCAAGCAGCGCTCCGTGCACAATACCTACTTCACCCTGCCGGTGGTGCTGCTGATGCTGAGCAATCACTACTCCTTCATGTATACCCATGCTTATGCCTGGGTGATCATGGTGCTGTTCATCTTCGCCGGCGCCCTGATCCGTCAGTTCTTCGTGCTGATGCATGCGGGCAAGATTCAGCCGGTCTATCCCGCGGTCGGTGTGGCCCTGATCCTGGTGTCCGTGTGGCTGGCGGCGCCGTCCAGCCAGCCGGCCGCCAATGTGGGTACCAGCAACGGCGTAGCTTTCTCCGGTACGTCAACCCTGGCGCAGGTGGATACCATCATGGAAAATCGCTGCGTGCAGTGCCATGCCCAGAAGCCTAGCCATCCCGGCTTCGCCGCGGCACCGGCGGGAGTCATGCTGGACAGCGAGAAGCAGGTCGAAGTACAGAAACCGATGATCAAGCAGGTAATCGCGAGTGGTTACATGCCGCTGGGTAACATCACCGGCATCACCGACGAGGAAAAGGCGGTCATCGCGGCCTGGTGATTCTCGGTGAACTCGGCGCAGGAAGCAGCTACGTGCAATGACTGGAACGTCCGCAGCGATGCGGACGTTCTTTTTTGGTGGTGCCATCGGCCAGTATTATTTTCGCTTCCCTGCGGACAATGACAGCGATCAAAACATTCCTGCAGTAAAGCGTATACAATAATAGACAGGATTGTCGAAGTGAGAATGGCATGAGTCAGCAAGAACTAGTGTCCAAGGACGGTGCGACCAAGATGTCGATGGCGTCGAATCCCAGGAAGGGCAAGAACGGCGACGGTGCCGAACGGCATGATGTCATCTATCGCACCATCAGCGATGCCATTATCGAGCATCGTCTGAAACCCGGCGCACGGCTACGTGAAGACGCGCTTTCCGAGGTATTCGGGGTCAGCCGCACCGGCATTCGCAAGATTCTGCAGCGCCTGGCCCATGAACAGATGGTGACCCTGACCCCCCGGCGTGGCGCCAGCGTGACCCGCCCCACCGCCGAGGAGGCGCGGGATGTATTCGCCGCGCGTCACCTGGTGGAATGTGGTGTCATGCCAGTGGTAGCCCAGCGCATGACCGCGGAGGACGTTCGTGAACTGCGGGAGCTTGCCGCCCGGGAGCGGCAGGCGCTGAAGCGGGGAGAGCAAAGCGTCGCCATCAAGCTGTCCGCCGAGTTTCACGAGCGGCTTGCTCGGCTGTCCGGCAATGCCGCCCTGGCGGAGTTCATCGGTCGCCTGTGTTCGCGCTCCTCCTTGATCCTCGCGGTCTACGGCAATACCGGCCACCTGGGGTGCGAATCCCACGATCATGCCGGACTGCTCGATCTGCTTGACCAAGGCGATGGCGAGAAAGCGAGCGCTTTCATGGGTCGCCATCTCAAGTCGATCGAGGCATCGCTCTCCTTCGTCGAGGAAACCGACGAAGTGCCGGACCTGCATCATATCTTTTCTTTCTGACGCTGCGCTGTCCGTGCGTCGGCTATCGAACCTTCAAACAAAAGACCCCGAGCTAGCGGCTCGGGGTCTTTTGTCCTGTGCATGAAAGCGCGTCGTCCCTATCAGGAAGTGGTTGCCGCCTGGGGAACGTATCCACGCATCAGCCCATAATAGAACAGCCCGCCGAGGCCCGCACCGATCAGCCAGGCATAGCCGTTCAGCGCCGCGAGCGTGGGGACCCAGACCGTGGAGATCGAAAATAGCGCCGCCAGACCGAAGGCCAGCAGCGCGCGCCGGTTCCAGCCCTTGGTGTAGTAGTAGCTGCTGCCCGGCTCGGCGGAGAACATGTCCTGGATATTCAGCCGCTGGCGTCGAATCAGGTAGTAATCCACCACGATGATGCCGTAGAAGGGCGCGACGATGGCGCCCAGGGCATTGACAAAACCGGGAATGCCGATCCGGCTGATCACCGTCAGCCACAGGGCGCCGATAAAGAAGGCGATGATGGCGGTGAGCAGGCCGCCGATGCGAAAGCTTATCTTGCTGGGGAAAAGGTTGGCCAGATCGTAGGCGGGCGGGATGAAGTTGGCCACCAGGTTGATCCCCACGGTAGCGGCGAAGAAGGTGAGGGCGGCGATCAGGGTCAACGGCAGCGAGTCGACGCGCTCGATGATATCCGAGGGATTGATCAGCGCCTCGCCGAACAGTGCCAGGGTGCCGGCGGTGATGATCAAGGCGATAAAGGAGAAGAACGCCACGTTGAGCGGCAAGCCGAGAAGGTTGCCCAGCTTCATTTGGCGTTCGCTTCTGACGAAGCGCGTGAAGTCGCCGAAGTTGATCACCACCGCGGCAAAGTAGGCGATCATGGTGCCGGTGATCGCCAGGAAGGCGCTCACCGCGCTGCCCTGATAATCGCCGCTGCTGCTGAAGATGCTTCCAATGGCGGGAAGCAGATCGCTGCCGGCTTGAACCCAGATGATGATCATCAAGGCTACCATGACCAGGTAGACTAGGGGCCCGGCCCAGTTGAGAAATTGCGTGATGCGTTCGATACCGGCCCAGAAGATCGCCAGTTGAAAAAACCAGACGAGGATAAAGGAGATCCAGCCGATGGCAGAAAGCCCCAGGAAGCTGCCGCCGGGATCGCCGAAAAGTGAAGTCAGCAACAGCGCCATTGCGGTGGAGGCGAAGTAGGTCTGTACGCCATACCAGAAGATGCCCACGATAGCTCGCAGCAGCGCCGGCAGGTTGGCGCCGCGTACCCCCATGCTGGCGCGAACCATCACTGGAAAGGGAATGCCATATTTGACGCTGGGCTTGCCGGATAGATTGACCAGCACCATCACCACGAAACCTGCCAGGATGATGGCCACCATCACCGCCCAGCCGTTCAGCCCATAGGAAAGAAACAGCGAGGCGGCCAGGGAATAGCCGAACAGGCTCTGAATATCGTTCGACCAGACGTTGAAGATCTCGAACCAGCCCCAGCGGCGTTTGCTGTGGGGGATCGGCGCGAGATCCACGTTGTAGAGGCTTTTGTCGATATGGGAGATGTGCAGTTCGTCGTCTTGCATGAAAGCGCTCTTCTTGTTGGTTTATTGAACCAGCCTACTTGTCCTGAATGGCCTCGACCGCCGCCCGGGCGGCGGCGTTGACGGCGACCACCAGGGTCACGTCGAATCGCGGCTGCAGCCGGAAGGCGGAGGCGGAAAGCGGACCGCCGCCCATGATCACTGCTGCCGCGCCGTCTTCCTCGATGGATGTCTTCACCGCCTCGGCAAGAGCGGTATCGAGCTGTTCCGGCGATTCCACCAGTTTCAGCGGGTCGCCCGGCGTCACCCGGACGCCACGATATAGCGATTCGTAGCCTAGCGAGGCGGCTTTCTTCCGGAAGGACTCGATCAGCCCCTCGTCTGGGGTGACCGTCACGATACCGAAGGGACGATTGCCCAGCGCTGCCGCGTGAAAGACCTCTTCACCGATGCCGAACACCGGGATATCGACTTCCTTGCGCAAGGCCTCGAGTCCCGGATCGCTGAAGGCGGAGACGATGATCGCCGCGACGTTTTCATTGCTTGCCGCCTCGACGCCGATCGCCACCACCCCCGGTGCCGCATCGATCATGTCCTGGGGCGTGGTCAGCAGTGCCGGCGCGTCCTGGTTACTTTTTCCCACGACCTTCGCGATACCTTGGGTTTCTCGCCGGGCGAGTTCCGCCATGGATTCGGTGGCCCGAGCGTTGGAGTTGGGATTGATCAGCACGATGATCCTGTCCGTTGATGAATCCTTGGAAGACGACGGAGTCTTGTCTTGTTCGGCCCAGACAGGCGTGATCATAAGAAGAAAGCTCAATAGATAGCCCGCTGCGAGCCTGGCTCGGGAAGCGGTCGAGAGAGACATGGCCATGATGGACACCTTTGCAGGACGATCGGGAATACCGGCGCCTCGGGGAGACGCCGGTTGACAGTCAGTGACGGAACCGCTGGCAGGGCGCCCAGTACTTCATCAGCAGGTAGTAGGTCAGGCCGGCGGGGATCAGGCTGGCGTACCAGGAGACGGCGGAGAAGGTTAGTGCCACCACGGCCCCCGCGGCGGTGGCGATCAGGGCGGCGTAGTTGACGCCCTGGTAAGGGCCCTTCTCGTCGTAGAGCTTGGCGATATCCAGGGTGCGGCGGCGAATCAGGTAGTAGTCCACCACCAGGATGGCGAAGATCGGGCCGAGAAAGGCGGAGTAAGTCTGCACGAAGATCTGCAGGCCGGCGGCGGATTCGTCCTTGACCAGCTCCCAAGGGAAGCTGGCGAAGGCCAGCAGGCCGACGATCACCGTGGCGGTACGAAACTTCAGCTTGAAGACATCCATCAGCACATAGGTCGGCGGCACCACGTTATTGAGCACGTTGGTGGTGACCTGGGCGAAGGCGATGAACAGCAGAGTGGTCATCAAAAGCGGTGTATTGTCCACCGCGTTGGCGAAGACCTTGATGGGGTCGGCGACCCCGGTGGCTTCCGAGACCATGTAACCGATCAGGCCCATGAACAGGGTGCAGGGCAGGATCGACATGGCGTAGATGGTGGTCAGCAGCCCCGGGCCGGTGCCACGCTTATGCTCCCGGGCGTAGTCGCTGACGTTGAGGATCATGGTGCTGTAGATGCCCAGGAACAGCATGGTGGCGCCCCAGAACGGCAGGCCCCAGGAGCCTTCCATGGTCAGCAGGCTGGCGGAAAGCTCGTCTCCATAGCGCTGCACCGTGCTGTAGAACATGTAGACCAGGGAGGCCAGGATGAAGGCGCTGCCGATGTTCTCCAGCCATTTGATGCCCTGGAAGCCCAGCACGGACAGGGCGATCTGCAGGAACTGGAAGGTGACGAAGTAGAAGATCAGGTTGTCGAAGCCGAACAGGGTGGCGGACACCATGTTCAAGGCGCCGGCGCCGATCCAGCTCTGAAAGCCGTACCAGACGATGGCGGGCACCGCGCGCACCAGGCCAGGCAGGCGGGTGCCGCTGAAACCGAAGGCGCTGCGCGCCTGCACCATGAAGGGAATGCCGTACTTGTAGCCCGCGGCGCCGTTCAAGGCTAGGGCGATGCCGATGACGAAACAGCCGATGGCGATGGCCACCCCGGCCTGGATCAGGTTGAGCGTCCCGACGATGCTCGAGCCCATGGTGAAGGTGCCGATGGATACACAGCCGCCGAACCAGGCCAGCAGGTAGGAAAAGCGGCCCATGATACGGACCTTCTGGGGTGCCAGGGATTCCTCTCCCGGCGCCTTGGAGCCGCTGGTGGCACGATCCATCAAGGCGTCCTGTGCCCCGAGTTGCTGATTGCTCATGAGGATGTCCTCGTAAAGGCCTTGTTGTTGTCACCCGCCTGCGGACGGGAATGTTGCTTACGTGGATGCTGCGCTGTGCGTGTTGGACTCATACCAGGTGTCGGCCGAGCCTCGGCTGATAAAGAACGATTACTTGAGCGGAAACGCCTGATGGGAAAGCGCCGCGAAGCTGCCGGTAAAGGTCTTGGACCGGGGGAACGCCAGGTCGCCGTGCTTGCTTGTGCCCAGTCCCAGCCCCAGCAGGGCTTCCGAGAGCTTGACCGCCGCCGTGACCCCTTCGACGATCGGCAGGCCCACGGCCTCGGCGATGGTATCGGTGAGATCCGCCATGCCGCCGCAGCCCAGCACAATGGCGCCGATGTTGTCCTCGTCCCGAGCGCGCTTGCATTCGTCGATGATGCGCACCAAGGCGGCGTCGCTGTCGTCTTCCAGATCGAGCACGGGGATCTCCGCGGCTCGGACGCGCCGGCAGTGATGGCTGAAGCCGTAGTTGTCCAGCAGGTGCTCGGCGATGATACCGGTACGCCCCAGGGTGGTGACGATGGAAAAGCGCGTGCTGATCAGGGTTGCCATGTGAAAGGCCGCCTCGGCGATGCCGATCACCGGCGCCCGGGTCAGTTCCCGAGCGGCCATCAGCCCCGGATCGCCGAAACAGGCGATGATGTAGGCATCCACCTGTTCACGTTCGCCCTTCATGATCTCTTCCAACACCCCCACCGCGCTGATGGCCTCATCGAAATGACTCTCGATGGAAACCGGACCGCTTTCCGGATTGGAAGCGCTGGTCTGGGTGCCCGGTGCCGCAACGCGCTTCGCCGCTTCGCCGATGGTCGCCGTCATGCCGGCGGTGGTATTGGGATTGATCAGGCGTATATGCATGCAGGCGGCTCCTGGAGGATGCACAGATTTCGTAAACAAAGAAATGTCTCTTTGTACACAAAGTAGCCGCTTGTTTTGCCTGAGGCAAGAAAAATAGTGGATTCGATAAAAAAATTAAGCTAGCTAAAACAACAAGATGGCAATAAATAAGCGAGCTAATATAAAATATATTTTGTATACGTTTTATGTTCATCAAAATTATATTTTATGTATCCATATCCCTATCCTTTATTGTGTTCAGACATCGACGAAGTTGTATTCTTTTTGTTAGCTAGCAAAACGCACTGCTTGATGTAATCGTCCGTCCTTGATCTTTTTTATCGCAATGGTTGACCCAGGAGAAAAGGCTGGCCAAGCGATCTCAGCCGCAAGCGGTTTGGATAGTAGATGAGGGGATGACGGAAAGGCGCGCGCAAGCGGACTAGGCCATCAGTGAACCGAGGGAATCGCGATCGGCTCTCCGCTGACGTCCCGGATCGGCATCGATCGGTCCGCCACGATCAGATAGAAGAGGGCGCCAAGACCCGCGCCGATAAACCAGGAAAACTCGGAAAAAGAATCGAAGTAGGGTACCAGCGCAATGATGATGGTAATGAGAGCGGCGGGGATCAACGCGCCGATCGCCCGCAGATTGTAGCCGTTGACGTAATAATAATCGCCGGTTGCCTTGTTGTCGTACAGGTCCGGCACGTTGATCCGTGCTCGGCGGATCAGCCAGTAGTCGGCGATGATTACACCAAATACCGGTCCCAGAACAGCGCCCAGACCACCGAGAAAGTACTCGATGACCACCGGCGAATTGTAGAGATTCCACGGCAGAATGATCAGACCGAGGATCGCGGTGACCAGGCCGGAGCGGGCGAAGGTCAGGTAGCGTGGAAACAGGTCCGTGAACATGTAGATCGGCGCGACGAAGTTGGCGATCAGATTGACCGCCACGGTGACGATGATCAGGGCCAGGGCGGCCAGCACCAGCAGCGTGGTGTTGGGAATGGCCTCGACGATATCCGCCGGGCTGGTGATGATTTCCCCATCGATCAGATACTGGGATCCGGAGAGCATCACGACGATGACGGCGAAGAACAGCATGTTCAGCGGAATGCCGAAGAAGTTGCCGCGAGTGATGGCCTTCCTGGAAACGGCGTTGCGAGTGAAATCACAGAAGTTGAGTACGAAGGTGCCGTAGATGGCCACCCACAGGGCGCTGGCGGCGAAGTGTAGGGTCCCTGATGATCAGATGAGCTATAGAAGTTATCCTCTGCTGGCAGCCAGAGAGCTTCTACAGCAGTTCATCCGGGAGCAGAGACATGGACATCAAGCTGCATAAACAAGCCACGACGACACCGAAGATCCGTGCCGAGATCCAAGCGGCACCCGCCAGCATCAGCGATAGCGAGTTGGCCCGCCAGTACGGTGTCGGCGATTCGACGATTCGCCGTTGGCGGTACCGAGATGATGTCTATGACCGCTCACATACGCGGCACAATCTGCTGGCCACGCTGACGACCGAGCAGGAAGAGGTGCTGATCGCTGCACGTGCTTTCCTGCGCCTCGGCCTCGATGATCTGCTGATCGTAGCCCGCGAGTTCCTGAATCCTCGGCTGTCACGTTCTGGCCTGCACCGCATGCTCAAGCGGCGTGAAGTGCCAACGCTCGCGGAACTGGCTCGGCAAGATGCCGGCGGTGATGAGACACCCCGGCACAAGCCTTTCAAGGACTACGAACCGGGTTATGTGCACATCGATATCAAGCACTTGCCCCAGATGCCCGACGAGCAGCAGAAGCGCTACTTGTACGTGGCCATCGACCGGGCAACGCGCTGGGTGTATCTGGAGATCAGAAGCAGCCAGTCAGCAAAGGATGCACGAGCGTTCATGAAGCAGGTGGAAGAGAAGGCACCCTTCACGATCCAGACGGTGCTGACTGATAACGGCAAATCCTTCACCGATCGCTTCACTCGGGCTGGTGAGCGTACGCCCAGCGGCCAGCACCCGTTCGACCAGGAGTGCCAGACACATGGTATCGAGCATCGCTTGATCAAGCCGGGGCGGCCTCAGACCAACGGCATGGTGGAGCGTTTTAACGGTCGCATCAGCGATGTGCTGACCACTCGACGTTATGCATCAGGCGAGGATCTGGAACAGACTCTGAAGCGGTACTGTTGGCTGTACAATCACCATATCCCGCAGAAGGCGCTGCACCATCAATCACCGGTGGCAGCGATGAAAGAATGGCAGGCCAAACGGCCAGCGCTATTTACCAAGCGGGTAGTCAATCACCCGGGACCCGACATGTATACATAAACCGTCGTTGACACCTTTACCGACGAACGTCTCGGTTCCTACCAAAACAGCCAGGAAAATTTCCGATGAATCCAACAGTGAATAATTCCTATCCCCGCGATCTGATCGGCTACGGCAAGAATCCCCCCCAGGCCAACTGGCCGGACAAGGCGAAGATCGCCGTGCAATTCGTGCTCAACTACGAGGAAGGTGGCGAGAATTGCGTGCTGCATGGGGATACCCATTCGGAAAAATTCCTCTCCGAGATCGTCGGCGCGGATGCCTATCCCGCCCGCCATTTGAGCATGGAGTCGATCTACGAGTACGGCTCCCGGGCCGGCGTCTGGCGTATTCTCAAGGAATTCGAGCGGCGCAACCTGCCGTTGACCGTGTTCGGCGTGGCCATGGCGTTGGAGCGTCATCCGGAAGTCGCCCAGGCCTTCAAGGACTTGGGGCACGAGATCGCCTGTCACGGCTACCGCTGGCTCCACTATCAGGATGCCTCCGAGAAGGTCGAGCGCGAGCACATGCAAAAGGCCATCGAGATCTTCCAGGATCTGTATGGCGAGAAGCCGCTGGGCTGGTATACCGGTCGCGACAGCCCCAATACCCGCCGTCTGGTGCTTGACGAGGGCTCTTTCCTCTACGACAGCGACTACTACGGCGACGACCTGCCGTTTTGGATGCGCGAAGAGGATAGCCAGGGTGAGCTGCGCGACCTGCTGATCGTGCCCTATACGCTGGATGCCAACGACATGCGCTTCGCTTCACCCCAGGGCTTCAACACCGCGGAGCATTTTTTCACCTATCTGCGCGACGCCTTCGACGTGCTCTACGCGGAAGGCGAGGACACGCCCAAGATGATGTCCATCGGCATGCACTGTCGCCTGCTTGGCCGCCCCGGCCGTTTCCGCGCCCTGCAGCGCTTCCTGGATCATATCGAAGCCCACGATCGTGTCTGGATCACTCGTCGGGTGGATATCGCCAGACACTGGGCGGAGCATCACCCGGCGGCGAAACAACAATAATCAGGAGAATTCCATGCTTGAACTCAAGGCCCAGCCGCTGACGCAGGATGCCTTTGCCTCCTTCGGCGAGGTGATCGACGTTCGCACCTCGGACTCCTTTCCCATCAATGCCGGACTGACCCAGCGTCATCACGACCTGGCCAAGGTCGAAATCCTGGGGGAAGAGGCACATACCCTGATCAGCATCTTCGTCAGCCAGCCGATTTCCGTACCGCTGGAACTCAGGTTTCTCGAACGTCATCCCCAGGGCAGCCAGGCGTTCATGCCGCTCCACGAGGAGCGTTTCATCGTGGTGGTAGCGCCCAAGGGCGAGACGATCGACCCCCGGGACGTGCGCGCCTTCGTCACCGACGGTCGCCAGGGGGTGAACTACCGCGCCGGTACCTGGCATGCCATCCAGTCCGTGCTGGAGCGGGAAGGGGAGTTCCTGGTGGTCGATCGCGGCGGCAAGGGCAACAACTGCGACGAATACCCTATCGATCTGCGCATCACCCTGGATCAGGCGTGAACCGGCGCCGCTCGTCATGAAACGATCATCAGAACAACCATCAAACAGGAAAAGGTAACCATCATGGCTGAACGCAGCTACTACGCGCCCAAGGGCGGCTTGCCGGGTCAAACCCAGATGACCGCGGATCGCGCGATCTTCACCGAAGCCTACGCGGTCATTCCCAAGGGCGTGATGCGCGACATTGTCACCAGTTTTTTGCCGTTCTGGGACAAGACCCGCCTGTGGGTGCTGGCGCGGCCCCTGTCCGGTTTCGCCGAAACGTTCTCCCAGTACATCATGGAGGTGGCGCCTGGTGGCGGCAGCGACAGGCCGGAGGAAGACGAGGGCGCCGAAGCGGTGCTGTTCGTGGTGGAAGGGGAACTGACCCTGACCCTGGCCGGGGAGAAACACATCATGCAGCCCGGCGGCTACGCCTTCATTCCGCCCGCAAGCGACTGGCAGGTACGCAACGATGGCGACAGCGAAGTGCGCTTCCACTGGATTCGAAAGGCCTATGAGCACGTCGACGGCATCGAGGTACCGGAGGCCTTCGTCACCAACGAAAAGGACATCGAGCCCGCCGCGATGCCGGATACCAACGGCGCCTGGGCGACCACCCGCTTCGTCGAAGCCACGGACCTGCGTCACGACATGCACGTGACCATCGTGACCTTCCAGCCCGGCGGCGTCATCCCCTTCGACGAGACCCATATCATGGAACACGGACTGTACGTGCTCGAAGGCAAGGCGGTCTATCACCTGAATCAGGACTGGGTCGAGGTCGAGGCCGGCGATTTCATGTGGCTGCGGGCGTTCTGCCCCCAGGCCTGCTACGCCGGTGGCCCGGGTCCCTTCCGCTATCTGCTCTACAAGGACGTCAATCGTCATCCCAAGCTTAACGCCTCTACCGCCTATCGGGGGACGGCGCGCTAGTCGCCCTCGAGAGTTTCGGCAAGGGTCGCCGACGTTTATCGAGGTTTTCAGGTCGGTGGTCACGCCGGCCTGGATATTTCCGCGTTTCTTCCTCTATTCAGCGTGACCATCCGGCTTGTTTTTGCCTGTCAGCTAATGTTTCCGATTTTTTATGTATAGATAATTATTTGTATTAAAAGAGTTTTATGATATTTGCTTTGCTTATTGGAAATATTTTCCATAAAAATATTGACAGTCTTCGGGCGCCCGCCTAGTTTTGTACACAAGAACAACCCCAGCCCCTTTCCAGGAGAATGTCCCGTGGCCAAGATGACCGCAGCAGAAGCCGCCATTCACGTCTTGAAGAAGGAAGGTGTCGACGTCACCTTCGGCGTTCCCGGTGCCGCCATCAATCCTTTTTACGCCGCCATGCGCAAGGTCGGCGGTGTCGATCACGTGCTGGCGCGCCACGTGGAAGGCGCCTCTCACATGGCGGAAGGCTATACCCGCACCAAGGCCGGCAATATCGGCGTCTGCCTAGGCACCTCCGGCCCCGCCGGTACCGACATGATCACCGGACTGTATTCCGCCACCGCGGATTCCATTCCGATTCTCTGCGTCACCGGCCAGGCGCCCACCGGCAAGCTGCACAAGGAAGACTTCCAGGCGGTGGACATTCAGGCCATTGCCGGCCCGGTCACCAAGTGGGCGATCACCGTACTGGAACCGGCCCAGGTGCCGCGCGCCTTCCAGCAGGCCTTCCACCTGATGCGCAGCGCCCGTCCGGGCCCGGTGCTGATCGATCTGCCCATCAACGTGCAGATGACCGAGATCGAGTTCGATCCGGATACCTATGCGCCGCTGCCGGTCTACAAGCCCGCGGCGACTCGCGCTCAGGTCGAAAAAGCCCTCACCATGCTCAACGAAGCGGACAAGCCGCTGCTGGTCTCCGGGGGCGGCGTCATCAACGCCGACGCCAGCGATCTGCTTACCGAATTCGCCGAGATCACCGGCGTGCCGGTCATCCCGACCCTGATGGGCTGGGGCACCATTCCGGACGATCACAAGCTGATGGCGGGCATGGTGGGTCTGCAGACATCCCATCGTTACGGCAACGCGACACTGCTGGCCTCGGATTTCGTGCTGGGCATCGGCAACCGCTGGGCCAATCGCCATACCGGTGATCTGGCCAGCTATACCGAAGGCCGCAAGTTCGTTCACGTGGATATCGAGCCGACCCAGATCGGGCGCATCTTCTGCCCCGACTACGGCATCGTGTCCGACGCCAAGGCGGCGCTCGAGCTGTTCGTGGACGTCGCCAGGCAGTGGAAGAACGCCGGCAAGCTCAAGGATCGTTCCAACTGGGCGGAAGAATGCCAGGAGCGCAAGCGCACCATGCTGCGCAAGACCCATTTCGACAACGTGCCGATCAAGCCCCAGCGCGTCTACGAGGAAATGGTCAAGTTCTTCGGCAAGGACACCCGTTACGTCACCACCATCGGTCTGTCCCAGATCGCCGGCGGCCAGTTCCTGCACGTCTACAAGCCGCGCCACTGGATCAACGCCGGTCAGGCGGGTCCGCTTGGCTGGACCATCCCGGCGGCCATCGGCGTGCGTCGTGCGGACCCGGATGCCAAGGTGGTCGCGCTGACCGGCGACTACGACTTCCAGTTCATGATGGAGGAACTGGCGGTGGGTGCGCAGTTCAAGCTGCCCTTCCTGCACGTGCTGGTGAACAACTCCTACTTGGGCCTGATTCGCCAGTCCCAGCGCGGCTTCGACATGGACTACTGCGTGCAGCTGTCCTTCAAGAACATCAACTACACCGACGAAGAGGCAGAGCTGGCGGAGTACGGCGTGGATCACGTTTCCGTGGTGGAAGGCCTGGGCTGCAAGGCGCTGCGGGTCACCGAGCCCGACAAGATTCCCGCAGCCTTCGAGCAGGCGGAGCAGCTGATGAAGGAGCATCAGGTGCCGGTGGTGGTGGAGATAATCCTCGAACGAGTGACCAATATCTCCATGGGTACCGATCTGAGCGGGGTCACCGAGTTCGAGGAGCTGGCTGAGAACGCTGAGGACGCCCCGAGCTCCATCGCTGCCTTGACCTGATAGGTCGCCAAGTGAAAAACGTTCTGGCGTGTGCGGGGGCAGCGTCGGAACGTGACTGTCACACTTATAACCATGTAAAAGGAGAACCCAATGCCAAAGTTTGCTGCCAACCTCAGCATGCTGTTCACCGAAGTCGACTTCCTCGATCGTTTCAAGGCCGCCGCGGACGCGGGCTTCGAAGGCGTCGAGTATCTTTTTCCCTACGATTTCGAAGCCGCCGAGATCAAGAAGCGTCTCGACGACAATAAGCTGACCCAGGTACTGCACAACCTGCCGGCGGGGGACTGGGGCGCCGGCGAGCGCGGTATCGCCTGCCATCCGGGTCGTGTCGACGAGTTCCGCGAAGGTGTCGACAAGGCGATCGAATACGCCACCATCCTGGGCTGCAGGCAGGTCAACTGCCTGACGGGCATCAAGCCGGACAGCGTCAGCGACGAAGAAGCGCACAAGACCGTTGTCGAGAACCTGCGATTCGCCGCGGACAAGCTCAAGCAGGCAGGTATCCTGCTGGTGGCGGAGCCGGTCAACACCCGCGACATCCCGGGTTTCTTCCTCAACCGTACCGAGCAGGCCATCGCGCTGTTCGACGAAGTGGGTTCCGACAATCTGAAGCTGCAGTACGACATCTATCACATGCAGATCATGGAAGGCAATCTGGCGCCGACCATCGAAAAGCATTTCGAGCGTATCGCTCACGTGCAGCTGGCGGACAACCCGGGCCGACACGAGCCGGGCACCGGCGAGATCAACTATCCTTTCCTGTTCGACCATCTCGATCGTCTGGGCTATGAGGGCTGGATCGGCTGCGAATACAAGCCCAAGACTGAAACCAACGAGGGGCTGGGCTGGATGAAAGGCCTGAAATAAGCGTCACACGCACTCGTCAGCATGTTTTCAGAACAGTTTGAAGGAGAGAGACAATGAGCAAGATCGGTTTTATTGGTCTGGGTATCATGGGTCGTCCGATGGCCGGCCATCTGCTGGACGCTGGCCACGAGCTGGTGACCGTCAAGCGCGACAAGCCGCTGGACCAGGCGCTTGCCGACAAGGGCATGCAGGAATTGGCGAACCCCAAGGCGGTGGCGGAGCAGTCCGAGATCATCATCACCATGGTGCCGGATACCCCGGACGTGGAGCAGGTGCTGTTCGGCGAAGACGGCGTCGTGCACGGCCTGCAGAAAGACGCCCTGGTCATCGACATGAGCTCCATCGCGCCGATGCCCACCCAGGAATTCGCCAGGCGCATCGAAGAGGCAGGCGGTGAGTATGTCGACGCGCCGGTTTCCGGCGGTGAAGGCGGTGCCATCAACGCCGCTCTGACCATCATGGTCGGTGCCACGGAAAAAGGCTTCGAGCGCGCCAAGCCGGTCCTCGAGGTAATGGGCAAGACCATCACGCGCATCGGCGGCCACGGTGCCGGTCAGACCTGCAAGGTGGCCAACCAGATCGTTGTTGCCTTGACCATCGAAGCCGTCGCGGAAGGTCTGCTGTTCGCTTCCAAGGCCGGCGCCGACGTCGAGAAGGTCCGCGAATCTCTGCTGGGTGGTCTGGCGCAGTCGAAGATTCTCGACGTGCACGGCGAGCGCATGATCAAGCGCACCTTTGATCCGGGCTTCAAGATCAAGCTGCATCAGAAGGATCTCAATCTGGCCCTGGAAGGCGCGCGCACCCTGAATCTGTCCCTGCCGGGTACCGCCAACGCCCAGCAGCTGTTCCAGGCCTGCGCGGCCAATGGCGGTGCGGACTGGGATCACTCCGGCATCCTGCGCGCCCTGGAGAAGCTTGCCGATCACGAAGTCAGCAAGTAAATCGAACGCTCGGGAGCTTTCCCCTGGGGTGGGGTAGTACCCACCCCCGCCACGCGCCGTGGCCTTCTCCGGCGGCAGGTACCCCCTGTTCATCTCGCTGCCCGCCGCCGGTCTTTTTTCGACTTCATGGTTTGCCAGTGCCGGTAGTCTCTCATTCGATACCGACCCATTTCCTGTCTGCTAACCTGAATGTCATAGCGAATCCTTGACCAGGATGGCCTTCGTTCCATCTTGATAACACAACAATATCAACGCCGTTTACGCCAGCAGATCGCTGCCGAGGTTGCCATGAATCCGATGCTCCATGCCCCCATTCGCCGCACCAAGATCGTCGCCACCCTCGGGCCGGCCAGCGATAAGGACGGCGTGCTCGAAGCCATGCTGGAAGCCGGCGTCGATGTCGTACGCCTGAACTTTTCTCACGGCTCCGCGGACGATCATCGCCAGCGCCTGACCCGAGTGCGGGAAATCGCCCAGCGTCTGGGCAGAAGCATCGCCGCCCTGGGTGACCTGCAAGGGCCCAAGATCCGTATCGCACGTTTCAAGGACGGCGCGGTACATCTCGAGGAAGGCAAAGCCTTCGTGCTGGACGTTTCCCTGGACAGCGACGCCGGCGATGAGCATCAGGTGGGCTGCGATTACAAGGAACTGGCGGACGACATGCAGGAAGGCAACGTGCTGCTGCTCGACGACGGTCGTCTGGAACTGGTGGTGAACAAGGTCGATCCGCCCAGGGTACATACCACCGTCAAGGTGGGCGGCAAGCTGTCCAACAACAAGGGCATCAACAAGCAGGGCGGCGGCCTTTCCGCCGCGGCGCTGACGGACAAGGACAAGGAAGATCTCAAGACCGCCATCGATATCGGCGTCGATTATCTGGCGGTCTCCTTCCCGCGCAACGCCGCGGACATGGAGGAAGCCCGGCGGCTGCTGGGCGAGGCGGGCAAGGAAATCGGCCTGGTGGCCAAGGTCGAGCGTGCCGAGGCGGTGGCCGACGATGAAACCCTCGACGGCATCATCAAGGCCAGCGAGGCGGTGATGGTGGCCCGGGGTGATCTCGGGGTGGAAATCGGCGATGCTCAGTTGATCGGCGTGCAGAAGCGTCTGATCAAGCGTGCCCGCAGCCTCAACCGCGCGGTGATCACCGCCACCCAGATGATGGAATCGATGATCGACTCACCGCTGCCCACCCGAGCGGAGGTGTTCGACGTGGCCAACGCGGTGCTCGACGGCACCGACGCGGTGATGCTGTCCGCGGAAACCGCCGCCGGCAGCTTTCCGGTGGAAACCATCGAAGCGATGGATCGCTTGTGCCTGGGGGCCGAGCGGGAGCGCAGCGCCCAGGAGTCCGGTCATCGTATCCATGAGGGCTTCACGCATATCGACGAAACCGTGGCGCTGTCCGCCATGTATGCCGCCAACCACCTGAAGGGCGTCGCCGCCATCGCCTGCATGACCGCCAGCGGTTTCACGCCGCTGATCGCCTCGCGGATTCGTTCCGGGATACCCATCGTCGGCCTCGCCCACAACCCCGTCGCCCAGCGCCGTCTGGCCCTTTATCGCGGCGTGGTGTCGCTGCCTTTCGATACCAGCGGGATGGCCGCGGAAGAACTCGATGCCCAAGCCCTGGATTTGCTCAAGCAGCACAACCTGGTAAGTACCGGAGACGAGGTGATCCTTACCCGCGGTGATCACATGAACGCCCACGGCGGCACCAACACCATGAAAATCCTGCATGTAAGCTGATTGTCATCTGCTCGCTTTCCTGGCCCGTATATGAGTTAGGGAGGCCATAGTTGACGCATATCAGGGTTCGAGTTCGGGGCAGCCGTTAGGATGGAGCTGGCGCATTGCGCCAGCTTTTTTATCGATCCAGCTTTCTCGTATCGAGCAAGAACCAGGGATATGTCATGCCATCGTTGTCTTCGTTGCCTCTTTCCCCGGCGCAGTTGATTCGCGCCCTTGATCCCCGCCTTCCCTTGGCGGTCAAGCGCCGCCTGGTGGAACCGCCGCTCAACCATGTCTTTGCGGATCCTCTCGAGGAGGGGGAGTTCGATGCGCTGGAGGGGCGTCGCCTGTCGCTATGTATCGAGGATCTGGGCGTGAATCTGACCCTGAGCCATCGACATCGTCGCCTGGTATTGGTGGAGGGCGCGGGGGAGGCCTGCATTCGCGGCGGCTGGCGTGAATTCCTGTGCCTGGCGACCCGTCGCGAGGATCCGGATAGCCTGTTCTTCCAACGTCGCCTGATCATCGAGGGCGACACGGAGCTTGGTCTGATGGTCAAGAATCTGCTGGATGGCCTTGAAGAAGGCCTGACCCAGGGCCGCCTGGGCGAGGTGTTGGGGTGGCTCGAGCGGCTGGCGCGCCGGGACTGAGGGCTTCTCTCGGCTCAATCGCGCAGGGTCAGATGAGTGAAGTGGGGTCTGAGCCGCCGCAGGAGGCGTTCGATCATCTCCCGAGTGGGGGCGTTTTCGACGGGCTGGCAGTAGCTCCGGTCCAGGCATTGATCCGTGCGCGCCAGCTGTAGGGCGTAGTGATCCACGCCGCAGTCCGCCAGGCTCAGGGCCAGGCGCTCAACATCCGTGAGAGTGAAGTCTCGCCAGTGAATCGTCGTGCGACATTCAAGATCGATACCGCTGTCCAGCAGCAATGCCAGGCTGTGGGCATGGCGTCGCCCGGCGCCGCGACGCCCGGTGATGCGCTCGAAGTCATCAAGGTAGCCCTTGACGTCGAGCCCCACCCAGTCGAGCCAGGGCAGAAGCGCTTCGAGGCGCTTCGGATAGATCCCCGCCGTGTGCAATCCCACCTTGAAGCCCATCGCTCTGGCCTCGCGCATCGCCGGCAGCAGGTCGCCATGCAGGGTGGGCTCGCCGCCGCTGAACACCACACCGTCAAGCAGCCCCCGCCGGCTTTGCAGGAACTCTCGGATTTCCGCCCATTCCTGGGGCTTGCCGCGACGCGGGGTGATCATCTGTGGATTGTGGCAATAGCCGCAGCGCAGCGGACAGCCCTGCAGGAAGACCACGCAGGCCAGATGCTCCGGGTAGTCCAGGCTGGTCAGCGGTACCAGACCGGCGACGGGGAGGCGGATGGCGGCACGATCGATGAGGGGTAGATGCCGGGAGCTGGGCTCCCGGCGGGCGGCGCGACTCATGAGGCCGCTGTCTCTTCACGGAAATGACGCCGTTCGCGATGTTCGGACTGCTTGCCGACGTTGAACTGGCTGACCGGACGGTGATAGCCCATGACCCGGGTCCAGACTTCGCAGCGCTGGCGGCGGTCGCTCGGCAGGGTGTCGCGCAGGGATTGGGTACTCATGGTGGTAACTCCTTTATGTCATGTTGACGGTGGAAATTTTTTCAGGCCGTGGCCTGGGCTTGTCCTGCCAGCAGCGCCTCGTCGCAGCGCGGGCAGAATTCGTGCTCGCCGGCCAGGTAGCCGTGTACCGGGCAGATCGAGAAGGTCGGGGTGACGGTCAGGTAGGGCAGCCGGAAGCGCGACAGTGCCCTCTGTACCAGGGCCTTGCAGGCGGTGGCGCTGGAGAGCTTCTCGCGCATGTACAGATGCAGCACCGTGCCGCCGGTGTAGCGACTCTGCAGCGGGTCTTGATGAATCAGTGCTTCAAAAGGATCGTCGGTATGGCCTACCGGCAGCTGGCTGGAGTTGGTGTAGTAGGGCGCCTCTTCGGTGCCGGCCTGCAGGATGCCCAGATAACGGCGCGCGTCTTCCTTGGCGAAACGATAGGTGGTGCCTTCCGCCGGGGTGGCTTCCAGGTTGTAGAGATTCCCGGTGTGCTCCTGGAACTCGCGCATCCGTTCGCGCACATGATCCAGCAGCTCCAGCGCCATGGCGCGGCCTTCCTCATCGGTGATGTCCAGGCGGTCTTCGCTGAAATTGCGCACCATCTCGTTGAGTCCGTTGACCCCCAGGGTCGAGAAGTGATTGCGCAGCGTCCCCAGATAGCGCTTGGAGTAGGGATAGAGCCCGGCGTCCATCCACTGCTGAATGCGCTCGCGCTTGAGTTCCAGGCTGTCCCGAGCGAGTTCCGTCAGCCGGTCGAGCTCCGCGTAGAGCCCGGCCTTGTCGCCGGCGAAACGGTAGCCCAGCCGGGCGCAGTTGATCGTCACCACACCCAGGGAGCCGGTCTGTTCGGCGCTGCCGAACAGACCGTTGCCGCGTTTGAGCAGTTCACTGAGATCCAACTGCAGGCGGCAGCACATGGAGCGCACCATGTGCGGCTCCAGATCCGAATTGAGGAAGTTCTGGAAGTAGGGCAGGCCGTACTTGGCGGTCAGGGCGAACAGGCGCTCGGCGTTGTCGCTGTCCCAGGCGAAGTCCGGGGTGATGTTGTAGGTGGGGATAGGAAAGGTAAACACGCGCCCCTGACGATCGCCTGCTTCCATCACCTCCAGATAGGCGCGGTTGATCAGGTCCATCTCGGCTTGCAGCTCGCCGTAGCTGAATCCCTGTTCCTTGCCGCCGATCACCGGTACCTGCTCGCGCAGGTCCGCCGGGCACACCCAGTCGAAGGTGAGATTGGTGAAGGGGGTCTGGCTGCCCCAGCGGGACGGCACGTTGAGGTTATAGATGAACTCCTGGATCGCCTGCTTGACGGCGGCGTAGTCCAGATTGTCCTTGCGCACATAGGGCGCCAGGTAAGTGTCGAAGGAGCTGAAGGCCTGAGCACCGGCCCATTCGTTCTGCAGGGTGCCGAGGAAGTTGACCATCTGCCCCAGGGCGCTGGTCAGGTGTCGGGGCGGGTCGCTTTCCGCGCGATCCGCCACCCCGTTGAAGCCTTCCGTCAGCAGCGTGCGCAGCGACCAGCCCGCGCAATAGCCCGCCAGCATGTCCAGATCGTGGATATGCAGGTCGCCGTCGCGATGGGCGCGGCCCACTTCCGCCGGATACACCTCATCGAGCCAGTAGTTGGCGATCAGCTTGCCGGAGACATTGAGAATCAGCCCACCCAGGGAGTAGCCCTGGTTGGCATTGGCGTGGACGCGCCAATCCGCTCGCTCCAGGTATTCGTTCACCGTGGCGCCGACATCGATAGGCAGCCTCGGAACCCTTGCCATGGTATTCACCGCCTCTCCCTATATATGCTGTTTTTTTATCTGACAAGCACAATATGTAGGGGTGGAGGCTAGCGGAAACCGCCCCGGCAAAATTTGACGCAGGTCAGAAAAACGCCAGTAAGGATCGGAAGGTGTTGCCTCGTGGCGTAAGGGACAAGTACCCGCCAGGCACGCCATGGCGGGTAGCAGGCAGTGAATCAGGCGGTGGTCGCGCGGCTGTTTTCCATGCCGGGCCGACCATGCCAGTAGCCGTCGCAGATCTCGGCCTCGACCAGCGCCAGCGGATCGGCGGGGGGAAGTTCGCCGCGCCGGGCCTGGTCGAAGGCGTGAACGACCTCCGCCATGTTCGCGGCACGCGGGCTCAGGCGCGCCACGCCGATGCCCATCGATTGCATGTCGGGGACTTCGCGGCGCAGATCCTGACAGGCGCCGGACATCGTCTGGATGCCGTTGAGGGTGAACACGCCCTCAGCCTCCTGGGAGCGCAGGGCCAGCCCTTCGGGATATTGCTGGCAGACGAACTGGCAGCGGTCCTTGGGATATTGATGGCGACGGGCGGTGAAGCAGCGCGCCGACCAGGCCAGGGGCAGGTGGCCGTAGGCGAACACCTCGCAGGGTTGGTCGAGCCCTTCCCGGGCGCATTCGTCAAGCAGGGTGGCGAGATCGTCCCGAGGCATCTCCACCGGGGCGCACCAGCGCTGCAGGCCGGCCTTGGCCAGTACACCAATGGCCGCCGGGTTGTACAGGTTCAGCGATGCGCCAGCGGTGAAAGGCAGGTTCGCGGCGATCAGTAACTGCAGGGCGCTCTGATCGTTGGCTTCCACCACGAACTCGCCGTTGGCGCACAGCTTGCGCAGGCCGCGCAGATCCGCCTCGGATTCGATCAGGGTCTGGGAGGAAAGCACCACCTGCTTGCCGCTCTGCTCAAGTTCGCGACCGATGCCCAACCAGTCGTCGAGCTTCATGTCGCGCCGGCGAGAGCAGACCGTCTCGCCAAGATGAACGATTTCCACCGGCCAGTCCGCGGCGTCGCGGTAAAAGTCGGCATATTGCTCCCGGGTCCAATAGAACAGCACCGGGCCGATTGACAGTTGCATCCTTGTACTCCTTATTTCCAGCGGCGTTCGTAGGCGCCCAGGGTGGTGGTGGCGCCTTCGGAAAGCTCGCCCAAGGCCGCTTGCCAGGCAGGTTCTGCCTGGAACTGGTCGGGATTGTTGTCGAGCCGGTTCAGGGCCTGGCGCCAGATGCCGGCGACCTTGGAGACATAGGCCGGGCTGCGCTGGCGCCCTTCGATCTTCACCGCGCTGATGCCAAGCGCCTTGAGTTCCGGCAGCAGGTCCAGGGTGTTGAGGCTGGTGGGCTCCTCGATGGCGTGATAGGTCTCGCCCTCCACCTCGAAGCGCCCCTTGCATAGCGTCGGGTAGCCGGCCCGCTCGCCTTCGCCGTAGCGGTCGATCAGCACGCCGCCCAGGCGGGATTCCAGCCCTCGGGACGTCTCCTCCCAGCGCACGTGAGAGGCGGGTGAACATACGCCTCGGGTGTTGGGGGATTCGCCGGTCAGGTAGGAGGACAGATAGCAGCGCCCCTCCGCCATGATGCACAGGCTGCCGAAGGCGAAGACCTCGAGTTCCACCGGACTCTTTCGAGCCACGTCGCGCACCTGGGTCATGGACAGCACCCGGGGCAGCACTGCGCGCTTGATGCCGAAATGCTCGTGGTAGAAGCGCAGTGCCTCGTAGCTGGTGGCGGAGCCTTGCACGGAGAGATGCCGGGCAAGATCCGGGTGTCGTGTCGCGGCGTAGTCGAGCAGACCCAGGTCGGCCATTATCAAGGCATCCACACCAAGATCCGCGGCCTGATCCACGGCACGAGTCCACTGGGACCAGCCCGCGGGCTGGGGATAGGTGTTGATGGCGCAGAATACCCGCTTGCCTCGGGACTGGGCATAGGCCACGCCTTCCTTGGCGCGCTTGTCGGTGAAGTTGAGGCCGGCGAACTGGCGGGCGTTGGTGGCGTTCTGAAAGCCGAAATAGACTGCATCCGCGCCTTCGTCCACGGCGCGTTTCAGGGCGGGCAGGTTGCCCGCCGGACAGACCAGTTCCATGGAGAACTCCTGGCTGGGGAAAATCTGTCCATACTAGGCGAACGAATAATGCCAGAAGTTGATGCGTGTCATAAGGAAAGGGATTTCATGGCGAACCTTGAACCCGTTAGCTTTCAGCGCGTCATTTCGAGCAATGTATAGGGCGCCTCGCAGGCGTGCCGTTCGTCCCGGGTATCGATGGAACCCAGGCCAAAGAATCGGTCGTTGTCGTAGGCGACGAAAAGCCGTGTCTCGTCGAGTACCGCCAGGCCCTCCGCCTTATGTTCGAACTCCAGGGGGTTGTCGTTCTCGGCATTCTCTATCAGTTGCGGCGTACCACCGGCGAAGAAATCCTCGAAGCCGATGACCCACAGATAGCCGCCGATATGTTCCTCGCCGTCGCGCTCGACCTCGAAACTGGTCAGCAGGTAGAGGCGCCGGTTGAAAGGGTCGTATTCCAGGCTCGACAGGCCGCAGTCGAAACGCACGCCTTCGTGAGCGCCGGGATCGAAATGATAGAAGTCGCGCAACTCGTCGATGAATTCCAGATTGTTCTGGTCGTTGATGCGATAGTGGGCCCCCACCACCCGGCTGACGTAATCGAAATTCTCATGGGACTCCCCCTGCTCGCGCACGCCGAACAAGAGCAGCCCATCGCCCTTGTCGTCCGTGGGAATCGCCGCCAGGCCCTCGATCTTGTAGTAGGGAAAGCCGATGGCCGCGCTCAGCTTGTTGCGAAGCTCGAGGGAACCTACTACTCCATCCCGTGGATCCGGGTCCACCACCTGTACCTTGTCCGGCTCCCCCAGGGGCCAGATCAGCAGGTGGTTGTAGTCGTTGAGAGCGTGGCTTGCGGCGTCGATCCGATCGAAACCGGTGGTGGCCAGCACGTGCTTGCCGTCCGCGGTGAGGGCGAAATCCTCGTACTTGGTGGCCTGCTGAATGGACTCGGCGGTGAAGTAGGTGATGGAATCATCGATGGGACAGCCGCGCTCGTCGATCTGCATGGCGAACACCGAGGAGCGCTCCGCGCCGGGAATCGGCTTGTCGCTGGCGAAGATCAGCCGCTCGCCGTCATAGACCACCGCGGAAATTTCCGCGTTGGCCAGGCGGCCTTGATCGTCTTTCAGACCTTGGGGAAAGCAGTGCAGGGTGCCTTGAGCGGCGATGGTAGCGCGGGTCATGAAACCTCCGTCAATGAAAAACAAGGGTATCCGGGCGGCATTCGTATCGATGGCGAACTCGCGGAAAGTATGCTTGCCTGGAAAGTGCTATCTCTCAGTATAGAAGTGTCGACCGCGCAAGCGAAAAACAACCAACCAAGCGATTGCCGGCCTTGCCGGTGACATGGATGGATCAGGAGAAACTGCATGTCAATCAGCCCCCAGAACGCCAACGAAAAAGGCCTGCCCCAGACCGGCGTCTCCTTGCTCAGGGATGTCAGCCTGCCGGCGGCGGTCATCCACGAAGCGGCGCTTTTACACAACCTAGCCTGGATGCAGCGCTTCGTTGACGCTCACCATGCCCGGCTCGCGCCCCATGGCAAGACCACCATGGCGCCGGCGCTGTTTCAGCGGCAGTTGGAAGCCGGTGCCTGGGGTGTGACGCTCGCCACCGCGGTCCAGTGCCGAGCGGCCTTCAACCACGGAATCAAGCGCCTGCTGCTGGCCAATCAGCTGATCGGCGCGGCCAACATGACGATCGTCGCGGAGCTGATCGAGGCCGGCGCCGAGTTCTACTGCGTGGTGGACTCCGTGGCCAACGCCCAAGCGCTGGGACGTTTCTTTGAGGAGCGCGGCCTGGTTCTGAAGGTGCTGATCGAACTGGGTGTGCCGGGCGGGCGCTGCGGCTGTCGCACTCAAGAGCAGGTCTTTGAGCTGGCGCGCGCCGTCAACGGCGCATCGGCGCTGCGTCTGGCGGGCCTGGAAGGTTACGAGGGCGTGGTGCACGGCAACGATCCCGCGCGGCGTATTCGCGACTACGCTCGACAACTGGTGACGACCGCTCAAGCGCTGTATCAAGACAGGCTGATCGAGGCGGATGACCCCATCATCACCGCTTCCGGCTCCGCCTGGTACGATCTGATCGCCGAGGCATTCGACGCGGCAGGACTGCGCGAGCATTTCACCCCGGTGCTGCGCCCGGGCTGCTACGTGGTACACGATCACGGCCTCTATCAGGATGCCCAACAGGACGTGCTGGTGCGGCGCCCGGATCTCGAGGAAGGCCTGCGTCCTGCGCTGGAAATCTTTGCCCAGGTCCAGTCGCTGCCGGAGCCCGGGCTGGCCATCATCGCCATGGGCAAGCGCGACATCGGCGCCGATCGCATGCCCGAGCCGCTGCGCCGCTATCGGGAAGGTGGACGTTTGAGCGAAACGCTCGACGTGACCGGCTGGGAGGTTACTCGGATGATGGACCAGCATGCCTTCCTGCGCTTACCGGAAGCCGCAAGCGACGTGCAAATCGGTGACATCATTGCCTTTGGCACCTCCCATCCCTGCCTGACCTTCGACAAGTGGCGGCGGGTCTGTCTAGCTGATGAAAACCTGAATGTGAAAGAAGTGATGGAGACCTGTTTCTAGGAACGAGCGCTTTCCAAGCTAGCCGCGACGCCACGGAACGCCTCCAGCCCTGCTTCCAGGTTCTCGATGATCTCTTCGATCAGCACGTCCGGCTCGGGCAGGTTGTCCAGATCGCCGAGCGACTTGTCCTTGAGCCAGAAGATATCCAGACTGACCTTGTCGCGCTTTAGCACCTCATCCAGCGAATACCTGCGCCAGCGGCCTTCGAGATTGCTCTCGCTCCAGGTTTCCCGACGCTGGTCGCGCTGGCCCGGCTGGTAGCAGCCGATGAACTCCCGAAGATGCTCCAGGCGCAGCGGCTTCTTCTTGAGGGTGTGATGGACGTTGGTGCGGTAGTCGTAGATCCAGATGTCCTTCGTCCAGGGCGCCGCTCGCCCCGGCTTGTTGTCGAAGAACAGCACGTTGGCCTTGACGCCGTTGGCGTAGAAGATGCCGGTAGGCAGGCGCAGGATGGTATGCAGTTCGGTGGTGGTCAGCAGCTTGCGGCGCACGGTTTCGCCGGCGCCGCCCTCGAACAGCACGTTGTCCGGCACCACCACGGCGGCCTGGCCGTTTTCCTTCAGCATGGTGCGAATGTGCTGGACGAAGTTGAGCTGCTTGTTCGAGGTGGTCGCCCAGAAATCCTGGCGGTTGTAGACGAAATCCTCCTTTTCCTGTTCGCCCTCCTCGTTGGTGACGGTCATCGAACTCTTGCGACCGAAGGGCGGATTGGCCAGCACGTAGTCGTAGCGCGCCGGGGCAGGGCCGATCAGCGCATCGGTGGAGGCAATATTGGGCTGGTCGTCGATCTCGCCGATGTTATGCAGAAACAGGTTCATCAGGCATAGCCGCCGGGTGTTGGCGACGATCTCGTTGCCGTGAAAGGCGTCGTGCTTGAGAAACTGCTTCTGCTCGCGGCTCATCCGGGCACCGTGGTGCTCGGTGATCCAGTCGTAGGCGGCCAGGAAGAAGCCGCCGGTGCCCGCGGAGGGGTCGGCGATGGTCTTGCCCGGCTGGGGCTGCACGCAGGCGACCATGGCCTTGATCAGGGCGCGCGGGGTGAAATACTGGCCGGCCCCGGACTTGGTGTCCTCGGCGTTCTTCTCCAGCAGGCTCTCGTAGATGTCGCCCTTGACGTCCGCGTCCAGCATGGCCCACTTCTCCGCATCGATCATGTTGATCACGCGGGCCAGCTTGGCCGGGTCCTGGATCTTGTTCTGCGCCTTGGTGAATATCTGCCCCAGGGTGCCGGCCTGCTGGCCCAGGGTGCGCAGCAGGTCGATATAGTGAGCCTCGAGCTCGGCGCCCTTGCGCTTGACCAGCGAGGGCCAGTCGTAGCCTGCGGGAATACCGGCTTCGCGGCGGTAGGGCGGCTGGCTGTATTCGTGCGCCATCTTCAGGAAGATCAGGTAGGTGAGCTGTTCCAGATAGTCGCCATAGCTCACCCCGTCGTCTCGCAGGGTATGGCAGAAGTTCCAGACTTTATTGGCCAGGGTTTGCGCGTTCATTCGGTCTCTCTATTGGCTTTGGTCGATACGTAGGCCTGGTCTGGGCGATTGGGATCGTCCTGGTATTGATATGCCAGCGCATTTTCCTGACGCATCGGCGTAAGGTACTCTTTTAGAAGATATTCTTGATTACGTTTCAATAACAGGGAGAGTTCAGCCGCACGGTAAGGCCGCTCGGCACATAGCACTTGTAGTAACTCCCGTACTCGTTGCTTGTTTCTTGAGCGCTGGCCAATGGCGTCCAGTCGTAGCGCTAACCAGTCTGGAAGTTCGGCCATTAGCGACTCCCGGGATAGGCTTCTCAACTCTTGAGGCAAGCCATCTGGCTCAGGAGATAAGCCATCTGACTCCCGAGATAAGCTACCTGACTCTGGAGGTAAGCCACCTGACTCCGGAGGTAAGCCCTTGAGGTGGGGTGATAAGCTCCCGAGGTTGTCAGATAAGCCGTCAGATCCCAGCAGTAAGCTTGCTTGCTCGGTACTGCTGGTGACCATGTCGCCGGATACCGTCGTCCCGCTGGGGAAGTTCTCGCCGGGCAGGTAGTAGGTCGCCGCGCCTTTCGGCACCTGCCTCAGCAAGCCAAGATCCCGCAGTCGCGTCAGCTGCTGGCTGGCGGTCAGGGTATCGACACGGTTCTGGTCGCGGTAGTCCGCATTGGTGATGCGCCCGGTCTCGCGCACGAACAGCAGGGCACGGCACTCTTCCTCGGAAAGCTGCCAGTGGCGGAAGTGTTTTAGCCATTCCACCGCTTCTTCATCGAGGAAGTGCACGAACAGGAGCGTCGCCATAAAACGGTCTTCATGACGCACCGACTCGAATACCGGCGGCGTAAGTCCTGCCTGTTCCATCTGACGACGCATCACCCGAATGCCGCTGCCCTTGGTTTCCGCATAACCGATCTCGTGCAGCACCGTGGCCAGGGTCGGGTTGCGCCAGGCGCTGCCCGGCTGACCCAATTCTTCTTTTGGCTTGAGGGAATAGCCCGGGTTGCGTACCTCGATACGGTTGCTGAAGCGGATGATCTGTATCGGCTGATGGGCGCGGTAGTTGCGGTGCATCAGGGCATTGACGATAGCCTCGCGCACCACCTTGGCGGGAATCAGCGGGCGATCCTCTCGTCGCTGGCTGCCGTTCGGCAGATGGAAGGCCGTGGGCAGATCGTCCATCACCGCCGCCGTGGCGCGGTTGATCAAGCGCGGCAGGGTATCGCGCATGTCGATGGTGGTGAAGCGCTCGTCCGGGTCCTCGATCCATTCCTTGCCGGTCACTCGGATATAATCGACCCGCTGGGCCGGCACCAGGCGGCGAATCGCCATGCGTCGCCCGAACAGCAGAATGCCGGACAGCGTCGGCTTGAGCTCGCCCTGCTGCCAGACGGCGGCGCCCAGGGCTTCGAGCAACTCGTTATCGTCGTAGCCGAGTTCTTCCGCCTGGGCGTTCATCGCCTTGCGGTCGCGGCGATAGTCGTCGATGGCGTCCGGGTCGATATCGTCAATCGTGACGCCTGGCGGCACCGAGCGGTCGAACTCGAGTTGTGAACGCTGCTGATAGAGCGCCTCGAGATCATGCTCGTTGCAGCGGTAGTCGCCATTGGGGCCGCGCCGCCAGGCGGCCCTGGGCAGCGACGATTTCTGGAAATAGATCGGCTTGTCCGTGGCCCGCGCCTCGGGCATATAGATGGCGATGACGCGCCGGCCCTCGAGCATTTCCGTCGCCGCCTGGAAACGCAGCGGCACGTTGAAGGTGGTGGCGCAGGCGGAGTGCAGGTCGTTGAGCAGGCGGTCCGGATCGTCGATGCCTTCGACGCGATACTCGCCGGGCATACCGGAACCCACGCCCAGCAGCAGATAGCCGCCATCCAGCCCGGGTTCGTTGGCGAAGGCGCAGAGGGTTTCCAGCATCGACTTGCCCACCTCGCGACCGCGCTTGGCCTCGATGCGCTCGGATTCATCCAGCAAGCGCAGCCGTTCGAGCAGTTCCGCCGCCGTCATCATGAAGTTGGTTCCTGGCATTTTCCGCGTCGGGTTTTGGGCTGTTTTTCCTGTTCGGCGTGAATACGTTCGGCGCGAATGCGTGCCAGCAGTTCGCTGGCCGGCTCGTCGTTGGGGTCCTGCGGCACCAGCTTGCCGGCGAAGGCGCGCTTCAAGATGGATTGCTTGAGGGCCTCGGCTTGTTTCAGGGAGGCGGCCAGGGTTTGTTCCAACTGGTCGAGTTGGGATAATGATGCTTCGATTTGGCTTATAATTAGTGACTGTTCTTCGGGTGAGCAGTACGGTATTACCAAATTTTCAAGCGTTTTTAGGTTTATGTTTTTTTGAGCGGTGGCAGGCGCAAAAAATTCAAGCCGTTGCTGTGCAGAAGATATGAATTTCTCAATATATTTTGGTGAAGTGGTATTGCCCCTGCTGGCAAAGCCGACAATTGAGTCAGGAAAGCAAGCGCTGAAATTTAAGAATGCGGTTTCCGCTATATTGGCAGCAATGGTTATACACAAAGTTCCCTTTGGCCACAGCTTGCTCTGCGCTAGCCCTGCCTCATTATAAGTCGAATTGTATTCACGAATGACACCTTTTGAGTTTTTTACTTCACTAGTTTGTATAAAGGGATAGTCCCCGCCAAATAACAAGGGATCATTTCGAGGCCGATGCTTTGATTTTCCTCTTGCAAGTTCACCCAGCGCTGATAACTGTAGGTAGAACCAACCTTCCGGCAATTCCGGTAGCTCCGCCAATTCTTCCTGGGTCAATGGCGGCAAAGCTTTTGGCGCCTTGGGCTTGCGGGGTTTCTTGCCTTCCTTACCGGCGGCTTCCCAATCCTGAACCTGCTGTTTCCAGTCCGCCAGCTGCTGCTGGTAATATGCCTCGCGCTCGGCCTGAATCCGTTCCAGCAGCGCTTCCTGACTTTCCAGTTGATGGGCATTCTCTTTTCGCCACTGCTCGGTCAGCTTGCCTTCGAAGGCGGCCTTTAGCAGTGACTGGCGGGCGGCTTTTAGCTTGGCCTGGGCGGTTTTCAGGCTCTCCACACCGCTATCGATCTCGGAGAAAAGCTCCTCGATCTTGGCGACGATACGGTGTTGTTCTTTTGTTGGTGCAATATTTATTATTACTTCATTAGCATCGCTGCGGCTCAGCCCTGGAATGGCTGTAGACTTTTCTAGTCTGTTCAAGTTAGCAAAGCTAAGCAGGTATTTTAAATACTTTGCATTTGTGCCAGAGGGTACTTGAGAAAAGTAAACAGTATCGATGGGCCAGCAATTTTTTGTTTCAAGATATATGCTGCCAACAGCACCTTTTCGCCCAATGATCAAGCTAGGCTTTGTGGTTAGCGGGGCGTCATGATAGCCAACAATACCGCTAGAGCCATAAACAGGAGTTTTTCCATAGTCATTCCTGTCTGTTTTCTTAAGAGCCTTACCATAATTGAGCTGAATTATTTCTTTTAGTTTGCATGATGCCCACCCCATAGGCAGTTCTTGGGCTTCTGTATTGTTTGTAATAGTTAAATACTGCGCCGAAACCTCATTAACTACATCATCCATAGTTCTAATATTTACCTTATACTGCCCGGCGCTCACGCCGCCAGTGCATCATTGATTTCATCGATTACCCGATCCATTTCATCGCCGAATAGCTGATACATCTTCCCCACGCCGCCCTGGGCATCGAAGGGATGATAGTCGAAGTCGTCGAGCTCGATATGCAGGCTGACGGCGATATGGTCGCGGATCATTTCCAGCCAGGCTTGCTGCTGGGGCGTGAACTTGGGCTGGTTGCCGGCGTGCTTGGCGAATATCCAGCGCTTGAAGTTGGCGCGCACGGTATCTGAGGTGGACCCCATCAGCTGGACAGCTTGAAGGTGTTACTAAGCTCTGACCTCTTTGTTTACCCGGCTCAAGCTGCCAGGGTCACGGATGGCTGGTAATACACCTCGTCGGGTGTTTGATAATCATGGCTCTGATGGAACCGCTCCTGATTGTAGTGCCGGAAGTACCGGTTAAGCGCCTGTCTCAAGTGTCGCCCATCCTCGAAGGCGGTGAGGTAGATGCACTCATGTTTGACACTGCGCCAGAGGCGTTCCACGAAGATATTGTCATGGTAGCAGCCCTTGCCGTCCATGCTGATCCGGATGCCATGATGCTTGAGAACATCGGTGAAGGCTTCACTGGTGAACTGGACACCCTGATCCGTGTTGAAGATTTCCGGCGTTCCATGACGTTGCAGGGCCTCCTCCAGAGCATCAACGCAGAAGTCAGCGTCCAGGGTGTTCGAGACGCGCCAGGACAGCACCTTGCGAGTGTGCCAGTCCATGATGGCCACCAGGTACATGAAGCCCCGGGCCAGCGGCGCATACGTGATATCGGCGGCCCACACCTGGTTGGGCCGGTCGATCCGGCGCCCTTTGAGCAGGTAGGGATAAACCTTGTGCCCCTCGCCGGGAATGCTGGTTCTCGGACGCGGGTATACCGCCTGCAGGCCCATGGTGCGCATCAGTCGCTGGACTCGCTTGCGGTTTACCTGATAGCCCTGGCGCTGCAGGAACGCCCGCATTTTGCGAGACCCGTAATACGGCGTTTCCAGATGTTGCTGATCAAGTAGATACATGAGATTCAAATCCTTCTGACGCTGTTGCCGAGGACGGTAGTACACCGATGAGCGGCTCAATTTGAGCAATTCACATTGGCGCGTCATGCTGATATCAGGGTGGTCGCGCTCGATCATCGCCAACCGGCGTCGACGACTTACTGATCGAGCTTGCGCGATAAAAAATCGCGTTCCACCGTCAACCGGCCGATCTCGCGATAGAGTTCATCGGTGTTGGGCTCGTTGGACGGCTTGCCAGCCTTCTTCTTGCCTTCGAAGAGGTCAGGGGCATTTTCCAGCAGCTCGCGTTTCCAGGTGCTGACCATGGTCGGATGGATCTGGAAACGGGCGGCGATCTCGGAAGTGGTCTGGTCACCCTTGAGAGCGGCCAGGGCAACCTTGGACTTGAATGAAGCGCTGTACTGTTGGCGTTTCTTGCTCATGATTCTCCTCCTGAGGGAGATGATGAATCAGAGCTTAGGCACCTGTCCAAATTTCGGGGTCCAGTTCAATCCGCATAGGGGGTGAGCCTGTCGTCCCAGCCGCAGGCCCGGCGTACCAGGGCGACGATCTGCGTCAGCTCCCGTTCCGGGCGCGTGACGTTGACTTCATCCAGCGCGGCGTAGGCGTCCCAGACCTTGACCGGGGCCAGGGTGGGTTTTTCCTGCTTGAGCCGTTCCAGTAGTTCGGTGATCGTCCGCTGGGTGATCTCCGCCCGGCGCTGGGGCTGGGCGTAGTAGATGGTCAGGGCGGTGATCTCGTCGCGGTGGCTTGCCAGCCACTGTTCGAACTCCTGGCGCAGGTGCGCGCGCTGGGCGTCGAGATCGGTGTCCCAGCCGCTGTAGGTGACACTATCGAGATTGGTGGCGTCCAGGGTCTGCTCCTGGCGCTCGCGAATGTCCTCGAGCAGGGTGGTCAGCTTGCCGGTGATGGGGGCGCAGGCGGCCTGGGCACGCTGGTTGCGTACCTGCTCCCGCTGCACGCTGGTGATCGTCTCATTTGGCCCCAGTTCAAACTGCTTTCTAGCCTCGCTATCGATGGCATCCGGGTCGTCCACGGCGAGCAGGCCGCCGGCCAGGTCGTTGAGGCTGGCGCCGCCGGTCAACTCCTTGACCTGGCGCTGCTGCTCGACGTTCAGCCGCTTGGCGAAACGCGCGAAGCGCCCGGCCAGAGAGCTTAAAGTCGGTTCGTCGCGAACCCCCATTACCACGCCGGTCATCAGGTCCTTCTGGGAAAGGCTGGGCTTTTTCTCCAGGCTGCCGGTGTCCTTCTTTTCGGAGTCCTTGACGCCGATGGCATCCACCAGAATGAATTCCCGCTTGGGGCCCCGGGCGGCGTTGCTGACCACCGCCAGGCCGTCCGCGTCGAGGCTGCGAGTGCCGCGGCCGACCATCTGCATGTAGTAGTTGCGGCTTTTCACGTCGCGCATGAACAGCAGGCATTCCAGGGGCTTGACGTCGGTGCCGGTGGCGATCATGTCCACGGTCACGGCGATGCGCGGATGGTAGTCGTTGCGGAAGCTGGCCAGCACGCTCTTGGGGTCTTCCTCGGTACGGTAGGTGACCTTCTTGCAGAAGTCGTTGCCCTCGGCGAACTCCTCGCGAACGACGCGGATGATGTCGTCCGCATGGCTGTCGGTCTTGGCGAAGATCAGGGTCTTGGGTACCTGGAAGGTGTTTGTCTCCGTATAGCGCTCTGGGAACATCCGCGGCAGGCCGTCGCGAAAGGCGCGGATGACCTGGCGAATCTGGGACTCGTTGACCACGGAGCGATCGAGCTGGGTGCCCTGGTAAGTGACTTCCTCGTCGAGCTGTTCCCAGCGTTTCTTGCGACTCAGGCGCTCGCGCTTTTCCACCAGCTCCCGGGCTTCCAACTGGCCACCGCCTTGGGTGATCTCGGTAGCGATGCGCCAGACGCGGTGATCGACGTTGACGCCATCCGCCACGGATTGCTCCAGGGTGTATTCGCTGACCACGTTCTGCTGGAAGAAGCCGTAGGTACGCTTGTCCGGGGTGGCGGTCAGGCCGATCAGGAAGCTGTCGAAGTATTCCAGCACCTGACGCCACAGGTTGTAGATGGAGCGGTGGCATTCGTCGATGACCATGAACTCGAAGAATTCCGGCGAAATGCGCGGATTGTAGACTACCGGCAGCGGCGGCTTGCGCAGCGTGACAAGGTCGTCCGGCACGGTTTCTTCCGCGGTCTCGTCCAGCGGCTCGCCCTTGAGGATCGAGTACAGACGCTGAATGGTGCAGATGACGACCTGGGCATCCTTGGGGATATGGCTGCTGGTCAAGCGGCAGACGGTGTAGAGCTCGGTGAACTTGCGGTTGTCGTCCTGGGGAATGTACTGGTAGAACTCGCCTTCCGCCTGCTCGCCAAGGTTCCTGGTATCCACCAGAAACAGCACTCGCTTGGCATCGGCGAACTTCAGCAGCCGATAGATCGAGGTGATGGCGGTAAACGTCTTGCCGGCGCCGGTGGCCATCTGGATCAGGGCGCGAGGGCGGTTTTCCGCCAACGACGCTTCCAAGTTGCCGATGGCGCGAAACTGACACTCTCGCAGGCCATGCGCTTGCAGCTCGGGAAAGTGGGTCAGGCGAGTACGCAGGGTATCCGGCTCGGCAAGACGCTGGGCCAAGGTTTCGGGTCGGGGAAACTGGAAGATCTCCCGGGCGCGGGGCTTGGGGTCGCGGCTGTCCGTGTAGCGGGTGATTGCGCCGGTCGCTTCGTGAATGAAGCGCAGCGGCACCTGGCCGAGATGCTTGAGATTGGCAGTGGCATAGCGCGTCGACTGCAGTTCCACCGTGTTCAGGCGATGACCTTCCTCGTCGCGCTTCGCTTCTATGACACCGGCAGCCTGACCGTCCACTACTAACAGGTAGTCCATGGGGCCGCTGTCGGTGGGGTATTCGCGTATCGCTACGCCGGACCCGGCACTAAGGTCGAGCTCGCTCATGGATTGAACGAGCCAGCCTGCTTGCTTAAGTTGAGCGTCGATGCGCTCACGGGCTTGCTGTTCCGGGGTCAGGGGACTCATGCGGGCATCTCATCTTTCCACGACTGCTATAGACTGGCTTACTAATTTAAGCTTATCAGCTTAACTAATGGAATTATCGAGAGATGCCGTCTCTTCTTAAGCCTCGATTTCCCGATGCCTCGGATCCCGACCAATAGGGTGGGGCTCGCCGCGCTTCCTGGCCAGTTCGATCTGTTTCTGGCGTTCCCGGGCGCCTTCCCGGGTCTTTTCGGGCAGTGAGCTCCAGCAGTGGGGGCAGCTGACGCCGGGCACGTAATGCTCGGACTGCTGATCCTCCGGGGAGATCGGTATGCGACAGGCGTGGCACTGCTCGAACTCTCCTTCGCTCAGGTCGTGACGTACCGTCACCCGGTTGTCGAAGACGAAGCACTGGCCGCGCCACAGGGACTGCTCTTCCGGCACCCGCTCCAGATAATTGAGCACGCCGCCCTTGAGGTGATAGACCTCCTCGAAGCCTTCTCTCAGCATGAAGCTCGAGGCCTTCTCGCAGCGAATGCCGCCGGTGCAGAACATCGCCACCTTCCTGTGCCTGGCCGGGTCGTAGTGCGCCTGCACATGCTCGGGAAATTCGCGGAAGGAGGTGGTCCTGGGGTCGATGGCGCCTTCGAAGGAGCCGATGGCCACCTCGTAGGCGTTGCGGGTGTCGATCACCAGCACCTCCGGGTCCGCGATCAGGGCATTCCAGTCCTCCGGCTCCACGTAGGTGCCGACCTGCTCATTGGGATCGACCCCCTCGATGCCCAGGGTGACAATTTCCTTCTTGAGCTTGACCTTGGTGCGATAGAAGGGGTGTTCGTCGCAACAGGATTCCTTGTGATCAAGATCCCGAAGGCGCGGGTCGGCTCTCAGCCAGTCCAGCAGGGCATCGATACCTTGGCGAGTGCCGGAAACCGTGCCGTTGATGCCCTCCCGGGCCAGCAGCAGGGTGCCTTTGACGTCGTGTTCGAGCATCTGCTGGCGCAGCGGCTCGCGCAGAGCCTCGAAGTCGTCGAGGGCGGCGAACTTGTACAACGCCGCGACGACGATCTCGGAAGAATCGTTGGTATGAGTCATGTCTTTCTCCTGGTAGTCATCCTCGCAAAGGATGGACCGGGCGAATAAAGAGTGATTGTCAGAACCGGCTCTCAATCCTGAAAGCTGGTCTCGGAATACAGCACCCGCAGGCGCAGGGTGTGTTCCACCTGCCTCAATGCCTCCAGCGCCTGGGGGCCGTAGGCCTTGTCCACGTCGACCACCACGTAACCCACCTTCTCGTTGGTCTGCAGGTACTGGCCGGAAATGTTGATGTCGTTTTCCGAGAGCACCCGGTTGATCTCGGAGAGCACCCCGGGCACGTTGTCGTGGATATGCAGCAGGCGGTGCTTGTCCGGATGCGCGGGCAGCGCGACTTCCGGGAAGTTGACCGAGGTGATGGTGGTGCCGTTGTCGGAATAGGTGATCAGCTTTTCGGCGACCTCGACGCCGATGTTTTCCTGAGCCTCCAGGGTCGAGCCACCGATGTGCGGGGTCAGGATGACGTTGTGCAGACCGCGCAGGGGACTGGTGAATTCCTCGTCGGCGCCCTTGGGCTCCACCGGAAAGACGTCGATGGCGGCGCCCAGCAGCTTGCCTTCCCTGAGCCCCTCCGCCAGATCGTCGATCACCACCACGCTGCCCCGGGAGGCGTTGATCAGGATGCCATCGTCCTTCATCAGCGCGATCTGCTCCTTGCCGATCAGCCAGCGGGTGGAGGGCAGATCCGGCACATGCAACGTGACGATATCCGCCCGAGCCAGCAGCTCCTCCATACTGCCCACCTGGCTGGCGTTGCCCATGCCGAGCTTGGTGACCACGTCGTAGTAGATCACGTTGAAGCCTAGGGATTCCGCCAGTACGGAGAGCTGGGCGCCAATGTTGCCGTAGCCGATGATGCCCAGGGTCTTGCCCCGCGCTTCGTGAGAGTTCTTGGCGGTCTTCAGCCATTCGCCCTGATGCGCTCGGGCGCTTTTCTCCGGGATGCCTCGCAGCAGCATGATCGCCTCCGCCAGCACAAGTTCCGCGACGGAGCGGGTGTTGGAATAAGGCGCGTTGAATACCGGTATGCCTCGGCTCAGGGCGGCCTCCAGATCCACCTGGTTGGTGCCGATGCAGAAACAGCCCACCGCGCTCAACTTTTCCGCCGCGGCAAAGACCCGCTCGGTGAGCTGAGTGCGGGAGCGCAGCCCGACGAAGTGCACGTCGCGAATCCTCTCGATCAGCGATTCCTCGTCCAGCGATGTGGCCAGATGTTCGATATTGGTGTAGCCCGCGTTGAGAAAACTGTCGACGGCGCTTTGATGAACGCCTTCCAGCAGCAGGATCTTGATTTTGCTCTTTTCCAGAGACTTTTTAGCCATTACCGGTTCAACCCTTGTTGAGCAGTGTCTATTAAGCAGTGTTATCGGAGGCGTCGCGGTTTTCATTTATTGTTGGCGCGGCGATGCAGCGGCCAGTTGGGGTACCGAAAGGCCCCGCCGAGCGCGGCGAAAGGATGACTATGCTAGCACAACGATCGAGCGCATCGACGTGAGTCAAGATGAAAATGCTGCGCTGCAAAGATGAAACCGATGCAAGCGAGGTTGACAGGGGCAGACGTCGCCCGGGACGGTACGTGTATAATGTGCCTTCTCGATAGTTTCCCGATGAGCGAGAAGCCCATGGTCGAAAAGGATAGTGGCGACAAGGACGCGGCGGCTGCGGTCGATACAAGAACCCCGCGAGGCGCTGGTGGTGAAGGCGGCGTCGAGGATACGCCGGAGGATTTCGCCGCGACCCTGCGCCGGCTTGAAACTCTGGTAGAGCGGCTGGAGTCCGGCGAGCTGTCCCTGGAAGCGTCCCTTGACGCCTTCGAGCAGGGCGTTCGTCTGACCCGGGACGCCCAGCGTCGCCTGGACGAAGCGGAGCTTCAGGTGCGTACCTTGACGGAGCGCGCGGACGGTCAATTGATGGACAAGCCGTTTTCCTACGAGGAGCCAGGCCGATGAGCGTGGAGACTCGAGCGTTGCCGTTGATCGAGCAACTGGAGCGCGATCGTCAGCGGGTCAATCGGTGGCTCGAAGCGTTGTTCACGCATCGCCGGCCCCCGGCGCCGCGTCTCGAGCAGGCCATGCAGTACGGGGTGCTGGGGGGAGGAAAACGTCTGCGTCCAGTGCTGGTCTATGCCGCCGGGCGCGTGCTTGGCGCCAACGATGACGAGCTTGATGCGCCGGCGGCGGCGGTGGAGCTGATTCACGCCTACTCCCTGGTGCACGATGATCTTCCCGCCA
This sequence comes from Pistricoccus aurantiacus, assembly GCF_007954585.1. Lineage (GTDB taxonomy): Bacteria > Pseudomonadota > Gammaproteobacteria > Pseudomonadales > Halomonadaceae > Pistricoccus > Pistricoccus aurantiacus. The sequence continues at coordinate 981,484 of NZ_CP042382.1, forward strand.
TGGATGACGACGACCTGCGTCGCGGCCTGCCGACGGTGCACAAGGCCTTCGACGAAGCCAGCGGCATTCTCGCCGGCGACGCTTTGCAAACCTTGGCCTTCGAGGCGCTGGCACGCCTCAAGCACCCGCGACTGGCGGCGATGATGACGACGCTGGCTTCCGCGGCGGGCCGCGACGGCATGGCGGCGGGCCAGGCGCTGGATCTAGAAGCGGTGGGCAGGAGCCTCGACGCGGACGCCCTGGCGGCCATGCACCGCTACAAGACCGGAGCGCTGATTCGCGCGGCGGTGCGCTTAGGCGCTCTGGTGGCGGTGGAGGTACAGGATCCTCGCCTGGCCGCCCTGGACGACTATGCCGCGGCGATCGGCCTGGCGTTTCAGATCCAGGACGATATCCTCGACGTGATCGGCGACACCCAGGTGCTGGGCAAGATATCCGGAGCCGACGCGGCCCGAGACAAGCCGACCTATCCGGCGCTGCTGGGGCTGGAGGCCGCCCGGACCAAGGCCGACGGGCTGCTGCAGGACGCCCTGGCCGCCCTTGTTCCCCTTGGCGAATCCGCCGCTCCCTTGACTAATCTGGCGCGTTACATGATCGAGCGTGACCACTGATACCGCAGAGGCCCCTATGAAAATGTTCGACGCCATTCCCGTCGAGCGCCCGACGACGCCGCTGCTCGACACCCTGGAGACGCCGGCGGCGATACGACGCATGAACCACGCCCAGCTCACGCAGCTGGCGGACGAGCTGCGCGCCTATCTGCTGTACAGCGTGGGCGTCAGCGGTGGACATTTCGGCGCCGGCCTGGGGGTCGTGGAGCTGACCGTTGCCTTGCATCACGCCCTGCACACGCCGGAAGATCGGCTGGTATGGGACGTGGGCCACCAGGCCTATCCTCACAAGATTCTGACCGGACGCCGGGAGAACATGCCGAGCATCCGCCAGTACGGCGGTCTTGCTGCCTTTCCGCGTCGACTGGAATCCGAGTACGATACCTTCGGCGTGGGCCATTCCAGTACCTCCATCTCCGCCGCCCTGGGCATGGCGCTGGCGGCGAAAAGTCGCGGCGAGAAACGCCGTGTCTGCGCGGTGATCGGCGACGGCGCCCTGACCGCGGGCATCGCCTTCGAGGCCCTGGCGCATGCGGGGCACGTTGATGCCAACCTGCTGGTGGTGCTCAACGACAACGAGATGTCGATTTCGGAAAACGTCGGCGGCATGGCCAGCTACCTGGCGCGCATTCTCACCAGCCGGCCCTACATCCAGATGCGCCAGGGCGGCAAGCGAGTGCTCTCTCATCTGCCCGGCGCCTTGGAACTGGCTAGGCGTACTGAAGAGCACGTCAAGGGCATGGTCAGCCCGGCCAATCTGTTCGAGGAACTGGGATTCAACTATATCGGCCCTATCGACGGTCATGATCTGTCTGCGCTGGTGCATACTCTGGGGAACATGCGCGATCTGGACGGCCCGCAGTTCCTGCATGTCAGAACCCGTAAGGGGCGTGGCTTTCAGCCCGCGGAAGTCGATCCCATCGGCTACCACGCCATCACCAAGCTGGAGAAGGCGCCCAACACGCCCAAGCCGTCTTCCAAGCTCGCCATCGAGCAACCCAAACCCAGAAGCGAGAATTTATTGTGCCCGAAGCCGCGCAACGATGAATTATTGCGCCCGAAGCCGCGCAACGATGAATTATTGCGCCCGAAGCCGCGCAAATATTGCAACGTCTTCGGCGATTGGCTGTGCGATATGGCGGCGGCGGACGAGCGCCTGATGGGGATCACCCCGGCGATGCGCGAAGGCTCGGATCTGATTCGTTTCTCCCAGGAGTATCCACAGCGCTATTTCGACGTGGCCATCGCCGAGCAGCACGCGGTGACCCTGGCCGCCGGCATGGCCTGCGAAAACCTGAAACCGGTGGTGGCGATCTATTCGACCTTCCTGCAGCGCGGCTACGATCAGCTGATTCACGACGTGGCGGTGCAGCATCTGGATGTGACTTTCGCCATCGATCGCGCCGGGTTGGTCGGTGAAGACGGCCCCACTCATCACGGCGCTCTGGATCTTACCTATCTGCGCTGCGTGCCGGGCATGGTGGTGCTGGCACCGGCGGACGAGGCGGAGTGCCGCGCCATGCTCAGCGCCGCCTATCATCATCCGGGTCCGGCAGCGGTGCGCTACCCGCGGGGCACCGGACCCGGTAGCGACATCCCCTTGCATCTCGAAGCGCTGCCCATCGGCAAGGCGCAGTTGAAGCGCGAAGGCAGGCGAATCGCCCTGCTGGCCTTCGGCAGCATGAATACTCCGGCGGAAGAAGTGGCGGAGCGCCTGGATGCGACGCATCTCAACATGCGCTCGATCAAGCCGCTGGATCGCGACGCGGTGCTCGCGGCGGCGCGAGATCATGAGCTGGTGGTCACCCTGGAAGAAAACGTCATCGCCGGGGGCGCGGGCAGTGCAGTCAATGAGCTGCTGATGGGTGAAGGTGTGCTGGCTCAGGTGCTCAACCTGGGGCTGCCGGATAGCTTCATCGAGCACGGCACCCCCGAAGAACTGCTCGCGGAATGCGGGCTTGACGCGAAGGGTATCGAGGTCGCGATTCGTCAGCGTCTCGAGGCGCAGCAAGCCTCGTGACTGCATTCAATATTGCCATGAAAACGAGAGGCTCATGCTGATAGTTATTGTGATTGGCGGCGTGCTGGGATACCTGATCGGCGATTTCCTCGGAATGCTGATCGGTGCGGGGCTGGGCTACTGGCTCGTGCGTCGTCTGCGCCGCAGTATCTTGGGGAGGCTGGTGCAGACGCAACGGCAGTTTCTGGATTCCACTTTTGCGGTGATGGGCTGCCTGTGCAAGGCCGATGGCCAGGTCACTCGAGACGAGCTCGAGATGTCCATGCGACTGTGGGAGCGGCTGCGGTTGAACGCCCAGCAGCGCGAACGGGCCAAGGCGGCGTTCAATCGCGGCAAGGCGCCGGAATTCGATCTGGATGCGGAGCTTGCTACCCTGCGCCAGGTGGCCAGGGGGCAGCACGCGCTGCTGCAAATGTTTCTGCAGGTGCAGCTTTCGGCTATCACCGCGGATGGCAAGGTGCATCCGGCGGAGCAGGAGATGTTCCTGCGAGTCGCCAGGGGGCTGGGCTGTTCCGAGGCGGAAATCCAGCAGATCGAGGCCATGCTGCGGGGCGGCGGGGCGCAGGCTCCGGGAGCGACGTCCGGGCTATCTCTGGAAGACGCTTATCGCGTGCTGGGGGTCGATGAAGACGCCAGCGATACGGAGGTCAAGCGCGCCTATCGTCGTCTCATGAGCCAGAATCATCCGGACAAGCTGGCGGGGAAGGGGTTACCCGAGAGCATGCGCGAAATGGCAGAGGAGCGCACCCGTGAAATAGGCAATGCGTTTGAGTTGATCAAGAAGACCCGCGAACAGCAGACTGCCTGACGCCTTTGCCGGATACGGTATTTTCAAGGAACTGCTCGCAAAATGCGGTCCTGACGCCACGAGTATCGAAACAAAGGTTTGATTGAGGCAGCGGGCATCAAGTATGAGAATCTTGCTGCATCGAGTGTTGATTGCTTTAAACAATCGCGGCGATTAATTATTTAATTAGCAAACTAAGTATTTGCCATGGTATCGTGTCTCCACTGTTTCGCAGCAAGAGTTTCGCAGCAAGACATGCACAAGGAGATACCCATGAAAATCCTGACTATCAAGAAAATCCCGATGTTTGCAGGCGCTCTAATGATGGCCGCGCTGCCGCTGGCTTCTCAGGCCGATAGCGTCGCGGTCAATAAACATCAGGACGTCAACAGCCAGCCCTTGATGAACACCGGCGCCAGCGTGAACTCTCAGCAGATCGACTGGAGCTTTCATGATCTTTCCGGTTATAGCGACGGCGTGGCGGAAGCGGCTCGGCGCATGATCGTCAAGGAGAACCAGGTAACGAGCTTTGATGCAGCGGGCAAGTACGAATCCGCGACTCGGGTCGGTCACGGCCAGGACTGGTAAGGCGTCTGGATTCCGTCGGCAGCGCGCCGGCGAAGTCACTCACAGGGCCCCGCTAACTGGCGGGGCCCTGTCGTATGCGGCGAACTCAAGTATCAGCGGGGCGCGGGTCAATAGACAGGATGATCAGCCGCCGCGGGCCATCCGGCCGCCGCCATAGCACTTCCTCGTCTTCCGGCTGGCCCATCAGCGCCGTGCCCAGAGGCGATACCCAACTGATCAGGCCTTTGGCCGGATCCGCCTCGTCCTCGCCGACGATGCGGTAGTGATAAGTGTTTCCCTGCTCGTCCTCGAGCTCGACGAGGCAGCCAATCTGGATTTTTTCGCCACTCAGCCGCGCTGGGTCGACCACTACGGCGCTGGAAAGACGATGCTCGAAATAACGCAGATCCCGAGCGACTTCCGGTAACCTGCCCTGGGCGAACATATCCGCCTGCCGGCTAAGCGACTGACGCTCCTCTTTCAGCGCCAGCACCTTTGCCTTGAGCTTTTCCAAACCCTGCGGCGTGACCAGGTTGGGATGCTGGCTGATTGGACGATCCGGCAGCGGCGCTTCCGGCCGATCGCCATCGTCTTCCTTAACGAATGCTCGACTCATGATGGGACTCCCAGAAAGTCGGTGACAAAGAATCTGCTCGCGGGGGCGCTTGTCTTGCCTATAGTCTAGCTTTTCTCCTTTATCGTGCATTCTCAACCATCAGCCGCCCAGCTGCCTTTTCCCAATTCGATGATTCGCGCCACTTCATCGGCGGGTACCGCCTGCCTGTCGCCCACCTCCAGCGGATCGTAATGAAACACATAAAGCCGGGAGGCGAACTCGGCGATGGGCAGGGAGGCCTCGCCATGACGTTCACCATTGCCTTGAATCGCACAGATGATGCCTTGGCCCCAATCCTGCCCGCTGTCGTTATTGGGGTTGAAGAAATAGGCGCGCATCTCGTTGCTGGCATCCAGTGCCACCCGTAGCAGGGTGATGGCATGTCGCCCCACCAGGCGTGCGGCGCTATCGGTAACGACGATTCCCGCCGGTTGGGGATGAATGAGGGGCATGTTGCCGTTGTAAAAGGGGTGGTAACAGGCATAGAAATGGCGAATGAATCCGTCGTAGTCGTCGAGTTTGCCAGTGTGTATATCCGCCGCCACCCGGAAGCCCTGACCCACCCACCAGCCGTAAAACTCCGGATTGATCCAGCGATGCAGGTCATCGCCCCGCTCACCGCATAGGCGACCCATTTCCATGTAGAGGCGATCGAGATGGGGTATCAGCACCAGTGACACAGGATCGACATCCAGTGGCGGCGCCTTGGCAAGGCCCGCCTCCAGAGACTTGGAGGAGATACGTTCCCCTTCGAAACGGCTGAGTACTTCATTGTCCCGCGCTGCCCAGGCCAGAAGCTGTAACAGGTAGTCCCCATCGTTGTCGGCCCACATGGAAAGGCCGATCACCGACTGGCAGGTCGGGTTGTTGCCCTGCCCGACCCCCAAGGGCTGGCCCAGCAGGCTCAACACCCCCGCAAGCAGGAATACTCGCGGCGGATGCGCCTCGCCAAAAACGCTACGCAGTGTGTTTGAGGCTTCCACGGATAACGTCAGCCTGATCTGCCGCCATAGGCCCGAAGCGATTGGCACCGAAAAAAGCGCGCCGCGTTCGAGCAGCAGCGCGAGCCCGTAAACCGCCTGACTGGTTTCGGGAAACAGCGCCTCGTCGATCAGACTATGTACCAGCTCCTGGTAACACAGCAGGGTGTCGCAACCGGTACTGCTCAGTCCCAGAGCCACCAGCACCAAGTCGTCCCGGCGACCGCGCAGGTACCGCAGCAGGAGAGGATGATAGGGCGAGACCAGACCCGTATCGTGCATCGCCTGGGCAAAGGAAGAGGCCTCTTCGATCAGTGCGGTCTCACCCATCGCCGCGAGGCGCTGGGCGTACACCTCAAGCCCGGGATCGTCACGACAGCCCGCGGTCGGACCGAACAGCGCGCGGACCAGACGCGCGGCACCTTCCGTGCCGGCGGTATCGATCTCCGGGTCGAACAGGCACTGAGCGATCTGACTGATCATCTGCTTGATGCTGTCCGTCTGTATCGGACGTTGAGCGAGCAGGCGCTGGATCTCGTCGACCAGGCTCTCAAGAATGCTTTCGTAGCCCAAATGCGCCAGCAGGTACTGATACAACGCCTGCACGATTTTTCCCAGCGCCTGGGGACGCTCCCGATCCGCCTCGCTCATCGGTCCGGCCAGCAGATCCAGATTCAGCGCCATGACCTGGGTCAGGAAGTTTCGGGCCTGTTCCGCGGAGATGCCGGGATGGAAGTAGTCGCTCAAGGCAACGGCCAGCAAACGGATTTCACTGAGCGCCTCGATGGCGGTGATATCAGGCTCGCCTTGACGCAGCGAGCGCACCGCCAGGGCGGGTTGCAGGATAGCGGGGCGATCCCAGTCGCTGTCGGCGAAGACGCCTGCCGCCTCCATCGCCGCGACTCGGGCATGGAGCGCGCCCAGGCCACCGGAAGCGATGATCATCTCTCTTGCCAAGGCCAGCACTTCCGCTTTCGAGGGCTTTGGCTCGATCTGGTGGGCCTGGGTCAGTCGCGCCAAGGCGGCATCGAACGCGGCGGTCACTCGATCCAGCGTTTCGTCGGTGTCTTCGAGTTTCATGGCGAACTTTCCTGTCGAGTGTATTGGAAATACCGCTAGATCATGCGCCTCGGCGCAGTAAAGCATGGCGGTGGGGCTACGCATTCACATCAACAAGCTTGCTCTTCATTATTGCTCTGAGCCATAAGAATAATCGCTAGGGACATTGCGTCTTGTGGCAATGTTCGCTACGGATAGCAGCCCTATACGAAAATGTCGTCGTTATAGCCGCAACGGAAGTATGGATAACGCCTGGCCCCATCGTCGGAGCACGCTTGTATGGAATTCGCGAGCCTTTCTCTGCCGCCGCTACTTCCTGGACAGGAGATGGCATGAGCGAACATTATCCGCAGCGGGGCGATTCCCTGGACACCTTGATACAGATGATTCGCCAACGTCGGCTCTCCCCCCGCGCGCTGGCGGAACAGGCCATCGAAGCTCACCGACCCGCGTTACGGGCCTACGCCCACTGGAGGCCGGAAAAACTGCGCGCCCAGGCACTCGTCTTGGGGAGGAAAGGCCGCTTGCAGGGCATTCCCGTCTCGGTCAAGGACAATATCGCCGTGGCGGGCTGGCCGCTGGAAGCCGGCAGCGGTCGAGCATTGCCCGCCCATTTGTGCCAGGAAGGCTCGGTAGTGGCGATGCTGCGTCGTCAGGGCGTGGTATTCAGCGGCAAGACTCAGACCGTCGCTTTCGCTTTTTCCAGCCTGGGCACTTCTCCGCAGGGTGAAGGGCCTCGCAACCCCTGGGATCTCCAACGGGTATGCGGCGGCTCTTCCAGCGGTGCGGCGGTCAGCGTTATCGAGGGCAGCGCCCGGCTGGCGTTAGGTACGGATACCGCCGGTTCCGTGCGCGTTCCCGCGGCGATGACCGGCTGCGTGGGCCTGAAGACTACCGTGGGGCGCTGGCCTCGGGCCGGCGTGATACCTCTCAGCCATAGCCTGGACAGCCTGGGACTGCTGGCCCCGCGAGCAGCGGATATCGTCACTGGTCTGGCGGCCTTCGATCCAGCGCCGGCGCTAAAGCGCATCGAAGCTGCCGATCTGAGGGAGCTGCGTATCGGACTACCCAAGGCATTGCTGGAGGCGACGCCTACCGATCCCGGGATCGCGGAAAGCTTCCATGCTGCCCTGAGCGAGTTGGAAGCGCGCGGCGCCCGACTGGTGGAGGTGGAGAGTCAGCTGCTGCTCGAGGCGAGGGCGCTGTTTAGGGAGGGCGGCGTGGTGGCTAGCGAATTGCACCAGTTTCTCTTCACCCAGATGCCGACGTGGCTCGAAGGTCAGGATAAGGAGTTGAACCTGGCTATGCGCAGCGCCGCCAACCTGCCGGCGAGCGCTTATCTCGAGCGCCTGCAAACGATGACTCGGCTTTGCCGCCAAGCGGATCTGGCTCTGCGCGAAATTGACGTGCTGGTCACGCCCACCACGCCATTGACGCCGCCGACTTTCGCCTCTCTGACGCAGCCGAGCGTCTATATTCAAGGCAACGCGCGCATTCTCGACTTCACGGCATTCGTCAATTACCTGCGTCTTTGTGCCGTCAGCCTGCCCATAGGGCAAGATGCCGCCGGCATGCCGACAGGGCTGCAACTGGTGGCGTCGGGCTTCGCCGAGGCCAGACTGCTCGCCATCGCCCTGACCGTGGAGCGAGCGCTGGGAGAGGTTCACCAGCGGCTTGGGCCGCTGCCGTTTTCTGATAACAACATTCAATAGCTGGAGAACCCCGCATGGAATTCGCAAGCCTTTCCCTGTTGCCGCCGCTGCTGGCCATCGCCCTGGCGCTGTTGACGCGCAATGTCATTCCCGCGCTGTTCTGCGGTGTCTGGCTGGGGGCCACCATGCTCAACGGCTGGAATCCGCTGATCGGGCTATACGCCAGTTTCAAGGATTTCGTGATTCCCAGCGCCGGCGACGAATGGAGCGCCACGGTGCTGATCTACTGCGGGCTGTTCGGTGTGCTGATCACGCTCTTGCAGCGTACCGGGGGCGCCCAGGCCATCGCCAAGGCGATTTCTCGCAAGGTCGGTACCGCTCGCGGCGCTCAGGGAGCCACCATGGGCCTCGGTGTGCTGATCTTCTTCGAGGATTACTTCAATGCGCTGACCGTGGGCAGCGTGATGCGCCCGATCACCGATCGCATGCGGGTGTCCCGGGAAAAGCTTGCCTATATCGTCGATTCCACCTCCGCCCCCATGTGTTTGCTGGGGCCGGTGTCCACCTGGGTGGTATTCGTCATGGGACTGATCGGCACCCAGCTCGATGCGCTGGAAATCTCCGGCTCCGAATACGTGACCTATCTGACGACGATTCCGCTGAATTTCTATGCCTGGCTGGCCCTGGGCATGATTCTGTTCATCGTGGTGACCCAGCGGGATTTCGGCCCCATGGCGGCGGCGGAGGAACGCGCTCGCAGCACCGGCAAGCTGCTGGCGGACGACGCCCAGCCGCCTTCCGATCGGGCGGTGACGGAAATGCAAGGCGTGCCGGAAGAGAGTTCGCGCAAGCGCAACATGCTGGTGCCGATTCTGGTGCTGGTAGGGCTGATTCCGCCGCTGTTCCTGTGGACCGGCAATTTTCCCGAGAACGATCTGGTCATCGCGATAGGCGAAGCGGAAGGCGGGCTGTCGATCCTGCTGGCCACCTTTATTGCGGTGGTTGTGGGGTTTGCCATGGGCATGCAGCAGAAGCTCTTCGATTTTCGCGAAGCCATGGAGCTCTTCGTGATGGGCATCAAGAGCATGACTCTGGTGTATATCATCCTGATTCTCGCCTGGTCCATCGGCAGCGTGACCTCGAGCCTGGGCACCGCAGACTATCTGGTCGCCCTGGTACAGCAGGGCGTGCCGCCCAGCCTGATCCCGGTGCTGCTGTTCCTGCTCGGCGGCCTGGTGGCCTTCACCACTGGCACTTCCTACGGCACCTTCGCCATCATGATCCCTATCGCCATGCCGGTGGCGATGGCCTTGGACATATCGTTGGCGCTAGCGGTGGCGGCGGTGCTCAGCGGCGGTATCTTCGGCGATCACTGCTCGCCGATTTCCGATACCACCATCCTGTCTTCCGCAGGTTCCTCCTGTGACCATATCGATCACGTACGCACCCAGCTGCCCTATGCGCTATGCACCGGCGTCAGCGCCATAGTGGCGTTTTTCCTGGCGGGTCTGGTGCCGGGCATAGTGGCACTGGCGGGTGGATTGGCGACGCTGCTGATACTGGCCTATGGCCTGAATCGGCTATGGAGCACGCGCTCGGCGACGCGGGAGGCGTCCTGAACCGTTCCTCAACGCATCAGTGCCGTATAGACGGCGAAGTAATGGCAGACGCTGCCGCCCAGCACGAAGAAGTGCCAGATGGTGTGATGAAAGGGAATGGCCGGGATGGCGTAGAAGATCACTCCCAAGGTATAGGTGATGCCGCCGGCGACCAGCAGGGCGATCGTGATGGAGGTGAGATGCTGGCTCATCTCGCCGGCAGCGACCAGGATCAGCCAGCCCATGATCAGATAGATCGCCACCCGCAACACGCCAAAGCGCTGCGGCCAGATCAGCTTGAGAACAATGCCGCCCAGCGCCAGGCTCCACACCACCCCGAAGAGCGTCCAACCTAGCGAACCGCGCAGATTGACCAGCAGGAAGGGCGTATAGGTGCCGGCGATCAGGGTATAGATGGCACAGTGGTCGAGCAGCTTGAACAGGCGTTTCCAGCGCGGTTGCCGCGCCGCGTGATAAAGCGTCGAGGCGCTATAGAGAAGCACCAGGGTAGTGCCGTAAAGACTCACGCCGACGAGGGTCCAGGCATCCGTTGGTGCCATCAGGCTTGCCAGGATGATCAACACCACCATGCCGACGAGGCTCAGCAGCGCGCCGATACCGTGGCTGATGCTGTGCCACAGTTCCTCGACGACGCTGTACTCATTGCTATTCAAATGGCGATCCGAATGAGTCGATGGCGTCATGGTTTGTCTTCCGTATCGATTTCGTCAGGCTCTGGAGCCGCCGTTCATCAGGCCGCTACGCTCGCCTCAATCAAACGCCGGCTTCAAGCGTTCGACCAAATGGCCGATTAAACGTTGAATCCATTGTTCATTCCATTGACGGTGAAACACCTTGAACACTGCAGCGCAGCAATTTATAAGTAGTTGATATAATTATAAAATAACATTGATTGTCTGCTAAGTGGTTGCGGTGCAGCATTATAGAAAGTATACTAAGGTCGTACGACTTAAGATTAAGTCGATTTTGAGTTTGGAGAAATTGATGACAGCAATCATCGCAGGCTTTTTTGTAGTGCTATACGTCAGCCTGGGCGTTGCAATGCACTTTTTATGGAAATCCGCCGCCCATCGCCAGCCGCGCAGCAACCGGGTCTGTCTCACGGCCGTCGTCAGCAAGCGCCAGATGGACGGGCGTGTCGGTGGAATCAACATGGCACCCTTCGCCGATTGGTCCTCAAGCGCTACTCAACGAGTGAGATATGAAACCGATCGAGGCGGAGTGATCGCGCCCTTCGCACGTTGAGTTTGATACTCGCCAGTTAAACGAGTTGGCTAAACATGGGCCCCGCGTATTTTGGATACGCGGGGCCTATTGCAATGAAGCCTTTTCAAGGCTTGCGTTCGATATCCACGTCCTGGGCGGCGACGAAGTCTTCTCGCGACATCATATGGCCAAGCTTGCCCGCCTTGGTGGCCAGGTACTGCTCGTTATGCGGGTTGAGGCCGGTGGTCAGGGCGATACGCTCGACGACTTTGACGCCGTCCCGGGTCAGAGCATCAACCTTGCGGGGGTTGTTGGTCATCAGCCTGAGAGACGCTACCCCCAGATGGGCGAGCATCGGTACGCAAAGATCGTAGCGGCGTAGATCCGCGGCGAAGCCGAGCTTCTCGTTGGCCTCCACCGTGTCCGCTCCTTCGTCCTGCAGGTGGTAGGCACGAATCTTGTTCAACAGGCCGATGCCGCGGCCCTCCTGGCGTAGATACAGCAGCACGCCGCGGCCCTCCCGAGCGATACGCTTGAGCGCTTCCTGCAGCTGATAGCCGCAGTCGCAGCGCATCGAGAAAAGCGCGTCCCCGGTCAGGCACTCGGAGTGCACCCGTCCCAGCACCGGCTCGCCATCGGCGATATTGCCAAGGGTCAAGGCGATATGATCCTTGCCGGTGGCCTCGTCCTCGAAACCGTGCATGGAGAAGGTAGCCCAGGGGGTGGGCAGCCGGGAAACGGCGATGAAGCGAATTGTCACGATAAACCTCGCGTGAGCCGAGCGGCGATCAAGGAAGGGCGAATGGGTCGAGTCGTTAGCAGCGCAGTTTAACAGCATCGCGGCCCGGGCTCACGACCCCCCCCGCGCTGCCCCTCGAGCCGATAGGCACGGGATCCAAGCCTGAAGCCGCGTCTTCCGTTACAATGACGGCAAATTTCTCGCAAGGATGAAATCGCGATGCAACTCGACAACGATCGTTTCCTGCGCGCCTTGGCCCGCCAGCCGGTGGACCGCACGCCGGTATGGATGATGCGCCAGGCCGGGCGCTATCTGCCGGAATATCGCCGCGTGCGCGGCGAGGCGGGCAGCTTCATGGATCTGTGCCGGGATACGGACCGTGCCTGCGAGGTCACCCTGCAGCCCCTGGAGCGCTATCCGCTGGACGCGGCAATCCTGTTCTCGGATATTTTGACCATTCCGGACGCCATGGGCCTGGGGCTTTATTTCGAGACCGGTGAGGGACCCAAATTCAGAAAGCCGGTGAGAAGCGCCAAGGAGGTCAACGCCCTCAAGGCGCCGGACGCGGTAAGGGATCTCGACTATGTGATGAACGCGGTCACCACCATTCGACGCGAGCTCAACGGCCGAATGCCCTTGATCGGATTCTCCGGTAGCCCCTGGACCCTGGCCACCTACATGGTAGAAGGCGCCTCCAGCAAGGACTTCCGTCACGTCAAGACGATGCTCTACGACACCCCGGACGTCATGCATCATTTGCTCGATGTGCTGGCCCAGGCGGTGACGGACTACCTCAACGCCCAGATTCGCGCCGGGGCCCAGGCGGTGCAGATCTTCGACACCTGGGGCGGTGCGCTCTCCACCCCGGCCTATCTCGAATTCTCCCTGCGCTATATGGAGCAGATCGTCGCCGGGTTGATCCGTGAACGTGAGGGTCGCAAGGTGCCGGTGATCCTGTTCACCAAGAACGGCGGGCAGTGGCTCGAGCACATGGCCTCGGTAGGCGCGGACGCGCTCGGGCTTGATTGGAGCACGGAGCTCTCCGACGCCCGAAGCCGGGTCGGCCATCGGGTCGCCCTGCAGGGCAACCTGGACCCCAACGTGCTGTTCGCCAAGCCCTCGGCGATTCGCGCGGAGGTGGCGCGGGTGCTGGACAGCTACGGCGAGGGCACCGGGCATGTCTTCAATCTGGGCCATGGCATCAGCCAGTTTACCGACCCGGATCATGTCACTGCCTTCATGGACGCCCTGCATGAATTGAGTCCCGCCTACCATCGGCGTCTCGATCTCGCACCGGAGTGATTCATGGCAAGGCGTTACCGACGCGGATTCGCGCTGCTGGCCCTGCTGGCGGCTCTGTTCATCGCCTGGGGCAGCCTGACGCCGAGTGACGAGCTGCCAAGTAACCTGCCTTGGGACAAGCTCAATCATTTCATCGGTTACGGCGGGCTCGCCGGTCTCCTGGGGCTGGCGAGCTGGCGGCTCGCGTCGACTCTGGCGCTGTCCATCGGCTACGGTATCCTGATGGAGTACGCTCAGATCCTGGTACCCGGCCGTTTCGGCGGCGACTGGGCGGATATTCTCGCCAATAGCCTTGGAGCGCTGGTGGCAGTATCGGCATTGGCGATGCTGCGCTACTGGTTGCACCGGCACCGGAATATTGCCGACCTCTCATGATCCATCCTTATTCAATACGAGATTTTTCCATGTCATCGACTCTGGACGAGCATTGGTTTACGGAAACATTCGCCGACGAAGGCAGCGCCTTCTCCCTGGAAATCACGGACAAGCTGTTGGACGTGACGAGTCCCTATCAGCACTTGGAGGTCTATGCCACGCGAACCTACGGCAACCTGATGGTGCTGGACGGCTGTGTGATGCTGACGGAGCGGGACAACTTCCTCTATCACGAGATGATCGCCCATCCTGCGCTGTTCACCCACCGAGACCCCAGGCGGGTAGTGATCATCGGCGGCGGCGACTGCGGCACCCTGCGAGAGGTGCTCAGGCATCCCGGGGTGGAGCAGGTCACCCAGATCGATATCGACGAGGAAGTCACCAAGGCGGCGGAGCGATGTTTTCCGGCGCTGACCGAATCCAATGACGACCCTCGGGCGGAGCTCCGGTTCGCCGATGGCGTGAAATGGGTGGAGGAAGCGCCGGAGGCCAGCATCGACGTGCTGATCATCGACTCCACGGATCCGGTGGGGCCGGCGGAAGGGCTGTTCAAGGTGGATTTCCTAGCCCGCTGCCAGCGCATCCTCAAGGACGGCGGCGTGCTGGTGCAGCAGAGCGAATCGCCGCTCTACCACAGCGGCAGCATCATTCGCGAACTGCGCCGGGACATGCTTGAAGCAGGCTTCGACAGCGTGGCCACCCTGCCCTTTCCCCAGCCGGTCTATCCCTCCGGCTGGTGGAGCGTCACCCTCGCGGGCAAGGGCAGCAACGTGAGCGATTTCCGCGAAACCGATGCGGACGATCTCACCGGCCTCGAGTACTACAGCGCGGCCATCCATCGCGGCGCCCTGAGCCTGCCGCCGTTCATGCAGCGCTTGCTCGACTCGTAAAACGCTCACTTGGCTAACGTTTCGTCCGTGGCTGACTCTTCCATGGTGGTTTCTTCAGTGGCTTTGGCGAGCCGGGTGTCCTCGATCCATCCCTGCTCGCGGTAGTAGCGCAAGGCGCCTTCATGAAGAGGGGCGGTAAGCCCTTCCTGCACCATGCCTTGCGGTGTCAGCAGGCCTAATGCCGGGTGAGAGGCCTTGAAGCGTGGAAAATAGTCGAAGACCCCGGCCACCAGTCGATAGATCAACTCGGGATCGGCATCTTCGGAAGCCACCAGGGTTGCTTTGACACCGAAGGTACGTACCGCCGGCTGATCCACGCCGTAAAGGCCACCGGCAATCCAGGCGTGGGTGAAGTAAGGATTCTGTTCGATCAGGCGGTCGATGGCATTGCCGCGGAGATCGACCATGGCTGCGTCGCAGAGCCGGATAGCCTGGGCCACCGAGGCATTGGGGTGGCCCACGGCATAGACCATGGCATCAATATTGCCGTGGCAAAGTTCTATCGACTGCTGATTCGCCGGCAGTTCGTTGACCAGTGTGAAATCATCCTTGGACCAACCGCGGGTTTTCATCAGCTGCAGCATGGTGCTGCGCTGACCGGATCCCGGATTGCCGATATTCACGGCGTGGTGCACGAGATCCTCGAAATCGCGAATACCCGCATCGCGGCGCACCACTAGGGTGAAGGGTTCGCTGTGCAGGGAGAACACGGCTCTTAGCTTGTCGTCCGGGCCGATGCCCGCAAAGGATTCGCTCCCTTTTACCGCATGGTACTGGAGATCGGATTGTGCCAGGGCCACCAACAGCTCGCCCTGACGAATCGCCTCCAGGTTGGCGCTCGACCCCGCGCTTGGTTGAGTCGTGCAAGGAAAATCCACGATCCGACAGATGGCGCGCCCGGCGACGTGATAGACCCCGACGGGGTTTGCGGTGCCGATGACGAGGGGAGTGTCGGCGAAAGCCGGTCGAGATGTGAAGGCTAGCGGAACCAAAAGACAGGCGATAAGGAGTCGGATGGCAATATGCATGACTCACCTCGGGGCGCGTGAGTCGGCCAGGCACAATACCAGTATCCTTACTCTCGCTATCTGGTCGACAGGGTTGTCACTGAATGGCGTTTCTTGAGTGTTGCTTCGCTTCCGTTCGCGACGCCTCATTTAGGTATAGCACGCTTTGGTAAGACCGTAGGGCGCCATACCACTTAATATTACGAGGCTGAAACCGCATCACTGATTAGAAAGTTGACCCTTGAGACCTGGCTTGCCAATCTCCATAAGGAATGATGATGGTAAGCGTACTGGAAACGAGAGTCATAAAAGGAGTTGGTATGACGACCTACATTGTAGTGGCGGATGCGGCCCGGGCACGGATTTTCCTGCGTGACAATGCTTCGATGACGGAGAAGGAAAACCTGGCCCATGCGGAAGGGCGACTGCACGAAGGCGATCTGGTCACGGACAGCCGCGGCGACGTGCACGAGTCCACCTCGACCACGTCCCGGGGCGCCGGCGGCGAGAACGTGGCCTCCGAGCACGAGGACGAGATGTTTGCCAAGCAGGTGGCGGATCGGCTCTACGACGCCCGAGTCAAGAACGATCTCGAGCAGCTGATTCTGGTGGCGCCACCGAAATTCCTCGGTCTGCTGAAGGACAACCTGGACAAGCCCACCCAGAAGCTCGTCATTCATACCCTGTCGAAGGACCTTTCCAAGGCCAGCCTTGACGAAATCAAGGACGCGATCAGCGATCTGAAATAGGCGGCGCTTTTCTCAAGGTACCGGTCACCGTCGACGGTGAGTTTCTTGGTGTAGCCGGTGCCGATCTAAGTACGGACTTCATTCAGCAGAGCCTGATCGAAGCCAATGGCGCTCTCTGTAAAGGTACCGGCAGGATGGCACTCACCGGCCTGAGTGGTAAGTGGATGAGCGACAGCGGCCCGGGCACTTGCCGGGCCGCTGGTCTTTGAAGAAGCGGGCTCTCCGTCAGAATGCCAGGCATGCTCAGCGGTCGTGAAGCTGGGGGTAATCGATACAGGCTCAAGCTTCGTGCGCTCATGACGATAGTTAATACAAGGCTGCCTCTTCAATGCGGCGGTATCAGATCATCCCTTGTTAGTACTATCGCCCGAGATATCTATCCATGCATTTCAAATCTCTACGTTCGTTCGTCGTAGTGCTCGTCGGTGCCTGTATTCTGACGGTCGTTGCGGCATTAGTCCTCTATTCGGTCATCTCGACCTCGCGTTCCCAGGCAGCGGTGGAAGCCCAGACCCGAGAGCTAATCGAAAGCAGTACCAAAGAGCGCCTGATGGTGCTGGCATCGGCCCAGGCCGAAGCCATTCAAGGCCGCATGGAGCATGCCATGACGCTGGGACGCAACCTGGCGGCCACCAACGCCCTGATGGGCAAGCGCGACGCAAATGGCGAGCCGTTGTTGCAACTCAGCCGCGAGGAACTTTCCAACCTGGTGCGCGATACCGTCATCGAAAATCCTGAGCTATTGGACGCCTTCATCGGCTGGGCGCCCAATGCTTTCGGCAACGACTCGGACTTTCTTAGTAAAACCGAAGAAGGTTTCGATGAAAATGGTCGTTTCATGCCTTGGTGGTATCGCGACGCCAACGGCGAGATGCAGGTCTTTCCATTGGGCAGTGACCTGGAGAACGAAGAACTCGATTCCCTAGGATTCCGTAAAGGGGAGTATTACCTCTGTGTAAAGGAGAACAAGCGCGCTTGCATCACCGATCCACATTTCTACGATTACAACGGTGAGACGAAGATGCTCACCTCTTTCAATGCGCCGATCATGGTCGAGGGCGAGTTTCGCGGCATCGCCGGGGTCGATCTATCCTTGGATTTCATCCAGGGGTTGCTCCGCGAGGCCAACCAGTCCTTGTATCAAGGAGCCGGGGAGATGCGGCTGATCTCATCCCACGGCGTAATCGGTGCCGACACCGCCAATGCAAGCAATCTGAGCACCCTAGCTAAGGAAGCGGTGTCCGAAGAGGCACTGACGAGCTTCGCTAGAGCCCAAGGCAGTGGTGCACTTTATGAGTTCAACGAGACCGATAGCCAGTTCGAGCTCCATTGGCCTTTCAAGGTGGGCGACAATCCCAAGCCTTGGGTACTGTCCATCCGCCTTCCCGAGAGCGCTGTCCTGGCGGGACTGAACGACTTGCAAGCCGGAATGGAAAGGCAACGCACCGCCGACATTCTGGGTATGAGCCTGATGGGGCTATTGATTGCCGGGCTGGGGTTGGTAGCCAGTTGGTTCGTGGGCTCCAGCATCGCCCGCCCGTTGCGTCAATTAGCCGGGCGCATGCACGACATTGCTCCGGCGACGGCGATTTGGCTCAGCGTCTGCCGGTGAAGGGGCGCAACGAGACCGCGGAGCTGGCCACCCAGTTCAATGCCTTCGCCGACAAGATCAACGACGTGCTGCTGGACGTGCGTGAGAGCAGCGAATACGTGCGAGTCGCGGCATCCGAAATCGCCATGGGCGGCCAGGATCTATCGGGGCGCACTGAAACCGCCGCTTCCAACATTCAAGAAACCTCGGCGTCCATGGAGCAGTTGACCAGCACCGTGGAGCACACCGCCCAGTCCTCGCGCCAGGCCAATCAGCTCGCCGAGTCAGCTTCGGACGTGGCGAGTCGCGGCGGCGAGGCGGTCAGCCGGGTCGTGCAGACCATGGACGAGATCGAAACCTCCTCGAAGCAGATCGCCGAGATCGTCACGGTGATGGACAGCATCGCCTTCCAGACCAACCTGCTGGCCCTCAACGCCTCGGTGGAAGCCGCCCGAGCCGGCGAACAGGGGCGCGGCTTCGCGGTAGTGGCCGGTGAGGTGCGTCAGCTGGCCAGCCGCAGCGCCGATGCCGCCCGGCAGATCAAGCAACTGATCGACACCTCGTCGGACAAGACCCGGGCCGGAGCGGAGCTGGTGCGCAACGCCGGGGCGACCATGGACGAGATCGTCGCCAGCGTGGCGCGAGTCACCGACGTGCTGGGCGAGATCAGTGCCGCCACCAACGAGCAGAGCCAGGGCATCGGTCAGGTCAACGAGGCCGTCGCCGAACTCGACCGCATGACCCAGCAGAACGCCGCCATGGTCGAGGAATCCACCAACGCCGCCGCGCACTTGCAGGAGCAATCTCAGCGTCTGGCTCAGATCGTGGGAGGTTTTACCCTGGCAGCGCGGCGTGACGAGGCGCCGCAGCCCCTGTCGTCGATATTGCCAATAACCAAGCAAAAGCGGCAACAAGGCTTGGAGGCGCTAGCTTGAATCCAGGATAAGGAATGGTTCGCACAATTCGCGCGGATGACTCCTGTTCACAGTACCGAAGGCAGCTCGATTTCGTCGCTGCGGGTGATGCCTTCGGTCATCTGCTGGCAGAGTCGCAGGAATTCGCGCATGCCGGTGGAGAGGTACTTGTGGCGATGCCAGACGAAGGCGAACTGGCGGCGCAGATCCAGTTCCGGCGTCTCCAGGGGCACCAGGCTGCCGCGCCGGAAAGCGTCTCGCAGTGCCAGCCGGGAAATGCAGCCGATGCCCAGCCCGGATTCCACCGCCCGTTTGATGCCTTCGGTATGCTCCAGTTCCAGCAGGATGTTGAAACGTCCGCGCCGGTGTCGCGTCGCCTGTTCCAGGGTCGAGCGGGTGCCGGACCCCTGCTCCCGCATGATCCAGCTTTCCCTCAGCAGATGTTCCATGTCCGGCGGGAGCCGGCTGGCCAACGGATGCCCCGGCGCGCAGCACACTACCAGCTCGTCCTCCACCCAGGGCTGCAGCACCACGTCCGGGTGCTGGCAGTCTCCTTCGATCAGCCCCAGATCCAGTTCGTGATGCAGGATATGCTCGATCACTGCCTGAGTGTTGCGCACCCTCAGGCGAATGCGGCTGTTGGGGTGGCGCTTGAGAAAATCGCTGACCAGCAGCGTCGCCAGGTAGTTGCCGATGGTCAGGGTAGCGCCCACGTCCAGGGAGCCGATGCCCTGCTGGCCGCGCAGCAACTCCTCGATTTCCTCCGCACGGTCCAGCAGCGCCACCGCCTTGGGCAGCAGTTGAAACCCCAGGGCGTTCAGCTTCAGGCGCTTGCCGATGCGATCCAGCAGCTGGCAGTCGAAATGACGCTCCAGTTCCGCCAGGGCGGTGCTGGTGGCGGGCTGGGAAAGCGCTAGTGCCCGGGCCGCACGGGACACGCTTTCATGCTGGGCAACGGCAACAAAGACTTCGAGTTGACGCAGGGTGTAGCGCATCGCGATATTCCAGGAAAGCCATCGATATTCATAGTATGGATAAGGTTTATCCAGATTATCCATTTAACAGATATTCCCGGATGTTTTATAATTTATTAATTATTTAAATAATTTTTATATTTCTTTTTGGAATAAGGAGCCGGCGGTGAGCAAATTTGCCTTGGAGGACGTGCTGAGCGTGCATCATTGGAATGACACGCTGTTCAGCTTTCGCACCACCCGGGAGCGCAGCCTGCGCTTCAAGAACGGTCAGTTCGTGATGATCGGCCTGGAAGTCGCAGGCAAGCCCTTGATGCGAGCCTATTCCATTGCCAGCCCCAACTACGAGGACCACTTGGAGTTCTTCAGCATCAAGGTTCAGGACGGTCCCCTGACTTCGCGCCTTCAGCACCTGAAAGTCGGCGATCATATCATGGTCAGCCGCAAGCCCACGGGCACCCTGGTGGTGGACGACCTGCTGCCGGGTCGCAATCTTTACATGCTTGCCACCGGTACCGGCCTGGCGCCTTTCATGAGCCTGATCCAGGATCCGGAAGTCTACGAGCGCTTCGAGAAGGTGGTACTGGTGCACGGGGTGCGCAACGTCAATGAACTGGCCTACGCGGACTTCATCACCAAGGAGTTGCCGAACCACGAGTATCTTGGTGAAGAGATCGCCGCCAAGCTCGTCTACTATCCCACGGTGACTCGCGAAACATTCCATACCATGGGCCGCCTGACGGATCATATCCGCACCGGCAAGCTGTTCGGCGATGCGGATTTGCCGATCATCGACCCCAAGCAGGATCGCGCGATGATCTGCGGCAGTCCCAATATGCTCGACGACACCAGCCTCCTGCTCGACGAGCTGGGCTTCAGTATCTCTCCGCGCCAAGGCGAGCCCGGCGGCTACGTGATCGAGCGCGCTTTCGTCGAGAAATAAGGGGCAAGGCCGAAGCGCGCAACTGAACGCTGTAAGAACAGCCCCAAGCGCACGGCTTGGGGTCAGCCTGTTCTTCTAAATTGCATCCTTGCCGGTCTCGCCGGTGCGGATGCGAATCACCTGATCCAGGGTCGAGACGAAGATCTTGCCATCGCCGATCTTGCCGGTATTCGCGACCTGGGTGATGGCGTCGATGACCTGTTCGCTCATGTCGTCGTCCACCACGACCTCCAGCTTCACCTTGGGCAGGAAATCCACCACGTATTCCGCGCCACGATACAGTTCTGTATGGCCTTTCTGGCGTCCGAAACCCTTCACCTCGGTCACGGTGATGCCCTGTACGCCGATTTCGGAAAGTGATTCCCGCACGTCGTCGAGCTTGAAGGGCTTGATGATGGCCGTCACCAGTTTCATGAGTCGTTCCTCGTTGCTGTAAGTGGATCGCATCAATGAGTTGCATATAAGCGCAGCATACACCGCTCGCCGCATCGACTCACTTCCCGATGGTGAATTCCGGGTAGGCTTCCAGGCCGCATTCGCTCAGATCGACCCCCTCGTATTCCTCCGCCTCGCTCACACGAATCCCAACGCTGCGCCTGAGCAGCCACCACAGGCCGAGACTCGCCAGAAAGCTCCAGGCGAAAAGCGTGACGGTGCCGATCAGCTGAATGCCGATAGAGGCCTCCGCGTTGCCAAGCGGCACCGCCAGAATGCCCCAGATACCGGCGACCCCATGCACCGAAATGGCCCCTACCGGGTCGTCCAGCCGGAATTTGTCTAGCATCACGATAGCCACGGTAGTCAGTGCTCCGCCCAGGGCACCGATCCCCAGCGTGCCCAGAGCCGAAGGCGAGAGCGGATCTGCGGTGATCGCCACCAGCCCCGCCAGGGCGCCGTTGAGGATCATCGACAGATCCGCCTTGCGAAACCAGGCCTTGGCCAGCATGAGGGCAGCCAGCAGGCCGGCCCCGGCGGCTGCATTGGTGTTCACCAGCACCTGGGCGATATGGTTGGCGGAAGTGGCATCGGAGAGCTTGAGCTCCGAGCCGCCGTTGAAGCCGAACCAGCCCATCCACAGGATAAAGGTGCCCAGGGTCGCCAAGGGCATGTTGGCGCCGGGAATCGGCTGAATGGCGCCATTGCGGCCGTACTTGCCCCGCCTTGGCCCCAGCAGGATCACCCCGGCCAGCGCCGCGGAGGCACCCACCAGGTGCACGATGCCGGAACCGGCGTAATCCACATAGCCGAGATCGCTCAACCAGCCGCCGCCCCAGGTCCAGTAGCCGGAAACCGGATAGATCACGGCGGTCATCACTACCGCGAAGGCCATGAAGCTCCATAATTTCATGCGCTCCGCCACCGCGCCGGAAACGATGGACATGGCGGTGGCGACGAACACTACCTGGAAGAAGAAATCCGCCCGCTGGGCATAGACCGGCGCGTCGCTGCCGCCCAGTTCCTCGAGCGAATATTCCTGACCGATCAGCACGCCGAGGTTCGGCAGCAGCCCACCGGGATCGCCGGAATACATCAGGGCGTAGCCCACCAGCAGATACATCGTGCAGGCAATGGCGAACAAGGCGATGTTCTTGGTCAGGATCTCCGCGGTATTCTTGGCCCGTACAAGACCCGCTTCGAGCATGGCGAAGCCCGCCGCCATCCACATCACCAGTACCGCGCAGATCAGAATGTAAAAGGTATCGAGCGCGTAGCTCAGTTGCGAGAGTTCCGTCATTCCTGGGTATCCCTTTAGCGCAGATGGTAGGCGAGTCGAAACCCGTTCAAAAGAGCTAAAGCGAGAACCGTGCCACTTTCAGGAAACGCTTTATATGGCAATGGCTTGTTTTTTTATTCCAAGGTTCCGGTAAGCGTGAAACGCTGAGGGCACGGGCCTTCTGCACCAATTCGGCGCGTTGGTGCTTGAGGCTGCGTTGATCGGAAGCATGCGTTGAGGACCGTCCTTGCGTATCCTGACAAGTGTCAATTCGATGAAGGAGTATTGAGCAATGTCGACTCAGGATCGTATCAGCCGACTGGCCCAGCAGCTTGGCGAGCGTTTGCAAGGGGCGTCCCACGCTCCCGAAGAGTTCCAGCGAGGGGTGCAGCAGGTCGTGCGGGGCGCCTTCGATCGGCTGGAACTGGTTTCCCGGGAGGACTTCGACATTCTGATGGATGTGCTGCAGCGCACCCGCAGCCGGGTCGAGGCGCTGGAAAAGCAAGTTGCCGCCTTGGAGAGCGCTTTGGACAAGCGGGAGGGTCACTCCCACAAGCCTGCTATCGCTACATCGGGGAACAGCATAGGAAACGCCACACCCCAGGATAAAAGTCGGATGGGATCCAAGGAAGATGCCGCCTCCTCCAAGGCCAAGCGCGCCATGGCGGAGGAAGAAACTACTGATGCCAAACAAGGAACCGCCGATAACAAGACATCCGATACAGCAAAATCTAAACGTCCCGACGCCTGATTTATCGGTTCGTCATCGATAATCACAGCTTGACGATCAAGAGCCACAACAAGGAACACGCATGACACTGGCTATCATCAAAAGCCGGGCAAGCTTGGGACTGGAAACGCCGGACGTGCTGGTCGAAGGGTATCTGACCAAGGGCCTACCGGGGATGACCCTGGTGGGCCGGCGAATGTGACGATTGCGTGGTTCGATAGGTGGATTGCCTTTTGTCCCGATCGGCACACTAAAGTTTTATCCCCGCCTGCCGATCAATCAAGGGTGGCGCGGCTTTGTAACCTAACGCTAGCCACGTAAGTTATCGACCGTCATGGATGAGGATAGTCATGTATTTTTGGAAAAACTTATGGATAACGTTTTTTCTGATCGTGGCTACACTCCCCGTGCAGGCGGCGGAGCCACCGGAACTCCTGTTCCTCAATTGGGCCGACTACATGGATCCAGAGATTCTCGAGGAATTCAAGCAGCGAACCGGCATCACGGTGAAACAAATCTATTTTGATTCCGATGGCTCTCGAGATGAGCTTTTGCTTGAGACCGAGGGCAAGGGTTTCGATCTGGCACTCGTCAATGGAGCGTCGATTCGCATCCTGGCCGGGCGGGGATGGCTGGCGTCCATCAGCGAGACGGACATCCCGAACCTGAAGCATGTCGATCCGCGCTGGCGTACCGAGCATGAGGGTGCTGAAACGTATGGCGTGCCCTATTTTTGGGGCACTCTGGGTATCGCTTACCGCCAGGATCTCATTCCCTTTGCTGTTTTAAGCTGGATGGATCTTTTGCAGCCACCAGAGGGGTTGAATGGCAGGGTGGGCATGATCAGCGATAGCAGGGACATGATCGGCGTGGCGCTGAAGGCACTCGGCTATTCCCTCAACAGCACGGACAAGCAGGAATTAAAAGCGGCCGAGGCATTGCTTCAAGAGCAGGCGTCTGCCGTCAAGACCTACCAGTATATTTCCTTGGATGAAAACTCCGCCCTAGTGAACGGTCAGGTCGCCATGAGCATGATGTACAACGGTGATGCAAGGATGGTGCAGGAATACGACGAAAACATTGCCTTTGTACTCCCGCAAGAGGGCGGCAATATTTGGGTCGACTACTTGACCGTGCTTAGCGCATCGACCGACAAGGTCTCCGCCAAACGGTTTATCGATTTCCTCAATGAGCCGGAGATCGCGGCACGACTTGCCCAGTACGTCTATTACGCCACCCCCAACCGAGCGGCGGAGAAACTTTTGCCGGCAGACTTCAAGAACGATCCGGTCATCTATCCGAGTGGCAAGGCGTTGGAAAAGTCGAAGCCTTACCGGCGACTACCGCCCCGGATACAAAAATACCGCGCCGCGATATTCTCGCGTATCGTTTACTGATAGCCAGGTTGGCCTCATGCGCCTGCATGCCAAAGTTCTGTTAGTCGTCATACCCTTGTCAGTGATTCCTCTACTGCTCCTGGGGTGGCTCGCCTATGAGCAACTTCGCTCGACCGGGGTCGAGCGGTCTTCAGATCAGATGACGACCTTGATGGACCAATTGGCCCAGAATTTCCACGTGCGCACGGAGGTGGCCGAGGCCAACGTCAAGCTGTTCGCCGATGCCTCCTTGATGCGCTCCTACGCGCTCACCGAGGATGAGGAAGCGCGTTATGCATTGATGCTTCCTTCCCTGTTGAAGCTATTCGCCAGCTACCTGCGTGCCTATCCGGATTACTACGAAATCCGTTTCCTGCTACCCGATGGGTTCGAAGACGTTCGCGCCACCCTGACGCCGATTCCCAATGCCACGGTCGAGGAAGGGGATACCTTTTTTTTCAAGGCGCTTAGCCGGTCCGAGGACGAGACACTGAGCCGAGTGTTCACCAACCCGGACAACGGCGAGATCGCGCTTCAGGCCGCGAGACCCCTTTATCTGATCGACATTGCCAATGATGACCCCCTCGGCACCGGGCCAAGGCTTCGTGGTTACCTGGTCATCACCATGAAGTTGGATTCCATCGCCGAACAGATCGCGGAAAACCACATTGGCAAGCGCGGCCATATTCTCGTGACGGACAAGAAGGGAAAAATCCTCTTCCACCATGACCCGTCTCAGGTAGGCGAGACGCTTCCCGCCACGCTGATGAAGACGGCCTGGAACACAAGCACGGAGAAGCAGCCTCATCGGGCTAGCTATCAAGGAGAGCCGGCCTTGTTGGCCAGCCAAGCATTGCACAAGAACCTGCTGCTGATGGGTGTTTTGCCCGCATCGGAACTGCTCGAGGAAAGCTGGCGTCTGGGAAAAACCGTTGCCTGGATCATCCTCGGGACCGTAACGCTATGAACTGGACCCCGAAATTTGGACAGGTGCCTAAGCTCTGATTCATCATCTCCCTCAGGAGGAGAATCATGAGCAAGAAACGCCAACAGTACAGCGCTTCATTCAAGTCCAAGGTTGCCCTGGCCGCTCTCAAGGGTGACCAGACCACTTCCGAGATCGCCGCCCGTTTCCAGATCCATCCGACCATGGTCAGCACCTGGAAACGCGAGCTGCTGGAAAATGCCCCTGACCTCTTCGAAGGCAAGAAGAAGGCTGGCAAGCCGTCCAACGAGCCCAACACCGATGAACTCTATCGCGAGATCGGCCGGTTGACGGTGGAACGCGATTTTTTATCGCGCAAGCTCGATCAGTAAGTCGTCGACGCCGGTTGGCGATGATCGAGCGCGACCACCCTGATATCAGCATGACGCGCCAATGTGAATTGCTCAAATTGAGCCGCTCATCGGTGTACTACCGTCCTCGGCAACAGCGTCAGAAGGATTTGAATCTCATGTATCTACTTGATCAGCAACATCTGGAAACGCCGTATTACGGGTCTCGCAAAATGCGGGCGTTCCTGCAGCGCCAGGGCTATCAGGTAAACCGCAAGCGAGTCCAGCGACTGATGCGCACCATGGGCCTGCAGGCGGTATACCCGCGTCCGAGAACCAGCATTCCCGGCGAGGGGCACAAGGTTTATCCCTACCTGCTCAAAGGGCGCCGGATCGACCGGCCCAACCAGGTGTGGGCCGCCGATATCACGTATGCGCCGCTGGCCCGGGGCTTCATGTACCTGGTGGCCATCATGGACTGGCACACTCGCAAGGTGCTGTCCTGGCGCGTCTCGAACACCCTGGACGCTGACTTCTGCGTTGGTGCTCTGGAGGAGGCCCTGCAACGTCATGGAACGCCGGAAATCTTCAACACGGATCAGGGTGTCCAGTTCACCAGTGAAGCCTTCACCGATGTTCTCAAGCATCATGGCATCCGGATCAGCATGGACGGCAAGGGCTGCTACCATGACAATATCTTCGTGGAACGCCTCTGGCGCAGTGTCAAACATGAGTGCATCTACCTCACCGCCTTCGAGGATGGGCGACACTTGAGACAGGCGCTTAACCGGTACTTCCGGCACTACAATCAGGAGCGGTTCCATCAGAGCCATGATTATCAAACACCCGACGAGGTGTATTACCAGCCATCCGTGACCCTGGCAGCTTGAGCCGGGTAAACAAAGAGGTCAGAGCTTAGTAACACCTTCAAGCTGTCCAGCTGATGGGGTCCACCTCACTAATCATCATCGCCTTGTTTTTCGCCATGCATGTCTTGATGATCCGTCCCCTGCAGCATTTGATGCAGGCGGTTCAAGAAATTGGCCAGGGCAACTTGACGCCGGATATCGCGTTTTCTTCCAAAGACGAACTCGGACAAATGGCGCTGAGCTTCCAAAACATGGGACGTAAGCTGAAAAAATCCCAATGGAAGGTCAAGCGTCTGGCTTACCACGACAGCCTGACGGGGCTGCCCAATCGGCTACTGTTCCGTGAGTACCTGCAGCACATGATCGCGCTCGCCCGTCGTGGGAACAACAAGATGGCGGTGCTATTTCTCGATCTGGACAACTTCAAACGGATCAACGATACGCTTGGCCATCAGGTGGGTGATCAGCTACTCAAGAAAATGGCGGCGCGTCTTATTTCGATACTTCGGGCGGAAGACTTCATCCACCGTGAGACCTATCGGAACACCTCGGAAGTGCTTGCCCGCCTGGGCGGCGATGAGTTTGTCATTCTGTTACCCAAGATCGACGATTCCCAGGATGCGGCCAAGGTCGCCTCACGCATCCTCGACGCCATGAGAAAGTCGTTCCATGTCGACGGTCAGGAACTGTATGTCGGTAGCAGTATCGGTATTTCCCTGTTTCCCGAAGACGCTACCGAGGAGAACGACCTGATAAAGCGCGCCGATGCCGCCATGTACCAGGCAAAGGAGCAGGGGCGTAACAACTTCCAGTTCTATTCCGCTTCCTACAATCTTGCGACGTTCGAGCATCTTTCGTTGGAAGGCCGGCTGCGGCGTGCCTTGGCTAACGACGAATTCGAACTCCATTACCAGCCCCAGGTACGAGCCGAGACGGGCGAGATAGTGGGGCTCGAGGCTCTACTGCGCTGGAATGATCCGGTAGAGGGGCTTATTTCCCCGGACCAGTTCATTCCTATCGCCGAGAATAGTGGTTTGATCGTGCCGATTGGTGAATGGGTCCTGCGCCAGGCCTGTCGTCAAATAAGTGCCTGGCAGGCCGCGGGGCTGTCTCGAGTCAGTGTGTCGGTCAATGTCTCCGCCATTCAACTTCAGCGCCAGGAATGCGCGACAAAAGTCGATCAAGTATTAAACGAAACCGGGCTTGATCCCAGGTATCTGGAGCTCGAAATCACCGAAACCGCCCTGATGAAGGTCAAGCCGGAGGTGATCGACCAGCTAGGCGCGATGCAACGAAAGGGTGTGATCATCTCGTTGGACGACTTCGGTACCGGCTATTCATCCTTGAGTCTTCTGCAGGAATTACCCATAGGAAAACTCAAGATCGATAAAAGCTTCGTGCGCGATATGCTCACCGACCCGAAGGATGCAGCCATCGTATCGGCCATTCTACTGATTGCTAAAAGTCTGGGGTTGAAATCCGCCGCCGAAGGAGTCGAGACCCTGGAACAGGCAACCTGGCTCGCGGAAAAAGGCTGTGACAAGTTACAGGGTTACTTGATAAGCCGGCCGTTGCCGGCAGCGGAGATGGCCAAGCTCTTGAAGAGCGGTGTCATTACCGAGCCTCTCAAGCCCATATTGGAAATATTTTGATATTCGCATGTTGGCAATCCGAATGGGGCGGTTGTATCAGCATGTCTAATTCCGGCACGCTGTGTATCGACAACTACAATAAGGAACATTCATGACGCTGGCCATCATCAAGAGCCGGGCAAGCCTGGGGCTGGAGGCGCCGGAGGTGCTGGTCGAGGTGCATCTGGCCAATGGCCTGCCGGGGCTGACCCTGGTGGGCCTGCCGGAAACCGCGGTCAAGGAAAGCCGCGAGCGGGTGCGCAGCGCCCTGGTCAATGCCGGGCTGGAATTTCCGACGACCCGGCGCATTACCTTGAATCTGGCCCCGGCGGATCTGCCCAAGGAAGGCGGGCGTTTCGACCTGCCCATCGCCCTGGGCATTCTGGTCGCTTCCGGTCAGATTCCCCCGGAGCGTCTGGAAGGGCTCGAGTGTCTCGGCGAACTAGCGCTGGACGGCAAGCTGCGCCAGGTACCCGGGGTGCTTCCGGTGGCCCTGGCGGCCAAGCGCACCGGGCGCGGCCTGATCCTGCCCCGGGCCAACGCGGATGAGGCGGCGCTAGCCGGGGATCTCACCGTGCTGCCGGCGGATCATCTGCTGGAAGTGGTGGCGCATCTGCTCAACGAGACGTCGATCCCCCCGCACCGCCTGGAACGTCCGCCCATCAGCCTGCCCACCACCATGGATCTGCTCGAGGTGCGCGGCCAGCATCAGGCCCGGCGCGCCCTGGAGGTCGCCGCGAGCGGCGGCCACAATCTGCTTTTCGCAGGCCCGCCCGGCACCGGCAAGACCATGCTCGCCAGTCGTCTGCCGGGCATTCTGCCGACCCTCACCGAGGACGAGGCCCTGGAAGTGGCGGCGATACGTTCCGTGTGCGGGCTGCCGCTACAGGAGCAGTGGGGTCAGCGGCCCTTTCGTGCGCCGCATCATACCGCCAGCGCCGCCGCGCTAGTAGGTGGTGGCTCGAAACCTCGCCCCGGGGAGATTTCCCTGGCGCACCAAGGGGTGCTGTTTCTGGACGAACTGCCGGAATTCAGCCGCAGCGTGCTGGAAGTGATGCGCGAGCCCATGGAGTCCGGGCAGATTCATATCGCTCGGGCCAGCCATCAGCGCAGCTACCCGGCGCGTTTCCAGCTGGTCGCGGCGATGAACCCTTGCCCCTGCGGCCATCTGGGAGATCCTCGCCAGCCTTGCCACTGCACCGCCAGCCAGATTCAGCGCTATCAGGGCCGGCTTTCCGGGCCGCTGTTGGATCGTATCGATCTACAGATTGAGGTGCCGGCCCTGCCCCCGGAGCAGTTGACATCGAGAGCGGCGGGGGAAAGCTCCGCGGACGTTCGCGCTCGGGTTGTCGCCGCTCGGGAGCGCCAGTACGCCCGAGGCGCCCTCAACGCCCATCTGCCCGGTCGCGAACTGGAAGCCGCCTGCGCCCTGGAAAGCCAGGACCGGGCCTGGCTTGCCCAGGTACTCGAACGCCTCAATCTCTCCGCCCGCGCCTATCATCGGGTATTAAGGGTCGCTCTGACCCTGGCGGACCTGGCAGGTGAGTCTCGTCCCGGCCGCGCGCAGTTGATGGAAGCCATCGGCTATCGCCAGTTGGACCGGCTGCTCAAGCGGCAGTAACCCCTTGTCGGATAAGAAGAGAAAGGATGCGTCAGCTCACCTCATCAGGATCACCCTTAGAACCTGATATCGGTTTTTCCCGCGCGGTGCGTATCGGCAACATGCTGGCCGTATCCGGTACGGCGCCAATCGCGGAAGACGGAACCGTCGCGTCACCCGGCGCTGTCTGGAGATAGCGACACAGGCGATTCTTGACGCCGACTTCAGGCTGCAGGACGTCATTCGGACAAGAGTCATGCTGACCGATATCTCCCGATGGTAGGAGGCGGCGCGTGCCCATGGTGAATGCTTCGGCGACATCAAGCCCGCCTGTACCTTCGTGGAAGTCGTCAGGTTTATCGACAGCGAATGGCTGGTGGAAATCGAGATGGACTGTGTCGCTGACAATAACGTCTGATGGTGGAAGGGCTCGGCGAATCCTTGCGGTCGAAAAGCGGCTGGCGGGATGGCTCGATCATGGTCCTGACGTTGATCTGTTAGCCTTTTATTGTCGAAGCGCGCCATTGCCCTGCGGGATATTACCCTGGTCGAAGGCGGGGCTTCCCTCGACGCCTTGCTGGCGCTTATCGCCAAGCTCGAAGATGATTACCGGGCGGCGTCCACGAGCATGCAGGCGATGGCCATCTTCAAGCTGGACGATGATGCTCCATCCGCATCGAACATGGACACAGCTCCTGATACCAAGCCGGTCAGCTTCGAGTCCATCATCAAGGGAGTTTCTGATGCCAAGCCGGCGACTCAGGAATATGACTGGCAAAGCTTTTGAAGGCGGCCTGCTTGTAAGAAAGTGGTTTGTTCCTAGAAGCCATCGGCCGCCAGTTGGACCGGCTGCTCAGGCGGCGTTAAATCAATGGTCATGCCGCTGCCTGTAGCAGTCTGTCGGCCATTCGAAGGACTTCTTCGCGGGTCTCGTTTCTGCGCCAGAGAAGCTGGAGGGGGATAGTCAGTCGAGCTTCGATATCGGCAATGAATGGCCGATAGACAACGCCGAGCCGACTCGCCGCACGCAGGGAAGCCGGAAAGAAGGCGATGCCTTTTCCGGCGGCGATATTTGCCAGCAGCTCGACATGCTCGCCGGGTTCCGGCCTGCGCGGTGGCTCGTAGGCGAAATCCGCAAAGACGCGCTCGCAGTTGTCGTAGAAGGCCGGGTTGTCGTTGCGCGGGAACCAGAACAGCACCATGCCTCCCAGATCCGCGAAGGACACACGCTCCTTGCGGGTCGCGTCATGTGCTTCGGATAGCGCCACCATCAGCGGCTCGCGCGCGACTTGTCGTATCTCGAGCTCCTCGCCCTGGCGCGGAATATCCCCGACGATGGCAAGATCGATCTCACCACTTCGCAACCGCTCGAGCAGGCGCTTCGAGTAGGCATGTTCGATGCGGATTTGTGCGGGCGGCGTAATGTCATTCAGAACGCGGTGAATTCCCCGTACGAGGCTGAAATCGATCACGCTGGTCAGGCCCAGGCGAACGTCCGCGTCTTCGCCAATCCTTTCGTTGCGCATCGTTTCGAGCGCCGCATCGAGTCTGGAAAGTATCGCCTGTGCCTCCTGAGCAAAGGCTTCCCCGGCGGAAGTCAGGCTAACGTAATGGGTATCCCGTTCAAGCAGCTTGATCCTTAGCAGATCTTCCAGGTTCCTTATTTGTCTCGAAAGAGGTGGCTGAGACATGTTCAAGAGATCTGCCGCGCGGCGAAAATTCAGTTCCTGGGCTACGGCGACGAAACATTGCAGCTGTCTGGTGGTAGGCATTCGCCCTGAGAAAACCGCCATCGGCGCTCCTTTCACAAGCTCGATTCGTGATGCAGTCAGGGTATTACAGAATAGGTCATTCTCCGCGAATCCCTGTTCGGCCAACCTTGCACTAGTGATCATCGACCTGATGGCAAGGAGTGACGTATGGCCAAATATTCAGAAACGGTTGCCTTGGAGGACAAGACCGCCAAAGGAAAACGCATCATGGATCTTCTCGAGCCCGGGACCGGCGAGCGAGTCACCGGCCGGCTCGCAGAACTGGACGCGGACCTGCCCCGGCTGATCACGGATTATGCCTTCGCGGATGTGGTGGGCCGGCCAGGCCTGGATATCAGGACACGCGAGATGCTCACGGTCGCCGCCCTCACCGCCATGGGAACCGCCCAGGGACAGCTGGAATTTCATATGCGCGGTGCCCTGAACGTAGGTGTCAGCAGGGAGGAACTGCTCGAGGTCGTGATCCAGATGGCGGTCTATGCGGGTATCCCCGCCTGCATGAACGGGATAACCGCCTATCGCGCGGCGCTGTCTGCCCGAGGTGGCCCTGGTCAGTAAGATACAAACCCGCTCTCTTCGAAATTCACTACAAGCCGTCCCTTGTCATGTCGGTTCATGACTACCATCCTGATAGCTCGAGCCATCCACCAAGGGAGTGAACGATGCAGACGCTGAAGATTGCCAATACGGATATCACCGCTTCACGCATCGGCTTGGGAACCTGGGCCATGGGGGGCTGGATGTGGGGCGGTACCGATGACGATCAGGCGGTGCGTACCATTCATGCCGCTCTCGATCAGGGGGTGACGCTGATCGATACCGCGCCGGTCTATGGCTTCGGCCACGCGGAGGAAGTGGTGGGACGCGCCGTGACGGAATCCGGAAAGCGCGACGCGCTGGTACTGGCCACCAAGGTGGCGATGGAGTGGGACGCCCAGGAAAACGTGATGCGCAACGCCAGCGCTTCGCGTATCAAGAAGGAGGTGGAGGATTCCCTGCGTCGTCTGCAGACCGACATTATCGATCTCTACCAGGTGCACTGGCCGGATCCGCTGGTGCCCATGGAGGAAACCGCGCGAGCCATGGAGCGGCTCTATCGAGACGGCAAGATTCGCGCCATCGGCGTCAGCAACTTTTCGCCGGAGCAGTGCGACGCCTTTCGCGAGGTGGCGCCCCTGCACAGCGTGCAGCCGCCGCTGAACTTGTTCGAGCGCGGCGCGGAGCAGGACATCATTCCCTATGCCAAGCGTCACGACATGACCATGCTGACCTACGGGGCACTATGTCGTGGCCTGCTGACCGGCAAGATGCACGAGGACTCGACCTTCGAAGGGGACGACCTGCGCAACAGCGACCCCAAGTTCCAGTCGCCGCGCTTCGCCCAGTATCTCGCCGCTGTGGAGGCGCTGGATCAGTTCGCGCAGGAGCGTTATGGCAAACGGGTGCTGGAGCTGGCGGTGCGCTGGTTGCTGGATCGCCATGACAACGGCGTGGCGTTATGGGGTGCGCGGCGGCCGGATCAGGTGGAGCCCGTGGCGGCCATCGACGACTGGCGACTGGAGAATGCGGATCTCGACGAGATCGAACGTATCGTCGATCAACACGTCACCGATTCGGTAGGGCCGGACTTCATGGCGCCGCCAAGCCGGGAGGACTGAGCCTTTCTCGACAGAGCGGCAAACAAGAAGCCCGACGTTAACGTCGGGCTTCTTGTAGGGAGGAGAAAGAACGAGGTCTATTTGCCGAACTTCTCGTTCTCGCCCAGATCCGGGGTCTTGTCCGTCATGTTGGCCTTGGCGATTTCGTAGAGCTGGAAGGTCTTGCTTTCCTTGGCCTTCCAGTGCTCGCCCTGACGAATCTTGATTTCCAGCAGGGCCACGTCCGGGTCGTCCTTGCCGTTGGGGAACCAGGCGCCGACGAAGGGGTTCCAGTACTTGTCGATCAATTCCCGGTCGTCGCTCAGGTTGGCGGTGCCGGAAAGCGACACGTAGATGCCGTCTTCCTGATCGGAAAAGCTCAGGCAGACGTGACTGTCCTGCTTGGCCTCGATGACCTTCTCCGCGCTGCGCCGAGTGTAGAACCACAGGGTTCCGTCATATTCGTCCTGGACCAGATGCATGGGCCGAGCCCTGAGCTGGTCGCCGTCTTCCGTGACCAGCATGCCGACCTTGATATGCTTGATCATCTTCCAGATTTTCTGCTTGTGCTCCGGGCTAGACATGAGATTCACACTCCTTGCGTCATTCATGAACGGGCATCGCAATCGATCCTTGCGTTTCCCAGCCTAGCAGGCAAGCCGGAAAAGCCGCAAATCACGCCCGCAGAGCACGCTCCAATGCCGCCAGGCGACCCGGCTGCAGCGCGTCTTCCAGGGCGGTGATGCGCAATACATGGCCCAGCGCCGGCTGGGGCGGGCGATGCACCAGGCTGCCAGCGGCGAGCAGTTCGCCATGCAGGCGCTCGGCGAGTGCCGCGCTGGGAAGGCGCAGCGCCACGAAATTGGTGTGGCTGGGGAGTACGTCACCGCCGAGCGCTTCCAGCCAGCGGGCCAGGCGTTCGCGGCGGGCAATCACCGCCTGAATATGCGTTTCGACTTCCCGGGAATCATCGAGCACGATTTCCGCCGCTTTCTGAGCGATGCTCGACACCGCATAGTGAATGCGTACCTTGTTGAGCAGGGCGATATCCTCGGGCTCGGCGATGGCGTAGCCGATGCGCAGCCCCGCCAGGCCCTGGGCCTTGGAAAAGGTGCGCAGTCGAACCGTCGCCGACAGAGGACGGTTTTGCGCCGGGGTCCAGGCGCTGTCGCGAAAGTCGTGGTAGGCCTCGTCCAGCAACAGGGTGCAATTCTTCGGCAGGGTTTCACGCAAGGCGTCGATGGCCGTATCGTCGTGAAGATGGCCGCTGGGATTGTCCGGATTGGCGAGATACACCAGCCGCGCGTCTTGTGCCTGGGCGACGCGGGCGAGCGCCTCCAGATCCGGCGCCAGATAGCCCGATGCTTCCCGGTAGGGCACTTCGCTGATACGGCAGCCCTGGCCGGCGGCGAAATAGCCGAAGGTAGGATAGGTGCCGGCGCTGGCGACGACTCGGCTACCTGGCGGGCAGGTGGCGCGCAGTACCAGGGCGATCAGGCTATCCGCGCCGGCGTCCACCAGCAGCGATTCCACCGGCAACCGATACTGGTTCGCCAGTCGCGAACGCACTCCCAAGGCCTCCGCGTCCCCATAGCCTCGAGCCAGTTCCGCAAGTTCTGCGCCGAAACGCTCGCTTAGGGCGTGATGGGGCATGTCGAGCCCTTCGTTGGAACCCAGGCGATGGGGGATCTCCCGATCCAGCCGCCGTTCTAGCGCCTTGATGCCCGGGAAAGGATTGTCCGGGCCGTCGCGGTACAGATGATCGGTGAAACGCGCCATGTTCAACCTCTCGAATAAACGTTTCGGAATTTAAAGCGCGGTAGTATCGATCGCGCCACTGAGCTGTTCCTGCCACTGCTGTCGAGTATCGCCGGGGCGACGCAGGCTCAAGGTCAGGCGATAAGGCACCAGCACTCGATCGGAAAGCTGCAAAGGGGCGCCGCTGGTTTCCAGGCGACTCTCGAGTATCCACTGATTACTGTCGTGATCCGAAGGTGTGACCGAGGTGGGTTGTTCTGCCGCCCAGTCCAGCACTTGAGGCCCTGGCGGCTTGGCGAGCAGGCCGCGTGTAAGGCTCTCGCGAAAGCGCTCGCTGTCGATATCCAGGCTCGGGTCTACATGCGACGGAGGCAACAGCAGCACCAGGCTGGAAAGCGTCTGCGGCGTCTTGTCTTTCAGCACCGGCGACTCGAGCACCCGGGTCGCCGCCTTGTCGCCGAGCCCCAGCAGCGCCTGGCGCAGGGTGGCCGGGGGGGATGGCTGGCTGGCACAGCCGCTCGCCAGCAGCAGTACGACGAACAGAAGCGAATAGCGGATGCGGTTCATGGAGCGGGTGTCCTTGCGTGAGTTTTCGAGTAACGAGCAAGCGGTTCGGTCTCGAAGTCGGCGAGAAACGCCTCGAGCCGTTCGAACAGCGCCTGACGAATGGGCTCGGCCTCATTGACCAGATGATGGCGCGCCTGAGGATGCTGATACAGCGTTGCCTGGGGAAACTTGTGTTGCAGAACCTCGAGGTTCCAGGACCAGTCCACGGTCTGGTCCTGCTCTCCCTGAAGGATCAACACCGGAAGCTGGCTGGGGGGCAAGGCCAGCAGGCGCGGAATCCAGCGGCGCATGGCGCTGATCCAGCTGACCGGAAGATGATCCGCCTGCAAGGGATCCAGGTTTTGCAGGAAATTGGTGAAATCCTGGTCCGTGGAATTGGCCTGGTAGCGTCGGGATAGACTATTGATGAACGGCTCCGCCAGCAGATGAAGCCAGCGGGCCTGGTTCCAGCCCCAGGGCCGCACCAGCGGCGCCAGCAATGCAAGTCCCGCCCAAGGACACGGCTCGAGGGACGTCAGGGCGTCCGTGGCCAGGATTGCCGCGCCGGTACTCTGGCCGATGCCAAGCCAGGGCCGGGGCGCCAGGTTCATGGCGATGGTCCGTTGCTTGAGCGCATGCAGGCAGTGCCCGTAGTCGTCGAAGTCGTCGATGGTGGCCTGGGCGCCGCTGGAAAGTCCATGGCCGGGCAGGTCCCAAAGCACCACCTGCCAGCCGCGTCTCAGCAGCAGCTCCAGCAGATGGCCATAAAGCCCCAGATGATCGAAATAGCCATGCACCACGAACACGGTGCCCTGCGGTGTGGGCGGCCCCCAAACCTGGCACCACAGGCGATAGCGCGGGGTGTCGACAAAGCCCGCGTACAGGACCACGTGCTCCGACAGCAGCGGCGTGAGGCGGTAGCAGTCGAGATAGCGGGTCAGGCAGGGGTCGCCGAGGGCAAGGGTCGTGATGACCCGTGAGGTATCGATCGGGGCCAGTTCGCCTAGCGCCTTGAGAGCTGTGAAGTCGGTCATGTGTTTCTCCTCGACCCATGCTAGCGCTAGTGGAACTCGACGACCACGCCGGGAGGCTGGGCGCCGGCGGACTCAACTTTTAGTATGCCATGGGCAGACCCGCCGGATAATTTCGATTAGAGTATGGAAGTTTTTTCCACAAACATTCGGACACTGTGTTCGAGCACCAGGTTGCAGTAAACGATGAAACAGTCGGCCCCTCGGCGCCGGCTGCAGCGCATCAGGAGATTCCCCTCATGACTGATCGTGTCACCCGCCACCGGCTCCAGGTGGCTACCGAGCTTGATCGTTTCATCAACGAGCAGGCGTTACCCGGTTCCGGCGTGGACGCCGACGCCTTCTGGTCCGGCGTCGATGCGTTGATCCATGAACTGGCGCCCAAGAATCGCAAACTGCTCGCCGAGCGCGAGCGACTGCAGCAGGAACTCGATACCTGGCACCGAGAGCATCCCGGCCAGGTCGAGGACATGGACGCCTATCGGAAGTTCCTGAAGCGTATCGGCTATCTGGCGGAGGTGCCGAATCAGGTCAAGATCGCCACCATCAAC
Source organism: Pistricoccus aurantiacus (assembly GCF_007954585.1). Classification (GTDB taxonomy): domain Bacteria; phylum Pseudomonadota; class Gammaproteobacteria; order Pseudomonadales; family Halomonadaceae; genus Pistricoccus; species Pistricoccus aurantiacus. Next base: position 1,018,575 of record NZ_CP042382.1, read on the forward strand.
GTCGATCGGGAAATCACCACTCAGGCCGGCCCCCAGCTGGTGGTGCCCGTCACCAATGCGCGCTACGCCTTGAATGCGGCCAATTCTCGCTGGGGCAGCCTTTATAACGCCTTGTATGGTACCGACGCCATCAGCGAGGAAGACGGCGTCGATCATACCAAGGAGTATAACCCCAGGCGTGGCGCCAAGGTCATTGCCTACGCACGAGGGGTGCTCGACATGGCAGCGCCCTTGGCCACCGGCACCCATCGCGATGCGGTCAACTACGCCCTGCGCGACGGGCACCTGGTGGTGACCCTCAAGAACGGCCGAGAGACCGGACTCAAAAGCCCTGGCAAGCTGGTGGGCTACCGGGGCGAGGCGTCCAAGCCTTCCGCGATATTGTTGTCCAATCACCGCCTGCACCTGGAAATCCAGATTGATCCCGAGCACCCCATCGGCAAGACGGACCCGGCGGGGGTCAAGGATCTGCTGATGGAATCCGCAATCACCGCGATCATGGACTGCGAGGATTCCGTCTCCGCGGTGGACGCGGAGGACAAGGTGCTGGCTTACAGCAACTGGCTGGGGCTGATGCAGGGCGACCTGGAGGAACAGGTAGAGAAAAACGGCAAGACCACCACCCGCCGACTCAACCCGGATCGTGAATACACCACCCCGGACGGCGGCAGCGTCAGCCTGCCGGGTCGAGTGCTGATGCTCGTGCGCAACGTCGGCCATCTGATGACCACGCCGGCCATGCTGGACGGCGAAGGCAAGCAGGTACCGGAGGGAATCCTCGACGCGGTGGTCACCACCCTGGCCGCGCTGCGGGATCTGCAAAAGAGCGGCCCCCAGTCGCGCAACTCCCGCGCCGGCTCCATGTATATCGTCAAGCCCAAGATGCATGGCCCCAGGGAAGTCGCCTTCACCAGCGAGATATTCAGTCGTGTCGAAGACCTGCTGGGTCTCGAGCGCAACACCCTCAAGATGGGCATCATGGACGAGGAGCGCCGTACTTCCGTCAACCTCAAGGCGTGCATCGCCGCGGCGGCATCCCGGGTGGTCTTCATCAACACCGGCTTCCTGGATCGTACCGGCGACGAGATACACAGCGTCATGGAAGCCGGCGTGGTGGTGCGCAAGGGCAAGATGAAGAATACCACCTGGATCGACGCCTACGAGAAAAACAACGTCCAGACCGGCCTGGAGTGCGGCCTGCGCGGCCATGCCCAGATCGGCAAGGGTATGTGGGCGATGCCGGACCTAATGGCGGCGATGCTCGAGCAGAAGATCAACCATCTCAAGACCGGCGCCAACACCGCCTGGGTGCCTTCGCCCACTGCGGCAACCTTGCATGCGTTGCACTATCACCAGGTGGACGTGGAGGTAATCCAGCATGAGGTGGAAGGGCAGCCCACCGTCGATTATCTGGATGATCTGCTGACCCCCCCGGTGGCGGCACGTCCCAACTGGACCAAGGAACAGATTCAACTCGAACTCGACAACAACTGTCAGGGCATTCTCGGCTACGTGGTGCGCTGGGTGGAACAGGGCGTCGGCGTCTCCAAGGTGCCGGATATCCACGATATCGGGCTGATGGAAGACCGGGCCACCCTGCGTATTTCCAGTCAGCATATCGCCAACTGGCTGCTGCACGGTCTCATCACCAGGGAACAGGTCGAGGAGACGCTTGCCCGCATGGCGGAGGTGGTCGACAAGCAGCATTCGAGCGACCCCAACTACGTGCCCATGGCGCCGCGTCTGGACGAGTCCTGCGCCTTCAGCGCCGCCAAGGATCTGATCTTCAAGGGGCGCGAGCAGCCCTCCGGCTATACCGAGCCACTGCTGCATCACTGGCGCGCGGTGCACAAGTCCCACGCCAAGTAAGCCGTCAGGCGACCAGCAGCCACCGGCGCCGTGCGCCGATGCTCGAACGCCCCGAAGCGAGACTTCGGGGCGTCTTCTTTCATGACAGGTGCCCCGGGCGCCGATAGCTGGGCGAAAGGGGCGTCTTGCGCTATCGTGGGCCGGTTCACGACATCCTTATCCGTGAGGAATCCGAATCCATGACCGCGATGACCGCCGCCGCCATCGAAGATTTTCTCGACGAGGTCTTCCCGCATCGCCAGGGCACCATCGAAGGCGTCGATACGCGACGCGCCACCATGAGCCTGGCCATCGAGGATGAGCATCTGCGCCCGGGCGCCTGCGTTTCCGGTCCCTGTATGCTGGGCTTGGCGGACGTATGTTTCTACGTGGCGATTCTCGCGGAGATAGGCCCGGAGGCCATGGCGGTCACCACGGATCTCAACTGTCATTTCCTGCGCCGTGCCCGGGGCGACCGGGATCTGATCGCCAACGCGCAGATTATCAAGCTGGGGCGTCGCCTCGCGGTGGGCAAGGTTGAGCTGTTCTCCGCCGGCGAGGAGGAGCCGGTGGCGATCGTCACTGTCACTTATGCCTTGCCGGATCAGGAAGACGATGACTAGTCGGAGACGCCCGGACGAGCGCGGGCAGCGCAGACGGCCAGTGCCAGCCAGCCCGCCAGAAAGGCCAGGCCGCCGAAGGGCGTGACAATGCCGAGGCCGCGGATGCCGGTCAACGCCAGCAGGTAAAGGGAGCCGGAAAACAGCAGAATGCCCACGGCCCATAATCCCAGCACCAGTCCCTGACCCTTGAGGGGCGCGTTCACACGCCAGACGAGTACCGTCAGCATCGCCAGGGTATGCCAGGCCTGATAGCGCACCCCGGTCTCGAAAGTGTCCAGAAGCTGCGGCGTCAGCTGGTCCCTGAGTCCATGAGCGCCGAAAGCGCCGGCGGCGACCATCACAAAGCCGCTCAGGGCGACGCCGATCCAGGCAAGACGATAATTCATGAATCAAGGCTCCTTGATACCGGATGAATAGCGCTGATCAATTCCGTGGGCTTCCCGATAGCATTGGCGCATTTATTAGCTTTTTGCTTCACTATTATCCGGTTGTACTCTCTGGCCGCTCAACAAAAAAGGAAAAGATGCCATGGAAACGCTGCTTGCCATCATCACGCCGCTGCGTGACGCCATCTATGCGGTCATGACCCCGGTCAGCGACTTCGTCTGGAGCTATATCCTGGTCTATCTGCTGCTGGGCGCCGGCCTGCTGTTCACAGTACTGACCCGCGGCATGCAGTTTCGTCTGTTCGGCCATATGGCCAAGGTCACAGTGACCGCTCGCGGTGCCGGCGAAGGCGTGAGCGGCTTTCAGGCCTTCGCCACCTCCCTGGCCGCCCGGCTTGGCACCGGCAATCTGGCGGGTGTCGCCATCGCCTTGTGGATCGGCGGCCCCGGAGCGATCTTCTGGATGTGGATCACGGCGCTGGTGGGTTTCGCCACCTCTTTCATCGAATCCTCTCTGGCCCAGCTTTATAAGCATGCCAATGAGGACGGCGTGTTTCGCGGTGGCCCGGCCTATTATATCGAGCGGGCCCTGGGCTGGCGCTGGCTGGGTGCGCTGTTCGCGATATTCCTGATCATTGCCTATGGGCTGGCCTTCAACGCCGCCCAGTCCAATACTATCGCCCAGGCGATGAATGAGGCCTTCAGTGTTCCCAACTGGATCACCGGCCTGGTACTGGTGGGCCTCGTGGCACTGGTGATCTTCGGCGGCCTGAAGTCCGTGGCGCGCACCGCGGAGAAAATCGTTCCGACGATGGCCATTATCTACCTGCTGGTGTCACTGTGGATTCTCGCGGTCAATATTACTGCGGTGCCTGACATGCTGGCGCTGATCGTCAAGAGCGCCTTCGGCTACGGCCCGGCGGTGGGCGGCGCCGCTGGCTACGCCATCAAGGTGGCCATGGAAAACGGCGTCAAGCGTGGGCTATTTTCCAATGAGGCGGGCATGGGCTCTACCCCCAACGCCGCCGCCCAGGCCAGCGTCAAGCACCCGGCGGCCCAGGGGCTGGTGCAGTCCTTCGGCGTCTTCGTCGATACCCTGGTGATCTGTAGCTGCACCGCGGTGGCCATCCTGCTGTCCGGGGTATATGGAGAGCTGCTGACCAATTCTCCCGAGCAGTCCATTCAAGGCATCCAACTGACCCAGGACGCCATGGTCGACCATCTGGGCTATTTCGGTGAGGTGTTTATCGCCGTGGTCATCTTCTTCTTCGCCTATACATCGCTTCTGGCCAATTATTCCTTCTCCGCGATCAATATTGAATACCTGTTTCGTGGTCATGCTAAAAAGGCGGATCACACCCTGCGCTGGATCGTGCTGGCCATGGTGATGATCGGCGCAGTGGCCAAGCTGACCTTCGTGTGGGATTTCGCGGATCTGGCCATGGGCCTGATGGCTACCACCAACCTGTTCGCCATTCTGCTCCTGTGTCCCACCGCGTTGCTGTTGCTCAAGGATTATGAACGTCAGCGCAAGGAGGGCATCAAGGAACCGGTCTTCGATCCCAAGGTGCTGAAGCGCCCGGAACTGGTGGATCGGGACGTCTGGCCGCCAAACTATTAACCTGGCAATCAAATAGGTCATCCTGACCTCTTTGATTGTCGCCCCCGCCACACTGGCGCAGATGAGTGAATCTGCTGGTGTGACGCGGGTTCGCGCCGACCTACCGGCCGGCGGCGGCACTTCCCTGTGCCGCAATTAACCCGACATAAATGCTTGCCGGGTTAATAGAAACGTGCCGATAGCAAGGTTTGACGCTACACTTATTCGCCCGCAATTTTGCGAATTCATTCATCTGCAGCCCAAGTGGAGGTTGCCATGCAGATTCAACTCAACGGTGATGTCCATCGGCTGGAAGGTGAACCCACCCTCAGTCAATTGGTGGCTAGTCTCGGGCTCGCCGAACGGCGTATCGCCATCGAAGTCAACGAGGAAATCGTTCCGCGCAGTCGCCACGACGAGACCCGCCTGGAAAACGGCGATCGCGTGGAAATCGTCCATGCCATCGGCGGCGGCTAAGCGCTCGATGGCATTTGCCTGGGCGACGAATGACGCGATTCTCTCGAGTCCTATTTTCAGCCAAGCCTTCCCGGAGTTCCCATGACCGACAAAACAGCTACCCTGAAACCGGGCCCGGACCAGCCCTGGCGAGTCGGCAGCCGCCAGTTCACCTCCCGGCTGCTGGTGGGCACCGGTCGTTACAAGGATTACGACGAAGCGGCGAGCGCCATCGCCGAAAGCGGCACCGAGATCGTCACCTTCGCGGTGCGCCGCACCAATCTGGGCCAGGACCCCAACGAGATCAGTCTGCTCGACGTGATTCCCCCCAGCCGCTACACCCTGCTACCCAACACCGCCGGCTGCTACACCGCAAAAGACGCAGTACGCACCTGCAAGCTGGCCCGGGAGCTGCTCGACGGCCACAACCTGGTCAAGCTCGAGGTGCTGGCGGAGGACAAGACCCTGTATCCCAACGTGGTGGAAACCCTGAAGTCCGCGGAGGCGCTGATCAAGGACGGCTTCGAGGTCATGGTGTACACCAGCGACGACCCCTTGATCGCCAAGGAACTCGAGCGTCTGGGCTGCAGCGCGATCATGCCGCTCGGTTCGCTGATCGGCTCCGGCAACGGCCTGATGAATCCCTACAACCTGCGGCTGATCGTCGAGCATGCGGAAGTGCCGGTGCTGGTGGACGCGGGCATCGGTACCGCCTCGGACGCGGCGATGGCCATGGAGCTTGGCTGTGACGCGGTATTGATGAATTCCGCCATCGCCCATGCCCAACAGCCAGTGCTGATGGCTCGGGCCATGCGCAAGGCCGTCGAAGCGGGGCGCGACGCCTTTCTGGCCAAGCGCATGCCGCGACGCAGCGATGCGGACCCCTCCTCACCGTTCGCGGGACGCATCAATGCATGAAGCTGGTTCCGATAGCGTTAAGCAAGAAGACGCGAAGCAAGGTGATAACAGGCCGCGTGGCATCAAGAGCTACGTGCTGCGCGCCGGGCGCATGACTGCCGCCCAGACCCGCGGCCTGAAGGAAGTCTGGCCGAGGCTGGGGCTGACGTTGGAAGCGGGACGGCAGGAGCCGGAAAGGCTGTTTGGCCGCCGGGCGCCCTTGGTGGTGGAAATCGGCTTCGGCATGGGCGCCTCGCTGATCGAGCAAGCGAGGACGCATCCCGAGTCGGATTTCATCGGCATCGAGGTGCATCCGCCGGGGGTGGGCAAGCTGCTTGATGAAGCAGACAAGCAGGGCCTGACGAACTTGCGGGTCTATCGGGAGGACGCGCTCAAGGTGCTCGCGGAATGTCTGCCGGAATCCAGCATCGATACCCTGCAGCTGTTCTTTCCCGACCCTTGGCCGAAGAAGAAGCATCACAAGCGGCGCATCCTGCAGCCGGCCTTCGTCGAACTGGTGCGTACCCGACTAAAGCCCGGCGGCACGCTGCACATGGCCACGGACTGGCAGGCCTACGCGGAACACATGGTAGAAGTCATGGGCGCGGCGCCGGGCTATCGCAACGTCGCCCCGGCGAAGACCGCGCCTTATGTTTCGCGGCCGGATTTTCGGCCCTTGACCAAGTTCGAGCTGCGCGGCGAGCGCCTGGGCCACGGCGTCTGGGACCTGATCTTCGCCCGAGAGGCGTAGACATTGGCGTTTTGCGGCGGCCGCGATGCCGGCGCCACGCTTTCCTCCACCGGCCGACCCTCTCCGGCCTGACTCTCGTTGTTGGCGTGGGGTCGGCCCAGGCGTGACTTTTTCCCTGCCAGCGCCTGGATCACACCGACGCTGGCGATTCCCATGCCCAGAAAGCCCAGTCCGCCGGGCAGCTCGCCGAACATGACCGCGGTCCAGACAAGGGTTAACGCCGGGGTCAGATAGATCAGCGTCGAGGTGGCTGTCACACCGAGGCGCTTGAGGCTAGTGACGAAGAAGCCGTAGCCGCCGAAGCTAGCCAGGACGATCAGAAAGGCCATTACGCTCAGGTTGTTCAGGGTGAGGGCAGGCATGGCGGGCAAGCCTTCGCCCAGGCCCCAGGAGGCAGCCAGGAAGACCAGGGTCGCCGCCGCCAGCTGTATGGTCAGACGACCTTCCAGCGCCAGCTGAGTCGGACGCTTGGCGCTCAGCATGCTGCCCAGGGTCACCGCGACGACACCAATCAACGGCAAGCCGTAGGCCCAGGGGCTGCCTCCGCCCATGCCTTGCATGTCGTCCAGCACGCATAGCCCCGCTCCCAGGGTGGCAATCGACATGCCGATCCACTGGGTGCGGGAGGAGTATTCTCGTAACCAGAAGGCAGCCAGGGTTGCCGCCATCAGCGGCTGCAAGGCGCCGATCAATGACGCCACCCCGGCGCTGACGCTCTGTTCCACCGCCAGCAGCATGGCCAGCAGATAAATGCCCATGGTCAGGCTGCCGCTGGCGGCTTCCATGAGGATATCGCTGCGGCGCAGACGGCCGCCACGTCCCACCAGCAGGCGTAGCCCCCACCAAAGGGCGATCAAGAGCGTCGCCAGGCCGAAGCGCCAGGTGTAGAGCCCGAGCGGCGAGGTCTCGATACCTACCGCCAGGCGGCTACCCACGAACCCGCTGCTCCAGCACAGCACGAACCCGCTGGCAATGGCGACGCTACCCAGGGTCTTCTTTCCGATAGGCAGCGTCGGCAAGGCGACGCGCAAGTGATGTGGATCGAGCCGGAACACGGGACACCTCCTGATTGGTGAATTTGCCAGACGATTATGAGGCGTCTACGATTTTCAATAAATCGATATTTATTTCAATGAGGGTTCAATATGGCTGAAGTCTCTTCCGCGGCGCTGGATCTCGAGCTATTGCGCACCTTTATCAGCGTGGTGCAGCAGGGCACCCTGGGCGCCGCCGCCGTCCAGCGCAATCGCACCCTGAGCGCGATCAGCATGCAGATCAAGCGCCTGGAGGAAGTTCTCGACACTCGCCTGCTGATTCGCGGCGCTCGGGGCGTGGTGCCGACGCCGGCGGGAGAAGGGTTGTTACGGGAGGCGCGGGAGCTGCTGCGCCAGCACGACAACCTGCTGGCGCGCTTCACCGGGCGCGGTCTCAGCGGCAAGGTACGCTTCGGCTTGCCGGAGGACTATGCCAGCGAGCTGGTGGGACAGATTCTGCCGGAGTTCCTGGCGAGCCATCCGGACGTGCTGATCGAGGCAGTGACCGCCACCAGCGGCGAGTTGGCGGAGCAACTGAAACGCGGCGAACTGGCCCTGGCGGTGGCCCTCGATCAGCCGCATGACCTCAAGGGCGGCGAGCCGCTGTGGAAGACCGCGCCGGTATGGGCCGGGGCCCGGGAGCTGCGCCTGGACGAGTCCCAGCCGTTGGCCCTGGCCTTGCATCCACCCAACTGTCCTTATCGCGCCATTGGCGTGGCTGCCCTGGAGGCAGTGGGGCGGCCTTGGTATCCGGTGTTTACCTGCACCAGCATCAATGCCCTGGAAACCGCCATCGCGGCGGGTCTGGCGATAGGCGTACTGGATCGCCAACGCTTGACCCCGGCGATGCGCGAGCTGGGGGAGACCGAAGGATTGCCACCACTGCAGCCCTGCGAGGCGCAGCTGCATTTCGGCAAACGTATTCCCCGAGGATCCCGGCCGGCGGTGGACGCTCTGGCCGCCCTGGTGCGGGAGCGTTTGCTGCAGCGCGGCCCCTGGCGAGCGCCGGAGCGCAGCGGCTGGATCGTCCCCGGGGAAAACAGCGGTACGCATCATCGTTACAAAAACGCTACCGCAGGAGAAGGCAAGAGTTGATCAGGTGAGAAGGGAACGATAAACCAAAAAAAGCGCCACCCAAGGAGGTGGCGTAAAGACCGTGACTAGCTTGATGAGGAGAAACCATGGCAGTGAACCTGACATTCGCTGCTATGGTAAGTGGCGTCTGGCAAACGCCACCATCACAAGGTAACGATTCTCATTTTCTTCGTCAACACTAATGAGAATATTTTTTATTTGAGTGATGGAATTTTTTTATTACCGCCTCGGTCAGCTGGTAATCTGATTGACATCTTGAAAAACTCCCCTATTTCGATTGGGTCTTTGAGATTGTGTCTTGCACCATGTCCACATCATTGCTTGAACGACGTAAATCCCGCTCGCCTCTCATCAGCTTGATGGTGTTGCTGGGTCTGATTGGCGGGGGGTGTCTGGGCTGGTATCTCGTCGCTCAGCGTCTCCATGGCGGCGACGCCGTGGCCTGGTTCGCCGCCGATTCGTCCTGCAATCTGCACCGGGCACCTTGCACCGCCGAATTGGGCGATAGAGGCCGGCTGAGCTTTTCGATTCCGGGAGACATTCAGCCCTTGGAGAGACTGCCTCTGGAGGTGCGAGTCGAGGGCGTCGAGGCCCAGGCGGTACGGGTGGATTTCGTCGGGCGCGGCATGGACATGGGGCGCTATCGCTTTCCCTTGGAAGAAACCGCGCCGGGCGTTTTTCGAGGGGAGGGGCAGCTGTCGATCTGTACTCGGGAGGTCATGCCCTGGCGAGCCAAGGTGCTGGTCGAGACTGCGTCCGGCACTCGAGGCAGCCGGTTCGATTTCGATGTGGCGGGGAGCTTATGAGAAAAGGACACTATATTGCCTTAGGGCTCGTGGCGGTGCTGCTGCTGGCGGTGAGCCTGGGGCTCTGGCAGTTTCAGCAACGCACCGATCCCGGCGCCGAGGAGCCGCCCGGGGGCGAGATCGCCTTGCCCTCGACCCAGGGCGAGTTCGTGCTGTCGGCGCTCGATGAAGATCAGCTCGCGGTGCTTTATTTCGGCTATACCTATTGCCCGGATATCTGCCCTCTGAGCCTCTCGGTGATGCGCCAGGCGATGTCACGGCTCGGCCCGGAGCGAGCGGAGCGCATCGTGCCGGTATTGATCAGCGTGGATCCGGCGCGCGATAGTCTGGCGCGGCTCGAACAGTACGTGGGGTTCTTCGGCGATGATTTCCTGGGCGTCCGAGGGAGCGAGGAGCAATTGAATGACGTCGCGAAACGCTACGGCGTGGTGTGGCGCAAGGTGTCGTCGGGGCCTGCCGATGACGACTACACCGTCGATCACACCTCATCGCTGTTCGTGGTCGATCGGGAAGGCGAGATTCGCCAGCGAGTTCTCTATTCGCCGACGCCCCAGGCACTGACCGCGGCGCTTGAAATGGAGCTCGCTGAACAAGAAGGGGCTGGCAATGATGGCTGAACACCAAGGCGCGTGATTTACTGCGCCGAACCCTCGGCGTCAGAGGCATGGTCGGCAGAAACATTGTCGGCAGAAACGTTGCCGGATAGACCGGCAAGCTGACGAATCATCCTCATCAGGGCGCCAAGCTGTTCGCCGTCGCGGCTGTCATGCAACGGGCTTGGCTGCCACATGCTTTCCTCATAGCCCCACCAGTCCCAGCAGCCCAGGGGGTTCGGCAAGCTGGGAGTGGCCTGAGGATAAATCACCACCAGGCGGTTGGTGTCCGCCCAGGCATCGAGGCCGCTGTTTCTGACGAACTGCTCGCCGATCTGTTCGCTGCTCATGCGACAGCCGTGCAGTGCCATGACCAGACCACATTCCTTTCCCTGCGCGCAGCTTTCCGGGACGTATAGATAGCCGCGCTCTGCCAGGCCGTCATCGAAGGGCTCCTGATCGAATTCCCGTAGGTTGCCCTGGCGCTCCTCGCTGGGCGCAGCCAGATCGCCATACAGCCAGCCAAGTGCCCGGCCCGCGCCGTCGCTACCGCAGTCCAGCAGGTAAGGAGCTCCTTTGGCCCGGCAGTTCACCAGCAGGGCGGGGTCGTCGATGCGCTCCCTCGCCACCGGCCAGCCATGATTGGCGCCTTCCGCCAGTTCGAGCTTGAGCTGGCTGTCGCTGTCCGTCAGCCAGCGCGAATACTGGCGAGCCAGCGCCGCGCCCAGCTGCGGCTGCACGACCTCGTCGTCCTCGCCCTGCCATAGATAGACTCGCTGCTTCGCCAGCGCATTCGCCTCGCCGAGCAGGTCGCGACGCCGATAGTCCTCCAGGCGAGCATCGAGCTCGGCGAGAGACGGCAGGCCTCGACCGATGGCCATGCACTGACGCAGCGCCCGGCTAAGCTCGCCTTGGGAACAGCCCCAGGGGCCGGCGGCAAAGACGCCCAGGCCACTGAACACCTCGGGATAGGCCACCGCCAGCTGGGTCGCCATATAGCCCCCGGAGGAAACTCCCATCACGCTGATGCGATCCGGGTCGATGTGGAGGCTTTCAAGAGAAGGGGGCTCTTCCTCGGCGAGGGCGGAGGCACAAAGCCCCAGCCCTGCGCTCAGGATCGCGAGTGCGAAATTACGATGCATCGTCCGCATCGACGTCCAGCAGTTCAACCTTGAAGATCAACGTTTCGTTGGGCCCGATGGGACCTTGACCCTGAGCGCCATAACCCAGTTCCGCCGGAATGTAGATCATCCAGGTGGCGCCCGGTTTCATCATCTTGAGCGCTTCCTGCCAGCCTTCGATGACCTGACCGACTCGGAAGCTCACCGGTTCGCCGCGCTGGTAGGAACTGTCGAAGACGGTGTCGTCGAGCAGCTTGCCTTCGTAGTGCACCTCGACGGTGGAGTCCTCGTTCGGTGACTCGCCTTCGCCTTCTTCCAGCACCTTGTATTGCAGCCCGGAATCCGTGACCTTGACGTCCTCCTTGTCGGCGTTTTCCGCCAAAAACTTCTCGCCGGCGGCAAGGTTGGCGGCAGCCTCTTCCTCCGACTTGGCGCGCTGCTCTTCCATGGCCTGCTGCTGGAATTGCTGCAAAGTCGCGGCCATCTCTTCTTCGCTCATGGCCAGGTCGTCACCGGCATAGACATCCTTGATGGCTTGAGTGAAGGAATCGAGGTTCAAGTCCGCTACGTCCTGCTTCAGGCTTTGCCCAAGGGTAACCCCCAGGCTGTAGCCGAGCTTTTCCTGATCGCTTTCCGGGGCAGCCAGCACCCAGGGGGCGGCGCTTAGAAACGTACCGAGAACGGCGACACATACCAGTCTCTTCATGAAAGATCCTTAACTCGTTGCGATGGGAAGACCTGTCGGACTTCTTCGAGGCCTTTGGGTTCCGCTGCTGACTGCTTACGTTTATACCATCAAGCTGGGGCGACAGACCATGCCGAGACCCGCACTCACCCGGTCGAACGGGATTTTTCAGGCGCTGCGTTGATTTGACATTAGTAGGGCTATGCTCTTTTCTGAAACTACATCAACAACACAGGGAATTGCCATGAAGTTGCGCAAACTCGTTATCAGCATGACCGCACTCGGGCTGGCCGGCATGGCCGCCTCGGCTAACGCCGAAACCTGGCGTTTCGGACTTGAGGAGATTGAAGGCAGCGTTCAGCACGGCTATGCCGAAGAGTTCAAGCGGCTGATCGAGGAAAAGAGCGACGGCGATGTTACCGTTCAGTTGCTGCCTTACGGCAAGTGGGGATCCGACTACTCGACCCTCTACGATGCGATTCAAAGCGGCTCCATTCCGATTGGTTTCGGTTCCGGTTTTCTCGGCGGCACCGTACCGGAAAGCCAGTTGATGAGCTTGAACTTCGTCATGCCGGAAGATCAGCTTGAAACCGCCAAGATACTCAATTCCGACGCCTTCATGAAAAGCGATGCCTGGCAGCAGGCATACCGCAATCGCGGCCTGGTACCGCTGGCCGCGTTGCCTGAAGGCTATCAGGTATGGACCGCCAACCGCGAGATTCGTACTCCCGAGGATATAGAGAATCTGCAGATTCGCGTGATGGACAATAGTCTGCTGCGTGCGACCTATGAAGCCTACGGCGCCTCGCCGATCACCATTGCCTACGGCGAACTCTACAGCGCCCTTCAGCAGGGTCAGGCGGACGGCAACATTCAGCCGGTGTTCGCTCATGAGGAAATGGGCTTCTATGAAGTCCAGGACTATATGATCTTCGCCAAGCAGTCGCAGTTCGTTGCCAATCTCATCGCCAACCTCGACTGGTATGAAGGCCTGTCTGAAGACCAGCAGCAGATGATCGAGGAAACCACCGACGAGTTGGTGCAGATCGGTCACGATATCCAGAGCAAGTTCAACGAGGAGCGCCTGGAAACCATCAAGGAGAAAGGCAATATCGAAATCATCGAACTGAGCGATGAGGAGCGCGAGCAGTTCCGTGAGTTGGCCGAACCGGTGCGCCAGACCTTTGTCGACGATGTCGGCGAACTGGGAGAACAGGCACTCAACACGCTGCTTGAGCAGGTCGAATCCGCCACCGGCGGTTCAGCTCAGTAAAACGCTGGCTTGAAGCAAGAACAGGCTTTAAGTGTCAAATCAACCGGGGGCGGATGCCCCCGGTTTTTTGTGCTCAATCACCGCCCAGGGAAGGCAGCAGCAGCGAAATCTGCGGAAACAGAATCAAAATGAGCGTGGCCAGCAGCAGGATGGCGACAAACGGCGGCGTACCTCGAATCACATCCAGATAGGGCCGGCGAAAGACGGCGATGGCGGTAAAGATGTCGCAGCCAAAGGGCGGCGTGGCGGAGCCGATGGCCGCCTGCAGGGTGACGATGACCCCGACGTGTACCGGGTCCAGGCCCGTGGACTGTACCAGCGGCTTGAAAATCGGCACCAGGATCAGAATGACCACGATCGGGTCGACGAACATGCAGCCGACGAAGAAGGCGGCGGCGATCAGCGACAGGGCGAGCACCTGGTTGTCACCGATATGATCGATGACCGGACCGAGAATCTGCTCGGGAATGCCCGCGGTACCCAGCGTCTGGGAAAACGCCGCGCCGATGGCGACGAGAATGAAGACCACGGCGGTGATCATGCCGGTGGATAGCGCCAGGCCGCCGAGATCGCGAATCGAGACCTGGCGATAGATCACCACCTCCAGCAGCAGCGCATAGGCTACCGCCACGGCGGAAGCCTCGACGGCGCTGAAGAAGCCGCCATAGATGCCGCCGACCACCAGCACCGGAAAGCCCAGAGGCAGAATGGTCCGGCGCAGCGCCTTGAGACGCTCGCCCCAGCTGGCGCGAGGTTCGGGTTCGATACCCTTGACGCGAGCATCGATGTAGCAGTAGATCGCGAACATCACCAGGATCAGCAAGCCGGGTAGAATGCCGGCGAGAAACAGATCGCCGATGGAGGTCTTCATTACCACCCCGTAGATGATGAAGCCGATGCTCGGTGGAATCAGCAGGGCGATATCGCTGGCGTTGATGATCAATGCCAGGGTGAAATGATCCGAATAGCCTTTGGCCAGCAGGCGCGGACGCATCGGTCCGCCCATGGCGACCACCGTGGCCTGAGTCGAGCCGGAGACGGCGCCGAACAGGGCGCAGGACGCGGCGGTAGTAATGGGCAGGCCGCCTCGCAAGTGGCGCGTGAAGGAATCGACCAGATCCAGCAGGCGGTTGGCGGTATGGCCCTTGGTCAGGATGTCCGCGGCGAAGATGAACATGGGGACCGCCGCCAGCACCCAGCTGCCCACTCCGCTGATCATCCAGCTGACCGCCTGGTCGGGCCCGAAGAAGGTCATTCCCGTGAACATCATGTACAGCATTCCCACCGCCAGCGGCACCATCATGGGAAAACCGAGCAGCAGCAGCACGAGCATGATCAAAACTAGCCAGGTCAGCATGAAAGGCTCCTTGCGTTATTGTTGTTGAGGGGATCGATCAAGCATCGCGCCGATTGTCGTCGTCGGTGTGAGACAGGTCGGGGTCTTCTTCGGGAAGCTCGTCATATTCTTCCTTCTCGGTGAAGGAGCGATAGATATCCTGGCTCACGAGATTGCGCGCCGTGGTCAAAAGATACTGGATGCCGGCAAGAGTGAAGCCGATGGGCAGGGCGAGATAGACCATCCACATGGGAATGCCCAGCGCCGCGCTGGTCCGGCCTCGCTCTTGTAACGTCACGACGTAGTCCACCGACTTGTAGGCAAAATAGAACATCAGCGCCGCGGTACCGAGGCAAAGGACGATCAGCAAGGCCTTGCGTAGCCGACCGCTGAGCTGGTCGTAAATGGCGGTCATGCTGATATGGCGCGAATGCCGCGCCGCGTAACCGACTCCCACGAAGGTGATCACCACGATAAACATCTCGGTAACCTCATAGGTCCCGGGAATGCCCTGCTGGAAGAGTAGATTGCCTACGACATGACCGCTCATCAGCAGTGCCATGGCGAGCACGCAGATGATGATGATCCATTTTTCGATGGCGCCGAGAACGAGATTGAGCCCGCCCAGAGCACGTATGAAACCGTTGTCTCGCCCGGGTGTTTTTTTATCTTCGGATAATTGTTGTTGGCTCATGTCGCTGCTTCACCTGATGGCGTGCCGAGCGCGGAAGAACGGCGGTGGTCGAATCGAAGCTCGCTGGATGTGGGGTCGCGGCTCCTGATGAACGGTGCATAAAGGTCAATTTGCGATGTTTGTTGTCTCTCTTTAGAACTTACAAGGTTTATCGAAACTCGACTAGCGGTCAAGGTTCAACCATTGGACGATCGAAGCGGGTTTCGAGAATGGCCAATGGCTGCCTGGCATTTTTATCGCTGGCAGGTAGCCACTCGAAAAGTCGCGCGGCCAGCGCGGGGTCATGCGGCTCCAGCAGGCGTATTCCCTGGGCCCGGTCGCTCAAGCGCTGCAAGCGCAGCAGGGTTTCGCGCTCGGATTGCAGTTCCGCACGCTTGACGGTTTCACGCAGCGACTCAAGACCAGACGTCACGGCCTGAGGCTTGAGCCGCCGGCGCAGGTCGCGCAGCGGCTGAGTGGTCTCCTGCTGCCAATCACGTACCGGCGCAAGCACAAGCGGTGCATCCCGGCCCGGAGCCAGGTCGTGACAGGCCAGCCAGCAGATCCACAGCAGTTCGCAGACATCCGCGCCGAACTCATCCTGCAGATGCAGGCAGGCCGCAGCGACGCCGTCCTTGGCGTAAAGCGCCAGGGCGTAGTCCCAGAGCGGCAGTCTCCAGCTCGGGCCGCCGGTCGCCGTCAAATGCCGCAAATGCTCGCGTAATTGGGTAGAATTCAGGCTCATTTTTTCGGTTCTTCGAAACCTGTTTTTCAAATATTGACTGGGGGTCAGGCATGATCGCACTGCGTCAACTCGGGCTGCAACGTGGCAAGCAGATGCTGCTCGAGGATACCGACCTGACCCTGCACGATGGCTACAAGGTCGGTATCGTGGGTGCCAACGGCGCCGGCAAGTCGAGCCTGTTCAAGCTGCTGCTGGGAGAACTCGCGCCGGACAAGGGCGAGGTCGAGCTTTCCGGGGGCCAGCGCATCGCTCACATGGATCAGGAAGTGGCTGCCCTGGCGCGTGGCATCAAGGATTACGTGCTGGATGGCGATAGGGCGCTGCGGGACACGGAACGGGCGCTAAAAGACGCCCAGGCGGCGGGAGATGCGCACCGGGAGGCGGAGCTGCACGGCCATATCGAAACTCTGGATGGCTACAGCGCTCCGGCAAGGGCCGCCCAGCTGCTGGTGGGGCTAGGGTTCGACCAACGGGATCTCGAGCGTCCTCTGGCGGATTTTTCCGGCGGCTGGCGAATGCGGGTCAACCTGGCGCGGACCCTGTTCATGCCTTCGGACCTGCTGCTGCTGGATGAGCCCACCAACCACCTGGACCTCGACGCTCTGTTGTGGCTCGAGCAGTGGTTGATACGCTACCCGGGCACGCTTTTGCTGATCTCTCACGATCGGGATTTTCTCGATGCGGTGTGCGGACATATCGTGCATTTCGATCAGCGAAAACTGACGCTTCATCGAGGCAACTACAGCGCCTTCGAACACGCTCGGGCGGAGAAATTCGCTCAGCAGCAGGCCCAGGCCGCCAAGCAGCAGGCGCGCAGGGAGGAGATCGAGGGCTTCGTGGCGCGCTTTCGCGCCCAGGCCACCAAGGCGCGCCAGGCCCAGAGCCGGCTGAAGATGCTCGAGCGCATGGAAACCATCGCCGTGGCGCATATCGATTCCCCCTTTCGTTTTACCTTGCCGGCGGCGGACAAGACTTCGCATCCGCTGCTGGTGCTCGACCAGGCGCGGCTGGGCTATCGCGACGCGGCGGGCCGGGAAGCCGTGCAGCTCGACGGAGTTAAGTTGACGCTGCTGCCTGGCCAGCGTATCGGTCTGCTGGGTCCCAACGGGGCGGGCAAGTCCACCCTGATCAAGTCCTTGACCGGGGAGCTTGCGCTACTGGCGGGCAAGCGCATTCCCGGCGAGCATCTCAAGATCGGCTATTTCGCCCAGCATCAGCTGGAAGGCCTGGATATTACCGCCACGCCCTTCCTGCACGTGCAGCGACTCTCGCCGACCGCCAGCGAGCAGGAGATCCGCAACTTCCTGGGCGGTTTCGGCTTTCCCGGGGATGCGGTATTCGGCGAGGTGGCGCGCTTCTCCGGCGGCGAGAAGGCACGGCTGGCCCTGGCCCTGGTAGCCTGGGAAAAGCCCAATCTGCTGCTGCTGGACGAGCCCACCAACCACCTGGATCTGGACATGCGCGAGGCCTTGACCGAGGCCCTGGCCGCCTTCGAGGGCAGCGTGATCCTGGTGTCCCACGATCGGCATCTGCTGCGGGCCACGGTGGACGAGTTCTGGCGGGTGGCGGATCACCGTCTCGAACCTTTCGATGGCGACCTGGAGGATTACCGCGCCTGGCTCAAGGCGCGGCTGGAAGGTCAGCGCCGGGACGCACGCCAGGAAAAAACCGTTTCGTCTGGCGGCACGGCGAAAGAAAAAATGGAAGAAAAGACGGATCGCAAGGCGGCGCGTCAGGCCGCCGCCCAGCGCCGGGAAAAGCTCAAGCCCCTGAAGCGTCAGCGGGACAAGGTGGAACGGGAAATGGAACGAGTCGCGCAAGAGCTCGCCCGGGTGGAGTCGCAGCTGGCGGACCCGGCGCTCTATACCGAGGCTTCGCGCAAGCAGGAGCTTACCGATAGCCTGGCTCGCCAAGGCGAGCTCGCCGCCCGGCACGACGCTTTGGAACACGCCTGGCTGGAAGCGGAGGAGGCGCTGGAACAGCTGCAGCAGGCGTTGGAGACCGACGCTTGAGGTTTGCAGGACAAGGCCTCGAAGTGCCGGCTTTCAGCCTTCAGCTTTCCAGCAAAAAGGTCACCGGGCCGTCGTTGACCAGGCTGACCTGCATGTCCGCGCCGAATTCGCCGGTGGCGACCTTGTCCCACTGGCCGCGCGCCTTCTCGACCAGATAGTTGAAAAGCCGCTCCCCCTCCGCCGGTGGAGCGGCGCTGGAAAAGCTCGGGCGTAGCCCCTTGCGGGTATCCGCGGACAGGGTGAACTGGGACACCAGCAGCAAACCGCCATCGATTTGCCGCAGGTCGAGGTTCATCTTGCCGTCATCGTCGCTGAATACACGATAGTTCAGTAGCTTGTGAAGCAGTTTTTCCGCCTTGGTCTCGTCGTCACCCTTGTCGATGCCGATCAGGGCGACCAGTCCTTGCTCGATGGCGCCTATCGGCTTGCCGTCGACGGCGACCTGTGCCTGGCGAACCCGCTGGATCAAGGCTTTCATCGCGTTTCTACCACCAGGCATGAAAATGATGCACCGGCCCTTGACCGCTACCGACGCTCAGTCGATGGCTGGCCTTCAAGGCTTCACCCAGCCACTGCTTGGCGGTTTCCACCGCGTCGGGCACATCCTGACCCTTGGCCAGACAGGCGGCGATGGCGGAAGACAGGGAGCAGCCGGTGCCGTGAAGATTTCGTGTCTCGATACGCGGGCCTTCGAGCCAGCGAAACGACGTTTCCTGAATCAATAGGTCCGGGCAGCCCTCGTCGTGAAGATGCCCCCCCTTGAGCAGGACATTGGCGGCGCCCAGCCCGGTCAGATCGGCACTCAACGCCTCCATGTCCCGACGGCTTGTGGGTGTCGGCTTGTCCAGCAGCATTGATGCCTCCGGCAAATTTGGCGTGATCAGATCCGAAAGGGGCACGAGGATCTCCCGCACTGCTCGAATGCCTTTCTCGTCGACCAGGGTGTCGCCGCTTTTCGCCACCATTACCGGGTCTAGCACGATCCAGCGGGGCGGAGACTTGGCCAGGACGTCGCGAATCGTCTCCGCCACCTCTCGGCTTGCCACCATGCCGATTTTTACTGCGGTGATGGGCACATCTTCCAGCAGGGTCTTGAGCTGGATCGCAATAAAGTCCGCCGGGACGGGAAAAACGCCCTTGACGCCTTGGGTGTTCTGGGCGGTAAGCGCGGTAATGACGCTGGTGCCGTAGGTGCCCAGCGCGGAAAAGGTCTTGAGGTCCGCCTGAATGCCGGCGCCGCCGCTGGGGTCGGAGCCGGCGATGGTCAGGACGTTGGCAATCGTGGCTTCGCGGGAAGCGGGGGCTGTGTCGATACGCTGCTTCATAAGGTCTCATTGTCTATATGAGTAGGCGAGAGAGATATCTCTAGCCTACTCAAGCATCGTGAGCCTGACTACTGAGGAAATATTGCCGGGACGGGAGCAGGAGCCTTGCCTTTCACTTGAGCAAGCGACATCCTAGGGCAGCGTCAGGTAGTTGCTTATGCTAGCGCCGCGCTGTTTGTTGCAGGCTAATCGTTAGGATGAATATATCGTTTTTTTGCGTTACGCTATGGACTCGCCGAGCGACAACGGCGTAAGAGGCAATCGACGGATCGATCATCGCCCGACAGAAGGCGTTCCCACGATCCATCATCGACCGGGACAGCCATGTCATGAATGATGCCACCTCACTGCTCGCCGAATACTGGGCCATTGGATTCTTTGTTTTCGCGGTAATCGCCCTTTGTGCCTTCATGATCATCGCCGCCAGCCTGCTCGGTGGGCGAAGCCAAGGCCGCAGCAAGAATATTCCCTTCGAAAGCGGCATCATCGGTGCCGGCAGCGCGCGCCAGCGCTTTTCCATCCAGTTCTATATGGTCGCGATGCTCTTCGTGATCTTCGATATCGAAGCGGTTTTCCTGTTCGCCTGGGCGATTTCCGTGCGTGAGGTCGGCTGGGCGGGATTCTGGGGGGCGGCAATCTTCATCATTATTCTGTTGGCGGGTCTGATTTACGATAGTCGAGTCGGCGCCCTCAGTTGGGCGCCTCAGGGCAGCGACAAGCTACACCGGGGGTCGTCCGGCAAGGCGCAGGCAAGGCGTGCCCCGAGCGAGACTCAGCAGCAGCGTTAGATACTGCCTTCAACGTGTTTCAGGCGGGAGAAACTTCATGGCATATACCCTGACTCGGGCAGACGATGCGGCGGCGGCGGAAAATGCTCAATACCCATTGGGCAAGCGTCAGCGCGTCGAGGATCCGATGAAGCAGCAGGTGCACCGCAGCGTGTTCACCGGCAAGCTCGAAGAGGTGCTCAACTCCGCGGTCAACTGGGGGCGCAAGAATTCTTTGTGGCCCTATAACTTCGGGCTCTCCTGCTGCTATGTGGAGATGACCACCGCCTTCACCGCCCCCCACGATATCGCGCGCTTCGGTGCGGAAGTCATCCGCGCCTCCCCGCGCCAGGCGGACTTCATGGTCATCGCCGGCACCTGCTTTTTGAAGATGGCGCCGGTCATACAGCAGCTCTATGACCAGATGCTCGAACCCAAGTGGGTGATTTCCATGGGCTCCTGCGCCAACTCCGGCGGCATGTACGATATCTATTCCGTGGTGCAGGGTGTCGACAAGTTTCTGCCGGTGGATGTCTACGTGCCCGGTTGCCCGCCCAGGCCCGAGGCCTTTCTGCAGGGGCTTCAGCTGCTCCAGGATTCGATTCAGGAAGAGCGGCGGCCGCTTTCCTGGGTGGTGGGTGACCAGGGCGTCTACCGAGCGGAGATGCCCTCCCAGCGAGAGAAGCATCGAGACCAGCGTATCCAGGCCACGGAGCTGCGTACCCCGGACAGCATCTGAGACAGTCGTCGAGACAGTAGCTGATTCGCCCATCGAGCCACTTACCTTTAGAGAGAATTTCCGTTGCCATGAGCGTCGAGAACCCCGCTTCCAGTGCCGTCGATATCCGCCGCGGTGGGTCAGCCGATAACGACTCTCTCGTCGAGAAATTGATCGCGCGCTTCGGCGACCAGGTACTTTTCCAGCAAGCGACCCTGACCGGCATGCCGGTACTCTGGGTGACTCGTGGTGCCCTGGTCGAGGTGCTGGATACCTTACGGCGCCTTCCGCAGCCTTTTGAAATGCTGTTCGACCTGTCCGTCACCGACGAGCGGCTGCGCGGCTATCGCGAAGGCTTGCCGGATGCGGATTTCACGGTGTTCTACCAGCTGCTTTCCGTCTCCGGCAACCGCGATATCATGCTCAAGGTGGCGCTTTCCGAGCAGGATCCAGTCTTGCCCACGGTGATCGCCATCTATCCCAACGCCAACTGGTACGAGCGGGAAGCCTGGGACATGTTCGGTATTCATTTCGAGGGTCATCCGAACCTGTACCGTATCCTGATGCCGCCTACCTGGCAGGGCCATCCGCTGCGCAAGGACCATCATGCCCGAGCCACGGAGTTCGACCCTTACACTCTGACCGTGGAAGGTCAGGACAAGGAGCAGCAGGCGCTCAAGTTCAAGCCGGAAGATTGGGGAATGCGTCGGCGAAACGACGACACCGAGTTCATGTTCCTGAACCTGGGGCCCAACCACCCTTCCGCCCACGGCGCCTTTCGTATCGTACTGCAGCTCGACGGGGAGGAAATCATCGACTGTGTGCCGGATATCGGCTATCACCATCGGGGCGCGGAAAAGATGGCGGAGCGCCAGTCCTGGCACAGCTTCATTCCCTATACCGACCGCATCGACTACGTGGGCGGGGTGATGAACAACCTGCCCTATGTGCTGGCGGTGGAGAAGCTCGCGGGCATTCAGGTGACGGAGCGTGCTCAGACCATTCGTGTGATGATGGCGGAAGTGTTCCGCATCACCAGCCACCTGCTATTCCTGGGTACCTATCTGCAGGATCTTGGCGCCATGTCGCCGGTATTCTTCACCTTTACTGATCGACAGAAGGCCTATGACGTGATCGAGGCCATCACCGGTTTTCGTATGCACCCGGCCTGGTATCGCATCGGCGGCACAATGCAGGATCTGCCGAAGGGCTGGGATAAGCTAATGCAGGGTTTCGTGGATTGGATGCCCAAGCGTCTCGACGAATACGAGCGGGCAATGATGGAAAATTCCTTGGTGCGCGATCGCACCAAGCATATCGCCGCCTTCGATACCGCCAACGCCCTAGCCTGGGGCGTGACCGGCCCCAACCTGCGCGCCACCGGCTGCGACTTCGACCTTCGCAAGAAGCGTCCCTATTCCGGCTACGAGAATTTCGATTTCGAGATACCGCTGGGCCACAACGGCGACGCCTTCGATCGCGGCCAGCTGCGTATCGAGGAGATGCGTCAGAGTGTGAGAATCATCCAGCAGTGCATCGATCACATGCCCGCGGGTGATTACAAGGCGGACCATCCGCTGACCACGCCGCCGCCTCGGGAAAAGATGCTGCAGCATATCGAGACACTGATCACCCACTTCCTGCAGGTATCCTGGGGGCCGGTGCTCAAGCCCAACGAGTCGCTCCAGATGATCGAGGCGACCAAGGGCATCAATAGCTACTACCTGACCAGCGACGGCAGCACCATGAGCTATCGCACGCGCATCCGCACGCCGAGTTTCCCGCATCTGCAGCAGATTCCCCAACTGATGCGCGGCGGCTTCGTGCCGGATCTGATCGCGCACCTGGGCAGTATCGATTTCGTCATGGCCGACGTGGACCGCTGACTATGTCTAGTACTCATATGTCTGATACGCAAATGTCCGATACCCGTTCGAGCGCCGTCGCTGTCGCGACCGCCGCCGGCAATATCGCCACCGACGGCGACGGCTTCGTCCTTCACGGGGATGACCGCCGCGCCATGCTCACGGAGCGCGATCATTACGAGCAGCCCCAGGCCGCCTGCATCGAGGCGCTGAAGATCGTGCAGAAGCGCCACGGCTGGGTGCCGGACGGGGCGATTCCCGCCATCGCCGAGACCCTGGGCATCGGCCCGGCGGACGTGGAGGGCGTCGCCACCTTCTATAGCTTGATTTTCCGTCAGCCGGTGGGACGGCACGTGATCCTGCTGTGCGACAGCAGTTCCTGTTTCCTGACCGGCTACGAAGAGCTTAGCGACGCCCTGAGCGAACAGTTGGGTATTCGCTTCGGCCAGACCACCGAGGACAATCGCTTCACCCTGCTGCCGGTGTGCTGCCTGGGGGCTTGCGACCGAGGACCGGCAATGATGATCGATGAAGATACCTTCGGCCCCATCGCGCCGGAAGATCTGAGCGAACTTCTGGAGGCCTATCCATGAACGCCATACCCGAGCATTCCCGGCTGCGCTACCACTGCCAGCTGCGCCAGGGCGCCGAGGAGCGCCGAGCGGAGACCCATCCGCTGACCTGGCGGCTGCGACAGGACGGCGCCCGTATCGGCCTCGACGAGTATCGGCAGAAGGATGGCTATCAAGGCGCGATTCGCACCCTGGAGCAGCACTCCCCCGGCGACGTGATCGATATCATGAAGGAGGCCAACGTACGCGGCCGGGGCGGCGGCGGCTTCTCCGCCGGGGTCAAGTGGAGCCTGACCCAGGTGGGAGATCATCTGCCTCGGGGCTATGTGCTCTGCAACGCGGATGAAATGGAGCCGGGTACCTTCAAGGATCGCCTGCTGCTGGAGCAGCAGCCGCACCTGCTGATCGAGGGCATGATCATCGCAGGCTATGCCAACCGTTCCCAGTACGGTTATGTCTTCCTGCGAAGGGAATACGTCGAGGCGGCCCGCTCCGTGGCCCTGGCCATCGAGGAGGCTCGCGAAGCGGGACTTTTGGGAAATGATGTCGCCGGCAGCGGCTTCGATTTCGATATCGCCCTGCACACCGGCGCCGGGCGCTATATCTGCGGCGAGGAAACCGCCCTGATCAATTCCCTGGAAGGCAAGCGCGCCAACCCCCGCAACAAGCCGCCGTTTCCGGGGCAGTCCGGTGCCTGGGGCAAGCCCACGGTGGTCAACAACGTCGAGACCCTGTGCAACGCCCCGGCGGTGATGCAGCACGGCGCGGCCTGGTATCAGGGCCTGTCCGGCGGGCTGAGCGAAGACGGCGGCACCAAGCTCTACGGAATCTCCGGCCTGGTGGAGCGCCCGGGGCTGTGGGAGCTGCCCATCGGCACCACCGGTCGGGAAATCCTCGAGCGGGCCGGCGGCATGCGCGAGGGCCATACCCTCAAGACCTGGCTGCCCGGCGGTGGCAGTACCGGTTTTCTGCTGCCGGAACACCTCGATCTGGCGATGGATTTCGATACCATCGGCGAGTACGGCAGCCGCATGGGCACGGGATTGATGGCGGTGGTCAGCGAGCGTCAGAGCGTTATCTCGCTGCTGCGCAATCTGGAGCAGTTCTTCGCTCGAGAGTCCTGCGGCTGGTGCACGCCCTGCCGCGACGGACTGCCCTGGACGGTAAAGATTCTCCAGGCGATCGAGCGCGGCGAGGGGGAGCAGGGGGATATCGAGATCCTCGAGCAGCACGCCACGGATCTCGGTCCCGGACGTACCTTCTGCGCTCACGCCCCCGGGGCGGCCATGCCGCTGGAGTCCGCGATCCGGCATTTCCGCGCGGATTTCGAGGCGGGCATCTCGCACCCGAAACGTGCCGCCCATGCGGACCCGATCCCGGTGGGACAGGTATGAGGGCAGAGGCATGAGATTAATCATGATTCAGGTGCCGGGAGACAGGTTACAGACATGCCTGGCCATATCCGGGCAGGGAGGGGACTGATGGCGACGATTCACGTGGACGGCAAGGCCTACGAGGTGGACGGGGCAGACAATCTGCTGCACGCCTGCCTGTCCCTGGGCCTGGACATTCCCTATTTCTGCTGGCATCCGGCCATGGGCAGTGTCGGTGCCTGTCGTCAGTGCGCGGTCAAGCAGTACAAGGACAAGGACGATACCCAGGGCAAGCTGGTGATGTCCTGCATGACCCCTGCCACGGACGACAGCTGGATCGCCATCGACGACGAGGAAGCCAAGGCGTTTCGCGAGAACGTCATCGAATGGCTGATGACCTATCACCCGCACGATTGCCCGGTCTGCGAGGAGGGCGGTCACTGTCATCTGCAGGACATGACGGTAATGACCGACCATGACCGCCGGCGCTATCGCTTTCGCAAGCGCACCCACCGCAACCAGTATCTGGGGCCGTTCATTGCCCACGAGATGAACCGCTGCATCAACTGCTATCGCTGCGTGCGTTTCTACGACGACTATGCCGGTGGAAAGGATCTGGGCGTCTTCGGCATGAACAACAATCTGTATTTCGGTCGCCATCGAGAAGGCACCCTGGAAAGCCCTTTCTCCGGCAATCTGACGGAAGTCTGTCCCACCGGTGTGTTCACGGATCAGACCCATTCGGATCACTACACCCGCAAATGGGATCTGCAGTTCGCGCCGAGTATCTGCCATCAGTGCGCCATGGGCTGCAACATCAGCCCGGGAGAGCGCTACGGCGAGATCCGACGTATCGAGAACCGCTACCACGGCGAGCTCAACCGCTATTTCCTCTGCGACCGTGGGCGCTTCGGCTATGGCTATGTCAATCGTGCGGACCGACCACGGCAGCCGGAGTGGCGTAATGAGCGAGAAGACGAGACTGTCACTCTGGAGGTGGACCCGGCGCTGGATCGCGGCGCGGATCTGCTGCGCAGCGCCAAGCGAATGATCGGTATCGGTTCGCCTCGGGCCAGCCTGGAAAGCAATCACCAGCTGATCAAGCTGGTGGGCAGGGAGAACTTCTCCACCGGCATCGCCGCTCGGGAGCTGGCCTGCCTAGAGCACATGGCGGAACTCGAGCGGTCCTGCGGCCTGCCGATTCCTACCTTGCGCGAGGTGGAAGAACACGACGCGGTGCTGGTGCTGGGGGAGGACCTGATTCAGAGCGCCGCGCGGCTGGCCCTGAGCGTGCGTCAGGCGGTGCTGGGGCGCCGGGACGCCTTGGCGGATGAGCGCGGTATCCCGCAGTGGAACGCGGAAGCGGTCAAGATACTGGCCCAGGATGCCCGGCATCCGCTGTATATCGCCTATCCCGCCGCCACCCAGCTGGACGGCATCGCCGCGGACAGCCGTCGTCTGGCGCCGCAGGATATCGCTCGGCTAGGTTTCGCCATCGCCAATGCCATCGACGGAAACTCCCCCCGGGTCGACGATCTTGATGAAGCATTAAAAGAAATCGTCGATACGGTCGCCGGCCGGCTGATGGCAGCGGAAAAGCCGCTGGTGATCAGCGGCGGTTCCCTGGAGTCCACCCAGATACTCGATGCGGCGGGTAACATCGCCCGAGCGCTGTCCCGGCGTGCCAAGCGCGCCGGTCTGATGCTGGTACGCCGGGAAGCCAACAGCACCGGCCTTGCCATGCTCGGAGGCCAGCCCCTGGAATGGGCGCTGGATGAAGTCGCCGACGGTCGCGCGGACGCCCTGGTGGTGCTGGAAAACGACCTTTACGCCCGGCTGCCGGAGGCTCGGGTGGATGCTGCCCTGAGCAAGGCGGATAGGCTGGTGGTGCTGGATCATCAGCGTACCCGTACCTGGCAGCAGGCACTCTTGGGCCTGCCGGCGGCCAGCTTCGCCGAGGCGGATGGCACCCTGGTCAACATGGAAGGCCGCGCCCAGCGGTTCTTTCAGGTCTACGACCCGCGCTACCTGCGCCCGGAATGTCGTATTCACGAAAGCTGGCGCTGGCTGCATACCTTGCGTGCCAGCCTGCGAAGAGACACGGACAGCGCCGTCACCCTGGACGACATGACCGAGGCCTGTGCCCGGGATTATCCCGCCCTGGCAGAGATTCTGGTCGCTTCCCGAGGGTCGGACTATCGCGTGCGGGGAGTCAAGCTGGCTCGAGCCCCGCATCGTTACAGCGGGCGCACCTCAATGCGGGCGAATCTCAGCGTCAGCGAGCCCCGCGCTCCTCAGGATCCGGATACGGCATTCGCCTTTTCCATGGAGGGATACAGTGGTTTCGATCGGCCGCGCAAGGAAGTGCCCTTCGCCTGGGCACCGGGCTGGAACTCCCCCCAGGCCTGGAACAAGTTCACCGACGAGGTGGGCGGTCATCTGCGGGCCGGCGATCCGGGCGCGCGTCTGGTGACTCCGCGCCCGGGCAGCTACGCCTATGCCAGCGATATCCCCACGGCCTTCATGCCGGATCGGGACAGCTGGCAGGTGCTGGTATTGCCGCGCCTGTTCGGCGGCGAGGAAAACTCCTCGCGATCCACCCCCATCGGCGATCGCGCGGCATCCCCGAGTCTTGGCCTGTCGAGAGAGGACGCCAAGCGACTGGGGGTCGAGGAGGGCGCGTCATTGACGCTGGAGCTCGAGGATGCTCGCCTGACTCTGCCGCTGCGCTGCGACGAGCAGCTGCCCAGCGGTATCGTCAGCGTGCCGGCGGGAGTCAGCAGCGAGTTCGTCAACGGCGAGCGCGGGCGTCTCAAGGTGCTCGATACCGCCGCTGCGGTCGAGGAGGTACGCTAATGAATTGGGTCGCACTGCGCCCGGACTGGTTGACGCCGGCGGTGGTGGAGATCGCTATCGCCATGATTCAAGCGCTGGTCATTCTGCTGGCGGCGGTTCTCATCGGCGCGGTACTCACCGTGGTAGAGCGGCGGCTGCTGGGCCTGTGGCAGGATCGCTACGGCCCCAACCGAGTCGGTCCCTTCGGTTCCCTGCAGTTGATCGCCGACATGATCAAGATTTTCTTCAAGGAGGACTGGATACCGCCTTTCGCGGATCGGCCGATCTTCGTGCTGGCCCCCGCCATCGCCATGGCGTCGCTGCTGTTGTCCTTCATCATCATTCCTATCACCCCGGGCTGGGGCGTGGCGGACTGGAACATCGGTCTGCTGTTCTTCCTGGCCATGGGCGGTGTCAACGTCTACGCGGTGCTGCTGGGGGGTTGGTCCAGCGGCAACAAGTACGCACTGATCGGCGCCATGCGCTCCTCCGCGCAGACGATCTCCTACGAAGTGTTCATGGGGCTTTCGCTGATGGGGGTAGTAGCCGTCGCCGGCTCCTTCAACATGCGTGAGATCGTCAACGCTCAGGAGGGCTTGTGGTTCGTGATACCCCAATTCCTCGGTTTCTGTAACTTCTTGATTGCCGGTTTTGCGGTAACTCACCGTCACCCCTTCGATCAGCCGGAGGCGGAGCAGGAATTGGCGGATGGCTACCACGTCGAATACTCCAGCATGAAATTCGGCATGTTCTTCATCGGCGAATACGTCGGCATGCTGCTGGTGTCGGCGCTGATCGTGACCCTGTTCTTCGGCGGCTGGCACGGACCGCTGCTGCCGCCGATCGTCTGGTTCATGCTCAAGACCAGCATTTTTCTGATGCTGTTTATCCTGGTGCGGGCTGCGCTGCCTCGGCCGCGTTATGACCGAGTAATGACCTTCGGCTGGATCGTCTGTCTGCCGCTGACCCTGATCAATCTGCTGGTGACCGGTGCGGTGATCCTGCTCACCGCACCGGCTTGAAGCGACTGTCAAACAAGGAGCAACCGCCATGTACAAGGGGCTCTTGAAAGGCACCTGGTCTCAGCTGCGCACCCTGGGCATGATCTTCATGCACAGCTTTCGCAAGCGCGAGACTCTCAACTATCCCGAGGAAAAGGTGCCTCTGCCGCCGCGCTATCGCGGGCGTATCGTGCTGACCCGGGACCCGGACGGCGAGGAGCGCTGCGTGGCTTGCAACTTGTGCGCCGTGGCCTGTCCCGTGGACTGCATTTCCCTGCAGAAAGGGGAGAAGGAAGACGGCCGCTGGTATCCGGAGTTCTTCCGCATCAATTTCTCTCGCTGCATCTTTTGCGGCATGTGCGAAGAGGCCTGTCCGACCTCCGCCATCCAACTGACGCCGGACTTTGAGATGAGCGAATACCGCCGTCAGGAGCTGGTGTACGAGAAAGAGGATCTTCTGATCAGCGGTCCGGGAAAGGATCACGACTACCACTTCTACAAGGTGGCGGGGCTGGCCATCGCCGGCAAGGACAAGGGACGAGCGCAGAACGAGGCGGAACCGATCGACGTCACCACCCTGCTGCCCTGAACGACCTGGCACGCCATCGGCGACTGAAGGAGAGGACATGGAATTTGCGTTTTACCTGAGCGGCCTGGTCGCGGTGCTGGCGACCCTGGGAGTCATCACCAATCCCAATCCGGTGCACGGAGTGCTGTACCTGGTGGTATCGCTGCTGGCGGTGGCCATGGTGTTCTTCTCCCTGGGCGCGCCCTTTGCCGGCGCCCTGGAAATCATCGTCTACGCCGGGGCGATCATGGTGCTGTTCGTGTTCGTGGTGATGATGCTCAATCTGGGGCAGGCGGCGGTGGCCCAGGAACGGGCCTGGTTGAATCCACGCACCTGGCTGGGCCCCTCGCTGCTGGCCGCCTTCCTGCTGTTGACACTGATCGGCACGCTATGGCGCGGCGACGCGGGCATGATGATCGAGGGTGAGCCGCTGACCGCCAAGGCCGTCGGCACGACTCTGTTCGGCCCCTGGCTGCTGGTGGTGGAGCTGGGGGCGCTGCTGCTGCTGGCAGCGCTGGTGACCGCCTCTCACGTGGGGCGATTGACGCCGTATTCCGCCCCCGCCGAGGGGCGCAAGGCCGGCGAAAAGAAACCGTCGACCAGCGCGGGCGCCGAGTCGGTTCCGCAATCCGCACGCGAGGAGGGTCTATGAACGGCGTACCCATGGAGCACGGTCTGGTATTGGCCGCGGTGCTGTTCGCCCTGGGGCTGGCGGGGCTGATGTTTCGCCGCAACATGATCTTCGTGCTGATGAGTCTTGAAATCATGCTCAATTCCGCCGGGCTTGCGTTCATCGTCGCCGGTACCGGCTGGAACCAGCCGGAAGGCCAGGCCATGTTTCTGCTGGTGATCACCCTGGCGGCGGCGGAGGCAAGCGTGGGACTGGCATTGCTGATTCAACTGCAGCATCGCTTCAAGTCCTTGGATATCGATGCGGCCAGCAGGATGCGTGGATAATGGAACTGACGACTTCGTTGCCTTCGACGGCGCTGCTTCTTGCGCTGACTTTTCTGCTGCCCCTGGCGGGGACGTTGATCCTGGCTTTTTCCCGGGGCACCCTGGGCTATCGGGCCAGTAGTCTGGTGGGGGTGGGCAGCGTAGGCCTGGCCGCCTTGGCCACGGCACTGCTGGCGCTGGGCTTTGCCGCCGATCCAAAGGCTCAGGACGTTACCCTCTGGACCTGGATCGCCGTGGGGGATTTTCAGCCCACCATCGGGCTGGCTCTGGACGGGCTATCCTTGACCATGCTCGGCATCATCACCGGGGTGGGCTTTCTGATCCACCTGTTCGCCGCCTGGTACATGCGGGGCGAGGAGGGTATCACCCGTTTCTACACCTACATGAACCTGTTCGTCTTCAGCATGGTGCTGCTGGTGCTGGGGGACAACCTGCTGCTGCTGTTCCTAGGCTGGGAAGGCGTCGGCATGTGCAGCTATCTGCTGATCGGCTACTACTATCAGGACAATGCCAACGGCTGGGCGGGATTCAAGGCCTTCATCATCACCCGCATCGGCGATGTATTCCTGGCCATCGGCATGTTTCTGCTGTTCGCTCGTCTGGGCACCCTGGATATCGCCGAAATCCTCGAGCTTGCGCCGCAGCTTTGGAATCGCGGCGACGTCATGGTGGAAATCGCCGCCTTCCTGCTGCTGGGCGGCGCCCTAGGGAAATCCGCTCAGTTGCCGCTGCATACCTGGTTGGCGGACGCCATGGCCGGCCCTACGCCGGTTTCCGCACTGATCCATGCCGCCACCATGGTCACCGCCGGGGTCTACCTGATCGCGCGCATGCACGGGGTGTTCGAACTGGCGCCGGTGGCGCTTTACACCACCGGGGTGATCGGCGCCCTGACCCTGCTGATGGCAGGCTTCGCCGCTCTGGCTCAGACTGACATCAAGCGGGTGCTGGCCTATTCCACCATGAGTCAGATCGGCTACATGTTCCTGGCGCTGGGCGCCGGCGCCTATGAAGCGGCGATCTTCCATCTGATGACCCACGCCTTCTTCAAGGCGCTGTTGTTCCTTTCCGCCGGGGCGGTGATCGTCAGCTGTCATCACGAGCAGGATATGCGCCGCCTGGGCGGATTATGGCGGAAACTGCCCATGGCCTACATGGGCTTTATTGTCGGTGGTGCCGCCCTGGCGGCCCTGCCGCTGGTCAGCGCCGGCTTCTACAGCAAGGATGAAATTCTCTGGCAGGAGCTGGTGACCGGACACCCCTGGCTGCTGCTGGCGGGCTTGATTGGCGCCTTCCTGACTTCGCTTTACACCCTGCGCTTGATTGTCGGCATCTTCCATGGCCGAGCCAGGAGTCACAACGCGCATCACGCCAAGGCCGGGCGCGGCCTGGCCCATGGCCTGCCCCTGGTGGTGCTGGCGGTGCTCTCGACCTTTCTCGGCGCCTGGATCGATCTACCCTTGGAACGGGTCTTGCCGGCGCCGGCGGAAGGCGACGAATCCTTGTATCTGATACTGGAAATCGTCGCCGCCAGCGTGGCGATTCTGGGACTCTTGCTGGGCGCCTGGCTGTTTGTGGCCAAGCGGGCATGGCTCTCGCGGGTGTCCCGCAAGGGTCTTGGAGGCGGACTCTGGACCTTGTGGAACCGGGCTTGGGGCTTCGACGCGCTGTTCAACGGCCTGGTGGTGTGGCCTTATCGCGCCCTGGTCTGGCTGCTGCAAAGTGATCTTGCGGACGGCATCTTCCGCGCCTTCGCGCGACTGGTGCAGATTCTGCACGTCGGGGCAGCCAAGACTCAGAATGGCAAGCTGCGCCACTACGCCACCTCCATGGTGCTGGGGGCCACGCTGATACTGCTGACCCTGGCGCTGGCAATCTAGCCTGGCCGGCGGCTGAAACAAGGGTGCAGGCATTCATGGGTAATGGGTTCGAGGAAAAGGGAATGCGCTTTAACGCGGACTACGCAGACGGGATGCAACGCTTATGATACTGGTGTGGCTGATTGTGATCCCCTTCGTCGGGGGGCTCTTGTGCTGGCAGGCGGAGCGGCTGGGCGCCACGCCCACGCGCTGGATCGCGCTTGCCACCATGCTGATCGAACTGCTGATTCCCCTATGGCTGTGGGGGCAGCTCGATTTTCGGTTGCCGACCCTGGACGGCACCGCGACCCAGTGGGCGCTGGAATACCGTATCCCTTGGATCGAGCGATTCGGTATCGAGATTCATCTCGCCTTGGACGGCCTGTCCCTGGTGCTGATCGCCCTGACCGGCTTTCTCGGGGTGCTGGCAGTGGTGTGTTCCTGGAAGGAGATCGTGCGACGTATCGGCTTCTTCCATCTCAACCTGCTGTGGATTCTCGGCGGGGTGGTGGGGGTGTTTCTCGCCATTGATCTGTTCTTGTTCTTCTTCTTCTGGGAAATGATGCTGGTGCCGATGTATTTCCTGATCGCCTTGTGGGGTCATAGCGGCTCCAAGGGCAGAACCCGCATCGGCGCCGCCACCAAGTTCTTCATCTATACCCAGGCTAGCGGCCTTCTGATGCTGGTGTCCATCCTGGGGCTGGTGTTCGCCCACCACGCCAGCACCGGCGAATATTCCTTCAGCTACCAAGTGCTGCTGAACACCGAGCTTTCCCCTCAGCTTTCCTTCTGGCTGATGCTCGGCTTCTTCATCGCCTTCGCGGTCAAGCTGCCGGTGGTGCCTTTGCACGGCTGGCTGCCCAACGCTCATGCCCAGGCGCCCACAGCCGGCAGCGTCGACCTGGCGGGCATCCTGCTGAAGACCGCCGCCTACGGCATGCTGCGCTTCGCGCTGCCGCTGTTTCCCGAAGCGTCCATGGACTTCGCCCCCGTGGCCATGGGGCTCGGGCTGCTGGGCATCTTCTATGGCGCCGTGCTGGCCTGCGGACAGCAGGATCTCAAGCGATTCATCGCCTATACCAGTATTGCTCACATGGGGTTCGTGCTGATCGGCATCTATTCTGGTTCCCAACTGGCCCTGCAGGGGGTAGTGGTGCTGATGGTGGCTCACGCTTTTTCCGCGGCGGGACTGTTCATCATCAGCGGGCAGCTCTACGAGCGCCTGCACACCCGGGAGCTCCCCAAGATGGGCGGCCTGTGGGGGCGGCTCGGCAGCCTGCCGGGTTTCTCGCTGTTCTTCGTCGCCGCCTCCTTGGGCATGCCCACCACCGCCAATTTCATCGGCGAGTTCATGGTGCTGTTCGGTACCTTTCCCACGGCGCCCGTGGTAGTCGTTCTAGCCAGTGTCGGCCTGGTACTGGCGGCGGTTTACTCTCTGATCCTGATGCAGCGAGTGCACTACGGCCCGGCCCAGAGCGAGAAACCCCTGGCGGGGTTGGACGCTCGGGAGTTCAGCATGCTGCTGGGGATCGTCGCTCTGGTGGTGATGCTCGGTCTTTACCCCCAGCCGCTGCTGGATACCACCCATGCTGCCATGTCGGAAGTGCAACGCCTGTTTGAAATCACCGCGACGGCACCCGCCGGCGCTGACCTGTTGACGGAGACCCGCTGATGTTGACCAATCCGCACTTCGTCGCCTTGCTGCCACTGGTTCTAGTGGCGGCGACCGCCATCACGGTGATGCTGGGCATCGCCTGGCGGCGTGCACATGCCGCGACGGTGGCAGTCACCGTGCTGGGACTGTTGCTCGCGCTGGTCGCGCAAGGCGTGGCCTGGCAGCTTGCACCGGTGGATACGCCGCTGCTCGCCTTCGATGACCTCGCGATGATGGGCGGCATGCTGATTCTGGGCTCCACGCTGGTCTGCGCGATTCTGGCTCATGCCTATCTCGAAGTCTTCGAGGGCGCCCGTGAGGAATTCTATCTGCTGCTGCTATGTGCCGCGGCCGGGGGCCTGGTGCTCGCGGCGAGCCGTCACATGGCCAGCTTGTTTTTCGGTCTGGAGCTTCTGTCCATGCCGCTCTACGGCATGCTGGCTTACTCGTTTCGCGAGCGTCGCTCCTTGGAAGCGGGCATCAAATACTTGATCCTGTCTGCCGCCGCCAGCGCCTTTCTGCTGTTCGGCATGGCGCTGCTCTATGCCCAGACCGGCGAACTGCGTCTGGACGAGCTGATGACGGTGCTGACCGAGACTTCCGGCGTCTGGGGGCTGGCGGGAATTGCCCTGATGGTGGTGGGGCTCGGTTTCAAGCTTTCCGTGGTGCCCTTTCACCTCTGGACTCCGGACGTCTATGAAGGCGGTCCGGGGCCGGCGACCACCTTCCTGGCCACTGCCAGCAAGGTCGCGGTGTTCTTTCTGCTGTTGCGCCTGGTGCTGTACGTGCCGGCCTTCCAGGGGGAATGGCTCCGTACGCTGCTGGCGATACTCGCTCTGCTCAGCATGGTGATCGGTAACCTGCTGGCGCTGACCCAGTCCAATATCAAGCGAATACTCGGCTACTCCTCCATCGCTCACTTCGGCTATCTGCTGGTGGCGCTGGTGGTGGGCGACGGCCTGGCGGCGGAAACCGGCGGGGTTTATCTCATCACCTACGTACTGACCACCCTGGCGGCCTTCGGCGTGGTCACGCTGGTGTCGAGTTCCACCAGCGGCGAGGACGCGGCGGCGCTGCACTACTATCGCGGCCTGTTCTGGCGCCGCCCTTATCTCACTGCGGTGCTGACCATCAGCATGCTGTCCCTGGCGGGCATTCCCGCCACCGCGGGTTTTATCGGCAAGTTCTATATCATCGCCCTGGGGGTCGAAGCCCAGCGCTGGTGGCTGGTGGGCGGTATCATCCTGGGTAGCGCCATCGGGCTTTATTACTATCTGCGGGTCATGGTGACCCTGTTCATGCTCGAACCCGGCATGCAGCGCCGGGATGCGCCCCACGACTGGGGTACCCGAGCCGGCGGGCTGGTGGTGCTGGCGGTAGCCTTTCTGGTCATCCTGCTGGGGTTGTATCCGGCGCCGATGATCGAGCTGGCGGAGCTTTTGGGCGGCACCCCGCTGGGCGGCACCCCGCTGGGCTAAACGATATGGATCAAGGCAAGAAATCTTACCCATGTTTACTGGAGATACACGAGGCTTGTACTACGTTGAAAGGAGATATTGGTTAGCGACTGCTTGATAAGACCATCATGCAGGCCGCCGTCGGATCAGGGAGGTTGCATGGCTACCTACGAATATCGTTGCACGACGCATGGCACTTTCGACAGACGCATGCGAATGGGTACGGCTCCCTCACTGATTCCCTGTCCGCAATGTGGCGAGGATGCGGCGCGCATTCTTTCCATACCCATGGTGTCACGGGTTCCTCGTGGAATCAGCACCGCGATCGAGCGTACCCAAGCGAGTGCCGATCATCCCGCGACGGTTTCCAGCCTTCCCCCCAGCCGGGAGGGCCAAGCCCGCATCACGCGAAATCCCAAGCACCGACGCCTTCCCCGCCCTTGAGCGGCCCGAGGGTGAGTGCATCTTGCGCGTCACCTTCAACATTAAGAGGGTAAGTCAATGCCTGAGCTAATCTTTCCTCTCGATTCCAGCAAGAAATTCACCGATCAGAAGATCATCGGGCACAACCGCTACCACCCGGATATACCGGCGGCGGTGCAGATTCGGCCCGGCGACACCTTTCGTCTGGATTGCCGGGAATGGTTTGACGGGGCGATTCGCAACGACGATTCCGCAGACGACATTCGCGATGCGCCCATGTCCTGCGTGCATGTGCTTTCCGGCCCCATTGCGGTGGAGGGCGCGCAGCCGGGGGATCTGCTTATCGTCGATATTCTCGACGTGGGGCCGATTCCTCAGGAAGACAGCGGTCCACTTGCCGGTCAGGGATGGGGCTATACCGGCATCTTCGCCAAGCGCAACGGCGGCTCTTTTCTGGTCGACCAGTTTCCCGATGCCTACAAGGCGATCTGGGATTTTCGAGGCCAGGTGGCCACCTCGCGACACGTGCCGGGGGTCTCCTTCACCGGTAATATCCATCCTGGTTTGATGGGCACGGCTCCCTCTGCGGAGCTTTTGGCGAAGTGGAATGCGCGAGAGGGCGAGCTGATCGCCACGGATCCGCATCGGATACCGCCCCTGGCGCTACCGCCGGAGCCTAAAGACGCCATTCTCGGCACCCTGAGCGGCGAGGAATTCGATCGGGTCGCCGGTGAAGCCGCGCGCACCGCACCTCCAAGAGAGAACGGCGGCAACCAGGATATCAAGAACCTGACCAAGGGCACCCGGGTGTTCTATCCGGTCTTCGTGCCCGGCGCGAACTTTTCCGTCGGTGACCTTCACTTCTCTCAGGGAGATGGGGAGATCACGTTCTGCGGCGCCATCGAGATGGGGGGATTCATCGATCTGCATGTGGATCTGATCAAGGGCGGCATGGACACCTACGGCGTGGCGGAGAATGCGATCTTCATGCCCGGCAACGTGGCGCCACAGTACTCCGAGTGGCTGGCGTTTTCCGGCACCTCGGTGACCCTGAATGGAAAACAGCGCTATCTCGATTCCCATCTGGCCTATCAACGGGCCTGCCTGCACGCGATAAATTATCTGACGAAGTTCGGCTACAGTCCGGAGCAGGCCTATCTCTTGCTCGGGGCGGCGCCAATCGAAGGCCGGCTTTCCGGCGTGGTGGATATTCCCAATGCCTGCGCCACGGTGTATCTGCCCACCGCCATCTTCGATTTCGACATACGGCCCTCCGCAAGAGGCCCCGTCAAGATCGATCCGGGCATCGGAGCGCCGAAGTCCCCGGGCTGATGGATTACTGCAGCCAGCCCGGCAGCCAGGTGGCGAGACCTGGAAAAAATGCCAGCGCCACCAGCATGCCGAGCTGGATCAGGATGAAAGGCAGCACGCCTCGGTAGATGGTGGCGGTAGACACCGAGGCGGGCGCGACACCGCGCAGGTAAAACAGGGCAAAACCGAAGGGCGGGGTCAGAAACGAGGTCTGCAGATTGATGGCAATCATGATGCCAAGCCAGATCGGGTCGAGGCCCATGGCCAATAGCACCGGCCCGACGATGGGCACTACCACGAAGGTGATCTCGATGAAATCGAGAATGAAGCCCAGCAGGAAGATCACCAGCATCACGATCAGGGTCGCGCCGATTACGCCGCCGGGCATGTTCTCGAAGAGATGAGTGACCAGCTCCTCGCCGCCATAGGCGCGAAACGTCAGGGAAAACAGCGCTGCGCCGATCAGGATCAAAAACACCATGCTGGTAACGCTGGTCGTGGCACGCAGCACGTCTCGCAGCGTGGCAATATCCAGTCGCCGATAGGCCAGCGCCAGCAGCAGAGCGCCGAAGGCGCCTATCGCGGAGGCCTCCGTCGGCGTGGCGAAGCCGCCGAGAATCGAGCCCAGTACCGCGACGATCAGCAGGATCGGCGGTATCAATCCCTTGAGCAGCAGCGTGAATACACTGCCTCGGTGACCGATTTCCTCCATCAGCGTCTGACGATCCACCGCCGGCGCCATCTGGGGCTTGAGCCAGGCAATGATGCCTACATAGAGAATATACAGCACCACCAGGATCAGCCCCGGCACCAGGGCGCCCAGGAAAAGATCGCCTACGGAGACGGTCTTGGGGCTGAAGATGCCCATGTCGAGCTGAGCCTGCTGGTAGGCGCTGGACAGCACGTCGCCCAGCAGCACCAAGGCGATGGAAGGCGGAATGATCTGGCCGAGGGTGCCGGTGGCGCAGATGGTGCCGGTGGCCAGGGTAGGGCTGTAGCCGCGCTTGAGCATGGTCGGCAGCGAGAGCAGGCCCATGGTGACCACCGTGGCGCCGACGATGCCGGTGGAGGCCGCCAGCAGCATGCCCACCAGGGTCACCGAAATGCCCAGGCCGCCGCGCAAGGCGCCGAACAGCAGTGCCATGGCGTCTAGCAGGGTTTCCGCCACCTTGGATTTTTCCAGCAGCACGCCCATCAGCACGAATAGCGGCACCGCGAGCAGGGTCTGGTTGGTCATGATGCCGTAGAGGCGATTGGGAAAGGCGGCCAGGAATATCGGATCGAAATGGGCATCGATACCCAGTGCCTGCAGGCCCAGGCCCAGGCCGGCGAAGGCCAGGGCGGTGCCGGACAGACTCAAGGCGACCGGGTAGCCGGCCATCAGCACCACGCAGACAACCGCGAACAGCATCAAGGGCATGAATTCTAGCATTACAGTCGCTCCTCGAGATGCTCATCGGTCGCGGGTGGCGCGATGCGCCCGGCGATGATCAGAGCATTGCGAGTGATCTCGACGCTGCCTTGTAGGATCATCAGGACGCCGAACATGGGAATCAACGTCTTGAGCACAAACACCCCGGGAATGCCCCCGGCTTCCGAGGAACCTTCGAGAATTCCCCAGGACTTGCCGACATAGCCCAGGCTCGACAGCACCACGAAGATCATTACCGGCATGAGTAGAAATACTGTGCCCAGCAGATCGATCCAGGCCTTCTTTTTTACCGACAGCGCGCGATAGAAGATATCCACTCGCACATGGCTGTCGTGACGCAGCGCGTAGGCTGCCGCCAGCAGAAAAACCGTGGCATGACTGTACATCACCGCTTCCTGGGCCAGGTTGCTGTTGATATCAAAGGCATAGCGCAGCACCACGATGGAAAATTCCACCAGCATCATCGCCAGCAGCAGCCAGGCAAGCCCTCTGCCAAGCCACTCGTTGAGACTGTCCAGCCGGGCAAACACCTTGGGTAAGGGAGAGGGAGGGGGCATATGCGACTCGCTTTGAAAAAGGCAGTCAGCCTGAGCGGGAGAATGGAACGAGGCGCGGCGAAAAGCCTTTACAGCTTGATCAGCGCCTCGATACAGGTAGGCGGCAAGCGTACGTCCACGGCGATGGGCAGATGATCAGAAAACAGCTGATCGAGCACCTGAACCCGTTCGGCGGTCAGCGTGCGCGAAAGCAGAATATGATCCAAGGCGCGACGCGGCTGCCAGGCCGGATAACTGGGAGGAAGTGGAATCGGGTTCAGCGGCAGGGAAGCACAAAACGGCGCGTGGGCCAGCAGCTGTTCCTGAGTGCAGTTGAGATCCCCCATCACTATGACATGACGCAGCGGCTCGATAAGCTTGCTCAGGTAATCGAGTTGACGCAGCCGCCCTCGATTGCTGAGCGCCAGGTGGGCGACAAATACATGCAGCGCGTCCTCGCCGTTGCCGAAACGAGTATGAATGGCGCCGCGCCCCCGAGCACCCGGCAGGCGATGCTCTTCGATCTGAGTCGGCCGGAGTCGAGACAGCAAACCGTTGCTGTGCTGGGCGACGCGACCCAGATTGCGATTGAGCTGCTGAAAATGATGGGGAAAGCCCGCCTGCCGGGCCAGGTATTCCACCTGGTTGACGTTACCGGAGCGAAAACTTCCTCCGTCCGCCTCCTGAAGCCCGACGATGTCGAACGCACCCAGTACCTGACTCATCAGATCCAGACGATTCTTGCGCCGCGGATTGGGCAGCACATGCTGCCAGCTTCGCGTCAAGTAATGATGATAAGCGGAAGTCTGGATACCTACCTGAAGATTGAAGGTCAGCAGCCGTAGATGGCCCTGATCGATACTCGACACAGGGGTACCGCTCACTTATTGGCTCCTTTCCTCGCGAGTTTCCTCAACCAGAGCGTCGGCGATGATCAGCATGTTCTCGAGGCTGCCGGCCTTGGATGGCGTGATCACGTAGCGACCGTCGACGATCAGCGCCGGCACACCCATCAGCTTATAGGCGCGGATACGAGCGTGTGCCCGGTTGACCTGGCTCTTGACGCCAAAAGAGGTCAGCATTTCGCGGGCCTGCTCCTCGCTGACGCCGTAATCGCTAAAGAAAGCTGCAATATCGTCCACTTCCGTCAGCTTGCGTCCTTCGTCCTGTATCGCCTTGAAGAAATCCTCGTGAACCTGGTCAAGGATGCCCAGCTCCTTGGCCGCATAGAATGCCACCGCATGCTTGTTCCAGGCCCCGCCCAAGGTGGCGGGCAGACGTGTGAAGGTGACATCTTCAGGCAGTTCCTCTGCCCATGACTCGATCATCGGTTCGAGATTGTAGCAATGAGGACAGCCGTACCAGAAAGCTTCGGTGACCTCGATCCGCTCCTTTCCAGTTTGGGTCGATACTGGCTCGTCGAGAACCTCGTAGTCCTGGCCTGCCACCGGAGCTGCAGCCAAGGTAAGGCCGCTAAGACTCAATCCGGCGAACAGGGCGATCAGTGACTTGTACATTACAACGATTCCTTATTATCAAGGCAGTCAGCGCGCTGATCGATATCGATCAATGTAGTCCCAACAGGTAGGTGGATACTGCCTCCATGTCCGCTTCGCTCATCTTCGAGGCGATATTGCGCATGATGGCATTGGGGTCGTTATGACGCTCGCCCTTGGAGAAGGCTGCCAGGGTCGAGACAGCATATTCCGGATGCTGGCCGGAAAGGGCGGGATAAACGGCGGTACCGATACCTTCGCCAGTAGGCGTATGACACGCCGCGCAGGCGGGAATGCCCTTGGCGCGGTCGCCGGCGCGATAGAGTTCGCGACCGCGCTCGACGACCTCTTCCTCGGCTTCCACCTGGCCCAGGTTGGCCTCCATATTGGCGAAGTAGGCGGCGACGTCTGCGGCGTCCTGATCGG
Organism: Pistricoccus aurantiacus; assembly: GCF_007954585.1. GTDB lineage: Bacteria > Pseudomonadota > Gammaproteobacteria > Pseudomonadales > Halomonadaceae > Pistricoccus > Pistricoccus aurantiacus. Next base: position 1,059,084 of record NZ_CP042382.1, read on the forward strand.
AATAGTCATCGACTTGACCGACCATCTGGGCAACCACGCGCTCGCCATCGCGAATGTTACGAATCTGTTTGGCCAAGTAGGTGGCCTGCTGTCCAGCAAGATTGGGGAAGGTACCCAGAGCGCTGATACCCTGCTGTCCGTGGCAGGCGGCGCAGGCCTGAGCCTTTTCCTTGCCGGCGGCGGGATCGCCTTGAGTTTGTGCATGCGCCACGCCAGCGGCGCCAAGAATGATTGCCAAGCTTGCCAGTAACTTTCTCATCGCTAATCCGCTATATCGTTTATTGGTTGCGCCAGCCGTGGGGTAAACAGCGAGATGTCGACGACTCGTCGCCAGCGCGGGCGTGATGGTACACTTGTTCACCCCAAGTTGCGGTCAAAAAAGCCATTGTAGTATAGCGAATCCCTGTGGCAACGGGAATCCGTCGTGGTCCACCCGCGTCCAAGTGCCACTGGTGGATGTCGTTATCAAGCCCGTCTACCGGAACCTGTCAGGATACCTTGCCTTCATGTCACGTCTCAATGAATCGATGGGCCTCAACTATCCCACCGCCCGCTTTCTCGTCAGTGCTCCCACCTTGGCGCTGTGTCCGCCGGACAGCGGAGCGGAGGTGGCCTTCGCCGGTCGCTCCAACGCGGGAAAATCCAGTGCGATCAACGCTCTGACCCAACAGAAAGCGCTGGCGCGCACCTCGAAAACCCCGGGCCGTACTCAGTTGATCAACTTCTTCAGTCTGGCGGGCGATGAAAATCTGCGTCTGGTGGATCTGCCCGGCTACGGCTACGCCAAGGTGCCGGAGCAGGTCAAACGTGAGTGGCAGCGCCATCTGGCGGATTATCTGCAGCGGCGTCAATCCTTGCGCGGCCTGGTGCTGGTCATGGACGTTCGCCATCCGCTGACCGAGTTCGACGAGACCCTGCTGGGTTTCGCGGATCAGAAAGAGCTGCCGGTGCGGATCCTGCTGACCAAGGCAGACAAGCTCAAGCGCGGCCCCGCCAGTACGTCGCTTGCCCAGGTGAGAAGTCGCTTGCGTGAATGGGAGGATCTGGTAAGCGTGCAGCTGTTTTCATCCCTCAAGCGTGAGGGCGTGGTAGAAGCCAGGGCGCAGTTGGATGCCTGGCTGCTGGCAGAGCGCTAGTCAGTTTTTTCCGTTCATCCATTCGATCAGCGTCGGCAGTTCACGAACGTGGTCCAGGCGGTACACCTGGCGCGGCAGCCGGGTCGGCGCTTCCCCGTCGATATCGATCCAGGCCACGCGCATGCCCAGGCGCTGGGCCGGCAGCACGTCATGCTGCCAGGAATCGCCTACGTGCAGCGCTTCGCTGGGGCGGCTGGCCAAGCGCGCCAAGGCGGCCAGAAAGGGCCTGGGATCCGGTTTGGGAGCGAGCATTTCTCCAGCGGCGATGGAGACGTCAAAGTGCCTGGCCAAGGGCAGACGAGCAAGCTCGACGTTGCCATTGGTGATCGCGCCCAGGCGGTAACGCTGGCTCAGCGCTGCGAGCATGGCGTCGACTTCCGGATAGGGTGTGAGCTCGTGGCGCAGCGTCATGAAGCGGTGCATGGCGGCGCCCGCCCAGTACTCCGCCGTCTGCCGGGGCAGCCCGTGCTGCTCCAGCAGCTCCAACAGGCTCTGTCGGCGTACCCAGGTGAAATCGCCGCGGCGCAGCGGCTCTCGACCGGCTACCTCACGGCGGCGTGCCTGATAGGCGCTCAGCGGGAAACGCTCGGTAAAACGACCCAGAGCAAGCGGATCCGTCAGGTCGTTATCCGGTAGCAGCTCCTCCAGCAACGCCTTGTCCAGCCAGGCATAGTGGCCGTGCTCCGTGGCCTCCATGACCCCGCTGTTGTCCCAGAGGGTGTCATCGAGATCGAAGGTCAGTGCCTTCAGTGGCGTGGAAGAGGATGACGTGTGCATGGTTGATTCAAGAGTAGTCCGCCGAGTAGGTTGAGTTAGCGGGTGGGTTTTCGCCGCGCCCTCGGGTGGGCGCTGTCGTAGCTGGCAGCCAGGTGCTGCCAGTCGAGCCGAGTGTAGACCTGAGTCGTGGATAGATTGCTATGACCGAGGAGCTCCTGCACCGCGCGCAGATCCTGGCTGGATTCCAACAGATGGCTGGCGAAGGAATGACGCAGCCGGTGAGGATGAAGGTGTTCCATCAGGCCGCGCCGCCTTGCCAGTTCGCAAAGGCGCAGCTGAATGGCACGATGGCTCAGGCGCTTCCCTCGGTTGCCGACGAATAGAGCACTTTCTTTGCTGTCGGCGAGCTGGCCACGCACCGTCAGCCAGGCATCCAGCGCCGAACGGGCACGACGTCCTACCGGCACCTGACGCGGCTTGTCGCCCTTGCCGACAACCCGCACCCGCACCCGCTCCAGTTGTCGGAGATCCAGCGCCGCCAGTTCCGCCAGGCGCAGGCCGCTGGAATAGAAAAGCTCCAGCATCGCCTGATCGCGACGGGCCAGGGGGGTGTCGTCGTGCGGCGTATCCAGAAAGCGTGCCAGCTGATCCACGTCCAGCGGACGCGGAAGATGACGAGGCTGACGTGGCGCCTGAGTCAAGCCAACCGGGTTGTAAGGCAGAACCTTCTCATGAACCAGATACTCTGCGAAACGGGAAATCGCCGCCCGCCGGCGCGCCAGACTTCTGGGCGCGAGGCCCCTAGCGCGTTCCTGGCCCAGAAAGCGACGTACCAGTACGCTATCGAGCTGGCGCCAATCGGACAGGCCCGCCTGTTCGATGAAATCGCACAGCCTTGCCAGGTCGCGATGGTAGGCGGCCAGCGTGGCCGGGCCGAGTTCCCGGGCTAGCGCCTCGAGAAAGCACCTCAGAGCTGCGCGCAGGGAGGTATCAGGCTGAGCTGTATCGGTCATGGTCATTTATCGTGTGGCAACCCTTGTCGAGATGTCTCTTCAGCCCCGGGTTCGAGTGGTGAAACCGTGCAGCAAACGAGCCAGTATGTCGCCGAGGTATTCGGTGAACAGGGTATCCAGGCTGGCGCGGAAATGGTCTGGATCCGGGCTGGCTAGTATCAGATATCCTTGCGGCTCGCCGAGAGCCAGGCGGGTCAACGCCGCGGAGCCCGTGGTGGTGGGCGGTGCCATATGGGGAATCAGGCAGCGCCAATCCTTGGGAGAAAGGCGCACGCAGCGGCTGGCTCGCCCGTTGAGCAGCTCCACTAGTCGGTGCTGGATGTCCTCATCGAGATGATGTCTGGGAGGCTGGGTCGGCTGCGCTCCCTTGGGGGAGGTGCCCCGAGGAGTCCACAACGCCACCGCAGGAATCTGAAAGCGCTCCGCGAGCTGCGTGGCCAGCGCCTGGCCCAGCGCATCCAGGTCCTGGGCTTCCATCAAGGCAAGTACCAGCTCTCGGGTACGCCGATACTGCACTTCGGTATGGCGCGCCGAATCCAGCAGCTGTTCGAGGCGTAGCTCCGCGCCTTCCGCGCGATTTCGCAAGTCGTGGACCAGACGTTCGAGCAGTGAAACGACGCCTGGCGCTCGCGGATGAGGAACGTAAAACTGCTGAAGCAGGCCTTCACGGCCCACGAAGAAATCTGGATGCCGCGCCAACCATTGGGCCACCTGCTCCGGGTCAAGAGTTTGGCGGGGCTCGGGAACCTGGGCATGGCTCATGAATACTATTCCTCGCTGCGTGAACGACAGGCTGTTGTTGTATGACGTCCGATACGTGTCTGTTGTATACCAACAGTTATATACCGACAGATTTCAGCCTAGTACTAGTTTATAGCCCGATGCCGATGTTTTAACTCGCTACGATTTTTTCGCAGGATGCATAATTCTCGAACCGGTGGCGGCTTGGTGTCTAGCTGATCACGATACGCCCGTCGAAGACGCGAGTCGCTGGACCGGTCATGAACAGATGGCTTTCGCCGCCGGCCCAGTCGATGGTCAGCTCGCCGCCGGGCAGGTGAACCTGCACCGACGCATCCAGCAGTCCCTGGCGAATGCCCGTCGCGACGGCGGCGCAAGCGCCGGTGCCGCAGGCTCTTGTTTCGCCGCTGCCTCGTTCGAAAACCCGCAGGCGGATTTCCCGCCGGGAAACGATATGCATGAATCCCACGTTGACTCGCTTCGGAAACCGCGGATGCCGCTCGATGGCCGGGCCTAGCCGAGCCACCGGGGCGTCGTCCAGCGTTTCCACACCCAGGGTGTCGATACGCAGCACCGCATGCGGATTACCCAGAGAAACTACGCTGATCTCTAAGGTTTCACCGTCGACGATCAGGTCATGGCTCGGCCGGTCTCGGTTTGCCTCGAAAGGCAACGCGCCGGGCTCGAAGCGCGGCACGCCCATGTCTACCCGCACGCGACCGTCGTTTTCCACTTTCAGGATCAACGGCCCACCGGCAGTTTCGACATGAATCTCTCGCTTGTGGGTCAGGCGCTGATCCAGCACGAAGCGGGCGAAGCAGCGCGCCCCGTTGCCGCAGTTCTCCACCTCGCTGCCGTCCGCGTTGAAGATACGATAGCGAAAATCCATGTCCGGATCCGTAGGCGGTTCGACGATCAGCAGCTGATCGAAGCCTATTCCTTCATGGCGATCCGCTAGGATGCGTACCTGGTCGTCACGCAGCCGTAAACGCTGAGTGATCAGGTCCACCACCATGAAGTCGTTGCCCAGCCCATGCATCTTGGTGAAGTGCAGCAGCATTCAGCTATCCTCGCCATGACTCGCGCCGGCGGATTCGGGCAGCAGGGCTTCTCCGGCCCATAGCAAGCTGAATGCCTCCCGGGCTCTTACCAGATAGGCCTCACCACCATCCACCATGACTTCCGCGGCGCGAGGCCGACTGTTGTAGTTCGAGGCCATGACGAAGCCATAGGCACCGGCGGAGCGTATCGCCAGCAGATCTCCCGGCGCGATGGCGAGCTCCCGGCCCTTGCCGAGAAAATCTCCGGTTTCGCATACCGGGCCTACCACGTCGTAGCGCTGCGTTTCCTGGGATGATCGCTGTTCTACCGGAATAATTGCCTGCCAGGCCTGATAAAGCGCTGGACGAATCAAGTCGTTCATGGCCGCGTCGACGATGGCGAAATGCCGGGTTTCCCCGGGCTTGAGGAATTCGACGCGGGTCAGCAGCACCCCCGCGTTGGCGGCGATTGCCCGGCCCGGTTCGAAGAGCAGAGTCAGCGGCTTGTGCGCGCCACGCTTATCGGCGAGACGTTCCAGCAGGGCCTTGGCGTAATCCGCCGGGGCCGGCGGCGTTTCGTCCCGATAGGTGACCCCGAGCCCGCCGCCCAGGTCCAGGTGATCGAGCTTGATGCCTTCCGCCTCCAGGCGCTCGATCAGCAGCAGCAGCCGATCCAGGGCATCGAGAAACGGCGAGAGTTCCGTCAACTGGGAGCCGATATGACAATCCATGCCGACCACATCGAGGTGTTCGAGACTGGCGGCCTGGCGATAGGCGTCCAAGGCTTCACTGGCGGCGATGCCGAACTTGTTGTCCTTGAGACCGGTGGAAATATACGGGTGGGTGCGAGCATCCACGTCCGGATTGACCCGCAGGGACACCGGGGCGAGCTTGCCAAGCTTGCCCGCTACCGCGTTCAGGCGTTTGAGCTCCGCTCGAGACTCCACGTTGAAGCACTTGATGTCCAGTTCCAGGGCGCGGGCCATTTCGCCTTCTTGCTTGGCGACCCCGGAAAACACCACCCTGGCAGGATCGCCACCAGCTTGAATGACGCGCTCCAGCTCGCCTTGGGACACAATATCGAAACCCGCCCCCAGGCGAGCCAGCACGTTGAGCACCGCCAGGTTGGAGTTGGCCTTGACCGCGTAGCAGATCAGGTGGGGATGATCTCCCAGCGCCTGATCGAAGGCATGGAAATGCCGCTCCAGAGTGGCCCGAGAATAGACATAGCAGGGCGTGCCGAAGCGCTCGGCGACCTGGGCGAGCGGTACGTCTTCCGCATGCAGTTGGCCGTTGCGATAGTTGAAATGATCCATGTTCAATTCTCGCTCTGACTGGTCGAGCCGTCTTTCTCGGCGGGGCTGTCCTCAGAAGAACGGTTCTGGGAAGAGCCGTCTTGAGAAGAACTGCTCTGAACAGGATCCGGCAGCGCATCCTGTGGATCGAAGCGCTCTGCCGCCTGTTCATCATCCGGCATGTAGAGAGGGCCTTTCTGACCGCAGCCAGCCAGCAGTAAAGCGCACAGGATCAGCCATGCAAACCGGGCCATATCAGCGCTCCTCGTCGGTAGTCGGCGAGAGAGTGCCGAGCGGTTTCAGCGCGGCCAGGGCATCCCGGGCACGCTGAGCCGCGGCCCGCACCTGATCCGGGGCGGTGCCGCCGATATGATTGCGCGCCGCCACGGAGCCTTCCAGGGTCAGCACTTCGAACACGTCCGCGTCGATGGCGGTGGAAAACTGCCGGAGTTCCTCCAGGGACATGTCCGACAGATCCTTTTTCTCGCGGAGTCCGAAGGCCACGGACTGGCCGACGATCTCGTGGGCATCCCGGAAGGCCACGCCCTTGCGCACCAGATAGTCCGCCAGGTCCGTGGCGGTGGAGAAACCCTTGCGGGCCGCTTCACGCATGTTGTCCGCCTTGGCCTCGATGGCCGGCACCATGTCGGCGAAGGCCTTGAGGCAACCCTTCACCGTGTCCAGGGTGTCGAACAGCGGCTCCTTGTCTTCCTGGTTGTCCTTGTTGTAGGCCAGAGGCTGGGACTTCATCAGCGTCAGCAGCCCCATCAGGTGGCCGTAGACCCGGCCGGTCTTGCCTCTTACCAGTTCCGGCACGTCCGGATTCTTCTTTTGCGGCATGATCGAGGAGCCGGTGCAGAAGCGATCCGGTAGGTCGATGAAGTCGAACTGAGCGCTGGTCCACAGCACCAGTTCCTCGCTCATGCGCGACAGATGCATCAGGAGGAGGCTGGCGAAGGCGGTGAACTCGATGGCGAAGTCCCGATCGCTCACCGCATCCAGGGAATTTTCCGCCGGGCGCTCGAAGCCGAGCAGCTCCGCGGTGACGTGACGGTCGATAGGGTAGGTGGTGCCCGCCAGCGCCGCGGCGCCCAGGGGCAGCACGTTGACTCGCTTGCGACAGTCCCGCAGACGCTCCTGATCCCGGGCGAGCATTTCCTGCCAGGCCAGGAGGTGATGGCCGAAGGTCACCGGCTGAGCGGTCTGCAGGTGGGTGAAGCCGGGCATGATGGTATCCGCTTCTCGGGCGGCCAGTTCGATCAGGCCCTGGCGCAGTCGCGTCAGCTCTTCGTCCACCACGCCAATCTCGTCACGCAGGTAGAGGCGGATGTCCGTAGCTACCTGATCGTTGCGGGAGCGTCCGGTATGCAGCTTCTTGCCGGTGATGCCGATCTTCTCCGTCAGCCGAGCCTCGATGTTCATGTGCACGTCTTCGAGAGCCACGGACCACTCGAAATCGCCGGCCTGAATTTCCTCGCGGATCTCCTTGAGGCCGGCGAGGATTGCATCGCGTTCCTCATCCGTCAGCACGCCGACCTGGGCTAGCATGGTGGCGTGAGCGATGGAGCCCTGAATATCGTTAAGCGCCAGGCGATTATCGAAGTCGACGGAGGCGGTGAAACGCTCGACGAAGGCATCGGTGGGCTCGCTGAAGCGACCGCCCCAGGATTGATTGGTAGGTGTCGTCATCGAACTGGACATCCTGAGTTGCTAGCGTAAAGGTATGGCCGAGCAGTGTACCAGAGTCCGCGCGGCTGACCATGCGCCGCCAGCCTGGCCGCGCTTTGTGCAAGAGGATTTTTCCTCTTACCGACAGTGCTTTATCATGCAGCAACCTGGCGGGGCGGAATGCCCCTACCCGAATCATTTGGTGAGACGGTCGGCAAGCCCCCGTTTCGCCCGCAGGAGATCATTGTGCCTGGGATCAAGACCCTACGTATCGCCACTCGCAAGAGTCTACTCGCCCTATGGCAAGCCGAGCATATTCGCGACTTGCTGACGGCCTTGCATCCGACGCTCGAGGTGGAGCTGGTCGCCATGTCCACCCGCGGGGACAAGATTCTCGACACGCCGCTGGCCAAGGTGGGCGGCAAGGGCCTGTTCGTCAAGGAGCTCGAAGAAGCGATGCTTGACGGCCGCGCGGATATCGCCGTGCACTCCATGAAAGATGTGCCGATGCATTTTCCCGAGGGGCTGGGGCTTGCGGTGATCCTGGCCGGGGCGGAACCCACGGATGCCTTTGTTTCCAATCGCTACACCAGCCTGGACGAGCTACCCTTGGGGGCGCGAGTCGGCACTTCGAGCCTGCGTCGCGGCCTGCAGGTCAGCGAGGCGCGTCCGGATCTCGAGGTGCTAAGCTTGAGAGGGAGCGTCCAGACACGGCTGAGCAAGCTCGACGCGGGCAATTTCGAGGCAATCCTGTTGGCGACTTCCGGGCTCAGACGTCTAGGGCTCGGCGAGCGTATCGCTGCGGAACTGCCGCCGGAAATCTGTCTGCCCGCCTGCGGTCAGGGCGCCCTGGGCATCGAGTGTCGGCAGGATAACGCTGCGCTCATCGATCTGCTGGCGCCTCTTGACGATCCTGAAACCTCCCTGCGAGTTCGCGCCGAGCGGGCCATGAACACGCGCCTGGAAGGCGGCTGTCAGGTTCCCATTGCGGGGCATGCGCTGCTCGAAGATGCGGGCCGTACCCTTTGGCTGCGCGGTCTGGTCGGCAATCCGGACGGCAGCCGGGTGCTGCGAGCCGAGGCTCGCGGAAATGCCGACGAGCCAGAAGCGCTGGGAATCCGGGTGGCGGAAGATCTGCTGGAGCAGGGCGCCGGTGAAATTCTCGCGCAGGTCTACGGCGAGCGCTGATGACTGAGCGCAGCAACGATTCGGCGCGCCCCCGGGTGCTGATCACTCGCCCCGGCGAGCGAGGCCTGCCGCTTGCCCGGGCGATTGCCGCGCTGGGTGCCGAGGTCGAGATTCTCGAGGTCATGCGTCAGGAGCGTCTGGCGGAAACGCCGCAAGAGCGTGCCGTCTGGCTGAACTTCGATCAGTTTCACAAGGTGGTGGTGGTCAGTCCCTACGCGGCGAGCTGCTTGGTTGAAGCGGTAGAGCATTACTGGCCACAGTTGCCGCTGGGGATCGAGTTTTATGCGGTAGGCGCCGCCACCGCGGAAGTCTTGCATCACGCCTGGGGAGTAAAGACGCGTATCCCTCCTCCGGAACTGGAAAATACCAGCGAAGCGCTATTGACCCTAAGCGCCTTGCAGCGGCTTGACGAGCAGCGAATATTGCTGGTGGCCGGAGAAGGCGGCCGTCTGCTGCTGGGCGATACGTTGGCGCAGCGTGGCGCTCGGGTGGAGCGTCTGGCACTCTATCGACGAGTACTGATGGAGCCGCGAGGCGTACCCGGCGAATGCCTGGTAACAGGAAAATACGCGGCGCTGGTAGTCAGTAGCGGCGAAATTCTCGAACATCTGGCAGGATGGTGTAAAAAGACGGCGTTGAACCAACCGCTAATCGTCTCCAGTCGTCGGTTGGCTACACTGGCAGAACGACTTGGATTCGTCGACTGTCATGTCGCCGATGGAGCAACGCCTGCTGCTTTGGCTATCGCGGTAGCCAGAGTCTGCGACTTGAAAGGTGTCGATCATGATGATCTTGAAAAGGGCTAGCGATAGATGAGCAAGCAACAACACGATCAGGACGAACAGCGGGCGTCATCTAGCGACGCCGGTCAATCACAACCGGCGACGGAAAACTCCGTGCCTCGGCCAGCCCAGGCAGCGCACGAAAAGACGCGGGACGAGTCAGGCAAGGCTAGCTCTAGCAAGGACTCTCGCCCTCGATCCCGAGGGCGCCGTGGCGGCAAGCCCAGCCATCAGGATCGCTCCAGTCAGTTGGAGAAAACCGGCTCCCCCCTGTCGGGGCAGTCCGAAGCCGGTCTGGACAGGCCCGGTCAGGATAAGTCTGGTCAAAATAAATCTGCTGCTGCGGATGCGATTAGCCCCTCGTCCCCCACCGCCAAGGATGAAAGTAAATCTACGCCAGCGGCTTCTGCAGGTGCGCCGGCCAAGACCAGCGCTTCCGTGCCTTCCTCCAGGCCAGACACCGGAAAAAGCAGCGGTGACGCTACCGCCGGTGCTTCCGGTAAATCCTCTATTGGCGGTGCGCCTCCGCCTTCGCGTAATACCGTCGCGCAAAGCGGGGGTAGCGGAGGTGGCAAGGCCGGCATCATCGCCTTGGTGCTGGTAATTCTGCTGGCAATCGGGGTGTTGCTCGCCGGCTGGTGGGGCTGGCAGCAGTTGAATCAGCGGCTGAGCCAGCAGCAGCAAAGTCTGGTCGACGCCGCGGATGGGACCGAGCTGGCGCAGCGCAACGCAGACACCCTGTCTTCCTTGCAGTCACAGCTAGACGACATGGCGAATCAGCGTCAGCAGGCGTTGAGCGATATACGTCAAGGCTTCGAAGACTATCGCGGTGAGGTCAATGACACCCTGGACAAGGTGCTTGAGGAGCTTTCCAAGGAGCAGGAGCCGGATGAGCGGGAATGGCTGCACGCGGAAGCCGCCTATCTGCTGCGCCTGGCCAATCAACGCCTGGAGCTGGAAGGCGACGTTCAGGGGTCGGCTGCTTTGCTGCGTACCGCAGACAAGCGTCTGCAAGAAGCGGACAATCCGGCGCTGACCGCGGTTCGCCGTGAGATTTCCTCCGAGCTGGCGGCGCTGGATTCCGTTCCCGAAATCGACCGCACGGGAATCTATCTGGCGCTGGACGCCCAGCAGGAGCAACTGGCCAAGCTGCCGCTCAAGCAGGACATCGATCAGATGCCAGCGCCGGAAGCCGAGGAGGCGCCGCCAACCGGCTCCTGGAAGCAGCAGCTTTCTCAATTCGGTAACGAGCTGAAGGATCTGGTGACCGTGCGGCGTCATGATGAAGCGTTGGAGGCCATGATCGCGCCGGATCAGGAAGGTTATTTGCGCCAAAATGTGCGATTGAAGCTGGAGCAGGCGCAGCTAGCGCTGCTCGACGAAAACGAGGAACTTTACGAAGCCAGCATCGAGAGTGCGATTACCTTGGTGAATCGTTATTACGCCACGGACAAGGATGCGGTCAGTTCCGCTCTCGAACGTTTGAACGAGCTGAAAGACAAGGCGGTTCGTCCCGAACTTCCGGATATCAGCGGCTCGCAGCAGGCCTTGTCGCGGTTCATCGAAAAACGATTTGAATCGCAGGGTAATCAAGGGCAGGCATCCCAAGCGGGCCAGGGAGATAAGCCATGAGAAAGCTGATTCTGCTTATCGTCTTGGGTCTGGCGATTGGCGCTCTGTTCGGTCAGCTGATGCAGACCGTTCCCGGCTACTGGTTGGTGCGAGTCGGAGATCGGTCGTTCCAGACATCGTTCTGGTTTGGGTTGATTCTTCTGCTGGCGGTCTTCTTTATTCTGCATTTCTTGCTGCGCGTACTGGCTCGTCTGCGCCATCCGGTGGGTCGTCTCAAGCTGTGGAACAGCCGTAATCGCAATCGCAATGCCATGCGTCGTACCGTGCGCGGTCTGGTGGCAATGTCGGAAGGCCGCTGGAAACGCGCCGAGAAATCGCTTGTCAAGGCCGCGGACGATTCCAGTACGCCCTTGGTCAACTATTTATCCGCAGCGCTGGCAGCCCATTATCAGGGTCGCTACGACCAGGCGGATACCTTGCTCAAGCGTGCTCACATGAGTACTCAAGGGGCGGATACAGCAGTAGGCATGATGCAGGCGCAGCTGATGCTCGACCGCCAGCAGTACGAAGAGGCCATAGCGACCCTGACTCGCCTGGACAAGCAGCTGCCGGATCATCCGCAGGTGCTCAAGCAGCTCAAGCAGGCCTATCTCAGCGTCAACGATTGGGACGGTCTGCGCCGGCTACTGCCGCGGCTGGCCAACCAGCAGTTGATCGCTGACGAAGAGCGCCGCGAGCTGGAGCAGCGCGCCTATCGCGAACTGATTCTTCAGGCCGGGCGCAACCCGGATGACGTGGAGCGGGTGCGTAATCTCTGGGCGGATATGCCGGATCACCTGCGTACGAATGTGGAACTGGTAGTGCTATACACCGAGGCATTGGTGCGCGGTGGCGAGGAGGGCATTGCTGAACGTTTATTGCGTCATACGCTCAAGGAGCATTGGGATACGCGTCTGGTATTACGCTACGGGCTACTCAGCGTCGATCCGGCCCGCCAGCTGGTCTATGCGGAGAAGTGGCTTCAGGAGCGTCCCAACGATCCGGATCTGCTGTTGACTCTTGGTCGCTTGTCTCTACGTAATGCCTATTGGGGCAAGGCACAGGAATACTTCGAATCCAGCCAGCGTCAGCGCCCCAGCGGTGTGGTTTGCGCCGAGTTGGCCAGGCTTTACGCTAATCTGGGTGAACACAACAAGAGCCAGCTCTACTATCGCCAGAGTGTGGAGCTGCTCGACAAGTCACTGCCGGCGCTGCCGCAACCCAGCGACGATAACCGCTGATCCGATTTGCTCTCCTGGGCGCCTTCGAGGCGCCTTTTTTTGTGCGCCCGGCACGGGCGCACTCCTGGAGGTGCAAGTCCTCCCGTAAGCTGGCCACAGCGAACGAAGTGAAGTGCAACGGCGGAAGGGCGACCGACCGTGGGGAGGAAGCGTGGAGCGTAAACCGTGAGCCGATGAACAAGAATCGGATATGAGGCACTGCCAAGCAGGGTGAGCGGGCAAGAAGTCGCGAAGCTCTTGTGGCCAAAGCGAGGTGGTGTATATCCGGCGGTTGTGCGGTGAAGGAGTGTGTTCTTACCCGGGGAGATCTCGCCTCATGCCTGAAAGGGCGACGTGGCAACACGGAGCGAGAAGTCAGCAGAGGCCATAGTAGCTGCCATCATGGAGCGAAGGGCCGAACGAGAAGGCGCGTCAAACGACTTGACGATGAGCACTGTAAGGCATCAGACGTCCGCCTTGGCGGGGCGGGTCGCAACACGGGAAGGTGAAACCTTGTCGGGTGCGATCAGCGATGAAACAGGACTCCCGCGACGAGAATCGGAAGGCGCAGGGCGAAACCTGCTGGAGCAGGCGTTCGCACGAGAGAATATGCAACGGGCATGGAAGCGCGTAAAGGCCAACAAAGGGTCGGCGGGTGTTGACGGGCTGGACATTGCCCAGCCCGCTGAATACCTGCGATGGACGTGGCCGACGGTTCGCCAGCAACTGCTGGACGGATCCTGTCGGCCACAACCTGTTCGTCGGGTAGGCATCCCGAAACCGAACGGCAGTGAACGGGAACTGGGCATACCCACCGTCACCGACCGTCTGATTCAACAAGCACTGCTGCAAGTGCTGCAACCCCTGATTGATCCCATCTTCAGCGAGCACCGCTACGGCTTTCGCCCGGGTCGCCGAGCCCACGATGCCGTTCTGGCCGCACAGCGATATGTCCAGCAAGGCCGTCACATTGGGGTGGACGTGGATCTGTCGAAGGTCTTTGATCGCGTCAATCACGACATCCTGATCGACCGCCTGAGGAAGCGCGTAAACAACCGCGGAGTTATCCGGCTGGTTCGTGCGTATTTGAACGCGGGCATCATGGAGGGAGGCATGGTCATGGATCGGCACGAGGGCACGCCACAAGGCGGGCCGCTGTCACCGTTGTTGGCCAATGTCCTGCTGGACGAGGGGGATAGAGCGCTGGAACGCCGGGGACATTGCTTTGCCCGAGACGCCGATGACTGCAACGTTTACGTGCGCAGTCAGCAGGCAGGAGAGCGGGTGATGCTGTTGCTACGGCGCTGCTACGACAAACTGCGCTTGGTGATCAATGAAGCCAAGAGTGCAGTGACGAGCGGGGTTGGCCGCAAGTTCCTTGGCTATACGCTATGGCAGGGTCCGAACGGCGACGTTCGCCGCGGGGTCGCTGCGCAGGCGTTGCAAGCGTTCAAGCTGCGGGTCAGGCAACTGCCCCGACGGTCTGGAGGGCGCAGCATTGAGCAAGGGGTGGAGAAACTCCGGAGCTATCTACTGGGATGGAAAGGCTACTTCAAGCTGTCGCAGACCCCCCCCGTATCTGGCGCTCGCTGGATGCGTGGATACGCCGGCGCTTGAGAGCCATGCAGCTCAAGCAGTGGCGACGGGGCAAGACGATCTATCGGGAGCTGGTGCGCATGGGCGCGGATCCCTGGGTGGCACAATCGGTAGCGGCTCTGAGCCGGCGCTGGTGGCACAACAGTCTGTCTGCTATCCACAACGTGTTGACGGTTGCCTACTTCGATCGGCGGGGTGTGCCAAGACTCTCATAACCTCAACTTCTCGAACCGCCCGGTGCGGACCCGCATGCCGGGTGGTGTGGGAGGGGCGGAGCCTCATGGTTCCCCCCTATCCCGATATTCTGTTCTTTTTGCTCTGTGTTTCCGCCCTATCGGCACTTCAGGATAAAAAGGCTGCCCGCGGGCAGCCTGAAATGTGTAGAGCAAAGAATCTGATTCAGGTTTTTATTCGTCGGGATCGGGGAAATCGCCTTTGAACTTGGGGTTGGGCTGGGATCTGGGGTCCTCGCTGTAGTCCTTGTCGTCCTCGTGACTTGGTCGTGGCCGAGAAGTGATTCGCACTCGCGCGGGAGCGGCCTTGCCTTCCTTGTCCTCACCAAAATACAGCGTGGATTGAGGATAGGGGATGGTGATACCCGCCGCTTCGAAATGCATCTTGACCAGGCGATTGTAGGCGCGCCCGATTGCCCACTGATTGCCCGGTGTGGTCATGATGCGCACACGAATGTTGACGGAGCTATCCGCCAAGGCGACGACGCCGGAAACCTCCAGCGCGTCGAGAATATCTTTCTTGTACTCCTCTTCATTGGCAAGCTCGTCGAAAGCTTCCCTTAGCCGCACGATGGCTTCGTCGATATTTTCGCGGTAGGCGATACGATACTCGCCCACGTGATAGGCGAATTCCCGCATGTAGTTGGAGACGGTATCGACGCTCGAGAACGGCACGATATGGTAGGTGCCATTGAGGTCGCGAATACCCACGGAGCGAATGCTCAGGCGCTCCGCCGTGCCGGTGATGCCGCCTACCGTTACCACGTCGCCAGTGTTCATGGCATTTTCGATCTGAATAAAGATGCCGGTGATAATGTCCTGTACGAGCTTCTGGGCGCCAAAACCGATGGCAAGACCCAGAACCCCGGCGCCAGCGATCAACGGTCCAATGTTGATGCCGATCTCCGACAGCACGATCATCGTCGTCATGGTGATGAGGGTAATGGCCAGAGCGTTGCGAAATAGTCCAAGCAGCGTCTGGGCGCGGGCGGAAGGCAAGCCTTTGCGACCCTTGCCGTATAGTGAATGTTCGATAAGGCTGGCCAGCACCAGCCAGGACATCAGAGCCACGACGATGATAGTGAGAACGCTGAGGAACTTGCCGATGATGGTATGTCCCGTATCGGAGGCGTACCAGGCGGCCAGGTCGAACAGATTCCAGGCGTTGCCTACCAGCATGATGGTGACGATGAGAATCAATACTCGAATGACTCGCAGCAGGTTGGGGATGTAGGAGTTAAGTCGACGCTCGAGCAACGGAAACTTCTGACGGATATTTTCCGGGAGATGGATATATCGCCCGATTACCTGAGTCAGCAGCTTGGAAAGCAGTATGCCCGCGCCGATGATCAGCATGCTCTCGAGAGTGGCCAGGGTAACGAAAGGCAAGGCTTCCTCGGGACGCACCATGGTCAGTGCCAGCACGACCAGAAAATAAAGGATCACCAGCCAGTGCCAGATATGGGCAAGTAGCCGAAGCACCACCTTGGAAGCGCTCATGGTACCGCGCCTGGCCATGGCCTCGAGACCACGACGTACCCGTAAACGGTTTCTGAAAACAAAAATGATGGCATAGAAAAAAGCGAACAGGATGATCAGGGTGCTGACGCCTCGGGCGAGAGTGGTAGAGAGGTAGACATTGATCAGCGGTACCACTACCAGCAGGCCATAGCCGACCAGGCCTACCAGTCGTGCCATCCACCGATTCCAGTAGGAGGCTTCGGCGGCGGAAATTGTCAGGAGTCGCAAGCCTTCGTAGCGGGAGGCAAACAGCATCCGTAGCCCGGCCTTGATCAGCTCGATGACCAGGAAGGCATTGAGAAACAGCGAGGCCTGGGTCGAAAGCTCGCCGCTCTCGCCTAGTACGAAAGTGGCTAGTAGGTTGCCGCCGATATAAGCCAGCCCCACGATGGCGGCGTCAATCAGTGCGGCGATGGCAACGGCGGCGAGGACGCGCAGAATTTCCGTGCGCCCCGTGCCATGCCGTGACCAATGGCTCAACGCCAGATAAAGCCGTCGCGTCAGGCGACGAAGGACGAAGAACAGGGCAAAGGTCGCCACGATCACGATGGTCAGGTTGATGGCGGCGGTGGTGAAGGTCGAGGGGTTGAAGCGGTCTGCTTCTTTCTTGGCGTCACCGCTGACCAGATCGGCCATCAGGTCGGCAAGATCGGTGACCTGGTCGCCGATATCCCCGGCGATATAGCGGGTCGCGGCGGCTACCTGTCTGGGCAGGGATTCGCCGGCATCATCTTTCGCGGAAGCAACCTGTTCTGCCGCCTCGACCGTGGGGGTGGCAGCGGCTACGTTTGGCGACTGTTCCGCCAGTCGACGCAGCTCACCGATAATTTTTGCCCGCGACTGCTCGTTTTCCAGGAGATCAGCCAGCGTTGAGTAGGTAGGAGCGTCGGTGGTTGATGGGCTACTCTGCTGAGCATAGGCCAGAGAGCCGACAAACAGCGAAGCTAACAACAGCCATGTCGTCAGAAGTATAAAACGTGTCTTGGGCACGCTTGCCTCCATGAATGCACGTGAAGATGGATGGTGAGATATTCATGCTCTGGCTTGTGCTGGCTGACAGGCCGAAACATTCCACCATGCCTTTAAGCTCGGACAGCGAACAACGAATTTGTATTATTACCAGGGAAGTTCGTCATGGGAAATATGAGCGCCAGCAGCGAGAAACGCCGCTTGGCGCATCAAATTCAATTGAGGAAGGAATGGTCTAATAATACGAGCCTAGTCATTTTTCTCAGGCTGGTAAGGAACGATTGGCGTGTTTTCGTCGCAGCTTGGCTCGCTCAGAAATGTTTTTTCCACATCGAGTAGGCCTAAATGGGAAATAGTGCGTCTTCCCAAAAGCACTGGATACAGCATTTTCTTACGGCTGCGCAGGCTGAATTCCTCCTCGTAAAGGGTATCGTCAATGCACAGATTCATTAACACCGTGGGGCGGTGGGATTTGCCGCCGGCGCCGCGTAGCGTAAGGTCACGTTGTACCTTTCGCTCCACGGTTTCCGTGAATCGCTCATTGTTTGCCTCATCCTCGAGTTTTAGACGAAAGCGAACCCATTCCTCACCGTTCTTCTCAAAGCTTTCGATGTCTCGGGCATCGAGAGAAGAGGTCAGAGCACCGCTATCGAGCTTGGCCTTCACCTCGACGCCCCAAGGCTCGATGGTAGCCTTTTCGACCCAGCCGAATACCTTGTGCTCATCAGCGCCGGCAAGGTTGGTGATGCTTATTAGTAGTAAGCTGAAAACTAGTAGGAAACGCCTTAAACCCGCCGACATCCTGCCTCCTTGGCTTAAATAAGCGACTAAGTGGAAATCGTTCGCATGATTCCATTATTGCCTTCACACGGCAAGGGGCACTGACGATAGACATCATTCAAAATTTATAGAAGGATTCTAATGTTCAATTATGTAGAGACTTGGAGTCACCACCGGCACAGGTCTGAATTCGAGAAATTGAACCGCCCCGGGTTTTGAGGAGGCTCCAGCATCTGAGAGAATGGAGCCATGAACAAGTCAAACAAGTTTTCCCCTGAGGTTAAAGAGCGCGCTGTCCGGCTAGTGCAGGAGCATCGTGACGAGTACCCGTCGCTGTGGGCGGCTGTGGAGTCTATAGCCCCCAAGATTGGCTGTGTACCACAAACGTTGCTGGAATGGGTCAAGCGTGCCCAGATCGATATCGGTGAGCGCCCTGGAACAACCACCGCCGAGACACAACGCATGAAGGACCTGGAGCGTGAGAATAAGGAATTGCGGCGCGCCAATGACATCCTTCGCACGGCCAGCGCTTTTTTCGCCCAGGCGGAGCTCGACCGCAAGCTGAAGTCGTAAACACCTACATTGATCAGCATCGGGATACCTACGGGGTCGAGCCGATCTGCAAAGTATTGCAGATTGCCCCGTCGGCCTACCGGCGTCATGCGGCCCGGCAGCGCAATCCGGCACGACGCAGTGACCGGGTCAAGCGCGACGAGGTTTTGATACCGCATATCAAGCGTGTCTGGAATGACAACCTCAAGGTCTATGGTGCCGATAAAGTCTGGAAGCAGATGAACCGGGAAGCCATCCCTGTGGCCCGCTGTACCGTGGAACGGCTCATGAGATTTCTGGGCCTTCAGGGTGCCCGTCGCGGCAAGACGATGCGTACCACCGTCCCGGATCAGTCAGTGCCGTGCCCGCTGGATCGGGTCAACCGGCAGTTTGTCGCCGACCGTCCGGACCAGCTCTGGGTATCGGACTTTACCTACGTTTCCACTTGGCAAGGCTGGTTGTATGTGGCTTTCGTTGTGGATGTCTTCGCCCGCCATATTGTGGGTTGGCGCGTCAGTCGCACGATGAACACGGATTTCGTACTCGATGCTCTGGAGCAGGCACTCTACGCCCGTCAGCCCGACAAGTCAGAGGACTTGATTCATCACTCCGACAGGGGATCACAGTATGTGTCGATCCGTTACACGGAACGCCTGGCCGAAGCAGGCATCGATCCATCGGTAGGCAGCAAAGGCGACAGTTACGATAACGCCCTCGCTGAAACCATCAACGGCTTGTACAAAGCAGAATTGATCCACCGGCGCGGCCCCTGGAAATCCATGGAATCCGTTGAGCTGGCGACGCTGGAATGGGTATCTTGGTTCAACCACCAACGGCTGATGGAGCCACTGGGGTATATCCCGCCGGCAGAAGCTGAGGCAAACTACTATCGGCAACTTAACAGTCAGGCCGCTATGGCAGCGTGACTTAAACTAACGGGCCTCCGCGATACGCGGGGCGGTTCAAAATCATCGGTGGCCCTTAAAACAAGCGATTCCCGGAGATTTAAATAATAAGTATTCTTACTTGAGGTGCTTTTCGATCCATGCACTTTGTCAAGATGCTTTTGCATCAGTCGTTGCCTAGACTGGGGTTAGAGGACGATCTGAAATACGAGGCTTAGCAAAGTTCGAAATAGGCCTTGCATTTTATCGTTTGGGGTCGTAAAGTACGCATCCGCTGCTGAGGCCACCCTGGTTGCAGCAGCTGCTCTTTAACAATCGATCAGGTAATTCATGTGGGCGCTTGTTGGCGTGAGGGGTGTTATCTCTTATGCAAGACAAGCGACTCGTCAAGAGACGTTTGACTTGAACCGAGATTGGTCCGCTTCTTCCCGTTGGGGAAGGCAAGGACTATCAAGCTTTTAACTGAAGAGTTTGATCATGGCTCAGATTGAACGCTGGCGGCAGGCCTAACACATGCAAGTCGAGCGGCAGCACGGAAAGCTTGCTTTCTGGTGGCGAGCGGCGGACGGGTGAGTAATGCATAGGAATCTACCCAGTAGCGGGGGATAACCTGGGGAAACCCAGGCTAATACCGCATACGCCCTACGGGGGAAAGCGGGGGACCATTTGGCCTCGCACTATTGGATGAGCCTATGTCGGATTAGCTGGTTGGTGAGGTAACGGCTCACCAAGGCGACGATCCGTAGCTGGTCTGAGAGGATGATCAGCCACATCGGGACTGAGACACGGCCCGAACTCCTACGGGAGGCAGCAGTGGGGAATATTGGACAATGGGGGGAACCCTGATCCAGCCATGCCGCGTGTGTGAAGAAGGCCCTCGGGTTGTAAAGCACTTTCAGCGGGGAAGAAGGCGTGGTGGTTAATAGCCGCCACGAGCGACATCACCCGCAGAAGAAGCACCGGCTAACTCCGTGCCAGCAGCCGCGGTAATACGGAGGGTGCAAGCGTTAATCGGAATTACTGGGCGTAAAGCGCGCGTAGGTGGCGTGTCACGCCGGGTGTGAAAGCCCCGGGCTCAACCTGGGAATGGCATCCGGAACGGGCAGGCTAGAGTGCAGGAGAGGAAGGTGGAATTCCCGGTGTAGCGGTGAAATGCGTAGAGATCGGGAGGAATACCAGTGGCGAAGGCGGCCTTCTGGACTGACACTGACACTGAGGTGCGAAAGCGTGGGTAGCAAACAGGATTAGATACCCTGGTAGTCCACGCCGTAAACGATGTCGACTAGCCGTTGGGTCCCTTGAGGACTTGGTGGCGCAGTTAACGCGATAAGTCGACCGCCTGGGGAGTACGGCCGCAAGGTTAAAACTCAAATGAATTGACGGGGGCCCGCACAAGCGGTGGAGCATGTGGTTTAATTCGATGCAACGCGAAGAACCTTACCTACCCTTGACATCCTGCGAACCCGAGAGAGATCTCGGGGTGCCTTCGGGAGCGCAGAGACAGGTGCTGCATGGCTGTCGTCAGCTCGTGTTGTGAAATGTTGGGTTAAGTCCCGTAACGAGCGCAACCCCTATCCCTATTTGCCAGCGATTCGGTCGGGAACTCTAGGGAGACTGCCGGTGACAAACCGGAGGAAGGTGGGGACGACGTCAAGTCATCATGGCCCTTACGGGTAGGGCTACACACGTGCTACAATGGCCGGTACAAAGGGTTGCGAAGCGGCGACGTGAAGCCAATCCCAGAAAGCCGGCCTCAGTCCGGATCGGAGTCTGCAACTCGACTCCGTGAAGTCGGAATCGCTAGTAATCGTGAATCAGAATGTCACGGTGAATACGTTCCCGGGCCTTGTACACACCGCCCGTCACACCATGGGAGTGGACTGCACCAGAAGTGGTTAGCCTAACTTAGGAGGGCGATCACCACGGTGTGGTTCATGACTGGGGTGAAGTCGTAACAAGGTAGCCGTAGGGGAACCTGCGGCTGGATCACCTCCTTAACCGATGACCGCCTTGCCCGGCAAGTGCCCACACTGAATTACCTGATCAGATAGAGCAAAGACTGTTGGGGTATAGGCCCAGCGGGACCTGCGGGTCTGTAGCTCAGTTGGTTAGAGCGCACCCCTGATAAGGGTGAGGTCGGCAGTTCGAGTCTGCCCAGACCCACCACTCTTCTCGCTCAGTGGGTGAGAGCGCCCCCACTGGGGTGAAATAAAGAGGAGGGTGAGGGCGCCGGGGTCTTTCGCGTCTGCCCAGACCCACCATTCGATGGGGCCATAGCTCAGCTGGGAGAGCGCCTGCCTTGCACGCAGGAGGTCAGCGGTTCGATCCCGCTTGGCTCCACCATTCTCCCCCATCGGTTATCGCGATCCATCGTGAGTAGTGATAAGGCTTCGTCAAGCAGCGTCGACGACGAGGAATTATCACTGTTTTCGAACAGTCTGCTCTTTAACAATGCACATCATGCTGACAAGTTCTTTCTTTGGAAAGAATGCAAGATACGCTCAAGCGTATCCGGCGACGTTGTGTCATCGCGACCCACCGATGGGTGAGACCCCTTCGGGTTATATGGTCAAGCGATG
Source organism: Pistricoccus aurantiacus (assembly GCF_007954585.1). Classification (GTDB taxonomy): domain Bacteria; phylum Pseudomonadota; class Gammaproteobacteria; order Pseudomonadales; family Halomonadaceae; genus Pistricoccus; species Pistricoccus aurantiacus. The sequence goes on from NZ_CP042382.1 coordinate 1,080,630, forward strand.
AAGCGCATACGGTGGATGCCTAGGCAGCCAGAGGCGATGAAAGACGTGGAAGCCTGCGAAAAGGCTCGGTGAGGTGGCAACCAACCTGTGACCCGGGCATGTCTGAATGGGGCAACCCACTTCGTGTAAGCGAAGTATCCTTTTCTGAATCCATAGGGAAAGGAGGCGAACCGGGGGAACTGAAACATCTCAGTACCCCGAGGAACAGAAATCAACCGAGATTCCCCCAGTAGCGGCGAGCGACCGGGGACTAGCCCTTAAGCGTGTGACGGATTAGACGAAGGCGTTGGGAAGCGCCGCCGTAGCGGGTGATAGCCCCGTAGTCGAAAATCCGATCACGTGAAAACGAGTAGGTCGGGGCACGTGAAACCTTGACTGAAGACGGGGGGACCATCCTCCAAGGCTAAATACTCCTGGCTGACCGATAGTGAACCAGTACCGTGAGGGAAAGGCGAAAAGAACCCCAGTGAGGGGAGTGAAATAGATCCTGAAACCGTATGCGTACAAGCAGTGGGAGCACGTTTTTCGTGTGACTGCGTACCTTTTGTATAATGGGTCAGCGACTTATTCTCAGTAGCGAGCTTAACCGGGTAGGGGAGGCGTAGGGAAACCGAGTCTTAACAGGGCGACGAGTTGCTGGGAATAGACCCGAAACCGGGCGATCTATCCATGAGCAGGGTGAAGGTTGAGTAACATCAACTGGAGGCCCGAACCCAAGTATGTTGAAAAATGCTGGGATGACTTGTGGATCGGAGTGAAAGGCTAATCAAGCCCGGAGATAGCTGGTTCTCCTCGAAAGCTATTTAGGTAGCGCCTCACGTAGCACCACCGGGGGTAGAGCACTGTTTCGGCTAGGGGGTCATCCCGACTTACCAACCCGAGGCAAACTCCGAATACCGGTGAGTGACGCGTGGGAGACACACAGCGGGTGCTAACGTCCGTTGTGAAAAGGGCAACAACCCAGACCGTCAGCTAAGGTCCCCAAATGCTGGTTAAGTGGGAAACGAGGTGGGAAGGCGAAGACAGCTAGGAGGTTGGCTTAGAAGCAGCCATCCTTGAAAGAAAGCGTAATAGCTCACTAGTCGAGTCGGCCTGCGCGGAAGATGTAACGGGGCTAAACCAGCTACCGAAGCTACGGGTGAGTCCTTGTTTTCGAATAGGGATTCGCGGTAGAGGAGCGTCGTGTACGCCGGTGAAGGTCAGTCGAGAGGCTGGCTGGAGGTATCACGAGTGCGAATGCTGACATGAGTAACGATAAGGGATGTGAAAACCATCCCCGCCGGAAGACCAAGGGTTTCTGTTCGACGCTAATCGGAGCAGAGTGAGTCGGCCCCTAAGGCGAGGCGGAAACGCGTAGCCGATGGGAAACGGGTCAATATTCCCGTACCTCAGGACATTGCGATGGGGGGACGAAGAAGGCTAGGTGAGCCAGGCGTTGGTGGTCCTGGTGAAAGTGCGTAGGCCGAGACGACAGGCAAATCCGTCGTCTCAAGGCCGAGACACGAAACGAACGGACCTCGGTCCGGAAGTCATTGATGCCACGCTTCCAGGAAAAGCCTCTAAGCTTCAGATGTCATGAGACCGTACCCCAAACCGACACAGGTGGTCAGGGTGAGAATCCTCAGGCGCTTGAGAGAACTCGGGTGAAGGAACTAGGCAAAATGGTGCCGTAACTTCGGGAGAAGGCACGCCGCTGTCAGGTGACGCCCCTTGCGGGTTTAGCCCAGAGCGGTCGAAGATACCAGGTGGCTGCAACTGTTTATTAAAAACACAGCACTCTGCCAACGCGCAAGCGGACGTATAGGGTGTGACGCCTGCCCGGTGCCGGAAGGTTAAGTGATGACGTTAGCTCACGCGAAGCGTTTGATCGAAGCCCCGGTAAACGGCGGCCGTAACTATAACGGTCCTAAGGTAGCGAAATTCCTTGTCGGGTAAGTTCCGACCTGCACGAATGGCGTAATGATGGCCACGCTGTCTCCACCCGAGACTCAGTGAAATTGAAATCGCCGTGAAGATGCGGTGTACCCGCGGCTAGACGGAAAGACCCCGTGAACCTTTACTATAGCTTCACACGGGACGCCGATGTTGCTTGTGTAGGATAGCTGGGAGGCTTGGAACCGGTGACGCCAGTTGCCGGGGAGCCGCCCTTGAAATACCAGCCTGGCATCATTGGCGTTCTAACTCAGGCCCGTCATCCGGGTCGAGGACAGTGTGTGGTGGGTAGTTTGACTGGGGCGGTCTCCTCCTAAAGGGTAACGGAGGAGCACGAAGGTACCCTCAGCACGGTTGGAAATCGTGCACTGAGTGCAAGAGCATAAGGGTGCTTGACTGCGAGACGGACAGGTCGAGCAGGGTCGAAAGACGGTTCTAGTGATCCGGTGGTTCTGTATGGAAGGGCCATCGCTCAACGGATAAAAGGTACTCCGGGGATAACAGGCTGATACCGCCCAAGAGTTCACATCGACGGCGGTGTTTGGCACCTCGATGTCGGCTCATCACATCCTGGGGCTGAAGTCGGTCCCAAGGGTATGGCTGTTCGCCATTTAAAGTGGTACGCGAGCTGGGTTTAGAACGTCGTGAGACAGTTCGGTCCCTATCTGCCGTGGGCGTTGGAGATTTGAGAAGCGCTGCTCCTAGTACGAGAGGACCGGAGTGGACGCACCGCTGGTGTTCGGGTTGTCATGCCAATGGCACTGCCCGGTAGCTATGTGCGGACGGGATAACCGCTGAAAGCATCTAAGCGGGAAGCCCCCTTCAAGATGAGATCTCCCCGAGACGCAAGTCTCCTGAAGGACCCTCGAAGACGACGAGGTCGATAGGCGCGCTGTGGACGCACCGCAAGGTGTTGAGCTAACGCGTACTAATGGTCCGTGAGGCTTGACCATATAACCCCAAGGGGTCTGGGTGACCGACCCGCCGGATACGCGAGCGTAGCGTCAGCATGATGGCATTGTGTGATGACGCCGGTCATCGCCGTTTTGCCTGACGACCACAGCGAGCGGGTCCCACCTGAATCCATGCCGAACTCAGCCGTGAAACCGCCCAGCGCCGATGGTAGTGTGGGGTCTCCCCATGCGAGAGTAGGTCATCGTCAGGCCCCTCTCCCCACCCCCAGCCAGCAATGGCTGGGGGTGCTTGCGTTTAGTCGCTGGTTATCTGTTACGTATCCGTCCGGCAAACACACCTTCCGCTGAGCCCCGACTTCGATGACGGTAGGTGTCCACCTATTCCTTAGTGGACACCTACCATGAGTGAGTGAAGCGTATTGGAGGCGCCTCGCAAGCGCCGCCGCTTCACTGTATGCGTCCGCTGAACACACCTTCCGCTGAGCCTCGACTTCTCAGAGAGTAGGTGCCCACCTATTTTAAGTGGACACCTATCATGAGTGAGTCAAGCGTGTTGGAGGCGCCTCGCAAGCGGCGCCGCTTTACCGCCGCATTCAAGGCCAGGATTGTCGAAGCGTGCCACCAGTCCGGCGCCTCGGTGGCCGGCATCGCGTTGGCGCATGCCCTGAACGCCAACCTGGTGCACAAATGGATCCGTGAGGCGCGTCGCAGGGAAGCGGTGAACGACAGGCCGGCCTTTGTCCCGGTGCCGATAGCCAGCACCGCAGCCCCGGTGGCGACTCAGCGTCAGGAGGCCGAGCGCATTCGCCTCTCGCTACCGAGTCCCCAGGGGACAGTGACGATCGAGTGGCCCGTGTCGGATGCGCAGGGCTGTCGGACGCTACTTCGGGAACTGCTGTCGTGATCCGCATCGATGAATTCTGGCTGGCTACCGAACCGCTGGATATGCGCGCCGGTCCCGACACGGCGCTGGCCCGGGTGGTCAAGGTGTTCGGCGCTGCCCGACCGCACTGTGCCTACCTGTTCGCCAACCGGCGCGGCAACCGCATGAAGGTGCTGGTTCACGATGGTCTGGGCATCTGGCTGTGCGCCCGGCGCCTGAACCAGGGCAAGTTTCACTGGGCCGGTAACTGGTACGGCGATCGGGTCGCGCTGTCCCCCGAGCAGGTGACGACGCTGGTACAGGGACTGCCCTGGCAGCGTATCGGTCCGGCGGGGGCCATTTCGGTGCTGTGACGCGCGACGCACCGGGTGGCACAGAATGCGGCACCCGGCCATTCGATGATGCGCTAATTCCGCTGTCCTCAGTGGGCTGGCATACTCGCCCAATGACCACGCCGCCCGATCTGTCCCAGCTCACCCCCGATCAGCTCCGCCACCTGGCGGCGACGCTGATGGTGCAGGTCAAACAGCAGGATATGGCGCTGCAGGAGCGAGGGCAGGCACTGGCGCAGAGCCAGAAGACGCTGCGTTACACCGAGCAGGTCAACCAGAAGCTCACCTACGAACTGGTGCTGCTCAAGCGCCACACGTTCGGCCGGCGCAGCGAGCAGCTCAACGCCTTGCAGATCAGCCTGCTGGACGAGGGGGTGGAGGCCGATATCGCCGCCATCGAGGCCGAGCTGAAAGAGCTGGCTCTCCCCGCTACAACACCGTCAGCCAAGCAAACGCCTAAACGCACCCCGTTGCCTCCCGAGTTGCCACGCACCGAGATCCGCCATGACCCCCAGAGCGAGCACTGCGCGTGCGGTTGCCAGCTGCGCCGGATCGGCGACGAGATCAGCGAAAAGCTGGACTACACGCCGGGCGTGTTCACCGTCGAGCGCCATATCCGCGGCAAGTGGGTCTGCGACGGGTGCGAGACGCTGACCCAGGCGCCGATGCCGGCGCAGGTGATCGACAAAGGCATCCCCACCGCCGGCCTGCTGGCCCAGGTGTTGATCGCCAAATACGCCGATCATCTGCCGCTGTATCGGCAGGCACAGATCTTCGCCCGTGCCGGCGTGGCGATCCCGCGTTCGACGCTGGCCGAGTGGGTCGGTATTTGTGGCGTCCGACTTCAGCCGCTGGTCGATGCGCTGCGTGACCTGCTGCTCGCCGAGCCGGTGCTGCATGCCGATGAAACGCCGGTGCCGATGCTGGTACCCGGCAAGAAGAAGACCCACCGAGCCTATCTCTGGGCCTATGCCACCACGCCCTACGCCGGACTGAAGGCGGTGATCTACGACTTCACCGACGGCCGTGGCGGTCAGCATGCTCGCGACTTCCTCGGCGACTGGCAGGGTAAGCTGATCTGCGACGACTACAGCGGCTATAAGCAGCACTTCGCCAACGGCGTCACCGAGATCGGCTGCATGGCCCACGCCCGACGCAAGTTCGTCGACCTGCACGTGACTGGCAAGAGCCAGATCGCCGAGCAGGCCGTCGACACCATCGGCGAGCTCTACCAGGTAGAACGCGAAGCCCAGTCACTGACGGCGGAAGCACGCCAGCGGCTACGCGACACCAGGGCGAGGCCCATCGCCGATGCGCTACACCGCTGGATGCTGGCTCACCGTGAAAAAGTCCCGAATGGCTTGGCCACCGCCAAGGCACTGGACTATAGCCTGAAACGCTGGGCGGCGCTGACACGCTACCTGGATGACGGGGGGTTGCCGATCGACAACAATCGAGTGGAGAACCTCATTCGCCCCTGGGCGCTGGGCCGCAGCAACTGGCTGTTCGCCGGGTCACTGCGCAGTGGCCAGCGCGCCGCCACCATCATGAGCCTGATTCAGTGCGCCAAGCTGAACGGCCATGAGCCGCATGCCTACCTGAAAGACGTGCTGGAACGGCTGCCGACGCAGAAGGCCAGCCAGGTCCATGAACTCCTGCCCCACAACTGGCAACACAGCAACTGATCGCTGGCAAGCGGTGATCAGCGGACGCTTACGCTTCACTGCCAAGTTCAAGGCCAGGATCGTCAATGCCTGCCAGCAGCCCGATGCCTCGGTGGCCGGCATTGCGATGGCGCATGCCCTGAACGCCAATCTGGTCCATAAATGGATCCGCGAGGCTCGGCGGTCGGCGCCGGTAAGTGATACCCCGGCGTTTGTTCCAGTGCCGATGGCAAGCACCGCCACACCAGCGGCGGGCCAGCATCGGGAAGCCGAGCGTATACGCCTGTAGCGCGTCAATCTGGATGAGAAGCCAGCGACAATCAGGATGAGAACCGGAGTGTCGTGGCCCCCTTCGCTGTTACCCTGCCTCACCAGGTGAGCCAGGCAGGTCCGTCGAGCCATTGTCGCTGGGCGACACAGAGTGACTCGTCTTGAGTGTCGCGCGCGTTGCCGGCCGCCCTTGCGAGCGCTTGTTCTCCATCGCGGTACGGCGTCGATAGCTGTCGACGTTGAGCTCGAAGAGGGTGGCGTGGTGGACCAGGCGATCGACGGCGGCCAACGTCATGGCAGGATCCGGGAAGATCTTGCCCCACTCGCCGAACGGCTGGTTGGCGGTGATCAGCAGCGAGCGTTGCTCGTAGCGGGCGCTGATCAGCTCGAACAAGACGCTGGTCTCGGCCTGGTCCTTGGTGACGTAGGCGAGATCATCGAGGATGAGCAGGTGATACTTGTCGAGCTTGGCGATGGCAGCCTCGAGGGTGAGCTCCCGACGGGCCACCTGGAGCCGCTGCACCAGGTCGGTGGTGCGGGTGTAGAGCACTCGATAACCCGCCTCCACCAGGGCCAGGCCGATGGCCGCTGCCAGATGGCTCTTGCCCCCGCCGGGAGGGCCGAACAGGATCAGGTTGGCGCCCTCGTCGAGCCAGCGATCGCCGCTGGTCAAGGCCCTCACCTGGGCCTGGGAGACCATCGGCACCGCGGTGAAGTCGAAGTTGTCGAGGGTCTTGCCCGGCGGCAACCGGGCATCGATCAAGTGGCGCTCGAGCCGGCGCCGAGCTCGCTCGGCGAGTTCGTGTTCGGCGAGCGTGGCCAGCAGCCTCGCCGCCGGCCAGCCCTCCTGATCGGCCTGGTCGGCGAAGCGCGACCACACGGCCTTGATGGTGGGCAGGCGCAGGTCGGTGAGCATCAGAGTGAGCCGTGCGGCGTCGGTCGTCGAGGAAGTGCTCATGCCACACCTCCCATCGCCGGGCGGTCCATCAGCGCATCATAGATCCCCAGCGGCGCCAGTCGCACCTCGACGCGGGGCAGCTCGCTCGGAGAAGGACCGAAACGCTCTCGCAGGGCGTCGAGGTGCGGCAACTCGCCGGCCTCGAGCAACGCCTCCAGGTGCTGCGCGAGTGCCGCTTCACAGCTCCGCTCGTGAGCCAAGGCCAGCAGGCCGACCATGCAGCGGCAGGCCGGACGGGCCTCCCCGCCGGCGAGCAAGGCATCGAAGGTGCGCCGATAGGCCTCCCGCGGGAACAGCTGGTCGCGGTAGACCAGGTTCAACAACGCCATCGGCTTGCGCCGCAGGGCATGAATGACGTGGTGGTAGTTGACCACATGGCCATGCCGGCCACCACGCTGGGCGCGCCCGCGGGGCAGGGTCATCAGCGCGCTGCCACCGACGAACACGTCCAGGCGATCGTCATGCAGGCGCACCCGCAGCTGATGGCCAATCAGCCGGGACGGTACCGAGTAGAACACCTTGCGCAGCGTGAAGCCGCCGGAGGAGGTCACCCGTACCCGAATCTCCTCGTAGTCCTGGCTACGTTGCCGGGGCAGCGGCTGCAGCGTCGCCCGTTCGGCGTCGATACGGGGCTGATGGCGGGCGTTGCGCCGACTGATCAGTTCATCGATGAAGGCGCGGTAGGCGGTCAGGTCATCGAAGTGGCGTGAACCGCGCAGCAGCAAGGCATCGTGGATGGCGCGCTTGAGGTGGCCATGGGCACTCTCGATGCTGCCGTTCTCATGGGCCACGCCGGTGGTGTTGCGGGTCGGCACCATGCCGTAATCCCAGCACAGCGCCTCGTAGCGCTGGGTGAGGTCATCCTGTGCCGCCTGCCCGAGGTTGCGGAAGGCCGCCGACAGGCTATCGGTGCGGTGCTCGCGCGGGGCGCCGCCGAGGGCCCACAAGGCGTTCTGCAGGCCCTCCGCCAGGGCGACGAAGCTCTCGCCGCCCACCACCACATGGGCATGCTGGAAGCCGCCGTACGCCATCCGGAAGTGGTACAGCCGATGGTCCAAGGACACCCCGGCCACCGTGACCTGCAGGTCGGCCATGTCGGTGAAGTCGGACAGGCCCAGGCGTCCCGGTTCGTGGGTCTGGCGGAAGATGACCTCCTGCTCCGGCCCGTGCACTGCCCGCCAGGCGCGCACCCGGCGCTCCAGGGTCCGGCGGATGCCGTGTTCGAGCTCGGGATAGCGGCAGCGCAACTCCTCGAACACGGCGACCGACCGCAGCCCTGGCGCCGCTTCCAGCAGGGGAACCACCTCCTCGTCGAAGAGACCGGCCAGCGGATCCGGTCGACGCCGGGTGCGTGGTGTCGCCGTTTGCGACGGCAACCGCGGGTCGTCCTCGAGGCGGTGGGCAGCGGCGGCGGTGGGACTATCACTACGTCGAAAAGTCATGTAAAGCCTCACTTGGTGATCGGTGATGTGTCGTCCCGGCACGGGGTGATCCTCTTTGGCGAGAAGACCACTCTATGCCGGGTTGGCCGCGATCACCCGGCGGGCTCCCTGAGGGGATCCCGCCGTCCTTTGAGTCGTCGAGGTCGTTCGGGCTACGCCCTCCCGACGTCGACGACCGAAGGTCTCGGCTTTCTCATCTTGATTGTCGCGTGACTCTCATCTTGATTGTCGCTTTGCATACGCCTTTCACTGCCGACTCCCAAAGGCACGGTGACCATCGAATGGCCGGTGTCCGATGCGCAGGGCTGTCGGGCGCTGCTTCGGGACCTGCTGTCGTGATCCGTATCGACGAGATCTGGCTGGCCACCGAGCCGCTGGACATGCGCGCCGGCCCCGATACCGCCTTGGCTCGGGTGGTCAAGGTGTTCGGCACCGCCCGACCGCACTGTGCCTATCTGTTCGTCAACCGGCGCGGCAACCGCATGAAAGTGCTGATCCACGATGGCCTGGGGGTCTGGCTGTGCGCGCGCCGCCTCAACCAGGGCAAGTTCCACTGGGCCGGTAACCGGCACGGCGACCGGGTGGAACTGTCGCCTGAGCAAGTGACGGCGCTGGTTCAGGGCCTGCCCTGGCAGCGCCTCGGCGCCGGTGGGGTGATCTCGGTAGTCTGATGCTTCAGGCTGGGAGCGGCATAGAATCTCCCACCTCGTTATTCGCGGATGCGCTAATCCCGCTCTCGCCGGCGAGCTGGCATACTCGGCGAATGAACACGCCGCCCGATCTGTCCCAGCTCTCTCCCGACCAGCTCCGCCACCTGGCGGCAACGCTGATGTCTCAGGTGGAGGAAAAGGACAAAGCCCTCCGCCACAGCGAGCAGATCAACCAGAAGCTGACTCATGAACTGGCGCTGCTCAAGCGCCACACGTTCGGCCAGCGCAGCGAGTACCTCAATGGGCTGCAGATCAGCCTGCTGGACGAGGGGGTCGATGCCGACATCGCCGCCATCGAGACCGAGTTGGAGGACCTGAAACTCACCTCCACTCCGCCGGCGGCCAAGAAGACCCCCAAGCGCAGCCCCTTGCCTCCTGAACTGCCGCGCACCGAGATTCACCACGATCCGGAGAATGCGCACTGCGCGTGTGGTTGTAAGCTGCGGCGAATCGGCGAGGAGATCAGCGAGAAGCTCGACTATACGCCCGGTGTGTTTACCGTCGAGCGCCATATCCGCGGCAAGTGGGTCTGTGACGGGTGCGAGACACTGACCCAGGCGCCGATGCCGGCGCAGATCATCGACAAGGGCATCCCCACCGCGGGGCTACTGGCTCAGGTGATGATCGCCAAATACGCCGACCATCAGCCGTTGTATCGACAGGCGCAGATCTTCGCCCGCGCCGGGGTGGCGATTCCGCGCTCCACCCTGGCCGAGTGGGTCGGCATCTGCGGCGTGCGGCTCCAACCGTTGATCGATGCCCTGCGTGACCTGCTGCTCAGCGAGTCGGTGCTGCATGCCGACGAAACCCCGGTACCGATGCTCGCCCCGGGCAAGAAGAAGACCCATCGCGCCTACCTCTGGGCCTATGCCACCACGCCCTACGCCGGGCTGAAAGCGATCATCTATCACTTCAGCGGGGGGCGCGGCGGCCAGCATGCCCGTGACTTCCTCGGCGACTGGCAAGGCAAGCTGATTTGCGACGACTACAGCGGCTACAAGCAGAGCTTTGCCAACGGCGTCACCGAGATCGGCTGCATGGCCCATGCGCGGCGCAAGTTCGTCGACTTGCACGAGGCCGGCAAGAGCCAGATCGCCGGGCAGGCCATCGAGCTGATCGGCCAACTCTACCAGGTGGAGCGCGAGGCCCAGTCGCTGACCGCGGAAGCACGCCAACGACTGCGGGAGACAAGAGCAAAGCCCATCGCCGATGCGCTCACCGCTGGATGCTGGCTCATCGCGAGAAGGTCCCGAACGGCTCGGCGACGGCCAAGGCGCTGGACTACAGCCTGAAGCGTTGGACGGCGCTGACGCGCTACCTCGACGACGGCGGGTTGCCGATCGACAACAACCGGGTGGAGAATCTGATTCGTCCCTGGGCGCTGGGCCGCTCGAACTGGCTGTTCGCCGGGTCACTACGCAGTGGCCAGCGCGCCGCCACCATCATGAGCCTCATTCAGTGCGCCAAGCTGAACGGCCTGGAGCCGCATGCCTACCTGAAAGACGTGCTGACTCGACTGCCGACACAGAAAGCCAGTCAGGTCCACGAACTCCTGCCTCAGCACTGGCAACTGGGCGACTGATCACGCGCGAAGAGTGATCGGCGGACGCTTACAAAAAAGTCCCATCTTATTCAAGATAGAATTGTACAAAACTCCACTATCGGCTTTTAATGTAAAATACTTTCAAGCGCTTCGATAAAACTTTCCATTTCGGCGTCGGTGCCGATACTGATACGCAAGAAATCATATAGCGATTCAGTATTGAAATAGCGTACTAGAACGCCTCGCTCGCGTAGACCGGTAAATAGAAATGCGGCGTCATATCCAGGATGTCGAGCCAACAAGAAATTGGTTTGCGACGGCATAACCTCGAAACCTAGTATCTCGAGACTCGCACGGATGCGTTCTCTTGTAGTAATGACTTTTGCACGGCAGCTTTCGAAATGTAGCTGGTCTTCTAGTGCCGCAATGCCTGCAGCGCTTGCCAAGCTATCAATAGGATAAGAATTGAAGGAGTTTTTGACACGCTCTAGTCCTTCAATGAGTTCACGAGAGCCGATGGCAAAGCCTAGACGTAATCCTGCGAGGCTTCTCGATTTAGAAAACGTGCCGGTGACTAATAGATTAGGATATTGTGTTGTCAGTGGTATAACACTTTCACCGCCAAAATCTACATATGCTTCGTCGATCAAGACAACACATTGGTCAACTCGTTTCAAGAAAGCGTCGATGGCGTCGCGTTGATGGCCATGGCCGGTGGGTGCATTGGGGTTAGCAAAGACGATGCCGCCGCAACGTGGATCAAAAGCATCAAGTGGAACTTGCCAGTTTTCCTTTAAAGGAACTGTTTGATACTTGATTTCGTAAAGCTGGCAATACACTGGATAGAAACTATAGGTAATTGCCGGCATCATCAGCGGCTCGTCTTGACAAAAAAATGCTTGAAAAGCCATGGCGAGAACTTCATCCGAACCGTTACCGACGAATACCTGTTTCACTGCAACATTATAATATTTCGCCAGCGCTTCCCGTAGTGCACGAGATTCGGGATCGGGATAAAGGCGAAGGCGATTGGTAGAATATTCACGTAGCACCTTGCCTACGCCGGGTGCTGGTGGATAAGGATTTTCATTGGTATTCAACTTGATCACTCGTTCACGAGGCTGCTCGCCGGGTACATAAGGCGTCAGAGTGTGAACGACAGGACTCCAGAATCGGCTCATGAGATTTTATATCAAGGCTGGGGGAATGTTCCCATGGTGCCGGGTCTCAGGGTTTCGTGCAAGCTGCTTCAGTGGGAGCAAAAGCATTTGAAACCTATGGAGAGGATATGATTGCACAGGTTTTTGCCACTCTGCTGCCTATATTTTTGGTAGCAGGAATAGGGTCGCTCTATGGATATTTTCGAACGGCGGCCATAAACACTCTAAATCGTCTCAATATGGAGCTTTTTGTACCGTTACTAGTGTTTGCGGCGCTAGCGAATCAGCAGGCGATGCTTGGCGAATATATCGGTTTGGCCATAGCGGCGGGGGGAGTCGTACTTGGTTCAGGCTTATTGCTATGGCCAGTGGCGTATTTTTTAAATCTTGATCGACGGACTTTCCTGCCGCCCATGATGTTCAACAATACGGGCAACATGGGGATTCCTCTGATCGTTTTTGCTTTTGGCGAAGAGGCGTTACCAGCGGCGGTTATTGTTTTTATAGTGGAAATGCTGCTGCATTTTTCGGTAGGCCTTTACTTGGTCAATCCCCTGACTTCTTTGCGTCAGCTTCTGCGTATTCCAATCGTTATTGCCAGCCTTGCCGGGCTAGCTGTGAATCTTGTCGATGTTCCGTTGCCGGAATGGTTGTTGGAAGGAACTCATATGCTGGGAGAGATCAGTATTCCTCTCATGTTGTTCGCTCTTGGCGTGCGCATGCTGGATATCGATTTCAGCGGTTGGAAGCTCGGTCTTTTAGGCGCTATTCTCTGCCCGCTGAGTGGGTTATTGATGGCGATTCCTTTCGTGCTGTGGTTCAACTTGTCCGGATTGCAGGCGGCGACATTATGGGTATTCGCTGCCTTGCCTCCAGCGGTGCTTAATTACCTGGTAGCGGAACAGTATCGACAAGAACCTCACAAGGTAGCATCGCTAGTACTAATTGGTAATCTCGGTAGTCTGGTTGTCATGCCATTGGTATTAGGGTTCGTATTTGCCTATGGTGAAATATAAAACGAAAAAAGCACCCGAAGGTGCTTGATTCGTACACTTGTTTGGTGGAGGCGGCGGGGATCGAACCCGCGTCCGCCGACACTCGCTCTTCGGCTCTACATGCTTAGGTTCGTCTTTTAATTTAACACTACAGCCTCCGACGAGCAGGATACTGTAGCGCGATTCCTCTAATATTTAGCAATTGACGCGAGAACAAAGTCAATCGCGATCCTATCCGCTTTAGCTCATATCCCCGCGGCGATAGATAGGCACATCGCGTTGGGGCCAGGCTAACCACTAACAGCTGTTAGGCTGCCAGGGCACCTTGAGCGTAGTTTTCGTCGTTTGCGACTATTTAATCGTGATATTGGATTTACGAGATACATCACACTCTCGGCATGCACCTAGGAGGTTGTCATCGGCGTCGAAGCCATGTCGCCCCCAATTGCGCTTTCAGTCTATCAGATGGGGACGATGCAACGCCAGTTCAAGTGGTGGCTTCAATGTTCGCGCATGATCCTTGCTTTTTGTCGGTTCCAATCGCGTTCCTTTTCGGTGGCACGCTTGTCGTGCAACTTCTTACCGGTGACCAAGGCAAGTTCGCATTTGACCATGTTGCGTTTCCAGTAGAGCTTCAAGGGCACGCAGGTGTGACCTTTTTCCTGGGTGCGCGAGAATATCTTGGCAATTTCCTTGCGATGCAGCAGAAGCTTGCGAGTTCGCGTGGGATCCGCCAACTCATGGGTACTGGCGGTATTCAACGGTGTGATGTGACTGCCCAGCAGCCAGGCTTCGCCATTTTTGATCAAGATATAGGTGTCGGTAAGCTGTGCCTTGCCCGCACGCAAACTTTTGACCTCCCAGCCGGCCAAGGCAAGACCCGCTTCGAAGGTTTCTTGAATATGATATTCAAAGCGCGCTTTCTTGTTCTGCGCGATGACGTGACTGCTCGGGCCTTTGCCCTTGCCTTTCTTGTTGGCCATGGAACCTCATATCTCGATTTGCCTTGAGCCATCTTCCTTGAACTGCATAGGGAAGGTGGGGGGAAGCGTGCTAGTATTCAAGGCCTGACGAATCAATCGCCTATAATACGCCCAAGCCCCGGTAAAGTCAGTGGAGAGGCACATGCCAACGGTTAACCGAACCGCCCTGGTGCGGCATTCCCCCAAGGCCATGTTCGATTTGGTCAATGATTTCGAGCGTTATCCTGAGTTTCTTCCGGGCTGTCGCAGCACGCGGCTGATCGAGCGCGATGAGCATCATATGGTAGGTGAGATGACACTGGCCAAGGCGGGTATCGAGCAGAGTTTTACTACACGTAACGAACTCCATGAGCCGAATCGCATCGACCTTTCACTGGTCAGTGGCCCGTTCAAACGACTCGATGGCCACTGGCATTTTATTCCCATGGGGGAGGATGCCTGCAAGGTCAGCCTGGAAATGGAATTCGAATTTGCCAATCGGATACTCGGCATGGCATTCGGCAGACTGTTTCAGCAGGTAGCGGGGCAGCTGGTGGATTCTTTCACACGACGTGCCGATCAGGTATATGGAAGATAAGGAGCCAATTCCCTTTTTCTCGAAGGTGACCATCGAAGTGGCTTTCGCTTTGCCGTCGCATCAAAAGATCGTCATCTTGAACGTGGAAGCAGGAACGACAGCGAGGCAGGCGGTAGCTCTAGCCGAGCTCGAACAGTACTTTCCCGAATTACCCATAGATACATTCACTCAGGCAGATCTGGGTATCTTCGGGAAGCCGCTGCGCGATCCCGCGACTTACGAAGTGCGCGAAGGCGATCGTGTCGAGGTCTATCGACCGTTGATCATCGATCCCGTGAGCGCACGAGCGCGGCGTGCAAAAACTGCTCGCTCGCCGCGTCGAGCCGACAGCTAACGAACGTCGGTGCTCTCAAGGCCGGTCTGGCGTCGTGTTGTCGATAGGGTTGCCGGGCTCGCCGACGGCAGTCTCTCCTCCGGATACGCGCCGCGACTGTCGATCGATCAGGTTGCCCGTAGGAATGACAGCCTCGCTAGCTGCAGGCCCCACCCCTTGCTGACCGGTGAAGTCTGGTAGCCCGGTCAGATCGCCGCTGGTTTGAATGTCCACCAGCCGATCGCCGGAGAAAGACAAGGTAGCACGCCGCTGGTCGACCCCTGCATAGGCCTTGTCGAGACGAAAAACATAGTTCCATTGGCTGTTGTCGAAGGGTGCCGGCGCCATTGGACTGCCCATGATCGACTCTACTTGACTGCGACTCATGCCCGGTTGGAGCTGTGCCACCATATCCTGAGTGACAAGATTGCCTTGGGACAGGTCGCGCTTGTAGACACCAAAGTAGCTACAGCCGCCCACCAGTGAGAGAGCAACGGAAAGGGTGACGGTTCTAATCAGCTTTTGCATTTGCGCCTTTTCTTCACTATCGTTGAGTCGGTCGATCATACCCGACCTCACACGTTACTGCGAAGAGCAACCATGGCCGATCAGAACCATGAACTGCGCAAAGTAGGCTTGAAAGTCACCTTGCCGCGGATAAAGATACTCCAGATTCTCGAGAATGCCCCGGAGCAGCATCATCTGAGCGCCGAGGATGTTTATAAATCGCTGCTGGACGCAGGTGAAGATGTCGGACTGGCAACCGTCTATCGCGTATTGACCCAGTTCGAAGCCGCAGGCCTAGTGGTGCGGCATAACTTCGACGGGGGGCACGCGGTATTCGAGCTTTCCCATGATGAACACCATGATCACATGGTGTGTCTCGATAGCGGCGAAATCATCGAGTTTTTCGATGAAGCCATAGAGCGCCGCCAGAAGGAAATCGTCGAAGAGCACGGTTTCGAGTTGGTCGATCATGATCTCGTGCTATATGTCCGTCCCCGGGGGTCACGAGCAACCCGCATGGAAGGCGGCAAAAATAGCCGTTAGACGTGTTGTCTCAAGCTTTGAATACCCAATGCCGATCCTGACGAGTCGGCATTGTCGCATTTAGACGCTTCATTCCAGATAGGTTAATGGTGGGCATGCTGGCTGGCATCCAACATTTCTCGGGCGTGTGCCAAGGTACGCTCCGAGAGTTTAATGCCTCCTAGCATTCTTGCCAGTTCGCTGACCCGTCCCGCCTCATCCAACAGCGCCATGCGCGTCGAGGTGGCATTGCGCTCGGCCTGTTTTTCGATATGCAGATGCTGATGCGCCTGGGCCGCCACCTGAGGCAGATGGGTCACGGTCATCACTTGGCCATCGCTTCCCAATCGCCGCAGCAGTTGGCCGACGATTTCCGCGGTAGCGCCGGAGATACCTACGTCCACTTCGTCGAAGACCAGGCTAGGGATGGTCGAATGGCTGGCGGCTACCACCTGAATGGCTAGGCTGATACGCGAAAGCTCGCCGCCGGAGGCGACCTTGGCCAACGGCCGTGGGGGCTGGCCGGGATTGGTGCTGATTAAAAACTGCACGCTATCCAATCCATCCGGCGCCGGTTGGCTGCGCTCCTTCACGGCAACTTCGAACTGGGCTTTGCCCAAGGCAAGGAACGTCAGTTGGTTTTGAACTTCCTTGGCCAGCCGTACTGCCGCCTTGCGGCGCGCCGTGCTGATCGTCTTGGCTTGACGACGCCATTCCTCGCGAAGAGTTTCCACTTCTTCAGCAAGAGCCTCAAGATCCTGTTCGCCCCCCTCGAAACCGGCAAGCTCCCGATGCAGCTTCTGGTGAAGCTCATGCAGCTCTTCTGGCATAACATGATGCTTGCGGGCAATGCGGTGGGCTTCGCTCAGGCGCTCATCGACCCAGGCCAGACGCTCCGGATCAAGCTCCGTGGTGTCTGCAAAGCGTGCAAGCTCGCGAACCGCTTCCTCGGCTTGAATGCGCGCATCCCCGAGCATGGCAAGCACGTCCGCGAGAATGCCGCGATCGCTTCCCGGCAAGGGGGCAAGATGGTTTACCGCTTGATTCAATAAGGTCAGCGCGCCTCCGTCGTCACTGTCGCAGCACTGTCTGGCAAACTGAGCTTCCTGCAGCGTCTCTTCCGCGTGAGCGAGGGTTTCCTGCTCGCTTTCGAGCGCCTTCACTTCCTCTGCCGCCAAAGCGAGTTGGTCGAGTTCCTCGACCTGGTAGCGAAGAAGCTGGCAACGTGCCTGCAGTTCGTCGCCGTCTTCTGTCAGCTGCTTCAGGCGTCGATTCTTCTCCTGCCAGCGGCGATAGAGAATCGCCAGTTCGCGCACCTTGTTCGCGTGACCCGCGAAATCATCCAGCAGACGCAGGTGCGTTTCTTCCCTTAACAAAGCTTGATGGGCGTGCTGGCCGTGTATCTCGATCAGATGCTCGCCAAGCGCCTTGAGATCGCTGATGGTGGCGGGTTGGCCATTGATCCACGCTTTGGAGCGCCCACCAGCGGTAACGACCCGGCGCAGCAAACAGTCGTCACTGGACAGTTCACGGCTTTCGAGCCAGGCCTGCGCCTCGGGAAGCGCGGCAATATCGAAACGCGCGCTGAGATCCGCTTGCTCGCAGCCATGACGAATGCTGCCCGCGTCGGCGCGCTCGCCTAAACATAGGCTCAAGGCACCCAGCAGGATCGATTTGCCCGCGCCGGTTTCACCGGTAATGGCGGTCATGCCGCCGCCAAGCTCCAGGTCGAGCTTATCGACGATGGCGTAGTCGCGAATGGCTAATTGCACCAGCATGAGCGTCTCCTGCTCGGGTCGCTGTTTATTGACATGTTCGTTTATACAGTAGTCGATAATGGCGGACAACCACCAGTTTTATCCACATTCCGTCCTTGAGTTCTTGTCAAGCATCCCCATATAGGCAGCAAATCAATTAGCCGAAACGGCTAGCAAATCGTCAACAGTCAGTCGCCAATACGGCCAAGCGCCGTTTTTTGCTGTCAGGAGACTCTCCCATGGCTAGAGATACCCAGACTCCTCTGGATGAAGAAATCGAACGGGCCGTCCGCGATGCGGAGCCTCAGGTAGAAGAATTCGAGGACGAACTGCAGAGCCCCGATGACGCCCAGGATGCGCTGGAGGCCATCGAAGCGGAAGCGGATGCGGATAACATCGTCGAGGCGGACTCGGAGGCTCTCACGGCTCGAGTGGAGGAGCTGGAGCAACGCCTGGCGGAAACTCGCGATCAGGCGCTGCGCGCCGCGGCGGAAACTCAGAACGTGCGTCGGCGTTCCGAACAGGAGGTCGACAAGGCGCGTAAGTTCGCCCTGGAGAAATTTGTCAAGGAACTGCTGCCGGTAGTGGACTCCCTGGAAAAAGCGCTTGAAGCCATGGAGGAAGAGGCAAGCGATGCCCACCGCGAAGGGGTTTCCATGACCTTGAAGATGCAACTCGATGCACTTAGGAAGTTCGGCGTCGAGGTGGTGGATCCTCAAGGCGAGCCCTTCGACCCGCAATACCATGAAGCCATGGCCATGGTGCCCAATCCGGAACTCGACCCCAACACCGTGATGGAGGTGATCCAGAAGGGCTATCTGCTCAACGATCGCCTGGTTCGCCCGGCGATGGTGGTGGTAAGTCAGGCGGCTAAGTGAACGTTAACCAATGTGGCGCCAAGCCTTGAAATGATCCGGGCGGGCCCCACATAAACGTCAGCTTCGCGGCGATTGTCGCACGGTTCAAATCAACACTATTCGCAAAACGTAAAACTTTCGAGGATTTCCTATGGGACGCATTATCGGTATTGACCTGGGGACCACCAACTCTTGTGTTGCCGTACTGGACGGTGGTCAGGCCAAGGTCATCGAAAACGCTGAAGGCGGACGTACCACGCCTTCCATCATCGCCTACACCGATGACGGTGAAACCCTGGTGGGCCAGGCGGCCAAGCGCCAGGCGGTCACCAATCCGGAAAACACCCTGTACGCCATCAAGCGCCTGATCGGTCGTCGCTTCGACGACGACGTGGTGCAGAAGGACATCAAGATGGTGCCATACACCATTACCAAGGCGGACAATGGTGACGCCTGGGTGGAAGTGAAAGGCAAGAAGATGGCGCCGCCGCAGGTCAGCGCGGAAGTGCTCAAGAAGATGAAGAAGACCGCGGAAGACTATCTCGGTGAAACCGTCACCGAGGCGGTCATCACCGTGCCGGCCTACTTCAATGACTCCCAGCGTCAAGCCACCAAGGACGCCGGTCGTATCGCCGGTCTCGACGTCAAGCGTATCATCAACGAGCCTACCGCGGCGGCGTTGGCTTATGGCATGGATAAGGCTCGTGGCGACAAGACCATCGCGGTCTATGATCTGGGCGGCGGCACCTTCGATATCTCTATCATCGAAGTGGCGGATGTCGACGGCGAGACCCAGTTCGAAGTGCTGGCCACCAACGGCGACACCTTCCTGGGCGGCGAAGACTTCGACATGCAGCTGATCAATTACCTGGTCGATCAGTTCAAGGCTGACAGCGGCATGGATCTGTCCGGGGACAAGCTGGCCATGCAGCGTCTCAAGGAAGCCGCAGAGAAGGCCAAGATCGAGTTGTCCAGCGCCCAGCAGACCGATGTCAATCTGCCCTATATCACCGCGGACAACACCGGACCCAAGCACCTTAACGTCAAGGTGACCCGAGCCAAGCTCGAGTCCTTAGTGGAAGAGCTGGTGCAGCGTTCTCTCACGCCCTGCAAGACCGCGCTTTCCGACGCCGGCCTGTCCGCGTCCGAGATCGACGACGTCATTCTGGTGGGCGGTCAGACCCGCATGCCGCTGGTGCAGAAGAAGGCCGCCGAGTTCTTCGGCAAGGACGCCCGCAAGGACGTCAACCCGGATGAAGCCGTGGCCGTGGGTGCGGCGATTCAAGGTGGCGTGCTGGGCGGCGATGTCAAGGACGTACTGCTGCTCGACGTGACGCCGCTGACCTTGGGGATCGAGACCCTGGGCGGCGTGATGACGCCCTTGATCGAGAAGAACACCACGATTCCGACCAAGAAGACTCAGACCTTCTCCACCGCGGATGACAATCAGACCGCCGTGACCATTCACGTGCTGCAGGGCGAGCGCAAGCAGTCCAGCGGCAACAAGTCACTGGGTCGCTTCGACCTGGCGGACATTCCGCCGGCGCCGCGCGGCATGCCGCAGATCGAGGTCGCTTTCGACCTGGACGCCAACGGTATCCTCAACGTCTCCGCCAAGGACAAGGCGACCGGCAAGGAGCAGTCCATCGTCATCAAGGCCTCCAGCGGTCTTTCCGACGACGAGATCGAGCAGATGGTGCGCGACGCCGAGGCTCACGCGGACGAGGACAAGAAGTTCGAGGAGCTGGTGCAATTGCGCAACCAGGCGGACGGCATGATTCACGCCACTCGCAAGACCCTAGAAGAAGCCGGCGACAAGGCCAGTGCCGACGAGAAGCAGAAGATCGAAACCGCGATCAGCGAGCTTGAAGAAGCACTAAAGGGCGACGACAAGGACGAGATTCAGAAGAAACTCGATACCTTGACCGAAGCCTCCGGCGAACTGGCTCAGAAGATGTACGCTGAACAGGCGCAGCAGGGCCAAGGCGCAGCGGAAGGCGAGAGCGCCAAGAAGGATGATGACGTGGTCGACGCCGAGTACGAAGAAGTCAACGACGATCAGAAAAAGCAGTAAACCACGATTGAGTCACGGATGACGCCAGCGCGGGGGATGCCTCCCGCGTTGGCGTTTCCGCGACGGCGCTACGGAGGCGGACGATTCCATGTCCAAACGCGATTATTACGAAATCCTGGGCGTCGAGCGTGGGGCCGATCAAAAAGAGATCAAGAAGGCTTACCGGCGTCTCGCCCAGAAATATCACCCCGACCGCAATGCCGGTGACAATAGTTCTGCGGAAAAATTTCGCGAAGTGTCCGAAGCCTACGAAGTGCTGGCGGATAACGAAAAGCGCGCCGCCTACGATCAGTTCGGCCACGCGGGAGTCGACGGCCAGGCTGGTGGCTTCGGCGCCGGCGGCTTTGGCGGTGCCGGTGCCGGCGGTTTCAGCGATATCTTCGGCGACGTGTTCGGCGATATCTTCGGTGGAGGCGGTGGCGGACGCCGTCATCCCAATGCGCCTCAGCGCGGCTCGGATCTGCGCTACAACCTGGAGCTGGATCTGGAAGATGCGGTGACGGGTACCAGCGTCGATATTCGCGTGCCGCGTCATGTGGAGTGCGGGCGCTGCGACGGCGAAGGCGCCGAGCCGGGTTCCAGCAAGGAAACCTGTCCGACCTGTCACGGTCATGGCCAGGTGCGCATGCAGCAGGGCTTCTTCGCCGTGCAGCAGACCTGTCCCACCTGTCACGGCAGCGGCCAGCATATCAAGGTGCCCTGCCATGAATGTAACGGCCAGGGCCGGGTACGCGAAACTCGTACCCTGTCGGTGAAGATTCCCGCCGGCGTGGATACCGGCGACCGTATTCGCCTCAACAACGAAGGCGAGACCGGCATCAACGGCGGCCCACCGGGGGATCTGTACGTCCAGGTAGCGATCAAGCCCCACCCGATCTTCCAGCGGGACGGCAAGAACCTGCACTGCGAAGTACCGATCAACTTCGTCGATGCGGCCCTGGGGGGCGAGCTGGAAGTGCCGACCCTGAACGGCCGGGTCAAGCTTAAGATCCCTGCGGAAACCCAGACCGGCAAGCTGTTTCGCCTGCGCGGCAAGGGTGTCAAGCCGGTGCGCGGCGGCACGCCTGGCGACCTGATCTGTCGAGTCGCCCTGGAAACCCCGGTCAAGCTCACCGAGCACCAGAAGGATCTGCTGCGCAAGTTTCAGGAAAGCCTCGGTGAAAGCAACAGCCACTCACCGAAGAAAAGCAACTTCTTCGACGGCGTGAAACGCTTCTTCGAGGACATGAAATCCTAGGTTTGCGCCACAAGTGTCCGAAAAGCCCCGTGCTTCGTGAGAAGGCGGGGCTTTTCTCTATCCGCCATCAAAGCCATCCCGCGCGCTTGAGCCGCCAGTAGAGTCCGCCGCAGATCGCGCCCATGGACAAGAGTGCCATGGGGTAGCCAAGGCGCCAGTCCAGTTCCGGCATGTGGGTGAAATTCATGCCCCAGATGCCGGCGAGAATCGTTGCCACGGCGAAGATCGCCGCCCAGGCGGCCAGCCGCTTATGCACCTCTCCTTCATCGATGGCCACGATGGAAAGGTTTACCTGGATAGCGACGATGATCATCTCGCGGATCGAGTCCACCGCGGATTCGATACGATGCAGGTGATCGTAGACATCGCGAAAATACTCTCCCGTTCCGCTACACAGCACCGGCACCCGGCCACCGAACAGGTGCGTGGTCGCTTCCGCCAGCGGTGTGGCGGCATGCTTGAGCTGCATGGTCTGGCGCTTGAGCTGATAGAGCCGCTCCAGGCTTTCCCGGGCCGCGCTCTTGAGAAATATCTGATCCTCGATGCTCTCGAGCTCCGCCTCCAGGGCTTCGATGACCGGGAAATAACGATCGACGATGGCGTCCATCAGGGCGTAAAGCACAAAAGCCGGACCCTGTTTCAGCAGCTCCGGCTCATTCTCGCAGCGCCGGCGTACCGCCGTGAATCCTTGACCCGAATGCAGCCGTACCGACAGTACATAGCCGGGGCCGGCGAAAACCGCCAGCTGGCCGGAATTTACCTCGCTGTCCCACATGGTGACCATATGCATAACCATGAATAGTGCCTCGCCGTATTCCTCGAGCTTGGGACGCTGATCGCCGTTCAAGGCATCCTCCACCGCCAATTCGTGAAGATCGAAGATACCTTGAAAGAGGGCCATCTCTTGCGCATCCGGGTTCTGCAGTGCCACCCACACGAAGCGCTCCGGTTGGTCCAGGTAGTCGCCGATCTCTCTGGGCTGGATATCTTGCAAGCGGCGGCCCTGTTCGTAGACGACGCAGTTGACGATCATGATTCGTCGCTCGCGTACTGATGCTCCCTGGTCCTGTTACTGACTCGAGCCAGCCCCCAGATGACGATCAGCTGAAGCAGCGCGCCGATGCCCAGCAGCAGATAGGGCGACTCGATCAGAATGCTCAGCAGGTACAGCGCCCCGGCGATGGAAGCGGGCACTATCGCGTAGGGAATCTGGGTACGCACGTGGGCGATGTGGTCGGAGCCGGCGAAGATCGAGGACATCACCGTGGTATCGGAGATCGGCGAGCAGTGATCGCCGAAGATGGCGCCGGAGAAGATCGCGCCGATGGCGACCTGTACCAGCACGATATCACCCATGGTGTAGGCCAGGGGCACGCCGATGGGCGTAAGGATCGCCATGGTGCCCCAGGAGCTGCCGGTGGCGAAGGAAATCAGCATGGCGATAGCGAAGATGAGAATCGGCAGCAGGGCAGGAGATAGCCAGCTTTCGGTGGCCTCGATGATATGCTCCCCGGCGTCCATGGCATCGGTGACGGTGCCGATGGTCCAGGCGAGCACGATGATCACCAGCGCCGGCAGCATGATGCGAAATCCCGACAGCAGCGTATGCTCGCAATCCGCCAAAGACATGCGCTGGGTCAGGGCGATGATCAGGCCGGTCAGGGTCATGGCGAAGGCTGCCCAGCTTAGTGATACCGCCACGTCCGTATCGGCGAGGGCGTCCATCAGCGACTTGCCCTCCTGCATGCCGCCGCCGGTATACCACAGCGCCCAGCCGCTCACGCCGATCAATGCCACTAGCGGCAGCAGGAAGTGCCAGAGACGGCCCTCGTCGGTATGCGGCTCGCCCAGCTCACCCTCGACGCTGAGCAGCGGCGTGTCTCCCGGAGCGACCAGGTCGCCGCTTTCCTTGGCGCGACGCTCCGCTTTGCGCATAGGGCCGAAATCCCCCAGCAGCACGATCATGGGGATCGAGGCGAGACACAGCAGCGCGTAGAAATTCCAGGGAATCGACTGCAGGAAGACCCAGTAGGGTTTCTCCGTGGTCAGGCTGATGGAGACGAAGGCGGCGGCGATCAGGGACACCTGGTAACCGATCCAGTCGGAAACCGGCCCCAGTGTGGCCATGGGGGCGGAGGTGGAATCCAGCACCCAGGCGAGCTTCTCCCGGGACACTCGCTGGCGGGCGGTGACGTCCCGGGAGGCGTTGCCGACGATGACCGAGTTCACGTAGTCGTTGAAGAAGATCAGCATGCCCAGCGCCCAGGTCAGCAGCAGAGAGCCTTTCGAGGTGGAAACTCTGCTTCCCAGCCAGCGGGCCACCGCGTGGGAGCCACCGATCTTGTACATGAAGGCCGCGCCGGCCCCCAGCAGGGAGGTCAGCACCAGAAAGCGCGCGTTCCATTCATCGGTCATCACCTCGGCGAACCAGTCGAAGGTCTGGCCGATGGCGGAGATCGGGTCGCCGGTGACCAGCCAGCCGCCGATCCAGATACCCATGAATAGCGACAAATTGACTCGTCGGGTGGTTAGAGCCACCAGCACCGCGGTTAGAGGCGGGATAAGTGAAATCAAGGCGTCCATCAGGCGCTCCTTTCCCAGACTTCGATGGCGGCGACCAGGTCTTCCAGAGACGCCCCCACGGACTTGAACAGAGTGATGGCCGAGGCGTCGCTGCGACCGGGCCTGTCGCCACGCAAGAGTTCGGCAAGATCGGCGCGAATGGCATCGAAGGTGCAGGCGCCGTCCTCGACGGCCTGCAGCAGGTCGCCGGCTTCGCCTCGGGCCCCGGCATGAGTATCCACGAACACCTCGCTGCGGGAAAAGCACTCGCCGTCGCTTTCGCGCATGTCAGGCCTGAAAGCGCCCACCAGGTCTAGGTGAGTGCCCGGCTTTAGCCAGGCGCCTTGAACGATAGGTCGCGTGGATAGCGTCGCGCAGCTGACGATATCCGCCTTGCCGACGGCAGCTTTAAGATCGTCGACGGCGACGCAGTCGAAACGCTCCGCGTATGCTTTTGCAAGGTGCCTGGCCTTGTCGGGATTGCGCCCCCAGATTCGGACTTGCTTGATCGGACGCACGCTGGCATGGGCTTCGATCAGCATCGGCGCCAGCTTGCCGGTGGCGACGAGCAAGAGGGATTCTGCATCTTTCCTGGCCAGCTCCCGGGCCGCCAGGGCGGAGGCGGCGGCAGTACGTCGGCGGGTGAGTTCGCTGCCGTCGATACAGGCCAGAGGCCGACCGTGGTCGCCCTCGCAGAGCAGATAGACGCCGGAGATCGCCGGCAGGCCGTGTTCGGCATTTTGCGGAAAGACATTGACCATCTTCACGCCGATATAACCCTCGCGCTGCCAGGCGGGCATGATCAGCATAGTGGCCTCGCCATCGACGCGCTGCATGGGGTGATGGTGACGCGGCGGTGCCTCGACGCCTTCGCGAAAGGCCTGCGCCATGCGTTCGATCAAGGAATCCCAGGTCAGGGCGGCGGCAACCTCTTCTGCGCTGATCAGCTGCATGGCGGACTCTCTTTTAATTAGCATATTTCTGGTGTGCGGGAGTATGAGCTTTGGCTACTAGCAATATAAATGCTTTAAACTGTAGAACCTTTTGCTACCTCATGCAGCGGCTCGACTCTTAACAAGGAGCAGGAATGTCACGGGAAACCATCGTTCTGGGTGCCGGCATGGTCGGAGTCTGTGTGGCGTATCATCTTGCTCGTCGTGGGCGCTCGGTGGTCCTGGTGGACCGCGAGCCGCCGGGGCGGGAAACCTCCTATGGTAACGCTGGGCTGATTCAACGCGAGGCGGTGCAGCCGCATCCCTTTCCCCGTGATCTCGCTACCCTGTGGCGGGTATTGCCCAATCGCAGCATCGACGTTCGCTATCGCCTGGGCGCCATGCTGAAGACCGCTGGCCCGCTGCTGCAGTACTGGCGAAATTCCTCGCCAAAGAACTACGCGCGTATCGTGCCGGAATACGCCTCGCTGATCATGCGCTGCACCGATGAGCACGCGGCGATGATCAAGGCGGCGGGTGCCGGGGCGCTGGTCAAGAAACGCGGCTGGTTCGATGCCTTTCGCACTTCCAAGGTCTTCGACGAGCAGTGCGCCAACGCGCGAGACATGCAGGAGCGCTTCGGCGTGAAGTATCAGGCGCTGGATCGTTCCGCGCTGCAAGCCAAGGTGCCGCATCTTTCCGATGCATTGAAGGGCGCCATTCACTGGACCAACGCCTGGGCGGTAACGGACCCTGGCGCCCTGGTGCAGGCCTACGCTCGAGCGTTCGAGAAGCTCGGCGGGCGCATCGAGCAGGCGGAGGCCAAGAGCTTCACTCATACTCAAGCCAGCTGGAACGTCTTCACCAGCAAGGGCAACCTGGAGGCGGAGGAGCTGGTGGTCGCTCTGGGTCCCTGGTCCGCCAACTGGCTCGAACAGCTGGATTACCGGCTGCCGATGTTTCCCTTGCGGGGCTACCACATGCACTACGCTGCTCAGGGTGGCGCTCGGCTCAATAACTGGCTGATGGATTATGAAACCGGCTACCTGCTGACGCCGATGCGTCGGGGGATTCGCTTGACCACCGGGGCGGAAATCGACCGCCTGGACGCGCCGGCCAGCAGCGCCCAGCTCGATGCCGCCGAGATAGAAGCCAAGAAGATTTTTCCCTTGGGTGAGCGGCTAGACAGCGAGCTCTGGAAGGGCGCGCGCCCTTGTATGCCGGATATGAAGCCGGTGATCGGTCCGGCCCCGCGTCACAAAGGTTTATGGTTTGCCTTCGGTCACGGGCATCAGGGTTTTACCCTGGGGCCGGTCACCGGACGGCTGCTGGGCGAGATGATAGACGGTGAAACGCCGGACGTAGATATGCAGCCGTTTCGCGCGGACCGCTTTTGACCCTCGGATCTTCCCCCGTCGCCAACGCCCACTTGGGCATGGTCTTGTGGGCGCTATTGGTGGGGCTGTCTTTCCCGGTGGTGGGCTGGATCAGCGAGCTGCCGCCGCTCTTGCTCACGGCGCTGCGCTTCGCGATCGCCGCGCTGGCGCTGTATGGCCTGGCGCGACGCGCTCCGGATTGGCGGCCAAGCCCTGTGGCGTTTGCGCTCTATGCGGTGATGGGGCTGTGCCTGGCGGGATTCTTTGGCGCCATGTTCTGGGCGGCGCATCGTGCCACGGCACTTTCCATGGCAACCCTGTTCGTCAGCGTACCCTTGCTGGCCTATTGCCTGGGGCTCGCCGCCCGGGTCGAGCGGCTGGCCTGGCGACTGCCGAGTATTCTGGCTCTGGGGGCGGCTGGCGCTCTGGGACTGGCCTGGGCGGATTCCCGCAGTGAGGGGGCGGGCCTGCGGTTCGGTCTTGGCGAAGCGGTGTTCTTTCTCGGTTGTGTCTCCTCGGCGCTGTATCCGGTGCTGAGCAAGTGGGGGCTGATGATCCGACTGCTTTCCCCGTCGCCGGCGGTGCGCACTTTCTGGAGCCTGGCCATCGGTAGCCTGCTGATCGGCTTCGTTGGGCTTATGCTGGAGCCAGTGTCGAGTCTGCGGCAGATGACCGCGCTGGACGCGCTGCTGCTGGCCTATTTGGGGCTCTTTTCCAGCGCCATGACCTTCTGGCTGCAGCAGCGCGCCACCAACGAGCTGTCCCCGGGGGCGGTCACCGCCTACAGCTATCTGATACCCTTCGTTTCCATGCTGCTGCTGTTCTGGCAAGCGCCTCGGCAGATTGGCTGGGCGTGGCTACCGGGAAGTTTGCTGGTGATAGTCGCGATCGTACTATTGTTGAAGCGTGGCAGCGCCACGGTATAGGGCTTTATTATACTCTGCGTCACTTATCCTTTACTCGCCTGATTCAGGAGTCCACATGTCCGCAACCGCCCCCCGTATCGCCATTGTCGGTGTCGCCGGTCGCATGGGTCGTACCCTGGTTGCCGCCGTGGAGCAAGACGCCGGCGCCGTATTGGGCGCTGGTATCGTCGAGCCGGGTAGCTCTCTTGTCGGAGCGGATATCGGCGAGCTGGCGGGGCTGGGCCGGCTTGGCGTTTCAGCGGTGGATTCCCTGGAGGCGGCGGAGGAGGATTTCGACGTGCTGATCGATTTCACCGCGCCCCGAGTCACCTTGGCCAACCTGGCTTTCTGCGCCGAACACGGCAAGCGCATGGTGATCGGTACCACCGGCCTGAACGATGAGGAACTCGCCAAGCTTGACGAGTATCAGGAGAAGCTGCCTTTCGTGTTCGCTCCCAATATGAGCGTCGGCGTGAACCTGACCCTCAAGCTGCTGGAAACCGCCGCGAAGGCGCTGGGAGATGAAGGCTACGATATCGAAGTGATCGAGGCGCACCATCGCCACAAGGTGGACGCGCCTTCCGGCACGGCGCTGAAGATGGGGGAAGTGATCGCCGACAGCCTGGGGCGCGACCTCAAGACCCACGGCGTCTTTGAACGAGTCGGGCAATGCGGGCCGCGGGATGCCAAGGAGATCGGCTTCGCCACGCTGCGTGCCGGGGATATCGTCGGCGAGCATACGGTAATGTTCGCCACCGAAGGCGAGCGCATCGAAATCACCCATAAGGCTTCGAGCCGCATGACCTTTGCCCGGGGCGCCGTGCGCGCCGCGCGCTGGGTGGTGGACAAGCCCGCCGGGCGTTACGCCATGCAGGATGTCTTGGGATTTAATTGAGAAGATGTCGCCCGGGCTGGCGAAGATCACGGGTATCCTGTAGCATTGCAAAAATTTTGGCCGGGCGCTCGTGTAGGCATCGAGTTTAGCGCTTGTTGAAACGGCCTAGGCATAAAAAGGCCCAAGAGCAAAGAATCGACAAGCGGGATGAAACCGGTCGCCATCGGATTCGTCCCGCTTTTTTACGGCCTGCGGTTTTGCGCAAGCGACGGATTTCACGCAAGAGCCAGTCAAACTATCGAGTCAGTCGGAGTCGGGGAGCCTCGTACCGCGAGGCTCCTCGCCAGCATGGGAGGAAGGTGCGTTGCAAAAACCCGCGATATTAGCCTTGGAAGATGGCAGCGTGTTCCACGGTGTTGCCATCGGGGCTGAAGGCCAGACCAGCGGAGAGGTGGTATTCAATACTGCTATGACCGGTTACCAGGAAATTCTCACCGACCCTTCCTATTCCCGCCAGATCGTCACCCTGACCTATCCGCATATCGGCAATACCGGCGTCAATCGCGAGGACATGGAGTCCAGCCGCATCCAGGCGGCGGGACTGGTGATCCGCGATCTTTCCCTGATGGCCAGCAACTTTCGAAGCGAGCAATCCCTGGATGCCTATCTCGAGGAAAGCGGCGTATTGGGCATCGCCGAGATCGATACTCGCCGCCTGACGCGCCTGCTGCGGGAAAAGGGCGCGCAGAACGGCGCGATTCTGGCGGGTAGCGATGCCCAGAGCGGTGACGCGGTGGAGCGCGCCCTGGCGGCGGCTCGTGAGTTTCCCGGGCTCAAGGGCATGGACCTGGCCAAGGAGGTCACCTGCAGCGAGCCCTACGAATGGCACGAAGGCGCCTGGCGGCTGGGCCAGGGCTATACGGACATGCGCGAAAGCGAGCGGCTCTTTCATGTGGTGGCCTATGACTTCGGCACCAAGTACAACATTCTGCGTCTGCTGGCGAGCCGAGGCTGCCGCCTGACCGTGGTGCCGGCTCAGACCCCGGCTGCCGATGTGCTGGCCATGGCCCCGGACGGTATCTTCCTGTCCAACGGCCCCGGCGATCCGGAACCCTGCGATTACGCCATCGAGGCGATTCAGGCTTTCCTGAAGACCGACATCCCGCTGTTCGGCATCTGCCTGGGACATCAGCTATTGGCCCTAGCCAGCGGCGCTAGCACCGTCAAGATGAATCACGGCCATCACGGCGCCAATCACCCGGTGCAGGATCTCGACAGCGGCCAGGTATTGATCACCAGCCAGAATCACGGCTTTGCCGCCAGCGGAGAGGGTTTGCCGGACACCCTGCGTGTCACCCATCGCTCCCTGTTCGACGGCACCCTGCAAGGCATCGAGCGCACCGACGGCCCGGCCTTCAGCTTCCAGGGACACCCGGAAGCCAGCCCAGGCCCCTGCGACGTGCTGCCGCTGTTCGACCGCTTCATTGCGCTGATGCAGGCACGCCGCTGAGTTCGCCTCTGCCTTCCCGGTCGCTG
The DNA here is from genome assembly GCF_007954585.1 of Pistricoccus aurantiacus. Classification (GTDB taxonomy): domain Bacteria; phylum Pseudomonadota; class Gammaproteobacteria; order Pseudomonadales; family Halomonadaceae; genus Pistricoccus; species Pistricoccus aurantiacus. The sequence continues at coordinate 1,110,406 of NZ_CP042382.1, forward strand.
TGGCGCCCGGCGCCTGTGACTGACACCTTATTCTTGGGGGAATTTTCATGCCCAAACGTACCGACCTCCAAAGCATTCTGATCATCGGCGCGGGCCCGATCGTCATCGGTCAGGCCTGCGAATTCGACTACTCCGGCGCCCAGGCCTGCAAGGCGCTGCGCGAAGAGGGTTATCGGGTCATTCTGGTCAACTCCAACCCGGCCACCATCATGACCGATCCGGCCATGGCGGATGCCACCTATATCGAGCCCATCACCTGGCAGGCGGTGGAGAAGATCATCGAGGCCGAGCGTCCGGACGCCATTCTGCCTACCATGGGCGGTCAGACTGCCCTGAACTGCGCGCTGAACCTCGACAAGCAGGGGGTGCTGGCGAAGTACGGCGTGGAGATGATCGGCGCCGATGCGGACGCCATCAACAAGGCGGAAGATCGGGATCTGTTCGACAAGGCAATGCGCAACATCGGCCTGGAGTGTCCCAAGGCCAAGGTTGCCCATGCCATGGAGGAGGCCTGGGAAATTCAGGCGGAGCTTGGCTTTCCGGTGATCATCCGGCCTTCCTATACCATGGGCGGTTCCGGCGGCGGCGTGGCCTACAACAAGGAGGAGTTCGAGGAGATCTGCACCCGCGGCTTCGAGCTCTCCAGCAACCATGAGCTCTTGATCGACGAGTCGCTGCTGGGCTGGAAGGAATACGAGATGGAAGTCGTTCGCGACAGGAACGACAACTGCATCATCGTCTGCGCCATCGAGAACTTCGATCCCATGGGTATTCACACCGGTGACTCCATCACCGTGGCCCCGGCCCAGACGCTGACGGACAAGGAATACCAGATCATGCGCGACGCCTCCCTGGCGGTGCTGCGGGAGATCGGCGTCGAAACCGGCGGCTCCAACGTGCAGTTCGGCGTCGATCCGAATACCGGGCGCATGGTGGTGATCGAGATGAATCCTCGGGTCAGCCGTTCCTCGGCGCTGGCCTCCAAGGCCACCGGCTTCCCGATCGCCAAGATCGCCGCCAAGCTGGCGGTGGGCTATACCCTGGACGAGCTCCAGAACGACATCACCGGCGGCGCGACGCCTGCGTCTTTCGAGCCTTCCATCGATTACGTGGTCACCAAGATTCCGCGCTTCACCTTCGAGAAGTTCCCTCAGGCCAACGACCGCCTGACCACCCAGATGAAATCCGTTGGGGAGGTGATGGCCATCGGTCGCACCTTTCAGGAATCCCTGCAGAAAGCCCTGCGCGGACTGGAAACCGGTAAAAACGGCCTGGACCCGGTGGTGGAGGATTTCAGCGAGGAAAGCCTGGCTCGTATCAAGGGCGAGCTGCAGGCGGCGGGGGCGGAGCGCATCCTGTATATCGGCGATGCGATGCGGGCCGGAATGAGTGTCGAGGACATCTTCGCGCTGACCAATATCGATCCCTGGTTCCTGGTCCAGCTCGAGGACTTGATTAACACCGAGGCTTGGGTGGCCGAGCAATCGCTGCCCGAGCTCGATGCCAAAGCGTTGTACCGCCTCAAGCGCAAGGGATTCAGCGATGCCCGGCTGGCGGCGCTGCTCGGCGTGGCGGAAAATGAGGTGCGCAAGACCCGCCACCAGCTTGGCATTCGTCCGGTCTACAAGCGGGTGGATACCTGCGCCGCGGAGTTCGCCACCAGCACCGCCTATATGTACTCCACCTATGAGGAGGAATGCGAGGCGGAGCCCAGCGAGCGCCAGAAGATCATGGTGCTGGGGGGTGGTCCCAACCGTATCGGCCAGGGCATCGAGTTCGACTATTGCTGCGTGCATGCGGCGCTGGCCATGCGCGACGATGGCTATGAAACCATCATGGTCAACTGCAATCCGGAAACCGTCTCCACGGACTACGATATCAGCGACCGGCTGTATTTCGAGCCGGTTACCCTGGAGGACGTGCTGGAGATCGCCGACAAGGAAAAGCCCGTCGGCGTCATCGTGCAGTTCGGTGGCCAGACGCCGCTCAAGCTGGCGCGGGATCTGGAAGCCGCCGGGGTGCCGATCATCGGCACTACCCCGGATGCCATCGACCGGGCGGAGGATCGCGAGCGCTTCCAGCAGATGATCGACAAGCTGGGTCTCAAGCAGCCGCCCAACGCCACCGCCCGCAGCTTCGAAGACGCCTTCGCCAAGGCGGAGGCGATCGGCTACCCATTGGTGGTGCGCCCCAGTTACGTGCTCGGCGGTCGCGCCATGGAGATCGTCTACGACGCGGAGGAGCTCGAGCGCTACATGACCCACGCGGTCAAGGTCTCCAATGATTCCCCGGTGCTGCTGGATCACTTCCTCAACGCGGCGATAGAGATCGATATCGACGCGATCAGCGACGGCGAGCAGGTGGTCATCGGCGGCATCATGCAGCACATCGAGCAGGCCGGGGTGCATTCCGGCGACTCCGCCTGCGCCTTGCCGCCGTATTCTTTGCCCCAGGAAGTACAGGACGAGATGCGCGCTCAGGTCAAGCGCATGGCCCTGGAGCTTGGCGTCGTCGGCCTGATGAACGTGCAACTGGCCTGGCAGGATGGGGAGATCTACGTGATCGAGGTCAATCCTCGGGCGTCCCGCACCGTGCCCTTCGTCTCCAAGTGCATCGGCGTCTCCCTGGCCCAGGTGGCGGCTCGCTGCATGGCAGGCAAGACCCTGGCGGATCAGGGTTTCGAGAAGGAAATTCTGCCGCCTTTCCATAGCGTCAAGGAAGCGGTATTCCCCTTCAACAAGTTTCCCGGGGTCGACCCGATCCTGTCGCCGGAAATGAAGTCCACCGGGGAGGTCATGGGTTCCGGCGATACCTTCGCCGAGGCCTTCTACAAGGCGCAGCTAGGCGGTGGCGACGCCGTTCCGCCGCTGACCGGGGAACGCAAGGCGTTTCTGTCCGTGCGCGATCCGGACAAGGCGGGCATTATCGAGGTAGCCGATTCTTTGCTAGCATTGGGTTTCACACTTTGTGCCACCCGCGGTACCGCCCAGGCGCTGGAAGCCGCCGGACTTTCAGTGGATACCGTCAACAAGGTATTCGAGGGGCGCCCGCATATCGTCGACATGATCAAGAACGACGAGGTGGCCTATATCGTCAATACCACCGAGGGTCGTCAGGCCATCAGTGATTCCTCGGTCATCCGCCGCACCGCTCTTGCCCGCAAGGTCGCCTACGCCACTACTCTGGCGGGGGCCCGAGCGGTGTGCATGGCGCTTGCCTACGGCAATGAAATCACGGTAAGGCGGTTACAGGATATGCATGCAGGAGCAAGTCAATGAATAGGGTGCCGATGACGGTTGCGGGTGAAAGCCATCTGCGTAGCGAACTCGAACAGCTCAAGAGCGTTGAGCGCCCCCGGGTGATCAACGCCATCGCCGAGGCGCGGGAGCACGGCGATCTCAAGGAGAACGCCGAATATCATGCGGCCCGGGAGCAGCAGGGCTTCATCGAAGGGCGTATTCAGGAAATCGAAGGCAAGCTTGCCGGCGCCCAGGTGATCGACGTGACCCAACTGCCCAAGACCGGCAAGGTCATCTTCGGGGTGACCGTCGAGCTCTACAATATGGAAACCGAAGAAGAGATGCGCTATCGCATCGTCGGCGAGGACGAGGCGAACATCAAGGAGGGCAAGATCTCCGTGACCTCACCCATCGCTCGGGCCCTGATCGGCAAGGAGGAAGGCGACGTGGTGACGGTCAGAACGCCCAAGGGCAACGTGGAATACGAGATCGTCAGCGTCGAGCACCTGTAATTCGGCAGATCGAAGAGTGAAGACGAAAAGGCCGCTCAATCGAGCGGCCTCTTTCGTTGGAGAAGGACTCTTCCTGCTTCTTTCGCCTCAGTGCCTACCGTGATGGTTTTCGAAGCGCTTGATGTTGGAAAGCTTGGGATTGGCCCTGGCGTTGTGACGGTAAAGAAGCGCCACCTTGCCGATTGTCTGTACCAGTTCCGCCCCGCTTTCCGCGAGCAGCTTATCGAGAACCTCGGCCCGCGCTTCGCGCTCGGTGATCGCCAGCTTGACCTTGATCAACTCATGGTCTGACAGAGCGCGGTCGAGCTCCGCCAGAACACCTTCCGATACGCCGTTTTCCGAAACCATCACCACTGGATCAAGGTGATGGCCAATGCCGCGCAATGCTTTCTTTTGTGCCTGTGACAAGCTCATGGTATCGTTGAATGTCCTGTGTTTACCAAGTTTCCTGATGCGGAGATAGTACGGTGAAATCGGATATAGCGAAACCGTACTAGCGAAGACACAGGCATGAAACGGCGTCGTCAAGACCAAGCGATGCTTGCGCTAAGAATTCCCTCGGATGATATTGTGCCTCGCTCCAACAAGCGCTCCACGCCGCGTGCCAGCAAGACCAGTGCCGGTTGGCTGAAAGAACATTTCGACGATGCCTACGTGCAGCGCTCCTGGCAGGAGGGTTATCGTAGCCGCGCCAGCTACAAGCTGCTCGAGCTGGATGCCAAGGACAAGCTTTTTAAGCCGGGCATGACGGTGATCGATCTGGGCGCCGCCCCGGGTGGATGGAGCCAGGTAGCCGCGGAAAAGGTGGGCAATGAAGGTTGCGTCGTGGCTTCCGATATTCTGGAGATGGATGCCTTGGCAGACGTTTCCTTTATACAGGGCGATTTTACCGAGGATGCTGTGCTCGAGGCGATCCTCGATATTTTGGGGAATCGCCCGGTTGACCTTGTGATGTCGGACATGGCCCCCAATATGAGTGGCATGACGGCAATCGACCAGCCTCAGGCCATGTACCTGGTGGAGCTGGCGCTGGATCTGGCGCGCCGGACGATGGCGCCAGGAGGCAGTTTTCTTGCCAAGGTGTTTCAAGGTGAAGGCTTCGATGCTTATTTGAAGATGTTGCGACGTGACTTCCGCCGAGTGGTGACGCGCAAGCCGAACGCTTCGCGCGCGCGTTCTCGGGAAGTCTACCTGTTGGCGGAAGGTTATCGAGGCTAGCAGTAGCAGCGGAAGAAAATAGCGCCATGCTATTGCTGCCATGGTAAGTGGCATGCAAGAAAGATGGGTAGGATAGTGCCGAATGACTATAGCCCGGCGGGTATCTGACAGAATTCGAACGTAACGATTGAACGTTACCGATTTCTTCAGTGTCGAACCAGCAGGCAAGCGGTTGTCGAAGGTACAATCGCCAAGAGCATCGGTGGATCGTTTTCAGCAATGAGGGTATTCCCTTGAATGATATGGCGAAGAACCTGATCCTGTGGTTGGTCATCGCGGCGGTGCTGCTGACGGTGTTCAACAATTTCAGTGTCGACAGCTCACCGCAGACGATAAACTATTCCCAGTTCGTCCAGCAGGTGCAAAATAACCGAATCCGTTCGGTCACCATTGACGGCTATACCATCACTGGTGAGCGCGAGGATGGCTCCAGTTTCCAGACGATTCGTCCCTCGGCGCAGGATCCAAAGCTGATGGATGACCTGCTGGCCAATAACGTCACCGTGGTAGGCAAGAAACCCGAGGAGCAAAGCCTCTGGACACGCCTGCTGATTGCCAGCTTCCCGATTCTGATCATCTTGGCGATCTTCCTGTTTTTCATGCGGCAGATGCAGGGCGGCGCCGGCGGCAAGGGCGGCCCAATGAGCTTCGGCAAGTCCAAGGCCAAGCTGCTGTCCCAAGACCAGATCAAGACCACCTTTGCCGATGTGGCCGGCTGTGACGAAGCCAAGGAAGAGGTGGAGGAGCTGGTAGATTTTCTTCGCGATCCTACCAAATTCCAGCGTCTTGGCGGCACCATTCCCCGCGGCGTGTTGATGGTTGGTCCTCCGGGCACCGGTAAGACTCTTCTGGCCAGATCCATTGCCGGCGAAGCCAAGGTACCGTTCTTTTCGATTTCCGGTTCCGACTTCGTCGAGATGTTCGTCGGTGTGGGCGCGTCTCGAGTGCGTGACATGTTCGAGCAGGCAAAGAAGCAGGCGCCTTGTATCATCTTCATCGATGAAATCGACGCGGTGGGTCGTTCGCGCGGCACCGGCATGGGTGGCGGCAATGACGAGCGGGAGCAGACCCTCAACCAGCTGCTGGTGGAAATGGATGGTTTCGAAGCCAACGAAGGCATCATCGTCATCGCCGCTACCAACCGACCGGACGTGCTCGACCCTGCCCTGCTGCGCCCGGGCCGCTTCGACCGTCAGGTCACCGTGGGACTGCCGGATATTCGCGGTCGCGAACATATCCTCGGCGTGCATCTGCGCAAGGTACCGCTGGGGGATGACGTCAAGCCATCGCTGATCGCTCGGGGAACTCCGGGTTTCTCCGGGGCGGATCTGGCCAACCTGGTCAATGAGGCAGCGCTGTTCGCCGCCCGGCGCAACAAGCGCCTGGTCAGCATGGAAGAGTTGGAACTGGCCAAGGACAAGATCCTGATGGGCGCCGAGCGCAAGTCCATGGTCATGACGGACAAGGAAAAGCTCAATACCGCCTATCATGAGTCCGGTCACGCGATCATCGGCTTAGTGATGCCGGAACACGACCCGGTTTACAAGGTGACGATCATTCCTCGCGGTCGCGCCTTGGGGGTCACCATGTTCCTGCCGGAACAGGATCGCTACAGCCTGTCTCGACAACAGATCATCAGCCAGATCTGCTCGCTGTTCGGCGGCCGTATCGCCGAGGAAATGACCTTGGGGCCCAACGGGGTGACCACCGGCGCTTCCAACGATATCAAGCGTGCCACGGAACTCGCTCACAATATGGTGGCCAAGTGGGGCCTGTCCGATGAGATGGGGCCGCTCATGTACGATGAGGATGAGTCGCACCAGTTCATGGGCATGGGTAGTCAGGGTGGCATGCTCAAATCCGGCGAAACCACCACCAGGCTTGACAAGGAGGTGCGTCGTATCATCGACGAGTGCTACGCGGAGGCCAAGCGTATCCTCGAGGAGAATCGTGACAAGCTCGATATCATGGCGGAGGCCTTGATGCAGTACGAGACTATCGATGCGACACAGCTCAAGGATATCATGGAAGGCCGCAAGCCTCGCCCGCCGGCGGACTGGGACGGTGGCGACGCCAGCGGCGGCTCGACGATCTCTCAGGCACCGGATCAAGAGCCCCAAGCCAGCCAGTCGGACGAGGGCGATGAAGCGGACGATGACAAACCTCGTCGACGTCCCTCGGATCCTTTGGGCGGTCCCGCCGGTCATTGAATCGCAGGGACTTGAATCCATGCTAAAGTCATCCCCGCACGGTGAGGCGCTCTCTTGGGCGCCTCGCGGTTTTTTGTCCCGTATCGCGCTTTTTCAGTACGAGATCCCCGATGAGTGAACATCAGCCCGTGCTGCCCTGTGGCCGGCATCGCCTGGATCTATCCTTTCCCCGAGTCATGGGGATCCTCAACGTCACCCCGGACTCTTTCTCCGATGGCGGGCGATATGGCGCCCTCGACGACGCCCTTTATCATGCGGAGCGGATGCTGGCGCAGGGCGCCGCCATCATCGACGTGGGAGGCGAATCGACTCGCCCCGGCGCCGCGTCGATTACGGTTCAGCAGGAACTCGACCGAGTGGTGCCGGTGGTCGAAGCCTTGGTGGGTGAGTTCGACGCTCTAGTATCGGTGGATACCAGTACGCCGCAGGTAATGACACAAAGTGCTGCCTTGGGCGCGGGCATGATCAACGACGTGCGCGCCCTGCGCCGGGAAGGCGCGCTGCGCGCGGCCGTCGATAGCGGCCTGCCGGTCTGCCTCATGCACATGCAGGGCGAGCCTGGCAACATGCAGGAGAATCCGCGCTACGACCAGCCGATCGAAGACGCGGTGACGACGTTTCTGAAAAAGCGTATCGACGCCTGCCTGGCTGCCGGCCTGGAGCGCAAACGCCTGCTGCTCGATCCCGGGTTCGGTTTCGGCAAGACCGTGGAGCACAATCTACGCCTGCTCAATCGGCTGACGGCACTCGAAGCGCTGGAGCTGCCCTTGTTGGTGGGCATGTCGCGCAAGAGCATGATAGGCAAGGTGCTGGGGCGCCCGTTGAACGAGCGCCTGTCCGGCGGCTTGGCACTGACGGCGCTGGCGGTAGAGCGTGGCGCTCGCATCCTGCGCGTTCACGATGTAGGGCCCAGCGTGGATGTCGTCGATATGACCTGGGCCATAATGCAAGAGAGAGTTTTGCCATGACACGACGTTATTTCGGCACCGATGGTATTCGCGGCACCGTAGGGGAGTATCCCATTACGCCGGATTTCATGCTCAAGCTGGGCTGGGCGATGGGCCGTGTGCTGAGTCAGCGCAACGAGCGCGCCAAGGTGCTGATCGGCAAGGATACGCGGATTTCCGGTTACATGTTCGAATCCGCGCTGGAGGCCGGTTTGTCCGCGGCCGGTGTCGATGTCGCGCTGCTTGGACCGATGCCGACTCCTGGCATTGCTTATCTAACGCGTACGCTGCGCGCAGACGCAGGGATCGTGATCTCCGCCTCCCATAACCCCTTCGGTGACAACGGCATCAAGTTCTTCTCCGCGGAAGGTACCAAACTGCCGGACGCGACGGAGATACAGATCGAGGCGGAGCTGGAGAAAGATCTGGAAACCGTGGCCGGCAATCGTCTGGGCAAGGCAACGCGCATCGAAGATGCGGAAGGTCGCTACATCGAATTCTGCAAGTCGACCATTCCTCATCGCCTTAGCCTGCATGGGCTTCGCATCGTACTCGACTGCGCCCACGGTGCCACTTACCATATTGCGCCTAATGTGTTCCGTGAACTGGGGGCGCAGGTGAGCGTGCTGGGTGCCGAGCCCAACGGGCTGAACATCAATCAGCAGGTGGGCTCGACTTACCCGCAGGCGCTGCGTCAAGCCGTGCTCGAGCAGCAGGCGGATCTGGGCGTCGCCTTTGACGGCGACGGTGATCGCGTGGTGATGATCGATGCCAATGGCCGAGAAATCGACGGCGACGATATCCTTTACATCATTGCCAGAGATCATCACGAGCGAGGCGCTTTGCAGGGGGGAGTCGTCGGTACCGTGATGAGCAACTTCGGTCTGGCGGCGGCGTTCGAGACGCTGGATATTCCCTTTGAGCGGGCCAAGGTGGGCGATCGCTACGTGATCGAGCGGCTCAACGCCAACGGCTGGCAGCTGGGCGGCGAGTCCTCCGGTCATATCGTCTGCGGCAACGTGCAGACCACCGGCGACGGCATCGTTTCGGCATTGCAGGTGCTGGCGATCATGGTCAGCGGAAAACGCTCGCTCGCAGAACTGCTCGAAGGCTTGGAGAAAGCGCCTCAGGCATTGATCAACGTGCGGCTGACCGCGGGAACCGACAAGAAAGCGCTGCTGGAAAGCCAGGCGCTACGCGATTCCGTCGCCGCAGTCGAGGCGGAGCTTGGGGATTCAGGCCGGGTTTTGCTGCGGGCCTCCGGCACCGAGCCATTGATTCGGGTCATGGTCGAGGGGCGGCCACGCTTCGATGTCGAGGGCCTGGCGCGACGTATCGCCGCGGACGTCGAGGGGCTGATGGTCTAAAGTGGCGGTTCGGTTGTCTCGAGCAGGCTACTCCTATACCATTTCGCACCACTTTGAAAGAGGAATTGCCATGCGCAGGCCGCTGATTGCCGGCAACTGGAAAATGAATGGTTCGCTGGCGCTGGTAGAGCGCTTCGCTCAGGCATTTACCACGGCGGAGTTGCCTGCCGAAGTGGATATCGCTTTCATGCTGCCGGCGCCTTATTTGCCGGCGGCACAACGCAGCTTCGCAGGGTTGCCTGTGTCATTGGGGGCTCAGACGCTGCACCCGGAACCGAAAGGCGCCTATACCGGTGAAATCAGCGGCGCCATGCTCAAGGAGTTCGGTGTCCATTACGTGCTGGTCGGCCATTCCGAACGGCGCAGCCTGTTTCATGAAGACGATACAGCAGTACTGGCGCGGGTGCGGGCCGCCTTGCAGGCAGGCCTTGAGCCGGTGCTGTGCTTAGGGGAAACCCTGGAAGAACGTGAGGCGGGATCCACCGAAGCGGTGGTGTCGAAACAGCTGGCGGCAGTCTTCGATGGGCTGGATGAAAGCGAGCGCCGGCGGCTGACCGTCGCCTACGAGCCGGTATGGGCCATTGGCACCGGCAAGACCGCGGCCCCGGATCAGGCGCAAGAGGTGCACCTGGCGTTGCGACAACGGCTTGCCCAATATGATACGACGCTCGGCGAGACAGCGCGGCTGCTCTACGGCGGCAGCATGAACAAGGATAACGCGGCGGCGCTACTTGCCCAGCCGGATATCGACGGCGGCCTGATCGGCGGTGCTTCGCTTCAGGTCGGTGATTTTTTAGCTATTTGCCAGTCAGCAGGTTAATTTCATGCAAGTTGCCATTCTCATGATCCATGTGGTGATCTCCATTGCCTTGGTCGCCCTGGTATTGCTTCAACAGGGCAAGGGCGCCGAAGCCGGCGCCTCTTTCGGCGGCGGTGCCTCCCAGACCGTATTCGGTTCTCGCGGCAGCGGCGGCTTTCTATCCAAGCTGACCGCTGTCGTGGCGGCGGGCTTTTTTGTGACGTCGCTGACCCTGGCATACTTTGCCAGCGAAGCAAGCGATGCGCCGGAAGCGGGTATCCCGGATTCGCGTCTGATCGAGCAGCAGAATAACGTGCCTACGCTTGACGATGGGTCAGAAAGTCCCGATAATGCCGCGCCAGTGTTGGAAGAAAGCAACGAATAATTCTTTCACATTCCTGATGCCGAAGTGGTGGAATTGGTAGACACGCTATCTTGAGGGGGTAGTGACCCTACGGTCGTGCGGGTTCAAGTCCCGCCTTCGGCACCATTATGTTTCATACGCTTTCGAGTGATGAAACCCGCGTAACGATAGTGCGCTGTATCTTGACCAATATGTTGATGGCGCTTATAATCATGCACCTGTTGTTGCGGGGTGGAGCAGTCTGGTAGCTCGTCGGGCTCATAACCCGAAGGTCATCGGTTCAAATCCGGTCCCCGCTACCATCTTGGTCTTTGGGCTTGAATAGCCAGCAAAAGCGCCAATCTGGTATCCAAGGTTTCTTGCAAAAGGCCCCTTCCATGAAGGGGCTTTTTGTTAGTCGCTTATCCATTGGCTATATCGACATTGGATAGTCAGTGCGGATAACACGCCAACAGCCACCTAGCTTTCTTAAATCTCTCAGCCAGGTGCCTGAAACAATGGCGATACCTGACAAAGGGCTGTAGGAGTTTCGTCCTTGGCAAACAAGCACGCTACGCTAAATACGCTCATCGAGCCGGTGGTTAGCGCCATGGGATTCGAGCTTTGGGGCATCGATCTTCTCGCACAGGGCAAACATTCCCGCCTGGTGATTTACATTGACTCCGACAACGGTGTCACCGTCGACGACTGCGCGGATATCAGCCGCCAGATCGGCGCGGTGCTGGATGTCGAAGACCCTATTAGCGGCGAGTATCGCCTCGAGGTGTCGTCACCAGGTATGGATCGCCCCTTGTTCGATATCGAGCATTTTGCGCGATTCAAAGGGCATCGGGCGATGATCCGGCTGCGTACGCCTTTCGACGGTCGGCGCAAGTTTCAAGGTCTCCTGGCGGGTGTCGAGGGCGATGATGTATTGCTGCAGCTCGACGGCGAGGAGTATTGCTTTCCCATAGACGCCATCGATCAGGCACGTATCGTGCCGACTTTCGAAAAGTAAGCTTTGAAAAAGGGCTTCGAAGCATGAGATCGAGGCATAAGGAACGGTTTTCCGGCGAGGCAGAGGCATGAGCAAAGAGATTCTGATGGTGGTCGACGCCATCTCGAATGAAAAGGGTGTGCCCCGTGAAGTGATCTTCGAGGCAGTAGAATCCGCCTTGGCCAGTGCATCCCGCAAGCGCTTCGACGATCGGGAGGTCAGCGTGCGGGTCGGGATCAATCGCGCTACCGGTGATTACGAAACATTTCGCCGCTGGGTGGTGGTCGAGGACGACGAATTCGAAGGCCCGGACGCAGAAATCAAGCTGTCTTATGCCGAGCGACGCGATCCACCGCTGGGTCTGGGAGATGTGGTCGAGGAAAAGATAGAGAACGCCGTCTTCGGACGTATCGCCGCCCAGACCGCCAAACAGGTCATCGTGCAGAAAGTGCGCGAAGCGGAACGTGCCGAAGTGGTGCGCCAGTATTCGGAACGGGAAGGCGAACTGGTGGCAGGTATCGTCAAGAAGACCACTCGCGACGGGTTGATCATCGACCTGGGTGACAACGCCGAGGCTTTCCTGCCACGCAACGAGATGATCCCCGGCGAGCGCTACCGCATGAACGAGCGGGTCCGGGCGCTGCTGGTCAAGGTCGACCCGGAAGCACGAGGCTCTCAGCTGATTCTGTCGCGCACCGCGCCGGAGTTGATCATCGAACTGTTCAAGATCGAGGTGCCGGAGATCGCCGAGCAGGTCATCGAGATCAAGGGCGCCGCTCGGGATCCCGGGTCCCGCGCCAAGATCGCGGTCAAGACCAATGATCGTCGCATCGATCCGGTCGGCGCCTGTGTCGGCATGCGCGGCTCAAGGGTTCAGGCGGTCACCGGCGAGCTGCAGAACGAGCGTGTGGATATCATCCTTTGGGACGATAATCCAGCCCAGCTGGTGATCAATGCCATGGCGCCGGCGGACGTCGGTTCGATCCTGGTGGACGAGGATACCCACTCGATGGACGTGGCGGTGGCGGAGGATAACCTCGCTCAGGCCATCGGGCGCAGCGGCCAGAACGTGCGTCTTGCCTCGGAGCTGACCGGCTGGCGTATCAACGTGATGACCGAAGAAGAGGCTGAAGGCAAGCGGGAGCAGGAGGTCGACAGTCTGATCGAACACTTCATCCAGCATCTGGATATCGAAGAGGATCTGGCGCATATCCTGGTGGAAGAAGGGTTCACTTCTCTGGAGGAAATCGCTTACGTGCCCCTCGAGGAAATGTTGGAGATCGAAGAGTTCGATGAGTCTCTCGTCGAGGAGCTGCGTGCCCGAGCGAAGGATGAACTATTGAACCTGGCGATTGCTTCCGAAGAGCAGCTCGACGGCGCACAGCCCGCCGAGGATCTGCTTGAAATGGAGGGGATGGAGCGTCATCTGGCCTTTACACTGGCCAGTCGCGGCATCGTCACGATGGAGGACCTTGCCGAGCAGTCCGTCGATGATCTCGGAGATATCGAAGGCGTAGATGAAGCGCGCGCTGCGGAGCTGATCATGACTGCCCGTGCGCCTTGGTTCGAAAGCGAACAGTAAACAGGTCACGGGCTCAGGAGGGTCGTAATGTCAGAAATGACCGTTAAAGATTTTGCAGTGAAGGTGAAGCGTGATGTGCCTCGCCTGCTGGAACAGATGAAAGATGCCGGCCTGCCTCACAAGAAGGAGGACGACGCGGTATCCGAGGATGACAAGCAGCAGTTGCTTGAACATCTGACCAAAAGCCACGGCGGTGGCCCCGGCGCCAAGAACCGTATCACCCTGACTCGCAAGACCAAGAGTCGGATCAGAACCGGTGAGCGGGGCAAGACCATCGAGGTTCAGGTGCGCAAGAAGCGGACCTACGTCAAGCGTGCCGAGGAAGAGCAGCCGAAACAGCCGGAACCCAAGGCAGCTACCGGTCCGCGTCAGCTGGTCGGCGACATGGCGAACTCGCGTGCCGAGGCCGAAGCCAAGGCGGCGGAAGAAACCCGTCAGGCGGAAGCTCAGGCCAAGGCCGCGGAAGAGGCTCGCCAGGCGGAAGCCAGAGCCGCGGAAGAGGCAGCCAAGGCCGCTGCGGAGCCTCAGATTCCGGTGCCGGAGCTGGAGCCGCAGCCGGTTGAGCAGGGCGATGCGCCTCCAAAGGAAAACCGCGGTGACGGACGGCGTGCTGCCAAGAAAGGCACGGGTCGCAAGGAGCGCGGCGAGCGTGACGACGATGATCGTCGCGAACGCGACGAGCGCCGACGCGGCAGCGGGAAGAAGGTCAAGCGTGCGGAACGGCGCGGTAGTCGTCGCGGGGGGCGGGATAGCGGCGGTGGCAAGCACGGCTTCCAGAAGCCGACCCAGCCGATCGTGCGCGAGGTTTCGATCCCCGAGTCGATCAGCGTCGCGGACCTGGCGGACCGTATGTCCATCAAGGCCAACGAAGTCATCAAGGCCATGTTCACCATGGGCGCAGCGGTGACCATCAACCAGACCATCGATCAGGACACCGCGGCGATCGTGGTCGAGGAAATGGGCCACACGCCTAAGCTGGTCAAGGACGATGCCCTGGAAACCGAGGTGCTGGCAGGCATTTCCTACGAAGGTGAGGAAATTTCCCGGGCTCCGGTGGTCACCGTGATGGGCCACGTCGATCATGGCAAGACCTCGCTGCTCGACTATATTCGTCGCGCCAAGGTCGCCCCCGGTGAGGCCGGCGGTATCACCCAGCATATCGGCGCCTATCACGTCGAGATGGACGGTGGCGATATCACCTTCCTGGATACCCCTGGACACGCGGCCTTTACCGCCATGCGTGCCCGCGGTGCCCAGGCCACGGACGTGGTCATCCTGGTGGTGGCGGCGGACGACGGCGTGATGCCTCAGACCATCGAGGCCATCGAGCACGCCAAGGCGGCGGGCGTACCTCTGGTAGTGGCGGTCAACAAGATCGACAAGCCGGGAGCGGATCCGGACCGGGTCAAGAACGAGCTGTCCCAGCGCGGAGTAATCTCCGAGGAGTGGGGCGGTGACACCCAGTTTGTGCATGTTTCCGCCAAGACCGGGGAAAACATCGACGCGCTGCTGGAGTCGGTACTGCTGGCCTCAGAGGTGCTCGAGCTCAAGGCAGTGCCGGAGGCGCCGGGCAAGGGCGTGGTGGTGGAATCTCGTCTCGATAGAGGCCGTGGGCCGGTCGCTACCGTGCTGGTGCAGAACGGCACCTTGAAGCGAGGGGATATCGTCCTGGCTGGATTGCACTACGGCCGCGTGCGCGCCCTGACCAACGAGCTCGGCAAGCAGGTCGAGTCGGTCGGCCCCGCCATGCCGGTGGAGATTCAGGGGCTCGACGGCACGCCGGAAGCCGGCGAGGAATTCATGGTAGTGGCGGACGAGAAGAAGGCGCGGGAAGTGGCCAACTTTCGTCAGGGCAAGTACCGGGAAATTCGCCTGGCGCGCCAGCAGAAAGCCAAGCTGGAAAACATGTTCAGCCAGATGGGTCAGGACGAGGCCGCCAAGGTCAACATCGTGCTCAAGGCGGACGTGCAAGGGTCTCTGGAAGCCATCAAGGGTGCCCTGGAGGAGCTCTCTACCGACGAAGTGCAGGTCGCCGTGGTGTCTTCCGGCGTCGGCGGTATCACCGGTACCGATGCCAACCTGGCCCTGGCCAGCGATGCCATCGTGGTCGGCTTCAACGTGCGTGCGGATGCCTCGGCCCGGGAAATCATCGAGCGTGAAGGTCTGGACCTGCGCTACTACAGCGTCATCTATCACCTGATCGACGAGGTCAAGCAGGCCATGAGCGGCATGCTGGCGCCGGAGTGGAAGGAAGAGATCGTTGGCGTGGCGGAAGTGCGCGATGTGTTCCGCGCGCCGAAGATCGGTGCCGTGGCCGGCTGCATGGTCGTGGAAGGTACCGTGCATCGCCACAAGAAGATCCGTGTCCTGCGAGAGAACGTGGTCATCTACGAAGGCGAGCTCGAGTCTCTGCGCCGCTTCAAGGACGATGTCAACGAAGTACGCAGCGGCATGGAGTGCGGTATCGGCGTCAAGAACTACAACGACGTTCAGGTTGGCGACAAGATCGAAGTTTTCGATCAGACCAAGATCGAGCGCAGCCTGTAAGGGCAGCGTTTGTAGAGGCTAGCTGACAGGAGCGATGGCCATGCGTGAGTTCAAGCGTACCGATCGGGTGGCGGATCAGCTGCAGCAGGAGCTGGCGGTGCTGATCCAGCGCGAGGTCAAGGACCCGCGCCTGGGGATGATCACCGTCAGCGGCGTCACCGTGAGCCGCGACCTGGGCTATGCAGATGTCTTCATCACCCTGCTCGGCGAGAATGACGACGAGCGGGTTGCTGAAAATCTCAAGGTGCTCAAGCATGCGGCGGGTTTTCTGCGCAGCCAGATCGCAAGGCGCGTCAAGCTGCGTCACATGCCGGAGCTGCGCTTTCATTACGATGAGAGCGTGGTGCGCGGTCAGCAGTTGTCTGCCCTGATTGACGAGGCGGTAGCCACGGATCGGGCCAAGCATACTGATGAAAATGGTAATGAAGGCAGCGATGAAAACGCTAACGATGTGGAGCCGCGCTGATGGCGCGACGCCGCAAGGGATTGTTGGTCGATGGCGTACTGCTGCTGGATAAGCCGTTCGGGCTTTCCAGCAACCATGCCCTGCAGCAGATCCGGCGTCTCTATCAGGCGCAGAAGGCCGGCCATACCGGCACCCTCGATCCTATGGCAACCGGGCTCCTGCCGATATGTTTCGGCGAGGCGACCAAGTTCTCAAGCTATCTGCTGGAAGCGGACAAGACCTATCGCGCTCAGCTGAAACTGGGCGAGACCACTACCACCGGGGACGCGGAAGGCGAAATGATCGAACGGCGTGCGGTTCCGGTGCTTTCCGACGCAGTGATCGAGGAGGCTTTGGCGGGTTTTCGCGGCGAGATCACACAGCTGCCGCCGATGTATTCCGCTCTCAAGCATCAAGGGCGGCCGCTTTACGAACTGGCGCGGCAAGGCAAGACAGTCGAGCGTGCGCCACGGCGCGTAAGCGTTTATGATATTCGCCTTCTCGAGCGCCAGTCCGAAGAGTTTACGCTTGAAGTCAACTGCAGCAAGGGCACCTATATTCGTACCCTGGCGGAGGATATCGGTCGCGCCTTGGGCTGCGGGGCGCATCTCACCGCCCTGCGGCGTATCAAGACGGGACCTTTCACGGCGAAGGGAATGAAGAGCATTGAGGCGCTGGAAGCCTTGGCGGATCAGCAGGCCCGCGAAGCGCGGCTATTGCCGGTGGACGTGCTGGTGGCAAATTTGCCTGCCCTTGATGCAGATGCGGAAAATACGGCAGGGTTGTTACAAGGTCGACCGGCGAGAATCGATACCGCCGGTTGTTCCGCTGGCAGTCTGGCAAGAATCTACCATGACGGCGCCTTTCTCGGGCTTGTCGAAATCAAGGCGCCTGGAGAAGTACTTCCCAAACGCCTGATCAATACCGCCGCTGCCGATCGAGATTCGAGCGGTGGCGGCGTCTAGCGAACTTGCGGCAGGAATGAGTCGCAGGTGAAGAGACTGCAAATATGCGTGGTCTCTTTCATTCATCATCATTCAGGCATATTAATCATTGGAGAGACAGATGGCACTGACCGCTGAAAAGAAGGCCGAAATCGTCAAGGAATACGGCCGTGGTGACAACGACACCGGCTCCCCGGAAGTCCAGGTGGCGCTGCTGAGCGCCAATATCAACGGACTGCAGGATCACTTCAAGACCAACAAGCAGGATCACCATTCCCGCCGTGGTCTGATCCGCATGGTCAACCAGCGCCGCAAGCTGCTTGACTACCTCAAGCGCAAGGATTTCGAGCGCTATCAGTCGTTGATTCAGCGGCTTGGCCTGCGCCGCTAAGACTCTGTTTATGGTCTGCTGCGCAAGCAAGCGACAGCGAAGAACGGGTAGCCCCTCAGGGCTGCCCGTTTCGCGTTTCAAGGGGCGGATACGCTAACCGGAGACCCCGCCGGGCTGGTAGAATGGTCGCCGAGTCAAAACGACCCAAATGTAATCGACAAGGTAAAGGAAGTCACCGTGAATCCGGTCAAGAAAACATTTCAATACGGTCGCAGCACCGTCACCCTGGAAACCGGGCGTATCGCTCGGCAAGCCACCGGCGCCGTACAGGTCACCATGGACGATACCGTGGTGCTGTGCACCGTGGTAGGCAAGAAAGAGCTCAAGCCGGGCCAGGATTTCTTTCCTCTCTCCGTTCACTATCAGGAAAAGACCTATTCCGTCGGCAAGATCCCCGGCGGTTTCTTCAAGCGTGAAGGGCGCCCCACGGAGAAGGAAACCCTGACCTCGCGGCTGATCGACCGCCCGATTCGTCCGCTGTTTCCCAAGGGCTTCATGAACGAGGTTCAGGTCATCTGTACGGTGCTGTCCGCGGATCGCAACCAGGATCCGGATATCGCCGCCATGCTCGGCACCTCCGCGGCGCTGGCCATTTCCGGCCTGCCCTTCAACGGTCCCATCGGCGCCGCCCGGGTGGGATTCGACAATGACAAGGGCTATTTCCTCAATCCCAGCGTGGAAGAGCTGGCCGGTGCCGAACTGAACATGGTGGTAGCGGGAACGCAAAACGCCGTGCTGATGGTGGAATCCGAAGCCCAGGAACTCACCGAAGACGAAATGCTCGGTGCGGTGCTTTACGCCCACCAGGAAATGCAGGTGGCGATTCAGGCCGTCAATGAGCTGGTCAAGGAGGCTGGCAAGCCCAAGTGGGACTGGCAGCCGGCACCGGAAAATACCGCGCTGAAAGAGGCACTGGCCAGCGGTTTCGAATCCAAGGTGGGAGATGCCTACCGCATCACCGACAAGATGGATCGTCAGGACGCCATTGCCGCGGCACGTCAGGAGGCCATTGTCCAGCTGGCGGGGGAAGAGGATGGCAGGTTCGACGCGGACGAGGTCGGCAACGCATTTGCAAGTCTCGAAAAGCGTGTGGTGCGCTCCCGGGTACTTGCCGGGGAGCCACGTATCGACGGTCGCGATCACAAGACCGTACGGCCTCTGGACATCAGCGTCGGGGTGCTACCCAAGGCCCACGGCTCGGCGTTGTTCACTCGGGGCGAAACCCAGGCCATCGTGATCGCCACCCTGGGTACCCTGAGGGATTCACAGCTGATTGAATCCCTAGAAGGGGAGCGCAAGGATCGCTTCCTGTTGCACTACAACTTCCCGCCCTACTGCGTGGGCGAGGCGGGTTTCATGGGTGGCCCCAAGCGTCGCGAGATCGGCCACGGTCGTCTGGCGCGGCGCGGCGTGCAGGCCATGCTGCCTTCCGAAGAAGATTTTCCCTATACGGTGCGGGTAGTTTCCGAGATCACTGAATCCAACGGCTCGAGTTCCATGGCCTCGGTGTGCGGCACTTCTCTGGCGCTGATGGACGCCGGCGTGCCGCTCAAGGCGCCGGTAGCGGGCATCGCCATGGGGCTGGTCAAGGACGCAGACAATTTCGCGGTACTGACAGATATTCTCGGTGATGAGGATCATCTGGGGGACATGGATTTCAAGGTGGCCGGTACCCAAGACGGTGTAACCGCGCTGCAGATGGATATCAAGATCGAAGGCATCAACGAAGAGATCATGGAAGTTGCTCTTCAGCAGGCCTTGGAGGCCCGTCTGAGCATTCTCGAGCAGATGAACCAGGTGATCGGCCAGAGTCGTAGCGAAGTCTCCGAGAACGCGCCCTCCATGGCTACCATCAAGATCGATCCGGAGAAGATTCGCGATGTGATCGGCAAGGGTGGCGCGACCATCCGCAAGATTTGCGAAGACACCGGCGCTTCCATCGACCTGGATGACGATGGCACCGTGCGCATCTACGCGGACGACAAGAGTGCCGCCAAGAAAGCCATCGATACGGTGCTGGCGATCACCGCGGAAGCGGAAATCGGCAAGCTGTACAAGGGCAAGGTAGTGCGGATCGCCGACTTTGGCGCCTTTGTCAATATCATGCCGGGCACCGACGGCCTGGTGCATATCTCGCAGATTGTGCCGGAGCGGGTCAATAACGTGCGGGATTTCCTCAACGAAGGCGACGAGGTAGTCGTCAAGGTACTGGATATCGACAATCGTAACCGGGTCAAGCTTTCCATCAAGGAAATCTCCCCGGAAGAAAAGGCTACTTTCGAGGCTGAAGAAGTCGAAATTTCATAAATTACCTAACGACGAAAGAAAACGCCCCCGCAATTTTGCGGGGGCGTTCTTCTTATGACGAGCGGCTAGGTTAGCCCAATCGCTTGCCTAGTCGCGCTCGATGGCCAGTGCCACACCTTGACCACCACCGATACACAAGGTGGCGAGACCCTTCTTGGCGTCGCGCTTGATCATCTCGTGAAGCAGAGTGACCAGCACGCGACAGCCGGAAGCACCGATGGGGTGACCCAGAGCGATGGCACCGCCGTTGACGTTGATCTTGCTGGTATCCCAACCTAGTTCCTTGTTGACGGAAAGCGCCTGGGCGGCAAAGGCTTCGTTGGCTTCGATCAGATCCAGGTCGTCGATGCTCCAGCCGGCTTTTTCCAGGCAGTTGCGTGTGGCCGGCGCGGGACCGATACCCATGATCGCCGGGTCCACCGCCGCGTTGGCGTAGGCCTTGATATGCGCCAGCGGCTTGAGTCCCAGTTCCTTGGCCTTTTCCGCGGAGCAGATCATGACCACCGCAGCACCGTCGTTGATGGAGGAGGCGTTACCGGCGGTGACGGTGCCGTCCTTCTTGAAGGCGGGGCGCATGCCGCCGAGTTTTTCCGCGGTAATGCCGGCGCGAGGGCCTTCATCCTTGCTGAAGACGATAGGATCGCCCTTGCGCTGGGGAATCTCCACCGGCACGATCTCGTCGTCGAAACGACCGGATTCGACGGCCTCGGAGGCCTTCTGCTGAGAGGCGGCAGCGAACTCGTCCATTTCCTCGCGGGTGATACCGTATTTTTCCGCCAGGTTTTCCGCGGTGATACCCATGTGATAGTTGTTGAAGCTATCCCACAGACCGTCGTGCACCATGGTATCGATGGCTTTCCAGTCACCCATGCGCTGTCCGGTGCGGGAATTGGGCAGAACGTGGGGCGAGGCGGACATGTTTTCCTGACCGCCGGCCAGAATCAGATCCGCATCGCCGCAGCGAATCGCCTGAGTGGCCAGGTGAAGTGCCTTGAGCCCGGAGCCGCAGACCTTGTTGATGGTCATGGCGGGTACGCTTTCCGGGAGCCCTGCCTTGATGACCGATTGACGCGCCGGGTTCTGGCCGACGCCCGCGGTCAAGACCTGCCCCAGTAACACTTCGTCGACCTGATCGCCGGAAACGCCGGTCGAGGAAAGAATGTCCTTGATGACCAGCGCACCCAGGTCGCTAGCGGGAATACCGGATAGTGCACCGCCAAAGGTGCCGATCGGCGTGCGGCGAGCGGCGACAATTACTACATCTTGTTGCATGTTTCATTCCTCGAGCGTGAACTGGAATAAACAGCATAGGAGATGTTTGTGCGTTGCGGCAACGGTTCGTCGATAAACTTTCGAAAAAACCGCCCCGAATCTATCAGGCCAGCTGTACCGGAATGGCGTTGCTGGTATGACTGATGACGTTGCCTTCCTTGAGATAAATCAGAGCAGGCTGGTGATCCTCGAGTTCGGCTTCACTGTAGTTGGCGTAGCTACAGATGATCACACGATCCTTTTCACTCGCCAGATGAGCGGCGGCGCCATTGACGGAAATGATCCGCGAGCCTTCTTCCGCGCGAATGGCATAGGTGGTAAAACGCTGTCCGCCTTCCACATTGTAGATCTGGATCTGCTCGTTTTCGCGGATACCCGCCAAGTCGAGCAGTTCACCGTCGATGGCGCAGGAGCCTTCGTAGTTGAGAACGGCATGGGTGACGCGGGCCATGTGAAGCTTGGCCTTGAGCATGATGGTTTGCATGAAACTCTTCCTTTCCTGCACTAGCGCGGCAAGCGTGCGGTCAAATTGTCGATCAGGCGAGTTGGGCCCAGTTTTGCTGCGGCGAGTATCACTACCTCGCGACTGCTGTCGAGCAGCGGGCCCAAGTCCCCGGCGCGGCGAACCTCCAGGTAGTCGGGGATGAAACCCCGCTCGCGCAACTGTTCGAGAGCGGCGCCAATGGACTGCGCCACGGGAGCACCTTGTTCCAGCGCTACCTTGAGCGCTTGCAGAGTGCGATAGAGCGCCGGCGCCCTGGCGCGCTGCTCGGCGTCGAGATAGCCGTTGCGGGAGGATAGCGCCAGGCCATCCTCGGCGCGCACGATGGGAACGCCGACGATTCGGACCGGGAAGTGCAGATCCGCCACCAGTTGGCGAATCACCGCTAGCTGCTGATAGTCCTTCTCGCCGAAGCAGGCGATATCCGGCTGCACCAGATTGAATAGCAGCGTGACCACCGTGGCGACGCCGTCGAAGTGCCCTGGCCGGCTGGCGCCGCACAGCCCTTCGCTGATGCCGGGTACGCTGACGCGGGTCAGGCTGTCGAGGCCGCGAGGATAGAGCGTAGCGGTGCTCGGTGCGAAAAGCAGATCGCAGCCGGCGTTTTCTAGACCCGCTTGATCCTCCGCCAAGGTGCGCGGATAGGCATCCAGATCCTCTCCGAGACCGAACTGTAGCGGATTGACGAACACCGTCACGACCACCAGATCGGCCTGAGCACGAGCGGCCGTTACCAAGGCCAGGTGTCCCGCGTGAAGGTTGCCCATGGTGGGCACCAGAGCGATACGCTTCCCTCGATGTCGCGCTTCATTCAAGGCTTGGCGAAGCGCGTCGATCTCATGCAGGGTGCGCATCAGAAGCAGTGCTCCTCGGCGGGAAAGCGCCTTGCCTTGACGTCTTCATGATAGCGCCGGAAGGCGTCCTGAACGTCCGCGGCGTCTTTCAGGAAATTCTTGACAAAGCGCGGTGAGCGACCGGCGCTGACCCCCAGCACGTCGTGCATGACCAGAATCTGTCCGTCCACATCCGGGCCGGCGCCGATGCCGATGACCGGCACCTCCACGGCATTCCTTACTGCCTTGCCAAGGCTTGCTGGAACGCATTCGAGCAGGATGACCGAGGCTCCCGCCGCGACCAGGGTGCGAGCGTCCTCGATGATCTGTTCGGCGCGCTCCAACTCCCGACCCTGCACCTTGTAGCCGCCGAGCTGATACACGGTCTGCGGCGTCAAGCCGAGATGCGCGCAGACCGGTACGCCGCGCCGCGTCAGTTCGCGGATACCTTCCGCCATCCAGGCTTCGCCTTCCACCTTGATCAACTCGGCGCCCATGCGCATCAGCTCGCCCGCATCCTGCAGCAGTCGCTCAATGCTCGAGTTGCTCATGAAAGGCAGATCCACCATCAGCAGACTCTGTCCCTTGGCTCTGGCGACACAGCGAGTGTGATAGCGGATATCCGCCAAGGTGACCGGCAGGGTGCTGGCATGGCCCTGCAGCACCATGCCCAAGGAATCGCCTACCAGCAGAACGTCGATACCGGCTTGACTGGCCGCGTGCGCAAAAGACGCATCATAGGCGGTGAGACAGCTGAACGTCTCTCCAGCGCGCTTGCATTCCCTGAGCGTGCCCAAGGTAACAGTTTTCATGATGTACGGCCCCCGAACGGTCGTCAGACTAGCGTCATTGAAAAGCAGGCCTGGCATAAGCGCAAGGCAGGCCTGCAGGAGACGCCGATTGACGATGGGTTGTTACTTGATGATATGCGAGCGGGTAAAAAGGTAACGAAAAATTCGCCTAACTTTAGCGTCAGGGTAACAGCGGCTGCAAGTCCGACGCACTGAATTGAGCCGCAAGAGAGGAGATTCTTCGTCCATCCGGCAGATAAACCTCCCTCGTCAGTTCCGCCAGCGGCAACATGACGAAACTGCGCTGCTGCATATACGGGTGAGGCAAGGTGAGTCGCGGTGTGTTCATCACGATATTGTCATACAGCAGCAGATCCAGATCCAGGCTTCGCGGCCCCCAGTGGCGCTTTCGCACGCGCCGGTGACGTTGCTCTAGCGCCTGCAGCTGATCGAGCAACGCGAGTGGCGATAAGCGAGTCTCCAGCGCCACTACCGCGTTGACGAAATCGGGCTGATCCTGAGGCCCGACCGGGCGGCTGATATAGCAGCGAGAAGCACCGGCAAGCCGAGTCAAGGCAATATTATCCAGTTCCTCGATGGCCCGAGTCACCTGAGCTCGCGGATCGTCGAGATTGCTGCCCAGGCCGACATAGGCGCAGGAGGGTAAGCGCATCGTCTTAATCCCGAGATTCGTTCTGAGCGCTGGAAGGGGTTTGCGTGCCCCGAGGCTTGCGCTTGCGCTTGCGACGTTTCTTGGATCGCGCTGTGGCTGTTGGATCTGCATCGACCTTGTCCAGCAGCCGACGCTGCTGGTGCTCGTCAGCCTCCTGGAAGGCGGTCCACCAGTGGCCCAGTCCCGGGGCCAGTTCGCCGGCCTCCTCGCGCAGCAGCAGAAAATCGTAGGCGGCGCGAAAACGAGGGTGCTCGAGAGTCTGCAGGGCGCGCTTGCCGCGTCGCGAGGGAAGGCGCTGCTGCAACTCCCAGATCTCGCGCATGGGCATGCTGAAGCGCTTGGGTATCGAGACGTGCTGCAGCTGGCGGGTGATGGCCTGCTGTGCGGCACTATGCAGGGCGGGAATGACGGGCAAACCCTCCGCTTCCATGCGTGCCCGACGCCGAGTCACCCCCGGCCACAGGAGGGCGCCGATGAGAAAGGCCGGGGTGACCGGGCGCTCTTCGCGAATTCGCTGGTCCGTATTGTCGAGTGCGCGTTCGAATAACGCCAGCGCCCAAGGCAGCTCGCTGATCGACTCTTCCGCTTCGGGAAACAGCATGGCGAACAGGCCGTATTCTCGCAGCAGCCGGAAGGTGGCAAGCGCATGACCAGAGAGAAACAGCTTGAGCACTTCATCGAAGAGACGCGCCGGGGGGATCTGCAGAAGCAGCGGGGCAAGGTCGTAGATCGGCTGCCGAGTAGCGGGCTCGATGGTGAAACCTAGCTTGGCGGCGAAACGCACGGCGCGCAACATGCGCACTGGATCCTCGCGGTAACGAGTCTGGGGGTCGCCGATCAGGCGCAAGGTAGAATTTTCGATATCTCGCGCGCCGCCGGCCCAGTCGTGGATCGAGAAATCCGCGATGCTGTAGTAGAGCGCGTTGGCGGTGAAGTCCCGGCGCAGCGCGTCTTCCTCGATATTGCCCCAGACGTTGTCCCGCAGCAGCATGCCGTTTTCGGACCGCTCGGCGATATGCTTGCCATGCTCATCGCTGGGTCGGCCGCGAAAGGTAGTGACCTCGATCACCTCGCGACCGAAACGCACATGGACGATGCGAAAGCGGCGCCCGATGATACGCGAATTGCGAAACAGCTCGCGTACCTGATCCGGTGTGGCGTCGGTAGCGACATCGAAATCCTTGGGAGTCTTGCCCAGCAAGGCATCGCGAATACAGCCGCCCACCAGGTAGGCTTCGAATCCGCCATCCTTCAGGCGATAGAGCACCTTGAGGGCTGCATCGGAGAAGCACCGCCGAGAGACCTTGTGTTCATCACGGGGAATGATATGCGGCCCCGCCGCGTGGCTGGCACCGCCCTGGCTGTCAAAAAGAGACTTCAAGCGTTCACCGGGGGTTTGTAGAAAGCGGATAAATCCTTTGAACATGCAGCGATTAACTCGCTAAGTGAGAAAGCTTCAAGTGTAGTCGAGAGGCGACACCTTGGAAACCATTTGTGGCGCTCGGTAACCGGCAACTGCAAGACAGTTGCGGGTCATAAGCATCTTTATAGCCTTGAAGGAGAAAAAGGAGAGGAAACGACAAAGAGAAAAGGGAGACCGCATGGCCTCCCCCGTTAGGTGACGATACTGCATCCGTGCCGTTGATTTTTCTTCGTGATGGCGCATCGTCTTGAATACGTAACACAGTCATATGACGTATCTTGTCGGTAATGGCTCTTGTCATTGTTCTTGCTTACCAACGTTGGCCGTCTCGTATTCAAGACAATAATCCAACCACGACGGTAGCGTTCTACCTCCCTTCGGTGAGTTGTTGTTGTTGCCGAAGGTCTACTTCTCGAAAGTCTACTTGTTCTTGTCGCTTTCCTCGAGTACGTCGCGTGCAGTCTTCCAGACCTGGAATGTTGTTGTTGTATGGTGTCAAGCGAACGTCGTCCTGAATTATTGTTATAGCCAGACAACTCGCCGGGTTCGATAGGATTGTTGTTGTTTTATCGATTTCAGACTCGGATGCAGATTGTTGCTGTTATTGATTGCGCTTGTTACTCGCGATATCCAAGTGATAGGTCTGGGTGTTGTTTTTCTTGATGTATATGTTGCACCAGCCATGCCAATTCATAAAAAAATCATATACAACATGGGTTTATAAACTTTCGAGAAAGGTTTTTCTAATGCGACGCAGATAAGTGTTACCCGTGGATCGCTTATTTGCGCGGATAAATGTGTGGGACGGTAACACTTGGCGCATTAGCACAAGTGTCATGCAGGATCTGAGGACTCAGCCAGCGTTTCACCAGAGTCTAGACCATGGTCGCATTCAGTGGGCAATAAATGAAAAAAATAAAGGAGCAGCGTCAACTCGCCCGGCTGCGAGCACTTTTCTTGCGCGGAATTCCCAGCCGTTGACGACGCTCCCATAAGCACTTGCGGCTGATGCCCAGCTTTTGTGCCAACTCGGTTTCACTCATCTGCTCTTGGTGCTCGAGTACGAAATGCTGGAAATAATCCTCCAGAGATAGATCCTCTTCGTCTTCGGCGAGAGAGTTCTCCGCTGCGTTCGGGGGTCGGTCGGCGGTGTCGAAATTCAGGGCACCGGTATCGCGTCGGCGGGGTGGTACGGCGATACCCAGATCATCCGCGTGAATCAAGTGGCCTTCCGCAAGGATGACGCCACGCTCAAGGGCGTTCTCCAGCTCGCGCACGTTGCCGGGCCACAGTGAATCGCGGATTTCCCGGCGTGCCGCTCGAGAGAGCTTCAGGCCTTCCCGGTCGTGGCGACGGCAGGCGTTTTCCAGCAGCTTGTCGGCGATCAGCAGGATGTCGTCTTCTCGCTCGCGAAGCGGCGGCAGGTCAATCTGCATCACGTTGAGGCGGTAATAGAGGTCGAGGCGAAACTCGCCGTTTCTGGAAAGGCTGTGCAGATCGCGGTGGGTAGCGGCGATCAGGCGTACGTTGACGTGTCGAGTCTCCACCGAGCCGATCTTGCGAATTTCCCCCTCCTGCAGCACCCGCAGTAAACGGGCCTGAGCATCCAAGGGCAACTCGCCAATCTCGTCGAGAAACAAGGTGCCGCCGTCCGCAGCCTCCACCAGGCCGGTGCGCGCCGCGCTGGCGCCGGTAAAGGCGCCTTTTTCATGACCGAACAGTTCGGATTCGATCAGGGTCTCCGGAATGGCGGCGCAGTTGACACAGATCAGCGGCGCTCGGGCACGCTTGCTTTGACGATGGAGCGAGCGCGCCACCAGTTCCTTGCCAGTACCGGACTCCCCGTGGATTAACACCGTCACATCCTTTGGAGCGCTCTTGCGAATGCGCTCGTAGACCACCTGCATGGCGGCGCACTCGCCGATCATCTCCGAAGGCGCCGATGTCTCGTGCTCGGCCATAGAGGGCGGCATGCTGGCCGCATGTTGTTCGAGCACTCGGGACACGGTGGCCAGCAGTTCTTCATGATCGAAGGGCTTGGCGATATAGTCCACCGCGCCGAGTTTCAAGGCCTCCACCGCGGAGCGCATGCTGGCGTAGCTGGTCATGATCAATACTGGCACGGGGGCGGCGCGAGCGATCATGGCGGTACCTTCCTCACCGGGCAGGCGCAGGTCGCTGATGACCAGATCGAAGCGCTGAGGATCCAGCGCCTGGGCTGCGGCCACGCTATCCGCCTCGCCGATCTGATGATCATGACGCTCCAGCAGACGGCGCAAGGCGCCGCGAATCACGGCTTCGTCTTCAACGATCAGAATCCGGCTCATGATGGGAATCACTGTCCTCTATATGGATGGGCAGCCATACGCTGATACGGGTGCCACGTTCAAGGCCCGGGAGCGGGGAATCGATATGGATCTGGCCGTGGTGCTCGACGATGATGCTATACACCAGCGGCAGACCGAGTCCCGTACCTTCTCCGAGGGGCTTGGTAGTGATAAAGGGTTCGAACAACTGGTCGCGAATCTCCGCATCGATTCCTCGGCCCTGATCGGTCACGCTGAGGGTCACGCCATGCGGATCGGCCTGGGTCGCGATAACGATCTCGCTACCCGGGGGGCTAGCATCCCGGGCATTACTCAACAGGTTGACCAGCACCTGAGACAAGCGCTGCGCGTCGCCGCTGACAAAAGGCTCCGAAAAGCAGTCATTGCGATAGACGATATCCTGGCCCGAGCGTGCCAGATGAATCAAGTGCAGCGCTTCATCGGTGATCCGCTTGAGATCGACCGGGGCAAAAGGCTCGCCCGGCACATGACGACCACCGTGAGCAAACCCGACCAGCGACGAAACGATTCGCGAGACCCGCTCGGTCAGCGTCTGGATCTGCTCGGCGCTCTCGAGAATCACGGGGTCGTCGGTATCGTAACGCAGATTCTGCGCCAGGGACGAAATGCCGGTGATCGGATTGCCGATCTCGTGGGCGACCCCCGCCGCCAACTGGCCTATGGAAGCCAGGCGCGCCGCATGCACCAGTTCGTCTTCCAGCCACTTCATTTCGCTGTGATCCTCGACCAGGATGACGCTGCCGCCACGCTCCTCTTCATCTCCTTTAAGCTCCGCCTTGTGCAGCGTCAGGTAACGCAGGCCCTGATCCAGTTCGACGGGCTGCTTGTAAAGGTGGCTGTTCTGGTTATCCAGGATGCGCCCCAGCAGCTCGTTCCATGGTGAGGGCAGGCAGTCTCGGCGGGCGCCGACCACGCTTTCGCCGTCGATGCCGGAAAGAATCGCCAGGGCCTGATTCCACATCAGCAGTTCGTCGTCGCTGCCGAAAGCGCACAAACCAATCGGCAGCTGGGTCAGGGTGCGCCGATGATGGCGGCGCAGCCCGTCGAGTTCTCGCGCCATGCCGGTCAGCCGCGAGCGATAGGCTTCCAGGCGGCTCTCGACGAAATGAATGTCGTCCGTGACGACCCGGCCATCGCGGCGATAGGGCAGAAAACGGTCGACGATATCCTCTGCCACCGCCGGGCCCATCAAGCCGGACAGGTTGGCCTGGATACGATCCCGTAAGCGGCGTAGCGCATAGGGGCGACTATCCCGGGACGATTGCTTGAGAGACACCAGGGCGCGGGAAACCTCTCGCTCGGCGACGTCTTCTCCCAAGGCCACCGCGAGATGGCGCTTGAATTCCTCGCCGTCCGCAGCGGCCAGAGGCAGGCGCTTGGGACGGATGACCGCATCGACGGAACAGGCTTCCGCGGCGGCACGTTCACCCTCGGAGGTCTTGCTGATCAGCGCCACCAGGATAAAGACCAGGATATTGGCGGATAGCGACACGAGAGTGACCGCGTACCAGGCCGGCTCATCCGCAAGCGCTTCCAGACCCGGTGGGATCAGCACCTGGGCTGGCTGGCCGGTCAGCAAGGGAAACCACAGCCCCAGCAGCCAGATAATGATGCCCACGACCAGACCGCTCACCATGCCCTTGCGATTGGCGCCGGGCCAGTAAAGAATCGCCAGCAGTCCTGGCAGGCATTGAGCCATGCCCACGAAGGCGGTCAGCCCCAGGGCGGTCAGGTCGTGATGAAAGCCGATCAGGCGATAGAAGAGCCAGCCCCCGAGGATGACCGCGGCGACCAGGGCGCGGCGCAGCCAGCGCAGCCAGCGGTAGAGATCCGGCCGCTGGGTCGGAGGGCGAGCCAGCAGCACGAGATGATTGAGAATCATCCCGGACAGGGCCAGGGAGATGATGATCAGAGTGCCGCTGGCGGCGGCCAGACCGGCGATGAATGCCAGGCCATCGATCCAGGAAGAGTTCGACAGGCTGAAGGCCAGGTAGGCAGGATTCAGCCCCGCCAGATTACCCTGGTACTGAGCGCCCCACAGGATCAGCGGAATAGGAATCGCCAGCAGAAGCATGTAAAGCGCCAGGCTCCAGCCGGCTTGCAGCAGCGAGCGGGACGACAGGGTTTCGGTGAATACCATATGAAACATATGCGGGGTCAAGAACGCTGCGGCGAAGAACAGCAGCAGCAAGGTGCGCCATTGTCCCGCATCCAGAGGCGTAACGGCGATCTGGTGTGAGAGTCCCGGGCCGTCGAGCCAGGTCTGAAGATCCGCGGAGCCGTCGAAGATACCGAAAAGTGCGAAGCCTCCTAGCATCAGCATGGCCGCGAGCTTGACCAGGGATTCCAGGGCGATCACGCCCAGCAGGGTGTCGTGGCGCGCCTGCAGGCGAGTATGGCGGGCGCCGAACAGAATCGCGATCAAGGCGATCAGCGCGCAGAAGGCCAGGGCGAGCAGCGCCGGTGATCCTGCCCCGGTCAGCAGATAGATGCTGTCGCCCATGGATTGCACCTGCAAGGCGAGCAGAGGCAGTATTGCGGCGATGCTGACCAGGGTAACGAGGGTGCCGACCCAGCGTGAGCGAAAGCGGAAGGCGAACAGATCCGCCAAGGAATACAGCTGATAGGTACGTGCCATGCGCTGGATCGGCAGCAGCAGCACCGGCGCCAGCAGAAAGGCGCCGGCCACGCCCAGGTAGTAGGTGAGATAGCCATAGCCGACCTGGCTGACCAGTTCCATGCTGCCGTAGGTGGCCCAGGCGCTGGCGTAGACGCCCAGTGCCAGGGTGTAAACCAGGGGATGGCGCAGCAGGCGCGCGGGTATCCAGCCTCGCTCCACCGCCATCGCACAGCAGAAGAGCAGCCCCAGATAGCCACCCCCCAGCAGGAAAAGACCGCCCAGGCTAGTGGTCATCCTGTTGCCTGCGCTGCTCAAGCCACAAAGTCAGGCCGATCAAGATTCCCCAGATGACGAAGGGACGATACCAGGCGCTGCCGGGAATCTCCCAGCCGCTCATCAGTAGCGGCGAAAGCAGGTAGCCGCTCAGTACCAGAAACAGCATGATCCGGTAGACGTACATATTGACTACTTCATCCTGAGAGATGGCGTCAGGTAGCGACATAACCCGGCAGGCGACGGATATCCCAGTGAAATCGAGCTTCGGTCAGTTGCTCTTCCACCGGGGCCTGTTCGAGCTCCGCCGACGGCGCCTGAGAAAGCGCATGCAGGGCAGCATGCAGCAACGGCCGTACCTGCTTGTCTTGTGTAGGCAGCGGCGGCGCCAGGTTCTGCTTGGAAAGCTTGTGGCCATCCGCGCCCAGGATCAAGGGAAGATGTAGATAGCGCGGCACCGGCAGTGCCAGAGCGTGTTGTAACTGTATCTGCCAAGAGGTGTTATCCAGCAGATCCGCACCGCGCACCACTTCGGTGATGCCTTGATGAGCGTCATCGACCACCACCGCCAGCTGATAGGCCCAGAGATTGTCCTTGCGCTTGAGTATCACGTCCCCCAGGTCAGCGGGATCGAAACATTGCTCGCCGAGGCGTCGATCCCGCCAGATGACCAGTCGCAGCCCGAGATCGCTGCGCAGGCGCCAGGCGCAAGGTCTCGTCGGTTCGCATATACCTTGGCGACACCAGCCTGGGTAAACAGGATAGTCCTGCCACTGCTTGCGCGAGCAGCTGCAAGGATAGGCCATGCCCTGTTCGCGCAGGCGTTCCAGCGCCTGGTGATAACGCTCCCGATGCGCGGACTGATAGCTCACCGCTCCGTCCCAGTTCAGGCCGAAGGCCTCGAGCTGGTGCAGGATGGTATCGGCTGCCCCCGCCGGACAGCGCGGCGGATCGATATCTTCAATACGTACCAGCCATTCCCCGCAGGCGCTCCTGGCATCCAGGTAGCTGCCCAGAGCCGCCACCAGAGAGCCGAAATGTAAAGGGCCGGAAGGCGTCGGCGCGAAACGGCCGCGGTAGCCGGGCATGAAAGAAATCCTTGAAACGCAAACGGGCGCCGACGGCGCCCATCATGGTGTAGCAAATCACAAAAGGAGCTTATCCGCCGAGCTGCTTCTCCTTGAGCTCAGCCAGCGTCTTGCAATCGACACATAGCGTAGCGGTAGGCCTCGCCTCGAGGCGGCGAATGCCGATCTCGACGCCGCAGGCTTCGCAGAAACCGTAGTCGTCCTCATCGATGTTATCAATGGTCTCGTTGATCTTCTTGAGCAGCTTGCGCTCCCGGTCGCGAGTGCGCAGCTCGAGACTGAATCCTTCTTCCTGGGTCGCGCGATCCGCCGGGTCCGCGTAGTTGTTGGCCTCTTCCTGAAGATGGCGAACGGTACGATCCACCTCTTCCATCAGATCCTGTTTCCAGTCGAGCAGAATCTGGCGGAAATGCTCCAACTGCCGCTCGTTCATGTATTCTTCGCCCGGCGCCGGCTCGTAGGGAACGAATTTCTTCGCCGCATCCGTTTTCTGTGCTGCTGCTGGCATGGGACTGCCTCATTGCTCAAGTGACTGGGGCCGTTGCCCAAACGGGATACTCTATCACGGGCCCAAAGCCTTGCTTATTTAGCGAAAAAACGACGTGTTTGCAACCGCTGTTTATCAAGTCACGCCTTTGGTCCAATAAATTCGCTATGGTAGGCATGAGTTTTTTACGCATACACGCCCTCGACGGAACGAACCCATGGATTATCCTGACCTGACCCCAGGCATTCTGATCAAACGCTATAAGCGCTTTCTGGCGGATGTCGCCGTGGACAGCGGCGACGTGGTGACAGTGCACTGCGCCAACACCGGATCGATGCGCTCCATCAACGTGCCGGGCTGTCGGGTGTGGCTTTCCCATAGCTCTGATCCCAAGCGCAAGCTGGCCTGGACCTGGGAACTGATCGAACTGCCGCAGCCGGACGGTACGCGCATCGTCTCTTCGGTGCACACCGGGCGGGCCAATGGCCTGGTGGCGGAGGCTCTCGGGGCGGGGCGTATCCCTGAGCTTAGCGGCTACGCGAGCCTCAAACGTGAGATCAGAGTCGAGGAGGGGCGGCTCGACTTTTATTTGAACGATGACCGCCTGGGCGATGCCTATATCGAAGTCAAGCAGGTCACCTTGCGGGAAACCGACGGCCATGGCTACTTTCCCGCCTCGGTGACGGTGAGAGGAGCGCGGCACGTTCAGACCCTGGCAAGGCTCGCTGAAGCCGGGCATCGGGCGGTGCTGATGTTCTGTGTGGTCAACGACGGCATTGAGGCAGTAGCACCGGCGCGGCATATCGACCCTCATTACGCGGATGTGTTGATCGATGCGGTCCGCCGTGGCGTCGAAGTGCTGGCTTATGGCTGTCGTCTGACTTGGCAAGATGGCGCACCCCAAGCGATACGTCTGGACCGGGCGCTGCCGGTGGTGTTAGACCGAGAATGGCAGGCACCGGTCAGTCATCAATGAAGATTTCGAGAGGTCGATCATCATGCTAAGGCGTGACTGCTTGAAAACGCTGCTGGCGCTGGGTGCCTGGGGGCTGTTGCCCCAGGCGGTTTTGGGCGACACTGGTCCGCTGGGGCGAGTCTGGGATACCCGACAAGAAAAGTGGCTTGATACCCAGGTGCTGCGGGAGCGGCTGCTGGAAGCCTCGACGATCATCGTCGGCGAGCGTCATGACAATCCCGAGCATCACCGCCTGGAGCGCTGGCTGGTGAACATCCTGGCGGATGCGGGCCGGCTGGGCGGGGTCGCCA
Organism: Pistricoccus aurantiacus; assembly: GCF_007954585.1. Taxonomy (GTDB): domain Bacteria; phylum Pseudomonadota; class Gammaproteobacteria; order Pseudomonadales; family Halomonadaceae; genus Pistricoccus; species Pistricoccus aurantiacus. The sequence goes on from NZ_CP042382.1 coordinate 1,143,830, forward strand.
TGGAAATGCTTGATGCCCATCAGCAGACGCTGCTGGAGGCGCACTCTCTCGATTACTGGTGCAGTCTTGATGACGACCAGTTGCAGAAAGCCTTGGAGTGGCAAGAAGGTTGGGACTGGCAGGCCTACGGACCGACGGTAAGGCGGGTTCTCGAACTCGATGTACCCCTGCTGGGGGCTAACCTGGTCGGCGATGAAGTGCGCGGTATCGCTCGAGCCGGCAAGGCGCCAGCGCTTTCCGCGTCGGTCGCCGAATGGCAGCGCCAAGCGCTCATCGAGGGCCATTGCGGCATGCTGCCGGAAGACAGGCTGGACGGCATGCTCGGCGTGCAGGTGGCGCGGGATAGAGCCATGGCGAAGGCGTTGGCAGCACTGCCGGAGATAGGGGTGTTGATCTGCGGCGCCGGCCATGCCCGCCGAGATGTGGGGGTGGCACGCTATATGACGCCGAAACCGCTTACCCTGGGGCTGGTGGAGCTGCCGGCGGGAATGGCGGATTGGCGCCAGGCGTTGCCGCGGAGCGCCGACAGCGATCCCGCCTTCGACCTGGTCTGGTTCACGCCGTCCATGCAGCGAGATGACCCCTGCAAGATGCTGCGCCGGCGCTTTGGCGGGTCGTCGTCGGAGATCGACGATCAGGGATCGATGTAGAAGCGCTGAATGAAATTGACCTCCGCCGGCGGCTGGTTGGCGTCATAGGTGACGTCGAGTTCGAACTTCATCGGCTCGTCCGGCTGGATGCGAAAGGTACTCAGATAGTAGATGGCTTCGCCGTCCTGCACCCGGCGAAACGACAAGGACTGTGCCTGGCCCGCCTGATTGCTGACCTGTCCGTTGACCGTGGCGTTGACCGCGCGATCCTCGCCGTTCTCGAGTTGTTCGCGGACGCTGACGTTGAGCAGCGCCAGCACCTTGCTGCGCTGAATATTGTTGGCGGACGCGACTTCCGGCGTCAGAAAGCTGGTGTTGACCGCGCTGTAATAAATCTTGTAATCCCCGACCCGCTCGAACTGTTCCGCCTGTGCCCATCCCGCTGATAGCAGCAGTAGCAGCGCTACAAGACAGGCGCTGGCGAATCGATTGGACACGCTACCGCTTCGAATCCTGGATTTCATCTCGATTTTCTCCCCTTTACACTAGCCGCGGCTGACGCGAAAGATCGCCGTTTCACCAAACAGATTAGGCCACCAGCGGGAACTCCAGTGCGCCTCGTGATCGCCATTGCCCACGGCGCGATCGCTGATGATCAGACCCTTGTCCCGACACAGGCGTTCAAAATCGTTGAAGGTCGACAAATGGATGTTGGGGGTATCGTACCAGGCGTGAGGCAGCGATTTGGATACCGGCATGTAGCCCTTGAGACCAAGATAGATCCGATGGCGCCAGTAGGCGAAATTGGGAAAGGCGATGATGCATTCCGCGGCGACCCGCAGCATTTCGTCCAGGGCGAGATCCGGGCGCTGCAACGCCTGAAGCGCCTGGGTCATGATCACCAGGTCGCAGGCATCGTCGTCAAAATTGGCCAACCCTTCGTTCAGATCCTGCTCGATTACGTTGACCCCGCGGACGATACAGGCGGTGATGCCGTCGGGGTCGATTTCCAGGCCGTAGCCGGTGACGTTCTTGTGCCGGGCCAGTGACGCCAGCAGGGTGCCGTCGCCGCAGCCCAGATCGAGTATCCGGGCGCCCTGGGGCACCCAGTCGTGAATCAGCTTGAGGTCCGCGCGCATCAATAACCCTCCAGTTCGGCGGCGATGCGTTGCATGAACCCTGCGAAAACCGCGCGATAGCGGGGCTCCGGCAGCAGGAAGGCATCATGGCCGTGGGGCGAATCGATATTGACATAGCTGACCGCCTTGTTGGCGCGAATCAAGGCGTCAACCAGTTCCTTGGAACGCGCCGGCGGAAAACGCCAGTCCGTGGTGAAACTGACCACTAGAAACGGGCAACTGGCCGGGGCCAGGGCCGCCGCCAGATCGCCGCCGCAGGACGCCGCGGGATCGAAATAGTCCAGCGCCTTGGTCATCAGCAGGTAGGTGTTGGCGTCGAAGGAGGTCGAGAAGGCGTCGCCCTGGTAGCGCAGATAAGACTCCACCTGAAACTCCACCCCATAGTCGAAATTGAAGTCGTCGCTGCGCAAGTCGCGACCGAACTTCGAACCCATGGCCACTTCTGACAGATAGGTAATATGGCCGACCATGCGCGCCAGCTTGAGCCCGCGCCTGGGCACGGTTCGATGGGCAGTGTACCAGCCGTCGTGAAAGTCCGGATCCGATCGAATCGCCTGGCGCGCCACCTCGTTGAAGGCGATATTCTGCGCCGTCAGCTTGGGGGTGGCGGCGATCACCAGGGCGTTGGCGATGCGCGCCGGATAGGCCAGGGACCAGCGCAACGCCTGCATGCCGCCGAGGCTTCCGCCCACTACCGCGGCGAAGCGCTGGATGCCTAGGCGATCCGCCAGACGCGCCTGGCTTTCCACCCAGTCGTCCACGGTCATCATCGGGAAATCCGGTCCCCAGGGCTTGCCTGTGGCTGGATTGATCGAGCAGGGACCGGTGCTGCCGTGGCAGCCCCCGAGATTATTGAGAGAGACGACGAAGAAGCGCTCGGTGTCGATGCTCTTGCCCGGGCCGATATGCGCGTCCCACCAGCCGGGCTTGCGATCGCCTTCGTCGTGGTAGCCCGCCGCGTGGTGGTGGCCGGACAGGGCGTGGCAGATCAGCACCGCGTTGCTGGCCTCGGCGTTGAGCGTGCCGTAGGTTTCGAACACCAGGTCGTAGCCGGGCAGGGTGCGCCCGCAGGAAAGCGCCAGAGGCTCGTCGAAGTGCAGCGTCTGCGGGGTGACGAGCCCGACGGAGGCATTGGGCGGTGCGTTCATTACAGCCCGACCAGCGCGCCGGATACGCCGGCGGCCCGGGTCAGCGAGCCGACCACCAAGCTGTCGAGCAGGCTGATGACGATGAATACCACGATGGGCGACAGATCGATCATGCCCAGCGGCGGTATCACCCGACGCACCGGCGCCATGATCGGCTCCACCAGCTGCATGACTAGGATCGCGCCGGGATGGCTGGCCTGAGGCGCCACCCAGCTGAGAATGATCATCACGATCAGGGCGAAGAAATAGATCTTGAGAATGGCGTTGGCGACAGCGGCGACCGCCGCGATGGCCAGGCCCGGAATCGGCGGCATGCCGTAACCGGCGATCTGCAGCACGACGATGATGGCGACGATCTTCAGTATCAGCGCCGCTGCCAGGGTGGCCAGATCGAAGCGGCCCATCGGCTTGAGGAAGCCTTGGAATAGTCCGACCAGCGGCTGGGTAACCTTCACCACCGACTGGCTGATCGGGTTGTAATAATCGGCTCGAGATGCCTGCAGTAGGAAGCGCAGCATCAGCAGCAGGAGATAGATGTTGATAAGGGTATTGACCAGCAAGAGGCCGGCGCTTCCCAGTTGGCTGCCCATTGGGCTCCTCCAGGTTGTCGTGACGTCGAATTGTCGTGAAATCAAGGTTGTCGTAAGGCGATTGCCGGGTTTTGCAGCCCAATGCTTGTGAACTAGTCCTTCTGACTAAGCTCCTTTGCCATTTCTCGAGCGCGCCGCGCGCAGGCTGTCATTGCTTCACTGAAAGCCTGGCGCAGGCCCGCCTGCTCGAGACTTTCGATGGCTTGCTCCGTGGTGCCACCGGGAGACATCACGTTGCGCTTGAGTTCAGCCGGTGTCAGGTCGCTTTTCCGGGCCATGCAGGCGGCGCCGTAGCCGGTCTGTAGCGCCAGGCGCCGGGCGCTTTCCTCGCTCAGCCCAAGCTGCTGGCCTGCCTCGATCATGGCCTCGAACACCAGAAAGAAATAGGCGGGCCCGCTGCCGGAGATGGCGGTCACCGCTTCCAGCAGCGCTTCATCCTCGACCCATTCTACCAGCCCCACCGCCTCGAGCAGCCGGGTAGCAAGCTCGCGCTGGGTCTCGTCCACCCGGTCGTTGGCGAACAGGCCTGAGGCGCCGGCCCCCACCAGGGACGGCGTATTGGGCATGCAGCGAATCAGCGCCAGATCGCCCCCCAGCCAGTCTTCCAGGGTAGCGGCGTCGAGCCCCGCGGCGACGGACAAAATCAGCGGCTTGCGGGCCTGAACCGCGTCTCTTAGCTCGGCACAGACCTCCCGCATCACCTGAGGCTTGACCGCCAGCAGCACCACGTCCGCCTGGGCTATCGCGGCCTGGTTGTCCGTGGTGGTATTCAGGCCGTATTGCTGCTCGAGGGTTTCGAGACGTTCACCGCTGCGGGCGGTAGCGGTAATCGCCTCGCGGGGATAGCCGCTTTCGATCATGCCGCCGAAGATGGCGCTGGCCATATTGCCGGCGCCGATGAAGGTGACGTGAGAGGTCATGGCGATGGCCCTCCGATTAATGGTTGAGATGGCTCGGTCGATAAACGCATCAAGGCGCGTCGCGCCGGCCGAACAAGGCGGTGCCTACCCGGACCAGAGTGGCGCCCTCGGCAACGGCGGCTTCCAGGTCTGCGCTCATGCCCATGGACAGCGTATCCAGGGGCGCCTGAGGAAAGCGCCCCCGCAGCGCTTCCAGGGCGGCTCGCAGCCGGGCGTAGGGCTTGCGCTGTTCGAGCGTGTTCTCGCTCGGGGCGGGAATCGCCATTAGACCGCGCAGGGCCAGGCCGGGGAGTTCGACCACGCTGGCCGCCAGCGACTCCAGTTCGTCGAGGGTCACGCCGGACTTGCTGGGTTCATTGCTGATATTGACCTGCAGGCACACCTGCAGCGGCGGCAGGTAGTCGGGGCGCTGATCGGATAGCCGCCGGGCGATCTTTTCACGCTCGATGCTGTGCACCCAGTGAAAGTGTTCCGCCACCGGGCGGGTCTTGTTGGACTGCAGAGGGCCGATGAAATGCCACACGAGATCGTCGAGATCCGCCAAGGCGCTTTGCTTGTCCAGAGCTTCCTGCAGATAGTTCTCGCCGAAGTGGTGCTGGCCGAGCGCATAGGCCTCACGAAGCATACTGGCGGGCTTGGTCTTGCTGACCGCCAGCAGCAGGGCGGCGTCCGGCGCGCGCCGGGCTTCATCCAGCGCCTGGCGCAGCCGCGCCTGAACCGCGAGGAAGGATTGGCAAAGTTCAGATTGTGACATATTGTTACACATCTCACGTTTAAAGTTACTGAGCTTGCCTGACACGATCGGGCTGGCCGAGCAGGGAAACCGCATGGATATTACCGAACTGCTGGTGTTTTCGGCAAAAGAGAATGCCTCCGACCTGCACCTGTCCGCCGGGATGCCGCCGATGATCCGCGTCGATGGCGATATTCGGCGCCTCAGCGCGCCGGCAATGGACGACAGCGAAGTCCGCAAGCTTATCTACGACATCATGGGGGATCGGCAGCGCAAGGACTATGAAGAATTCTTCGAAACCGATTTTTCTTTCGAGGTCCCCGGGATTTCGCGCTTTCGTGTCAACGCCTTCAATCACGGGCGCGGCGCCGGCGCGGTTTTTCGTACCATCCCCTCGGAAGTACTCAGCATGGAGCGGCTGGGGCTCGGCTCCGCGTTCCGACGCCTGGCGTCATTGCCTCGCGGGCTGGTGCTAGTCACCGGCCCTACCGGCTCCGGCAAGAGCACTACCCTGGCGGCAATGATCGACTATATCAACGATCACCGCCACGACCACATACTGACCATCGAAGATCCGGTGGAATTCGTTCACGCCAGCAAGCGTTGCCTGATCAATCAGCGGGAAGTGCACCGGGATACCCTGGGCTTTGCCCCCGCCCTGCGCAGCGCCCTGCGGGAAGACCCGGACGTGATCCTCGTCGGCGAACTGCGTGACCTGGAAACCATTCGTCTGGCGTTGACCGCCGCGGAAACCGGCCACCTGGTATTCGGCACCCTGCATACCACTTCTGCCGCCAAGACCATCGACCGTATCATCGACGTCTTCCCGGGAGATGAAAAGGCCATGGTGCGCTCCATGCTCTCGGAGTCCCTGCAAGGCGTCGTCGCCCAGACCCTGCTCAAGAAGATCGGCGGCGGGCGAGTGGCGGCCCACGAGATTCTGATAGCAACCCCGGCGATTCGTAACCTGATCCGCGAAGACAAGGTGGCGCAGATCTATTCCGCCATTCAGACTGGCGGCGGCCAGGGCATGCAGACCCTGGACTCCGCCTTGATGCGCCTCATCAACGAGGGCTTGGTGGATCGAGACGAGGCGCAGGCCAAGGCAAAAGGAGCGCTCGCGGCGTGAACGATCATTCATTAGCTTTTCAGTCTTTCTGGGAGCCGCAGCCGGAGATCACCGATCATGCCGACGCGGAAAGTGCCCGGAAATGGCTTCATCAACTGCTGAGCACCGTCATCAAGCGCGAGGCCTCGGATCTCTTGATATCGATCAATGCGCCGCCGACGTTGAAAATGGCAGGACGCATGACGCCTTTGGGCGAGGCACCCTTGAGCCAGGCGCAGGTCAAGGCGTTGGTCAATGTTGCGCTTCCGGACAGCCAGCGGGAGCGCCTGCAGCGAGAGCAGGAAGCCAACTTCACGCTGAGCGTGCCGCGGCTGGGTCGTTTTCGCGTCAGCGCCTTTCAGCAGCGCGGCCAGCCGGCGATGGTGCTGCGACGGATTTCCTTCGATATACCCACTTTGGAATCCCTGTCGCTGCCCGCCTCCCTGGGAGATCTGGTGACCATCAAGCGCGGGCTGGTGTTCGTGGTGGGCGGCACCGGCAGCGGCAAGTCCTCGACGCTGGCGGCGCTGATCCAGCGACGCAATACCACCATCGGCGGTCATATTTTGTGTATCGAAGATCCCATCGAATATATACACGCCCATCAGAACGCGATCATCAATCAGCGCGAGGTGGGGGTGGATACGGAATCCTTCGAGATCGCCCTCAAGAACACCCTGCGCCAGGCGCCGGATGTCATCATGATCGGCGAGGTGCGCTCCCAGGAAACCATGCAGCATGCGCTTTCCTTCGCGGAAACCGGCCATCTGTGCCTGGCCACGCTACATGCCAACAACGCCAACCAGGCGCTGGATCGCATCATCAACTTCTTCCCCGTGGAGCGTCATCCCCAGGTCTGGCTCGATCTTTCCCTGAACCTGCGAGCCATTGTCGCCCAGCAGCTGCTGCCGGCGACTAACGGCGGGCGTCAGGTGGCGGTGGAGGTCCTGCGTCACTCGCCCTTGATCGGCGACCTGATCCGCAAGGGCAAGGTGCCGGAGATCAAGGAGTTGATCGGGCGCTCCAACGATCTGGGCATGCAAACCTTCGATCAATCGCTGTATCGGCTTTTCAGGGAAGGCCTCATCAGCGAGGACGTGGCCCTGGTGCATGCGGATTCCGCCAACGAGCTGCGCCTGATGATTCAATTCGGTCACGAAACCGGCGAGGCGGCGAACCAGGTCAAGGAAAACCTGCGCCATTTGAGGCTGCAGGAAGACGGCGAGGGCTTTTAAGGTGCATAGACGCCGCCTAAGACTCGCGGGCCTTTTGCGCCGGTCACCTCGGGAAGATTGCCGGGCAGATGGTCGAGTCGGCGTGCCGCCAGCCAGGCGAAGGCGCCGGCTTCCAGCCAGTCCGCAGGCCAGCCCAGGGTATCCGGCGAGATGATCTCCGTATCCGGCAGGTACCGCTTCAGACGGGTGACAAGGTCACGGTTGTGGGCGCCGCCGCCGCAGGGGTAGAGACGGCTGACTCCTGGCGCCTGAGCCGTTTCCTGGGCAAGTTCGATGCCGCCGGCGATGCTCGCGGCGCTCAGCTCCGCCAGGGTGGCCTGCACGTCTCGAGGCCGCTCCTGGCCCTCGAGCCGCGCATCCAGCCAGTTCAGGTGAAAGACCTCGCGACCGGTGCTCTTGGGCGGAGGGCGATGAAAGAACGCTTCATCGAGCAGACGTTCGAGCAGCGCCGGAAGCACCTTGCCGGAAGCCGCCCACTGGCCGTCCCGATCAAAACGTCCTTCTTGATGACGCTGATACCAGGCGTCCAGCAGGACATTGGCCGGGCCGGTATCGAAGCCGATTACCCTGGCATCGCTCGCGCGTGGCGGCAGCAGAGTCAGGTTGGCGAAGCCGCCGAGGTTGAGCACCAGCTGCCAATCGTCGTCGCTGCGAAAAAGGGCGTCGTGAAAGGCGGGAGCCAGGGGCGCGGCCTGCCCGCCGGCGGCCAGATCCCGGCGGCGAAAATCCGCCACCACCCGGATGCGGGTCAATTCCGCCAGCAGGCTGGGATTGTCCAACTGCCAGGTATAGGGCGACGAGCCTGGCGTGTGGCCGAAGGGCGCGTGCTCGATGGTCTGGCCGTGACTGCCGAGGGCGCTTATGTGTTCCGCGGTCAGCTGCTGGGATTCGAGAAGGTCGTTTACCGCTTGCGCCTGCAAACGGCAGAAGGCCTCTTCCGCCGCGGCGAGTTCCGCCAGGTCCACCTGGCGTGCGTGACATAGGTACAAGAGCTGCCGGCGCAACGCCTCCGGCATCGCCACCGCTCGGGTGGCCAGCAGGCGCGCGGGACGGGAATCAACGATGTCCACCAGGGCGGCGTCGATGCCGTCCAGGCTGGTGCCGGACATCAGTCCAATAAAGAGTGGCATGGGTGTTTCCTTGGATTCTGTCGGCCTGGATTCCGCTGCGTATCGCCGAACATGCTACCATCTTGGCCTGTTTTTCGATTCGTCCGGTTGAAATAGCGGCAGTGAAAGGAGAAAGATCAAGATGACCGATGTTTCCAGTGCGCTGGCCCTGCTCGAGCGCGGAACCCACGAGATTCTGCTGAAGGAGGAACTGGAGAAAAAGCTCGCTTCCGGGCGCAAGCTGCGTATCAAGGCGGGCTTCGACCCCACCGCGCCGGACCTGCATCTGGGCCATAGCGTGCTGCTGACCAAGATGCGTCAGTTTCAGGATATGGGCCACGAGATCATCTTCCTGATAGGCGATTTTACCGGACGCATCGGCGACCCCAGCGGCAAGAACGTCACCCGCAAGCCGCTCAGCGAGGAAGAGGTCAAGGCCAACGCCCAGACCTATCGGGAGCAGGTGTTCAAGGTGCTGGACCCGGACAAGACCATCGTCGCTTTCAATGCGGACTGGATGAACAAGTTGAGTGCCGCGGACCTGATCGAGCTGGCGGCGCAAAGCACCGTGGCGCGCATGCTCGAGCGGGACGACTTCGAGAAGCGCTATCGTGCCAATCAGGCGATTTCCATTCATGAATTCCTGTATCCGTTGGTCCAGGGCTACGACTCCGTGGCTCTGGAGGCGGACGTGGAGCTCGGCGGTACGGACCAGAAATTCAACCTGCTGATGGGCCGGGAAATCCAGAAGCATTTCGGCCAGGAGTCTCAGGTCGTCATCACCATGCCGCTGCTGGAAGGCCTCGACGGCGTGCAGAAAATGTCCAAGTCCCTCGGCAACTACGTGGGTCTCGACGAACCGCCGGGAACGATGTTCCAGAAACTGGTGTCCATGCCGGATAGTTTGATCTGGCGCTACTTCGAGTTGCTCTCTCTCAAGTCGAACGAGGAAATCGCAGCACTCAGGCAGCGGGTGGAAGAGGGCGCCAATCCTCGGGACATCAAGATGGAACTGGCCCGAGAACTGATCACCCGCTATCACGGTGCCGAGGCCGCCGCCAATGCCCACAGGTCCAGCGGCAATCGGCTGGCGGAAGGTGAACTGCCGGAGGATCTGCCGGAAATCGAGGTGGATTTCGACGGTGCCCAGGCGCCGATTGGCGCGGTGCTCAACCGCTCCGGGCTCGCCAACAACAGCGCCCAGGCCAAGGACATGCTGAGCAATGGCCGGGTCAAGGTGGATGGCGAGGTGATTGCCCGGGATCATATGCTTGCAAGCGGTGAAAGCTACGTGATTCAGGCGGGCAAGAAACGCTATGCCCGAGTGCTCGTGCGCTAGGCGTGATCGGGGCGTTGGCTAAGGGCTATGCCTGTGCCCGGCATGTGGTTATTCTGTATGAGGTTGTTGCCGCTGGTGCGGCGAAAAAGTTCATTGGTTAGGAGGACTCTTATGCGATTCAGGACGTTACTGGCCGGTTCCGCCATGCTTGCCGCCTTGGCGGGATGCGCGACCGGCCAGATGGATGGACAGCCAGGCGAGGGCATGACGGCGGACGATGAGGTGACGACTTATCAGGGCACTCTGCCTTGCCGTAACTGTGCCGGTATCGACCTCAACGTGCAGCTGAAAGGTACCGAGCAGAGCCCGGCCGAGGAGCGAACCTTCGACCTGACCGCGAAATACCGGGAGCATCCGCAGAATCCGCCGGCGGAAAACTACGCGGGCCAGTGGGAAGTGCTTAACGGCACCGCCACGGATCCCCAGGCCACCGTGTATGAACTGACTCCGGACAACGAAGGTCAGATCTACTACTTCATGAAGCTCAACCAGAACACCCTCGAGCTGATCGACCCGCAGCGTCGACGCTTCCAGAACGGCGAAATGCTGCAACTCAAGCGCCAGTAAGCGTACAGGAAATCGATAGAGGCGGCCGCGAGCCGCCTTTGCGCTTTCTGAGCGGTAGGAAAAGTCGTTAATATTTGAATCACTCAGTCGGGAATCCAATTCATGGCCAAGGCGAAAAGCGCCTTCGTATGCACCGAATGTGGGGCGGAATATCGCAAATGGCAGGGCCAGTGCACGAGCTGCGGGGAATGGAATACCCTGAGCGAGGTACGCCTGACGCCGGCGCGACCGGGAGCGTCATCCGGTGCCGGACGCAGCGGCTATGCCGGCGGCGTCTCTTCTCGGGAGGTGGTCGACCTGTCGGCGGTGGATCTCACCGAAGTGCCGCGTTTTTCTTCCACCTTCGGCGAGTTCGATCGGGTGCTGGGGGGCGGCCTGGTGCCGGGCTCCGCGGTACTGTTGGGGGGCAATCCCGGGGCGGGCAAGTCTACCCTGCTGCTGCAGACCGCCTGCAAGCTGGCGCAGAGCAAGCAGGCGCTCTATGTCACCGGGGAGGAATCCCTTTCCCAGGTGGCCATGCGCGCTTACCGGCTGCAGCTGCCCACCCAAGGGTTAAAGATGCTCGCGGAGACCAGCGTCGAGACCATTCTCGGGGTGGCGGAGCGGGAGCGCCCGGCAGTGCTGATCATCGATTCCATCCAGACCATGCACTTGGAGGATATCGCCTCGGCCCCCGGCGGCGTCGCCCAGGTACGGGAATCCGCCGCGGCGTTGACCCGCTTTGCCAAGCAGACCAACACGGTGCTGCTGCTGGTGGGTCACGTCACCAAGGACGGCACCCTGGCCGGACCCAAGGTACTCGAACACATGATCGATGCCTCGCTCTTGCTAGAAGGTGGAGCGGACTCCCGCTTTCGCACCCTGCGCGGTCAGAAGAACCGCTTCGGCGCAGTCAACGAGCTGGGCGTCTTTGCCATGCTCGAGCACGGACTGAAGGAAGTGAAGAATCCTAGCGCCATCTTTCTGTCTCGCTCCGAGGAACAAAGCCCGGGCAGCCTGGTAATGGTGGTCTGGGAGGGCACCCGGCCGATTCTCGTCGAGGTGCAGGCGCTGCTTGACGAGTCCGCCTTGGGCAACCCCCGGCGGGTGGCGGTAGGGCTTGACCATAATCGTCTGGCCATGCTCCTGGCGGTGTTGCATCGTCACGGTGGACTCTTTACCGGCGACCAGGACGTGTTTCTCAACGTGGTGGGGGGCGTCAAGGTACTGGAGACCAGTGCCGACCTGGCGGTGCTGCTGGCGGTGGTTTCCAGCCTGCAGGCACGGCCCTTGCCCCGGGAGTTGGTGGTATTCGGCGAGGTGGGGCTCGCCGGGGAGATTCGCCCGGTCCCCAGCGGTCAGGAGCGTATCGTCGAGGCCGCCAAGCACGGTTTCACCCGCGCCATCGTGCCTAAAAGCAACGCGCCCAAGCAGGCGCCGAAGGGCATGGAAGTGATTGCGGTGACCAAGCTTTCCGAGGCCTTGGAAGCGCTCTGAGCCCTGTATAATCAACTTTCCGACAATTCCCGAGGAGAACGCGATGGGCGCCATTCGCCTGACTCAATACAGTCACGGAGCCGGCTGCGGCTGCAAGATCGCCCCGGATGTGCTCGATGGCATCCTGGCCAAGGCCGGTCCGGGAGCAGCCAATCGCCGGCTGATCGTCGGCAACCAGGGTCGCGAAGACGCGGCGGTCTTTGATCTGGAAGACGGCCGGGGCATGATCGCCACCACGGATTTCTTCATGCCCATCGTCGACGATCCCTTCGATTTCGGGCGCATCGCTGCCACCAACGCCATCAGCGATGTCTATGCCATGGGCGGCACCCCGGTCATGGCTCTGGGCATTCTCGGCTGGCCCCTGGACAAGCTTTCCGCGGAGATCGCTGGCGACGTGGTGGCCGGCGCCCAGGCGGTGTGCCGAGAGTTGGGTCTGGCCCTGGCGGGGGGACATTCCATCGACGCCCCGGAGCCGATCTTCGGTCTGGCGGTCAACGGTCTCGTCGCACTCGAGCATCTCAAGCTCAACAAGGGCGCCCAGGCGGGGGATCTGCTCTATCTGACCAAGCCGCTTGGGGTAGGCATGCTGACTACCGCGGAGAAGAAGGGCCTGATCGAGCCGGGTCATCAGAACCTGGCTCGGGAAACCATGCTGGTCGCCAACAAGATCGGCGTCGAGTTGGCCAGAATCAAGGGGGTGCATGCCATGACGGATGTGACCGGTTTCGGCCTAGCGGGGCACCTGAGCGAAGTCTGTAGCGCCAGCGGCGTGGCGGCGAAACTCGACTTCAAGCGCCTGCCGCGACTGGCGGAAGCGGAAGCTTACCGGCGCAGGGGCGCGGTGCCCGGGGGTACCGAGCGCAATCGCCAGGCCCTGGGCAAGTCGCTGCCGGCCATGGACGAGGCTCACTGGCAGTGGCTCTGCGATCCCCAGACCTCCGGTGGCCTGCTGTGCAGCGTGCATCCTTCCTGGGCGGACGACGTGGAGCGCGTCGGTCGAGAATTCGGTATCGATCTCCTGCCCTTCGGCGAGATCGTCGCCGCCAAGGGCACCGCCTTGATCGAGGTGCGGGGGTGAGCATCGAAGCGGATCCTCTGCTGGTCGAGCCGACGCTTGACTTACTAACCGCCAGACGGCGCTTGATCGATGTGCGGGCGCCGCGGGAATTTGCTCAGGGCGCGCTGCCTGGGGCGGTCAATCTGCCGCTGATGGACGACGAGGAGCGCCATCAGGTAGGCATCGCCTACACCCAGCAGGGCCAGGACGCCGCCGTTGCCCTGGGAGAGCGCCTCGTCAGCGGAGGTATCAAGAAATCGCGGATCGAAGCTTGGCGTCGGGAGCTCGAGTGTCATCCGGATGCGCTGATCTACTGTTTCCGTGGCGGACTGCGTTCGCAGATCGCCCAGCAGTGGCTGGCGGAAGCCGGTATCCGGCGACCGCGTATTCGTGGCGGTTGGAAAGCTCTACGTGGCGCCTTGCTGGCGCGTATCGACGCAGCTGCCAAACGTCCGCTGCTGCTGGTGGTCGGCGGCTTGACCGGCTGTGCCAAGACCGGGCTGATTGAAGCGCTCGACAACGGCCTCGATCTGGAAGGCTGCGCGAGGCACAAGGGCTCCGCCTTTGGACGCCACCCACTGCTGGGGCCTTCCCAGATCGACTTCGAGCACGCCATGGGGCTAGGTCTGCTGGAAATCGACGGCCCCTGTGTGGTGGAAGACGAATCCCGGCATATCGGCGCGGTCAATATTCCGCTGAACTTCTGGCAGAGCATGGTGGACGCCCCGCGCCTGCGGGTGGAAATGCCACTGGACTGGCGTCTGGAGCAGATTCGTCGAGATTATATCGACGATCTCTGGGCGATCTACTCCGGTCAGTTCGGTCCCTGGCTCGGCTGGGCCTTGATGCGCAAGCAGCTTTCCAGCGCCTTGGGAAGGCTTCGCAAACGCCTGGGCTCGGCGCGGCTAGCCCGGCTCCGACGGCTGCAGGAGTTGGCTTTCCGCGAGCATGAGCGCGGCAATTTCCTGGCGCATGAAGGCTGGCTGGCACCACTTCTGACGGAATATTATGATCCGCTGTATCGCCATCAGCAGGAAAGGCATCAGCGCACCTATCTGCATGTGGGCGACTGGCAAAGCTGCCTGGAGGCCGCCCGAGACTGGTCAAGTCGTCACGCTGGCTAGCCACTGCATCAGCAGTCGGTCGAGCAGCGGCGCCTGACGATCGAAGCGCTTGGGATCCTCGAGAATGATGGCATCGGATTGTACGTGGGGTGAGGCTGCTTTTTCGCTGGACGTCAGTGCGAGCATGGCGCCAGCACTTTGCGCGGTAGCTTCCAGGTGACACTGCAGGGCGATCACGCGCCCCGTGTCCCAGCTGAAGCCGAGCAGCGGGCTTGCGTCGCTGCCGCCCAAGGGCGAGGCATCTTCCGGCAGGCCGAAAATGTCCCGATGCCATAGCAGGGCTTCGAAGCATTCCGGCAGATCGAAGGGGCTATCTTCCGCCAGTTGAACGGTTTGCCAGCCGATTTCCGCATGGGTGCCCCTTGATACGATGGCGCCAAGCGCTTCGGCAATCAAGCGAGCGCCAAAGCCCAGGCCAAGCACCGGCTTGCCGCTTTTTAGCGCGCGATTCAGCAGTTTCTTCTCGCGCCTGAGCCAGTCCGGAGCGTCTTCGGTATCCAGATCCATGGAACCGTCGAGCAGCACCAGGCCGTCGCAGTCCTCGAGGCGAGGCGGCGATTCGTTCGCATAAAGAAGACAGCGGTTGTGACTGTGGCCCATGGACTCAAGCCAGTCTTCGAGTCGGGCGGCGTCCAGGGAGGGGGTGTGCTGTAGAAAGTAGATATGCATGATGCGCTTATCATGAATAAGCTAACCGGGAGTGTCCAGCCCGGTCGGGTTCACCCGCAGGAATTGTCATGGCAAAACACGAGCTTCTCGAGCAGATCTATACCATTGTCGCTCAGATCCCCGAGGGGCGGGTCACCACCTATGGGCGCATCGCCAGGATGACCGAGGGGGCCACGCCGCGCCAGGTGGGAAGCGCCATGCGTCATCTTCCCGCCGGCCACGAGCTGCCCTGGCATCGGGTGATCAATGCCGGCCGCCGCATCACCGAGCACGGCGGTGCTGCCCGACAGCGAGAAAAGCTGCGGGCGGAAGGCATCGTCTTCGGTGCCAATGGGCGGGTAGACGCACAGCTGCTTTGGCCTTGAGCGTTTTTTTACCAAGGAAACATCGTCATGTTCCAATTCGACAGGGCGTTCGACGCTCGCCTCGACCGGCTCAACCCACGCCAGCGCCTGGCCTTCATGGCGGCGCTCTGTGAGCGGCTGTGGCCCAACTACGCGCTGTATGTCCAGACCACCGGTCACGGCGACGCGAGTGCCTTGCGCAGCATCCTGGCGCTTTTGTGGGAAAGTCTCGCAGTCAAGCAGGCGAGAATCGACTTCGAGCGGCAGGCGGAAAAGCTTGCCCAGCTCGAACCGCCGGCGAAGGACGACAGTTTCGGTGCGCGACGTGCGCTGGAGGCGGTCACGGCGCTTGCCGCGGCTTTGGATACCCTGCGCGGCGAGGCGCCGGAGGCGATTCATGAAGTGAGCCTGGCATCCCGAGGCGGGGTGCGTGCCTTTATCGAGCTTACAGAAGGCGAGGAAGACGAGACTCGCCTGACGGCGCTGGTACAGGAGCATCCGCTGATGGCGGATGAACGAAACTTCCAATGGGCAGTGCTGGAAACCCTCGAAGAGAATTCGCTGGATGGCGATACGCGCAAGGCGCTGCGCCAGTTGGGACGTAACGAAGGCGTCAGTAATCTGGGGCTGAGTCTGGACTGAAGATTAGCTTAAAAACGCAGCCCGGCAATCAGCATGAATCCCGCATTACCGAACAGTATCACGTCCGATTCGAGGCGACCCCAGCGAACGCCGATGCTGGGCAGGGCAGCGGGAGCGATGCCGAAGCGGTTGAAAGGAATCTTGTCGCGATATTCGCCCCGATAGCCATGCAGTAGCCCCGCGGTCAGCTTGCCGCGAATGGTGACTCCGTTACCGTTCGTCCAGAAGGGAAATTCCCTGCCGGCATAGAGATAGACGGTTGCCTGATTGAAGGAGTTCTTGAGGCGGGCTCCACCGGCAAGCCAGCGATCGGTGCTGTGCAGTTCCAGGCCAATCAACTGCTGGTTGTTGGTGTGCTCCGGCTTGCGGCTGAAGTGGCGAGTATAGAGGCTGGTCTGTATCAAGGCATGGCTGAATTCCAGCGGTGAGCGCGAAGTTCTCGCGTTGGATGAGTCCGCCAGACTCAGGGGCGCGGAGCCGAGCAACAGACTCGTCGAGAGGACAAGTGCACCGAATTTTCGTTGCCGAGATCTCAAGAAACCTCCTGACATTTACAGGCGCATCTCGATACCGCGCTCCGCCATATAACGCTTGGCCTCGGGAATGCTGTATTCACCGAAATGAAAGATGCTGGCGGCCAGTACCGCGTCCGCGCCGCCCTGGGTCACGCCTTCCACCAGGTGATTCAGATTGCCGACGCCGCCGGAGGCGATGATCGGCACGCTTACCGCGTCGCTGATGGTGCGGGTCAGCGCCAAATCGAAGCCGGACCGGGTGCCGTCGCGGTCCATGCTGGTCAGCAACAGTTCTCCGGCGCCCAGTTCGACCATTTTGCGCGCCCATTCCACCGCGTCCAGGCCGGTAGTCTTGCGCCCGCCGTGGGTGAAGATTTCCCAGCGCAGCGCTTCGTCAGGCTGGGAAACCTGCTTGGCGTCGATGGCCACCACGATGCACTGGCTGCCGAAGCGCTGGGCGGCTTCCTCGACGAGTGCCGGACGGTGCACCGCGGCAGTATTGATCGAGACCTTGTCCGCGCCGGCGTTGAGCATGGTGCGGATATCGTTGCAGCTGCGAATACCACCCCCCACGGTCAAGGGGATGAACACTTCCCCGGCGATCTGGCTGACCATTTCGACGGTGGTGTTCCGGGCCTCGTGGCTGGCGGTGATGTCCAGAAAGGTGATTTCATCCGCGCCCTGGGCGTTATAGCGCTTGGCGATTTCCACCGGATCGCCCGCGTCGCGGATGCCGACGAAATTGACGCCCTTGACCACGCGACCGGCGTCCACGTCGAGGCAGGGAATGATGCGTTTGGCCAGTGCCATGCCTAGCTCCTTGTGCTCTTATCGCGGTTTTGGTCGTCGTTGACGCTCAGGTTGTCGCAGAGCCGCTGTGCCGTCGCCAGGTCCAGGGTGCCTTCGTAGATGGCTCGTCCGGTAATGGCGCCGAGGATGCCGTCATCGGCTACCGCCGCCAGGGCTCGCAGGTCGTCCAGGTTGGTGACGCCGCCGGAGGCGATGACCGGCAGGCCACCGTCTCGTGCCAGGGCCGCGGTGGCCTCGACATTGACGCCGGACATCATGCCGTCTCGGGCGATATCTGTATAGACGATGGCAGAGACGCCGTTGTCCGCGAAGCGCCGGGCCAGGTCGGTGGCCTTGAGGGTCGAGACTTCTGCCCAGCCGTCCGTGGCGACGAAGCCGTCCCGGGCATCCAGTCCGACGATCACGTGTCCGGGAAACTTGCGGCAGGCCTCGCCGACGAAAGCGGGTTCCTTGACCGCCTGGGTGCCGAGGATCACATAGGACACCCCGGCGCTCAGATAGTGCTCGATGGTATTCAGGCTGCGGATACCGCCGCCGATCTGGATGGGCAGGTCCGGGTAGGCGCGAGCGATGGCGGTCACCGCGTCGCCGTTGACCGGTTTGCCTTCGAAGGCGCCGTTGAGATCCACCAGATGCAGGCGACGCGCGCCAGCCTCGACCCAGCGCGCCGCCATGGCTACCGGGTCGTCGCCGTAGGTGGTGGAATCCTCCATGCGGCCCTGCTTGAGGCGGACGCACTGGCCGTCCTTGAGATCGATGGCGGGAATCACCAGCATATTTGTATCCTTGTAAGCGCGGTCTCGAGCGCGTTGAGCAGTTGGCGCACCGTCGGGCGCTTTGAGTAGTTAGCGTGACCAGCGCGGCTTCGGGCGCTATAAAAAGTGGCGCTATAAAAAGCGGACGCTGTAATCAGGGCGCCCAGTTGACAAAGTTTTCCAGCAGGCGCAACCCGGCGTTCGCGCTTTTTTCCGGATGAAACTGGGTGGCGAATACCGTATCCCGACCAATGGCCGCATGCGCCTCGATCTCGCCGTAACGGGTGGTGCCGAACACCGTGGCATCCCGGGCGGCCTGCACATAATAGCTGTGCACGAAATAGAAGCGGGTGTCGTCCTCGATGCCTTGCCATAGCGGATGATCATGACGCTGGCGCACCTGGTTCCAGCCCATATGCGGGACCTTCAGGCGCTTGCCCGAAACATCAGTAGCCCCATCGGGAAAGCGTTTGACCCGCCCCGGCAGATAGCACAGACATTCGACGCCTTCATTCTCCTCGCTGTACTCGAGCAGCATCTGCTGGCCGACGCAAATCCCCAGCAAGGGCTTGGCGGCATTCCTCAGCAGCTCCTGCACCAGGCCCTTGAGATCGCTACGTTCGAGCTCGCTCATGCAGTCGCGGATGGCTCCCTGGCCGGGCAGTATCAGCCGGGTCGCCCCACGAATGCGGCGCGGATCCCGGGTGATGACCACCCGTTCATAGGTAACGTGCTCCAATGCCTTGGCCACGGAGTGCAGGTTGCCCATGCCATAGTCGATGACGGCAATGGTCATGCCAGGCTCCTTCTCATATAGAAATTGCCAGTTATGTAAAGAACGCTCGCGAAGGCAGGATGCTGGAGGATCGAGTTCATAGGCTGCCCTTGGTGGAAGGCATCTGGCCCGCCATGCGCGGATCTTCCGCCACCGCCATGCGCAGGGCGCGCCCGAAGGCCTTGAAGATGGTTTCTGCCTGATGATGGGCGTTGAAACCCTTCAGATTATCGATATGCAGCGTCACCTTGGCATGATTGGCAAAGCCTTGGAAGAACTCCCAGAACAGTTGAGTGTCGAGATTGCCAAGGCTTGCACGAGTGAATTCGACGTTCATGAAGAGCCCGGGACGGCCAGAAAAGTCGATCACCACGCGAGACAGTGCCTCATCCAGCGGCACATAGGCATGGCCGTAGCGCTGAATGCCGCGCTTGTCGCCGATGGCTTCAGCGAAGGCCTGGCCCAGGGTAATGCCGAGATCCTCGACGGTGTGATGAGCGTCGATATGCAGATCGCCCACCGCTTTGATGTCCAGGTCGATCAGGCCGTGTCGAGCCACCTGATCGAGCATGTGATCGAGAAAGGCCACCCCGGAGTCGCAGCGAAACTCGCCCTGACCATCGAGATTAACGCTCGCGGTGATCCGGGTTTCCTGGGTATCGCGAGAAATCGTGGCGCTACGCTTGACCATGCTGGCTAAACTCCTGGCAGAAGGCGCGGAAAGTATGTCACTACACGTATGTCATTACATCGTTCGACGTACAGGTTTATCGAAAACACCTGGGCTAGTGAAAGCGCTCGAGCTATCGAACCCGCTATTATAGTGAATCGCCAAGGCTATCCGCTACAATGCCGGATCATCATATCAATCATCGGCAAGCGGCCTGCTTTCCGGCCAGGGATGGAGACCCACATGCCAGTAACCTTGCGAAAGGTCGATCACGCTTCCTGGAAAGCGGATGCCCAGACGGCCCGGGATCTGATTCGGATCTACGCTGACGTGCCGCCCCGGTGCTTGCCCTTGGCAACGGAGGCTTATATTCGTCGCCATCTGGAAACCGGCGGCATCTTCTGCTGCGCCCACTTCAACGATCGGCTGCTGGGGGCGGTGGCGGTGAACAGGACATCGGATGCCTGGTGGATGGCGAACTTCTGCGTGCGCAAGTCCACCCGGCGACGCGGGGTGGGTTCGCGCCTGCTGGCCCTGGTGGGAGAAGCTGCCGCCAATGACGACTGCGTGCTGCGGGTGAGCCTGGCGGGGCTCGAGATGAGCGATCAGCTGCTGCTGGCTCGCTTGGGCTATCGGCTGGTGGAAGCCGGCGACTATTACGAATTCGATCCCAAGGCGTCCCGGGGAGACAGACAATGAAGGTAGTGCTGCGAACGCTATTGGCGATACTGGGTATTCTCGGACTGGTCGTGGTAGGGGTAGTGGTCTACGTCACGACCTTTCTCGACCCCAACGACCTGAAGCCGCGTCTGGTTCAGGTAGTGCGAGAGGAAAGCGGGCTGGAACTGAGTCTCGACGGGCCGCTTTCCTGGTCCTTCTATCCGCGCCTGGGAGTTAGCGTGACGGACGCCCGGGCGTATCTCCCCAAGCAGCCGGAAGACGATTTGCCCTTTGCCGCTTTCGACAAGGCGGAAATCAGTCTTGCCTTCGCGTCACTGCTCTCCGGTGATCTCGCCATCCAAGGGCTGACCCTCGACGGCATGCGTCTCAATCTACTGCGCGGGCCGCGGGGCAAAGGGAATTGGGAGGTTCTGCTGGAGCGCCTGGATGATCCGGAAGACGCCATGCAGCCGGAGCCAGGGGATGCGACCGGCGGGGAAGGCAATGGCGAGGAGCCCGGTAGCTCGGTGGCGGTGGATCTCGACATCGCTAGCGTTCAGGTCACCAACGGGACTGTACGCTATCGAGACTTCCAGCAGGGGCATGAACTGCGTATCGATAAGTTCAATGCGACCGGCACCAACGTCAATCCAACTAAATCCTTTCCGGTAAAATCGACCTTTCAACTGCTGGACTATGACGGTACCGGCAAGGCAGCCGCAGGGGAACCCCCCAGCCTGACCAGCGATGTCAGTCTGAACGGTCGAGTGAAGCTGGGACTGGACGATGGGCGCTATCTCGTCAACGACCTGGCGCTTGACGCCGAAACGCAGCTGGCGACGCTTGCCAAGCAGCCCCAGCAGTTGAAGCTGCGTATCAAGGAACTGGAAGCGGATCCTGGAATTCAGCAATACCGCCTCAAAGGTGGCGATCTCGATGTGGGGATCACGCATCCGGCCCTGGGCGAAAAGCCCATGCCGCTGTCCTTGAGCTTTGACGCGGAGGCGGATCTCGCCGAACAGGAAGCGCAGCTGCAGGAATGGCGTTTGACCGGTGAAAACAGCCTGCAGCTCAGCGGCTCGCTCAGCGCGCAGGGTCCCTGGGATTCTCCCAATTACGAAGGCCAGGTCGAACTTGCGTCGCTTTCCTTGCGCAAATGGCTGGAACGTTTCACCAAGCTTCCGCCCATGGCGGACGATGACGCGCTCAAGGAGGTTGCCTTTACCAGTCCATTCGAAGGCAATCTCGATCAGGTGATGCTCAACAACCTGACTCTGCTGATAGACGATACGACGCTGACCGGACAGATGACCGCCGGCTTGAGCGGAAACCTGCTGCACTTCGACCTGCAGGGCGATGACCTCGACGTGGATCGCTATCTGCCGCCGGCCATCGCGGAATCCTCGGATCCCAAGACCGCGCTTCTGAAGCTTTTCGGCTTGGCTCCCGCCTGGGCGATAGGCGCGGAAGAAGCGTCTTTGCTGCCGGTGGATTGGCTGGCTGTTCTGAACCTGGATGGTAAGCTGAGCCTGGGGCAGTTTACGCTGGCAGGGCTTGCGCTGGAGGATGTCGACATGGCGCTGAAGGGAAGCGATGGCCGTTTGGCGCTTGAGCGTCTTGCCAGTCGCTTCTACGACGGTGAGCTTTCCGCCAGCGGCGGGCTGGATCTACGTCAGGAACCGGTACGCTGGCGGCTGGCGCCGGTGCTTAAGCAGGTGGATATCGAGGCGCTGATCGAAAGCCAGCAGGAGCAGCCTTCGCCCCTGCGCGGGCGCCTGGCCCTCGATGGCGAAGTCACCACCCAAGGCAATGCGCTTTCGCGCATGAAGCGCAATCTCAATGGGCGCCTGAAGATGAATATTCAGGATGGCGCCATGCTGGATACCAATATTTCTCAGGAGTTATGTACCGCCGTTGCCATGCTCGACGGTGAGAAGACTCAGCGTGAATGGAGTAACGATACCCAGTTCGATCGCGCTCAGGCCACGCTGGACATTCGTGATGGCGTGATCTTCAACGACGATCTGGCAATCAGTATTCCCGGCATCGCTCTCGGCGGTAAAGGCCAGCTCGACCTGACCTCCAGTCGCTTCAGCTATCAGGCGGCGGCGCGATTCGTCGATACCGCGGACGTGGTCTGCAAGGTCAATCCAAGGCTGACCAAGGTACCCTTGCCGGTGGCCTGCGAAGGCGAACTGGGTGGCGACACCAGCGAGTGGTGTCACTTCGATCAGAAAGCCTTTGCAAAAGCGGTAGGCGAGCTGGCCAAGGACGAAGTCACGAAAAAGGCCAAGGAAAAGGTCGAGGGGCGTCTCGGCGAAGCCTTGGAAGGCCTGGACGAGCGGCTGGGAAAAGAAACCCCCGGGGAACTTCGCGACAAGATTCGCGGTCTCTTTCAGTGATACACAATCCAGTCCCTGCGCCGGCCCACGTCGGCGCTTTTTTATGCTCATCAGAAAACCTCGCGCAACGGTTTCTTTATGCCTGAACTCCTGACGACCTCCGGCAACATCGCGCTAACTCCGGCAACTTTCCAGCATCGACTGCTGGAATGGTACGACCGCCACGGTCGCAAGACCCTGCCTTGGCAGCAGGACAAGGCGCCTTACCGAGTGTGGGTGTCGGAAATCATGCTGCAGCAGACCCAGGTAGCGACGGTGATCGACTACTACCGGCGCTTCATGGCGCGATTTCCCGATGTTCATGCTCTGGCGGCGGCCAGCCAGGACGAGGTACTGCATCTGTGGACCGGCCTAGGCTATTACGCCCGAGGCCGCAACCTGCACAAGGCCGCGCAAATCCTGGTAGAACGCTATGGGGGGGAATTTCCGGTGCATAGCCTCGAAGCCATGACCGCGCTACCGGGAATCGGGCGTTCCACCGCCGGCGCCATCATCGCCATCAGTACCGGACAGCGCGGAGTGATCCTCGATGGCAATGTGAAGCGCGTGCTGGCCCGGCTGCACGCGGTCGCTGGCTGGCCGGGAAAACCCGCGGTGGAGCGCGAGCTCTGGCGGCTGGCGGAGCGCTACACCCCGGATGAACGTCTGGATGATTATTCCCAGGCGATCATGGATCTGGGCGCGACCCTATGCAAGCGAGGCACGCCCAGTTGCCTGTTTTGCCCCTTCGAGGACGTCTGCCTGGCTCATGCACAAGGCGAAGAGCGGCGTTTTCCCGAGTCGAAACCCAGAAAAGTCTTGCCGGAACGCCAGACCATCATGCTGCTGCTGCGCAACGAGGAGGGCAGGCTGCTGCTCGAGCAGCGTCCCGGCGCGGGGATTTGGGGCGGCCTATGGTGCTTTCCCCAGTTCGACGATCGTGAAGCGCTCTCGCGCTGGATTGACGCGAAGGCGCCAGGGGCAATACTGGAGCCGGCCTGGAACTCGTTCGCGCATACCTTCAGCCACTTCCGCCTGCATATTGTTCCCCAGCCGGCACGCTGCAAGCGGACAGGGCATGTCTCGGAAGTGGATACGCTCTGGTATGATTCCGCCCGGCCTGCCAACATCGGTCTGGCGGCCCCGGTCAAGCAGTTGCTGAACGCCTCGAGACCATTTGCCGCTCAACCCTCTTTTTGATTTCAGGAGCCCTTGTCATGAGTCAGACTGTTTTCTGTCGCAAGTACCAGCAGGAACTCGAGGCCTTGCCGTTTCCTCCCCTGCCGGGCCAGAAAGGACAGGAAATCCAGGCCA
The DNA here is from genome assembly GCF_007954585.1 of Pistricoccus aurantiacus. Classification (GTDB taxonomy): domain Bacteria; phylum Pseudomonadota; class Gammaproteobacteria; order Pseudomonadales; family Halomonadaceae; genus Pistricoccus; species Pistricoccus aurantiacus. The sequence continues at coordinate 1,167,503 of NZ_CP042382.1, forward strand.
GCGTATCGAAAAAGGCCTGGGAAGAGTGGCAGACGCTGCAGACCCGCCTGATCAACGAAAAGCACTTGAGCCTGCTGGACCCAGATACGCGAATCTACCTGATGGAGCAGATGGAGCGTTTCCTGGACAATCGAGAAACCGACCAGGCGGAAGGCTACGTTCCACAAAACTCCTGAAGTTAAGCGTCTTACAAAGTGGTCGCCAATCTGCGGCCAACTTTTTGAATTGAAAAGCCTTGACGCTGTGAGGTCTTTTTAGTTAAATACCTCGCGTTGGCAGGGGGCCAGATAGCTCAGTCGGTAGAGCAGAGGATTGAAAATCCTCGTGTCGGCGGTTCGATTCCGTCTCTGGCCACCACAATTGCTGGGGTATAGCCAAGTGGTAAGGCACCGGTTTTTGGTATCGGCATTCCCAGGTTCGAATCCTGGTACCCCAGCCACGCCAACTCTCTCCTCGCGGTATTCACCGCCTTCGGCAGCTTACCGATCCCACTGCCGGCATAGCTCAGTTGGTAGAGCAACTGACTTGTAATCAGTAGGTCCCGGGTTCGACTCCTGGTGCCGGCACCAGTTTTCAGTTGAAAGAGCATAGACAGTTAGCGTATAGACGAAAAGCGGTAGAGCGTTACCAGTCAACTTCAGGCCACATCGCTGGTTTCGGTACCAAGGCTCCACCTTTTTTTCTAGCCCTTTCCCGGTTGTATGTAGCCAAGAAGCCTCTGCACTCGTTCCATTTCCTAATTGGGCGAGGTGCAGTGATATGCGTGTTTCCGCAACGGTTTGCTCCAAGGGTGGCGTCGGCAAGACCACCGTCACCGCCAATCTGGGCGGGCTACTGGCCGATGCCGGCCTCCGGGTGCTGCTCATCGACCTGGACTCCCAGCCGACCCTTTCCTCCTATTATGAGCTGTCACAGCCGGCCCCCGGCGGAGTGTACGAGCTGCTCGCCACCGAGCTGGTCGACCTCGACCAGATCATCTCCCGGACCTCCCTCCCCCAGCTCGACATCATCGTCTCGAACGACCATCGGAATCAGTTGCAGCAGTTGCTGCTCAACGCCCCCAACGGTCGCTTCCGCCTGATCGGGCTGCTCGATCGCTTCGCCGATCGCTACGACGCCATCCTCATCGATACCCAGGGCGCGCGCTCGATCCTCCTCGAGATGGCCGTGCTCGCCGCCGATCACCTCGTCTCGCCGATCGTCCCGGAACTGCTCACCGCCCGCGAATTCGTGCGCGGCACCCAAGGGATGCTGGAAGAGCTGCGTGAGCTCGCCAAGTACACACGCTTTGGCGTCCCGCCGGTGTCGATCCTGCTCAACAAGATGACGGATCGGTTGAAGGATGCCCGCGAGATCGCCGACAGCATCCGCCGTATGTATGCCGACGTCGAGGATCACGGCATCCGCGTCCTCGATTCCCCGCTGGTCAATCTGTCGGCGTATCGTGCGGCGGCGTTACAGGGTCTGCCGGTACACCGCGTCGAGCCGCGCAAGCCGTCGGGGCGCAAGGCGCCGGCCTGCGCCGACCAGGTGAAAGCCGTAGCGGCCGAGATCTATCCCGAATGGGCCGAGGCGATTCATGCCGTGGACGCGACCCGCCCCAACGCCAAGCCAGGCGCCGGCACGTCGGAGGTGGGTCATGTCCACTGAGACCTACACAGCGGTGCCTGCCGAGGCCGAAGCGTTAGGACTGCTGCCCCCGCACAGTATCGAGGCGGAACAGTCCACGCTGGGTGCCTTGATGTTGGCCAACGACAAATGGGACGACATCGGCGAAATCGTCACCGCCGAGGCGTTCTATCGTGTCGAGCATCGCCGCATCTTCGCGGCCATGGCCGAACTCGCCCACGACGACAAGCCCCTGGACGTGGTGACGCTCTCCGAGCTGCTGGATCGGCAGGGGCATCTTGAATCCGTCGGCGGACTGGCCTATCTGGCCGAGCTGGCCCGCAACACGCCCGCGGCGACGAACATCGTGGCCTATGCCGACATCGTGCGCGAACAGCAGCGTCGCCGACAGTTGGCCCACATGGGCCGCGAGCTCAGCCAGCAGGCGCTGGATGGCCATCAGCCCAGCCCCGCCCTGATCGAGGCGACCGAGCGGCAGCTGTTCGCGCTGGCTGAGAATCGACAATCTCAGGCTTCCGACCTTCGTGCGGCGCTGACCGGGACCATCGATACGATCGATCGCGCCTTCCATGCCAAGGGCGGCATTACCGGCACCCCCACCGGCTACAAGGACCTGGATGAACTCACCTGCGGCTGGCAGGCATCCGACCTGATCGTCATCGCCGGACGGCCCGCCCAGGGCAAGACGACGCTGGGCATGAACCTGGTCGAGAATGCCTTGCTCAACATGACAGGCGACACCGAGCAGGCCACTGCTCCCGTCTTCGTTTTCTCGCTCGAGATGCCCGAAGAGCAGCTGATGCTGCGCCTGATGGCCAGCATGGGGCGTCTCGACCTGAGCCAGCTACGCTCCGGGCAGCTCGACGATCCGGAATGGGCCAAATTGACGCTCGCCACCAACCGGATACTGGGTTTTGAGGATCGTCTGTTCATCGATGATTCCAGCGGACTCTCGGCAACGTCGCTGAAATCCCGCGCCCGACGCTTGATGCGCCGTCACGGCCAGCCGGCGCTCATCCTCATCGACTACCTCCAGCTGCTCATCGAGCCAGGCTGCGAGAACCGCAACAACGAGATTGCGGCGATCTCGCGCATCCTCAAGGCCATGGCCAAGGATCTCGGTTGCCCGGTCATTGCGTTGTCGCAGCTGAATCGGGGTCTGGAGACCCGCCCCAACAAGCGCCCCTGCATGGCCGATCTACGCGACAGCGGCGCCGTGGAACAGGATGCCGACGTGATCGGCTTCGTCTACCGCGATGAAATGTATCACCCGGACAACCCCGACAACCAGGGACTCGCCGAGCTCATCATCGCCAAGCAACGCAATGGGCCGACCGGCACGGTGCATCTGGCGTTTCTGGGGAAACACACGCGCTTCGAGTCGCTGGCGTGGACGCACGATGCCACCCGTGGGAGGTGATCGCCATGTATTACTTCGGTATCGACAACCATGACCGATGTTACATCATTCACGCCGATCGGCTGGATACGTTTCAGCGCGGCAGGATCGAGCAGCTGAGTCGTCGCGAGCGGCGCTTCGCCATGCTCGAAGGCCATCTGCTGAAAAGGTGCTTCGCCGTGTACCAGACGTCCTGGCCGAAACGTCGCTCGGGATCCCTCACGTCGACGGGAGGTGTGTCATGAAACAGGTCGGCTACATCGTCACCGTGACCGGACGCCACTTCCATCTGGAGGCGCCGACCTTCGACATGGTCGCGCCCTACGACATCGCCCATGCTCTGGCGCAGCTGTGTCGCTTCGGAGGACATACCCGCGTCCACTACAGCGTGGCGCAGCACAGTGTGCTCGCCAGCCACCACGTACCCCGGGAACATGCCTTGGCGGCATTGCTTCATGACGCCACCGAAGCCTACCTCGGCGATGTCGTGACGCCCTTGAAGACGCTGTTGCCGCTCTATCGACATATCGAGGCGCAGGCTTGGGCCGCCATCTGCGAGCGCTTCGGGCTGAGCGAAATCCTGCCCGCCAGCGTCAAGCGTATCGATCTGGCGCTGCTGGCGACGGAGCGCCGCGATCTGCTCGTGGATCACGGCGCGCCCTGGCCCTGCCTGACCGGCGTGATGCCGCTATCCGAGACGATCGTTCCCTGGTCCGCCGAGGAGGCAAGGCAGCTTTTTCTCGCCCGACTGGATGAACTGCTGATGCGGCGCCGACAGGCCCGCAAGGCGTGTGCGGCATGAACGGTCTCATCCTACTCTTTCTTCTCGTCATGCGAGGAGGTGCGTCATGACCAAGCTACTTCGCGGCAACAAGGGTATCGAACGCGTCATCCGCTACGCCAGGGCTCATGATTGGCACGTCGAGCGCACTCGCGGCGGTCATATTCGCTTCGTCAAGGCCGGTTGTCCGCCGGTATTCACCGGCTATTCCCCCAGCGACGCACGCGCCGAGAAGAACGCGCTGGCACGCCTGCGTCGGGTACAACGACATGAGGAGGGCGAGACATGACTGACTACCGCGATAACACACTTGGCACTCTTAGTCCGAGGGCGCGAGGGTTGCTGGCCGATCTGATGCAGCCCATGGCCACTTACAGGCCGATCTACGATCTGTCCAACTGCACGCGGCATTGGTACCTCGCCCACCAAGCGTTTCCTGGCTTGCGAGGTCCGTGCGAATTGACGGTCGATCAGATGATCGTTCTCAACGGTGACGTGCGAGATGTCCTTGAGTACCTCGGTATCACCCCGGACTGGATTCGTCAGCGATTAGAAGGACTGTCACCCAGTGATGTTGCAAATCCCCGGTCGGGCCAGGAGTGATGCCATGAAACACATTCTTGACTTTCAACCACTCAACGTCCGTGGATATCAAGTCACTTTTGAAACCCACGTACTCGCCTTGTCTGGGAATCACGGGGGGCTCACTCAACGTGAACAGAAGATGTCGCGCGCGCTTGAGAATATCGATGCCTTCTCTCCTGCCATCGCTGGTTTCCAGTTCGTAATTGACACGATAGACAAATTCCGGCGTTTCCGTCATGTCGGGCCTCCTGTGGCCAATAGCTTGAAGTTCGCTTTGTCAGAGCCTCTTCAACCTACCACGGGATACGCCCGGCACCCTTTCGCTGCAATGATGCCCAATCGGATCTTTCGTAAGAACGATCGCCGCGATGATTGGAAGACTACGGTGAACGGCGTTGAGGCCGGGCGGCATGCATGTCTGCCTACCGGGATCGAGCTGGCACGTCAGGAGGCACTGATTCCATGACTAGGATTCTGAACTTTCCCGTGCGTGAGGCGCATGGCATTGACATGGAGCGGTATCTGACGGCCCAGGAATGTCTGGCCTTTGGCCAGAGCGATCCCTTTGCCCACTGGACCAAGGCGCTGGACAAGTGGTTTGCCAAGCATCCTCGGGCACGCAACAGGCGCAACGACGTGCTTCGCCTGCTCTTGGCCGATACCTGGCTGGTCTTCCACATGGCCTGTGACCGGTCCAACCGTCTGGAGATGCAGCTCCATCACAATCTGCGCTGGACACAGCTCCAATACCATAATTTGAGCGACTTCGAGCTGCTGGTAATCGTCAATGACAACCTGGTCGATCTGCGCCGGGACCTGGTTGAACTATCTCGGCAGCATTCCTCGCAAGGACGCACCGATCCTGACCTGCTTGGAATCGTTCAAGGCATCGATCGCCTGAACCAGCGGCTGGACCGTCTCTTCGATCCCGAATCTCACGCTTCGCGGCAGCCGGAGTGGACATCATGAGCAAGTATTCCATTACCCCCGATGCAATCGCGGCCAAGCTGAACCAGCCCGGGCCGAAGTTGATGACCCAGCCCATCGATCGGCTGCCGGCTCCCACGACCGAGCAGTCGATATCGCTGACGCTGGAACAGTTACGACCCTACGATCGCAATCCGCGGACACATCACAACCCCAAGTATGACGAGATTCGCGAGTCGATCCGTGCCGTTGGCCTCAAGCAGAAATTGAGCGTCACCCAGCGCCCGGGCGACGATCGCTACATGATCTCCGACGGGGGCAACACTCGACTGGCCATCCTGAACGAGCTGTACGAGGAGACCGGTGACGAGCGTTTCTTTCATCAGGATTGCCACTTCATGCCGTGGCAGGGCGAGATCAACGTGCTTGCCGGCCACCTGGCCGAGAACGACAACCGGGGCCAGCTCAGCTGGATCGAGCGCGCTCGCGGGATCTTTGAGGCCAAGCGGATGATCGAGGACGAGGCGGGTGAGCGAATCTCTCAACGTGAGTTGACTCGTAGACTCAAGTCTCTCGGCTTTTCCATCAGTCTCAGTAATATTTCCAAAATGCTTTATACGATCGAGCATTTCCTGCCCACGCTCCCCTTGACACTGGATAGCGGGATGGGGCGGCCGCAGATCGAGAAGTTGATCGCCTATCGCCAGTTCTGCGAGGAGTGCTGGGAGCGCTGCCGCGACCACTGGAAAGCTCACGCCGATGATCTCGGCGAAGGCGAGCGCTGGGCGATCTGCGTGGTCGACGGCGACTTCGCCCAAGCCTGGCATGACGAGATGATCCAGCTCGACCATGACGGTCAGACCGAGTTTCGCTGGAACATCGTCGAGGACCGGCTCAAGGGCATGCTCCACGACCATACCGGGCTGCACTTCAACCCGATCGACATGGCCTGGAAGAACTGGTTCACCGTGCGCAAGTACGGGCGTTCGGCGAGCGAGGAAGAACGTGCCGATGTCTGGACCACGGTCGATGCCGAGCTTGAGCGGTTGCGCCATCCCCAGGAACGCCACCTTTACCCGCCCAAGGAGGATGGTTCACTCAAGACCAGTAAGACGGCAGGAACGCACTCGCTGCCATCTTCTGGCAATACCGATATCGAGGGTGACGCGGGCAAGAAGGGTGGCAACAAGGGAGAGGGGGATAGCAGTGATCGGACGGGGCCGGCCTTCGAGAACGGTAGCACCGATCAGCCCCCGCAGACGCCTCGGAAGCCCGATGAGTCGGGCGTACCTACCGCTGGGGGCGTCGACGAATCGATCGAGATGAAGACCATGCGCGCCCAGCTCGAGGAGCTTGAGCAGCGCAACGCCGAACTGGAAGCGCAGTCCCCGCAGGCGCCGGTGGCGTCGAGTGTCGATGGCCACGATGGCGGTGCCGAGGACTTCGGGGGGCTGCTGGATGCCGACGGGGTCATGCGGGAGCACAGTCCACAACCGGCCCGCTCGCTCAAGGAGCAGGACACCCTGATCGATGACCTGACGCTGTCGCCCTACGAGGAGACGGAGGGCCATCGGCAGCTGCGCCATATGATGGCCCGCGAACACGGCGAGGAAGCGATCGACTTCGAGGCGGCGGCGCTCAAGAGCGTGCCGTTGATGTCCGGCGGCCCCGTCGCCCCGATCACCGATCTCTGGCATGTGCCGACCTGGCGTCGTAACGCCCGCGACCTGCGCATGCAGATCGGCGAGGTCGTTCAGGCGCTGGCGGGATGGGCCGAGATCGAGGCCAGCGGCTTGAGCGACGTGATTCGCCTAAATGCCCGTGAGGGGCTGGGGTTTGAACTCGGTCCGCTGGGCGATAACCCGAGTCGCCGCGCCCAGCTCGTTTGGCAGCTGCTCGCTGGTTTCCTGGGCGACATCGATCCGAGGTTGCCGGCCGATATCTCGCTACTCGGAGAACTGATCGGCAGTTGCGGTACGGATAGCGATGTTCGCCTGCCCGATGGACTGTTCATTCGCGTGTTCTGGCTGACCCGCCTGATTCGGGTATTGCGCGACACACTCGACAATGCTGAGAGGGAATCGCAATGACCACGCCACAGCTCAATCATGCCTTGTTCAATCAGGCCCTCGTGCTGATTCGCGAGGGCGACATGCGCCGGGCACGGGCGCTGGGATTCAGCAACGAGGAGCTTCAGCGCCTGAGCCGTCTGCGCGCCTGCGAGATTGAAGCGATGATTCACGAGTTTCCCGCCGTGGCGCGATTCGAGCTCGACCACGGGATTTTCAAGGCGGCGCTGCGGCGCATTGAGCGCGATCAGGATCGCGACGGCCTCGTCGATCACTGCATCCGCCATGGGGCCAGTGTCCAGATGCTCGGCGCCTTCTTCGGGCTGACGCCTAACGACTGTTCCGCGCGGCGCACCCTGTTGGGGGTGCCGAGCCGGCAGGGCCGTCTGCCGATGCCGGAAGAGTCGGTCGAGGTCGCGGCCTGGCATCGCTGGCAAACGATCAGCGACGACCCGGCGAGCCCCGCCGCGAGCGAGGATATTCGCGGCATGCTGGTACTCGCCGAAGAACTGTCGTTGCCGCTGGCCGTGGTCTGGACGCTGATCAAGCAGTGGACCACGCCGGAGCAGGCTCGTCGGGAGATTCTGCCGAGTGAAGACGAGGGCGCACTGCGTGAAGGAGTGGTGTGATGAAAAACTTTGACGTGCTCATTGGGCGCGCGGCGTCTTCCCTGACCCAGCGTCGAGGTGATACCTCAGGCTCGAACGTCGCGGAAGACGCGCTCGATGGCCTACTGTTCATGGGCAATCCCCACGAAACCGTGCCACGGGCGCTGTTGCTCGACCAGCGCCTGGGCGCGGTCGATGTGCTGGGTTGGCAGGTGATCCGGCTACTGTCGAATGCCGACCGCACGACGGCGTTTCCCACCTATGACGAACTGGAGCCGCTGCTCCGCTCGGGCGCGGGACAGAAGGCGTCACGTAAAACCGTCGCGCGCGTGATCGCGATCTTGCGCCTCACGCGCTGGATGTCGCTGGGCATGAAGGCCCGCAATACCACCAATGGGCGCATGATCGGCAACATCTATGTGCTGCACGATGAACCTCTGGCCCCCGCCGAAGCACTCTCTCTGGATCACGAGTACATCGAGTACGTCATCCACTGTATCCGGCACGGCAACAAGACGGTGGCCAGGGTCGCCAGCCTGGTCAAGGAAGAGCTGGCCAATGGTGGAGTTCTTGAGATACCCACGCGTCTGGAGGTGATTGATCAGCGGGCCGACAGGCAGCGGCGTGGCGAGTTTCCAGAGGAAACTCAGGTCGAAGCGCCCCAGTTCCCTATGGAAACTCAGGCAAGTTTTCCTAGTTCCCCATGGGAACTCAGGCAGTTTCCGGACGAGATCAAGCCCAGTTTCCAGCGGAAACTCATGCCAGAATCAACCACTTACGGCCCAGTTTCCAGCGGAAACTCAGATACTACAGTACGTAGTTATACAAACAGTGTATGTAAAACCACCGCGCGCGAGGAAACCGACAGGCCATTGATCTGGTCCTGGCCGCTCGAGCTGACCAGTGACGAACGCGAGTCGGTTTCGTTCATGCTCACCGGGCTGTCGAACGAGGTCCAGCAGGCGGTGCTCGACGAAACTGCCGGTCGTCTCGAGGCAGGCAAGGTGAAAAGCACCATGGCCTTCCTGCACACGCTGGCCAAGCGGGCTGCATCGAACACGTTCCAGGCGACGCATTTTGGGCATGGCGTTGCAGACAAGCGCCACGGTGTGCCGGTAGGCACCAAGGCGTCTAGCGATGATGTCAAGGTCGTGCCGACCGCCCATGCGACCGAGGGCAGTGAGGATGGCGCCCCTGGCATCGCCTCGACACATGCCTCGAGGAACGCCGACCCTCAGCCGCTTTCGGCGGAAACCGAGGAAGCGCGAAGGCGACTGTTCAAGCGCCTGGGGTTGCGCCGTTAAATGTTTGAAATCGTATTTAACATTTCCGGTGGTGCAGAAGGCAGCGGTTCGTGATGCTTCCGTCCTATCCGGTGCATTGATTCAACTGAACCAGGAGTGACTATGGCCAGCGCTGAGCCCCGCGTAGGGCAGCTACGCAGTCGAATCGAGATGACCCTGCACACCTACCCAGCCGTACTGGTCTGGCATGGCCGCGGGGTCGAGAGCGGGAAACCGCAGGTCGTGGGGCTGAAGCAGTTTCTGTTCCTGGCCGGGCGCATTCATCAGGCGGCAGCCAAGGACGATCCCTATGCGGATGAATGGCTGCTGAGGCTGGAAAACAAGCTTGATGAGACCCGACAGGCGCTGCATCAGCTCAAACAGCGCGTGAGCACCGTGCTCAAGACCATTCCCGAAGGATTGGATGTCAGTCGCAACGTCAGCCAGCAGCCGTTCGTGACGCCCGTCTTCACCGGTGGCCAGATGGGATGGCAGGCCGTGATGCTGCTGATGGAGTACGACGGCATCGTGCGCGACGTGCTGTTGGCCCATCACATCGGACTGTTGGGCAACAAGCAGCGGGGTTCCATGATCCGCGATCAGGGCGGGCATGCCATGCGCTCGCTCTGCTATGCCCCGGTCAAGTTTCCTGGGTTCAGCGGTGCCTCGCGCGATGACTTCGCGGCCAACAATGCCAAGGCACGAGCGGCCAGGGAGAAGTTCGGAGAGCTGCCGCAGGATATTCTGGAAGGGACGCGCCGCAGTGAGTTCGCCCCCTCGATACGACGCGAAGGCACCGAGGCAACCTCAGTGCCGGAGGAGCAGAAACTCGAAGGCGCGGACCTGGACGACGATCAGCTGATGCCCCAGCCGGGTGAAACCAAGGAGAATGAGTGATGCCGGGGGCATCACTTTGAGGGGATGGGCGTTGGCAGTGCCAACACTTCGAGCAGGGTGGATGGGGTGTTTCCACTGTAAACACTTCGAGCAGGGTGGATGGGGTGTTTACACTGTAAACACTTCGAGCAGGGTGGATGGGGCAGCCAACTCAGGACATCAATACAGGACGGGGCCGTAAGCGCGATGAATGCACTGGAACAGCGTCAGGACTTTGCACTGAATCAGTACGCAAAGGGCCTTTTAAAACCCTTTAAGGGTAAGGGGGAGATCCTTCGTTTCCGGGATGAACTGGACGATGAGTGTCGACGGATGTGGCAAGAGGCGGCGGACTTTGCCAACCGGTACAACCGAACCGTGGTTCAGGTGGGGCTATGGCTCAAGGCTCACAACAACAGTGGAGGGCGCGTGCGTGCCGTGCAGTGGCGAGACAAGGCCCAGACCCAGATGGGACGGCGTCTACTCGAAGCCGTCTTGCGGTACGGCGATGTTTCCCAGGGCATGAAGCGTCAGTTGGTCGAGATCGAAACCGAGCGGGTCATCTTCAATGCCAAGATTGCTGCCGCCACGCGTCAAGTGGATCGACTGAACCGCGTGCTCAGGGACCTGGATGAGATCGAGGCAATGCTGTGATGTAAATCAGCTGAGAAGAGTATAGCGAATTCAAGACCGGAGGTTGTCGTGAAAATTCAGCAGTGGTGGAAGGGCTGTTTAATGAGTATGGGGTTGGTTGGTCTGACACTGAACCTACTCGCTCAGTCCTTGTGGTTCACACCCACCGTGTTGCTCCTCTACGGGGACATAGCCGCCCTGATGATCCTTACGGGAGGCCTGTGCATTTGGATGGGTGAGAGAATCCGCACAGAACTACGCCATAGAGCATCGTCACCGTTTGGTTGGAAGGTATGGCAACTGGTGGCATTGATCGGCCACATGGTGATCTGGCCATCCATGTTGGCGGGCTACTGGGTGTTCCTGTCGCAAGTGCGCCTCTTGATGCCAGATACAGGTCTATTGGGTCTTCTGGCTCAGGGTTCCTTCTGGATCATCACAGCTGGAGTGGTGTTGCTAACCATTTATGCATTTTGGTTGTTGGTTCTCGGGTGTCATTTATTGCTTGAGCTGCTCCAGCATCCCGGGGATCACCATCATGCCCACCAGAAACGCAATAATTCCCAAGGCTAGCCATATGATTCCCGAACTTTTCATGCCACTCCCTCTCCGGTCATTCATTTGTGTTGAGTAAATAATACTCACGAGATTCTCACCTGCTATCTGGAGTGTCAACGATGGACGGCTACGCTCGCTTCAATGCTCAAGTTCCTCGATCTCTACTTCAGCGGTTCCATGCGGCTTGCGAATCGCGTGAGGATGCCGCTTCACACGTCGTGCGGGAATTCATGCGTCGTTACGTGGCTGAGTGGGAGGAGGAAGTCAGGCGAGACCAGACTGACCCTGAACTACTGCAACGAATCGCCCAGCTGGAATCCCTCATGCAGCGTGCCGGTATCGAAATCGATAGTTCCAACCAGTAACCCTGAACATCGAGTTTAACGTTTCCCGCTGACTCCCCTTCCCTCGAATAGCGACAGTGTCAGGGCATCCATTCGATTCAGGAGATTCACATGAGCACGCATTTCATGGGCGAGGGGAACATCGGTACCGATCCCGAGTGCAAGTTGCTGCCGGCCAACGGCAATCAACCACCCCGAGGGGTCATGCGATTGAACGTTCGTTTCGACAACCCGGTGCCCACCGACAAGGGCACCGTCGATCGTGGCGGATTCTGGGCCAACGTCGAGATCTGGCACCGCGATGTCGAGCTCTGGTCACGGCTCTATCAGAAAGGCATGCGGGTCATGGTGTCGGGGCGAATGGTGCTCGACGAGTGGAAGGATCGCGAAACCGGCGAGGACCGATCGCAGTTCAAGGTCCAGGCGGTGCGAATCGGCATGTTGCCTTACCGCGTTTCCCAGGTCGTGCTCGATGCCGGGCAGAGTGGTCAGCCGGCATCTGCCCAGCCGACACCCGAGTCGGCTCAACGAGGTGCTTACTCCAAGGCCGCCGGACCGGAGGGTGAGTGGGACAACCCGGTAGGCGCGAATCAGGGGTGAGGCTCAGGAGGGGATAATGGATCCCAATTTGATAGACCAGGATGCCGGGCGACCGATAGCAGAAGAGACGTCGCTGGCCACGCTCAGGCCATCCGCCAGGGTGGTCATTCCATCCGTCGCGTGGTGGCTGTCGATTGCGCTGGGGGTAACCGGGTTGGCTCTGACCGTCGTATTCAATCGCCCGGGGCTGGTTCAACGGGTCGAGGATTCCGTCGGCGCTGCCCTGCCCGAATTCGGATGGGTCTGGTTGCTGGGTGGGGTGTGGTTGGCAAGTCTCGCTTTTCCGCTGTATCAGCTGCTGGTACTCAAGACGACCACCTATCACCTGACCAGTCAGCGCCTTGAATACACCCGAGGGATTCTGAATCGTCGTCGTGATCAGATAGAGCTGGCGAGGATTCGGGATCTCACCACGAGCCGTACCTTGATGAATCGACTCCTGGGCATCGGGACGGTGATCCTGGATACCGTGGATCGCTCTCATCCTGTGTTTCGGATCGAGGCGCAGCGTGATGTCTATGCGCTCAGCGATTGGCTGCATCAGTTGAATGTCGAGGAGCGAACACGTCTCGGCTACCGCGAGTACGAGGGGACTCAGGGCGTGTGATCCAACACGCCTCCTTGGGTACGCATTTCTTTCAGAGGGCAAGAGCATGCAACGCACTACTCCGATCATTCTTGGTATTGGCCTGTTAACCATGGCGCTATTGGCCGGCTGCGCAGCGCAGGATCATTACTACACGGACGGCGTCTGCGTGACGTGCATCAACAATCCGATCACTGGCGAGCCCTTAAACTATGACCCGGACGAGACACCGCAGCAGGTGGCGACCAATGCCCAGGGCGAGACGGTCGATACCAAGAGCCTTGGCAGCCAGAGCGGCTCGATCGACATCGACTCGCCCGTTGATGTCGACACGGCTTACGCGCGGATCAAGCCGGCCATGGGCTTCCGTTCGCCCGATGACTTCGAGAAGGGCAACACCATGTCAAAGTGGAAGATGGGCGACTCGGCATGGAAGCACCAAGTCACGCCAGGCGCGTATTACAACCTGGGAGACTACGGGAGTCAGGTGGTAGGTGGTACACGACACTCCATCCTGCAGCGCGTTCAGATCCAGAAGGATGGGGCAGGTTCGCGTATTCACTACAGCTGGGCACCGGCAGGCCCGGTGGTTTACGACGGCGGCGCCATGGAGGCTGCTATCAAGCAGCGCCTTGAGGCAGCGCTACGGTGACGCGGCATGATCTGCTTTATCACTGATTTTTTACGGGAAGGGGAGCCTGACATTTTAAGCTCGGTCAAACATGAAACTTTGGTCATTCGCAGCCTGGAAGGCCGGTTGATTGAGCTGATAGCACCCCCGCCCGCTGGCTGGTCGCATGCCGCCCTGGAGAAGCAGGCGGCTCGCCTAGCTCCCAGAACACGGATGGGGGCGGATGCCTACCTGGGGGCTTCGTGGGTCGGCGGGACAGAAGTGTAGGCACGGCAGTGCCAGCGGTGAGGTTCGCGAAATCATTGATTTCGGCATTACGGTTTCCCCTATGTCCAGGCCAGGAGCCGCGACATGCTGCTCTCACTCGTTGATGGGGGGGTAAACATGCGTTTATTTCTTTGCGAAAAGCCTTCTCAGGCTCGCGACATTGGCAAGGCGCTGGGGGCGACGCGCCGAGCCGAAGGGTTCCTGCAGGGTGATGGGGTTGCTGTGACCTGGGCGTTTGGTCATCTCCTCGAGCAGGCCGAGCCTGACGCCTATGATCCAGCGCTCAAGCGCTGGTCGCTGGAGTCGCTCCCGATTCGCCCGGCGCAGTGGAAAAATGTCGTGCGCAAGGATGCCGCCAAGCAGTTCAAGGTGATCCAGGGCTTGCTGAAACAGTGCGGCGAAGTGGTGGTGTCGACCGATGCCGACCGCGAGGGCGAGATGATTGGTCGCGAGATCCTCGATGCCTGTAGCTATCAGGGACGCGTGTCTCGGCTGTGGCTCTCGGCGCTGGATGAGGCGTCGATTCGCAAGGCGCTTGATAATATTCGTCCCGGTGAGTCGACCTACCCGTTGTATCAGGCCGGACTCGGCCGCAGTCGGGCGGACTGGCTGGTCGGCATGAACCTGACGCGGGCGTTCTCGCTGCTGGCTCGGCAGCAGGGCCATGAGGGCGTGCTGTCGGTGGGGCGCGTCCAGACGCCAACGTTGGCCCTGGTAGTGCGGCGTGATCAGGAGATCGCCAGCTTTGTGCCCAAGCCGTTTTGGGACGTACTGGTCAACCTCCAGGCGCAGGGGGGACAATTTCAGGCCAAGTGGCTGCCGGCCAACGATGCCTGGCTCGATGAAGAGGGGCGCTGCATCAACCGCGACGCAGCCCAGGCGGTCGCGGCGCAGGGGCAAGGCGGACAAGCCAGTGTCGTGTCGGTGGACACCAAGCGCAAGCGGGAGGCGCCGCCGCTGGTGATGGATCTCGGCACGCTGCAGCAGGAGTGCTCGCGCCGGTTCGGTTTCGGGGCGCAGCAGGTGCTCGACATCGCGCAGTCGCTGTATGAAACGCACAAGGCAACAACCTACCCTCGCACTGACTGCCGCTACCTGCCGACGTCGATGCTTTCCGAGGTTGAGGTGGTGGTGAAGGCGCTCCTGCAGTCGGATGGCGCGCTCTCACCGGTGATCGAGCAGCTGGATAAGTCGCTCCAGAGCCGCGTGTGGAGCGACAGCAAGATCACGGCCCACCACGGGATCATTCCCACCACATCACCCTGTCAGCTCGATCGGATGAATGACGATGAGCGTCAGGTCTACGACCTCATCCGCCGGCACTATCTGGCGCAGTTTCTGCCAGCGCATGAGTATGATCAGACGGACGTGCGGCTCGATCTCGCCGGCGAAACGTTCGCGGCGTCGGGTCGCCAGGTGCGGGTTGAGGGGTGGAAAACCCTGTTTCCTCGAGGGAAGGGCAAAGGGCGGGACGACAGTGACGCCGACGAGGACGACGCCACGGGATCGCAGGCGCTTCCGCCTCTGCGTCAGGGGGAAACCTGCGCCGTGGTCGATCTCAGGGTGAAGGATCGCCAGACACAGCCCCCGAAGCCATTCACCGAAGGCACGTTGATCTCGGCGATGAAGAACGCGGCCCGTTTCGTGACCGATGAGCGGTTGAAGGCGCGGCTGCGCGAGAGTGCCGGCATCGGCACCGAGGCGACGCGTGCCGGTATCATCGAAACGCTGCTGCGCCGCGATTTCATTTGCAAGAAGGGGCGCACGATCGTGTCGACCCCGCTGGGACAGGGATTGATCGCGGCGCTTCCGCCCCAGGTCAGCAATCCGGGCATGACGGCGCTGTGGGAGCAGGCGCTGGATCAGGTCGCCGAGGGCACGATGACGCTGGACGATTTCATGCAGCGACAGCATGTGCTGCTGGACAAGCTGATTGGCCTGGCGCTTCAGCAACCCCGGATGAATCTTCCCGAAACACCCAGCGAAGCCTGTCCGCTGTGTCAGGCGAAGATGCGCAAGCGCAAAGGTGCGAATGGTCCTTTCTGGGGCTGCAGTCGCTATCCTGACTGCGAGGGAACCAAGCCGATTGGCAAGAAAAAGACACCGGCGCGCAAGGGTGGCAGTACAGGTGCGAAACGCAAGCGTGTGCAGGAGGGGCGCTCATGATCGAGGCAAGCGAGTCCTTTCCGGCAGTCTATGTTCAAGGCACCGGCAGTGAGCCGAACGCCTTCGACAAGGATATGACCGAACCAGAGATCGCCTGGGTCGTTGATGAATGGCTCCAGTCACAATGTTGGGAGACCTATCCCGAAGTTGTTCTCGATACCTTCCCTGGGCGTCCCGATTTGATCGCTGAGCGGCGCGGCATCTGTCAGGTCATCGAATGCAAGCGGTCATTCAGTCTTGGCGTCGTGGAGCAGGCGGCACGTTGGCGTACATATTCACGGCCAGAACAATCGGGCATGCCTCACCTTATCTGGGTGGCCTGTCGACGCGCCAACTATCGACCCAATGAATTGCTTTGGTGGCTGGTACGTGAGTTCGGGATCGGCATCATGGAAATCGACAAACAACCCGCCGTAGAGCTTCGCGATGGGAATGAAGTGGAAAAGAATCCCCAGCGCTACACGATCTATCGCCGAAGGTCACCGCGAATCCAGCCCGGATCGCGTCGCACTGCCAAAACGTTGATGCGTCAGCTCAACCCGGACATGCGCATTGCTCAACCTGGATCAAAGGGCGGAGATACCCAGTACATGACGCCGTTCAAGCGCACTATGGCCATGGTTGATGCTTTTCTCCGCGCGGCGCCGGACACCGAACGACACATTGAGCACATCATTGAGCATCTCAATGAGAATGGTGGTCATCACTACGGTTCAGATCGCAGTGCCATGTCTGCGATTCCTCCGCAACTTGATCGCCTGGGTTATCCGCGAACGCGGGAATGGGGCTGCTGGTTCAGGAGTAAAGCGTAAATGAGCGATATGCCGATCGAGCCACAGGACTTCTGCGGCGGTGTGAAGGTCGTTGACTTCGGCGATTTGCGGGTCGCACGTGGGTTGACGCGGCGCCCTGTCGCGTCGTGCCGCCACCTGCATCTCGTCTACGATAACAATGAGCGCCGCGTTTGGTGTGAAGACTGCGAGAGCGAAGTCGAACCGTTCGACGCTTTCAAAGCGGTATGTGAAAACATCGACAGCGCCACCAACCGACTCAAGCGTCGCGAGCAGGAGGTCAAGGAGGCGGAGCAGTTCGCTACGCGCAGTCGGGCGGTAAAAGCGCTCGACAAGGCATGGCGCAGCCATCATCAAGCGCCCATGTGTCCGCATTGCCGGGAGGCTCTGTTACCCGAAGACTTTTCCAGCGGTGCAATGACAACAGGTCGCGAGCTTGCCAGGGCTGCGCGGAGACGATGATGAAGCGCAGGCACGATGCCTACCTTGCCATCGCGGCGGTACTGCCCGATAATAACGACCATACCCCGTTGCCAACTGGCGGTTATCAGTTGGTCCCTTTGGACTCTCCATGAGTCCGATCCCAACGCGCGAACACCTGGCGAAAACGCGCACCCCCTGCAAAGTCTCTTTGCACTGCATTGGCATGCTGGGTTCCAGGTTCCTTGTGTTTCAGGTCGACCGGTCGTCGACCACCTTCCTTCTTTCAATGCGTTCGACCGGCCAGTCAGGCATCCCGCAAGGGTGCCTCGCTGGCCGGTTGAACTGTGCTTCATTTCTGCGGTGCCCGCCGCCTGACCCCTGGGCTCCCTTTGTGCGGGGATCCGCGCACAACCCTACTGGTCCAGCGCCATGACACGGGACCGGATGCAACAGCAGAGTCGAACGCATGGTTACGAGGGCATGTTGGTCGATGGCTGGCATAATGGCTCACTGTTACTTTGCTGCCCGTACCGGTATCCGGTAGCTGACTTGACGCGCGGTTTTGGTCCTCAATCCCAAGGCGAGGCGGTAAGGCAACTTGCGGCCCCGTCTTGAGATTGATGATCGACGTTAGAGCTATTGGGGTTGACGCCGCGATCAAGTGGCGCAATCCTCTCAGTGTGAGACGTTGGCTGTTGACGGTAACAACAGCGCCTTTTGCCTTGCGAGGCAGTTCCCGAAGCCGTAACGCATCCCGAGAGACGGCGCTCAAGCGAGCTGGATGCCCCTTCCGAATTACGGCCTTGTGCCGCCCTACCCATCCGGGGGAAACACTTCCCCTGTGGGGATGGTGTATCTCCCGGTTTTTGATTGACTCAATCCAGGAGACACATCATGTCTAACGCTACTGACACTCAATTCTTTGACTTGCACATCTCAGGCCTGGGCTATGTCAACCGGATCCGCCAGGTCACGCCCAAGCGTGGCGATGCCTTCTGGGCATGCGATATATCCGCGTTGAATGGTCCTGCTAATGATGTGGAATATCGCCGCTTCGACTGTCGCGTCAGCGGCCGGGAAGCGGAGAAGCTGGTCAAGAAATTTGCCGCCACCGTGGCCGATCGCAAGGAGAAAGGCGCTAACGAGCCCAGGATCCTCATCGGCTTCAAGCTCGGCGACCTGTACCCCGATCTGTTCACGCGGACGAGGGGGGAACGAGCCGGCGAGACTGCCGTCAGCCTCAAGGCGCGGCTGCTCTTCATTAACTGGGTCAAGGTGGATGGCGAAAAAGTCTACGAAGCGCCCCGGCGCGAAGAAACTTTTTCTGCCACCGCGGCCCAGGAGGATGAAGCACCGTCCCAAGAGGTGGATCAGGAGACGCCTGCTCCTGGCTCCGCTTTCAGCGGTGGCTCGGTTGGCGCTGCTGAAGCCGTGGTCTGACTCCACGCCAATCACCACACCCCAAGAGGCTAGCTTCTTGGGGTGTGGTTCCATCTATCCCACCCTCAGAGCCGCTGAGAAAGGAGAGGGACATGAAGGATTTGTCTATCAGGCTCGCCGAGCTTGCGGCGCAGCGTGAGTCCAAGGATGAAGGGTTTGCACAGCGCCTTGAGTCACTCAACCGCCTGGTTGAGGTAGCGCAGAACCACAGCGGGCAGTCTCATCACTGTCGGCGCATCTTGCTGGCCGTCTACAACAGTGATGAATGGCCGCTTGATCTGACCCGGCTGCGCTGTCTGGATGCAGACCTTCAGCGTGCCGCCCTGGGCGTCATCGAATGGGCGGTTTACACCAGTCGCGAGCTGCATGAGTACCTGCCCGAAGGCGATGCCATCATGAAGCGTTTTTGGGCTATCGAGCGGGAGTGAGCTCTCGCCACTCAACCTGCTGTCTTCTTGAGCAGCAATTTTATACCCCACCCGGGAGAGTCATTCCCGATGGGATGTCTCTCCCTCGAATCTGGAGAGACACCATGGGCTGGACTATTCCCCACTCAATGAACTCCCGCGATCAGCTGGTTGAATGGCTCCTACGCGAGCAGAACAACCCTGGTCACTGCGAGATCATCGACCACTCCCGACGCGGCAACGTGCTCTATACCGTGTTTCGGCACCTACCCAAGCAGTACCGATTCATCGTCGTGTTCCTGCTCGAGGGGCCTACGCCGGCATCGCGCCGCGCGGGTGACTGCTCCTGGGGTTACAGGGACATGGATGAATCGATGGGGCCTTTCGTCTACGACTGCCCCGAGCGCCTGCTGCGTCAGTCCGACCTTCAGGACGATCAAGCCGTCGAATGGCGGGAACACTGCCGGCGTCAGCGCCGGGAGCGTGCCGCGCGGCGAAAGCTGGCGTCCGAGTGTCGAGCCGGCGATCGTCTTCAGCTGAAGGCGGGGTGTGATCGTGACGGTCAACCCACAGCGACAGTGGTGTTCGTGAGAGCACACACGGCCACTTTCTTCATCGGCAAGGATACGGACGGCAAGCCCTGGCGTTATCGCTGGAGCAGCGTCGTGATCGATACCCCGTTAAAAGCGTCCTCCAGGGACGCCGCCTGACGGAATTAACGTTTCTTCTCCCAACCGGGGCCATGCCCCGAGGGGATGGCTCCGTCAACTCTTTGGAGCCGTCTCATGAACGACAATATGAACTATTGGCTGGCCGACGTGGACGTTGATGTCATCCTGGCCGCCCTGCGCCTGCTGCAACGAATGTCTCAACGGGACATTCCTGACGCGATCCTGGAGATCGCGGGCGACAGTCTGGAAGCCGTCGACATCGATCGCTTATGCGAGCGATTGAACCTGGATGGGCAGGCTGACGCCCAGGATCCGCGTGACGTATTGATCCAACGCATTCGAGCGGAGCTATCGCGCCCCGAATGGGACGCGGATACAGCGGCAAACTTGGCAACGGCCCTAGTAGATGCAGGATGGCCGCCGTTCTTGTCGGAACACGAAGGGTGGTACCTGGATGTGGTCGATGGCGCCTATGCCGTGGTGCTTAAAGACGATGGGCCTTTCCGGTCAGATATCGAGGCCGTTGTTGCCATTGCTCGACAATTCGCTGCGGGCAGCCGCTGGCACGGCCAGGTACTGGAGACCTTCGGCATGACGGCTTGCGGTCAGGGTTCGCCCCTGTACACGTCGCTTTGCAGCTACTTTCGATGATTCACCCAAACGCCCCGCCGGGGCGTTTTTTCATGACCGTCGAAAGAGGGTCGAGTGCAATTAACATTTCCTGTCGCCGCGCACGGCGGACTTCGGCACGGTAAGTCGATAGTGATTCTTCAGGTTCCCGCGCGAGGCCCAACGCGATGCACGCATTCAAGAAACCCCGACTTGTTCCCTTAGCTTTTCTGGTTGCACTCATCGCCGGGTGCGCCCATCAGCCGCCGCAGCCAAGTGAGAGCGAGCAGTTGGCTGCCGAATACCCCCATGCCGATCAGATGACCGTGGCCAGCACGCGGTTGACACCGAGCTCGAAGGTGGTCGCCGTGGGGCTGGATCAGCCGCGTCATGACGTTGAGCCGGATGTCTATCGCGATCGTGATATCTCGCGCATTGAAGTGATGCGCGGCGATCGCTATGCCCTGGTATCGGCCAATGCCACGCTGCAGCAGCGCAATCTGCTCGAGCAGACCGTCAGGGTCTCGATTCCTGCCTCAATGAATCCGACCGTCGAGGACGGGTTGCGCTACATCCTTCAGCACACCGGATACAGCCTCTGCCGCCCTCAAGGGGAGCCACAACGGCTGCTTTACAGTCGCCCGCTGCCGGCGGCGCATTTTCGTCTGGGACCGATGCCGCTGCGTGAAGCTCTCCAGGTGATGGCCAGCCGTGCCTTTGAAGTACAGGCCGACCCCATCGCTCGCACCATTTGCTATCAGGTGCGCGATCAACGCCTGGTAGGGGAGTGATTCACCATGGATGAGCACAACAAGGCTCAAACACACGAGCATGAGCACGAACAGGACCGCGTCGATCCTGAGCGAGAGGCGCCGCTGAATGAGGCGCCGGGCGATGCACCCGATGACGAGCGCGGTGAGGAGCAGCGAGAGTCGAGGCGTCGGAGAGTTCCACGTTTGGTGCTGGTGGGGCTGGGCTTGGCCGGCGTGATGGTCGTGCTTGTACTCGGGCTGATGAGTCGGGCTGGCGATGAAACCGATACTCCTACGCTTGAAGCCCAGGTCCGGCAACAGCAACAAGCCCTTGATCAGCTACGTGCCCAGCTAGATGAGCTGCAGCAGCAGGATGACGAGGTGGTTATCGAAGCGCGGGGTATGGCGTCGGGCCTCGACAGGCGCCTTGATGAGCTGTCTGCGTCGGTTGACGTGCGATTTAGTGCGGTTCAGGAGAAGCAGGAGGCGCTTGAAAAAGCGATCGAGGAAGGGCGTCGTCCCGAAGCCACTCAAGGTGAGGCTGCCACTAAAGAGAAAGGGGCTGAGTCTGAAACTGGATCTGAGTCGGAGTCTGAATCTGTCCCCGATGCCCTACCTTCGTTCGACGCTGATCCGATCCGACACCTGACCCAGAATTTGTCAGCACCCAAGCCTGGCGCAGAGGGCGAGGGTGAATCAAAGCCAGAGCCCGATTCCAAGTCCGACTCCGAGGCCGATACCAAGCCCGAGAAGGTGGTAGCTGAGTCGGCACCTGAGCCGGAGTCCAAACCTCAACCCAAGCCCAGGCGTCGGTATACGCCGCCCTCTCCGCCGTTCACGGTGTCCGGCCTTGAGATACGCGGTGGCAATCGCTTTGTGGCGGTCATGTTCGGTGAGGGACGGCGCTTGAGCGACCTGCGCCTCGTCGGTGAAGGGCAGAGCGTGGGCGGTTGGCGCCTGTCGTCGATCTACGGCCACTCCGCCACGTTTATCGTCAACGGCAAGTCCGTTGACGTGTCGATTCCTTGAGGAGGCTCCCATGACACATTGCAGACTAGGCGGCGTGCTTGCACTGACGATGCTCGTTACCGCTCCTGCCTGGGGGCAGATACCGTCTCCCGGCGTGGTGAATGGCATCAGCGAGCTGGAGCAGCAGATTCAAGACACCCGCACCGATCAGACGCGGGTTGAGCAAAGCCGCCGGCAAGCCGCCGACGCCTGGGGGCTGAGCGAGCAGGAATACCGGCGCTTCGAGTCGCTCATGGAGGGGCCGCGTGGCACCTGGTCGCCCAATCTGGATCCGCTGACCGCGCTCGGCATCGAGGCGCGCTCGGACGCCGAACGTCAGAAATACGCCGAGCTGATGGTCGAAACCGAGCGCGAGCGCGTCGAGGCCGAACTGGCCTTCCAGCGGGCCTACGACGCCGCCTGGCAGCGGCTCTATCCCAATGCCATGCCGGTCAATGCGTTCAGTACCAAGGGGGGCGCCGACGCTAGCCAGTCGGTTTTCGGCAACAATTCCAGGGCGTCATCGCAGCGTCTGAACGTGGTCGTGGCTATCGAGGGTTGTGACTCGTGCGATGCCACGGTGAAGCGTCTGTTGGGTGCCGGTGCCGCCATGGATATCTGGGTCGTCGATTCTAGCGGCGATGACAGCCGGATCCGTCGTTGGGCGGCGAAGCTCGGGGTCTCACCCGACCGGGTTCGCGCCGGTGATATCACCCTCAATCATGGTGGCGCGATCAATGTGGATAGTGCCGATCTGCCGCGCGTCGCGCCGAGGGGTGGATAACTATGGGGCCGAAGACAAAAATCACCTCGGTCTATGTTGGTGCGCGGCGGTCGGTTTCATCGACCGAGCACTTTCTCTATCTGGATGAGCGAATCGACCACTTTTACGTCGAGTTTTATGGATGGCCCTCCCGAGAGATCATCGGGTATGCCGAATATCAGTTTGTATGCCATGAAGAGACGAAGTCTATGTCCCCCATGCTGCACGCACTGACGAAATTATTGCCGGCAGATGCTCGATGCCCCTGCCCAATAATTCCGTTGACAGCTGTTTTATACCGCTCGCGGGAAGTTCTCGAATCGCCTTCAACATTCTCTCCTTCATTTCCTGAGGCAGCGTTTTCGACTTTTCAGTCCGGGAAAGGAGAAGAGAGCGGAGGGTCTCCTCATGGAACTTGACCGTGACCACGCCCAGAGTCGCGCTGAGTCCGCCGTCATCGCTGAGAATATTTTGTTCGGCATTTCATCCCGAAAGTGGCTGATAGTGCGAAACGTTTTCTGGGTCGCATGTCTGGCGTTAACGCTGGTGTGGGGGGCGCCTGCTGTTGCGAACCCTGGAGCAGACATTCCGTCAGCCTATGTGGTGGCCGCCGAGGACAATGGCATTCCGCCCGAAGTGCTGTATGCCGTGGTCATGACCGAGTCGCAGATGTCCTTGGGGCATGCCGTGCGGCCTTGGCCATGGACCCTGAATGTGGGCGGCAAAGGCTATCGCTATGACACGCGTGGCGATGCCTGCACGGCGCTGCGCTCGTTCCTGCAGCAAACACGCGTGGTGGATGTTGGCATCGCTCAGATGAACGTGCGCTGGCAGACCCAGGTATTCGGTCCAGGGAAGCGGTTTTCCGACCCCTGTGCGGGACTGGACCCCTACGCGAACCTCGACGAAGCCGCGAAGGTGATTCGACAGCACTACGAGGCGTCCGGTGATTGGGTGATCGCAGCAGGGCGCTACCATCGACCTGCCGGAGGCAAGCCCGCTCAGCGCTATCGCGCAAGCGTAAGCCGTCAGCTGGCCCGTCTAGGGGATTCGCCGTCGCTGGGCTCGCGCTCGCCGGCGTTGATGGCCGCCAGGCAGGCGGCTGAGCCGCGTCTCGCATCGACCACAACGGCCTCATCGGTCAGCTCCACTCCTGTCGCGCCGAGCGAACACTCAGCCGTCACCTGGGTGACACCATCCCCTCGAGCGCCCGATGCCGACGTCACCAACGTCACCTGGGTAACGCCGACGCCAAAACCTCGCCGGTGGATGGCTGAAATCGCTGTTGCCAGCCGCTGATTCTCGACCAGGAGCGTATTCATGAGTCATGTAACCCGTTACTCCCTCAGCATGATGACCGGGTGCCTGATGTTGGCTTTGGTCCCGCTCGCTCAAGCACAGCTCTCTGCTCAGCGTCCGCCGGGCTTGCCGACATTGAGCGTGGTCGCCGATCACGGCGGTGAGCCGGCGCGACCCTATTTCGTGGCCATCAATGGCGCCGGCGTCGATGAGCAGGAAGGGTACTCACCGCAGGTGGGGGCACAATATCCGACGCAGCGCCATGGCGAGCAGGACATGCTGCCACTGGAAAGCGATCGGCTGACGCCGGGGCGTGTCGAGTCGCGGTCGATTGAGCTGCCTGGCGGCTTCACGCCGATCTTCCTGATCGGTGATGACGATTTATCCCATCAGTGGCTCGTCCAGCGCGGCGATATTTTGCGCGAGATGAACGCCGTGGGCCTGGTGGTTCAGGTGCAGGACATAGCGTCCCTGAAGGCACTTCGCGCCGAAACACAGGGGCTGGAATTGCGGCCCGTCTCAGGTGACGGCCTGGCTGACCGTCTGGGCCTGCAACACTATCCCGTGCTGATCAGTCGGCGCGGCATCGAGCAGTAGGAGAACGCCACATGAGCAGTAAACATCCGCTTGAATCCTTGCTTCGTCCCGCCGTTGAGCTCTACACCGTGGCGGTATGCGCCGGCTGTGCCGTGCTGAGCCTGTATGCTCCCTGGTCGCTGGCTCTTGCGCCGAGCGTGGGGATTATCACCGCTGCCGGCTTCGCTACCTTCGGGGTCTGGCGTTTTCGTCAGGCATGGGTGGTGCTGCGCTATCGCCGCAACATGCGGCGGCTGCCGCGCTTCGCCTTGCCGGCGCGCAAGATTCCGGTGAGCAAGCGTAACCTGTGGCTCGGCAAGGGCTTCAAATGGCAGGCGCGGCACACCCAGCGGCTGCATGAGTCGGCACAACCCGCTGCCGAGTCCTATGTACAACCGACTGTCTGGTATCAGCGAGCGCGGCGGCTGGAGCATCGCCTGGAAAGCGGCGTGTTCGGTCAGCGTATCGCCGACGTGTTGCGCTGGGACTCGCCGTTCAATCCGGTGCGCCCACTGCCGCCGGTCGGCGGTGTGCCGGCGCTGCACGCGGTCGAGTGGAAAGAGCACGACGTCTGGATGCCGCTGGGCGAGCGGGTGGGACACACCCTGGTCGAGGGCACGACGCGGGTAGGCAAGACGCGCCTGGCCGAGATCCTGATCACGCAGGACATTCATCGTGGCGACATCACCATCTGCTTCGACCCCAAAGGCGACGCCGACCTGATGATGCGCATGTACGCGGAAGCGCACAAGGCGGGACGCGGCGATGAGTTCTATATCTTCCACCTGGGCTGGCCGGACGTATCCTGCCGCTATAACGCCGTGGGACGCTTCTCGCGGCTGTCGGAGATTCCGACTCGGGTGACCGGGCAGCTGTCGGGTGAGGGCGATAGCGCTGCGTTTCGGCAGTTCGCCTGGCGGTTCGTCAACATCGTGGCCCGCGCCCGTCATGCGTTGGGCGAACGGGCGAGCTACAGTCAGATCCTGGCCGACGTGGTGAATATCGATGCGCTGTTGATTCAGTATGTCCAGGAGACGCTGGAGACGCAGATACCGGGGTCGAACCAGCAGATCACCGAGATCGAGGGCACGCTCAACGATCGCAATACACCGCTCAACATGAGGGGGCGCCACAAGCGCGTGGCGGCGATCGTCCAGTACCTACAGCAGCCAGAGGTAATCGAGGCGCTGACCGACCCCGTACTGGACGGCCTGCTGTCGGCGGTACGCTACGACAAGACCTACTTCGACAAGATCGTGGCATCCTTGCTGCCGCTGCTTGAGAAGCTGACCAGCGGCAAGATCGCCGAGCTGCTATCGCCCGACTATGACGACATCGAAGACGACCGGCCCATCATCGACTGGCAGCAGATCATTCGTAAGCGCGGCATCGTCTATGTGGGGCTGGATGCCCTGAGCGACTTCGAGGTCGCCCAGGCGGTGGGCAACTCGATGTTCGCCGACATCGTCTCGGTCGCGGGTCACATCTACAAGTTTGGCGCCGAAGATGGGCTTCCTGGTGCCAGCAGCGGCACGGACAAGAAGCTGCCGATCAACCTGCATTGCGACGAGTTCAACGAGCTGATGGGCGATGAGTTCATCCCGCTGATCAACAAGGGCGGCGGGGCCGGCATCCAGGTGACGGCCTACACCCAGACGCTCTCTGACATCGAAGCGCGCATCGGCTCCGTGGCCAAGGCCGGGCAGGTGATAGGCAACTTCAACAACCTGATCATGCTGCGGGTGCGCGAAGAGCGCACGGCGCGGCTGCTCACCGAACAGCTGCCCAAGGTCAATGTGTCGACGCGGCTGATGGTCTCCATGGCCAGCGACAACGCTGACGTCAGCTCGGATCAGGACTTCTCGAGCTCCGCCGGTGACCGTATCGGGACCGAGTCGGTCGACATGCTCGTCTCCAACGACATTATCAATCTGCCCAAGGGGCAGGCATTTGCCCTGCTTGAAGGGGGGCAACTGTGGAAGACCCGTATGCCACTGCCCTTGCCGGACAAGACCGAGAATGTGCCCAAGGATGTCGCGGACATTGCCACGCGCATGCGGGCCAAGTACATCACCGGCGACCAGTGGTGGGAGGCGGTGATGCCGCCGCCGATCGATCTGGACTTTGAGTTGCCGCCACAGCCGCACGAAGCGCGTGCTCAGGACCGCTGGATGCCTGTCGAGGAGCCGCTCGATACCCCGCTCGAGGGCAGTGCGGAGATGAATGATCATGGCGAGGGATGAAGCGCCGGCGCGGCGCGTCGAGAAAAAACGCAGCGGCGTGATCGGGTCGCTGCTGAAGCTGCCGTTCACGCTGTTCTGGATCCTGCTGATTTCGATGGTGTGTTCAATCGCGATCGAATGGCTCGGCATCTACTTCGACTGGTTTAGCCAGGCCGGCGCCGAACATGCCCGCCAGACCATGATCTCCGAGATGGGGTATCTGGACAGCCAGTTCACGCGCTCGCTGCTGGTCTCGTCGCCGGTCGAGTTTGCCACCTGCGTCGTCAACACCGGCCATGAGTGGGTGTTTGTCAAGACGGGTATTGCCGGCTGGGTCGAGCAGGGGGCGGACAGCGGTGGCTGGGCGGCAACGATCAGAACCTACCTGCAGGCGGCGATGTTCGTCACGCTCATGACGCTGACGCGCTGCGTGATCCTCACGTTGACGTCGCCGCTGTTCCTGTTGGCGGCGATCGTCGGCTTTACCGACGGGCTGGTCAGCCGTGACCTGCGCCGCTTCGGTGCCGGTCGCGAATCGGCGTTTATCTATCATCATGCCAAGCGCGCGGTGACCCCCATCTTTCTGACCGGCTGGCTGATCTATCTGTCGCTGCCGTTCTCGATCCATCCCAACCTGTTCTTGCTGCCCTGTGCGCTGCTGTTCGGGCTGATGATTGCTATTGCCACCGCGAGCTTCAAGAAGTACCTCTGATCGATTCCGCCTCGTCGCTGCTGGGGCGAAGTCCCAAGGGTCATTCGATCAGCTCAGGCTCACCGCACTCCTGATAGATGTGCGACACCGGAATGTTCGGTTCGGCACCCTGGGGGAGTTGGGACACCACTTTTTCCAGAATCTCCCGCGCCTTATCGGCAAGGACACCACGGTCGAAAATAGCCGGGTAAACAAGCGCCGCCAGGGCGTGGCTCAAACTCTGGGGACCCGTGCCCTGGTACCCCCATGCGTATCCCCCTTCATACTGAAAAAGATCGTAACGCGAGACAACCAGTTCGGCTTGAGCATCGTCATGGGCACGATATAGCGCCACCGGCGCACCTTCCACCACACGAAAAAGAATCGTCCCCCTTATACCGGGGTGGGGTGAGTCATTATCACTGTGGGTCGAGTGCCGGGTATGGCTGAAGTCATAGTCTTCCAGACGCTTCCTTTCACTCATGTGCATGTCCTCGTCAATGTGTTCGGGCTTTTAGCTCCCGGCGGCTATAGTCGCGCATTTCAGCGGCTCAGTGAAGAATACCCGTCTGTTTCGCTTAACGTTTCGGGCTGATCTCGCCAGCCCATCCCTTGACCATGGGGCCATGTCGTCACCACTCACGACTGGACTCCATCATGACGCTGCGCAAATACACTCCTCTCTTCGGCAAGGGCTCTCCGGGCAAGTCATTTCTGCTGCTGGGGTTGCTCCTGGCCAGCACGATATCGATTTCTGCTCAGGCCGACGATGTCGATGAGGTTCAGCGTCGCGACCTGGCCCTGATCCAGACACAGATCGAGCAGATCAAGGTGGTCGTCGCGCGCGTCGATGCCCGTCAACGCCAAGCCGATCCGGCAACGACGCGACTCTATTTCGATATTCCCCGGCTGCGGGCGGACCTCGATTCGATCACCACCGGCATCGATACCTATCTCGCCCCGGATCGGCTGCTGCCGCGCCGGCCACGGCCACTTGTTGGCGACTATCTCGATGATCGGGGGCAGTGATGGGGGCGTTTCAGGCCGGTTCCGGCATGGGGGAGGGGGAGCTCTATTTACTGATCGCCGGCGTGGGTCTCGCGGGGATTCTGATCGCTGCCGGCTGGATTTTTGTGTCGGCCTATCGCGGCTATGCCAGGGGGCGGGTCGATGGCGACATTCTCGCGGTAGTGAGTGTGAAAGCACTTGTGCTGATCTTGCTGTTTTTCTGGCTGCTTCTTTAATGCTGCCAGTCGACGCGCCTCGTCTTGGGGCGGCACCAACGGGTCCAGGTGGGCCTTCCATTGCAATGAGGATGTTCACATGAAATTTACAACAGTTATGAAGCGTACTTCCCACGTGTTCACGTCTGCGTGCCAGCGGCTGGTCGTGCTGGCGAGTGCCGTCGTGCCTGGTGTGGCGTTAGCGGAACTACCGACGCTTGAAGAGCCGACGCAGGGCAGTGGCGGCATTCGTACAACGGCGCAGGGCTACATGTACGACGGCTTCATTCTTGCCGGCCTGCTGCTGTCCACCGCCGCGTTTATCTGGGTGGGTATTGGTTGCCTCGCGTCGTTCAACGAAGGTCGTCAGCGCGGCGAGTGGACCAAGTTCGGCGTGACCGCCTTCGTTGGCGTCGTGCTGATCCTGGTCGTCATCTGGCTGGCCACCGAAGCCGGGCCGATTCTTTCTCAGTAAAGAGGTAAGCGTCATGGCGAGCATCGATTTCATCCCCAAGCGCATCAATGACCCCCCGGTGGTATTCCGGGGCATGACGCTGCGTGAAGTGGGGATCATGGCGATTAGCGGGTTTCTCGGCGGGTTGCTGCCGGGGATCGCACTGGCGATCGTCATGGGCATGCCCGCCATGGCGCCTACCGTTGGGGTGGCTTTCATGGCACTGGCACTGGTGGCCGGTGGCACCGTCATGCGCCGGATTCGACGGGGGCGACCGGCGTCGCTGCTGTATCGACAAATCACCTACAGGCTCGCGACCTGGGGCATTGCGCTCGGCGGCGAGCGCCTGATCACCCGCTCCAGCGTGTATCGCGTTGGGCGCGAACCACGGGGACCGGGAGGACTGCGATGAGCCGTCTACGCAATGCGCTGGGAGCGCGCGATGCCCATATCACCACGCTACGCGCCGTTATTTTCCTGCTGGTGATTGGCTGCGGTGCTCTGTGGTTTGGCTGGCAGAACGCGCCGAAAGATTTAACCATTTCCATTCCTCCCGATTTGCGCACCGGCTCGACGCAGAAGTGGTGGGAGAAGCCACCGTCAGCCGTCTATGCCTTCACTACCTACGTCTGGCAGCAGATCAATCGCTGGCCCGCCAACGGTGAGGCGGATTACAAGCGCAATCTCTACGCCTATTCGCCGTTTCTCACTCCGGCCTGCCAGGTCGAACTCGAGGAAGATTATCGTGCCCGCAAGCGGCGCAACGAACTGGACCGGCGTGAGCGCAGCATCTTCGAGATACCCGGACGCGGGTTCAGCAACGACCCGTCCGGGCCGGGTTCGGTCGAGATCGTGTCGCGCGACGAATGGGTTGTGAATCTCGATCTTGCTGTTCTTGAGACCTACGCCGGGACGCCGATTCGCGATGTCTACATGCGCTTCCCGATGAGCGTCGTGCGTGCCGAGGACGACCCCGAAGGCAATCCCTGGGGCATGAAGATCAACTGTTTGGCACGCTCGGCACAGCGTCTGGAGATTCCCGGACAGGAGGAGGACTGATGAACCGCCTCAAGACAGCGTTATTGCGAGGCGGACTGTGCGCCTTGCTGCTGAGCATGGCGCTTCAGGCGCATGCTGTGGAAATCCTGCACTGGGATCGCAAGCCGCTCCCTGTTGATTTGCCGGTGGGCGGCGAGCGCGTCATCGTGCTGGACCGCAACGTGCGTGTCGGGCTTCCACGGGAGATTGCCAGCGCCGATATCTTGCGCGTGCAAAGTGCAGGCGGGGCCATTTATCTCAAGGCGAGCCAGCCCTTCGATACCCAGCGGGTGCGTATCCAGGACGTCGAGACCAATGAGGTCGTACTGCTCGATCTGACCGCCAAGGAAAGCGGGGCCAGCGCTGAAGATATCAAGGTGGTGATTCCCGACGGTGGAGTCGCGAGCAGTCATGACGAGGCCGCTTCACAAGAGGGCAATCGATCGACAGCGGATAGTGATCAGGGCGCTGATGGGGCGCTCGGTCTGCCGGCGCCTGTGGCGCTGACACGCTTTGCCGCACAGTCCCTCTATGCACCCAGCCGGACGATTCAGCCGGTGCCGGGGCTCAATCGGGTGGCGATGCGCCTGCCGGCCAGCATGCCGTCGCTGATGCCTTCGCTGCCGGTCAAGGCGACGCCGGTGGCGGCCTGGAAGCTCAACGCCTGGACCGTCACGGCGGTCAAGCTCATCAACCGTGATCCGGTGCGCACCTTCGAGTTGGACCCGCGCTGGCTTCAGGGCGAGCTGTATAGCGCCGCCTTCATGCATCCCACGCTGGGACGTCGCGGCAGTCTCGAGGACACCACGACGGTGTTTATCGTGACCAACGGGGTATCGCTGGCTCAGGCGCTGCCGCTGGGAGGTGACTCATGACGCTCCGGGGCAACATGCTGCTCAAGTTCGGTGTGCCGCTGCTGCTTATCGTCATGAGCATGGTCGTCGTCAAGGGGTGTAGCAGCGATGATGATGAGAGGCAGCCGTCACAAGAGGACCCCACGCGCACCCTGACGCGGGAGGAAATGGACGCGCTGGGTATCAGTGGTGATTCGTCAAAGGACACCGTGGCCACGCTGGTTGGCAAGATGAACGCCTGGGATCGCGAGCGTCAGCGTGATCAGGAGCGCGTCGACAGTCTGGTCGAGGAAAACGCGCGTCTGGCCGAGCGGGCGTCCAATGTTGACCGTGCCGTTGATAAAGCGATTGGCGAAGAGCGCGAACGCCAGCAGCGCATTCGCGAGCGGAACGAGCAATCCTTGTTGTCTCGTTTTGAGCAGCGCCTTAACCGCCTGATACCTGATGATCAGGCCGGTAGCGGCGCTGACGATGACTTGCCGATCGGTCTTGGACTCGAAGGCGGCAGTCCATCCGGCTCAAGGGTGGGTGATCTTGCCTGGGTCGAGCCGATGGACCAGCGCCAGGACGAAGGCCGCGCGGGCAGTCGTCGCCAGGGCGGGAGCTCTGCGTTTCCGACCTCATTCAAGGCAGCGGCAGAGGGTGTGGGCGACACGGCATCACGCACATCCAGCGCCGTGCGCTCCAGTGTCACGGGCCAGCCTGACGCGTCGACGGTCGAGCCGATCTATACCATCCCCGAGAATTCGACGCTGATGGGGTCGCTGGCCATGACCGCGCTTTTGGGTCGTGTGCCAGTGGATGGCACCGTCAACGACCCCTATCCGTTCAAGGTCATGATCGGCAAGGACAACCTGACCGCCAACGGCATCGAGCTCCCCGAGGTGCAGGCCGCCGTTGCCAGCGGTACCGCAACGGGGGATTGGACGCTTTCCTGTGTGCGCGGAAACATCTCCAGCCTGACCTTCGTCTTCGCGGACGGCACGGTCCGGACCGTGCCGTCACCGGAGGACGTCAACCAAGGCGGCGGCGGGAATGACAACCGTCACAGCCAGACCATCGGGGGTGGCAATTCGATCGGCTGGATCAGCGATCAGGCGGGCCTGCCCTGCATCAGCGGTGTGCGTCGCAGCAATGCCCAACAGTACCTGGGCACCCAGAGCCTGCTCACCGCCGCCGGCGCCGGCGTGGCGACTCTGCTCGCCGATGACGATGCGAGATCGATCACCACGATCGGTGCCGATGGCTCGATTTCTCAGGCCATGAGCGGCAGTCAGGCGGCAGGCCAGATCATGAGCCAGGGCATCAGCGATATGAGCCAGTGGGTCAACAAGCTCTACGGCGAAGCATTCGCTGCCGTGTATGTGCCGCCCGGCCAGGACGTGGCCATTCATATCAACAAGCAGCTGCCGATCGACTATGAGACCGAGGGGAGGAAGGTGCGCTATGACACGTCAACCGCAACCACAATCGCGCTCGACTGACTTCTTGACAACGCATCGTGCCGCCTGGGTCACGCTGGCATTCGTCGGCATGGCGCTGCTGTCCGGCTGTGCCACGTCCAAGGATGAGTTGATGCCCACCAACGGCGTGACCATGCAGGAGTTGTGGAAGCAAGGCTCCAGCCAGGCCAGTGGCTCGGCTTCGCCCGGCGGCCCAAGCGCTCAAGCGGTCGAGTCGGCACGTGGTGTGTTGCGTCGTCCGATTGGCGCGGCGCAGATGAATGATGAGCGCACGCGCTACACGCGTGATGCGGCCAATGAGATTCACAGCCAGTTTTCGCGCCTGCCCAACCCGGACCTGGTGATCTATATCTACCCGCACTTGGCGGGGGGCAGTGAGTCGATACCGGTACCCGGCTATTCGAGCGTGTTTCCACTTTACAGCACACCGCAGTATGCAATGCCCGGTGAGGGCGCACGTCCAGCAGGGAGGACGCGTTGATGTCTTCATTCAATGACTTCATGAGCCGTTTATTCCCCGCCAAGGGGGCGTCCGCCAGTGAAGGCGCGCCGAGCGCTGCAGGAGACGATGCCGCACCGCCGCAGGAGGTGCCCAATGCCCGCGCCTTGCTGACCGACGAGACGGGGCGGCCCCTGTCGCTGCCGCGCGGCAAGCTGCCCAGTATTGCCAATATCCGTCGCAGCTATGAGCGTGCGCCTTCCTTTGCGAGTCGTTTGCCCTGGGCAGAGTATTTGCCCGCGTCGGGCTGCTTTCTGCTCGAGGACGGGGTGTCGCTGGGAGTGGTCGCCGAGATCACTCCGGCGCCGTCCGAGGGGCGCTCGCTAGAGGCCCTGGTGGCAGTGCGCGACCAGATCGAGTCGGCGCTCCAGGATAGCCTGCCCGAGCTCGATGCTCAGCAGTGGGTGGTCCAGCTCTACACCAAGGACGACACGGACCCGCGCGAGGATCTCCAGCGCATTCGAGATTCGATCCCGGAGGCGCTCAAGGAAACCCCGTATACACAGGCGTGGCTGGGCAGCATGGAGGCGCACTTCAGGGCCATCTCCAGGCCCGATGGGCTGTTCGAGGATGACATCATCACCCAGACCGTCTGGCGCGGTCAGACGCGGCGCACGCGCCTGGTGCTCTACCGTTGGTCGGGACAGGGCAAGGCAAAGCTCGGCGAGCGACGCTCGCGCCTGTCGCCGGAGGCGATGATCAATCATGTCTTTAGCAAATTGGAAGCCAAGCTGGCCAGCGCCGGCCTGCCGGTGCGCCGCTACAATGGTCGTGATTTCCATCGCTGGATGATGCCGCGCTTCAATCCGCGTCCGGCATTTGCACCCGACGATCCGCAGCGTTTTTACGACATCTTCGACTATCCTGGCGACGACCCCGATGAGCAGATGTGGTCTTACGACCTTTCTGAGGGGATGTTGGCCAGCTCCCCGCGTGCCGACGCGGAGTCGGGGCTCTGGTACTTCGACGGTGAGCCGCAGCGGGTCATCCCCGTCGAGGAGCTGCGCAAGGTGCCCAAGGTGGGGCACCTGACCGCTGAAATCTCGCGCGGGCAGACATCGGTACGCAACGCCACCTTCGATGTCTTGCCGTTGGGTGTCGAGGCGTGCATGACCATCGTGGCGATCCCCCAGGAGCCTCTGGAGAGCCACATCGAGCTGCTGCGCAAGAAGGCGGTGGGCGATAGCGTGCTGGCCGAGAACGTGCGGGAAGACTGCGATCGGGCACGCGAGTTTCTGGGCAAGGATCACAAGATGTATCAGTCGGCCCTGGCGTTTTTTGTCAATGGCCATGATGAGAGGGAGTTGGATCAGCGTGTCCTGGATCTGACAACCCAGCTCAGCACCGCCGACCTCAAACCGGTCGAGCCGGAAAACGAGGTGGCGGCACTCAACACCTACCTGCGCTGGCTGCCCATGAACTTCGATCCCGAGATCGATCGAAACAACCGCTGGTACACCCGTTTCAATTTCGTTCAGCACCTGGCCAACCTGGCGCCTCTCTATGGGCGCGCGCGGGGCACGGGGCATCCGGGTATCAGTTTTTTCAACCGGGGCGGCGAGTCGTTGACGTTTGATCCGCTGCACCAGCTCGACCGCAAGCAGAATGCCCACATGTTCGTGTTCGGCCCCACTGGGGCGGGCAAGTCGGCCACCCTGAACTCGATGTTGGGTCAGGTGATGGCGATGCGCCGTCCGCGCCTGTTCATCATCGAAAAGGGCAACTCCTTCGGCCTGCTGGTCGATTATTTCGAGCGCATGGGGATGTCGGTCAACAAGGTGAAGCTGGCACCGGGGGCCAACGCCAAGCTGCCGCCGTTTGCCGATGCGCATCGCTTGCTGGATCCCGAGGTTCTGGCGCGACGCGTGGTGCGCGACCGACAGGACTATGGCGAATCACCCGATGAGCCGGCGGCCAGCCCGGAGGCGATGCTCGAGGCGATCAACACCGATGACGACGACGAGGATGCCGAGCGTGATCTGCTGGGTGAGATGGAGATGATGGCGCGACTGATGATCACTGGCGGTGATGCCAAGGAGGAAGCGGACTATCGGCGCGCCGACAACCGCATGGTGCGTGATGCGGTGATGATTGCCGCCGAGATGTCCCACGCCGAAGATCGCCAGTGCTTGTCGGAGGACGTGCGACAGGCATTTTACGAGCTTTCACGTGACGAGAACATTCCCGAGGAGCGTCGTCGGCGCGCCTATACGATGGGTGAGAGCATCGGCATGTTCTGCGACGGGTTCGATGGGCAGGTGTTCAACCGGACCGGCGAAACCTGGCCCGAGTGTGACGTGACGCTCATCGACCTGGCGCACTACGCCAACCCCGGCTATGAGGCGCAGCTGGCACTCGCGGTGATGTCGATCACCAACATGATTACCACCATGGCCGAGCGCGACCAATACAGCGGTCGGCCCATCGTGCAGGTGATTGACGAGTGCCACTTGCTGACGGCTAACCCGCTACTGGCGCCCTTCCTGGTTGGCGTGGCCAAGATGGGGCGTAAACTCGCCCATTGGCTGTGGCTGGCGACCCAGAACGTCAAGGACTTCCCGGACGTGTCGGCCAAGATGCTCAACATGCTGGAGTGGTGGCTGCTGCTCAACATGCCGCCCAACGAGATCGCCGAGGTGGCGCGCTTCAAGACGCTCACCGATGACCAGCGCCTGCTGATCGAGTCGGCGACCAAGGCATCCGGCAAGTACACCGAAGGGGTGGTGCTGGGCGGGCGCTTGCAATCGCTGTTTCGCGTCGTGCCGCCGAGTCTGTATCTGTCGCTGGCCGGCACCGAGCCGGAGGAGAAGGCCGAGCGGGCCGAGATCATGCGCGATCTGGACTGCTCTGAGCTCGATGCGGCGATCAAGGTGGCGGAGAGGCTCGACCAACTGCGCGGGCTTGAACCCTTGGCATCGGAGTAGCCTCGTGACCTGGAACGACGTGACTTTCTTTGCTCTGGTGCTTGCTTCGTTTGCCTTGATCCTGACCGCGCTCACTTTGGGCGTGAGGCGCATCCAGCGGGTGGTGTTCGGTCGGGCAGAGTTGCCCTATGCCTCCCGAGGCGCCCTCAATACGCCGACCGAGCAGGCATTTTATGCCGCACTGCATCGTGCCGTGGGGGCACAAACGATGATCGCCTGCAAGGTTCGGCTCGCCGACGTGCTCAAGGTGCGCTTTCGCAAGCGTTACTCCAACGATCAGCGGTGGTGGCGTTACTTCCGTCAAATCAGCGCGAAACACGTGGATATGGTGCTGTGTGAGCCGCGTGGGGGACATGTGCTGCTCGCCATTGAGCTCGATGATCGTAGCCACCTGCGCCGTGATCGAAGACGCAGCGACCGTTTCAAGGATCGGGCGTTTGCGGCGGCGGGCATCCCGCTGGTGCGCTTTGCAGCCAGCGGTCGATACGATGCTCAAGATATTCATGCACGCCTTGCGCCGTACCTCGTGCCTCAGGAAAAAGGATAGGTTGCATGTCACCATTCAGAATCACTCAGACCATGAGCACGGATGCACAGCGGCGCACGCTGCATCTGCTGCCAGCACTTCAGACTGATCCGTTTGATCGTGTCGTGCCGGGCGACATCTCGCTGACGATCACGCTCAGCTGGCTCAACGAGCCCGTCAGCCCATCGAGTGGCTGGATCATCCGACAGCCCTATCCCAACCAGCTGTATTTCGTTGGGGGATCCGACGACTGTCATCTCGGGCACTTCGTCAGCCTGCCGGAGGATCAGCTGGCAGGGGAAGTTGTTTTTCACTGGACCGTCGCGGCGCCTGGCGTGCCGCCGGGGAGTTTTCAGGTCTCGCATCGCCTGGACCTGGCCTTCAACAAGGGTGTCGGTCAGGTGTATTCCATGGACGTGGCCAACTGGTGGACGCAGAGCGAGTTTTTCAGCAATGAACACGCCACGCCTGAGATCGGACGCAACCGGTTCTCACGGCTCAAGTCTCAGGGGGTCTCGCCAGTGAGGCGCGCGTGCGTTGACGAGTCGATTCGCGAGGGGTGCCGCCATGTCGACATCCATGAGTCTCTATCCCTGCCGGCGATCACCCTCAACGATTGCTGGACCATTGAACGCTACGGCGGTGATGCTGGCCTGGCAAGCCTGGAGGTGTTGCGGTGAGGCGCTTGTCGATGGCATTCATACCGGTCGTTGCGAGCATGGCCATACTGGCCTCTTCGACGGCACTGGCAGAGCTTAATGATGAAACCCCGGCATCGCTGCAGCAGCTCACGATCAATGGCCAGGCATTGACTCCCGAGTCGGTCCGTCGCGTCGCGATCGAGGGGCCAATCTATGAGGTACGGCTGCGCAACGGTGACACGTTCTACAGCGATGCCCAGGGGCGCCACATGCTGGTGGGTAGCCTTTATGACAACGCGTCCGATGGGCTCATCAATGTCACCGAGCAGCACAACCGTCAAAAACGGCTGGACCAGCTGAGCGTAGCGATCGAGAAGAACAACACGGTGAGCTATCCCGCCCAGGGCGAGCCAGTGGGGGAGGTCGCGGTGTTCACCGACACGACCTGTCCCTACTGCCAGCGGCTGCACCAGGAACTTGATCAGCTGACGGCTGCTGGCATCACGGTGCATTACATCCCTTTCTCGCGTGCTGCTCGAGAATCCCCAGCCGCCCATCAACTGACGCAGGTAATGTGTTCCGCAGACCCGCAGGGTGCGATGACAGCGGTATTCTCTGGCCAGCATCTGGAGGTCACACCGACAGAGGATTGCCAGGCGGCGATTGATCAGGACTTTCAGCTGGGACAGCGGTTTGGGGTGCAGGGAACGCCCACGATCATATTGCCATCAGGTGAGATGGGGGAAGGGTATGTGCCTGCAGAACAGCTGATTCAAGCGGTCGAGGAAGCAGTGCCATGAACAGTGATCATTCGGTGACGCTAACCCCTGCAGCGCAGGCCACGCTGCTGCTGACTTGCTATTTCGGTAAAGCCACCAGGGATACAGTAAATCCGTTGACCCCGGTCGAGTGGAGTCAGTTTTCGCAATGGCTTCATGAGCGAGGGTTTACGCCTGTCGATCTGCTCCAGATTGAGAGCAAGCCGATGCTATGCGAATGGGATGGTTCCAGCATAACCGTGGAGCGCATCAAGTACCTGTTGCGGCGTGGTGTAGGCATGGCGCTGGCAGTAGAAAAATGGCTGCGCGCCGGTTTATGGATCATTACTCGCTCTGATCCCGAATATCCCGAGCAGTTGGAGGTGCAGCTAAAACATGCTGCGCCGCCAGTGCTGTTTGGCTGTGGTGATGTGGGGCTTCTCACCTCGGGCAGGGGTGTCATTGTTGAGTCGAGTAGCACCGAGCAAGGGAGTCTTGATTTTGCCTACCATCTGGATGGCAGTGCTGTTCAGGGTGATGAAGCCACTCTGTTTAGAACGCTATCAGGAAATGCAGGGGTGATTGGCTTTCTCAGTGAGGGGCTGCTGCAAGCGACCCTCTCGGCGAAGTGGCGACAAGCACTGGTGGCTGGCAGCTTGGCGTTGGTCTCACCCAGCTCTCCGGGGAGCTGACTTTAAAGCTTCCCAGTCGCCGTCGCCCGCCGGCTCGAACGGCCCGACCAGCTTTAGAACACTGCCGCGCAGACGCTCCAGTGGCAAGCGCTGATCGGACCGGTATCGACGCACCTCTATAGCGGGTCGCCCCTTGTCGGTGACGATGACCGGCTCCCCCGAGGCTTCGATCTGACGGAGTATTTCAAGCGCGCGGGCTTTGAACTGTGTCTTTGAAATTTCTTCTGAGCGCATTGCTGTACCCCCTAGTCATTCATCCTAGTCATCAAGATAGCGAGAGAATGGCCACGGCAACAAGTCGCAACATGCTGCGGGATCCAACTAAAACCCTACCCGATCCATTTAACATTCTCTGCTGCCTCTGACCCTCTTTCCCGATACACCTCTAGGTTGGATCCATTCATGGGAGCCGACCTATGCCCATTGCTTCTCTCCGGCCACATGCTGCGCTACCAATCCTCTGCACTGTCGCCACGGCGGCCTGGTGCAGCGCCGCTGCTGCCGGCGTCGAGGTGTTCACCATCGCCGGCGAGCCGGTGGTCAATCTTCCCGACGCCGCTGTGGTCGTGGAGCTGGATGCGCCGGCGCGGCTGGATGCACAAATCTCACAGGGTCTGCCGGCGGATCCTGAGCAGGCCGAGCAGGTGCTGCAGGCGCGCATGAATAATTCAGAGTGGCAGGCCGCGTTCAAGCGCTACGCCGAGCTGTATACCGGCGTGGCACGCGCTTGGATGCTGGGCGTTGAGAAGGTGCCGGCTGTCGTCGTCGACAGTGAGTATGTCGTCTATGGCGAGCCCGATGTGCAAGCGGCGCTTGAGGAAATTGAGCAGGCGCGAAGGAGTCGTCAATGAGACGTATACGGACACCACTTCCCGTCACACTGGTCGCCGCCCTGGTGATCGGGTTGACCAGTATGATGCCAGCGCCCCAGGCGCGGGCCATTACGACGCCGGAGATCATTGCATCCTCGTTGAGCACGGAATGCCTGGATTATGAGGTGATTGGCATTTGCGTCTGGCTTCGCTGCTCATCGTTTGGCTGCACGGTAAGAACCTCGATCCGTGTGAAGCACTATATCCCCGAGCTGGTGGTGTCGTCGTATGAAAATACCGGCGACAACCCCTGGACCGAGATCGCCATGCTCTCACCGCCGCTCGGCGATGCCCTGGGCGGTGGATCGAGTGATGTGCGGGTGGCGCACGAGCACGTCAATACGCGCTTCAAGAACACGGATGCGATTGGCCATCCCGGCGGAGCGTTTTACGACTTCATCAGTAACTTCGGCTGGTCCTGTGACTCGCCTGCGGTGCCGTTCAAGCCGTACTTCCTGTCCACGCTGGATGCACTGGCCTGGCGTTCCGGCATTCCCGAGATGGCCTATCCCGAGGCATTGATTCCCGGCAGGCGCGAAATGGGGACTCTGGGTGACTTATGGAGCCCGATCTACCCCCGCAGCGGGTTTGTCTCCCAGACCCACGACTACAAGACCGCCGCGACCACCGCGCAGCGTGCCGCCGATATTGTTACGCGCCGCGGTCAGCCGCACGTCTACTCGCCTCTGGTGCCTCGCGGCGGTGACAATAGCGGGCGTTGGCCGCCCGATCCAGTCATGGAGGGCGACGCCAGCACGCACAAGTGGCAGCGCCTGGAGCCCGACAAGACCATGTCGTGCTCGATTTTCCCGGATGGGGGGGAGAACAACCTGCTGCGCGACCCTGGCGATTATGCCTGGACGCTGTGGCGGCCCTATCGCTGTTGCAAGAAGCGCGGCAAGAAACTGCTGTTTTTCACCGGAGGGTAAGCCGTGAAGCGACGCATCCTAAAGAGCCTGGTGCTCTCGGTAGCACTGGTAACGCCAGCGCTGGCTCAGGCGCAGTCTGCAGACAACCTCTACTACGACATTGGCGGCGCGTTGCCCTTCGGGGCGTCTGCCGGCGTCGGACATGGCCCTCGCATTCAAGGGACAGGGGTTCGCTGGAACATCAATGCGACCTGCGGCAACTTCGACATCGGGGCGACGGTATCGAACCAGCTCAATGGCGTGACCGACGGCTTCAAGAACATGATGGGGAATGTGGTTCAGAACGCCACTGGAGCGGTGGCGAGCCTGCCGGCGATGATCATCCAGCGCTCGAACCCGGCGCTCTATGACCTGCTCACCAATGGTGTGCTCCAGGGCCGGTTGGATTTTGACAAGTCCAAGCTGTCGTGTCAGCGCATGTCCGAGGCGCTGGCGGATGCCACTGTCGGTGGGCGAATGCAACAGGCGGCGATGGCCGAAAACTGGCAGGACATCGCCGCCTCTAACACTGATGCCGTGGCTGCTCAGGAAACTGCCGAACGCGAAGCTGGCGATGGTGGGCGCACCTGGGTAGGCGGCCAGAAGCGCGGCGGCGTCGGGCAGCCCCCGGTGCGCGTTGTGTCAGATACCGCGACCGCTGGCTACAACTCACTACACGGGCGCACCGACCCAACGTCCAACGATGCCATTTCGGGTGGTGGCGGCGGCTGGGGGTCAATAGCTACCTCTAGCGGCGACTGGGTTGGCGGTGGCGGTATCGCTGGCGGTGGCGGAAGTAGCGGAGCCGGGGACGATTGCCATGGTGGCATGTGCATCCTGTGGGGCTCTCCGAGCGACGCCGCCGAGTGGACGACGAAGATCGTGGGCGACACCGAGCTTCGGACTTGTGACGGCTGTGAAAAATCGCAATCCATTGCCGGTACCGGCCTGATTCGTGAGCTTGAGGACGAGCAGCAGGCCATTCACACAAGCCTGCTCGACATGCTGGGCGGGGGTGAAATTACCCAGGCCAAGCTCAACGACGTCTCGGCAGGTGACGGCCTGGCCATCTCGCGCGGCGTGATCGAGGCCATGCGCTCCGACCCCCAGGGGCCATTGCTTGCCCAGCGCCTGGCCAGCGAAATGGCGCTGGCCAGAGTGCTCACCAAAGCCATGTGGGCGCGCCGGACGCTGATGGCCGGCTCAAGCGATCCCGGCATCGAGGGCAACGAAGAGGGCATGTCGGTACTGGATCGCAAGATCGACGCCTTCAACCGCGATATCGAGCTGCTGCAAAGCGAAATGGAAATCCGTCAGTCGCTGGCCAGCAATGTGGCGACGAAAGCCCTGCGCCGTGCCACGAACCGCGCCACTAGCTCTAGCCCTGATGAAACACTCTATCTGGATCCGGTACTGGATGAGCGTGGTCGCCCGCTTAATGGAGCAGACTGATGGCGTTCAAGCGCTTTATCGATCCGCGCCGCTGGCCCTCACCGCTGGTCTTTCTGGTGGCGCTGGTCGGCGTGTTCTTCATCAGCGGGGTCGTCGTCTCGCTGGCCATTCACCTGCTGGGCAGCCGTGATGCCTTTGCGGCGGCCAGGCAGGCCGCATTGCCCTGGTTGTTCGTGTGGCGCTGGGCCTGCTATGCCGGGCTCATCGTCGGCTGGGTACGTCTTTGGAAACCTCGCGTGGTAAAGCGACTCAACGAGGATCGCGATGGTGGCGACGAGGCGCGATCGCGCCTCAAGCGGCTCGAGGCGCTGGCCATCGGCGCCATGGTGAGTATCGAGATCTTCAATCTCATTGACTGGCTGGGAGGGGCGTCATGACCGCCGATCTCAACGTCAACGACTATTTCGAGACGGTCATGCTGATGATCGGCTGGGTGGTGAACAACGCCCTCTGGTCGTCATTGATGCAGACGGGGCTGGCCCTGATGCCGTTCATCGCCCTGATTGCTTCGGAGTGGTTTCGGGTGCGCCAGGAAGGCGAGGACGAGGGTAACAAGGGGGTGTTGCTGATCGCGCGCATCGAGACGCGGCTCTACGCCATGGTGCTGTGTTACGCCTTTACCTGCGTGCCGATGATGAGCCTTTCCTTCAATCCGGTGAATGCCATCGAACGTACCGATGCCAGCGGGGGCTCGTGCAATGTCGCGGTGATCGGGCAAGGGGCGTGGGGTAGCGACACAATGAACTCGATCGGCGGTCAGACTGCCGAGATTCCGCTGTGGTGGGCCTTGGTACATGCGGTCTCCAAGGGGGTGACCAATGTGGCGGTGTCGAGCATCCCCTGTGCGCCCGATCTACAGGCCCTCACCTCAGAGATCGATGCGCAATCGATCACCGACCCCGGCCTCAAGCAGGAGCTCGGAGAGTTTAAGCGGCAGTGCTACGGTGCTGCTCGCAACAAGCTGTTTCAGGCTGGCAACACCGGTTCCATTGATGCGCTCGCTGCTCTGGACCACGACTGGCTAGGCAGCAAGTGGCTTCTGGAGACGCCCGGCTACTACGATTCGATTTATGCCGGACGACCGATCGCAGGGTTTCCCTATGACGCCAGCCGCGATCAGGCGCGACCCAGCACCGGCC
The DNA here is from genome assembly GCF_007954585.1 of Pistricoccus aurantiacus. Taxonomy (GTDB): domain Bacteria; phylum Pseudomonadota; class Gammaproteobacteria; order Pseudomonadales; family Halomonadaceae; genus Pistricoccus; species Pistricoccus aurantiacus. The sequence continues at coordinate 1,210,540 of NZ_CP042382.1, forward strand.
CAGGTCGCCCAGGCTATCCCAGCTGCAAGGAGTGGTGGGCCGACGGTGACAATGGCTTGCGTGCCCGCCTGCATGACGAGATAGAGCCGGGAGTCTGGGACAGCGTGCGTTCGCTCTTTACCAGCTCCGCTGCCGAGGATTACGTGATTCGCCGGATGATCAGCCACCGTGCAGGCACTGCCGGCGGCAATCAGGATATGGCGGTCACGGGCTATGGCAATCTCGATGGCAGTGTCGATGACGTCCTCTCCATGGCCGCCGGTGCAGCGGGGGGCGCTGTTGCAGGCGTCATGGGCAAGGTTGGCATGGACATGCTCAAGCGCGCCCTGCCAATGGTGCAGTACATCCTGATCATGGCCGTGGTGATCTGCCTGCCGTTCGTGATGGTAGTGTCTGGCTACTCGATCAAGGTGGCTGGCACAGCGACCTTCGGGCTGTTCGCCCTGTGGTTCCTGACGTTCTGGTGGGAGCTGGCCCGCTGGATCAACGCCAACCTGGTTGACCTGATCTATAACTCTGACGCGGCGAAGATGGGCTATCTGGCTGCAGCGCAGAACAGCTACGACAAGCTGGTACTGACCTTCGTCGAGTGGGCGACGTTCCTGATCCTACCGGGGATCTGGGTTGCGGTGCTTGGGTGGGCAGGGACCAGACTCGGTGGTGCGATATCTTCCGGTATGGAATCAGGAACAAGAGGGGCAAAAGCTGCTGGGGACAAGGGGGCAAACATGGCCAAAGGTGCGGCCACTAAGGGCAAATAGCTGCCAAAACCAAAGAGCCGATCTCCGTCGGCTCTTAGTCTTCGACTTTTATACCACCTTGATAGTATCCAATGCCCTCAGGGCCATCTCTGAGCTCGGTGAAAGGCTTATCTTCTTGCTTGTTGTCCGTGGCTGGGGATGCCGCTGCGCTTGCCAGTGCCCCCACCAAGCTAGCGGCACCCGCCACAGCCACTTTCCCCGTGATCTTGAGCAGGTCAAGGGATAGCTTGCCGACGGCACGCCGGCCTTTGGGGGTCCAAAGATCAGCGGGTTTCATGGTGATACCTCCCATGTTTCATTCAGGTGCGCTTCGGAGGTTAGTCCTTTGCCGTCACTGCCAACCACTAGATCGTTGGCGTTGTCGCTCCCAAGCCACTCCTTGAGACCCGGGGACACCGCCGTAGGTGAAATATCGCTAGTATCAAGGATAGCTTGCTTAAGGGCACCGCGCCATTCGGACGATCGGTGTGGTCAGCCCTTCTATCAATGCCTAAGCTCTGTTCGAAGCTCAGTGACTTGCTCGACATCCAAGCCGGTTGCACTGGCAATCGCCTCGTCGGTCAGGGAAGTGTCACGGATCAGGTTTCGAGCGGTTTCGAGCCGGGCCTTCTCCTCGCCCTCTTGACGCCCTTCCTGTTTCCAGTGCTCGGGCCACTGCTTTGCACGTTCAGCCAACATGTTATGCACCTCGTTCAAGTCGTTCAGCGCCTGCCATTCGGCCTCTTCATCATCGGGCACCCAGCTGGGTAGCAGTACGCGCTTGATCCAGAGAGCGAAGTGACGGCGTAGCCGGGTCTGTTCCGGCGCTTGCAACCATTGTACCAGCAAACCGATCAACTCGATGGCGTCCTGGTGGCTGCGGTGATATTCCAGCCGAAAGATGGCTGACACGACGTTGCGAGTTTCCTTCGGCCACTGTTCGCTGGCCACGATCGCCCCTTCGTCCAACAACAAATACGGCAGATCCGGTCGATACTGCTCCAGTCCACCAGGTACCGGCTGGACCAGTTCCGAGACGTTGCGTGCCGCATTCCAGCGCTTTCCCCCATTGTAGAGCACAATGGGCAGCACCGGTGGCAGCTTGCCGCTCTGCGTGAGCTTCTTCTGTTTGACTAGATCCTGATACAGCAGCCCGACGTAGGTCATGATGCGTAGCGCCATGAACGCATCGACGGTGCTCTGAAACTCGATCAGCAAATAGACGTAGAGCCACTCGTCACCGAAGCGCACGCGCCAGATGACATCGTCCTCTCGATCGCGCAGATCGTCGGTCACGAAGGTGCTGCTGACTTTCTCCAGCGAATCGAGATCCAGCTGCTTGACCCACGCTTCCCGCACGAACCCCGTCAGCAGGTCGCGCACCGTCCTTGGCTCGCTGAACAGCAGTTTGTAGCTTTGATCGTGCTGGTTGTTCATGGTCCCCCAAGTAGCGAGCGCCTTGCGATGGTCTTCAAACTGCTCCAGAGCGCTGATGGTGAGCCCTTGACCACTACACTGTGGAGCATAGGACTTCATAGGAGTTACTCGTTTGTTCTGAGGTGTTCACTGAACGATGCCTACGGGCCTGCTCCGGAGCGATATGGAAAGTTAACTCCAATGCGCAGACATTCCCCGAAACGAGGGAAAGGAAAAAGGCTCACCCAAAGGGTTGTAAGGGAAGGGGGTTGAAGGGGAAGGGGCTTATCCGGAGATTGAAGGGCAAACCCCAAAGGGCCGGGCGAAAAGGCGAAAGGGAAGCGTCCGGTTAAGTCCGTCTACTAGCCGAAAGTTGGCCGCCGAGCTGAGCGTGACGTCTGCCCTTGGTGACGCTGCACGACCAAGCCACGGCGCCCGTAATGGGGGACGGGTGCTTGAGTATCAGACGGAGTCCAGTTGGAGTGGAAGTCACTGATTGACTCTCAGCCCAGCGGACTGCGAACCCCAGCGAAGCCTTGCCCCAGGACGTGGGTATAGATTTGGGTGGTTCGCAGGTCTGCGTGGCCGAGCAGATCCTGAACCGTGCGGATATCGTTACCGCGTTTTAGCAGTTCCGTGGCGAAAGAGTGCCGGAAGGTGTGGCAGCCTGCGGGCTTGCCGATACCGGCTGCTTTTACAGCATTACGCACAGCTCGCTGCACCGACGTAATATGGCGGTGATGGCGTGCGACATTACCGAGATTATCGGTACTCAACGAAGGTGAGGAGAAGAGCCATTGCCATTCCAGGGAATGGCCAGCGTTGGGATATTTTCGTGAGAGGGCATAGGGCAGACTCACCGGATGATGATACTCGGGGTCTTGCTGCTTCCAGGCTTTGCAGATGTTATCAACATGACACTTGAGCTCACCAATGAGCGTTCCCGGCATCAGCGTTGTGCGGTCTTTGGCGCCTTTGCCATCGCGGACGGTCACGATTTGCTGGCTAAAATCCAAGTCTTTAATGCGGAGCCTGCACGCCTCGGTAACCCGAAGCCCCGCACCGTACATCAGCGAAGCGATTAGGTTATCGGGGTGGCGGAGCTCATTGATGACGCGCATCGCCTCTTCGTGAGTGAGCACCACCGGTAGTCTCCGTGGCTTTTTTGAGCGGATAACCTCGCCGACTTCCCCGAGAGGTTTGTCGAGTACCTTGCTGTACAAAAACACTAGCGCATTCAGAGCCTGGGCCTGAGTCGCCGCCGCGACATTACGGTGAACAGCCAGCCAGGTTAGAAATTCATTCACCTCGCATGGTCCCATATCGCGCGGGTGTTTCATCTGCTGGAAGCGGATAAAATAGCGAATCCAGTACCAATAGGTTTTTTCCGTGCGGATGCTGTAATGATTGACGCGAATAACGGCGCGGACCTGATCGCGTAATCGAAGCGGCTTCCCATGCATGGGCTAGACTCCTATAAATACTATATTTTTATACAGTATTATTGTGTGCGCAAATTACAGAAGTCAAATGATTACGTGGCAGCCAGCAGGATGGTCGGCTAAGCTATTGTTTTATAAATTATTAGATGGGCTCTCTTAGGAGCCAGCAACCGTAAACATGAAGCGGTCAGATTTCCGCAATATCGAAGCGGTCTATCTAGTTGCTGTTATGCCTCATGGAGAAAACTTTGACTAGCAATGATGATAAATCTGACGTTTCAATATATGCATCTTATGATGACTTCTGCAAAGCAAATAATTTGCCTTTACCGAAGCGGGTAGAATTTGACCGATCCAAAGTAAATCCGGAAGAGCTATCAGTGCTCAAGAAATACTTTACGGACTTGTGTACTGATTTAACGTTGTATAGCGAGCTATTTACTTCGCAAGAATCAGTAGATGTTTTGAATAAGTTCAACTCATTGGTGTTCTCACGAATTCAAAAAGCTTACATAGAAAAACTATGCCTAAGTATCGCTTGTTTATTTGATCCTGCAGAAACGAGGAAAAATAAAAACTTGTCACTAGCTCGTATTGTGAAGCAGTGTGATTGCCGAGAGTTAAATGACAAGCTAGAGAAGTTGAATGAGCTTTACGTATCTACTGGTATCAAACAGTGGAGACAAAAGTTGTTGGCTCATAATGATCTAAGGACATTGATGGGTACCAAGCCTCTTAACCTACAGTTTGGGCACGAAGATATAGAGAATATTATGGAGCTTATTCAAGAAATCTTTGACGATATATCGGACCCGACAGTTTATACAGACATTAAAATTGTTTTGCCTTATGACAAAAATGGTGGTGCTTTCATAAGGAAGCTCCAGTGCTTGTTGGAAGATGAGGCATAACAAATTGTTCAAGAGTGATTCGGCACGCGTGGCATTTTTACTATGCGTCGGCTTTAGTGATTAAGGTGTTATGCAGAGGCTTCGGTATTGCGTGCCTCACACCTTAACAAGGCGTTAATTGAGTGGGTCGACCGGGCCCTACGTTCAGAATCAAATAACTATCGAGGAAGTCATGACGGAAATAGATCATTCAAGTAATGGAGATGGACATCCAAGCGTAGGAAAACCCGGTACCGTTATGGCCGCATTGGATAAGAACGACTTGCGTTCGATGTTTCATTTGCTGGTTGGCAAACCCGACTCAACCCAACAAATGTTCAAACGCTGTAGTGGTCAAGTGTTTCTAGCCACTGCCTTTTGAGCATTCCAATACTTCTTTTCTATCTCATTCGGCGGCAGCCCATCGTTATGCTTGTGTGGCCGGAGGCTGCTGTAGTAACCGACCATATACTCGATGATCGATGACTTCGCCGTCGCAATACTGGGGTAGCCAATCGCTGGCACCCATTCTGTTTTCAGGCTCCTGAAAAAACGCTCTGTCGGGGCATTATCCCAGCAATTCCCACGACGGCTGAGGCTCTGCGTCATCCGGTAGCGCCAGAGTAATTGCCGGAAGCCCTGGCTGGTGTACTGACAACCCTGATCCGAGTGGAACAGAACGCCTTTTGGCTCACCGCGAGACTCATAAGCCATCAGCAATGCCTTTTTCACCAAGTCAGTATTCGGAGAGAGCGACAGCGCCCACCCCACGGGTTTACGTGAGAACAAGTCAATGACGACGGCCAAATAAGCCCAGCGTGCTCCCGTCCAGAGATAGGTGATGTCACCGGCCCAAGTCTTGTTGGGGACCGTCACATCGAACTCCCGATCGAGCAGGTTCGGGATCGCCAGGTGAGGCTGATCGGCCTTCTTGTAGCGATGGCTCGGCGGCTGCGTACTGGTCAGCCCAAGCTGCTTCATTCGCCTGCCCGCACGATAGCGGCTCAGCGGTATGCCTGCCTGGGTCACCATCATGGCAATGCTGCGAGCGCCGGCAGAGCCGTTACTGGCGGCATGCGCCTCGACAACCTGCTTCAACAGCATTTGCTCATCCTTGCTGGGCGTCTTGTTCCGGTCACGCCAGGCCCGGTAGCTACTGCGATGCACCCCAAACACCTGACACAGGTGCTGCACCGCATAGCTCTCTTCAAGTCGCTCGATTATCGAGAATTGCTCAGGGAGTCCGACATCAAGAGAGCGGTAGCCTTTTTTAGAATGGCTTTTTCTTCCTCAACCCGCCTCAGCTTGCGCTTCAGGTCTTGAATCTCACGCTGTTCGAGGGTCAGCGCCTCGCCACTCTGCGGCGCATGACCTGCCCGTTCTGCACGCAGCCTGCGAACCCAATACTCCATGGTGGACTTGCCAACCCCCATGGCCTCGCAGGCCGCCTTCAGTGTGTAGCCCTGGTCGACGACAAGCTGGGCCGCTTCCAGACGGAATTCCGGGCTGAAGTTTCTTTTCTTGGTCATCCTGTCCACCTGACGTTCTCTGTGAGTGATCATACACTCAAAACCAGGTGACCAAATTCACTGTGCCACTACATGCCAATGATTCCTTGGGTGCGTTGAGCTCTAACCATTCGCTACAGCCGACATCCCTGACGGGCCGCGGCTGAGCTCAAGCGTTGGGCGTCACAGTAGCCATGTGCCAACATGATGCGAGGGCGTAGAAGGAGACAACCTTGAAGGCTATTCAAATTTTCTTGATCTTCGGAGTAATCCTCACGGCTTCGGGCTGCGCTACGATGTCCCCAGAGGCCGCGCGGCTCATGACAATTCGGGACGGCGCGGTAATGGCCATGATGGATTGCCAGCAGCTTGGTTTTGTTACTGGCGACGCGGGAATTTGGGGCGGTTCCGCTGGACTAGACTCCGCATTTACAGATGCAAAGAATAAGGCTGCAAAAATACGCGGTGCGAATGCGATTATGGTTACAAGTAGCCGAATGAATCCTTCGGCCATCGTAAATGCAACGGTTTTCAACTGCTCAGAAAGAAAGACTCAAAAAATCGAGCTAGTGAATCCGCCTGCGGCCGTTCCGCCCAGTCAGTCTGCCCCTTCAAGTGATGGCACCTTCCGCAAAGCCAAAACGTGCCAAAAACACGGGGGCGTGTGGGTAAATGACCAGTGCGTCATTGATATCGAATGAGTGACACAGCAGAAGTTCTTGCGACCGTACTTAAAGCGCCGGCTAATGCCGTGCTTCAGGTCTTTGCGTGGGCTGTCAGCCCGTTGATCAAAAAGCGATATGGCCTGACGCCCTATTCGCCTTTGATGTCACCTACCTGTTACATGCGACCTGATTTCCCAGAGCAGGGGCGCAGAACATTTTATTGCATGCCTTGTCTCGATGATAAGGGAAAGCTTTCAGTCATTGGGCCCAAGGGCGATGCCGCAGGCGTGTACTACGTTTGTCCGCGCTGTAACCGGGAAGTGCCCTTCAATGTTGATCCGGCACATCGGCCAGGTCGCACGTGAAGCCCAACTCAGGCGTTGAGGCTGTAGAAAAACCCCGAAATCCCCTCGGGTTTGATAGAGTCAGGCAAACGGACAAGGAGTGGTCAGATGCCCCGCTTCAAGCATTACAACTACGATCAGGACGCCATGGTCGTGATCAATTACCAGGAGCAGCTTCAGCCCGGTACCTTTGAACACGCCGTTCATTACCTCATAGAGCACAAGCTGGATCTGTCGGTGTTCCACCCCAACTACCGCAACGACGATACTGGCCGCCTGGCCTACGATCCGGCCATCTTGCTGAAGATCATTCTGTTCGCCTACTCCAAAGGCATCACCTCCAGTCGCGAGATCCAGTGGTGTTGCGAGACCAATATCATTTTCAAGGCGCTGTCCTGCGATACCGTGCCGCACTTCACCACCTTGGCCAAGTTTGTCAGTCAGCACGCCGATGAGATTGAAGAACTGTTCGAACAGATACTGTTGGTGTGTCATGAACAGGGTCTTCTGGGTAACGAGCTGTTTTACTACAGTTGCAAATAATCGCTGAGCGGCATGGATACCACGGCCCCTATTGCCCGCTGTCGTCTCACCCAGTGATGATATTGGGCGATGCGCTGATGCCACCGACGCCAGAGGGACCAATGCAAGGCGATCTCAAGTCCTCTTCGTCGCCAGGCAACGGCAGTGAGACACAACCATCGCCGCATCTCGGCCAGGGAGAGAGCCACGGGCCTTGCCCACCCAGGCTCAGCAACAGGCTTTTTTTCAACTGGCGACGGCGCAGCGTGACCAGCAAGGCATAGGCGGCCATCACCCGCGTGATATGACGATGCCAGCCTGTCCACGTCCGTACTTCATACTGATCCAGGCCCAGTTGGGACTTGCTCTCCTGGAAACAGCGCTCGATATTCCACCGCGCCCCGGCGGCCAACGTCAGATCCGCCAGTGACGTGCCCTCGGGGGCGAAAGTGAGGTATGCCGTCATCGCCCGCTTATCCTCCAGAGAGCGCCGTACCAACACCCCACGCTACCACCCTTGGAATGGCCCCGGATTGATGGCCAGAAACGCCCAGTCAGACAGCCGCGGTCCCTGGCTCCCGGCGCCCGCGCTAAGCCGGGTCCAGTCGAACTCGGCATTCTCCTGCAATACCGTCAGCAGATCACCGACCTTGCGTTGCTCCAGTCCCCGCCACACATGGGTCTTGCGGCTGACCGCCATCACGTAGCCCTGGTCGCGTTCCTCCAGGGCCCAGCGTAGCTGAAAGGACTCGCCATAAACGGCATCGCCTGTCACCCAGCGGGCCGTAACCCCGCTGTCCAGCGCATGGACCAGCATGTCCCGGGCCAGTGCCGTCTTGGGCTTGTGACCCACCGTCTCGGGAATGCCCGCCTGGCGGCAGCGTTTGCGATCCTCTGCCCAATCCCGAGGAAGGAACAGAGTGCGATCGATCAGGCCCTGACCCCAGCAGCTGGCATAACCGAGAAACACGCCGATCTGACAGTTTTCGATCCGGCCGGCGGTCCCGCTGTACTGGCGCTTGACGCCTGCCGAATGCCGGCCCTTCTTGAGGAATCCCGTCTCATCGACCACCAGCACCCCATCATCATCGCGCAAGGCCTGGTAGACGCGTTGTTGTACGGCATCGCGGGCCCCGTCTTCGTCCCAGCGAGCGCGGTTGATCAGATGCTGGAAGCCGTAGGGGCGTGTGTCGCCCTGGTGCTCGGCCAGTTGCCAGCTGTTGCGTCGTTCGATGTCTCCCAGCAAGCCGCGCAGATACGCACCCAGGCGTTCTCTTGCCTCGGCACGCTTGACATAACCGCCCAGTTCCGCCACCCAGGAAGACAGTTCCGATTCCCAGACATGGGCTTGCTCACGCAGACCCTCAGGGGTCAGGAGGTCGTTCAACATGGCATACCTCGTTCACGGACAGTCGATCAACGAAGTATAGTGTTTATCTCCAACTGTAGTAGTTTGCTATCGACGGCTGTAAAATGTCGTCAGACGCGGCGAAGGAATGGTCTGGCACCTTTAAAGAGCTGAGCGAAAAGCGAGACAAGCTGAAACGATTGATTCGCCATCATCTTTGTGAACACTACGCCCGGGATGAGGCCGAAACCGAAGCGGAACTGGATCGGGATATTCGCCGCGCCAAAACCATTCTGTCGCTGGATAAGTCGATGAACAAAGTCGATCGTTTTTTAAAGACGAGCAGCCCAAGGATGGGCCAAGGGAAACGGCGCAAGGAAGTGAAAAGCAACATCACCGATAACGAAAGCGGCAAGATGACCACCAGCAAAGGCACGATCCAGGGCTATAACGGCGTAGCCACGGTGGACAAGAAACACCAGATCATCATCGATGCCCAAGCCTTCGGCGAAGGCCAGGAACACCACACGTTAAAGCCGGTACTGGAGACGGTTCAGCAGCGCTATAAAAAGCTGGGCATCGCCGACAACATCTACCAAACCGGCGCGGTTGTCACAGCCGACACCGGCTTCGCCAACGAAACCAACATGCAGTACCTGCACGAACACCAGATTAACGGCTACATCCCGGACAACCGCTTCCGCAGTCGTGATCCCAAGTTCGCCGGTCAGAAAGGCAAGTACGGAAAACGCCACCAGAACCCACCGAAAACCGGCTGGAAACAGGTGATTCCGGCGAGTGAATTCCAGTTCGCCCCCGTCGCGATGACCTGCATCTGTCCTGCTGGCGAACCCTTGCATTACGAAGGCACTCGGAACGACCAAAGTGGTGTACCAAGAGCCCACTTCCAAGGGCGATTGTTGCAGTGTCGCCATTGCCCCAAGAAGCACCAGTGTATGCAAAACCCCAGTTCGGCGGATCACCGCAAAGGTAAAGGACGACAGGTCTCTTATACCCTGGAAATCAGGCGAGGCCCGACCTATACCGACTGGATGAAGCATCGGGTGGACAGCCGGCAAGGCAAGGAAACCTACCGCCATCGAATGTCGGTGGTGGAACCCGTGTTCGGCAACATCGGCAGCAACAAACGCCTGAATCGCTTCAGCCTGCGAGGCAAAAAGAGGGTGCAGGGTCAGTGGCAATTATATTGCCTGGTGCACAACATTGAGAAGCTCGCGAATTACGGGCAGTTAGTGGCATGATTGGGCTACGATGCAGCCAGAAACGGCCCTCAGAGGGCTAAATAAGCGGCGTTTGGGGCTGAATATCGATAATGCTCCGGTGTTGCCGGAAAATTAACAGGCTTGCGCAAGTTACTCTCAGGCAATGAGAAGCAACAAGACGGCTACAGATCGAGCTTTGTAAAGGGTTTTTCTACAGCCTCGTTAGGTGTAGGAGATCGAGATGACTTCGGAAGTGGCGAAGGATAATGCAACCCTCCTATGCTCTGAAGGCTTTGCGGATGAAGGATTGAGAATTGATGCGGCCAAGCGTGGCCTTGAACAACAAGATATATGCCCGAATTGCAAAAGCACTGCAGGCCGTAAGCTCACGAAAAAGCACATAGAAGACCTCGCATGGCGTTTTTTCGTAAGCGGCACGACAGTCCGCTGTGACTACGGCGCAGCGCCTGTAATCCAATGCAATGAATATCACTATCGTAAGAGCGATATCTCCTCTTCTTCATGGCTCGAAAATGACATTAAGCTGATTGAAGAAGCAGGGAAGATCGGGTTCTTCCACTATGGCCCCCGTCTTTGGATGGTTGGTGAAGTGGAGCCACTGAAGGCTCTGCAAGACCCTGCGATGAGGCCACAGATAGTAAAGCGCCTGCTAACGGAATACCCTGCAACGATTCTCGCCAAAGGCACTAAGTTCTATCGCCTTCGTATTGAACCGGATCGGCCTGCGGATCCAGCGGAGTACGACAGCCCCCCGGCTAAGTACTCGGGAAATGGACGCTTGTGTTCACCAGAGCTTCAGGTGATGTACGGCTCCCAAGATATCGATGTTTGCATCCATGAGTGTCGTGTCGCTGCAGAAGATGACATCTATGTCGCTACTATACGAACTCAGCAAGAATTGCGTCTTCTCGATTTGACTCATGTGCTTGAAGAAGAATGCACGGAATTTGAAAGTCTGGATATGGCGATACATATGCTGTTTCTTGCAAAATCTCATTCATACGAAATTTCCCGTGCAATCGCATCAGCGGCACGAGACGCAGGTTTTGATGGTGTCATCTATCCCTCGTTCTTCAGTCTTATTCGTACGGGTGGTCATCCTTTCGAAACCGCTTACGGTCTTTCCTTGCGCCGATTTCATCCAGAGAAGAACAAGTATGCGGAGGCATTTACAATTAAGAATCTTGCCTTGTTTGGACGGCCGCTGGAAAAAGGCATAGTGCGTGTCGAATGTATCAATCGACTGGTACTAACCCAAATCGGTTACAAAGGCCATTTCGGGCCAGTCGAGTATTAATGCTCATGAACACACCTAACAAGGCCATTAAATACGCTCCCTACGGTCGCCGGACGCTCGCAAGCTCGCGCCGTTTATGGCGGCGTTCAGGCTCGCTGCCTGCAAAGAACATCCGCTTATTAACTGAAGATGGAAAAGTGAATGACGCACTTGGCAGTGATTCAGGACAAGAAAACAGACGTCGTTGGCTTTGCTGTTTCGAGCCTGAATATATGATTTCTATCTTGCATAATGGCGAAAGGATTAGGTGTTCGTTCGGAACAAGCCGTAATAATGATGGCGGATTCTGGAAATACAAAGCAAAAATTCCAATAACAATTCAATATGAAGGCTGGTTTGGAGCAAAGTACACCCAGGAGCAAGTAATACAAATCATAGACAGCGATAGTTTTACGGGGTTTATGTGGAATTAAAATCGCATAATCGGGTAGCCGAGGGTATCTAACCCTCAGCCCCCACAACACCTGCACCGATGCGTCGGACCGACGAGTCCGCACAGGGCGTTTCACCCAGAATGGTGAAGCTTGATCCATCCATCGCGCAGCGATGCCAGTCCTTCGGCCTTCAGGTAGTCGTTCGACAGAGCCTGGTGGACGCCCGGAGTTTTGGAACTGCGCCATGGTCCTTTACTGGTGATGCCACACGCCACGGCCGCTTGCACGTGAACACCCAGCCTCATCAGATTCCTGACTTTGGTGCGTGGTTGGCGCCACTGTCGCCAGTAAGCCATCCGGACACGGCGCCGGATCCAATGATCCAAATCGCAGCATCGTTGGTAGCCGGTGGCGATACCAAAGTAGTTGATCCAGCCACGAAGATACTGGCTGATCCTGAAGAGCTGATAGTGCATCGACACGCCCCAGTTCCGGTTCGTCAGTACCCGGATGCGCTGCTTGAACTTATGCAACGTGTCCGGGTGCCAATGGATCTGGGTTCCCTTGAAGGTAAAGCCCAGGAACTGACTTTCATTGGTTCTGACCATTCGACTCTTGGCCGTGTTGACCGTCAATTTCAGGCGATGCTGCAAGTCTGACGCACTGGCGCTTTGCTGATATGGCAAAACACTGTCCTGCACTCAAGCCAGCGCTACGACCAAGGTGCGTCTGGCCACTAAGGTTACCTTTGCTTACGCTCTAGCCGAAGATTACAGGCACCATACAGGGCAGCAGGGGAAGGGACTATCCCACGGATGGCAGCGTCCGCCGTTTACCCCGAGACCGCCTGTCATACGTGATGCCCATGTCCTACCGTTACTGCTATGACAGCTGCGCCTACATATACCCGGCCATAACGGCATCCAGTCTAACGAGCTGCTCGGCCTTGACCCCTATCACCAAGCATTTCATACTCAATCTGTACCCGTCAGCTGCTAACGGTAATAGCAGCACCCTTTGCTTTCGGGCAATTCCCCAAGCCGTAACGCATCCCGAAAGACGGCGCCCTCCCGGGTCGGATGCAATCTTCAATTCAAGTTCACGGCTTACTGCCGTACCCACCCATCCGGGAAACACCTCCCGATGGGGGATGGTGTCTCTCCTGGATTTCTGAACGCAATCCCTTGGAGCAGCACCATGAATCCATTCAAAGGCTCTCCCGCCTTCCTTCTCGCCGCACTGATACCGATCATGCTGCCGCAGGTCATGCCCGAGCCACTCCGGTGGATCTGGCTGACACTGGTGGTTCTCTGGGCGCTCAAGCACCTTGGGATTATCAAGATCGGTCTGGACGGCAAGACACCGTTGGACGATTCCTCATCTTCTTCGGAAGGGGGTGTCGCCGACGGTAGTTCTTCCCATCGTGGGGAAATTGTTGCCCTGGGCAGCGCTCCCTATCGTTTCGATGAGGCAAACAGCCTCAGCTACTACATCACGCTCCGCAATGGCGGCGATGACAAGACGCTGTGGGGTGTTGATTTGAAGCGGATAGCGCTTGAGACACCACTGGCTGTAGGCGACAAGGTGGCACTCGAGTTTGTCGGGCGCCAAGCCGTTGTTGTTGAAAAGCCGGTCCGCAACGATCAGGGCAAGGTTGTGGGTCACCGCAAGGTGAAGACCCACCGCCACTCCTGGCGGGCCACGGTCCTTTCTGCATAAACCAAGCGGTTTCACCCACTGGGGAAGTTTCCTTCCCCGCTGGGGCAAGGTGCTTCCCCTTTTTTGACTCAAGGAGAAGCATCCATGAATCGCAACTCACTCAACGGCAATGTCCATATCAACATCACAACCAGGGCGCAGCATCGTGGGCTCTGTCCCGCTCGCCGCGACATGATGGTGTTGATGGAGCGAGCCCTCTTCAACGAGGTGCTTCTGCGGATGGGTGCGCCAACTTCTAGCGACGGCATAGCCAGCCAGCACTGGCTGGATCGGCTGGACGCGTTTGTCGACCAGTTGCGAGTCGAGCTCGCAACGGCGCCCGATGGGTGCTGTTCACACAATGTCGCGATAGCGACATCACAACGCACCGAGGTGTCTCATCGAGCTCGCTATCTCGATGTTCACGTGAGGGTCCATAGGCTCTTCAATAAACACGTACTCGCGTTCTCACTGGCCAAGCCCACTCGCCTGGCCGCCTGAATTGCCGAGTAGATTTCACACAGCCTGACGTCCGGTTCTGTCGGGCACACTTCACCCCGACCGGGATAATGCTCCCGGTGGGGGCGGCCCGGTCATTTTCATGAGGTCATGAAAATGTCCAATCTCATGGTCAAGCAGTCTGACGGTCGTTACACCCCAGCGGACCAGGAGCAGATCATATCTGCTGCGTACAGAGTCCTGGAAAGCAAGTGGCTTCCAAAGGGAGCCAAACTAACGTGCCCGACAAGGGTTCGTGAATACCTCACGATGCATCTCTCTGAGAAAGAGCATGAGGTGTTTTGCGTCCTCTTCCTGGACTCACAACATCGAGCGATCTCGTTTGATGAGATGTTCCAGGGAACAATCGACTCAGCCAGCGTCTACCCTCGCGAGGTGGTCAAGCGCGCCCTTCAGCACAATGCAGGGGCTGTAATACTCGCGCACAACCACCCAAGCGGTGACCCTGAGCCCAGCGCCGCCGATCGTCGCATTACGACAAGGTTGGTCGAGGCGCTGGGACTGATCGAGTGCCGTGTGCTCGATCACTTCATCGTTGGCCGACAGCCGGCGTATTCGTTCGCCGAACACGGCCTGCTCTAGGCTTCAACATCAAGCGTCCGGTTCACCGGACGCTTCCACCCCCGACCGGGATTTCCTCCCGGTAGGGGGGAACTCGGTCGTCATCATGAGGATTTGACGATGGCCGACATCTACCAGGCAATCACCGATCAGATTCTGGAAAGTCTCGAGCAGGGCGATGTGCCCTGGATCGGGAAACCCTGGGATCCATCCAGTCGGGTTCCACAAATACCGTGCAACGCCTTCTCCGGTCGAGCCTACGGCGGGATCAATATCCCACTGCTCTGGAGCATGGCTGAAAAGCGCGGTTACTCGCAGGACCGCTGGCTCACCTTTCGCCAGGCGAAAGAGGCTGGTGGGACAGTACGCAGAGGCGAGCGCAGTACGCTTGCCTGCTTCTATAAACCCATGAAACGAGCAGTCGTCGATGACGACGGCGAGCCTGTTCTGGATGAGGACGGCGAACCACAGGAGAAGCGCTTTGCGATTCTGCGGGGATTCAACCTCTTCAACATTGATCAGTGTGACGGTCTGCCTGACAAGATCCTCAATCCGCCTACGACATCGGTCGAGGGTTTCGACAGCGTCGATGGGCTGGATGACTTCATCAGCGGCTGTGGCATCAAGGTCGTGCATTCACTCGACAGGGAGTCAGCGGCGTACTACCCCAAGCAGGATCGTGTACTGCTGCCGGCGAAGGAGCGGTTTCACGATGCAGAAGGGTATTACAGCGTTGCGTTACATGAACTGACGCACGCGACCGGGCATGAATCACGCCTGGCACGGCTCGGAATCACCGACTTCGACGGCTATGGGACACCCCAATACGCCTTCGAGGAGCTGGTCGCGCAGATGGGCAGCGCCTTTCTGTGTGGCCATTTCGGGATACGCAACGAAGCGCACGATTCCGCCTACATCGCCAGCTGGATTCAGGCGCTGCAGGAGGACAAGCGCACGATCTTTCGTGCATCCGGGGCGGCACGTTTGGCGTCGGAATACCTGAAGCAGGCGTATCAGGAAAACCGTGCGCCGACATCAACTAATGAACCGCAACAGGAAAGCACCGCCAAGGCGACACCGGCGCGGCGACCTGAAGCGGACAACCAGGACATTGAGCTGTTTGGCCACCAATGGCCACTAGGCAGCAGCGTCAAGCTGGATGCCACCGTGGACCGGGCAACGTTTCGAGCGCAGACCCTGCGTTTGAAGCAGCTGGGCTATCGATTCGATGCTTCAACGCAGACGTGGACCTACTCGGCAGCCGCCTGAGCCACCATTCACCTTGGAGAAACCGCATGAACTCATCACTTAAACAAACCCAAGTGGATGCTGGTCAGCTCGCCTACCGCGAGCTTGGCTGGGTACTGCCTGTGGAAGTTTTGCGCAGCGCAGCAGGATTTTACCTGGGCACATCCAATGAGGATGACTTTCCCGTCTCACGCGAGTCGGTGGAGTATTTCAAGACGCAGGAGCAGGCTGAACAGGCGTTGAACAGTGGCAACTGGACCCAGCGCCACGATAGTTAGTGCTGCTACTCAATAGCAACTCAACCCCATGGGGCGATACCAGCCCTGTTGGGGATGGTCGCCCCATCATTAATGACTGACGATGGAAATGACCATGTCGACATATACTGCTGGCACGTCGGGCTTCCCTGAAACTATTGAGTTCCAGGGTGAAATATACGACACGCCGGATATGGAAGAGCTGCACGAATGGGTGTTCGACAGCGTTTGTGAAACGCCGGACGGACGCACCGTTGAACCAGATCATCCTGATTCATGGCTAAGCCTGCTGGGCTTGATCTGACGTTTCACTTCTAACCCCATGGGGCGATACCAGCCCATGGGGTATGGCATCGCCCCATGGAGATGGCCATCATCATCTGCCTGCCGTTCGTCATGGCTGTCTACATCTACAGCTTCAAGGTCGCCGGCATGGCCACTTTCGGGCTCTTCGCCCTGTGGTTCCTGACCTTCTGGTGGGAGCCTGCACGCTGGATCAATTCCAACCTGATGGACCTGCTCTACTGTAGCAACGCCGCCAAGCTTAGCTTTCTCTCCGTCGCCAACAACCTCTACGACCGCATGGTGCTGCAGTTCGTGGAGGGGATGATGTTTCTGGTGCTGCCTGGACTCTGGGTCGGAGTACTGGGATGGGCAGGGATGAGGGTGGATGACTCCCTGGGCCGGAGCGTGACCCAATCCACATCTTCATCACAAAGTGCCGGGCAGACAAACCCAATCGAGCGTCTCTGGGGGGGAAGCTGGGGTAGAAATAGTCGAAGGGGTTACTACGTTTTTGGCAGCTTGCGGCCACTGAGTTTGTCGGATACGCCCCAAGGGAGTTCATAGAGCATGGGGCCGTCCGTCTGGATGACTTCTTTTGAGATGGTTGGCCACCACCGCACCAGTTGGACCGCGGTTTCCAAGCCTTTGCGACGGTTCCAGTCCTTTCCCAGGTTGATTATGGTCAGGCCTGCACGCTCGAATGCCAGCTTCTCACGATCGCCTTTCTTGAACCGGTCCTTCGAGAGAATCACCCAGTTGCCATCCTGTTGGAGGCGCTCGAGCCATTCCTGGTCGGGAACACCAGGACGATCGTTGAACGTGCGCGCATGCAAAACGCTGTGCTTTTCAGCGCACAGTTGAGCGATGTAATGAAGGACTTTGGCGAGGTTGGGGCTGAGATTCTCGTCAATGAAGAAGTGCACCTGCCGCTATCCTTTTTTCAAAGTTCACGGCGCGATTCACCTCATCCAGTGAGATCTCGAAGTTCCTTGCCACAGCCTCGGCATCGCCATCTTCCACCTTGAAAGCATCGTAGATAGCTTGAGTCGACATGTGGCAAGGGAGGACGATCGGCTTACCGAAGGCAAGCTTTGGGTCGATCACAATGCTTGTATCTTGGGGGTCGGGGTGCCAGCGGACAGGATTCTCGCTGGCGTCGAAATCTATACCATCCAGCAGAGAGGGGAGAATTATATCGGTGAAGACGACCTGGCGTTTACCGAGGTCAGTTAGTGCCACTTCGCCGTTCTCCTCAAGGGAGCGAAGGAAGACTGCCTTACCATCAGTGAGAAGCCGGGGGTGCGTCAGCGGATAATCACGCTCGAGGTAGTCGCGCAGTGTGGCTAGCGCCTCGCGAATCGCGGGCATGGTGACGTATTCGCGGAACTGAGCTACGGCGCGGACCTCCAGAAGGTCACGGAAGCTAAGAGTGTCCTCTGCGCCCAGAGCTTCGGGCTCAGGGTGCCAGAGCGGGCCGGCGGGTGAGGTATCGCGCAGCAGCCAGCGGCGGATCTTGTCCGCTTCGACTCCGATGAGCCGCTCTGCCTGCTTGGGGCTGTAAAGCCCAATACCAACGAGTGCCATCATGGCTCCCTCCCGAGTTCCTCTCGCCCTGTGACCGGTGCATTGCCGGTTCGTTCTGCTGTCTTAGGCTGCATTCAAGTGTGGTGGACTATAGGCCCACTTCATAAGCGGATCAACCTCGGAGATCAGAGATTTTGGCCGCAGTATCTTGCTTAATCCTTGTGTTTCATGAGGTTGCTGTCTCCGTTCATTCTATCGCGGCCCCAGGCCGAAGCGGTCTAGCTGTATGGCAGGGTCCGTTATACCTGGGCGATCACCCGCAAGGTGAGGGGGAGATGGCTAACCTTCTTACAGAGGGGCGCGGAGACTATCGATTGGGACGCCAGTGTGGACGAAGTAGAGCCCCATATTGCGATTCGTGCGGGGATCGCTAGTATCGGCATTCCATGAGACGTTGATATGAGAGCCGTCTGCCTCTGGAGCAGAGCTCATAGCGCCCTGAGCTACACCCCCGGCTATCACGGCCGCTCCCCCGGCTACCTTGCCAGCTCCACGAGCGATGCGCCGCCACCCCTCCTGGATGGTGGCCGATTGGGCGGTGGACTTGGCCACGCCGGCGGCGGAGCTGCGCAGCATCCGCAGCGAATCAGTTGTGATCGCTTGGGTATGCCAACCATCGGATCAGCCTTCCTGCTTCCAGCCGTCGAGAGTCTTCTGAGCTGCCTGGCGGCCAGCACTGGTAGCTCGGGTCAGAAGTAATTTCAGCGCCATGGGCGCCCCTCCTTTGTTATATCAGCACTTTAGCATAGATGCTTGTATGGCGAGCCACCACCAGATGGTGCCCACAAAGGTGCGAGGGAAAAGGGGGAAAGGCCGGAAGGTAAGAGTGCTCAAGGGGAAGGGACTTGCCCCGAGAGGTGGGGGAGATCGCGAACGACAAGGGAAAGGGCAAAGAGTTGTTGCCAGAGCTGGTCGTTTCTCAATCGGCCTTGGCACTGCCTGCTCGAAGCGGCGCTGCAGAAAGGAATTGCAACTTCTGCAGAAAGAGCACCGTCTAATCCACTGATTCTTTAGTTTTTTTCAGTATGCGCTTCCAGCAAGCCGCCACACCAATGCAGAATGAAGCACTGTCTGAATCTACTGACAAGGAGGTCGTTGTGGGGTTTCGCTTCCAGCGTCGCATCACTCTTGCCCCAGGAATTCGGCTCAACCTGAGCAAGCGGGGCTTCGGGTTCTCGGTGGGCCAGCGTGGAGCCGGTCTCAGCGTGGGGCCTAGCGGTGTGCACGGCCATGCGGGGATTCCCGGTACTGGTCTGGCTTATCGGCAGAAGCTCAATACTCGAAGCCGGCCAAGCAGTCGCTCAAGCCCCGCGGCAACCCTGGAGGCGCTGCTATCGCGAGGTGAATCGCTCCCTGTACGGCTCGATATCGATGCCGAGGGCGGCATCCACTATTCCCACGGTGACGGCACACCCATGAGTGACGACGAGGCTCGCGTGCTGCGACGACATGCAAGAGAGCCCCTGCGCGAGCAGTTGGCACAGCACTGCGAACGTCTGAACGCTGATCTGGACAGGCTGGGTCGCCTGCATGAGGAAACACCTTTCCCGCGCACCAATGGTTACACTACTCAGGACTTCATGGAAGCCCCGCCATCATCTCCAGCGCTGCGTCAGTCACCCTGGTGGCACCCGCTATGGCCGCCGGCAAAGCGTCGCGTCGAAGAGGAGAACCATCGCCGACAGGCTGCCTTCAACGAGGCCTACCGTGACTGGGAGTGGCGCAAGGCGACGCACGATGAGGCTGAGTTCGCACGCCACCTTCGCGAAGGGGAAGGCGTGCTGCATGACCCGGACGCCATGGAGCAGACGCTGCGTGAACGCCTGGAGGAGATCGACTGGCCCCGTGAAACCGCCATCGACTTCGATCTCGGCAGCGACGTCAGCACCATTGCCGTGGATATCGACCTCCCCTGCGAGGATGAGATGCCCGACCGCTACTGGACCATGCCTGCCAAGCAGATCAGGCTCACGCCCCGCCGGCTCAGCGACACCAGGCAGCGAAAGCTTTATCGGGACCACGTA
The DNA here is from genome assembly GCF_007954585.1 of Pistricoccus aurantiacus. Taxonomy (GTDB): domain Bacteria; phylum Pseudomonadota; class Gammaproteobacteria; order Pseudomonadales; family Halomonadaceae; genus Pistricoccus; species Pistricoccus aurantiacus. The sequence continues at coordinate 1,230,506 of NZ_CP042382.1, forward strand.
CACGGCATCGCCTTTCGCGTGCTGGGTGCTGTGTTCGCCCGCCTGCCCGCCGTGCAGGAGGCGAGGGTCTCCGGCTATCGCCAGATCTCTGACCCGGCCACCGGCGGCGAGCGCGACCAGTACCTGCTCAGCGTCAAGGTCACTCGCGAGCAGTGGAGCCGGATCCATTTCGACAGGCTGGACCAGGTGGATCCGGTAGCGGCCATGGAGGCTTTCACCCTGCGCCGCGACATGACCAAGACCGGTATCTACCGCGACATCGAGCCGTTCAAGCTGGTGTAGCCATCGGCTCTCAGTTCCCCTTACTCATCCAGACTTGCTAGCGTAAGATAGCCTGCAAAGAACCATAAACGAGCTGGCCAGGGTCGCACACTAATGAAGGTCGCCTTGGCGCCACTGCAGGGAACAGTCACACAATGCGCAATGTCCTTTCCACCTGTCAGCCACGCCCCGAGATCCTGGCGGGCACCTTCAACCCTGAGATCTTCACCGCCAGCCTGAGCAAGGTGCTGGGTGACTATCGCAAGGGGGAAGCTCGCGAGGGAGCCACTTCGCTCTACTCCGACCCGGTGGCCTTCTTCCGCGATGCCACGCACCCGACCCTGGGGTTGTGCACCATCCTGGACAACGCCCTGGCGCGGCTGACCAACGGTGACCTGTCGCGTCCAGCAATGCAGCGTCTGGACACGGCCTTTGGTGGCGGCAAGACCCATACCCTGATCGCTTTGGCCCATGCCGCCATGCAGGGGCAGCCGCTGGCCGATCACATGGCCGGCATCCTCGCGCCCGAGCGCTTGCCGGCGCCGGGCCAGGTGCAGGTGGTTGGAATCATTGGTGACACCGTGGATACGCTGCGTGAAACTGCCGGTGGCGCTGCGCCCAAACCGAATACCCTGTGGTGGATGATCGCCCAGCAGACGCTCTCCTCGGAGCAGCAGGCCTCGATTCAGTCGCGCCTAGACGATGCCTCGGCGCCGGCGTCGGATGAGTTCTTCGAGACGCTGTTCGGCGACCGACCGACGCTGATTATCATCGACGAGATCGCCCAGTATCTCTCACGCATGGAGGCCGCCTTCCCGGGCGTCGGGGCCGAGCAGTCGGCTGCCTTCCTGATGTCGCTCTCCACTTACGCAGCGGGCCGTGCCAATGTGTCGGTGGTGCTGAGCTTGGCCTCGGCCACCAACGCCTTCGGCGACTTCAACAAGTTGATCCGCAAGCTGCAGTCCACTCATAGCATGAGCACGGCCGAGGCCGAAGCTGTGGTGCGCGAGGCGCAGCGCGGCGTGCTGGATGTGGTCAACCGAACCTCGGAGGCCACCACCCCGGTGCAAGAGGGCGATCTCTCCCGCATCATGGCCAAGCGCTTGTTTGTCTCCGTGGATCATGCGGCAGCCAGTGAAGTGGCCTCGGCATTTATCGAGACCTACCGCCAGGCTGGTACCGATCTTCCTGCCGGTGCCAATGACCCGCAGCTGCACGATCGTCTGGTGGCGCACTATCCGTTCCACCCCACGCTGATCGAGTTTCTCTCAGAGGAGCTGGCCCAGGTGGAGAGCTTCCAGGGCACCCGCGGCTTGCTGCGTACCCTGGCGCGCGCCGTGCGCCGTATCTGGGAGGCCAGATTGGCCATCCCCTTGATCCAGACCGGCCATATCGACCTCTCGGACAGCACCATCCGCAATGAGCTGCTGGGCAAGACCGAGAACAGCGACCTCGTCCCCGTGCTGGACTCCGATATCAGCAAGGCTTCTGGCACCCAGGCCACCAGCCGCACTGTGGCTGGCGAGCTGGATGCCGCCAACCCCCATCCCGATGGCTACCCGGTTCACGAGTGGGCCTGGCGCGTGGTCTTCCTGCACAGCCTGATCGGTCGCGGAGGTGGCCTGCAGGACGAGAAGTTCGGCATCGACATGACCTCGGCGGTCTATGAGATGGCCTCGCCTGCCATCAAGCCCGCTACCGTGCGCTCGGCGCTGGAAACCATCGAGCGAGAGGCCAACTACCTGCGTGAGCGCAATGGGCGCCTCTACGCCGATACCGTGCCGACTCTCAACAACATTCTGCGCCGCATCGAGGGCAACGTCGCTCATGCCGAAGCGATGACGCGGGTCGAGCAGGTGGTGCGCAGCCTGATCAAGGGCTCCTCGGTGTTCGATGTTCACCCCAACATCGATAACAGCGAAGGCATCCCTGACAAGACCCCCAAGCCGCAGCTGGGCATCCTCGCCTTCGAGGTGGAAGAGATGGACCCGTCGCACTTCATCGAGCGGCGCGGTGACGCGGTGCGTCAGTACCAGAACCAGGTCTTCCTGCTGGCCCCCAGCACCACTCATATCGCCGGCACTACCTGGACGGAATCGCGCACCCACCAGGAGCACCGAACCCGGCAGAACATCCTCACCCTGGCGCGCAAGGCGATCTCCCTGGAGCGCCTCAAGGAGAACCCCGAGAACTGGGGCGTCAGCCATGAGCAGCTGCAGAAGGGCGAGTTCAAGGAACGCGCCGCCAAGAGTCCGGCCGAGCTCCGCACCGCCATCGACGAAAGCTACCGCTTCCTGATTTACCCGGGCCGTGAGGGCGGCCGAGTCGTGGTCCGCGATCTCGGCAAGCGCGGCACGGGTCCTACTGCGGGTGGCTCCGGCGGTATGCACCTGGAGGATGCCATCCTCAAGCAGCTGGCCGATGAGGGAGAGCTGATCACCGATGAGCGCGCCTCCACGGCCGAGGCCATCACTCTTTTGGGGAAGCTGTTCTTCGATAGCCTCAAGCAGGTCAACGTCAGCGACTTGATCGAGCGCTTCGCGACTCGCCGGAACTGGCCGATCCTGCAGCGCCCCGCGCTGTTGGCCACCGTGCTGGTGGAAGGCGCCAAGCGCAGCAGCTGGTGCCTTGGCCATATGCCCGACAAGGACAGCCACAAGCCTGATCCGCTCTACCATAAAGACAACCCGCCTCCGCTCACGGTAGAGCCTCTAGAGAAAGGTGGTGAAGGCTGGATCCTCTGCACCAAGGAGCATGCCAAGCAGCTTGGCTGGCTGGAGAGCATTGTCCGCGATCCCAACACCGTGGGTGCCTGGATACGCCAGGTGATCGATAGCCGTGATCAGGTCGATCTCGGCCAATTGCCGCAGATCATCGAGCAGGAGCACGACAAGGTCGATGCTCACGTCTACCAGCAGCAGTTGGAAAACCTCTTCGCCCAGCGGCAGCTGGTGGCCTACCCGCAGGAGGCCTTCAATGAAGAGGGTGACGCCGACCCTGAGCAAGCGATGACCGGCGACAGCGTACCGGTGGGGGGCATCACCAGCGGTATCGTGGTGCCCTACCAGACGGCCCAGGCCCGCAGCTGGATCACCAAGCCCAAGGTAGAGAACCGCTCCTTCGTGCTGCGCACGCCCGAGAAGATCAAGCAGCTGTTCAACCTGCTCTCCGGTACCGGCCTCGCTCAGTCGCAAACCGAGGTGCAGACGCTGCAGATTGGTGCGGAAACCCCCGACAAGGGCCGCTTCCAGCTCATCCTGGGCCCGACCACCGTAGGCGCCCTGGTCGAGAGCCGTGCCCTCTTTGCGGCGCTGAACAATCGTTTGCGCTTTACTACCGAGCAGCATCAGGTTCGCCTGACGCTGGGTGAGCTGGACAAGAACTGCAAGTTCACCCAGCTGCTTGAGCAACTGGAAGGATAAACACGACCGATGGCTACCCCTGTCACCAAGGCGGCGCCCCGCGCCCGTCGCAAGAGCTCCCAGGCCGACGAAGCCCAGCTGGCCAGGCTGGCCAAGCGCTCGCCCTATGTGCTGCGCCTGACGCGCCACAAGGACCTGCCGCCGCCGGTGCTGATCATCAAGGAGCGCATCGCGCCCGAGGATCGTGACGACACCGAGGGGCTCACCAACCCACGCGCCAAACATGTGGAGCGCGGCGTGTTGCACGGCGAGAGCGTGCGCGCTTGCCTGCCAGTGCTCAAACGCATACTTGAAGAAGTGAAGGATGAGCAGGGGATCCCGCTGGGCCTGGAGCGCTATATGTCCGCCCAGGGGCTCAAGCAGACCGACCTGAATTTCCCTCTGGACGAAGCGGCCGGCGCCCGCCTGGCACTGTTTTTCCGCCTGCAGAGCAAGGTGAAGGACGTCGATCGCATCGAGCTGATCGGCCGCCGGGTGGCGATGTTCTCCCGGGAGGAGGCCGTCTACTGGCTGGCCAACGTGACTACAGCTGACCCAGCGCTGCGCAGCTGGGCCACCAGCGGGCTGCGTATGCTGCTGTGCGGTGAGGCCGGTGACAAGCGCGTGCCACGCATCCTGGAGAAAGTGCGTGCCCGCGGCTGAAGGATAGGAATCGACGTGGCTCGCAGAGCGAGCCGGAAATGGCAGCTTAGCCGTGCCAAGAATGGCAGCGCCAAGAATGCATGATCAGCCAGGCCCGCCGCCTGGCTGTCGCTTTACAAGGAAGCAGCACCATGGATTTCAGCAACGACCAGCGCCTGATTGAAGCCGGCTTTCCCTGCCACCAGGTGGGGGCGGAGACCCAGCGTGAGCGCGGTGCCAGCTCGGCGCTGCCGCCGCTCTACTATCTGCATGTCTGGTGGGCACGTCGCCCACTGACGCCCAGCCGCGCGGCCATCCTAGCGTCTTTGCTGCCGGCAGGTTCGAGTCCTAGTCAGTTTATTCAGAAGCTTGGTATTGAAGTTTTATGTGTCAATTTTTCAGGCTCGGAGTGGGTGCTTGATGATGCTGGTCTTCTTGCTCGGGTAGAAGAGCACACTGATGGTGAGATGTCATTGATCGTAGATCGCTACGTTTATAACCGGCACCAGAAAGAGAAAGAAAGGAGGGGTAAGCATCGCTGCTTGCTTGAGGAAAAAATGCAGGCAGACCCATCTCTTAGGCAGGATGAAGTTGTGAAGCACTGGTATCATGAATGCGCTGATCTCCCGGATATTTCCATGGGGATGAGCCTGCCAGTGATAAGAAAGCCAGGAGACCCTGCATGGGCAAAAGAAAGGATTGATCTTGAGTCACGGCTGAAGATAAGAACGCAGGAGGATAAATATAAGTATCCTAGAGCGTACTCGCATGCTGTGACTCCAGACATGCAGGGATTTACTGTGTTGGACCCAACTTCAGGAGGGGGATCTATTCCTTTTGAGGCTCTTCGGCTGGGGTGCAAGGTTGTAGCAAATGAAATAAACCCTGTTGCCAGCGTGATTCTTAAGGCAACGCTTGATTACCCCGTAAGGTTTGGAGAAGAGCTTGCTGATCACATAAAGCTGTGGGGTGACCAGCTTTCTAAGTCGGTGAATGATCGATTGGCGCAGTTTTATCCTGCTACCAAGTTTTCTCCTGAGAATCTGTCGTTTCCATCTGGATTGCATGATTTCGAAGTTGATAAGCTATGTGAGGAGAAGCTGGATGGCTTCCTATTTTGTCGCCAAGTGATATGCCCCCACTGTAATGGAGAGGCTCCTCTTTTGAACTCCTTTTGGCTGTCAAAGTCCGGAGAAAAGTGGGCAGTAAAAATCAAACCTCAGAGTGATAAAACTGTCAGGTTTGATCCCATTTGCCTTTCATCAGAAGGAGTTTCCATTAGTGCTAATGACCTTGATGCTGGGACAGTTTCAAGGGGGGTAGGGCAGTGCGTTCATTGCCATCAAGCTATTTCTGGAGACGAGATAAAACGGCAAGCTAGAGGTGAGTCTGAGCTTGGGCAATGGCAGGACACTCTTTACTGCGTGGTGGGTGTTCGCCGGGTGGCTAAGCTAGAAAAGAATGGCAAGCCAGCTCGCTATACTTCTGGTGAACGTAAAGGAGAGCTAAAGACTAGTAAGTATCGTTACTTCCGCGCACCGAATCAATCCGACCTGGAAGCCTTAAAAGCTGCTGCGGAGGAGTTAGAAGAGCGTCGCCTGGATTTCGAGATGAAGGGCTTGGTTCCTAATGAGTCATTTCCGCCTGGGAACGACATGCGCCCGGTCAACTATGGGATGCCGACATGGGCGGATATGTTTACTCCTCGTCAGCTTCTTGGCCATCTTACAGTGATGGATGCTTTGCAGGATGCCAAGCCTAAAATTCTTGCCGAGCTGGGAGAGGAGAAAGGTAAGGCGGTAGTTACTTACCTACAATTTGCCACTGATAAGGTTGTAGATTATAACAGCCGGCAAAACCGCTGGATTCCCCAGCGAGGAACGATATCCGGAACATTTAGTCGCCATGATTTTTCTTTGAAGTGGACGTTTGGCGAGATGGCCTACACAGGAGCTTCTTCAGGTATAAGGTGGGGAGTTTCTCAGGCTGTTGATGCTTATGAGGGAATTGAAGAACTGGTTAGGGAGCGAGGAAGAGAAGGACTGAAATCCGGGGATCTTCTTCAGGTACAAGGGTCTGCAACCGACATGTCGAGTGTCGACGATGCTAGCGTCGATGCCGTGGTGATGGACCCTCCCTATTACGATAACGTCCAGTACAGTGAGCTTTCCGACTTCTACTACGTCTGGCAGAAAAAGACGCTGGGTGACCTTTACCCTGGTTGGTTCGATCACGAAGTGACCGATAAAGCACTGGAGGCTGTTGCCAACCCGGCCCGCGATGGCTCTGCTAAAGGTGCTAAGGCTCGCTATGAAGAGCTGATGCAGGGCATCTTTGCCGAGAGCAAGCGGGTGCTCAAGCCGGAAGGCATCATGACACTGATGTTTACCCACAAGAGCTCCGATGCCTGGGAGACTTTGACCAACTCCCTGATCCAGTCCGGCTGGGATATTACGGCGACTTACCCGGTCGATTCCGAGTTTGGCGCATCTACTCACCAGCTTAACCTCGCCGCAGCAGCATCGACGATCTTTATTGCCTGCCGTCCGTCAGACCGCGGGGATCGCGAACCCTCCAGCTGGGCCTATGAGGTCAAGGGCAAGCTGGAAGCTGCGGTGCGTGAAGGCCTGGGTGAGTTCGAGCGCCTCAAGCTCAACCCCGTCGATCGCATGATCGCCTCCTGGGGCCGCGCGCTGCGCGTCTACTCCGCCCATTGGCCAGTGCAGGATGGCGACGAGGACGTACCCCCCACCCGCGCCATGCAGGAAGCGGCCCGCGTCGTGGCCGAGGAAGAGGTCAGCCGCCTTTCCGGTGGCCTGGTCACCGTCGATGACCTGGACGCCGAATCCCGTCTTGCCGTGATCGCGCTCGGTATCAACGGGCTGGGCGACTTCGCCTTCGATGATGCTTTGCAGATGAGTCGCTCCCTCAACTTCCGTCTGCAGAACCGCAACGGCAACTACCGCGTCAGCGACGATATGGTGGCCTATGCCAACGTCGGCGAGGACGAGCGCGCCGCGCCTCTGGCCATCAAGGGTAACAAGCTGCGCTTGCTCAAGCCGGAAGAGCGTGCCGCTGCGCGTCTGGAGAATCCGCAGACCCTGTGGGATGTGCTGGGTGGCCTGATCGTCACCTATCGCGACGGCGGCATCGTGGCAGCGCGTAATTTCCTGACTCAGCATGGCAAGCGCGACAGCGATGCTCTGCGCGGCTTGCTCAAGGTATGGGCCAAGGAATGCCGCGACGATGAGCTCAAGCGCGAAGCCCAGCTGATCGATTACGAGCTGTAAGGAGAGAGGCCCATGCTCACTGAGCTGCGACTGCAGAACTTCAAGGCCTGGCGGGATACCGGGCCGATGCGCCTGGCGCCGCTGACGGTCATCTTCGGCACCAACAGCTCAGGCAAATCGAGCCTGGGCCATCTGCTGATGGCTCTGAAGCAGACGGCGCTGCTGACCGATCGCAAGCGCTCTCTGCATCTGGGCGACGACAGCTCGCTGATCGATCTGGGCACCTTCGAGGACTGCCTATACGACCACGATCTGAACCAGACGCTGGGCTTCTCGCTGAGCTGGAAGAGCCAGGAGCCTCTGCTGCTAAGCGATATTCTCAATCCTGGCCAGACCTTTTGTGGCGATGAGCTCACCTTGGAGGCGGAGATCGCGGCCAACAAGGCACAACAGCCCGTGACGCGGCAGTTCTCCTACACCCTGCACCAAGGCGATGAAGATGTGCTCAAGGTTCGGCATGGGCGCCATGATGGTAAACCGTTCCTCCAGTGCGAGCCGCTGCGCCTGATGCATGCCCAGGGCCGGAACTGGGGCGTAGAATCGCCGGAGAAGTTCTACCGCTTCTCGGACAAGACGCTGTCGCGCTACCAGAACGCTCACTTCCTTACCGAGTTCGTACTGGAGGCCGAGCAGCTGCTGGAGAACTTCTACCACCTCGGCCCGCTGCGTAGCCCGCCCAAGCGTGTCTATCCCTGGTCCGGCGATACCCCGCCCGATGTGGGGGCCGAAGGTGAGCTGACCATTCCGGCGATACTGGCTGCCACCCAACAGGGGCGGAAGCTCAACCGCGGGCCCAAGCAGAAGTATCAACCCTTCGACGCCTTTATTGCGGGCTGGCTGAAGAACCTGGGCATCATCCATGCGTTCAAGGTCGAGCCCATTGCGAAAGGGCGCAAGGAGTATGAGGTGCTGATCCAGGCCCATATCGGTGTACCCTGGGTGAAGCTGACCGATGTCGGCTTCGGCGTCTCCCAGATCCTGCCGGCCCTGGTGCAGGCCTTCTATGCGCCCCCGCACTCAGTGCTGTGGATGGAGCAGCCGGAAATCCACCTCCATCCGCGCGTTCAGGCCAATCTGGCGGATGCCTTCATCTGCGCGATCCATGCGCGAGAAAACGGCGAGAACCGTAACACCCAGCTGATCATCGAGAGCCACTCGGAGCACTTCCTCAACCGCCTGCAGCGGCGCATCGCGGAGGGCGAGGTGACACCCGATGAAGTGGCGATCTACTTCGTGACGCGCCGTCGCAACGGTGCCCACCTGGAGCCGCTGCGGCTCAACGAGTACGGCGATATCGAGAACTGGCCGGATGACTTCTTCGGCGACGACATGGAGGACATCACCCAGCGGGCGCTGGCGGCTGCGAAGAAGCGCAAGGAGAAGAAGAAGGCGCAGGGGGCCGGTGCATGAAGCGAGCCGTAGTCGATACCAACGTGCTGTTGGTAGCAAACCGTGACCATGCGGATATCTCGGAGGAGTGCGTGATCACCTGCATCGAGGCGATCGACCGCCTTCGCCGGGGAGGCGTCACAGTCATCGATGATGAGTGGCGCATTCTGGGCGAGTATCGGCATAAGCTGGACCCGAGCCGAGGTCAGCCAGGCGCCGGTGATGCCTTTTTCAAGTGGCTGCTGCAGCGCCAGGCCAATCCGAAGCATGTGGATCAGGTGCCTGTGAGCGAAACGGCGGATGACTGGTTCGAGGAATTTCCCGACCACGCGCTCCAGCGCGAATTCGACCCGCCGGATCGCAAGTTTATCGCCGTGGCGGCAGCCGACGCCGAGAACCCGCCCATCCTCCAGGCCGCTGATTGCAAATGGCTCGACTGGTGGCAGCCACTGTCTCAGGCTGGTGTGCACTTTCGCTTCGTCTGCCCCGATGACGTGGGGCGCTTCTACGCGCAGAAGTTCCCCGACCAGACCATGCCCGAGTTCCCGCCTGATGAGTGACTTCTTCCGTTTTCCGCACACCCCGCACCTTGCCTGGCTGGGCGAGGGGGAGCCCCGCGATGACAAGCTGCTGGACACACCCGAGGTGGAGGCGCTGCTCGCGGGCGAGGTGCTGGTGGAGGAGAAGCTGGATGGCGCCAACCTGGGCATCTCCTGGGGCGAAAATGGCCAGATACGCGCCCAGAACCGCGGTGCCTATCTGGAGCCGCCGTTCCGCGGGCAGTTCTCGCGACTCAACCAGTGGCTCATGCAGCACCTGGCCAGTTTCCAGGCGCACCTGCCCAAGCATGTCATCCTCTTCGGCGAGTGGTGTGCGGCACGCCACTCCCTCGACTACGCCAGCCTGCCGGACTGGTTCCTGGTCTTCGATGTCTACGATCGCCAGGCCCAGCGCTTCTGGAACCGGGAGCGGCGCAATGATCTGGCCGTGCGGCTCGGCCTGGCCACCGTGCCCCTGTTGAAGAGCGGGCACTTCACGGTCAAGGAGCTGGAAACCCTAGTGCGCACCGGCCGCAGCTGGTATCGAGATGGCAAGCTGGAAGGCATCGTGATCCGCCAGGATGGCCCCGAGTGGTGCGAGCGCCGCGCGAAGCTGGTCCATCCTGACTTCGTACAGCAGATCGAGGAGCACTGGCGGTCCCGGGCGCTGGAGTGGAATGAGCTGGGAGTGAACTAGACTTCGATATTTGGACGAGGAGTACGCAGGGATGAATTCGATAACAGGTCAAGATAAGAAAGTGCACGAAATATTCTCCAAGGAGAATAAGTTTAATATTCCTGAGTATCAAAGGCCTTATTCTTGGGGTGTGGATCAGTGCGATGAGTTGCTGGGGGATTTGATTGGGTTTCAAAAAGAAGAAGAGTCTGATGACTACTTTCTCGGCAGCATAGTTGTCGCTAAAAGCTATGACGATAATTTTACTTTTGATGTTGTCGATGGGCAACAGCGCCTCACCACCTTGACTATCTTACTTTCTGCCATTTCGCATTGCCTGCGTGGTGAAAAAGGAGAAGGTGCGTTTGAAAAATATGTTGCTCCTTCTGATGTTTCGTTGAATATACCTCCGCAGCCTAAGCTTTATCTCAGGAAGAACGATAGGGATTTTTTCAAAAAGTTCATTCAAGATCCGGGCGGTATCGAAGAGCTTAAGTCTGTCAAGGAATCCAGCTTGAAGGATTCTCAGCTTAATATTTACAATAACGCGATGTTTTTTTTGGCCCGGCTTGGAGGTATGGATTCAAAGGAAGTATTAGAGTTTGGGCGCTTTGTTGTTGCCAGATGTGTGGTTGTTTTCGTAACAACTCAAGGGATTGAAACTGCATATCGTATCTTTTCAGTCATGAATGACCGAGGTCTTGATCTTCAAGCATGCGACCTTCTCAAAGCAGAAATAATAAGCAAGATAGAAAACTCAGAAGAAAGAACGGACTACAATGAGATATGGGAAGAGATGGAGGAGCGACTGGGTCGCGATTCTTTCAATTCGCTATTCCCATATGTGAGAATGATTAAAGCTAAGTCAAAAGCTAGGAAGTCTACCGTAGAGGAGTTTAGGCGAGAGATTGTTAAGGGGTGTGACCCGAAGAGTGTGGTTAATGATACTCTGCTTCCTTATAGTGAGGCGCTGACTTTAATAAACCATCAATGCTATCAAGATGGAGGGAGTGAAGAAGAGAAGAAAATAAATCAGTTGCTGACTTGGCTAGGCCGGCTAAACAACTCGGACTGGGTGCCTGTTGCCATGGAGCTGGTAAGGATATTTGGAAACGACCCCAAGATACTGCTTTCGCACCTGGAAAAGCTGGAGCGCTTGGCGGCCGCAATCCTTATTCGTGGCAGCTATGTAAACTCTCGGATAAAGCGCTACTCTAGAGTGCTGACAGCGATAGAAGCCCGAGAGGACTTGCTTCAGGCTGGATCCGCGCTGGACATTGCTGAGGAAACTCAGCTTGAAGTTCTCAAGTACCTCAACGGGAATGTCTACTGGTATGCAGGTCCGATAAAGAGCTATGTGATGCTTCGCTTGGATTCATTCTTATCTGGAGAGGGTGTGGATTATGAGCATAGCGTCACTACAATTGAGCATGTGCTGCCACAAAATCCTAAAAAAGAATCGGTGTGGAACCAAGACTGGTCAGAAGATGAACGTGTGAAATGGACGCATCGGCTTGGCAACCTTGTACTACTTTCTAGGAATAAAAATCCACAAGCTTCCAATCATGACTTCAAGAAGAAGAAAGAAGTTTATTTTAAGACCGACAAAGGGGTTTCTCCCTATGCCTGTACGACGCAGGTGTTGAATCATGAAACTTGGACGCCAAAAGAAGTTGAGGAACGACAGAGGGATGTGCTCAAGGTGTTGGCAAATAATTGGAGCTTGAAAGGAATTGAGCTCGTTGAAATTTAAAGATTGGAGGTAGGGATGACAATCCGTGATTACCCCTGGGAGCCCAGCTACGCCACTTCAGATATCCGGGAAGATGGCAAGCTGGTGGATGTGCTGCACGACTTCTACATCCCGGCTCTGAGCCGGGCGACACGCTATGACCGTGTCGCCGGCTACTTCAGCTCTTCGTCGCTGGCGGCAGCATCTCAAGGGTTTTCGCGTTTCATCGAGAATGGCGGAGAGGCGCGTTTTGTGGTTGGGATGCAGCTTGATCCCGACGATGCCGCCGCGATCCTCCAGGGCGATGAGCAGCGTGCCAGTCAGGCCATGTTGGCTGAGCTGGAGTCTCGTCAGCAGTGGCCATCCGGCTTGCGGCATGGCGTCGAGCTGCTGGCGTGGATGGTGGCCAATGGCCATCTCCGCATTCGCGTCGGACTGCGGGTGCATGCCAAGGACGGTTCACCACAGCCACTGGACTACGCCCAGGACGGCTATCTGCATGAGAAATGGGCGATTCTCGGTGACGGGCAGGATGAACTGTATATTTCCGGCTCGCTCAACGAGTCGCAGACGGCGCTGGCCATCAATGCCGAGAACATCAATGTGCATCCGTCATGGGAAGATTGGGGGAGGAAGGCGATCCCTCAGAAGCACCGTAACTTCAAGGCGCTGTGGCAGGGCAACCATCCGGCGATCAGGACCTTTTCACTGCCCGAGGCGGTCGAGGCCGAACTGGTAAAGATTGCCCGCAACGCCGGTAGCCTGCGCGAAATCGACGGTACTCCGATGGTCCCGGAGCCGAAGCAGGTGAGGGAGAAGGATGAGGTCGTACCGAGCTTCGCCGAGCGGCTGCGCTTCGCCATGCTGCGCCTCGCGCCCCTGCTGCCTGGCGGGGAGCGTGTCGCCATCGAAACCACGCCCATCGAGCCCTGGCCGCATCAGCGCTTCGTGGCCAATCGCTTGCTGGAGACCTACCCACGCAACCATCTGCTGTGTGACGAGGTCGGGCTTGGCAAGACCATCGAAGCTGGGTTGGCGTTCCGGGCCCTGTGGCTGAGTGGCCGTGCCAGCTCCATCCGGGTGTTTGCGCCGGCATCGCTGACCTCGCAGTGGCTGGTGGAGATGGCCGAGAAGTTCTACTTGCCCTTCGTCAGGCGCACCAGTCGCAAGGGGCGCTGGGAGCGTATCGACCTGTTGGATGGCGAGCCGGAGCAAGGGCAGGGCCAGATGTTCAATGCACCGCTGGAGATCATCTCGACGGGACTGGTGATCAACCGCCACGGAGGCAGGCTGCTGGCGAGCCTTCCCGAGACTGACTTGGTGCTGGTGGACGAGGCCCATAAGGCCCGGCGCCAGACGCCTGACAATCAGTCCACCATGCCGCGCTTCAACAAACTTTACCAGGAGCTGCAGAGTGCGCTGTATGGCAAGGCGCGTACTTTGCTGCTGGCCACAGCTACCCCGATGCAGCTCAACCGAGTGGAGGCCTTCGATCTGCTGAAGCTGATGCCTTCCGCTGGTGCCGTCCAGTTCTCTGAGGATCTGTGCGAAACCTACTACCGGGTGCGTGACAAGCTGCTCAACCAGGAGCCGATGGCCGATTATGAGAGCGAGTGGCTGCGACGCTACTTGAACAACGTGCGGGCCTCGTCGCCAGAGCAGTGGCACTTCGTCAATGAGCATGTGCTGAGCCCCTTCGGAAAGTCGGGGCTGGAGGACTTCACCGACCGCTGGCTGGAACCGATGATCTGGGACGAGGTGCAACCTGCGCTTAGCCTGTTGGCACCGCTGGGTCGCAGCATGCTGCGGCACACACGCTCGCTGCTGCGTGCCTACCAGCGGGAAGGGCTGCTGAATGCCAACCTCGCCTGGCGGGAGGTTGCCCCCAGCATCATTCCGCTCGGCGGCATCGAGCGGGAAGTTTATAACCAGCTGCAGGAGTACTGCGCCGACTTGGCAAGTCATATGGCTGCCAACATGGAGGAGGGCCGGCAGCGTGCCGCTATCGGCTTCTACCTAAGCTTCTTACGGCTACGCTACGCCTCGTCCTTCCATGCACTTCGCTGCTCTCTGGAACGGCGCCTGGTCAAGATCCAGCAGACGCTCGACCACAAGGCGCAGCAGGTCGCGACATCGGATGGCTCACGTGAAGAACTCGAAGAGCTGAGAGACGATGAGGTGGAAGGTTTGGTGCTCAAGCACCGCACAGAGAGTGACCTGACCTGGGAACAGGGCGCCGTGTCGCGGCTGATTACCACCATGGACAAGCTACCCGCCACGCCACGCAAGATGCGTCAGCTGCTGGAGCATATCGACCAGCGGCGCATCAATAGCAGCGACCGGGTCCGTCAGCTGGTACTGTTCACGCGCTACACCGATACCATGGAGTACCTGCATGAGGAGCTGCGGCGACGCTTGCCGGGCTGCCCGATCGGTACCTTCTCCGGTGCCGGTGGCACACTCCGGCGAGCCGGGGAATTCCAGCCAGAACGGATGGACCGTACCACCATCAAGCAGCGCTTTGTGGCGGGCAACATCGATATCCTGCTGTGTACCGACGCTGCTGCCGAGGGCCTCAACCTGCAGAGCGCCGATCTGCTGATCAACTTCGACCTGCCCTGGAACCCGATGATGCTGGAACAGCGTATTGGTCGTATTGACCGCATCGGCCAGCACCACACGCAAATCCAGGTGCTGAACTATCTCTATCAGGGCAGCGTTGAGGAGGTGGTCTACTCACGCTTGGTGAAACGCTTCCGTGAGGCGTTGACCGTTTCCGGGGAGCTGCAGTTCTCGCTTCTGCCCATCCAGCCTGAGGACTTCGAGGACTACGCCAAGGCCGAGGGGGAAGAGGGCAAGATCGACGAGGAGGAGCTGATTCGCCGGGCGCAGGAGCACGCGAAGCGGATCCAGGAGCGCCAACAGCTCACCGAGTTCAAAGCCGAGGAGCAGAAGGCCGCCTATGAGCACTTGGAAGCACAGCAGCGCCGGGAGCCGCTGCCGGCTTCATTGGAGTGCATATGGAAGATCATCAGCGAGAGTGACTACCTGAAGGCATTGGGTGGTGGGGTCGAGAGCTTCGCCCACGGCGATGCTTTCCGCCTCGTGGACGTTCCAGGCGTACCGCGCGACGTGCTGCTGACTACCTCCCGTGAACTGTTTGAGCATGGGTTGGGTGCCGAGGACCGGCGACGCCTGCATTTCGCCACCTACGGTGACCCAGTCTTCGAGAAGCTGCTCGACTACATGTTGCAGCCCTTCGAGGCCGTGCTGGCGGCATGGCAGACGCGCAAGCCACTCTCGGCACTGCAGCTCGGTGGCCAACGCTGGGTGACCACGGATGACCTTCTGGAAAGTGAGCTACCTGAAGGCGGGGAGATCGAGCTTGTAGCTCGGGCACAGCGGCTGCCGGGGCGTCAGGATGATCGTGTTGGCCGACAGCAGAAGGTAATGCTCGATGCCGCGGCCGCAAATCTGGCCGAGCAGAAGCTCAAACCCACCCCGGATACGCCCAACAATCAGATAGCAGAACTGGACCGGTTCCGAGGCGATGTTAACCAGCGCCATGGCCAACGAGTGCACCTCAAGTTCGATGCACCGGATCGCAATGGCATGCTTGCCTTGAAGGACACGTTGCTATGGCCCGTTCGTGAGAAGGCTGCCGGTCTTCAGGTCGATGCCGACCCTCTGCTGCTTTCAGCAACGCGCGACGTGATCTACCGTCAGCTGAGTGATATGAAGAAGGACAGTCGCACTGGGCATGAGGTCGCGAAGAGGTTGAGAGAGTCGGCTGCCAGTATGTCCTGAGTGGTTGGGTCTCACGGCTCAATGAGGTGTTAATGCTACAAACTTCCTATCGACACTACCCCAGCTTCACCCGCCGCTACGTCCGCTCGGTGATGAAGATGATGAGACTACCCAAGAAGCCCAGCATCGAAGCGGAGATTTTCGGACAGATGGTGCTCGATGAGCAGGTGGTGCACTCCATCAACGGCGAGATGCTGATGCTCGAGTGGCACCATGGCCGTGAGGGCAGGGTGGTGGTGCCTGAGCCGTCATTGTCGAGCTGGCTGCAGACGGTGCAGCTGAGCAAGGTGCAGGGTGACGCCTGGTCGTGGCCCTGGGAGTTCAGCACCCTGTCGTTTCCGACCAGCCAGACCTTCCATGGCCATTCGGTGGACGGTACCCTGGTCGCTTGGGTGGACTCCACCACGCTGCCTAGCCGCTACGAGGCTTTCCTGCACGCCCACAATAACCCCCATGGCGTGGACATGGAGGGACTCGGGGATCCGTGGCTGATAGTGGCGATCCATAACCCGCTGGACACCCGGCCGAGCCTCAACCCCACCATGCTGCGAGGTGCCTTCAAGCCGAGCCAGATTACCGACTTCATCAACCGCGAGGCGATCGACCACGCCGGCGGTCGCGCCCAGCCACTGGCGGACGAGGAGGGCATGATCCTGCGCGAGGTGGTGCGCTACGTGCTCTCCCTGGGCATGTACCTCTCCGCCTACCCGGAGGCACAGTCGAACGGGGTGCCGGCCTGGATGAAGAATAAGCACCCCGAGGGGAAGAAGGGCGTTCCGTTCTCCCAGGTCGGCGTCGACCGCGAAGACCGCGAGCTTACCCTGGCGATGACCGCGCCGCGGTCGGTATCGCCCTACTGGCGGCAGCTGCGCGACGAGCGTTTCTACCGTGGCAAGTGGGCTGACCACCGTCGCGGCAGCCGCTACGTGCTGGTCAGCGGTTACGAGGTGGGGGCAGCGAAGACGGTGGGGGTGGCTCCGGCCGAACATTCGTGAAGAACTTAGGAAAACGCTGATCATGTGCGGCCGTTTTGCCCTCTACAGTCCCTATCCGAGCCTGGCAGCGTCGCTGCGCCTGCCGCTGGAGGCCACTGAGGCTGACCTGGTGCCGCGTTACAACGTGGCGCCAGGCACCTGGATCAGCGCCGTGCGCCGGTTGGACGATGAGGGGCCTCTGGTGCTGGATGCGGTGTGGTGGGGCTATTACCCCCACTGGGCCGGTGAGGACGCTCCTGAGCCCATCAACGCTCGGGTTGAGAAGGTCGCGACCTCAAGGTACTTCCGCGGTGCCTTTGCCCACCACCGCTGCCTGGTGCCTGCCAATGGCTGGTTCGAGTGGACGCCAGTCGATGGTAAGAAGCAGCCCCACTTCCTGACACGAGATGATGGTCAGCCGCTCTGGTTAGCGGGTATCTGGTCGGAGCGGCCTGACGGCAAGCCAGGGTGCGCCATCCTAACTGAACCGGCGCGAGGTGTGGCCAAGCAGATCCATGACCGCATGCCATTGGCTCTGGATGCCGAAAGCCTTGCGCCGTGGCTTGATCCGCACCTGACCGACCGGGAAACCATGCGGCAGACCGTCCGTCACCTCGACCCTCGCCAGATCACCCATTGGCCGGTGAGTACCCGCGTCAACGCGTCCACTCACGATGATGACAGCCTGATAGCGCCGCTACCCTCACTGTGAGGCCGGCTGCGACGCCAGGTGCGGGGTGGCTGACGAAGCGCTCTATGTGAGCGTGACAGGCGCGACAGCGAATCCTGAAGCGCCCGCTCGAGAGCCATATGAATTCAAAGCGGTTCCAAGTCCTGGGTTTGTGGGTCAGCCGCTGACTCTGGCCGCAGCCACATATCAGCGCACAGCCGCCGTCATCCAACCAGGTCAGTATGATGGTCTCCATGCTATGTCCCACCCTGCTGGTGTCCATTAAAGAGACTGTGGACCTGGCGGTGGAGATGTGGTGTGAGCATTGACGGACAACGCGGTAGCAATTGGCTAAGGATGCGTTAACGCAGACGGGGGATCTCGTCCCAGCGTGTTGTCCAGCGTGGCGTGCGGTTGGCACAGCGCAGATGCCAGGCGGCGTTGGGGCTGGGCATGCCGAACTTGACGGTGCCTCGGCCCATCTTGCGGTTCAGATCGTCCAGGGTGGCCATCAGCTGTTCGCTGCGTTGCCGCTCCGCCTGATGTTGCGGCGTATCAAGCAGGGAGAGTTGCTGGCGGTCGGTGTCGATCAGGTCGAGCAGCATCACCCCGGCCTTCATGAAGTGGTATTGGGGCCGGTAGATGGCACCGAAGGCCTGGCTGGCGGCCTGCAGGATCTCGCGGCTGTCGTCGGTCGGACGCGTCAGCTCCACCACGGCACCCGGCGAGTACTGGGGCAGGTCAGTCCGGTGGCGGTTGGTCTTGAGAAAGACGTGAACGGCCCTGGCCAGACTGTTCTGCCCGCGCAGCTTCTCGGCGCTGCGCTGGGCATGCTGGCGGATCGCCTCGTGAATCTCGCCACGCTCGGTGGTAAGACGACCAAAGGAGCGTGAGGTCATGATTCGCTGGCGTGCCTCACTGGCGTCGTTCATCTCGATGCAGGGAATGCCGCGCAGCTCGAGTGCCGTGCGCTCCAGGGTCACCGAGAAGTGCTGGCGGATCTGCTTTGGGTCGGCGCAAGCCAGATGCCAGGCGGTCGTCATTCCCAGCTGCGCCAGACGTTCAACCAGACATCGGCCAACTCCCCATACACCCCCCAACTCAGTACGCTGCAGCAGTCCCTGAGTTTCTATGCTGCTGTCTTGCAGCACGCAGACGCCGGCGTAATGGGGAATCTTCTTGGCAGCCCGGTTGGCCAGCTTGGCCAGGGTTCGGGTCGGGGCAATTCCTACGCTAACAGGAATATGTGTGAAGCGATGGACCTTGGCGAACAGTTCCTGGGCATGACAGTGCATCTGAGCTGCTGCAAATCCATCGAAGCGCACGAACATCTCGTCGATGGAATAGGGCTCCACACCGGCGGAGAATTCTTCCAGCACCTGCTGTACCCGGACTGACATGTCGCCGTAGAGCTCGTAGTTCGACGACAACAGATGGATCTGACCGCGCTTCAGCAGATTCCGGAGCTTGAGGGCCGGCGTTCCCATCTCGACCCCCAGCGCCTTGAGTTCGTTGGAACGGGCGATCACGCAGCCGTCGTTGTTGGAGAGCACCCCTACCGGAACGCCCTCCAATCGAGGCTGGAAGACGCGCTCGCAGCTGACGTAGAAGGCGTTGCAGTCGATCAGTCCAATCATGGCTACACCGGGTACTCGTGAATCACCGAGCGCACCACGCCCCAGACCTGGCAGTCGAGATCGGCAATCGGAATCGGCGCGTACTCAGGGTTGCCCGAGCAGAGGTAGGGGCGCTGCTTGATCATCTGGTAGCGCTTCACGGTGATCTCGCCGTCCACCAGTGCGATCAGGATGTGGCCGGGGCGCGGCGTGATGGAGCGATCAACCAGCAGCAAATCGCCATCGTGGATGCCCAGCGGCCCCATGCTGTCGCCGGTGACAGTCATGAAAAAAGTGGCCGAGGGGCGCTTCACCAGGCGCTCGTTGAGATCCAGGGTGCGACCATCGTAGTCTTGGGCAGGGCTGGGAAAGCCCGACAGCCCGGCGCGAGTAAGGGGTAAAGGGTGGGGCAACGGCAGCAATGGTGGTGCTGGGTCAGCTAGGATGAGTGTTGTGTATGCCATGAGGGCTCTTCTCCATACCTGATTTTTATACAGTGTCAGGCAGAAAGCAGCATATGCCAAGACCAGATTGCCACGAAGGTTGCGAGCAGCCATACCATGATGGTGCTAATCTGGCTGAGAATTCGGCATAGCAAGGGAGTGCGGAATGGCAACCAGTAACTGTAAATCAACGAACCGTATACCGACTCAGACAGCATGTCTGCTTACGACCCTAAGCGGCCATACCAGCACAGTCGTTCGGCATCTAATTTTTGCTAGGTGGGGTCCAGCCAGCATGAGCCAATAATGAATTCTATTTTTGTCAGAATTTTTGGATTGTATGAAAATTGAGCCGCAAATGGTGGTGTCGGCCTTTGGAGCACATTGTTGTAACTATTTAGTATTAGCTATGGTGAGGATTTATGGCGTTTAAAAAACCGTCTGCGCAAGTTCCTGTCCCGGAGAGTCCAGATCGACTTTTTCGAGATTTGCCTCGCCGCAAGCACCCGAGCCTATATGATCACCAAGGACAGGTTCTCCGCACATACGTTTCCGAGGCACTAAGAGCACCAGATGTAGCGCTCCAGTTGCCAACCGGCAGTGGAAAAACCCTCGTTGGACTATTACTAGCTGAATGGCGACGACGCAAGTACGGCGAGCGGGTAGTCTACCTTTGTCCTACTAGGCAGCTTGTGAGTCAAGTGGCTGACGAAGCATCTGACAAGTATGGACTGTCTGTTCAGGCTTTTACTGGCTCTGTGAAGAACTACACGCCCGATGCGAAAGCTGCCTATTTAGATGGAAATAAAGTGGCTGTCACAACTTACAGCAGTCTATTTAACACCAACCCGTTTTTTGAAGATCCAGATATTATCCTTGTCGACGATGCTCACGCGTCAGAGAACTATATTGCTAGTCAGTGGACAGTCCATATCAGTAGGTTTGGCGAGGATCAGAGTCTGTTCGATGCTGTCGCTAGCGTGCTTAAAAGCCAATTGTCAAAGACCAGCTATGCCCGCATGATCGGGGAAAGAGATGGTTTTGACGACATGACATGGGTCGATAAGATTCCAAGCTACAAATTGTCAGAAGTCGCCCAAGAACTTCAAACAGTCATATCTCAAAACATAGGTAGAAGCGATCAGCGCCATGCGTGGAGCATGCTTGCGGATCACCTTACTGCGTGCCAGTTGTATATCACATGCTCGGAAATAATGATTAGGCCACTAATACCTCCGACCTGGACGCATCATCCTTTTGTTGGGGCGAAGCAACGAATTTTCATGTCTGCCACTTTAGGAGCCGGCGGAGACTTGGAGCGGCTCACAGGTCGCACTGCCATTACCCGTTTACCCATTCCTGAGGGTTGGGATCGTCAAGGAATAGGCCGCCGCTTTTTCATCTTTCCAGAAAGATCTATGGGAGAGCAAGAAACCCTAGATCTACGCCGTTCTTTAATGCTGAAAGCAGGCCGTAGCCTTGTCTTAACACCAACCAATGGAGCCGCAGAGAACATTCAGGAAGATGTGAAATCTACGTTAAACCTTCCAGTTTTTACTGCGGTAGATCTTGAGTCTAGTCGGTCAAATTTTATAAACAAGGCAGGTGCGGTAGCTGTTATAGCAAACCGCTATGATGGAATCGACTTTCCAGATAATGACTGTCGGCTCTTGTTTGTCGAGGGTTTGCCGAGAGCTACGAATCTCCAAGAGCGGTTCCTAATGACTCGAATGGGGGCCAATCTTCTATTCAATGAACGAGTTCAAACCCGCGTTCTCCAGGCGGTCGGCAGATGTACTCGCGGACTTAATGATTATTCAGCGGTTGTGGTCACGGGGGAGGACCTTCCTGGCTACCTAACAGACCGGCGCAGACGGAAGCATTTCCATCCTGAGCTGCAAGCGGAGCTTGAATTTGGTGTGGAACAATCGAGCGAAGTCAGCGCCGAAACCATTGAAGAAAATTTCGAAATATTCCTTGAACATGAGTCAGAATGGGAGACGGCGAATGAAAGTATCCTAGAAACAAGGTCTAACGCGGTTCAAGAACCCTTCCCCGCGATGGGTGAGTTGGCTTCGGTCGTGAAACACGAAATAGTCTGGCAACAGGCAATGTGGGGGCAGGACTACCCGAAGGCATATGAGGCAGCTCGTGAAGTGCTTGGTGGGCTAAACAATCATGAGCTGCGAGGCTATCGGGCACTATGGCATTACCTTGCAGGAAGTGCAGCCGAGCTTGCATCCGCACAAAAATATGCCGACTTAGGTATGCAGGCGAAAGAGCAGTTCAGAAAGGCAAAAGACGCAGCAGCAGGTATTCCTTGGCTCGTCGAACTGGCACACGGGCGCGATGAACAGCCAACAGTCGATGAACAGAACGATACAGTTATTCAGCTTCAGGTTGAGCGTCTTGAGGTCTACCTGCAAAAGCTAGGTACGGTTCACAACCGCGCATTCACGGCGCGAGAACAGAAGATTCGCGACGGTCTCCGTGATGGTGACTCATTTGAGCAAGCACAGGTATTGCTAGGCGAACATCTCGGTTTCTCGGCGGGCAAGCGCGAGGCTGATGCCTCCCCTGATCCATGGTGGCAGGTTGGAGATGTGGTGATCGTTTTTGAGGATCATGCCAATGCTGACCCAAGCACGGCAGTAATTGACGCAACCAAGGCTCGACAGGCTGCCTCACACCCTGACTGGGTTCGAGACCATGTACCGAATGCCGTAGATGCACGAATCATTCAGCCTGTACTTGTAACACCATCCAAGAAGGCTAGGCCAGGAGCGTTGCCACATCTCGTGAGGGTCGCCTACTGGGAGTTAGATGAGTTCAGGGCATGGGCTGAACAGGCCCTCGTGATGATCAGGGAACTTCGCAGGAGCTTTCAAGAACCAGGGAACTTGGCGTGGCGGGCTGAAGCAGCAACAGCTCTCGCAGACGCTGTGGCGGACGCGCCAGGACTAAGCATTTGGTTGGAAAAACGGCCAGCACGCAATCACTTGGAGGAAACGCCTTAGGGCCCATTTCGTCCGATTGTAGTGGCACAGTGAATTTGGTCACCTGGTTTTGAGTGTATGATCACTCACAGAGAACGTCAGGTGGACAGGATGACCAAGAAAAGAAACTTCAGCCCGGAATTCCGTCTGGAAGCGGCCCAGCTTGTCGTCGACCAGGGCTACACACTGAAGGCGGCCTGCGAGGCCATGGGGGTTGGCAAGTCCACCATGGAGTATTGGGTTCGCAGGCTGCGTGCAGAACGGGCAGGTCATGCGCCGCAGAGTGGCGAGGCGCTGACCCTCGAACAGCGTGAGATTCAAGACCTGAAGCGCAAGCTGAGGCGGGTTGAGGAAGAAAAAGCCATTCTAAAAAAGGCTACCGCTCTCTTGATGTCGGACTCCCTGAGCAATTCTCGATAATCGAGCGACTTGAAGAGAGCTATGCGGTGCAGCACCTGTGTCAGGTGTTTGGGGTGCATCGCAGTAGCTACCGGGCCTGGCGTGACCGGAACAAGACGCCCAGCAAGGATGAGCAAATGCTGTTGAAGCAGGTTGTCGAGGCGCATGCCGCCAGTAACGGCTCTGCCGGCGCTCGCAGCATTGCCATGATGGTGACCCAGGCAGGCATACCGCTGAGCCGCTATCGTGCGGGCAGGCGAATGAAGCAGCTTGGGCTGACCAGTACGCAGCCGCCGAGCCATCGCTACAAGAAGGCCGATCAGCCTCACCTGGCGATCCCGAACCTGCTCGATCGGGAGTTCGATGTGACGGTCCCCAACAAGACTTGGGCCGGTGACATCACCTATCTCTGGACGGGAGCACGCTGGGCTTATTTGGCCGTCGTCATTGACTTGTTCTCACGTAAACCCGTGGGGTGGGCGCTGTCGCTCTCTCCGAATACTGACTTGGTGAAAAAGGCATTGCTGATGGCTTATGAGTCTCGCGGTGAGCCAAAAGGCGTTCTGTTCCACTCGGATCAGGGTTGTCAGTACACCAGCCAGGGCTTCCGGCAATTACTCTGGCGCTACCGGATGACGCAGAGCCTCAGCCGTCGTGGGAATTGCTGGGATAATGCCCCGACAGAGCGTTTTTTCAGGAGCCTGAAAACAGAATGGGTGCCAGCGATTGGCTACCCCAGTATTGCGACGGCGAAGTCATCGATCATCGAGTATATGGTCGGTTACTACAGCAGCCTCCGGCCACACAAGCATAACGATGGGCTGCCGCCGAATGAGATAGAAAAGAAGTATTGGAATGCTCAAAAGGCAGTGGCTAGAAACACTTGACCACTACAGATCAACCCCAACGCTATATCATAATATCGTTGATATTCTAATTCTGGCCGAATGCGTCTCAAAGCATACACAAGTTGATATTAAGCACGATGAGTGCGGCGAGGACTTATCATGATCCAATTACCGCCTCTGGTGGTGAATATGTCGTTCCCTAAGGGACGGGTGCGGCATGTCTTGCGGCAGGGTGCCGAGATCCAGATATTGGAACGAGAAGAAGAACGGATTACGTCGAGAACCACGTTGCCGATTTTGCACCTAGCAAATGGTGAGCGAGTGCTGGTGACCTCAAGGCCGAGCATTGCTCGCCCGATCAGTGTGGATGGTATCTTAAAAGAACGTCCAGGAAGTGGCTATAAATGGATGAGCCATCGGTTGCTCGAGGAATTTGAGGCAATGGTTGCGCGGGATGGTTGGCCTCGCGTGGCTTGGGAAATTGCTAATTCTTGGACCGGACGACTATCTTTCCGTTCCGAAATCAAACAGGAAAATGGAGCCGTGAGGCCGGGGGACGAAGGATTAAGGCCGCCGCAGTTGGGCGCTTTGCATGCAATCGGGGCGCACTGGAGCCTGGAGCATCAGCCGGCAACGATTGTGATGCCGACTGGAACTGGGAAGACGGAAACGATGCTGGCTACCCTAGCGGCTTTTGGAAAGACGCCACTTCTGGTTGTAGTTCCGTGGGATTCTCTTCGAGCTCAGACTGTACAAAAGTTCCTTACATTCGGGTTGCTCAGGAAGCTCAAGGTACTACCCGGAGCGGTGCTCAACCCTATCGTCGGAATCATCAACAAACGTCCGCAAACGATTGAAGATCTTGAACTGATTGATGCATGCAACGTCGTGGTGGTCACGGCTAGTGCCATCGGTGTGGGCACGCAAAGAGAGATCCTTGATGCATTGGCACAAAAGTGCAGAGCGTTGATCTTGGACGAGGCGCATCATGTCCCGGCTTCCAACTGGACGCGTATAAGGGATGCATTCAACCACGTCCCCATTCTCCAGTTTACGGCTACGCCTTTCAGGCGGGATGGGAGACTCGTCGACGGAAAGGTCATATTCAACTACCCGCTTGGCCATGCCCAGCGGGATGGTTACTTCAAGTCGATCCAGTTTAATCCTGTCTGTGAGGTTCGTGGCAAGGGGCAGGCAGATCAGGCGATTGCCGAGGTAGCTGTCCAGCAGCTAAGGGAAGACCTGCGTGCTGGATACGACCATTTGCTCATGGCCCGGTGCGAGAGCATCGGCCGGGCTGAGGTCGTGGAGCAGATCTATAGGGAGCTAGCTCCCGATCTAGAGCCCGTCTTAATTCACTCGGAGAGCCGTGGCACCGACACTAGAGTAGAGGATCTGAAAGCGGGCCGATCCAAGATCGTGATCTGCGTCAACATGCTAGGAGAGGGATTCGATCTTCCTAGCCTGAAGGTGGCGGCTGTCCACGACATGCATCGAAGCCTAGCCATCCTTCTGCAATTTACTGGCCGATTTACCCGGGTTGCAGGCCAGAACATAGGCAATGCTACTGTCGTCGCAAATATCGCAGATTCCCGAGTTTCCGGTGCGCTGGAACGCCTTTATAGTGAAGATGCCGATTGGAATAAATTGTTAAGCGAACTCAGTTCAGAAGCTGCCCAAGGGCATGCGGAGCTGATCGAATTTCTTCAGTCATCGCGAAGGTTGGATAAGCCAGCTGACGATGACGTTTCCATTTCGCACAAGTTGCTTCGCCCAATTTTTAGTACGGTGGTTTATCGCGCAGAGCAATTCCTTCCAACCAGGTTCTATACGGGCCTAGGAAAAGGTCGTCATGTTCATGCAGTTTGGCTACATGAACAAACAAGTACTTTGTATTTTGTTACAAGGAATGAGCCACGCGTACGCTGGCTGCAATCCAAAGAAGTCTGTGATCGGGAATGGGCTCTGTTTGTGCTGCATTATGACGAAAATTCGAGGCTTCTATTCTTGTCTTCAACAGACCATGGCTCTATGTTCCAGGAGCTAGCCCAGGCAGTATCTGACTCGGTTTCCTTGATCAGCGGGGAACAGGTGTTCCGTTCACTTGGCCGAATCAACCGACTGATGTTTCAAAGTCTAGGTGTGAAGAAGCACGGTAGGCGAAATCTGAGCTTCGCCATGTACACCGGAGCCGATGTCGCCCTGGCGCTTGGCGTTTCCGAGCGAGCCGGTTCCGTCAAGAACAACGTCAGCGGGACGGGTTGGGAAGAAGGAAATAGGATCGCGATCGGGTGTTCATATAAAGGACGCGTATGGTCAAGAGAACAAGGTTCTATTCCTTCACTTATCCGTTGGTGTAAGGCAGTCGGCTCGAAGCTCATGGACGATACTATTAACGTTGCCGACATCATTGCGAATGTGCTGATTCCACAAGAAGTCGACAGGCTGCCAGATGTAACGGTACTTACTGTAGAGTGGCCGGCAGAGCTGTTGGGCATATCCGAGGAACGGGTAATATTTACGTCCGAAAATGAAGAATGGCCACTATACCTGATTGATATTCAGCTTCTTGAGACGGAAGGGAATGACGTGCATTTCGTACTTAGTACGGACGACTGTCCTGAGTTCGCCGCGTTTACTTTGACGATTGGAGGCGAAAACGGTTTTCAGGTTCAACAGACGTATGGAAATGATTTAACGACTAAGATCGGGAATCGTGAATACCGTACATCGGAGTATTTCAGTGCCTATCCACCTTTGGTCCGCTTTGTGGATCTTTCTGAGTTGGATGGAAATCTTCTGATCAAGCCCCAAGATCCACGAGAGCTAGCAATTGATGAGAGGCAGTTCGAAGCGTGGAACTGGCAGGGCGTGGATATAACGGTTGAATCCATCTGGCGAAATGGACAGGAGCGCCGGGAATCAATTCAATGGAGAACCGCGCAACATTTCGTCCAAGGCGGTTTCGATGTAGTGTTCGACGATGACGGCGCGGGCGAAGCGGCCGACTTGGTTTGCCTGAAGGAGGAGCCGGATCGTATTCGAATGGTATTAGTCCACTGCAAATTCGCGGGTGGCCAGACGCCCGGCGAACGCGTGAAAGATGTCGTCGAAGTTTGTTCGCAGGCTGTGCGCTCGGCAAAATGGAAATGGCGCTTTAGGGATCTTGGCCAACACATTAATAACAGAAATCTGAAATTAGCAAATTATACCGTGCGCCCTAGTCGGTTCCTCGCGGGTAGCTCGGTGGTGTTGAACAACATTGTGAAGGCCTATCGATTTAAACGGGTTGAAGCGGAGATACTCGTGGTTCAGCCCGGTCTCTCAATGACAAACCGGACGGCCGATCAAAACATGGTGATGGCTTCGGCTGCTACGTTTCTCAAAGAAACTATTGGATGTGATCTTGGGATTATCTGCAGTGCGTAGCAAATCGATGTTGTTCTAAGAATTGGAGTGCGGAGACGTCCGCTATTGGCCGACACAAGAATTACCGTGCATAGGTGCTATCACCCAAAGCTGACATCCACGACCTGATCGCTTGGAGTATCTGCCGCAACACCTAGCTCAATTGCTGCGATACAAGTCAGATGCTCTTCGAAATAACTACTCACCTGTATTTGGGACGAGCTGGCCAATCGTCTCCCTTCGTGCTTTGACTTGAGATAATACTGATACAGCCAGTGGGGACGAACTACGTGTCCAACTGTACATAGAGTGGCTTTTAGGCACGGCATTCATGGCTGCCTGTTTAAGGATATCAATTGAATCAGTGGCAGATTGAACCAGCAACAAAGCAGATTGGCGCAATCGAGCATAAGGCGGTAAGACAGAGCTTGGCTGCAGAACTTTGTGAACGGGAACGGGGAGAGCTTCATGTGCATATGAACGGAGCGATCCCGGTATCGACAATTCGAGACATCCTTGCCGACGAATTGGTTGAATTGCCGTACGGTTTTGTAATTGAGCGTGACCTGGTGCGGCACACCCCATGTCAATCACTAGCGTCATACCTGACCCCTTGGCAGGTTTTGCGTCTCTTTCCTAAAAAACGCGAGAATTTGAATCGCATTACCTTAGCGGTCTTTGCTAGTCTTTCGGAAAGCAATGTGCGCTTTGTGGAACTCCGAAGTAGTGTTTTGTACCTTGCGACTTTGCAAAATTGCTCTCCTACTCAGGCCCTGGAACGCCTTATCGAGTCGTCCAGAGCCGCGTCTGACCAATTTGGTATACGTTTTGGATTGATTCTCACTGTGACCCGTGGCGACTACAGCTCGGCTGCCCTGTTTACACTTCTGCAGGCATATCAAAACTTGGGTGAGCCGCACGATGTGGTGGGACTGGATCTAGCTGGTGACGAAGAAATTGCGTATCCAGGCGAATTGCCGTCACTGTATCGAAAGGCAAAAGACCGGTTTGGGCTTGGAGTCACCATACATGCCGGTGAGACCGGACGCGTGGACAACGTTCGGGCAGCCTTGGAATTGTTTGGCGCAGACCGAATTGGCCATGGTACAGCGGCTAGCAAAGATCCTCACTTGTTAGATTACTTGGCGAGTCAGGAAATCTGCATCGAAGTATGCCCAATCAGCAACAGGCTCACCGGAGCGGTTCCTGCCGACGAGGCCCATCCTCTGTCCGAGTTTCGGCGTCACCAGGTCCCCTTTGTTATTTGCTCGGACAACCCAGCAATTCATCAGCGAGGCCTTGCAGAGGATGATGCTATGGCTATGACCGAGGGACTATCTGCCATCGATATTTACCAACAATTCGAAGTTGCCAAGCGGTTCTCCTTCATAGAGGGTCTAAATTGAAAATCCGATTCATGTCCGGGAATCAGCACAAGGTCAACGAGGTGCAACGAATTCTTACCCCTGTTGGGGTGGACGTAGTGCCTGTGTCGCGGAAAATTGAAGAGTTACAGACCGAGGACGTCGAGCGCTTGGTTCGGGACAAATTAATCAAGGCATTTGAGGTTATAGGTCGCCCTCTTTTTGTCGAACATACAGGGCTCTACCTAAGCGGTCTCAATGGGCTTCCAGCTGGGCTGACCCAGATTTTTTGGGACAAGCTGGAAGCAGATCGATTCGTTGATCTTGTAGCGGGTCTCGGAGATGACGCAGTAACCGCAAAAACAGTGCTCGGATACTGTGATGGGCGCGAGATCCGCTTTTTCTACGGCTCCATTGAAGGAACTGTGCCTCTCGTACCGGCTGGTCCAATGGACTTCCAGTGGGACTGCGTTTTCGTCCCGAACGGTCACACCAAAACCTTTGCTGAAATGGGGGCGGCCAAAGACGCCATCTCTATGCGTCGCAAAGCTCTCGACCAATTCGCCGAATACCTCAAAACTTTGGGAACATAAGATGAATGCCGAGTTGCTACATTCATATCGCGCCGGCAAACTGATGCTTTTTGTAGGCGCAGGGGTTTCCGCCAACCTTAGTCTGCCTACTTGGAGCGAGCTAACCGCCCATATTGCACTGGAGTTGGGCTATGACCCAAAGATCTTTTCCACATATGGTACCCCGCTTGCGCTTGCCGAATACTACAAAAGAAAGAAAGGTACTTTGGGCCCGCTACTAAGCTGGATGGATCGCGAATGGCACAAGCCTACTACAGACATCTCGACGTCCGAAATTCATCGACTGATTACCCTTGGACGATTCTCAAGGATCTACACCACCAACTATGATCGATGGCTTGAAATGGCTCACGACAAGTTCGAGGTGCCATTTGACAAAATCGCCAACGTTGCCGACCTCGTATCTGCAACGGAGGGCCAGCGTCAGATTGTGAAACTACACGGGGATTTCGATGACGGAAACTCAATCGTACTCGACGAAACCAGTTACTTTCACCGACTGAGTTATGACTCTCCGCTGGATATCAAGCTCAGCAACGACGTCCTGGGAAATTCTGTTCTCTTCATCGGATACAGTGTCTCGGATATTAATATTCGACTCCTTTTTTATCGATTGACGGAAATGTGGGGGCGCTCAGTTCTGCCCTCTGCAAGGCCAAAGTCTTACGTCTTCACAAATAGACCGAATCCCGTGACACAGGAAGTATTGGGACAGTGGGGAATCGAGATTATCGTTTCAGAGGAGGATGATCCCAAGAAAGCGCTCACGTCTTTTCTACAGGAATTAGTGAGTTAGGATACCGATCGTGAATTATTTGGTTAATGCCCATACGACATGACGATA